>JBGALO010000003.1:0-519475 GCA_044223825.1 Cyclobacteriaceae bacterium | reverse complement strand
TGCGCATCTTGTTGAAATTTTTGAATGTTTTCCTGCAGTTGCGTGAGCTCGGTTTCTTTATCCTTTCTCACCGCATCCAGCATCGTGCTTGCACTAGTCTGGTAAGCTTTCAGCTTTGCTTCATATTCTGTGTACTTGGCTTTGAGCTGCGCTTCAAGCTGTGAGCTATGCGTTTTCATCTGAGTGTCAATCTGCTTTGACTCGGGCATTTTGCTAAAAACGTATTCCCAATCGGCATAGCCAATTTTTTGCGATGTGCCAACTTGCTCCTGTGCGAGCGACCGGATGGACACCAGAATTATAACCAGGAATACCAGAGACTTTATTTTCATGTGTTGATGTTTGCGTGTTTTGTTTGTAATGCCAGCTGATTATTTCGGTTGGGCCGCCGCTGTAACGGTGATTCCCATTTTCTTGAGAACCAATGTGGAAATGTCAAACTTGTTGTCCTGGTAAAGGAGGATATCTCCGCCGCCAACCAATTGTGGATTGATGATAAATGTGTAGCCATTCTCCTTTGCTACGTCGTCAATTGCCTTTCCGACTTTTTTGAAAACAGGTTCCATCAAGTCGTTCTGTTTTTTTTGCAAAGACGCCTGTGCATCCTGCTGGAACTTCTGGATACTTTGCTGAAGTTGGGTGAGCTCGTTCTCCTTGTCTTTGCGCACGGCATCCAGCATTGTAGCACCATTCTTTTGGTAGTAATCCACTTTGCTTTCGTACTCCTGTGCATGTAATCCCAATCTGCAAAACCCACTTTCTGATTTCCTGTGGTCTGTGCAAAAGCTGCGACGGATAGCAGCACGAAAATAAAAGCGGGTACCAATTTCATTTGTCAGTGTTATTTAATTTTATCGTTCGGGTCTCCCAGACCGAGCTCTTCGAGCACAAAATCTGTATAGTCATGGCGCGGGTCAGTATAGATCATCACCAATTCACCTGACTTATCGAAAACGATGGCGAGCCTGTTCTGCTTGGCTACTTTCTCAACGGCCTCGAAGACTTTATCCTGCAAAGGTTTAATCAATTCCTGTTTTTTCAAAAAAAATAATCCTCCGAAGCCAAATACTTTGCGCTGGTATTCTTTCAACTCACCTTCCTTCTTATGGATAGCATCCAGGCGCTCTTTTTTCATTTCTTCAGTTAACAGAACTTCTTCGGCCTTCAAAGACGAATAGAGGTTCTCCACATTCCTTGACATGTCTTCTACTTCCTTTTGCCAACCGGTGGAGAGCTGGTCAATCTCACTCTGCGCTTTCGCGTATTCCGGCATCTTGCTTAAAATAAAGTTCGTGTCGATGTATCCGAATTTCTGACCATTGGCAAAATTCAGGCCGAAGACTAACAGGAGCGTTATCGTGCTTAAAAACCTCACTTTTTAGCGGATTTGCTGACCAATTGTAAAATGGAACTGTGCTCCGCTGATGTTCGTCGCTCCCGGGAGCGCATCAAATCCGTAAGCCCAGTTCAGTCCGATCAACCCGAATGCAGGCATAAATATCCTGGCGCCAAAGCCGGCCGATCTCACTGAATTGAACGGATTGAACTTATTAAAATTGTCCCAGTTGTTTCCCGCTTCCGCAAAAGCAAGCCCGTAAATGGTTGCTGTCTGACTGGTTGTAACAGGATACCTCAATTCCATCACAAACTTGTCATAAACAATTCCGCCTTCAATGGTTCCTGATGCCTGTGAGTTACGCAGTGCATACAAAGGCGGCGTTACCAGGTTATCACCGTATCCGCGAAGACCAACAATTTCCTGACCGAGAACATAAGAGTTAAAGCCACCGGCGAGACCTGCACCACCCATAAAGAATCTTTCAAAAGGTCCTTGCGGCAGTGCCGGATTATATCTTCCGATAAAACCGAAGTGGGTGCGCGCTTCCATGACCAGACTGCGGCCATCGGGCTTACGGCTTCCGAGAAGCTTGATATAGAATTTCGCGTCGAACATCCACTTATGCAATTCAAGCCATTTGTAACGCTCGTTCACGTCATTGATATAACCAGGATCGCGGAACAACGAGTATGGCGGTGTTAACGATAAGCTCAATGATATTTGTGATCCTGACGTAGGAAACATCGGATTGTCAATGCTATTCCGCGCCAGCGTCGTATTCAGCATGATGCTGTTAGTTGCTCCAACTGTTGGTAAGGCTGTTGAGCCGTACAAGTAGTTGTTATAATTATAAACGAGCAGGGACAGTGAGTTGGTGAGTGTAAAGTAGTTGTCTGGCCATTCCAATCGTCTACCAAGAGATAACGTTATACCACTTTGTTTCAGTGAAAAATCATCTGTGAATTCATAGTTACTGTTCGGCCTGCGGGAAATTGAATGCGTAAGGCTGACAGTAAATGCGTTTGGCTTCTTACCTCCGAGCCACGGTTCGGTAAAGGATAGCGTATAGCTTTGGAATGATTTACCGTTGGCCTGTGCTTGTACCGCCAGGCGTTGTCCATCACCGACCGGCAACGGTTTCCATTTCTCGAAATGCTTAAGGTTGCGCATCGAGAAATTATTGAAGGTCAATCCCACTGTTCCCACAAAGCCATAATATCCACCCCATCCACCGGATAATTGTATCTGGTCGTTTGACTGTTCCTGCACTTTCCATTCTATGTCAACAGTTCCCGCAGTTGGATTCGGGCGAATATCCTGCTCGACCTTTTGCGGGTTGAAGTAGCCCATGGTAGAAAGCATCTGCTGCGTCCTGATGATGTCCGACCTTCTGAATTTCTGCCCGGGAATGGTAGTGAGTTCGCGCCGGATCACGTGATCGCTCGTACGCTCGTTTCCACTGATGAGCACCTTGTCGATGGTAGCCTGCTCACCTTCAAAAATTCTCATTTCAATGTCGATCGAATCTCCCACGATCGCCACTTCCACCGGTGTCACACGGAAAAAGAGATAACCGTCATCCATGTACAATCCGCTGATGTCGGCTCCCTTGGGGTTGAATGAAGTCTTTTTTTGGATGAGCTCATTATTGTAAACATCGCCCTTCCTGATGTCGAGGATCTTATTCAGGGTTGCCGACGAATGAATGTAGTTTCCTGTCCAGTAGATATTCCGGAAATAATATTTCTTACCCTCATACATCTTGAAAATGATGTCGATGCTATTAGAGTTATGACGCACCACCGAATCAGAAATGAGTTCTGCATCGCGGAATCCCTGGGTATTGTAGTATTCCACCATCCTTTTCTTGTCCTCCTCGAATTCTTTGGCAAGGAATTTCGAGCCTGCAAAAAAGTTCAGCTTAATGTTCCTGTTGACAAATTGTTTTACCTGGGCAAAAGATATTTTGCGACTGGAGTCAAGTGCTTCCTTGTATTTCTTCACTGGTGTATGAAGCAGTGCTCCAATAATGGTACGATGGATTGAAACGCGTGCGTGCTCATGCGTTTTCTTCAATTGTTTTTTGAGCGCTGCGTCCGCAACTTTTTTGTTGCCCTCAAAAATAATTTCGTTGATGCGCACCTTCTGTTTAAGGTCAACATCGATGCGCAGGCGAACACCTCCGCGGTTAAGGGTATCTCTTTCCTGAACGACTTTGACCTCCGCATTAAGAAATCCCTTCTTCGCAAAGAATTTCTTCACCGACAACTCGGTATTGCGCACCATGGCATCGTTAACAATCTTGCCTTTGATAAGCTTCATGTCATCTTTCAGTGATGACTCCTTGCTGTGGGGAATTCCACGAAAATAAAAATCGGTAAGTCGTGGACGTTCTGCGAGGTTCACCATCAGATAGGCATTTTGTCCTTCGAGACGTTCGACGCTGATGGTCACATCACCAACAAGTCCATGCTTCCATAATTTTCTGATGGCAGTAGCGATTTGATCGCCCGGGATCTTAATCTTATCACCGATTTTCAGGCCCGTCAACGAAATCATCGCGTTCTTATCCAGGACATTCAACCCACTGATATCAATTCCAGCGATGTAATACTCGTTGGGACTATTATAATTGGGTGCTTGCTGGGATGTATTCTCTTCGGTTGGCTGTGGCTCAGCAGTCCTGTCACGGTTTCGCCTGAATTGGGCAGACGCCGAAAGTCCGCAAATCACCAAAATGCATAAAATCAAAATCCTTCTCATCGTATTCAGGCGTTCGGTTCCAACACCTTTCCAAATCTTCTTTCGCGATGTTGATATGAATAAATGGCTTCGTAGAGATCTTCCTTTCTGAAATCCGGCCAAAGCGTTTTCGTTATGAAAATCTCAGTATAAGCGATCTGCCACAAAAGAAAGTTACTTATGCGGAGTTCACCGCTTGTTCTTATGAGGAGCTCGGGATCAGGAACGCCATGAGTTTCAAGCGCGCCCGCAAACATATTTTCATCAATATCTTCCGGATGAAGGCGGCCTTTTTGTGCATCTTCAGCAAGGCGCCGTGCAGCTTTGAGAATTTCCCATCTACCGCTGTAGTTCAATGCCAGCAACACGGTGAGGCCGGTATTGTTTTTTGTCGTCTCAATTGCCTCGCTGAGGTTCTTTTGGCAAGCTGCCGGAAGATGTGATATATCGCCGATCGTGCGGAGCTTCACACGATTCTCCATCAGATTATTAATCTCTTGTTTGATCGTATTGACCAGCAGCTCCATCAATCCGTCCACTTCCTCTTTGGGCCGACCCCAGTTTTCCGTGCTGAAGGCGTAGAGCGTGAGGTATTTCACTCCAAGCTCACCGCAACCCTCGGTGACATCCGTGACCGCTTGTATTGCGTTGCGATGCCCGAAGATTCGGGCAGCACCTTTCTTTTTGGCCCACCTACCATTTCCGTCCATAATGACGGCGATATGTTGAGGCAGGTTAGAGCGGTCGATTTGGTCTTTAAAAGAAGCCACAGGACCGCAAAAGTAGCCTATTTCCGACATTTACACACTATCCAATTGATTGCAAACCAGCGTAATAAAGATGAAAAGTGCGGGAAAAAGGTTGCGCTGGGAGAATCACCTATTTGTAGGGATTCGTCGGGCAGGGGATATCATAAAAGGTCTTTGTAATCGTGATCCCCAGGAAGTAGTAGGTATCGTAGTCGAACTTATTCCCGTACTGATAATTTTTGAAAGAAGGGTCTGAATTGGATATGTTGTCGAGGTAGTCGAAAAATGTTTTGCGAACACCAAATTCCAGCGACAAATAGTACTTGGGGTTTAGGACATATTTTATTCCGCCTCCGAACGGAATTCCAAGCTGCACATTGCTGTACTGTTCCGTCTTATTGGGAACACCGGAGATTGTAAACAAGCCAAGGCCGGCAAAGAGATAAGGTGTGAACCGAAGTCTTCTTTTGTTGTCGCGCCAGTCGAGAAAATGGTATTCGTACACCCCGGATATCTCCATGAGGAAAATATCAAAAGAGGCATTCCGCTTAACGGCGAACGCGTCCAACGGCGCATCCGCATCACTTGCTCCAAGCTTGCCAGCAGTGATACTGGCCCTGAAGCTGATGACTTTGCTGAGGTTGTTTCGATAAAAAACTGTGAATGCCGGTTTCGAAAACTTAAAATTATATGTGTGAACCAGGTCGCCTGTGTAGTTAAATGTGCCCAGACCAATGCCAACCTCAGAACGTTGCCTAAGCTGAGCCTGCGACGTTGTGACGACGAGTGTGGTTAAAAGCGCAACTACCAAATGGGACTTGCTCCCTGGTATCATTATCTGAATTTTGCCTTATGAAACGAAGGACTGATGATATATGATATCTTGACGCTGAACACCGTGTAAATATCTTTTTGATTCTTTCCTCCACGGTAATTTTCCTTGTATTCTGATCCGTAACCCGCTTCAACATTCACACCCGGTATTCCTGAAGGCTGAGGATTCGGGGGGTTGCCGCCATACAATTCATTCGTGCGATATGATAACGCTTGTGCCAGCGGGCTATTCAACTTCGTGAGCGATACATAGTTTGCGCTGACGTCATCGAGATAATCGGTGAACGTGTAGCGGAAACCAACGTCTGCTGAAAGGTCCCACACTTCGTTCAGGCGGAACCTTGCACCAACACCAAACGGAATGGCAACCTGCAGCAAAGAGTAAGGCTGAATTCCATAGTTCACATCGGTGGGATCAAGCTTTGAATATTGTCCTTCTGTGCCGAGGGGCCGAAGATCGACCCAACTTCCTGCCTGTGGAAGAGCATTTCCCTGTAAGTCAGTGGCGGGTGCTTTGGCCTGAGGATTATGTAAGAATCCTGCAACTCCTAAGAAAACATATGGAGTCCATTTGGCTCGACTCATGTAAGTAGCTGAATTTTCAAACAGATCAAAAATGGCGACAACCGAAAGTTCCTTGATCTGATTCCGGAAAGAGAGATTTCGTTTATATCTGAACACGCCGTTCGAAAGATCACCCTTGTCTGCCGATTCCGCGTCTGAGCCACTAATTGTTCCGAACAAAAATTGCCCTTGCATCGTGAACCGTGGGCCCATTCTCCTAGAATAAGAGAGTCCAAAACCCGGGCGAGTGTATGAAATATCTGTGCTTATCTTTTTAGGTGATGGGGAAAGGTCGCCATAATAATTCATGGCATTCAGGGAAAACCCAAGTGACTGATATATCTTTTCCTTTCCGAATTTGGATTTGGCTCCTCGATAGGCGCCCATCCGCTTGTTGCTCTTTTTGATCTCCGACCTATTGAACTGCGCAAAAGTCTCGTCTGCTCCCAGGAGCATCGCAAAACAGAGGACGAGCAAACTCAACTTTCTCATAACTAAGCCATTGACCAACAACAAATGTATGAAATTATCCTATGCCAATTAAAGTATGAATTCAAGACTTAGGCGTCAGGTAAGCGTTTTTTGGTCAATTTCGCATGTCCAGGCCCCAGTTTAGCTTCTGACGCAGGGTTTTGAAATAGTGCTGGTCTGGAAGCTGAACCAGGTGCGCTTTAAAGCTCTCTTTTCTGATCTTGAGGTCCACCTTGTCATTGACGGTTTCGAATCGCGAATCCAACGAAACCAGGAATTTCTTGCTTCGACCTTCAATACGAAATGTTAGTTCGGACTTATCGGAGACGACGATGGGTCGGGCCGTAAGATTATGAGGGCTCACCGGCGTAATCACAAAGTTTTCAGATTCTGGAAACACAAGAGGGCCGCCACAGCTAAGTGAGTAACCGGTCGATCCCGTGGGTGTTGACACAATGACACCATCGGCCCAATATGAATTCAATAATTCGCCGTCAACGAATACATGGACAGTGATCATGGATGATGTGTCCTTTTTCATGATCGTAAAATCATTGAGTGCGAAGCTCAGTCCATCAAATAACTTTGGATCTGAGTCAAGCTTAAGCATGGTCCTTTCGTCAACCTTGTAATTCTTCTTAAAGATGTTCTCCAGCGCCTTTTCTATTTCATCGCGGCCGGTGGTGGCAAGGAATCCAAGTCGTCCGGTGTTCACACCAAGAATCGGTGTTTCATTTTTACCGATGTAAGTAACCGATTCAAGGAGCGTTCCATCGCCACCGAGTGAGATGAAGAAGTCGAGATTCCTGAGGTTATCTCCGTGTTCAAAAACTTTGACTTTGAAATTTGTTTTCGATTTGAAGTGCCGCTGGAATTTCGCGGAAACGAAGATCTCGTTCTTGTCTTGGGATAAACGGGTCAATACCCATTCCACAAAGTGTGATGAGCGTTGCTGAAAATCCCTTCCGTGTATTCCGATTCGCATGTATGATCAGATTGGAAGTGATGTTACAAAAAAATTCAGAATAACCTGTCTTGTTACTGAAAATGCTTGAGGCGGATAATCTCATCAGGACGTAGAAATCTCCAGTGTCCGCGTTGAAGTTCCTTCTTATCCAGACCGGCGTACACTGAACGATCGAGTTTCACTACTTCGTAACCGAGTGTTTCAAATATTCTTCTGATGATGCGATTCCATCCGATATGCAATTCAATCCCGATTGTCTTACCATCTTCAGAAACGATTGCAAGATCATCCACCATGGCGCGTCCCTCTTCGAGATGGATTCCGTCAAGTATCTTTTGAAAGTCAGCTTTGGTTAAAGGCTTGTCAAGCTCGGCCTTGTAAATTTTCTTAACGTTATTCCTTGGGTGCGAAAGCTTGTCTGTCAGTTCACCATCATTGGTAAGGAGCAGTAACCCAGATGTGTTTCGATCCAACCTGCCAACCGGATAGACCCTTTCTTTACATGCGCCTTCAATAAGCTTCATCACCGTATTCCTTTCTTGTGGATCGTCGGTTGTTGTGATATAACCTTTTGGCTTATTGATTAAAATATAGACTGGCTTTTCGGCTTTTAATTTTTTTCCATCATGACGTACGTCGTCGGTCGGCTTTACTTTATATCCAAGCTCAGTGATAGTTTTACCATTCACTGTGATGAGACCATTCGCAATCAATTCATCGGCTTCTCGTCGTGAGCATACGCCGCTGTTCGAAATGAATTTATTGAGTCGTATCAGACCATCTTTCGGTGTCGTCTCGGCATTTGCCGGCCGCGACTTTCGCTGTTTGTCAAGACGCGATTCGATAAACGATTTCCTCTCTTTTGGCTTGTTTGAAGCATTTTCGCTGCCTGTCGGCGCCGCAGGTGATTCACGTTTGGAATATCCTGGTTTTCTATCGCTCTGCCTGTTTGGATCCCGACGCTCAGGAGATCCATAGCCCCGGTCTTTATAAAAGGGTGAAGCTTTCGGGCGTTGTCCGCGGGAATCCGAAGAGCGGCTCGCAGCATCTGCTTCGTCCCTTTTTTTAAAGTCCTTGTTTGGCTTCGATCCGGTGCGGTCAGAATACGACTTAGAATTTCTTTTGCCTTTATTGTCCGGTCGATCATCGCGGCGTCTTTCGTTGCCCTTGCCTGAGCGATCATCCCTTCGGCCTGAGCCGGAATTGTTGTTGAAGCGACTGTTGCGTGCCATAATTAAAGATTAAGATAGGCACAAAAGGGCCCGGGAAAATTACTGTTGCTCCGGAGTTTCGCCGATGCTATTGACTTCTTGTGAAAAATCTTTCGGTGTAGGAAGCTCACTGAGCTCACTGATGCCAAAATATTCCATGAATTTCTGACTAGTTCCGTAGATGAGCGGACGGCCAACGCCATCGCCCTTTCCCTGGATCTCGATCAGTCCTTTTTCGAGCAGCTTCTGAACCGCATAATCGCAGTTCACGCCGCGGATGGTTTCGACTTCAGTTTTAGAAACCGGTTGTTTGTATGCAATGATTGAAAGCGTCTCCATGGCAGACGTTGAAAGGCGCTTCTTGGATTGCTGTTTAAGCATAATCCCAATACTTGCCTGGTATGCGGGCTTGGTAAGAAATTGATATCCACCTGCGGACTTGTTCAATTGAAATGAGAAGTCTTCATGCAAATACTTATCAGTCAATCGGCCGATGGCCGCGGTAATATCATCTTCAGGGACGTCCGCATTGAACATCTCAGAAAGGCATGATTTGAGATCAACAAGTTTGATCGGTGAAGGGGAACAAAAGATCAGCGCTTCAATATGATTTTGCAGGAAGTCCAATTCGCGTTTCGTTTATGGCTGTATGGATCTATTAATCGTGCTGCATCATTTTCGCCTCAATCGACTGTGTCGTGTGGGGCACTGCAATGAGGCGTTCTTTCGGAATCAGTTTTCCTGTAACTGTGCAAATTCCATACGTGCGGTTCTTGATGCGCACCAAGGCATTCTCAAGGTTCGTGATATACTTGAGTTGACGCGCAGCAAGTTGACTGAGGTTTTCTTTCTCAGCAGTTTCTGCTCCATCCTCGAGCACTTTTGTATTTCCACCCGACGTACTGTCTGTGCCGGCGTCGTTATTCCTGTTAAGCGTCTCCTTCAGAATCTTGAACTCTTCACGTGACGTTTCCAGTTTACCCTTTATCAACGTCTCAAATTCCTTGAGCTCCTCATCGCTGTAACGTGTTTTGTCATCGGCGGCAGGAGCAGTTGATTTCGGCTTATGCGCAATGGGACGTTGAGTCAATGCGGGAAAGATGTTCAGGTTATGCTGCGGCTTAGGAGCAACTGTTGTTGCCTCTTTTTTCGCAGGCGTAGCCTTCTTCGTTGATTCAACTTTAGCGACAACTTTTGGCGCCGCCTTCTTCGCAGGCTTTGCACTCACTTTCTTGGAAGACACCTTAGCTTTTGTCGCCTTCTTGGCTTTGGCACTCACACTTCCTTTTCCACTTGCTTTCTTTGCCACTTTCTTTATCGGTTTTTTTGTTGATTTCGCCATATGACTTTGTCCTCCAGGCTGGGGTTTTAAAAAGATGCGCAAAAATACGCGGCTGGCCCTAAAACAAAAAATATCATCAAATTAATTCCCGGCGTTAAAAAACAGCATTTCAATATAAAAAAACGTGTTTTTACATCAGTTCGAAGCCGCTACGATGACGCGTTTGCGAGCGGTAATAACGGTTCCGGAATTGTCAAAAGCTTCAAACCAGACGAAGTAATAGCCCATTCTCGCCTTCATTCCATCATCACGATCGCCATCCCACCTAAAGAAATTTCCTGCCCCGAGTATTTCATTATTCGCGATCGTTCTCACCATGTGGCCTTCGCGGTCATATACCCTCACATTTGCAATCGCACCCTGAAATGCATCCGTATATATGATCTGTACGAATGATGCCGGCGATAACCCAGGAGTGAATATCTCCGGTACGACGGTAACAGTTCCGGGGGAAACTTCACTTTTGCGTTGCTGAGAGTTCGGAAGGCCCGGAGTTCCAAAGCCAGATTGTGAACTTGCCGAAGTCCAATTGTCCGGATCGGCACTCGTGGCATTGACATCAATTCTTTCAAGAGCAACGCCTTCATCGTCATTGATCAATTGTGAATGCCAATGCTGCGAATAAGAAAGAGCGTCCATCACGCGTCGATTTGAATTGATGATGGAAACAGAGCCCAAATCGTCAGGCAATGAAGGCATCGTTGAGAGGAAAATGGCGTTCCGGTCGCTGATCGGGTATTGAGCGCTTACGGTCGTTGGATTTGTTGTAAACACCGCAAACCCTTTCGGCGCCAGTAAATGGCTCTCTGAAAAAACTGATTTACTGTTGGTGGGACGTGCTTCTTCAAAATTCCCAAGTTCCCATCCTTTGAGATTCAGATATTTTGAAGATCTATTGAAAAGCTCTACGTAGTCAACGCCTCCGCTTCTAGGATTAAAGAGAACTTCATTGATAACCACGTCGAGGCTATCGGCTTCTTCCGGCAATCCAAACTGCAACGATGTCGCATTCATACCATTGTGGCTGCAATCCATCACGTTGCTGATCTTGAGTTCGAATGGTGTTTGCGCCTCGAGTTGTGTTCTTGTCTCAATGATGATACTCCGACGTGTACGGTCAATAAACTTACATCGTGATATTTCTCTCGGAGGAGTGAGCGAATAGTTGTTTGGATCAAGTGATGATGCATCCAGTTTTTCATTGAATACAATCCGGATGCGCGTAGGGTTATCCGGAAACGAAGATATTAGAAAGGGTGCGGTGAGGTCAGGTTTATTTGCGAAGACTGAATTTTGCCTTCCGGGCGTGCCACCACTTTTGTCTTCTGATGAAGTCCAATTTGTTTCTTCCGCACAAATGTTCTGTGGGTCGATGAGTTCAAGCGTCCAGCCACCATCCATTTTATCTTCATCACGATACCACGAAGTGTTATAGTTCAACGAATCAAGCAGCATGCCTTCCGCACTTTTTAGAGTAAGCGTATCGGTGCTGTTGTTGAGCGTGGGGAAATTGGCAAGGCCAATAGTTTTACTGCTACCCGAGAAAAGGCTGACTGAGGATGAAGCGGTTAGTATCCAATATTCTCCTGCCAGTATGATTTGCGAAGGAAGCACGCCATTGGAGCTGCCGTCAGATAACTTCCAGCCTGAAACATTGATTGGGTTCGGACTTCTGTTGTAGATCTCGACAAATTCTGCCGCAGGCAAGCCAATCTGGGGTGACGGATCTGGAAATACTTCCGTTATGATTACATCTTTATTATTGAGTGATGATGGCTTGAAATACAGCACACTTGTCTTAACCGTTGCGATGACGTTACCCGCGACATCCTTAATACCGCTTATTGTTAAGAGGCTTGGGACACCATTCATTAATGGGTCGCGAAGGTTCAGGATGGTTGTCAGTCCATCTGGTTGCAATGTCACACTAACCGGAAAACCCTGCTTTCCAATTGAAAAATTCTCCGGTGTTTGCGCGGTCGAGGCATTCAGCGGCTCGGACCACAAGATCTTTAACAACTGCGCATCACCAACCGTTATTGATTGAACCAACGGTGGAGTCGTATCCGGTACGGTTGTGCCTGTGACCACAAAATCATCGAACCAAAATTTGTCTGAACGCGTCGATGTATAAATACAAGCAACGCCAAAGTAGGAAGAGACTGTATTGAGAGCATCGGTGAACGAACCCTCCAACGAATAGGTCCCTGTCGGTCCGACGTCGGAATAAAGCTGCCAGAGTCCAAGAGCACTTCGGGTGACTTTAATTTTTGTTTTGACGAGCGCTGCGTTCACCCGATCATCAGTTCCATCCACGATTTTCGTTTCAGTTGTTCCGTTTTGCCGGTAAAGGGCAACATCACGGCTGGTATTTCCAACTTTGATAAAATAACCATTGAGCGCACCGTTAAGGTTAGCACGATCAGATGTTAGATAAATCTTTGCATAGTTTGTGCTACTCGGCGTGAAGTCCATCTGGACATAGAATTCCCAGGATGCATTGTGGATGGCAACACTGGGCGTCGATAAATACGCTGACTCAGAAACGGCAGGAGCCTGAAGCTTTAGCTTGCCCGTGTTGATGATGAACTTGCTATTGTCACCATTCCATGCCGGGTTATTGGTGAAATCGTTGTCGGAAAAGTTATCATTAAGCTGACCGTAAACGTTAGCATTGATAACAAACGTTAGGATGAAGATGATTTTGTGTAAGTGCATGCATCGAAAGTATCATTTATAGTATTTTTGTTGTTCTAAAAATTAAAACAGTCATGAAAATCGTACTCGTTGGAGCGACCGGACTCGTAGGACAGGAGGTTTTGCGGGTCATGGAAGAGAGAAGCTTCCCCTTTGATCAACTTTATTTAGTGGCCTCATCGGCCAATGTTGGTAAGGAAATGGAGTTCAAGGGTAAACGGTACACAATCATTGGTATTGAAGAAGCATGTAACATCGGTGCAGATATCGCTATTTTCTCTGCTGGTGCAGGGACATCACTCGAGTGGGCACCGAAGTTTGCAGACAAGGGCACTATTGTTATCGACAACTCTTCGGCGTGGAGAATGGACCCCACAAAGAAGCTTGTTGTGCCTGAGGTGAATGGTCACGTGTTGAAAATTGATGACAGGATCATTGCAAATCCGAATTGTTCAACCATTCAGATGGTAATGGCGCTTGCGCCGCTGCATGTAAAATATAAACTGAAGAGAATTGTCGTTTCGACTTATCAGTCAGTGACCGGTACTGGCAAAGATGCCGTGGCACAGATGATGAATGAGCGCAAAGGTGTTGAGGGCAAGAAAGTGTATCCTCATCAGATTGATATGAATGCGCTCCCGCACATCGATGTGTTCCTGGAGAATGCATACACGAAGGAAGAAATGAAGATGGTGAACGAGACACGCAAGATCCTTGGTGATAAGTCGATCGGCATTACCGCAACGACGGTTCGCATTCCGGCTATCGGAGGACACTCTGAGGCGGTGAACGCCGAGTTCTATAAAGACTTTGATCTCGATGAGGTTCGCTCGATTCTGGAAAACACACCGGGTGTGATTGTTATGGATGATGTGAAGAATAACGTGTATCCGATGCCGATCAACGTGCATGGCAAAGATGAGACGTTTGTTGGGCGTCTGCGCAGAGATGAGTCACAACCGAATACGCTGAATATGTGGGTGGTTGCGGATAACTTGAGAAAGGGTGCTGCAACCAACGCGGTTCAAATTGCCGAGTTTATGATGGAGCGAAGTTTAGTTAGTTAGTTCAGAGTTCAGTGTTCAGAGAACGGCTTCGAACCAGAGATCCGGTTCAAAGTTCAAGGTTTAAGGTTCAAAAATTGTTAAAGCCCAGTGCAGAGTGCTGTACTGGGTTTTTTGTTTTCGATAAAAAAAATAAACACATAGGCACAGTAGGAAACATAGGCACATAGGGTTGTGTGTGTACGACTATGTGCCTATGAAAAGGAAGATAGGAAACTTAACCTCGATTTAGTCGACCAAAGTGTTGTGTGCTGATCTATGTGACTATGTGTTTAAAGAAATGCCGAATGCAGTTCCCACGGATTAACACGGATTGAATATTACGGATTCGCACAGATCTGTGTTAATCTGTGTGTATTATATCTGTGAAGATCCGTGGGAAACTTTTCGTAATCAAAGCGATTGTTTCTTATCAACGAAATAATTGAACGATCCACTTTAGGACGAGATATATTCCACTACACGCGCATAAAATTCCGCTCGTCCAAAATCCCCCTCTGATGAAGTAGTGATCATCCTTTGTTTTTATTTCTTTCGCCCAAGTAATGGATATCGCGCTCAGCAAAAAGAAGAGGATAGTATAAATAAACTCTTCCATTAAAAAAGCTATTTCGTTCCCGCCGGTACCGGCTCCGGATGCTTCGCATACCTCTCGAAGAACTCAATCACGCGCAGCATGTGATCCATCATGCGACCGGGATTGCCGCTGCGTGTAAGTTCATGTCCTTCTTTCGGGTAACGAACATATTCAACGGGCTTGCCGAGGATCTTCATGCTCTTGTACAGCATCTCACCCTGGATGATACCGGTACGCAAATCCTGATCACCGTGGATAATTAACAATGGCGTGTTGATGTTCTTCACATACGTGTAAGGAGACTCAGAATCGAGCAGCTTTTTTGTTTCCGGATCCCAGGGATATCCTCCGAAGTCATTCGGAACAAGATTCCACGCATTTCCTTCGCCGAGGAATGTTGTGAGATCATACACGCCGCGTTGAGCATTTGCGGCCTTGAAGCGGTTGTCGTGGCTGATGATCCATGCGACCATATAACCAGCATAACTTCCGCCTTCGACAAACAATTGATCTTTATCGATCCATGAATTGTTTTTGATCGCATCATCGAGTGAACCAAGGATATCCGATGCAGGACCTGCTCCCCAGTTTTTAAAGTTTGCCTTCTTGAACTTATCCCCATAGCCGCCGCTTCCGCGTGGGTTCGAGTAAACAAGGCCGTAGCCCCAGCTATTCTCGAGCTGATATTCATGCCACATTGAAAAAATTCCTGGTCCCCACATCGCAGTCGGCCCGCCATGGATATTCAGTATGGTAGGATATTTCACTCCATCCTTTTTCCCGATTGGTTCCTGAACCCAATACTGAACCTTCATTCCATCTGAATTTGTGATCCAGTATTCTTTTGGCGTGCTGACAAGTCTGTCCTTCATCCAACTTTCATTCAGTTTCGTCAACTGTCGGCTTGACTTGTCTTTCATGTTCAACAAATAAACTTCCCAGGGATTTTTTGTCTCGGTAAGAGCATAAACTATTTTGTCACCAACGACATCCATATCATTCACACCATTCGCACCGCCAAAAATTTTCGTGATGGCACCACCTTTGGCAGGCACGCTGAAGATGGGAATGCTTCCTTCCGTTTGCGATAAGAAATAGATCGTTTTGCTATCTGCCGACCAAGTAGCACCATTAATATCGCGATCAAAAGAGCTGGTTAGAAGTTGCGGCTTGCCGCCAGCGGTAGGTACAACTGCTAAAGAAGTCTGCGTTGCGTGCCGATCCTGAATTCCCTGCGCATAAAACAATATCTGTGTTCCATCCGGAGAATAGGTTGCATTCGAGATGCTGTATCCCGGCCAGGTCAAGAATTCTTTTGCACGTTTTGAATCAACGTCGATTGTCCACAAGTCGCTGTCGCGTTCGCGGTCAGGATGAATTTTATAAGCACGTGATGTGCAGAGAATCGTCTTCCCGTCCTTTGACCATTCGGCAGCAGTGAAGTCCTGGTAACCGGACGTTAGTTGAACTGGCTTCTCATCTGAACCAATACTCTTGAGAAAAAGGTGCTCGAAATCTTCATCTGGCTGAAGGGTCAATTCTGCCTGCAGATTTTGACGATACAATACGCGTGGATTGCTTTCACTTGCATTCTTTGCAAGCCAGGCACGAATGTCATCGAGGCTCCCATCTGGAGATGTGGTCGTTTTCTTTTTCTCATCGGCTTTCATGCCTTTGAAGTTAGGCTCATCTCCTTGTGCACGAGCCGGACGTTCAAAGGTCCAGGGAGTTTTTCCATCAATACTGTAAAATGGAATACTCGCTGAATACAATATCTTCTTACCATCAGGCGACCAGCGTGGGTTGGTCGCGCCATATTCAGATTTTGTGATCGCATGCGCTTCTCCACCGCCAAGTGGAAGAATCCATATCTGTGGTTTGTCTCCATCGGCACGAACGAATGCGATCTGCTTACCATCAGGTGACCATTGAGGAGATCCATCATTCCGGTCTCCAAACGTCAGTTGGATCGGTTCCGCATTCGTGTTGAGATCCACCACGTAAAGATTCCTTATATAATAATACTCATTGTCGTTCTTCACACCTTTGCGATTGACAACCATCACGGCTTTGCTTCCGTCGGGCGATATCTGAATTGAATTTGTCGTTGCGATCTTCATCAGGTCAGAAGCGACGATCGGCTTCCTTGTTTGTGCAAAAACAACGACCGGGATTATTAAAAGGAAAGCGACAATGGATCTCATGGAGATATTTGTTAAGTGTTTCGGGATCACATGTAAGTTTGCAAGGTCTCTCAGATTTTAAAAGACCGTTTGCAGAATTCTATGTTAACGCGGAAGAACTAGCCTTCGCTGGCGAAAATACGGTATTACTTGCCTGTTGCCGTCTTCTCACCAGTTGGCAACTGCACATCTTCTCCCCATACATACTTATTAAACCACTGCCAGTTATGCCAGTTGGCGGCCAGCCGTTCTTTGGGTTTGCTGATGCCATGACCGAATCCTTTATAGACAATGAGTTCCGTCTTCACACCTTTATCGCGCAAACCTTGCAATAATTGGTACGCATTGGAAATGGGAACACGCCTGTCCAGTTCACCGTGCTGTATCAATGTGGGCGTCTTCGCTTGATTGATATAATTCATCGGTGACGTCTTTTTGTAAATCGCTTCATCACTCCATGGGGTTGCCTTCAGGTATTGACGCGTAAACGGGTGGATGTCTGTGCTGACATAGTACGTCATCCAATCAGAAATGCCGGCGCCCACAGAAATTGCTTTGAATACATCAGATGTAGTGGTGAGGAATGCGGAAATGTATCCGCCCTGGCTCCAACCCATACAACCCATCTTCGACTTGTCGATCATTCCTTTTTTATCAAGGTAATCCACGCCTGAGAGCACATCCCACGCGTCACCTACACCAAGATTTTTTACGTTGAGTGAACGGAATTTTTCACCATATCCTGCTGAGCCACGATAATTTGGACGAAGCACCAGGCACCCTTTGTCGACCCATTGAACAATCGGATAAACCGAGCCCGGTGTCGGCGCGGGTGTATCAATGCCGGTTGGACCTCCATGAATTACAACGAGCAGCGGATACTTTTTTGAAGGATCATAATTCTTTGGCTTGTGGAGTACCCCTTCGATCGTTGCACCGTCTTTGCTCTTCCAACTGATGACTTCGCTGGTCGGAAGATTCCAATTCGAAAGCTGATCAGACATGGATGTGATCTTTGTTGAATTGTTCGGATTACTCAGTGTCGTCACAAATATTTCCGACAGTTGGTCGCCGTTCCTGGCTGCAAAAGCAACTTTGTCGCCGGTCTTTGAGAAGGCCAATCCGAAAACCTGCTCCGGTGCATTCACGAATACAGAAAAATTTCCAGTTTGCGGATCGACCTTATAAACGGGGCGTTTCGTTTTGTTCCACAACGAGAAGTAGATACCTGACGGCTCCCAGTTGTAGCCTCCTCCTAAGTCCTCATCAAGGTCTTTTGCCAATTGCCTGACCGACTTATCGTTTACATTGATCGTGAACAGTTTGGAGTTCATGTAAAAATTGGACGTCGTATCGGACAGATTCGTTGAATAGAGTACTTGTTTCGAATCTGGCGACCACGTTTCCAGTCCGTCGGAACTGGGGTTTGAAACAAGTAATGATACTTTCTTCGAAGCGAGATCTACAATCGAGATATTTGATTTTGTGAAGCTGTTGATCAGCGGATCGGGTTGATGATTGAATGCGACTTTATTTCCATCCGGTGAAACACTGAAACCCGTGACGGTAAATTTTCCATCGGTGAGTCGTTGTGCCTTTGGAAACTGAATGCAACCAGCTTTTGCCTTGAGTGAATCAGAAGTTTCATAGCACGGAAATTCAGAAGGGTCTTTCATTTCTGGATTGATATCGATTTGCCAAAGATGTGAGAGTGTGAATTCCATATCATCGGTCTCAAATCCACCATATCTTTTTTCAATCTCCTTCTTATTCTTTGCTTCCTTCTCTGGCTTCAGGAAGATGAATTTTTTCCCATCTGGCGTCCATTCGAAGCCGGAAATGGATTCCTCTTCCCTGGTCATCATCCTCGCTTCGCCGCCGTTCAGATTGATTACATAGATCTGAGTTTTGTTGCCACGATCTGCGAGGAACGCAAGCCATTGACTATCCGGAGAAAATGCAGGATTGGTGCTGTTGCTTTTTGCTGTATTGGTTATTTGAAATGGTTTGCCTCCATCCCGCGACAGCCATATTTCGGTGTCATATCTATTGTCGCTCCAATCGGTGGTATTCACAGTGAATGCAATATTTCTTCCGTCAGGAGAAATAATGGGACTCCCTGCACCACGCAGAGAAATCACATCTTCGAAAGTGGGAACATGCTGTGCAATTGCTGACAGTGAAAGCAATGTGCAGAAAATGGCAACGATTTTTTTCATAATGGTTATGAGCTATCTCTACAGGAAAGGACAATACAAGACTAAAGTTGTTGCCTGAAACTATACAAGGTGATTCAAAAAACCGCAGAGAACGCAGAGGAACGCAAAGGGGTTTTTGTCAGCGGTAAATAGCCCAACAACTTGAATCTTCTTGGCGGTCTTAGCGCCTTTGAGTGGAGGCCCCTTAAAAATCGCCAGTCGCGCCGCCACCACCAAAAGTGCCGCCACCGCCTTTGAAGGATTCTGTTTGCGTGACCTGGTTGCCACCCATGGTCTGCGATATCACGAACGCCTCAACGTTCATGGTTCCCCATTTTTCCGACAATAGATTCTCTTTTGTAAATCCGCCGCGTGGTACTTTGAGATAATTGATAACGGCCCACGTGATGAGCAGAAGGATTGCACCAGCCACGGTGAGCGTGATTTCGGGATGACCCAGGCTGAAATAATATTTAAAAGTGAAAGCTGACAGTGCGATAACTGCAAGGCTAACGCGCAAGAGCACAATGTTCCTATTGCGAATTGCGAAGAACAAATAGATGATTGGTAACGCAGCTGTCAGAAAATAGAAGATGAACGCAAACGGGATATCCCCGTTCTCGGGAATATCCATGTCAATCATGCTTATGCTGAGTTCGCGGACAACAAAATAATTTCCTCCCAGGTAGATCAACAATAAGCTAAGTGATTCAACAATTATCAAGTTATAGCGCCAAATCTTCGTTGTAGAATTCTTTTTCATCTGTAGTACCCTCCAGTAAATCAATGAGAAAAGAATCATGATAACGAACGGTATAATCTGCTTAAGAATTCCTCCAACAATGAAGCATTCATAAAATGCAATGCCCAGAACAGTCAGTGTTGCGCAAACTGTACAGATCAAATCCAGGTAGCGGATTGCGGCGAACGAAAAAACGACAAGACTTACGATCAAAACAAGCGTCACGTTCTCCATATCCGTGAGCGCGGCGACACCGCCAATCGTGAATCCACAGGCATGATAAAGTAGAGCTTCTGTGAGTCCCGACTTATAGTGGTTGTTCCCGATGAAAAATTTCTCGAGCGCAACAAACGAACCCAATCCATAAAAAACAGAAGCAATCGAAATAAACGTGGTTCCTGTTTCGGCGAGGACCAGGAAGAAGAAGCCCGACACACCGGATAAGGCCAGCAGTGTGGCGACAAAAAGCAGCACCCGTATCATCACGTTAGGATGATAAAGAGGGGCCTTAAAACTTTCAAAAATCTTCGTGAATTGCTCCTGGCTGATGAATCCATGCTTCCACCATCTTTTCACCTCTTTGATGACAGCCAGATGATAAACCCAATCATGATTGTATGCGCTTTTCATGATCGTTGTTTGAAATGATTCTTATAGGTGACGATGAAATACACAAACCCTCCGCACGACGCTATCGAGTAGAGAAACCAAATTTCAAACTCATCACGGATTATCACATCGCCGAGAAAATAGGTGGTTCCGACATAGGCGGCGAGGAACGCGTAGAGAAGAAAAAGAAAAGACTGATGCCTGCGCGCCACGTAATACGTAAACACACAGCCCCCGTAAATCAACAATAAGAATATTCCATAGTATGTCCCGATGAAAACGCCGGCGATAGCAGCGACGAAGAAAATCAGCAGGCAAAAATTCAGATACGTGAAAGTGAAATGTTTTTTTATGCCTTTGCTGTCAAGAATCAATGCGATGGCAGCGAGTGCTGTACTAAAGCAAAGCGCCGTAATATGAAGATTTGACCCGGTGAAAAAATCTCCGCTATACCATTTCTGTGGTGAGATGCTTATGCTCCAGAACGAAGCAAGGGCCGTGATCGCGAGGGAAAGCACGCCAGCATGATCAAAGCGGTACGCGACGAAGAAAAAGAAAACGGCGGTAACAAGCGTACTCATTCCAAGGTTGTTGTCCAGCCAGCCGAACCGAAACTGCAGATAACCCTGGACGGAAATGAAAAGAAGGCTTCCCAACAAAACGACATAATCGAAGAAAGCTGTCGGAGCTTTAACCGATGCATGCGTGTACGGCGGAACGACGCGGAATGCATACCAAAAGCAAGCAGCTGTCAGCACCGTCAGTGCGATGATGGCAACGATGTGTCCGACCTCACCGATATTTTCATAAATGAGAATCCCGACCCCAGTGGTGAACAGCATGACTCCCAGATAAAGCAGGGTCCGTAGTTCATAAAATACTGACACTATCTTACCGGAAACAATAGCATCAATTTTTTGATATTGATCTTCATATATCAATCCTTTTTCAAATAGTTCTTTTGGGGTTTCGGTGGTCATGCGCTATGAAGATTGTCAGGATCTTCTTACATCCATGTGTACGGTTTTCGTGCGATGCTATTCATGTGTCAGACACCTAAGGTGTCTGACACTTCAAACTTCCCTCAAAACGGGGCGCGTAAGGCACGTAGGCCCACCCCCGCCTTTGACGCTGATCTCCGCTCCTTCATATTCATGAACTGTGCAGCCCGCCGCAACGAGCGCCGCCTTTGTCTTCGGATTGCCTTTCACCATCATGCACACCCGCGGAGCAATCGCCAGTACATTGCATCCCATACTTTCAAATTCCTCATCCGGAACTTCAACAAAACTGTAACCCCGGGCAATCAATTGTTCCCTGAACGCGATGGGCATCAATGGCGAATAAACTACAGCGAGGTCCTTGTCGACTGGACTCAAAATGGACATCAAATGAAAAACATCCGATGGCCCTTTATAGTGTGGAAGATCGACCGTAACTAAGGCGATACCGAACGGGGCAAGCAACTCTTTCATTTGCCTGATGCCTTCAGGATTGGTGCGATATGTGTGCCCGATCGCAAGCGTATTTTTGTCAAGCCATGCAACGTCACCTCCTTCCACGGTCCCGGGAGCTGTAATGGTACCCAGTATCCGGACACCATTTTTTTCAAACGCCTTTCTTTCTGCCTCGGGTTCTGTGATCCGAGCAGGTTTGCCCATGTTGCAGATGATCATTCCGTGGTCTGTGGCAATAGATGCGTCGCGGCAATAGATTGAATCGATCGCAACAGTATCATCCTTTGGCAAAAAGGAAACTTCAGCACCTAGACTTTTCAAAATGGTCTCGAACTTTGTGTACTCCTGATTTGCCTTGGATAGATCCGGCCGACTGAGAAAATTTAACTTCTTCCAATCACGATCAAGCATTTGATCGCTCACAAAAGCATCAGCAGCTTTCTTAATGAATACAGATCTTATCTTTCCGTATTCAGACTGGCATGTGTCTTTCATATTCTTCAGTGTTGACCGCAGATGTTATTGAACGCGTTTCATCCAAACATAAAACGGAATCCCAGAAACGATTGCAATGAATCCCCAATAAACGGTCTCTTGTCCTGACCCAATCATAGCCCATATCGAGAAGAACGCCGTAGCGGCCGCCAGGACCAATTTACTGATGGACTCCTTTCTCCAAAGTTTATTTTGAAGCAAAAGAATGCCGTATGAAGCTGCTGAAAAAAGATAGGGCACCAAGACGGTGACCGTTGTGAGCAGAATCATGAAAGTGAACGTATCAGTCAGACCTTTCGTGAAGTTCATCATCATTAATCCCGAGATAAGCACACTCGAGATCACGATGCCAACCCACGGCGTACCTTTCTTATTTTCCTTTTTGAATATTTCCGGGAATAGCTTGTCGCGCGCTGCGGCCATCGGCATTTGGCCTTGTAGCAAGATCCATCCATTGAGTGCGCCGAAGGTTGACACAATAGCGCCTGCTGCGACCCAATATCTGGCGCTGTCCCCCCAAATCATTGCTGCTGCATCTGCAAAGGGTGCATTCGAATTCTTCAACACATCCGCGGGAATCATTCCCATGACCGCAACTGAACCAATGACATACACCACGATCGTGAGAATAGTCCCATAAAG
Organism: Cyclobacteriaceae bacterium; assembly: GCA_044223825.1. Classification (GTDB taxonomy): domain Bacteria; phylum Bacteroidota; class Bacteroidia; order Cytophagales; family Cyclobacteriaceae; genus ELB16-189. Next base: position 496,592 of record JBGALO010000003.1, on the reverse strand, counting down.
AGTTGCTCTCGGAATAGTCTTCTCTGGTTCGTGAATATTTCCGGAAGGGATCGTTGCGCTTTCCAACCCTAAAAAGGCAAACAGTGTCAGTGTGGCAGTGGCTGTAATTGCCGAAAAATTTGAAGTCGTCCCAATGTTAAACATTTCAAAATTTTTCCACTCCATAAAAAACAATCCCACGAATGAAACGAGCAGTAGTGGAATTAACTTAAGAATGGTAGTGATAAGCTGTACAGCACCCGCTTCCTTTACCCCGGTGGTATTAATCCAAGAGAGTATCCACACAGCGCCGAGTCCGGTGGCCACGGCAAGCAATGAGTTTGTCGCAAGCGCTGGAACAAATACTGTAGAATAACTAACAAATGTCACTGCGATAGCAGCATTGGTACACCAAATCGAGATCCAATATCCCCACGCCACCAAGTAGGCTGCGAAGTCTCCAAGGCCAACACGTGTATAGGCATAAGGCCCGCCCAAGGCGTTGGGAACTCTTTTGCTAAGGTGACTGAATAACAGGGCGAGGCAAATTGCGCCGGCAGAAGAGCCTATCCAGCCAAGCAAGCCTATTGTACCAAAGGCGCCGAGTGATGCAGGCAAAAGAAAAACGCCGGAGCCGATCATGTTTCCCACCACTAAAGCGGTGCTGGTCCAAAGTCCAATCTTACCAGGGGGCGTTTTGCTCATTCTTCGGTCGGAAAGGTATCACATTGTTTGCTATTTGCCGACGTCTATTTGCGAGGCATGTACATGTAATCGACGGTAAGGTTAAGCATTGCTTTCACTCCGGTGACAAATGCCTTTTCGTCAATGAAGAAATCAGGCGTGTGATGAGATGCGGTCTTTGTTGGATCTGCATCCAATGGCATCGCCCCAACAAAAAAGAAAAGCCCCGGCACCTTCTGTTGGAAAAAAGCAAAATCCTCTGCTCCCGTCACCGCATGAATGTTCATTACGTGTTCTGCTCCTGCTGCCCTGTTCAGGCTGGGAAGCATGCGGGTGGTCAACGAGGGATCGTTGTAAGTCACTGGAGTGTCGCTAATGATATTCACCTCTGCTGTTGCCCCAGCGCTTTCCGCAATTTTTGTTGCCGTTAGTTTGATCTTTTCATGAATCAGTCTTTGCATCTCCTTGTCCAAGGTCCGGATGGTTCCAGACATCATGGCCTCTTCCGGGATGATGTTTTCCCGGATACCGGCATTGAACCTCCCAACAGTTATTACCGCGGCTTCCTTGGTGAGTTCTGACTGCCGACTAATAATTGTCTGCAGACCATTGATGATTTGAGCGGAAACTACGATTGGATCTATACCCGACCACGGCGACGCTCCATGTGCCTGACGTCCCTTCACTTTTATGAAGTAGCTGTCTTGCGCAGCCATGATTCCGCCTTGCTTATAACCAATGTTTCCGACGCGGTCTGTTGAACTGATGTGCAAACCGAAGATGACGTCGACTTTAGGATTTTCAAGCACACCTTCTTTCACCATGAGTGCTGCGCCGCCCTCTTCGCCTTCGGGCGGTCCTTCCTCAGCAGGTTGAAATAAAAATTTCACCGTACCCTGCAACTCTGGCTTATTCTTAGAAAGGATCTCAGCCACTCCCATCAGGATCGCCACATGAGAATCGTGGCCACACGCATGCATGACGCCCGTTTCCTGACCATTGTATGTTGTCTTCACTTTGGATGCGAAGGGCAAACTGTTTCTTTCCGTGACCGGCAGACCATCGATGTCAGCGCGGAGTGCGATTACTGGTCCAGGTTTTCCTCCTTTAAGAATGCCCACAACACCAGTTTTTGCGACAGGATATTGAACATCAATACCAAGCGTCTTAAGATGGGCTGCAATATATTTTCCGGTGTTAGTCTCGCGATTGGACAGTTCAGGGAATTCATGAAAATGCCTTCTCCACTCAATGACTTTTGGTTCGATCTCTTTTGCCTGTTGATCGAGTTTGCTTTGCAGTTTAGGGTTTGTTTGTGCTACCGATGTAATCGACACGCTCAGTAGCAGCAGGTAGGGTGTTATTTTCATTGTCAGTTTTTCATTTCTTGGGAACGTTGGCTTGGGGCATGTACATATAATCAATCGCGACGTTGAGCATCGCTTTCAAACCTGTAAGGAATCCTCGTTCATCAATATAAAAATCCGGAGTATGATGGGATGCCACTTTGTTTGGATCGGCATCCGGTGGCATTGCTCCCACAAAAAAGAATAAGCCAGGCACGCTCTTTTGAAAATATGAAAAGTCCTCGGCGCCGGTTACTGCATCGATATTTTCAACATGATCTGCCCCGGCAGCTTTGTTGAGACTGCCAACCATTCTGGCGGTAAGTGCAGGATCATTATACGTTACAGGATAGCCACGCCGAATCGTGACTTCCGCTGTTGCCCCCGATGCTTCAGCTATTTTCGTTGCTGTCAGCTTGATCTTTTCGTGAATCTTGTTCTGCATGTCTTCATCAAGTGACCGGATTGTTCCTGAAAAATTTGCCTCTTCGGGAATAATGTTTTCCCGAATTCCCGCATTAAATCTTCCCACAGTAATCACCGCTGCTTCCTTCGTCAGCTCCAGTTGTCGACTCACAATTGTCTGCAAGCCCATGATAATCTCGGAGGAAACCACAATTGGATCCACGCCCATCCATGGCGCCGCGCCATGTGACTGAACACCTTTTACTTTAATGAAAAAATTATCCACTGCGGCCAACATGCCACCGGCTTTATAACCGATCGTGCCAACCGGTCGCATCGATTGAATATGCAATCCGAATATCACGTCGACTTTTGGATTTTCGAGCACACCATCTTTCACCATCAGACTTGCACCACCTTCTTCACCTGGAGGTGCTCCTTCTTCGGCAGGTTGGAAAATAAATTTTATTGTGCCCTTAAGGTCAGCTTTGTTTTTCGCTAGAATCTCGGCTGCCGCCATAAGAATTGCAATGTGTGAATCATGACCGCAAGCATGCATCACACCGGTTTCCTGTCCGTTGAAACTCGTTGTCACTTTTGACGCGAACGGCAAACTATTGCGTTCGGTCACGGGCAACGCATCAATATCCGCACGGAGCGCGATGACCGGCCCGGGCTTTGATCCTTTTAACAGCGCGACAACGCCCGTCTTCGAGACGGGGTATTGCACCTCGAGACCGAGGGCCTTCATGTGATCAGCAATATATTTTCCTGTGTTCGTTTCGCGATTTGACAGTTCGGGAAACTGGTGAAAATGTCTTCTCCATTCAATCACCTTGCCTTCCATCTCTTTCGCCTGCATCTCAAGCTTGCTTTGGAGTTTGGGATTTACCTGTGCCAAGGTCACCACTGCAGGAAACAGAAGGACTATCAAAATTCTTTTCATACACATTTTCTATTTAACCATATACATATAATCAACAGTTACATCAAGCATCGCCCTCAGCCCTGTCAGAAATCCTTTTTCATCAATATAAAACTCCGGAGTATGATGTGCGCCAAACTTGGTTTTGTCGGCAGGTCTTGCGCCAACCGAGAAATACACACCTGGAATTTTTTGTTGGAAGTAAGCAAAGTCTTCAGCGCCAGTGCCCGCCGAAACGATCTTAACCCTGTCGGCGCTACCAGCGGCTTTGATCAGACTCGGGACCATTCGGGCAGTCAAATCTGGATCATTAAATGTTACGGGTTCCTGTTGAATGATTTGAATCTCTGCAGTTGCGCCTGCACTCTCGGCAATTTTTGTTACTGTCCGCTTCAGCCGCTCATGAATATCTTTTTGCATTACAGAATCGAGTGTGCGAATGGTGCCCGAAAAAGTTGCTTCTTCAGGAATGATATTTTCCCGAATCCCTGCCTGGAATCTTCCGACACTGATAACCGCTGCATCTTTCGTTAAGTCACTTTGCCGGCTGACAATTGTTTGAAGCGCAAGAATGATTTGAGAAGAAATAACTATTGGATCGATCGATGCCCAGGGTGCTGCCCCATGCGCCTGCCGTCCTTTTACCTTTACATAAAAGTCATCGTTTGCGGCAGCGAGACCGCCTGAACGATATGATATTTCTCCGATCGGCGAGCCCGAACTAATGTGCAATCCGAATATCGCTTCCACATTCGGATTTTTGAGAACACCTTCTTTCACCATCAGCTGGGCTCCGCGCTCTTCACCAACAGGCGCACCTTCTTCAGCCGGCTGAAAAATAAATTTTACAATTCCTTTTAGGTCCTTTTTGTTACGGGTAAGTATCTCTGCGGCACCCATCAGGATCGCAACATGGGAATCGTGTCCGCATGCGTGCATGACGCCCGTTTCCTGACCGTTGTAGACTGTTTTCTCTTTCGAAGCGAAAGGCAAATCACTCTTCTCCGTGACTGGCAGTGCATCCATGTCTGCACGAAGTCCGATCACAGGTCCCGGCTTTCCTGTATTTAATATCCCAACCACGCCGGTCTTTGCTACGCCGGTTTGCACTTCAAGTCCGAGGGATTTTAAATGCTCGGCTATGTATGCTGCTGTTTTTGTTTCACGATTGGAAAGTTCAGGATATTGATGAATGTGTCGCCTCCACTCAATCACTTTCGATTCCAGTTGTTGTGCCTGCTGGTCCAGCTTGCTTTGAAGCGTTGCACTCCGTTGAGCAAAGGCACCGACCGTGATGAGAAGGAGAAGGGTTTGAATCAAAGGCTTCATAACCGGGAGTGTTGTTATTTCTTTAGTGAACCACTGTAGTCCATTGTAAGATTCAGCAGTGCCTTGACACCCGTGACGAAAGACCTTTCATCCATCATAAAGTCGGCAGTATGATGGACCGGACGTTTTGTGAGGTTCATGTCAGCGGGATATGCTCCAAGGAAAAAGAAAAATCCGGGCACTTTTTGCTGAAAGAAAGAAAAATCCTCCGCCATTGTCACTGGCTGGGTAAGTTTCACATTTTCTACGCCGGCTGCTTTCACGAGACTGGGTACGGAGGCAGTAGTCAATTTCGTGTCGTTGTAAGTGACGGGATACATAATTTGAATGTCAACCGCTGCTTTTGCGCCTGACGCTTCTGCTATGTTTGTCGCCGTTCTTTTTATTTTTTCGTGAACCTGTTTTTGCATTTCGGAGTCGAAGGTTCTTATCGTTCCCTCCATGTTGACTTCTTCCGGGATAATATTCCGCCTGATACCGCCATGAATATTTCCGACTGTAACAACTGCAGCAGCTTTAGTCAGCTCAGTTTGCCGACTCACAATAGTTTGTAAACCTGAAACGATCTGACTTGAAATCACAATCGGATCAACGCTGTCCCAGGGTGTGGCGCCATGTGCACCAACACCTGTTACCTTCACATTAAATCCGTCAACAGCAGCCATGAGACCTTCTGCACGATAGGCGAGCTGGCCAAGGGGCAGCAGTGCCTGAATATGTAATCCAAAAATCACATCGACCTTTGGATTTTCCAGGACCCCTTCTTTGATCATCAAAGCTGCACCACCTTCTTCCCCGGGAGGAGCGCCTTCCTCTGATGGTTGAAAAATAAATTTCACTGTGCCCTTCAGATCACTTTTATTTTTAGAAAGGATCTCAGCCACTCCCATCAATATTGCCATATGACCGTCATGCCCGCACGCATGCATCACACCTGTTTCGAGTCCGTTGAATGTTGATTTTTCCTTTGATGCAAAGGGCAATGAATTTCTCTCGTTGACGGGTAATCCATCCATATCCGCCCGAAGGGCGATGACAGGACCAGGTTTGGCGCCTTTCAGAATTCCTACGACACCTGTCTTAGCCACAGGATATTTTACTTCAATGCCAAGCGATTTCAAAAAATCGGCAATAAGCTGACCTGTCTTGAGTTCGCGATTGGAAAGTTCCGGATGCTCGTGAAAATTTCGACGCCACGTGATAAGCTTCTGCTCAATTTCTTTCGCCTGTTGGTCCATCTTTGATTGGAGGGCCGTATTTGTTTGTCCTAAACAAGGCACGAAGGCAAATGCAAGGAGGAGACAGCGGCATAATTTTTTCATCTTTGCGTCTTTAGAGAAATAGTAAGGTAGAAAAAAGAAATTCGAGAGGAAATAATCCAGTGGATTGGATCAAAATCTTTTCATCGCAAACAGAAATGCAAAATGCACTTCCCTTGGGTCAACCGCGATTACTGATCGCGCACGGTAAAAGGATTTGCATCGTGAGGCGAGAAGATGCGCTATATGCGGTCGAAGATAAATGTCCGCACAATGGCGAGTCCTTGAGTAAGGGGACAGTCAACTATTTAGGCGAGATTATCTGTTCCTGGCATGGTCAAAGGTTTAGTTTGAAGACAGGTCGCGAAGGTGAGGAACGTTCTCGCGACCTGTTGACTTATCCTGTGAAACAAGATCTAGGTGGCGTTTTTATCGGATTGTAAAATAGACTCGATAATTCTACGTTTGATTTCCAATGCTGTGTATGGCAATCAAAGATGAAATGGTAAGGCCTTTGCGATCGCTCTTTTTTGTGATGCTGGTTGCCTTGTTTGAGCTTCCGTGCATGGCCCAACGATCATTCACGTCATCATTGCACTTTACCGAGGCGGTTCCCGCAGACCTTCTTTCAACGCGCGCGGTCGTTCTGTATGATTACACCTTCAAGCAAAGTGAGTTGGAGGAGATTCAAAAAGCGTTTCAACAAATTGGCATCGACGCCATCGCATATTTCGAATCGGATCAGGTGATGGCTGGAACGGACATGGTCAAAGCGTTCAAGGAATATTTCAGCACACGACGAATTAAAAACATTGTCTTCCTCGAAAAGTACACGACAGAATATCAAATCGTCGGAGTACAATTCACTCCTGAAAAAGATCTCTTTGATCCAGCCTTGCCGGCATGGAGACTCAAGAACGAACGTCTCCGGGAACTGTTGCGAACTGTCTTACAGGATTCGTGGCGCAGTCAAAAGAAACAAAATTACCTGGTCAATGAATTTCCGGAAAGCGACATAAGAATCGATCCGTTCAAAGGCAACCGCCACGAGTTTTATGCTATCGATTTGAAAGTCGACAACCTTGCCGTTCCAAAATTCGGTAATGAGGGCATGGACAATGAGCTCGCATTATTTTTTCAAAACAATTATCCCCTGAAATACAAAATCACAGAAGCTGGGATCCCGGACCAGGAGCTTCGCCGTCAGGGATTTCAATACGTGCTATGTTATGTCCGCACGCGGGGAAAGGCTGCAAGAGAGATTCTTGGCTATGATATAACGAAAGACGGCAACTCTTATGCTTCGATCACCTTTCCTGACGGTGGCGTGCAGCTCAAAACAATTTCCGCCGACAAAGAGGTTTACAAATTCTATTTCAGACACATCGACAATGGAAATGTTTTTCTCGGAACAAAATGGGACGCTGATGTAACCTGGCTTGACGCTCTTCGCAATCACGTGTTGGCGTTTAAGAATGAGGCGAGAATCCCGTGACAAGGGCGTCGCATTAAGCAACAAATAATACCTCACGCCAAGGCGCAAACCCTGCAAAATTTAAGTGGATTATTCCTTGGCGAGCTTAGCGCGTCGCCTTCGCATAGCTTCAGCGGAGCAAGGTCTTTGCGTGGGGCAAGAAACTATCTCTGACCCCGATTCCTGAACACCAGCGCCAGCACGATGACCAGCATGATCAATGCAAATCCATGGTGGTGATGACCAAACCATCCCCAACCCCATCCCCAATGGCTCCATCCAAAAAGCAGTTTGAATGGTAGGGCGATCAGTCCGATGATTGCACCGAATATGCCGCCGATGATACCGATCGCTGCTCCGAAAATTCCTGCGGCGATCCCAAACAACGCGCCGAACAGTCCGATCCAAATCGGAAAGGTTATAATCACGACGATCGCTAATAGGATCGTCTGAGAACTTGAAGAACCATTTCGTGTCATTTGGATTGGTGTTTTCACCCTATCACATCAATAATCGTTCAGGGTTTCACCAATGCCTTAAAAGATTCAAAAAACGACGTTTGACCGAATTTGCGGCTGGTTAATTCCGTCCGGCTGTTGAAAAATGAACAGTGTTAAAAACAAAAATGAACAGTCTTTGACTTCTAAAAGCTTTAGCGGTGACACATGCAGCAGCGTGCCGGAAGTCGTTTAAACTGACTTTCCTATAAAGGTGAAATTCCGCACTAGCTACGCTTACGATAGTTCCATACCGCGAAGCTGTTGAGGACAACGGCAAACACAAACACGATCGCAATGTGCATACGTATGTCGTATAAACTGCTCCCCTTAAGAACCACCATTCGCATAACTTCAATAAAATAGGATACCGGATTAAACTTCGTGAAGATTTGTGCCCACTGCGGCATGCTGTCGATGGAAGTATAAAGGCCGCCGAGCAAAATGAAGATCATCATGATAAAGAATGACAGAAGCATTGCCTGCTGCTGTGTATTCGCGAAGGTCGATACGAGAAGTCCCATGCCCAATACTGCCAGCAAATAGATGGCTGCGAACAAATAAATAGTGAAGAAATTCCCTACGGGGATGATACTGTACACCGCCCAGGAAATAAACAGGCCAATTGAAAGTATAATCAGACCAAGCACCCAGAATGGCAACAGCTTCCCAAGAATGAATTGGTATTTGCGAATTGGTGTAACGTTGATTTGCTCAATCGTTCCGATCTCTTTCTCTTTCACAATATTCAGCGCGGAAAGAAAAGCTCCGACCATGGTAACGAGGATCACGAGAATACCTGGAACCATGAAGATTTGATAGTTCATCAACGGATTAAACCAGTTGATCGGGATAACCCTGATTGTCGGCTGAGGACTAAGGCGCGGCAGTTGCATCCATTCGAGCCGCACCTCACGATTAAAGTCAGCTATGATCATTCGCAAATATGCGCCCCCAAGGTTTGCTTTCACGCCGTTGATTGCGTTGAGCGCCATGAACAACGTCGATTTGTCTTCTTTAACGACTTGCTTTTCGAATGATGTTGGAATCTGTAAAACAAGATCTGCTTCGTCACTCTCCACATATTCCAACGCTTTTTCGTAGGAAGCTGTGTAGTCGACCAATTCAAAATAGTCGGTTGATTTTATTTTATTAACCAGCTTTTGTGAATACGAAGACCGATCGAAGTCCACGACGCAGAGTTTAACGTTCTTCACTTCATAGTCGGCTGCCAGCGGCATGACGATCAGTTGCACGATCGGCATCATGAAAATAATGCGAAGGATCGACGGGTTCCGGAAAATCTGACGGAACTCCTTCTCAAGCAGGATTCGCAATACTCTCATTCCAACCTGGTTTTGAATTTTTTAATGCTGACAAATAGGAAGAAGACTGTCATCCCGGTCAGGATCAATGTTTCCTTCCAGACATATTTGATAGTCGATCCCTTGATCATCACATTCTTTACAATATTGAAGAACCATTTCGCAGGCACGACATTAGACATTGTTTGAAGCGGCAATGGCATGTTTTCAATCGGGAACATGAAGCCGCTGAGCATTACCGTCGGAAGAAATAATCCCATCAAAGAGATCAACATGGCTACCTGTTGAGAATCCGTGACCGAAGAAATCAACAGCCCAAGCGCGAGAACGGTGATCGTGAACAATAAACATTCACTCACTAGCAATACGAGATTGCCACGGATGGGCACGTCCAGCACAAAAACGCTCAGCAACAGTATGCTCGCAATGTTTACCGCCGACAACAAGAAATATGGAACCATCTTGGCCACGATCATTCTTATTGGAACCATCGGCGAAACCAAAATTACTTCCATTGTACCCATCTCCTTTTCGCGCACGATCGAAATAGAAGTCATCATCGCACACACAAGCATGAGTACCATGGCCATCACGCCAGGAACAAAATTGTACGAGCCCTTCAGCTGAGGATTGTAGAGCATTCTTAATTCAGTATTAATAGCAAAGGGAAATTCTTGCTGGCCCTTCATGTTATTCTGGTAATCGACGATAATCGCGCTCGCGTAGTTGGACAACGTATTCGCGATGTTCGGATCAGTCGCGTCCGCGATGAGTTGCACGTCCGCTTGATTTTGATGGAGAAGGGAGTGTTGAAACTGCGGAGGAAAAACAATAGCAAGCTTTATGACTCCTTCCTGGAATGCGCGCTCTAAAGACTTCTCTCCTTCGAGATTTTGCACGATATCGAAATAACGGCTGGCCTCAATTTGGTGAATAATTTCACGAGTGACCTCGTCTTTTGAATTATCCTGAATCGCAATCCTGGCGTTCTTCACTTCATTGGTAAGCGCGAAGCCGAATATCAGGATTTGCATCAAGGGCATGCCAAAAAGAATTAGTAACGTGCGCGTGTCACGAACCAGGTGATAGAACTCTTTTTGTATGAAAAACCAGAATTGTTTCATGTGTCTATTCGCTTCGTTTCGCTTTACGGGCGAGTTGCACAAATACCTGCTCCATGCTCGGCGCGTTGAATTGTTGTTTCAATTCGAGCGGTGTGCCGAGCGCGTCAATTCTGCCATCCACCATTATTGATACACGGTCACAATACTCCGCTTCGTCCATATAGTGTGTTGTGACAAATACTGTAGTGCCACCATGCGCCGCCGCATAGATCATTGTCCAGAACTCCCTTCGTGTCACAGGATCAACACCACCGGTGGGCTCATCAAGAAACACAATGGAGGGTTGGTGCAACATTGCAACCGAGAATGAAAGCTTTTGCTTCCAGCCAAGTGGCAGCGACTTGACGAGTTTGTCTACCTGATCCTGCAGATGAAGGTGCTCGACCATCATGGTCGTTTTGGATTTAATCTGCACATCATTCAAGCCATAGATACCGCCGTAAAATCTGATGTTCTCTCGCACGGTAAGGTCTTCATAGAGTGAAAACTTTTGACTCATGTATCCAATGCTTTTTTTAATGCGCTCCGCTTCTTTGAAAAGGTTATATCCAGCCACCGTCGCGTCGCCGCTTGTCGGAAATGAAAGACCGCACAGCATTCGCATCGCCGTGGTTTTACCGGCTCCATTCGCGCCAAGGAATCCGAAAATCTCTCCGCGCTTCACGTCAAAAGTGATTGAATTCACTGCCGTAAAACTCCCGAATCGTTTCGTGAGCTGGCTGACCGATATGACAGGTTGATCGTTCATGACGCTTTATTTGCTTCTCATAAGTTCCATGAAACAATCTTCGATCGTGGGCGTGATCCTTGCCACCTCCACATCATTCACAACGGGATCGACGATTCGTTTCACCTCGCTGTCATCCTTCACATCGTTTTTAAATACGACGTGATGAAACTGACCGAACGGGTAGCAGGTGTCCACTGCATCCAAGTGTCTGAGCCTGGTCATGAGTTCATACATGTTGGGCGCTCGCATCGACCACAATGGTTTCTTGAAATTTTGAGTCACTCCGGTCGGAGAATTAATCTCCATAATTCTTCCTTCCTGCATCAATGCCACACGATCGCACAAACTTGCTTCATCCATGTAGGGTGTCGATACCACGATCGTGATTTCATGAGATTGAAGTTCACGCAAAAGTTCCCAAAATTCCTTTCTTGATACAGCGTCCACGCCGGTTGTTGGTTCATCCAGAAACAACACACTAGGTCTGTGGATTAGCGCGCAGCTCAATGCCAGCTTCTGCTTCATTCCTCCTGAAAGCGCTCCTGCCTTTCTTGTCTTGAAAGGTTCGATCTGCTGATAGATGCTTTTGACGAGATCGTAATTTTCTTCGAGCGTGGTGTTAAAAAGGGTTGCAAAGAAGGAGATGTTTTCTTCGACGCTGAGATCCTGGTAAAGGGAAAATCTTCCTGGCATATAGCCTACTCTTTGTCTTATCTCTTTGTATTGTTTCACCACATCAAAGCCATCCACCGAAGCCTCGCCTTTGTCAGCAATCATCAGCGTGGTAAGGATTCTGAACAATGTGGTTTTCCCCGCGCCGTCCGGTCCTATAAGACCAAACAATTCCCCTTTAGAAACCTCAAAAGTGATTTCTTTCAGCGCTTTTATCTCGGTCTTGTCGACCTTAAAGCTCTTGTGGATGTTATTGACTTTTACCGAACTAGGCATCTTATTTCAGTTTCACATCCGCGTACATTCCTAACTTCAGGTATCCATCGTTCTTCACGCGTGCTTTCACTGCATAAACGAGGTTTGCTCTTTCATCTTTGGTTTGGATCGTTTTAGGTGTGAATTCGGCTTTATCTGAAACCCATTCTATCATTCCTTCATAATTCCTGGAGCCCCCGTCGATGTCGTCGATTACGACTTTAATTGTTTGTCCGAGCTTGACAGAGCTGAGCTGATCTCCCGAGATATAAAGGCGGAGGATAATCTGCGACAAGTCCGCAATTTTATAAATGGCTTTGCCCGGCGTTACAACTTCATCTTGCTCAGCATACTTTTCAAGCACCGTCCCATCGATCGGATTCACAATAATTGATTTCTTTATTTGGTCTTGCAGCTGTTCAATTTGCGCCTGGAGCGGCAATGTTTCGCTCTGCAATGCCCTGGTGGTAATGCTCAGCGACATTTGAAGGGAGTTGTACTGCTTCCGCAGAATGTCGATTTGCGCGTTCAGATCGTCCAATTGTTTTTTTGTTGCTGCGTCATCTTTCAAAAGATTTTCTACACGCTTCTTTTCATATTCGTTGGTATCGATCTGTTTTTGAATTGTCGACAGTTGACTTGCTGCATCAGGTCTTCGTGCGAGTGTTGCCTGTATCGAATATTGTAGCTGTTTTTTGCGAAGCGCGAGCTGAATCGTATCCACGTAACCAACAATCTGCCCTTTCTTCAGCACAACGCCTTCCGTCAGGTCGAGCTTAAGGATCTTGCCTGACGCCTCAGACGATACGATGATCTCATCCGCTTCAAAATTTCCGGACGCATCGTAATCGCCGGCGTTCTTACTGCAGGAAGCTGTTGCCAGGCAAAAGACGAAAAGGATCAGTTTAATATTCATAGCTTATTCTTTTTAATCTTTATTTTCCAATGGTTGTTTGATAATTGTATTGCGCCAGCATCAACTGTACCTGATGCACCAGCAAGTTTTGTTTGGATGCGTCCTCAGCGTTGAGCTCACGCAAGAGATCACTGGTCGAGATCACACCGTTTTCATGTTGTGCTTTTGAAGTGTTGGAGATGCGCACACGCAAGGCAATAATGTCATTGTCAACAGCAATCAAATCATTTAACTTTTTGACTTCGAGTCCCTGCTGGGTCAATGTCAGATTGGTATTGAACACAAATGCATCCTTTTGCGAATTCACCACTTGCGAGTTGATGTCCAGCAGTTGCCGGTCGCGGTGCGAATTATAGAATCCCGACAATGCCCAGTTCAATCTAAATCCACCCAGATAATAGGTATCGAACTCATTCTTCAAAACATTCAATCCCGGCCTTCCATAGCCAGCCTGCACAAAGAAGCCAAGCTTCGGCACGTTGCGGGTAATGCTTGATTTATACTGCGCCGACAACAGATCCGTCTGGAACTGATAAAGTTTCATTTCAGGGCGCCTGATTTCAGGTGTTGATTCAAAAGCGATGTCAATCGGTTTTTCAAGAACGACATTATCACTCAAGGGTGTGTTGATAAAATATCCAAGCATGTCGAGAAAGCCTTTGCGTGTCGCGCGCATTTCGATCAGGCGCTGATCAGACTTTAAGATCTCCGCCTCGATCATTTCACCGTTGGACTTGAATGCTGTCCCGTTTTTTATCGAAGCTTCGGCTTTAGCAAGAGAGGTTCTCAAGTCGGCTTTCAACAAATTGACCTGGGCTGTTTGGGCATCCATCAGCAACACCCCGAAATAAATCTGGTTGATGCGGTCGTAGATCTTGTAAAGAATCACACCTCCATCGTAAATACTTTGGTTGAGCTCTCCGTAGATTCTGTATTGATCTTTTGCCAGCGGCTCGATAAGAGGTGACACACCGGGAATATTGGCTGAAGGCAGGCGTGTGACGTCAGACTGGTACGTTGCCGAACCATAGATTGTCACTTGCGGCAGGTAGCCTGACCTTGCGTTGGAAATGGTAAACTCCATGCTCTTAACCAAAAGTTCTTTTTGCCGGATAAGAGGATAATTTTTTCTGGCCATCTCATAGCACTGTTCGATCGTCAATGTCTGTGCGATGGTTGTCGCAACCGTAAGTGAAAAGACGACGATAAAGACTGTTTTCTTGATAATCATATGCGATGATTAAGGCATGGCAGAATTACCATGCAACTTTACGGGTAATCTGATTTTTGGACCAGAGCAGATTTATCGAAGTGTATCTAAACGCGCCCGAAAGGCGCAAAAAGCAACTTGAGACTGATGTCCATGAAACCGTTTTTCGGGTCAAATGCGCATAAAAAAGCCCGAACCATGTTCTGGCCGGGCTCCCTGAACTCTAAACTCTGAACTAAAATGGATACTCCCCTTTTTCGATTACGTAGTTCGCAACTTTACGTCTCGCCTCTTTCAGGTTATAAGGATCGATCTTAGTAAAGCGTTTCAATCCCAAAAGCATCAACCTCAGTTCGTCGCCTTCCGCGAAAGCGTAGATAGCGGCGCGGCCAGCAGCTGCGGCTTTTTCAATCGCAGAATGCAGGTAGATCCTTGCAATTTCAATCTGTAACTCACAAGCTTTCTCACCTTTGATGCCAACGAGCTTCTCAACCCGAAGCAAGCAAGATTCAGCAACATATCCTTCGATCAGCATATCGGCGAGGTTCATGATGATCTCCTGCTCATCTGAAATCTTCATCATGAATTTTTGCACCGCGGCTCCAGAGACGATGAGGCCAGCCTTCTTTAAGTTCGCCAGTGCTTTCTTTTCTTTGGCAAAAAGGACAGAATCATCTGTCGATCCAAAATCTGGAATTCCCATCAGCTCCTTCTGCACTGCCATCGTAGGCCCCATAATGTCGAGGTGCCCTTTCATCGCACGCTTCAGCAGCATGTCGATCGACAGCAAACGATTGATCTCATTCGTTCCTTCGAAGATCCTGTTAATGCGGGCATCGCGGTAAGCGCGATCCATCGGCCCCTCGGCAGAGAAGCCCATACCACCATATATCTGAACACCTTCATCAACAGCGAAGTCAAGAACTTCAGATCCATGTACTTTGAGAATGGCACATTCAATGGCGAATTCTTCGAGCGCTTTCAATCGTGCCTTCGCCGAGTCCACGCCTTCGGCAACAAATGCATGGTATGCGTCATCAATGTTTTGTGATGCGCGGTAGCACGCCGATTCAGAAGCAAATATCTTCACTACAGTCTCGGCGATCTTGTGCTTTATTGCACCAAAGTTTGCGATCGGTGTTCCAAATTGCTTGCGTTCCTTGGAATACTTCGTCGCGGCCGAAACAGCCATCTTGCTTCCTCCCACTGCTGCAACACCCAACTTTATGCGTCCGATGTTGAGAATGTTTACAGCGATCTTGAATCCATTTTCTCGTTCACTCAACAAGTTTTCCACCGGCACCTTGCAATCATTGAAGAATATCTGGCGTGTAGAGGATCCTTTTATTCCCATCTTTTTCTCCTCCTCGTTCATCGTGATGCCGCCAAAAGTTTTTTCAACGATAAATGCGCTGAGATTTTTATCATTGTCGATCTTGGCAAACACAACGAAAACATCTGCGAATCCCCCGTTTGTGATCCACATCTTCTGACCATTGATCAGGTAATGTTTTCCATCAGGTGTGAGAACGGCTTTTGTTTTGCCGCTGTTTGCATCGGAGCCCGAGTCGGGTTCCGTCAAACAGTAAGAGGCCTTCCATTCGCCCGAGGCCAGCTTAGGGATATATTTCTTCTTTTGCGCCTCATTTCCATAGTAAAGGATCGGAAGTGTGCCGATACCAGTATGCGCAGAAATTCCCACCGCAAACGAATATCCCGCGCCAAGCACTTCCGCGACAAGCATCGTGGTGTTGAAATCCATTCCGAAGCCACCAAGCTCTGTCGGGACAGAAGTTCCCAGCAATCCAAGCTCACCCGCTTTGTCGAGCAATGACGGCATCAACTTCGGATCTTTTTGCGAGTCGATCTCGTCGAGTCGTGGATAAACTTCCTGCTTCAAGAAATCCTTGCACGTCTGAGCGATCATTCGTTGCTCTTCATTGAATTCCTCAGGAATGAAGATTTCATGTGCTGCCGTTTCACGGATGAGAAACTCTCCGCCTTTCAGGGCCTTCTTTTTTTCAGTTGTTGTTGCCATGTTATTTCAAATTTTTTTATGCCTATACCAGAAGTTGGCAGTAGGCAGAAAGCAGTAGGCAGGTGTGCTCGCTGCCGACTGCATACTGCCAACTGCCTACTATGTTTACAACATCTCATAAATCCCCGCTACTCCTTGTCCTCCGCCCACACACGCTGTCACCATACCATACTTTTTATTCTGTCTTCTAAGTTCGCCAAACAGTTGCACAGACAATCGTGCACCTGATGATCCGAGAGGATGACCTACGGCAATCGCTCCACCGTTGGGATTTAGTTTCTTTCTATCGATTCCAAGCTCCCTCACTACCGCGAGAGATTGCGCCGCGAATGCCTCGTTCAACTCTATGATATCAATATCATCCAGTTTCTTGCCTGCGATTTTCAACGCCTTTGGAACAGCTGCTACCGGACCAATTCCCATGATGCGTGGATCTACGCCGGCGGTAGCGTAGCTCATCATTCTTGCGATGGGCTTAAGATTGAGTTGTTTCACCATCTTCTCACTCATGACAGCAACAAATGCAGCCCCATCCGAAGTTTGTGATGAGTTGCCGGCGGTTACGGTTCCCCCAGCGGCAAATACGGGCTTGAGTTTTGAAAGTCCTTCCACTGTTGTGTCTGCGCGTATACCTTCATCTTTATCAACGATGTATTCACGTGTTTTCTTCTTCATACTTCCATCAACGTAAACTTCTTTCACCGTGATCGGGACAACTTCATCTTTGAACTTTCCTTCCTTCCATGCCGCCGCGGCTTTCATGTGAGATTCATAGGAAAACTGATCCTGATCCTCGCGTGATATTTTATACTGCTTCGAAACCTCCTCTGCAGTTAATCCCATGCTGGTATAATAGGTAGGATGGTCCTTTGCGATCGCATAATTCAACGCGGTCTTGAATCCCATCACAGGTACCAGTGACATCGATTCGGTACCACCGGCGATGATGACATCCGCTTGACCCGAATGGATTCTTGTCGCAGCCATGGCAATAGCTTCCACACCCGATCCGCAATAACGGTTGATTACCAAGCCTGGTGTATCAATTCCCAACGCCATGAGTGCGATCATTCTTCCGATCTGCATGCCTTGCTCCGCTTCCGGTACTGCGTTGCCTACAATGAGGTCGTCGACCATTTTGTTTTCCAATCCAGGAATAGACTTTACCAGGTGTTTGATCACATCCGTCGCCAGATCATCCGGACGAACGAACCGAAAACCACCTTTCTTTGCTTTGCCGACTGCCGTGCGGTAGCCGGCTACGATGTATGCGTCCATAGTTGTGTTGCTTTAAGTTGGGCAGTAGGCAGACCGCAGTAGGCAGTCGGGCGCACTGCAATTAATGGCTACGTGTTCTTATTTCTTCTTGGTAAAAATTTCTCCGGATTTTGGATCATACTATTTAACATGCGCCCAATCTCCTCACTTAATTTTTCAATCTCAGTTCCCTTTTCCGCTGTGATGTATTTGCAGCCATTCGCAAATTCTGTCCACACGACTGTCTCGCCATTCTCACTATCGGCATCCGACAACTTATTGACGAAATATCGTGGATATTGCCTTTTACGATATGCTTCTGCAATACAGGAACATACCGAACGCGAAGACCTGCGAATCTGATCCGTCAGAGAATACCGCTCTTCTTTTGGAAATCCCTTCGACATTTCAAAAACATTCATCGCAAGTGAAAAAGCCTTCTTGTAAACTATCAAATCCCGATAACCTTTTGACGTATTCATACTGTGGTTGTTTTGTCTTGACAACCTATCTCAAAAGAGCTAAGTCATCGTAAACTCACTCCACATGTTTTTCCTGACATCTTGAGTCAGCACACTGCCTACTGCCGTCTGCCTACTGCCAACTAGTTCCTCAACGGTTTCCCTCCTGTCAAAATCGCCTGAATCCTCTCCAACGTCTTCTTCTCTCCAGTCAGCGATAAAAACGCCTCTCGTTCCAGGTCGAGCAGATACTGTTCGCTCACTTCCTGCGGCGATGTCAGATCACCCCCACACATGACGTTCGCGATCCATCGCGCAACTTTTGCATCGTGCTCGGAAATATATCTTCCCATCAACATGCCTTGGAGGCCGGCGAGGAATAATGCCTGACCCGTCCGACCCTGCACTTTTATGTTCGTTGCTTGAACTGGCATCGTGTACCCAGCATCTGCCAATTCAATCACCGCTTCTTTCGCATCCGAAATCTGACGGTCTTTATTCATCGTCACGCGATCAACTTTTTTCAAAATACCTAGTTCGCGCGCTTCCTCCGCTGATGTTGCCACTTTTGCCGTAGCAATTGTCATGAACGCATTTTGCAATGCATTCAACTCCACGTCTCCTTCTTCAATTGAATCGCTAACGCGTTTGGTGAACTCTTTCGTTCCTCCTCCTCCTGGAATGAGACCAACTCCGACTTCCACCAATCCGATATATGTTTCGGCCGCTGCCTGAGCGATATCGGCGTGCATCGTCATCTCGCAACCTCCACCAAGCGTACGCGTTTGCGGACAGACTACTACTGGAACACCTGAATATCGAATTCTCATCACAGAATTCTGGAACGCCTTGATCATGAAATCAATCTCGTCGTATTCTTGCTCGATAGCATACATGAATACAAGCCCGAGATTCGCACCCAGGGAAAAATCGGATCCCTGGTGTCCGATGACAAGTCCGCGGTAGTCTTTTTCCGCAAGATCAATTGCTTTATTCAAGCCTTCAATCACTTCGCTGCCGAGCGTGAAACTCTTTGTATGCCAGGCGAAATTGAGCACACCGTCACCGATATCATATATCCTGGATCCGGGATTCTTCCAGACAACATTCTCACTCTTATTTTCCAGAATAATGAAGCTTTCTCTTCCCGGGATCGATTTGTATGTTTTAGAAGGTATGTCGTAGTACTTGCGTTGCCCACCTTCAACTTTATAAAAGGACTTATTGCCCGAAGAGAGCATGTCATAAACCCATTTGGCGGGTTTGTATCCAGCTGCTTCCATGAGTGGAATGGTCTTTTCAACTCCGACAGCATCCCATGTATCGAATGGTCCAAGTTCCCATCCAAACCCACCGCAAACCGCATCGTCTATCCGGAAAAGCTCATCACTGATTTCTGGAATTCTGTTGGTGACATATTGAAACAATCCGAAGAACGCGTCGCGATAAAAATCGCCGGCTTTATCTTTCCCGGCTAGAAGAATTTTAAAGCGGTCACGCAGGTTGTCGATTCCCTTGGTGGTCTCGAGCGTTGCGAACTTCGCTTTCGCCTTAGGCTTGTATTCCAATGTCTTGAGGTCGAGGGTAAGTATTTCGGTTTCTCCCTTCGCGCCCTTTGTTTTTTTATAGAAACCCTGGCCGGTTTTATCTCCCAACCATTTATTTTTTTCCAGCGTCGTTACTACCTCGGGTAACTTGAACATCTCCCGCCCTTCATCATTTACCAACCCTGCATACAGGTTATTAGCAACCTTTACAAGCGTGTCCAATCCTACAACGTCTGATGTCCTGAACGTAGCTGATTTCGGTCTTCCGATCACAGGACCTGTCAGCTTATCGATCTCGTCAACATTCATGTCGAACTTGCGCATGGAATCAATCACTTTCAGCAAGCCGAAGATGCCAACACGATTTCCGATGAATGCCGGCGTGTCTTTACAAAGCACCGTTGTTTTTCCCAGATAGAGATCGCCATAGTGCATAAGGAATTTTGTGACTGCCGGGTCTGTCTTCGGGGTTGGAATGATCTCGAGAAGTTTGAGATACCGTGGCGGGTTGAAAAAGTGTGTGCCGCAGAAATTCTTCTGAAAGTCTTCACTCCTCCCTTCAGCCATCAGGTGTATCGGAATGCCCGAGGTGTTTGATGTGATTAATGTTCCGGGTGTCCGATATTTTTCTACTTCAGTGTATACAGATTTTTTTATATCCAGATTTTCAACGACGACCTCAATCACCCAATCATAATTCTTAATCTTAGGCATGTCGTCGATGAAGTTCCCAAGCTTCACGCGGGATGCAAATTTTTTGCTGAAGAGCGGCGCCGGGTTTGCCTTCAGTGTCGCGTCAAATGAACTTTGGACGATCCTGTTTTTAACAGCGGGATGATCGAGCGTCAGTCCTTTTTTCTTTTCGTCTTCAGAAAGTTCTTTAGGCGCAATGTCAAGGAGCAATACATCACAACCGATGTTGGCAAAATGACATGCAATGCGGGAGCCCATGATGCCTGATCCGAGGACTGCGACTTTTTTAATGGTGCGATTCATAAATTATAGAGATCAGAATTGTATTGCCCGTCACCGGGAAACCGTTTGATAGATTTGATTGCGTTCAATTACCTTATTTATCTCCTGCACCACTTCAAAAAACACATTTAGTTTCGGAGCTGGAATCTCTTCACGAATGGCCTCATTGAAGCGCAGAACTGTTTCTCTTGCTTTCTCTTTGTTTTTTTTACCAGCCTTGGTGAGAAATATTCGCACCGAACGCTTGTCGTTTTTGTCCGTCTCCCGATAGATCAAGCCTTTCTCTTCCATCGAATTTAATAGACGCGTGAGGCTCTTTGTCTCCAGACCCATGAGCGGACCTATTTTCGTCGCAGGCGTCCCTTCATCCGAATTGATGTTGAGCAGGGCAAATCCTACCGACATGGTCCCGCCGTATTTGATCGCCTGTTGATTATACATCCTGGCGATCGCGTGCCACGCGGCCTTGATATTGAAATCTATAGTTTCTTCCCGCTTCAAGCCTTGCTAATATAGAACAATAAAAATTGTTCTGCATGCAGAGTATATTAAAATATTATATGAGAGGCCTACGCCGGATTATAAGTGGCAAACAATAGAAAATAGGTCAAAAGCACTGAAGAAGATGCGATTTCGCGAGCTGCGGCGAAGGTTTTTGCCATGGGTGCAATCCGTGGCCAACGTTTCCTTCAGCTAACAAGTTGGGATTCTATTGTGCCTGTGATTCGACAATTTCCGCCTTCTTAGACGCTTCCACGGACAGCAGTTTTCTATACTTTCTATCACCGATCAGTAGCACCAAAAAAATGGTGACGAATAAGAATCGGGCGGTTAATGGCATCACTCCTGCAAGCAGGGCAGATAAAAGCCAGATAACTGGTCCGGGCGTCGCACGAAACCGGAGCCACTTCGCGGTGACTGGAGTAAGTGAGTCCGAATAACCTTCTTTCTTGATCGTATATGCTACCATCCAGTAGTTAAACACCCCGATCAAACCAAGGTTGATCGCATAGAAAATAAAAGGCGAATTGTAGTTGAAATTCTTTGAAAACAACGCTGTAGAAAACGGAAGTGCTACGACAAAAAGGAGCAGCCAGATGTTAAGCCACAGGAGTTTGTTATCATACGTCTTTATATATCGCGCATTGACCAAATGTGCTCTCCAATACAACGCTGTCACAAAAAAGCTTACAAGCAAACTGACAAAGCTTGGCGTAAGCTTTCTCAGAGCACCCATCAATCCCATTGATTGAATATCCTCTGTTGGGGGAGCCTTGACTTCAAGAATAAGAAGCGTAATCGCGATTGCAAAAATCGCATCGCTGAAATTATTTACTCGATCGTTTGGAAAACGATTCATTGGGTGGGTGTTTGGTTGGTTATTTATTTTTTCTGGCCCTTTAACAGGGCAGCGGCTTGTCCGATCCAATTGTCACGCCCGATGCGATCCGGAAAAAATTTGATCGCACGCGCTATGCGATCAATCATCTCGGGTGTCAGCTCACTGATTTGCTGAAAGGAGTAGATGCCGATCTCATTCAGTCTTCTTTGAATAACCGGACCGATACCGCTGATCTTAGTAAGATCATTCTTAGTCTGCCAGGTAGTGGGTGTAAATCGCGAGCGTGGAGCTGCTGTCGGTTGCGTTTGCTCGATTGGTTTTGGATCTGATATTTTATGTGTTGTCGCTCTTGCCTGCGCTAACTCGATGCGAAGTTTATCTGCAGTATCCCGAACAGAATCAGATTCCGCCTTTAAGTTGTCATATCGCCGCTGATAGATTCTCAATTCATCTTCAAGTGCCAACACCTGGTTTTGAGCCTTGATCAATAGCGGCTCCGTAGCCTTGTTACGCTCGGCGAGTGCTGAAACCTCTTGCTGCCATTGAGCAAGATGCTTTCTTACATTCTCCGATTCTCTTTCAACCATTTCAAGTTGATCGTTTAGTAGGGCATTGTCATGTTCTGCCCGCCGCAGTTGGCCACGCAACACAATGAAAGTCTTTTCACTGATCAACCAGGATCCTGTAAAGCCTACGAGGAAGGCCACAAGGATCATGATCATGATCTCAAGGATGGGTGTCAGGTCGCAAAGGCCGCGAACCTCGCAGAGATACCAGCGGGTGAAGAAAATGCTGAGAAGCAGGAAAAACGTGATCAGGATATAAACAACGCGCATTTTTCCGGAATCGGTCTCTGTGAAGATACGCTTTTCCTCAGAGAGGCTTAAAAATACCGGGCCATTCCCTGCAACCTCTGCGCATACTGCTCCGTCTTATAAGCATAATTCACTTAGGTATCGTACTATGCACTCATCCGAACTCCTGAAAGGGACTCTTCAAACGATCATTCTCAAGGTCCTCAAAGACCATGGCAAAATGTATGGATATGAAATCACGCAACGTGTGAAGGAGCTTTCGGAAAGCAGATTGTTGTTGACAGAAGGTGCATTGTATCCTACGCTCCACAAACTGGAGGCCGAAGGTTTGCTTAAGACTGAAACAGTGATGAACGGGAAGCGCATCCGCAAATATTACGCGCTCACGCCGGAAGGAAGATCGATCGCCAAAGACCGTGTTCTTGAATTTGTCGACTTCATTAAGACGATGTCTACGGTATTGAACGTGCAGTTGAGTTAATGTATGAATTGTGGAGTTGAAACAGGAACATATTGAATACATCATCAAAGACCTCAACTATCGAGGGATCGTTGCTGATGGAATTCAGGAAGAGTTGATAGACCACGTGTGCAGCGGAGTTGAAGCTCAGATGAGGAATGGAAAAAAATTCGCTGACGCCTACGAAGAAGTATTGAAGTCGTTTGGCCGTACAAGTGGCCTTCGTGAAACGCAAAAGCAAATAGTCAGGGCAGAGACGCAAAACAAAAGCATTATGTTAAAAAATTATTTTCTCATCGCACTTAGAAATCTGCGCAAGCATAGATTTTATACAGCAATCAACATTCTGGGGTTGGCGATAGGCATTGCCTCCTGTCTTATCATCGTATTGTACGTGAAGGATGAACTCAGCTTCGACAGACACCACGAAGGGGCAGATCGGATCTATCGGGTTGACTGCGAAATAGTTTTTGGTCCGAATCATTTGCGGCTGGCAACCGCACCTGGTCCTTTGGCCGAAACATTCAAAATGGAATTTCCTGAAATCGAAGCGTCAGCACGGTTTTGGTCAAATGGTTCCATGCTTTTCAAGCGTATCGATCAAAACACCAAGGAACGGGATGTGATCCTGGCTGACAGTTCGATTTTTAGCGTCTTTACCATCCCGCTTATTCAAGGTAATCCAAAAAAGGCATTGACGGACCCATTCACAATGGTGATCAGTAAGAAAGCGGCGGATAAGTACTTTCCTAACGAAAATCCAATCGGACAAACACTTATTGTTGAGAACAAAGACAGCTATAAGATCACGGGCGTATTCGAAGATATGCCTTCCACCAGCCACTTTCGATTCGACTTCATGCTGGCGCTTGTGAGTGATCCTTATCACAAGGACCCACAATGGCTCAGCAACAATTTCATCACGTTCGTCAAGCTGCGTTCAGGCACAAGCGCAAAAGACCTGGAGGCAAAATTTCCAAAGATGGTCGACAAATATGCAGGACCGCAGGCAGTGGCTGCACTTGGCAACGAATTCTCAATGGAGAAATTCCGCGCATCCGGAAACAAAATAGAATGGACGCTTAGACCTCTTACCGATATACACCTTCATTCGGACATGCAGGCCGAGCTGGGTCCCAACAGCGATATCGCATATGTCTATTTATTTGGATCGATTGCGCTTTTCATTCTTGTAATCGCATGTATCAATTTCATGAACCTGAGTACGGCCAGGTCTGCGAACAGAGCAAAAGAGGTTGGCGTAAGAAAAGTAATGGGTTCACTGCGTTCCCATCTGATCAGACAGTTTCTCACGGAGTCCATTTTATTGAGCGTATTCTCGTTTCTTGTCGCTCTAGTTATTGCATGGCTTATGCTCCCGTCATTCAATGAACTTTCAGGGAAACAACTTTTTGTTCCTTTCACGAAGGTCGACTTCTGGTTGGTGCTTTTTATCGGGGCATTACTTGTGGGATTGATGGCGGGGCTGTACCCCTCCTTTTTTCTGTCGGCATTCCGTCCTGTTAATGTCTTAAAAGGCAATGTCTCGCTAGGCATGAAAAGTGGGTTTGTTCGAAGTGCGCTCGTAGTCTTCCAGTTTTCAATTTCAATCATCCTGATCATCGGAACTATTGCCGTCAATCGCCAGTTGTCGTTCATCCAAAACAAAAAAGTGGGCTTTAGTAAAGATCAGGTGATAATCATCAAGGATGCTTATGCGCTTGATAAGCAAATTCAGACATTTAAAGATGAGGTCTTGAAAGACAGTCGCGTGATATCGGGTACGATCTCGGGATTTCTTCCTGTGAACGGCACCAGTCGCAGCGACAACACTTTTTGGCCTGAGGGCATGCAGCCGAGTCAGGACAACATGGTCAGTATTCAAAACTGGCGAGTTGACTATGATTACATCAAGACGCTTGGCATGAAGGTGAAAGAGGGAAGAGATTTTTCGCGTGACTTTCCTTCAGATTCAGGAGCCGTAATTATTAATGAAGCCGCGGCAAAGCTCTTTGGGTTCGAAAAAGACGTCATTGGAAAAAAGATCAGCACCTTTGGAGATGGCTCGGGTGCTGCCGATCCCGCTAACCAGAGGAGCTGGCCGATCGTTGGGGTAGTGGAAAATTTCCATTTTGAATCATTGAAGCAAACCATCACACCGCTCGCATTATTTCTCCGGAAAAGTACAGGCCTCGTGTCGTTCAAGTTTGAAGCAAAGAACTCCAGCGAAGTAATTTCAACCATCGAAAAAACCTGGAAATCGCTTGCCCCTACGCTGCCATTCAGCTACTCCTTTCTCGATGAAGATTTCGGAAGGATGTATTCCGCGGAACAACGTCTGAGTAAAATAGTCGTCGTATTTGCCGCGTTGGCAATCATCATTGCCTCGCTTGGGCTTTTTGCACTCACGGCGTTCACTGCCGAGCAACGCACGAAAGAAATTGGAATTCGCAAAGTGCTTGGCGCTTCCGTGAGTAGTATTGTGATGCTTTTATCGAAAGAGTTCGGAAAGCTTATCATTATCGCTTTCGTGCTCGCTGCGCCACTGGCGTGGTTCGGAATCGATTGGTGGTTGAAGAGCTATACCTATAAGACGGAGATCGGAATACTTGTTTACGTATTGGCCGGTGGCCTAGCATTCCTGGTTGCCTGGCTCACGATGGGGTATCAGTCATTGAGGGCGGCATCTACCGATCCGGTGAAGTCCCTGCGAAGCGAGTAATACATTTTTTAACCGCGGAGACGCAAAATTCATAATCTCCTTTTCTTTTTAATAAGAAGGGTTCTCTGCGTCTCAGCGCCGCTGCGGTTCATTTTTTTTTGCTACTATTCACTAGTCCGCATCAACTCCTCAAAGAAGGCAAGGCAGTATTGATAGCTCTGCAAGCTTACGCGCTCATCTATCCCATGAAATCCAATAGGATCAATGATCGGGCTGAATTTTATGATCCCGTCTGAAACTTCGCTGAAGTGCCGCGAGTCGGTTCCACCGATCATTAAAAATGGCGTCGTGATTGTGTTTGCAAATATCCGTTTTGCAGTGAGATCTGTCTTTTTATAGGCAAAGCTGGACTCAGATGTGACTCCCGTCGGTTCACCTTTAAAATTGTTAAATGGTGCCACTGTTACACGGTCATCATTAATTATTTCTTTTACCCTTGCCATTACCTTATCCGAACTGTCTCCGGGTAACAGGCGAAAATTTACCGTGGCTTTAGCGATCGTTGGGATCACATTGTCTTTCACACCTGCAGTCAGGATCGTAGGCGCTGTCGTTGTTCTCACGAATGCGTTACCACTGCCAGTCTCTTCGTAGATGCCGACGATGACACTTTCAAACAACCAGCGGTTTGCGAAAACAATTTTTTTCAGGAAAGGCATTTCAGGACCAATGTGTTCCAGAAATCCCTTCGTCGATTCAGAAAAACTTGCCGGGAATGGATTTTCGCGAAGGCGCACTAGCGCTTTTGAAAGGATGTCAATCGAAGTTTCCGCTTCAGGCATGGACGAGTGCCCGCCATTTTTTTCGGCGGTTAATTCAAGTGAGAGATAACCTTTTTCGGAAGTGCCGATCAGCGCAACAGGTTTCGTCATCCCCGGCACGCGTTCATTCGTAACAAATCCACCTTCATCGAGCACCATATCAGCTCTGACATTTCTTGACTTCAGCAACGCAACAATTGCCCGTGCGCCGGTGCCACCGAGTTCTTCATCATGTCCAAATGCGAAATAGATTGTTCGGACGGGCTGAAAATTCTCAGCAAGTAATTTCTCGGCAGCCTCCATGATGCTGATGAGGTTCACCTTGTCATCTGCTGTACCGCGACCCCAAATGAAATTGTCTTTCACTACTCCTTCGAAGGGCTCAACAGACCACATCGTTTTCGTCGCTTCTTCGATTGGCACAACATCCTGGTGAGCCATGAGTATGATAGGGTTGAGAGCGGGATTGCTTCCCTCCCATTGATACAGCAAACTGTAGTTTAAAACTTTTTCACGCTTCAGCTTCGCATGAACCAACGGATAAGTTGATTGAAGAAACCTATGGAAACCAAGGAAGGCCGAAGAATCAAAGTGTGCGGAATCTCCAAACGAAATTGTTTTGTATGAGATTGCTTTCTGAAAATGTTCAATTGCTGTGGGAGAAGGTGCGTTTGTTGTAATGGTTTCAACTTTCAGTTGCTTTGATTCAAAAAGAAAGGTATTGAACAGGAGGACTCCGATGAGCAGCAGGAGCAGCAGACCGACTATGGCAAGCAAACGTTTCATATGCTAAAGACTTTTGTGGAAGATCGTGGATTTCCGTGAGATGCGGTAATCAGTGATTAGCAATCGGTGGTCTGCGGCGAAAATTGTATGAATGATTTTCTGCCGTCCGCGCTTTTATTGCTTCTTATAAAAAATAAACTCGCCCCCCTCATCTCCGGCATTCTTAAGTGGATTGCCCAAGGGTGTTTGCTGAGATGTTTCTGCCACCTTCATCTTGACATATTGAATCAACTCTGAGGCTGCGAATTTCGGCTTGTCGTTTTGTTTGAGATAGGAAATGAAATTCTTTGCAAACGGACTGTTGTCGCCGAGCGCTCCATCTGAAACAACCTCCAATCTCCCTGAAACAAGTCCCCAACGGGATTTAAATTTCTCCACGTTTTCGCTGTATCCACGCGTAGATTCCGAAAACAGCGAGCCGGAAAAACATGCATCAGCCACAAGGAATGTGTGTTGTGAATTGATGTTGTTTATGATCTTCAGGATCTCAGTGTTTGAAATGTAATCACCATTTGAGTTTGTATGTGCTTCCACCGGTACCCAATATCCTTCATTGAGCAACTGATCAAAATATCCGTGGCCGGAATAGTATACAAGTAAGTTGTCCTGCGGCGTTATTTTTTCAATGAGACCTCGAAGACTATTGTAAATATTACTTCTTGTCGCCTGCTCATCTTTAAGCATCACAATGTTATCAAATTCAAAATTATATTTTGAAATAAGGGTGCTTGCAACGTCGCTTGCATCTTTGATAGCGTTGTTCAGCTTGGGCCAGTATTGATAGTTGTTGATTCCCACGACCATCAAATAGTTCTTAGCATTAGCAGGATTATACTCTTGTCCGGTTAGATTCTTTCGAACAATGACGAACTTCTTCAATGCAATGTTGTCGTTGACGTCCGTCACTTCCATGCTGACCAGGTTGTCTCCCATCGCCAACGGAAGATTAATGACAAAATTTCCATTCTCGCGGATCGGAGTATTGACACCATTTACCTTCAACTGTCTAACACCTGACTCATCCACAACTGAGCCACGTAAGTCAATGAGGTCTTTATAAACAGTTACATGGTTGTTCTGCAGGTTCGGAGGGTTTCCGACAAAAATTTGGGGCGGACTTGAATCTTTCTTGTCTTTGAATCTGAATACCGGTGAAATATTAAGCGTTTCTATGTTCCAGTACTTGATCACCGGCTCGACTTCTTCAATCGAAGAAATTTCCTTTCCATTCGGACTAAATGCGATAGCCCGCACAGGGTTCTTAAAGTCAGAAAGCTTGAGGGCAACGAATCCAGTTTGCACCTCATAAACGTCCACGGCATATTTCTCAAGGGCAGCTGCCAAATACTTCGCATCGCCACTGAATTTAAGATCATAAGTCCATCCGCGTTGCGCGAATGTCTTTATGGGCTTATCGGACTGCATGTCCCAAATAAAAATATTCCTATCGTCGCCTGCGCTCGCGAGTATTTTTCCATCGGGTGAGAATGCAAGCGTCCGAACCCAATCGGTGTGTGCCTTGAGTCGCTTTGAAATCTCGCCAGTCTGCGCATCGCGTAACAAGATGTCTTTATCACCTCCAGCCGTCGCAATCCATTTTCCATCCGGACTCACATCAAGAGCACGTATCGGTTTAATATGATCACGTTTGGCATAAACCTCCTTCAGTGTTGTCAAATCCCACACCCGCACGGTCATGTCATCTGATATGGAAGTGAGCAATTTGTCATTGTCCAGGAATCTGGCAGCGACGACCGAACCCATGTGACCAGTCAGGACACCGACCGGCTCACCATTGGGAAGTTTCCATAGGCGAATTGTGTGATCAGCGCTTGTAGTGGCGAGCAATTGATTGTCAGCACTGCAAGTGACACTGAGAATATCTTTAGTATGATTTTGCTTCGTTGCGGAGCCCGAGAATTCGGTCACTTGTGTCTCTGATCCAGGACTGAAAAGATGTATTTCTTTTCCGGACGCAACGATCAGGTACTTATTGTCGGGCGAGTAAGCAATCGCGTTGGGCGACTTAACTTTTGCTGCGATTTTGAGTAGTGATTGTGCTCCTGCGTTCAACACGGACAACAGGAGAACTGTTACCATGATCGGCCTCATAACTACTTGCTTTTTATTCTGATGTTATATGTCAGGCCGGTTTTAACTTCGGCAGTAAAGTCCGTATTGAGCCAATAGATTTTTTCTCCCAAAAATTTCGCTCCAACCTCAACGACGTTCCAATAAAAACTATTTCCAAGACGAAGCATTACGCCAACGTTCGCACTTGGAGCCCACGTGCTGTGGGAAAGATTATATCCCGTATAGCTTTCAACAAATTCAACTTTGGAATAACCGAGCTGCAAGTAGGGTCTCCACTTCACCGATCTCCCCGCCGACAGGCGAAAATCGAATCCGCTCATTAATGTTTTCAAGTTGTTCTGCGTACTCGCGCTGCTTCCATTGCTATGTGTTATACTACCGCTGACGCCTTTCATATAAAAGGCTCCAATTGCCAGGTGTTGGCTGATTGCTACGTGGAAGCTACCTTGAATGGAAGTCTGGTTGATATTATCAATACTATTGTTGTTGCCAGCGTCATATAGCGAGAATGCTCCCTTTAGATCCACATCCACTTGCGGTAACCGGAATTGCCCAACAACAGGCAGGGTAACTGCCATCATGAAAAATGCGACGGCTATGATGGCTTTATTGCTTGACATAATTGAAAGTGAATTTCACTTTGTCTATAGCGTTATTGTTTGCCGTCGAGCCTCCCACTGTTCCAAGTTTCCACCAGTCGATCGTATAAATGTGAAGCAGGGGATTGCCAGCAGGTACCTGGCCATAGAGTACCATCAGGGGATGGAAATAATATGTGTCGGGACCAGACCCGACATTCAGCAGGTTCTCAAGCTGGATATTTTGTGGTTTGCCAACCAGATTGTTCAAGGTAATTGTCAAAGGGCCATTGCCTCCACCGGTTCCCTGATTTTGTCCACTCTGACTATAGTTCAAAGAGCTACTGCTTTCGCTGGCACATGTGAAACAAGCATTTGCACCGTTGATCGATTTTGTTGTTGCACTGGGATTCGTTGATGGAGCGACACTGATAGTACTGACTGCAGGGAGAGGCCCTTGGTATTGAATGGTGATTACCTGGATCGGATTGGTTCCTCTTCGAAGGACCGTTGCGACCTGGTTGCCTGCTCCATAGATCAACGTGTCGTTGGAGGTTGGTGCAGCAGTAGGATTAAGGAATGTCATGAATTTATTCAAACGCCCCGAAGCATCGTAACGAAAGCGATAAACCTCATAAAAAGTCGAGTCTTTCACTTTGCCGTTGACAACATTCTCCTTGTAGATTCCCAGAGCAGAAGGCTTACCTGATGAAAAGTAGTAGACATATATTTTGGAACCATCCGCAACAGAAGTTCTATATTTTATTTTGCTGGTTGCGGAAAACGACGGAGCATTGAATTCAACGTATCGCGTCAAAAGGCCCGCCGAGGTGGAAATATTTACGGATTTATCGACCGTCGGCGTCATTGTTGCCGTGCTGGATCCATTTGTCTGAGTAACCTGGTCAATCTGAATGCTTGTCAGTTTTAGGTTAGCGGCTTCGGCAGCAGATTTTATATCGCTATCCTGGATAATGGAGCAGGAACACACCAACGCCACGAGAGTCGACGTGATCAAGTAGGCGCATTTACTCTTCATAGAAGTAACGGAAGACTTCGAAGATAGAATAAAAGGCAATCTTTTGAAAAAGAGTGGGTTACATTGATTGCTGAATACTGCTTGTAGACAAATTTGGTATCATTCGCGCGTACGCACCCATTCGTTCCTGGCGTATTTGAGGATAAAACGCCATAAATCAGACTCTACATCTTCTTCTCGGGCTGGAAATCACCCCTCAGATTTCTGTAGCGTTTTCTGGCTTCCGCCGCATAGACGCTGCCTGGATATTTGTCGAGAAAGGCACGATAGATCTCCATTGCCTTTTCTTTGTTCTTCAGATAGTTCTCATAGATATCCCCTTCAGTGAACGACGCATCGTCTGCAAGAATATCATCCGGAAATTCGATCTGAATCTTTTCAAGGAGTTTTAACGAAGCCTGAAATTCGCCGCGTTGCAGCCGTAGGTTGGCTTCAAGCCAATAAACGTCATCTCTGATGGTCTTTGATATCTGCTTTGTTCCCTGCTCCTCTATCCAAACGGAGTCTGTTAAAACCTTTCCCTGCAACAACGCTTCGCGGTCGCGTTTTAGGAAATCTGCAAGCTCTTTTGCTTCATCTTCGGACAAATTTGCCTGGCTCTTGGGCCACAAGTTTTTTGTAAAGGCGTCATGTTTACTCATTTTAACGGGTCCGCCTGCTCCAAATTTTTGCAATCGCCTCAACGCCTCGTCGGTTTTGTTCTGCAAGAGCAACAATTCAATAGCCGCAAATTCTTTCAGATCTGTTCCGACAGAATCAAAAGCTGTATTCTCCTTTATGCGCATGCTAAGATCCATTGCATCGTTGGCGATCTCGCGCGTCGTAGCCTGCTTGAGAATGTCAAGATGCTCCTGTGCAAGCCTGAACTCTCCTTTGTAATAGGAAAGCTTCGCATTCCTCAATTTGGCTTCATACCCGAGCGGCGCGTCACGCTGATTTTTTTCAACCTGTGAATAAAGCAGTGTCGCCTCCCATGGCTCCTCTCTCAATAAATAGATATCACCGAGATCAAGTTTCGACTTTGCCTTAAGGTGGGGTGGGACACGGGGATGATTTGCAAGCGCTGTCAGTTTTACAATAGCAGAGTCTTTTTCGTCCAGGTAATATGCATGAAGGAGGGCCTCGTTCAAGGCCGCTTCGTAGCTGTTGCCGTTGTCTGGATATTTTGCAATGAATGACTGGTATTCTCTTGTCAGATAACGAACCGAATCACGGTTCACTGGAAAGCTGCGCTTAACCTTTGCTTCACGTGCGCGGATAAGTCCCAGGCGAGCTGGCAAATAGTTGTCTGTATTCGGAAACTCTTTGATGACATAGGAAAAGCTTTTGTCTGCATTCTCATAGTCTTTGTTGTTGAGTGCGATCTGAGCAATTTCAAGTGTCTTTGAGTTTTCCTTCTTGAATCGTTTATCAAATGCACGGGCCTGAATGAAGGCCGCGTAAAAGTTTTTTTGTTGAAGATTCACCCAAATCAAAAGGTCGGCGAACACTTCTGAATCCGGAAATTGCTGGACCTTGTCGTAAAGCATTCTTTCCAAAGCCTCGAGTTCATCGGGCTTATTCAGAAAAAGTTGTAACAGATTTTTTACATAATTAAGATTTGAAGGCGATTGTGTAATGTAATTCAAATACTCTTGTACCATCTCATCGCGCTTGCCCTGCATCCGGTAGAGGTTTGCCATTTCAAGGGTGAACACTGTCGGATTGCCAATCGTTTGGCGTAATTCAGTCAGCGCCAATACCGCGTAATCGGCAAGATTGTGAGAGGCTAGATAGTCGGATACAGCTTTGGTCTTGTACACATCCGGTAAGGAATTTTTTATCAAGGTCTTAAAATACTTATCAGCCTTTTGCACTTCACCGGCCCGCATGTAAACAATGCCAAGGTCAACACGATAAGATATCCTGTCTTCAGATTTCTTCAGGACTTTTTCAACATAGTCTTCGGCGTCTTTGAATTTTCCCAGGTCCAACATGAGATTGAGATAGTTATTATGGATCGCGGGAATATTTTCAGAATTCTTTGCAAGCGACTGATACATCGCCAACGCCTTGTCTTTTTCACCCTTTAGAAAATACTCATTGGCAATTCTAACCTCTGATTCCTGGGCATAGCTGTTGATCGGATATGCACATCCAACAAGACATAGTATTATAGTATTACTTATATATAATAAATAATAATAGTAATCAGTCGTGTGGATTTGTGGAATTGGGTGTCGCACAGATGAACGTATTTAGATTGTGAATATCGTGTTTATAAAAATGTTTGCCATAGTGAGGTGGGGGTAGTTTTTTGGGCGATTTTAACATTCAGGAGATTTGTGTATGAACGATTTCAACAAGCGATTTTATGTGGGTACTTTGTTTTAACGGTGGGTTAGATGAGGATGGTGGAGGTTGTTTTGTGATTGTTTGCAAAAATAGGGTGGAAGGGAAGCGTTGTTCACATTTATCCACAAGTTATCAGAACCTTATTACCAGCGGTCCGAGCTCCCAGTTTGACCTTACCGGAAAGAGTTGTTTCCGGGTTGTGCTCCGGTAGAAGACGATTTTTTCTGGGGCGATGCCCTGTAGGAAATTGCCAGGATCCCATACGCCGTTATTGTTGGTGTCTATGATGACCCGTATTTGGTAGTCGCCGGGGAATAGATTTTTGAAGGTGTATTTTCTTTCGTTTTTGAGTTCGCGGATGAGTTGGAAGTCCCGGTTTAGGAGTTGGATGATGAAATTTTTCTTACGAGTGTTTATTTCGATGAATAGTGTCCCAGTGTCTTTGTATCGGATGACATCGATCGGTGTGCCGGCTCGGGCACTTGAATCGTTTTCGATAGAGATCATGGCGGCAAAGCCTGAGTAGAGTGCGAGGGTGGGCGGGGGCAATGGTTTGCCGAGTGAATCAAGGGGAATATCGATAAGTTTTTTGTCGATCTTTGTTTGGAGTGAGATGATTTTTTTGACGGGGTCGATGGTTAGGTCGTCTTTAGTAATTGGTACCGTGGATGTAGTGTCGACTTTGATGAAGAGACTGTCGAAATTGATAGTGGATATAGGTTCACTGAAGTTGATTTTGGTTTTTAATAGTGAGGTTTCGGTATCTATTACAGGTGATCCCAGGCGTATTTTGAATGGTGTTCTTACTGGTTTGATGTTTGTTTTCTTCAGGTAGAAGGTTGAGTCAAATGTTGTTTGAATGCTGTCTTTGACATGAACGGTGACTGGTATACTGTCTGTTAGTTGCAACGGATGGTATAGGACGATTTCGGTTTGGTCATCTCCATAACAGTTTACGATATCAGAGTCTGATTTAATGGTGTATTCGGTGCTGAATTTGTTGAGGCGGACGCGGGTGAGATTACCTACGTTTCTGATGGTGTTTACTTTGATGGGTCTTGCGTCAAGGTTGATTAGACCTACAGGGATTGTATCATAAATGCTATTGATGCGGAGGTCGATAGTATCTGACAGGTAACCGTAACGCTCGGTGCGACTGTCTACACGCAGGTTTTTGTTTTTGTCGTCGAATGCAAAAATCTTGTACGTGCCTGCTTTGATATTATCGATTCTGAACCTTCCTTTTTTATCGGTCTTAGTGAAGTAGCGGGAGGTGTCTGTAAAAATGTTGAAGGTGTCTTGTTGATATAATCCTACCGACATTTTTTCTGCAGGTGCTCCGGTTAGTAACATATCAACTTTACCAACGAGTTGCATGGAGTCGATTTCATTGCCCGTGCTAAAGGCGAGCTTGGAGCTGTCCGCGGGATTGGATTCTGTAATGTCCTGGATGCCTTCACGAGGGAAGATGCTGTATGTAGTACTGTCTTGCCAACCTTCTTCTGGTGTGATAGTGACAGTGTTGCCTTTGACTTTTATTTCTCGTTTTCCAGGTGATGGACTGATGATGATTTCTTCCTTTGGGTTGTTGAGCTTTACGGGTTCGTTAAAGGTGAGAGTGACAGTTTTGCCTTTAAAGTTTTTTGAGTTGTCTGCAGGTATGCTTTGGGTGAGGTAGGGTTTCTGTGTGTCTTTGGGTCCACCGGTAGGAGTGGTGAGGGTAGCACAACTGTAAAGTGTGACAACCAGTAAACCGATAAGTGACACGCGTGCTTTCATTTCGTAGCGACGTATATCAGACTCGAATAGTTTAGATCATTCTTTGCCTGGTGGTTTGATTTAAATGCAATAACGATTGCCTTCAAGAATTTTGACAGCTGTAGGTTTCCGCCCGCAATGTTTTTTTCGCTCAGCAAACTGACGTAATAGGCGTCCAACCTCATCGGGATAATTTGATGAAGATTGAAACCTTTCTTCTTCAAGAGGTCCGTCATATTTTTTTGCGAAAAATGCCAGATATGCCTGGGCACGTCGTAAGCTGCCCACTCCGATTTATAATGTTGTGCATCTGGTGATTGCCAATTGGGAACTGCGATAAAAATGGTGCCAGTATTTCGAAGGCAGCTTTTTAGCTGATCGAGGGTTGAGTCTAAAGTATAGACGTGTTCCAACACATGCCAGAGTGTAATGACATCAAATTGTTTTTCCTGCAGGTGTTCTATAGAGTCATGGATCCGGGCGTGTTTCGCTCTTGCGTGAACGGAGGGTTCGATGCCGTATGCATCTATTCCCTTTTCCAAACAGTAGTTGAGGAATGATCCTGTTCCACATCCATAGTCGAGGAGCGTATTAGTTGAAAGGTATTTTTTTGTCAGTGAGTATTTCCAATTTGTTGTGAAGCGCCTGACTATCAAGTAGATATAGTCGATTAGACCAGCAGCCTTTGCTGTATGAGAGATATAGGCCGACGATTCATAATATTTTCCGGCTTCTGATTCTTGCGGACGTGGATTGGTCAATAGTAGGCCGCAGTTGTTACATCGTTCCACATGAAACAATTGGTTGCTGGAAGTGTAGTCTTTACAAGTGAGATGTTTTGTAAAGTTCTCAGCAGAGCATATGGGACAAAGTCCAACAGTTTCGAGTGACATTTACTTGCCAAGATAGACGGTCAGGATTGAAACGTCCGCAGGAGTGACTCCACTTATCCTGGACATCTGGCCGATTGTGGCGGGGCGATGCTTTTTTAGTTTTTCGCGGGCTTCTGAAGATAATGCTTTGACGCGATCGTAATCAAAATCAGAGTGAATTTGGTATTCGTCCAGACTTTCGATTTTCTCAGCCATTTTTTGTTCGCGATCTATGTAAGGTTCGTATTTGAGAATAATCTCGGCTTGTTCAATAACATCGTTTGGGTAACGATTGATGATTTGCGATAGTGTTGGATGGAGTTTTGCCACGTCGCGGATACTGATTTCTGGGCGCTTCAATAATGAGGCGATCGAGCTCCTTTCACGAATAGGTGAAGAACCTATTGACGCGAGATTGTCATTGATTTCTTCCGGTCCAAGTTTGGTTGTATTCAAGGTATGGAGTGCTTCCTTGAGAGATTCTTTTTTTGCATTTAGCGCGGCAAAGCGTTCTGGTGTGGCTAAGCCAATGGAATAACCTTTTTCTGTCAGGCGTATATCTGCATTGTCTTGGCGGAGCAAAATGCGATACTCTGCCCTGGATGTAAACATGCGATATGGTTCCATGGTGCCTTTGTTGACGAGGTCGTCGATCAAGACTCCGATGTATGCTTCTGACCTTTTAAGAATGAGTGGTTCTTTGCCGTTTATTTTGTTGTGTGCGTTAATGCCAGCCATGAGTCCTTGGCATGCGGCTTCTTCATATCCGGTAGTCCCGTTTATTTGACCCGCAAAATACAGATTATCAATTAGTTGGGTTTCGAGGCTAAGCTTAAGCTGAGTCGGAGGGAAGTAGTCGTATTCGATCGCGTAGCCTGGCCGGAACATTTTTGCATTTTCGAAGCCAGGGATCTTTGTGAGGGCCCGGTATTGAACAACTTCCGGGAGCGACGTTGAGAATCCGTTGACATAGATTTCGATGGTGTGCCAGCCTTCAGGTTCCACGAATATTTGATGACGGTCGCGTTCGGCGAATCGGGTGACCTTATCTTCTATCGAGGGACAATAGCGAGGACCCAAGCCCTGTATCCTTCCCTGGAACATCGGAGATTTTGAGAATCCTTTTTCAAGTTCATCATGAACTTGATCGTTGGTGTAGGTAATCCAACAACTTAGCTGTTTGGTCGGAGCTTTGGTGGTGTCGAGGAATGAGAATTTGCTTGGTTCTTCGTCTCCTTTTTGTTCGTCCATTTTTGAATAGTCCAGGGAGCGGCCGTCTATTCTTGGTGGAGTACCTGTCTTCATTCTGCCCGATTCGAATCCGTGCTGTAGGAGATTTTCCGTGAGGCCGAGTGCTGCTTTTTCAGCTGTACGTCCGCCGCCGAAGTTCTTTTCGCCGATGTGAATCTTGCCGTTTAGGAAAGTGCCGTTGGTAAGAACCACAGCTTTGGCCTTTATATCTATTCCCAAAGAAGTCTTTATGCCAGTGACTCGTTTATCCTCGACTACTAGTCCGGAGACCATTTCTTGCCAGAAGTCCAGATTTGGTGTGCGTTCTAACATTAGGCGCCACTCTTCAGAGAATCTGGCGCGGTCATTTTGAGTTCTCGGGCTCCACATGGCCGGGCCCTTCGAACGGTTCAGCATTCGAAACTGTATCATAGAATTGTCGGAGACAATTCCAGAATAGCCACCGAGGGCATCTATTTCACGAACAATTTGTCCTTTAGCTACTCCGCCCATTGCGGGATTGCATGACATTTGGCCTATTGTGGTCATGTTCATTGTGACCAAAAGGACTCGTGATCCCATGTTTGCGGCAGCTGCGGCTGCTTCACACCCTGCGTGGCCGGCACCTACTACTATTACGTCGTATTCTGGAAACATGGCTTAAAAAGGCGGTTTCACGTGAAACAGTTCCAAGTCTTGGCAGGAAAACAGTTCCACGTGAAACTTATTTCCACAAAGATAGGCAAGCTTCCTCTTTACTTCGCATTTGAGCTTTTTCTGACGGGCTCTTGTCTTTATATCCCATGAAATGCAAAACACCATGAGCCATTACGCGATGGAGCTCCGTTTCAAATGCCACCGCGTATTTTTTGGCGTTGTCACGGACCCGGTCAACGCTTATATAGATCTCGCCGGCAAGCTCATTGTCTTCCGAAAGGTCGAATGAAAGGATATCGGTGTATGTGGAATGTTTTAGGAAATCCTGGTTTAATGATTTCAGAAACGCGTCAGAACAAAACACATAAGCCAGGCTTTTGATGGTCCTGTGCTCCGAGGCACAGACCTTTTTTAACCAGGCTGAGGTTTTTCGGGGATTTGAAAGTTTAAAGGAAGACAGCTGAGAATGATACTCAATGTTTGCCATCAGGCATTCATGTAAAAGCTAAGCTCAACTACGCGGCCACCTTCTTTGAAATCGACCTCGTCAGAGAGGTGTTTCATGAGGAATATTCCACGTCCGCCGGGCTTCTCGAGGTTCTCGGGTGATGTAGGATCTGGAAGATTCTCGTAATTAAAACCTTCCCCCTGATCTTCAATTCGAAATTTTATTGTTGAATCGTCAAGGGACAGAGACAGTAGAACATTCTTATTCGAGTCACTTTTGCTGCCATGCTTAATGGCATTATTCACCGCCTCGGTTACAGCAATCATAATGTTGCCGTAGATGTCGTCGTCGAGTTGAAATTTTTCTCTTGCGTTGTCAATGAAACTTTCGATCATCCTGATGTTCTCCGTTAGGGCAGGTACTTCAATCCGGATGTTCTTCATAGCCTTTTACTTCTGGTTGCCAAGTCGTTTGAAATAGTCATTTACCTCTTTCTTATAATACGGGTAAAGCTTTGGTGGCACCGTTTTGAGCAATTCTACTTCTTTTTCTTTTAACCTTAAATATTCCTCAAAGGCCTTAGGAATTTCTTTCTGATAATCCTTCGCAGTCTCCCCTTTCCTCTCCTCATCGAGCTCCTGCTCACGCATTGATTTTTCAGATTCCAACAAGCGCGTCAATATTTCCTTTTGCCTACGGATGGTTTGATCCGTGAGTTGTTTATTAACAAGATCCATTTCGGTTTGTTCCATTTTGCCTGGGAGGTCTCCGCCCAACGGCTTGCCTCCCTCCTGCTTCAACTTCTCTTGCATGTCTTGTAAAGCCCGGCGTATTCTTTCCTGCTCGGCCGCCATCTTGGCCAACTCTTCCGACAACTGTCGTCCGCTCTTGCCGCTATTTTTTATTTGCTCAATTTGTTGATTGAGACGCTGCTGCATCTCCCCAAGACTCTTGGGTTGTCCCTTCTTTTTTGACTTGCCCATTGACGGCATTGCATTCGCCATCATATCCATCATCATATCGAAGTGGTCATTCAACATCAATGCAAGATTGTTAATGCTCGTCATCGACAGTTGCATATCAGTGCTGGCATTGCTCTTCTTTCTTTCACGAATGTTTTCGACGGATTTATCAAGATGTTCATTCAAATCTCCAATCTCGCGTGTAACAACTGAACCCATGAAGGGATCCTTCTTTGCAAGAGCTA
This sequence comes from Cyclobacteriaceae bacterium, assembly GCA_044223825.1. Lineage (GTDB taxonomy): Bacteria > Bacteroidota > Bacteroidia > Cytophagales > Cyclobacteriaceae > ELB16-189. The sequence goes on along the minus strand of JBGALO010000003.1, from coordinate 457,081 downwards.
ACAAGCTGTCTTCCAATACTTTAGAGTCATCTTTGATCTTCAGCTGGTTCTGCGATAGCTGAACATACTTCGGATCGCTTTGCTGAATGGCATTGAAGTCTTTGATCAATGCCTCCTGGTCATACGATAGCTTTATCAGACCATGAATGATTTGACGCAATGATTCAAGGTTCTGCTGATCAATTTCCATTTCCATGGAGTTCTGCATTCCCTCCAGTTGCTCTTTCATTTGCTGCATTTTCTGCAACGATTTCTTCTGGGGAGCAGTAGCCTTCTTTGAATTTTTTTGCTTCAAAGATTCCTTGGCCTGCTTTTCCATCTCTTTCATTTCGTTGATTTCTTCTTCGCTGGGACTGCTTTCTTGCTTGTCCAGCTCCTCGCCCATTTTCTTCAACTCATCAACAGTCTTCTTAAATTCCTCTGCTTCTTGTTCAAGGTTTTCCTGTTCCTGGGCGAGATCTTCTTCGGTGGATTGCTGATTTTTATCGTCTCCCTGGTCGCCAGATTGCTGATCACCGTCTTTTTTATCTCTCTTTGAATCGGCGTTTTTCTTGTCGTCAGGGCCACTTTTCTCATCACCCTTTCCTTTGTCATCAGCATCATCCTTGCTGTCTTTTTGTTTCCCGTCTTTAGCGTCCTTATTGTCCTTCCCTTTGTCGCCGTCTTTTCCATCTTTCGGATCTTTCTTCTCCCCTGCTAATTCCTGAGTCTTTTCTAAAATCTCCTTTTGCTTGTCCGCCTGATCTTTGATTTCCTGGATCGCTTGATCCAGCTTATAGTCATATTGAAGCTGTTTGAAGAGTTCAAGTGTTCGCTCCAATTCCTTTTCGAGATTAATTTCCTGGCGATCCATCTTTTCCAGCATTTTCTGGATCTGCGATGGGTCTTGGTTTTCCTTCAACATCTTTTCTAGTTCCTCGAAAAGCTTTTTTGTCTCGTCGTCGAGCAACTCCTCCATCAACTTTTGAATCTGCTCAGATTTTTCGCGGATACGTTCGTTCTGTTCTGAGAAGGCATCCTTTTTTTCTTCGAGCATTTTATTTTTTTCCTGGAGGTCCTGAACGGCCTGATCCAGATTCTTTTTTTGCTGGAGAAGATCCTCAAGCATCTTTTTATCCTGCCAGTCCAAGGATTGCTTGCCACGTAATTTTTGCTCCGCCTGCTCGATTTGATCTTTGAGCGACTTGGCCTTGCTCAAACTCTTTTGAATTTCATTTTCGGTGGACGACTGTGAGCGCTTTATTTCAGCTTTGAACTCTTCGGTGCCCGGCAACAGAAACTGATAAGCAGCCGACTTCGTGGACTTATGTCCATGCACACCATCGTTGTCCCAAACTTCCAGGTAATATTCCAGGCGGTCTCCGGCATTGAGTTTTAGGGAGTCCAGCATCCATGAGTAAAAGAAATTTTGTTGCGGCTGATTTTTTTCGAGCGTCAGTGGAATAACATCCGATCGCTCTTCCTTGTCTTTGCCAGTTATGATGTAATGAAGGTCAAGCTTTGAAAGGCCATAATCGTCTTCAACCTGACCAGCCAAAACGATAGACTTGAACAACACAGAATCTTTTAGATGCTGAACAAGAATAGAGGGGTATTGATCCTTGATAACATCAATGCGATACGAAATGCGGTCTTTGTTTTTGCTGTTTTCATTCTCAAGCGAAATGGAATATTCATCAGGATTGAAGAAACTTTTTCCGTATTCAAATATTTGATTGTCAGGCTGTTGCATTGGCTCCGGACCCTTGGAAGACTGAAAAAATATAGATGCCTGCTGGGCATTGGCCGCATTCAGTCTCCATTTAATACGCGTTCCTTCGGGAATCTCCAGGTTGCCAGCATTGAGTAATTGTTGTGACTGTCGACCCGTGTAAGCGGGATACGACAATTGAACTTTTAGATTAAGTAATTCAGGTCTGTTGACAAGCTTGATCGTAAACGGCGATGAAAAGAATCCCGCGGCTTCTATCTGAAACGTAAAGTCCTGCTGCAGCTTTTCAAATAAATAAGAGAAATCACCTGCAGTCACATTTTCCATTTTCAGTCGCTGTGTTCCAGCCACGAGATATGCCGCATCGGGAATAGCGTCTCCTTCAAGTCGCACGTGAAGCAGGAAGTCTTCATTGGGAAATGCGAGCAAACTCGGATTATCAACCACAAATTTGAAAGGCGCCTGAGGCGAAAATTCCTGGTTGAAATGAATAATGCGGTCAGCGCTTTGAGTGAATATTTTCTGGTTGAAAACAAGGATCGCGGCGAAAAGGAAAAAAGGAACCGCAAGGTATTTCAGGTATTTCTTATTGTCGCCCAGGTTAACAATGCTTTCGAAGGAGAATGATTGAAAGATTGCTGCTTTCTGTTCAAGGCTTGCTTCTACCAGCACGCTTTGGCTATTGGCGTTCGCTGCGAGCTGTAGAAAATTAACGAGCCTATCCTGGATAGCAGGAAAATGCCGGCCGATCATCGAAGCACTTTGCTCCTTCCCGATTCCTTTGCCGGCTAGCCACCAGGCCAACGGTTGCCGAAGGAATCGAAAGAGGCAATATCCGACGGCGCCAAAAAAGAGAATGAAGATCAGTAATCTGAATTCCTTGCCCAGCCACAGATTATATTCAACCAGTGTTGCAAGCAAGAAGTAAGCGAGTAACAGAGAAAGGGAAAGGATGGAACCCCGGAGGAATAAATTCAGGTAATACTTCTTTCTGAAGGAGGCAATTTTTTCATCTACAACCCTGACCTGATTCCCCATGCTTGATGAAAACGAAACTTATGATCTGTTAGTTTATCCTGGCCCAGTCTTTAAAGTCCGGGCTATGAAACGCAGAGATTAAAGTGTGCATTATAAAGATAAGCACGTGTAAAGCTGATTTCAAGGATTGAGATCATGAAGGGTCAGGAAATACTGTTGTCTGGGGAGGTCTCCAGTCAAACTCTTTGTCAAAGTATTCGAGGACGTGCATCTTCAAAAGTTTTTCCTGCTCCAGCAGGTCAAATCGAGGCAATTTCTTAAGGATTTGCCAATGAGGCCATCCATCCGAATCGAGGCCCTCCAATTTGTAGTACCCGGAATAGCTGAGGACCTTACAAATCGCGATATGCATCAAGTCCTGCTTTTGTTCCTTCGTAAAGAGTTGGTGGCCTTTACCTAATTCCTGAACCCCAATCAGGAACAATACGCCATTGAGGTCTTTTGGCTTCTGGCCCAGCATTCTCTCAATCTCGAGGAGCAGCAGATGCCAGTTTTTATCTAATTCAAGATCGCGTCTAAACATTCTCCAACGCCTCCCAGTATTCGAAAGCTCTGCGAAGGTGAGGAATTACGATCGTTCCCCCAATGAGTGTTGCCACGCCCATCGCTTCATTGATCTCTGCTGTCTTGAATCCAACCTCTTTGCATTTTCCCAGATGGTATTTCACACAATCATCACAGCGCAGCACAAGCGAACAAGTAAGGCCGATAAGCTCCTTTGTTCTTACATCGAGGACACCCGGAGCGTATGCGTTTGTATCTAGGTTAAATATTCTTTTAATGATGAGGCTATCGGATTCCGAAATCTTTTCGTTCATCCGAGCCCGGTAATCATTGAATTGCTTTACTATATCCATGAGAGTAATTTTTGATTCAAATATCCTCTTAACACCAGCGAAATCAAATGACAACAGTAAATACCGTGATTCAGGATTTCGTTTCACTCTTCTTTCCGCATTATTGCATGGCGTGTTCGGGCGCGTTGGTCAAGGGTGAAGATATCCTATGCACCACTTGTCTAATCGATTTGCCCAAAACCAACTATCATCTACGTCTGGAAAACCAGATAAAAAATAAGCTGTCAGGACGCCTGCCGCTGAAACATGGATGGGCATTTTTGAAGTTCAGAAAGACTGGAATTGTGCAACACCTTCTTCATCAGCTTAAGTATAACAATCATCCTGAAGTGGGCGTCAAACTTGGGCAAGCATATGGACTTGAGTTACTCAGAATGGGATACGACAAAGAATTCGATTTGATCATCCCAGTGCCATTGCATACTTCGCGTCAGCGACAACGTGGCTATAACCAGAGCGCGCAGTTTGCAGTAGGGTTGAGCGACGCATTGAAAGTGGATTGGAATGACTCAGTGTCAATAAGGAAACATTCTGCAGTGACACAAACCCATAAATCAAAAGCAGAACGGTGGGATAATGTCAAGGATGTATTTTCAGTGAAAGGCCTGGACATAATCAAAGACAAGCGAGTACTACTTGTTGACGATGTGATCACAACTGGAGCAACGCTCGAAGCATGTGGCCGGCATTTGGTGCAGTCGGGTTGCAGAGAAATAAGTGTCGCTTGTATTGCGGAAGCACAGTGAGCCGGTAAACGGTGTGCGGTAATCAGAGGTCGGTAGGTAGTCGGGCGCTGTGAAAATTGGCAGTTGACAAATCGTCGCTGCGCGCCGACAGTTGACAAAAAGAAGGACAATTACTTTGTTGCGATACTGAATTTGATGCGTTTTAGAAGAAACCGGGCAATAAAAAACCCTGACGATTGGGTCAGGGTTTTAGGTAATATTTTAGGGAGTTTAATAGTTCGAGCCGGCGCGAATCATAGCACAACGGAATCCGATTGTCGCAGTCGCCGAATCCTGATCGAGGAAGCGACGTGTACCGGGTGACATCCAGTAAGCAACATCTTTCCATGAACCACCTTTATACACACGAGCTTTATCAGTGATCAATGAAGTAAAGCCCTGTGGATTTTTCTCGATGTCGCTGTTATAGAATTTCTGATCGTCGAGGAATCCATCGCGGCGAATAGGGTTGAGGTCATCGAAATCCTGATACGACAATGGACGATAAACATCCATCACCCACTCACTCACGTTTCCGGCCATGTTGTATAGACCGTAGTCGTTAGGAGGGAACTCATAGATATAAGATGTGATAAGTGCTCCGTCATTCAAGCGACCTGCGATACCGGCATAGTCACCACGACCTCTCTTAAAGTTAGCAAGGAAGAAACCCATTTGCTTTCCGTAAGGATTACGAAGTGCGTGACCGTCCCAAGGATAAATGCGCTGGTGCGTTTGCATTTCTTCAAGCCATTGTGTTCCGATCAATGCTTGTGCAGCATATTCCCACTCCGCTTCTGTTGGGAGGCGATAAGCAGGGATTACAACACCTGACTCAAGAGGAATGCGACCGCCAGCAGGAACTTCAGGAAGATCCTGTCCTGATTCTTTTAACAACTGCTGGTTAACAGCAGAGGTGCGCCATTTAGCGTAGTTACTTGCCTGAGTCCAGCTAACACCCACCACCGGGAAATAGCGGAAACCAGGATAGCGAAGGTAGTGATCAACATAAGGATCGTTGAATGCAAGCTTGCCAACCCACACGTTTGTGTCGGGAAGTGCTGCCTGATATACTTCCTGAGATGAGTCCTTGGCGAGATAGTGCATGTATTCAAGCCAATGGATGTTCGCAATTTCCGTTTCATCCATGTAGAAGGACGCTACAGAAACAGTACGTTCCACGTTATCGCGATAGGCCATTACATCTTCTTCGTATGAACCCATTACTGCACGGCCACCTTCAATGAAAACGGTGTTCGGCGCATCTGGCTGGCCTTCAAATTCTTTTACCTGGAAACCACCTGACTCTTCATCATTGTATTTCAGGTTGGTTGCTGTACTCAACTGGCCCGGGTTAATAGCAGTTGGCTTAGCGTTTTTGTTGCCCCCAATAAGCGAGCACGCCGCAATTACCGCTGATCCGCCAACTACTGCCAATAGACCTTTAATTTGCTTCATTTTTTAAGGTGTTATGGGATTAAAGCAACCGCTAATATAACGAGATAATTCCGTGTTTTCCAAAGCGTAGCGTTTTTTTGATAAATCCTTAATGCAGGTGCAAATCAATGCCGAACGCATTTTGGGTTTTACATGTAACGGAAGCAACTGAAGACTATTGTATGCAGCTGAGATAGTTAAGAATGCGCGTGTTTCTTCAAAACACTTTCCGCTATTGGAAATCTTTCCTGCAAAGGAGAAAGAATCTTGAGGGCGGCCTCAACTGAAGTGATATTTTCGATATACAATGTAGGCCGTCCCGCCTGATCTTTTAGGCGGCACTGCTTTGAATGCTTTTGTACAAATGAAAGAATACCCCCAAATACGTCTGACTTGAAATATTCATCGTTGTCGCCAATGAATGTGGCTCGCACACGGCCGCCTTTCAAGCTGATTTTTTCAAAACCCAGCAGCTCGCCAATCCAACGCAACCTCACGGTGTCGATCAATTGCATGACCGAGGGAGGAATCTCACCAAAACGATCCTTCAATGAAGTCGCAAATTGTTTCAAACCTTCTTCATCGTGGATGTTGTCGAGTGTAGCGTAGAGTTGCAATCGCTCGCGTGTGCTGGAAACATAATTTTCCGGGATAAGAATTTCCAAATCGGTTTCGATCGTACAATCGGCTGCGATGAGCTTTGCTTTTTCTGAAAGCTCTTCTGCAAACAGCTCTTTGAATTCATTTTCCTTCAATTCCTGAATGGCATCATCGAGAATCTTGTGATATGTGTCGAAGCCGAGGTCATTGATAAAACCACTTTGTTCTGCGCCAAGCAAGTTGCCTGCGCCCCGAATATCCAGGTCGCGCATGGCGACTTTGAAGCCATCGCCCAATTCAGAAAACTCTTCCAACGCAGATAGCCGCTTTCGCGAATCGGAAGTGAGCACAGATGCCGGAGGCGTCAACAAATAACAGAATGCTTTTTTGTTGGACCGACCCACGCGTCCCCGCATTTGATGAAGATCACTCAAGCCGAACATGTGTGCCTGGTTGATGATAATGGTATTGGCATTCGGTATATCGAGTCCCGATTCGATGATGTTGGTGGACACCAACACATCGTATTCTCCTTCGATGAATCGCATCATCACTTTTTCAAGCTTGTCCCCTTCCATCTGTCCATGAGCAATGCCAATGCGCGCATCGGGTACCAGCTTATAGATAACATTCGCGACGCTATCGATATCACTTACACGATTGTGGACGAAGAAGACCTGACCTCCGCGACGGATCTCATAACTGACTGCATCACGGATAATTTCCTCCTGATAAGTATGAAGTTCTGTTGTTACAGGCTGGCGATTTGGAGGCGGCGTTGCAATGATGCTCAGGTCACGCGCTCCCATTAAAGAAAAATGTAGTGTTCTCGGTATTGGCGTCGCTGTCAATGTTAAGACATCAATGTTCACGCGTAACTCCTTCAGACGATCCTTTGTTTTGACTCCGAACTTTTGCTCTTCATCGATGATAAGCAATCCAAGATTTTTAAATGAGACATCCTTGCTGACGATGCGGTGGGTTCCAATCAGGATATTGATGTCACCTTTACCTGTCGCGCTGACAATCTCTTTGATTTGCTTGTCCGTTTTGAAACGTGATACGTAATCAATTTTCACCGGGAAGTTTGCAAGCCTTTCGGAAAAAGTCCGATAGTGCTGCATGGCAAGAATTGTGGTTGGAACAAGCACTGCCACTTGTTTACCATCTGTGGTTGCTTTAAAAGCAGCACGGACTGCAATTTCAGTTTTTCCAAAGCCAACGTCGCCGCAAACGAGACGATCCATCGGATGGGGACTTTGCATGTCTTTCTTTACATCTTCGGTTGCGCTTGCCTGATCGGGCGTGTCTTCATAAATGAATGATGACTCAAGCTCTGCCTGAAGAAAACTATCTGGTGAAAATGCAAACCCTGGCGCACCCTTTCTTTTTGCGTACAATGCGATCAGTTCGCGCGCAATGTCTTTTACTTTGCTCCGGACTTTTGACTTCTTGTTATCCCACTCGTCCGTTCCAAGTTTGCTAACAACAGGTGGCGTTCCTTCTTTCCCTGAGTACTTGGATATTTTATGGAGCGAGTGGATGCTTGCATAAAGCATGTCATTGTCGCGGAACACGAGACGTACAGCTTCCTGCTCTTTTCCATTCACGTCTTTCTTTTCCAGGCCGGCGAACTTGCAGATTCCATAGTCAATGTGGGTAACAAAGTCGCCCGGTTGTAGAGACTGCAACTCACGGAATGTCAGCGCTTTAGACTTGCTGAATTTTTCTTTCGTCTTAGAGCGGTGGAATCTCTCAAAGATCTGATGGTCGGTATAGCATAGGATTTTCTGCGAGACGTCAACGAAGCCCTCCCGCAGCGCAAACTCCAACGACTGGAATGTCAGTTCCGGATGAATTTCATTGAACACACCGTGAAGGCGCTCGAGTTGACGTGATTGCTCTGCAGCAATGAAATTTGAAAAACCTTGTACCTGACGATCCACCAGGTCTTTCGCAAGTAACTCGAAGTTCTTATTGAAAGCAGGTTGCGCCGATGAACGAAACTCAAACGTCGATACAGGCGTGAAATAAAAGCGACTTCCAAATTCAATGATGGAAAGCGTGCCAAGCTTTTTCAGAAAGGAGGAGGACGTCTCGAAGAGGTGTTCAGGCTCCAGTGCAAGTTTACTTGCACCACTTTCTCGCACGATTCGATCGAAGCTGTTGCTTGCTTTTTCGAATGCCTTGTCCAGAACATCTGCCGTCAGCTGAACATCCTTCATCCAAACTCGCGTATTGGTCGACATGAACTCAAGCAATGACTGGCGATCTTCTTTCACAAGTCGCGTCTGCACATTGGGCATCAGGCTTACCTTATCGAGCGATTCAACTGAGAGCTGCGAACCTGGGTCAAAGCTGCGGATGCTGTCGACTTCATCGCCAAACAATTCGATGCGATAGGGAAGTTCGTGGGCGAAAGAGAATACATCGATGATACCACCGCGTACTGCGAACTGTCCCGCTTCGTAGACAAAATCTGTTTTCTCAAAATCGTAGGAGTGCAGAAATTCTTCGAGAAACTCACGGTCAAGTTTTTCTTTTGCCTGAACAACAAACGTGTTACTGGCCAGCGATTTTTTAGTGATGACTTTTTCGGAAAGTGCCTCCGGGTACGTGACGATAATCTGTGTGTCGGGGTGAGCACTGATGTGATTGAGTGCCTCCGCCCTCATTAACACATTTGCATTTTCTGTTTCGTCATACTCATACGGCCGCTTGTATGACATTGGGAACAGGAACAATTCTTTGTTGTCAAGAAGATTTTGCAGGTCAGTAGCAAAATAGGCCGCCTCTTCTTTGTCCTGGAGGATCACCAGGTGACTAGCCCGCACACTTTTATATAAAGCCGCCAGTATTACCGCGTCCAGGCTGCCCGTGAGACCTTTTATTCTGATGGATTTTGAAATGGACGCACGAATCCCCTCAGCCAGATTTTGTACCAGGCTATCCGATTTGTACAAGGTGAGAAAATCAACCGCCCTCAATTCTTCTTCCGGAAAGGTGCAAAATTACATTTTCATTTGATCTGCCTTCCAATCGGGATGAAGAAAATTGAAGTGCGTGATGCTGATCTTGCTACCTTTGATGCATGAGATACGTCGAGCTCTTTGTCATCCTTCTTATCGGCACTTCTGTCTTGTTCTTAATCATCGGGTTGTTTCGGCCGTGGGCGATGCTTTGGTGGGAAGACGAACAAAACCGCATGAAGGTGATCAAGGCCTATGGATCATTGACGATCCTTTTCTCGCTGGTTTATGCGGGCATGAAAATATTTCTTCAGGAATGACACGTCTCATTTTTCTGGTTGCGCTCATCGCCGTCGTCGCGTGTACACCTTCAACCAAAAGGGAAAGGTCTGGTGATATCGAGGCAGACAGTACTGCGCGGTTGCCAGACATCGATATTATCGCTACAAGCGGTGATACAGTAAAATTGAGCAACCTTGAAGGACCGTTGGTATTGATTCTCTTTACACCCGACTGTGATCACTGCCAGCGAGAGGCCACCGATATCAGTAATCATATTGATCTTTTCAAAGACTACAAACTGTACTTTGTCTCCGCACAGACAAGTGCAGTGATGAATGAGTTTGCCAAAAAGTACAATCTCCTTGATAAGTCAGATGTGGTGTTTGCGCAGGGACCGATTTTGCCGGTGATTAAGATTTTGAGGCCGACAAGCATGCCAACCATCTTGATTTATGACGATGAAGGCGTGTTGGTGAAACGATTTGATGGGGAGACAAAGGTTGAGGACATCAAAGAGTTTTTGTAATCAGTTGTTCGCGATAGCTATCGGGAACAATCCACTCGCTGCGCTCATGCAGCTGACAACTGATGCTACGAGTTTCAAATCGCCGCCATTTAGTTCAAATTCATCCAAGTGATTAATACGGCAAATTTTGTCAATTGACTTTTACCAACTATCAACCCCGACCTTGTCGGGATGAACTGTTTTTCGCATTTTCAGGAAGTCATAAACCCACAAAACCCCTTACCTGTTATGGAATTAATAGCATTAGGTGTACTCGTATTGGTATTGTTCATGTGCTTTGTAACCGTGAGACAAGGCACGATTGCCGTGGTCACTGTGTTTGGAAAGTACAGTCGCGTTATGAGGCCGGGACTAAACTTCAAGCTTCCGATCATTCAAAACATTTACAAGAGAATTTCAATCCAGAATCGTTCTGTGGAATTGGAATTTCAGGCGACAACCATGGATCAGGCGAATGTCAATTTCAAGGCCATGCTGTTGTTTGCGGTGCTGAACCAGGAGGAAGAGACGATCAAAAACGTGGCGTTCAAATTCATGGATGAACGAAGCTTCATGCAGGCACTCGTTCGCACTATTGAAGGATCGATCAGGAGTTTTGTTGCCACGAAGAAGCAGTCGGAGATCTTATCACTGCGTACGGAGATCGTGAAAGAGGTTAAAGACCAGCTTGACCACACCCTTGAAGGCTGGGGATTTCATTTACTCGACCTTCAATTGAATGATATTGCTTTTGATGAAGCGATTATGCGCTCCATGGCCCAGGTTGTCGCATCCAATAATTTACGCGCGGCAGCTGAAAACGAAGGTCAGGCGTTATTGATCACAAAAACAAAAGCAGCCGAAGCGGAAGGAAATGCAATCAAGATCGCAGCCGAAGCGGAAAAGATCGCTGCACAATTGAGAGGGCAGGGTGTTGCGTTGTTCAGAGAAGAAGTTGCGAAGGGGATGTCACAAGCTGCAAGAGAGATGCAAAGTGCAAGCCTTGATGCATCATTTATATTATTTTCTATGTGGACAGAGTCGATCAAGCATTTCGCAGAACATGGAAAAGGCAATGTGATTTTCCTTGATGGTTCGAGTGATAACATGCAGCGATCTATGCAGGAGTTGATGGCGATCGGGAAGGGCATATCGCTGGGGAAAGAGAAGGAATAGGCATCAGGAGCCAGTCCCGATAGCTATCGGGAGCAGTTGGCAGGCGTCGGCCCGGACATGAGCTACTGTCAGCTGAGCGCCTGCCTGCGCGTAGCCGCTTCGGCGGAGGCAGGGAGTCGAAGGCGTTATGAAGATGCTAAGGCGAAGGCTGGTACATGTTACCGGCCTTTGCAATTTTTGAGGCTGTCTCGGAGATGTTGAATTTCGAGGTTGCAGTCGTCTGCCAATCGTTGTGCTACTGCTAGTTGAGCGCCTAGTTCCGCTCTTTCGCGCACCCTGTCGGCTTCCGCACGCCGAAATAGTGAATACATAAAGGGTGCACTCGCTAATAAAATGACTAAGACAATGAATTCTTTCTTTTTTTTCATACTCGAAATCATCAGGTCGCCCCTACGGGGCTTGAATACAAATTCTCACACGTGGTTAATAACAAGACGCGCCGATGGCGCTACTTGCTCATGAAAATTCATTGCGTCTTTGCAGCTTCTGCGGTTCAATTTTCATTTCCCAGGTCGCCCCTACGGGGCTTGAATACAAATTCTCACACGGGGCTAATAACAGGACGCGCCGATGGCGCTACTTGCTCATGAAAATTCATTGCGTCTTTGCGCCTCCGCGGTTCAATTTTCATTTCCCAGGTCGCCCCTACGGGGCTTAAATACAAATTCACCCGCATGCGCTAATAACGGGACGCGCCGATGGCGCTACTTGCTCATGAAAATTCATTGTGTCTTTGCAGCTTCTGCGGTTCAATTTTCATTTCCCAGGTCGCCCCTACGGGGCTTAATACAAATTCACCCGCATGCGCTAATAACGGGACGCGCCGATGGCGCTACTTGCTCATGAAAATTCATTGCGTCTTTGCAGCTTCTGCGGTTCATTTTTCATTTCCCAGGTCGCCCCTACGGGGCTTGAATACAAATTCACCCGAATGCGCTAATAACATGCACTAATAACAGGACGCGCCGATGACGCTACTTGCTCATGAAAATTCATTGCGTCTTTGCGCCTCCGCAGTTCAATCTTCATTTCCCAGAAAATCCCCATCAATAATCATCAGCTTCACGCCGTACTTTGAAACAGATTTGTGCGAACTCAACTCATCAGAAACCACATAGCTCATTCCAGGCTTCAAAGAATATTTTTCCCCATTCTCCATCTCACTTACGAACTCTCCTTCAAGGCAATGAACGATGTGTCCTTTGTGACACCAATGATCAGCAACATAATTCGCACTATACTCAACGATTCGTATACGGAGTCCTGGAAATTGAATGGTCTGCCAGCTGGCCTCGCCTGTTTCGCCGGGATGAATTGTTTTGGGAATTGATTCCCAGGAGAGTGTTTGGAAGGGGATGGTGGAGGAGCCCATATGCTAATGGAAATTCATGTAAAGGTACACGCGGATTTTTAACTCGGAGGTCGCGGAGAGCGCTGAAAAAAATAGATATTCTTTGCGGTCTCCGCGCATCTCGTGGTTTTGCATTTAAAGTCGCTCAGCTATAAGAACCAGCTTGTTACTTTGGTCCTGCGTGCATATCAAATACTGCTCCCCACCTTCTTTCAATCCGGTTTTCTTTTTGATCTCCTCAACGCTCAGCGGATAATTTCGGGTGAGAATATTCGCATGGCCATTTTCAAATTCACCTTTCAGTTGCTTGTCAAGTTTGGATTCACGAACGACCTTGAATGTGCGCCCTGGAAACTCGATACGAGCGTCACTGGTATATAAATGTGTGTTCGGAGCGAGTTTAAGCACCTTGTACACCTTCGAAATACATTTGAAGGCTCCTGCCTTTAGTAAAGATGCGGAAGGTTCATAGATGAATGTGCCCGGAGCGGAAAATCTGATGGAAGCATTTACCTCATCACTCTTTTTGAAAGCCATCTCGTGTATGATGGATCCATCATTACGAAGATCTACGGCTTTTATCATTGTCTCACCTTCAAATCCTTTTCGCACGACAAAAAGAAGTTCTTTGCATTCATTGTCTACAGCGACTACGCACACGTCCGATACATTTTTTAATTCAGAAATCCCCTGTTGAATGTCAAGCAACGGAGACGCTTTTATCAAAATGACATCACTTTTTGTTAAAAGAGTTTGTAGCAGCGCAGTCACATCAGGTTCGCAGTCACTGAGCTTGACAAGCTTTTGCGATGCTTTTCTGCGTGACGGGTCTATGTATATAAGATCAAACTTTTCACTCGACGCTCTTACAAAATCTTCTGCCGTGCTGTTCCGTGGCTGGATATTTAATGCACTGAGTGTTCTGAAATTTCTCGAGGCAATCTCAAATAGCTCTGGATCCCTTTCGATGTAGTCAACTTGCTTGAACGTCTTGCTCAAAAAGAAACTGTCTATTCCAAAACCCCCGGTCAGATCTGCAGCTCTGTCACGATTCCGGATCATTGAGGCGATCAAAGCATTCTTGAAATTCGCGGTCGCTTCAGAGGAGGCTTGTTCGAGATTTATCGATGGCGGATACAACAAGTCTGTTCGGTTCCACCATGAAGGCAGTTTGTGCTTCACTTTTTGTCGACCTGCGATCAGCTGTGCAATGTATTTTGCCGGGATTCCATTGATATCCCGGTTCTTTAATAGCAAATTTTGAACGTCGTCATTTTCATGAGCCCGCAAATAGTCCTGAAGCGTTGGGGTCAGCAGGAGAGCGAAGTAAGATTCAAGAGAGCGCATGATTTAACACAAAAATAGAATTAACAGTCTTTGTGGCGCGATTTTGAAATACGATCTTCGCGCGACTCCAATCAAAGATGAAAAAGCCTATCATCGTAATCTTCATTACGATCTTTATAGACATGCTCGGGTTCGGCATTATTATTCCGATCCTGCCCGTTTTCACCAAGGAGTTGGGTGCTGAAAATTATGAAGTTGGGCTGATTGCGATGAGTTACCCCGTGATGAACTTTCTATTCGCACCGTTTTGGGGGTCATTAAGTGACAGTTTTGGCCGACGTCCGATCATTCTTGGCAGCGTGTTGATAACGGGGTTGGCCTATTTGCTTTTTGGCCAAACCACCAATCTTTGGCTTCTTCTCGTTTCAAGGATTCTTGCCGGGATTGGCTCTGCAAATTTGTCTGTTGCACAAGCATATATTGCAGACATCACTACACCCCAGGAACGCGCGAAGTCAATGGGAATGATTGGAGCAGCGTTCGGTCTGGGATTCATTATTGGTCCAACCGTGGGGGGCTATCTCAAAAGCATTTCAGGAGTCGGCAACATGGATGCCGTGGGATACACTGCCGCGGGCCTTTGTCTCATGAATTTATTGCTTGCATATTTTGTGTTGCCGGAATCACTCAAATCAAAAAAGGAACATCTTCACTTCAATTTTAAAGTTATATCTGGCGTCGCCGTTGAACTCCGCAAACCAACGATTCGTGAACTGCTGCTGATCAACTTCATCTTCATAACAGCATTCATGATTATGCAGATGTCTGCTACCCTTTACTGGAAAGAAAAAATCGGGCTTACTGAAATAGAAATAGGAAACATGTTTGCTTTCATCGGGTTGGCAACGGTGATCGTGCAGGGTGGACTTGTTGGAAGACTCGTGAAAAGATTCGGTGAGATACAATTGCTGAAATATGGAATCGGTCTTTTTATCGTCGGCATAGCCATGATTCCGTGGGCTACACGAGAAACCTTTTTGGCAATCGAACTTACAGCCTTTGCATTAATCGCGCTCGCCAACGGATGTCTGACACCGTCGATCACGTCGTTACTTTCTAAAAAAGCAGACCCGCGGGACGTAGGTCAGGTGCTCGGCGTGAATCAATCGTTTGGTTCTATGGCAAGAGCCGTTGGAATGGGTTTAAGTGGCTTTATCTATGGAGCCGAATTTCACCTGCCATTTATTATCGGGGCGGTGATTATGTTGATGTGTTTTTACTTGTATTCACTTCTGCAAACAAGAACCGCTGCGGTTTGAGATCAATGCAGCAAGAAGGTTAAAACTCCCGACAGCACGAGTGTAATCCCGGTGATGATTCCAGCATTGTGCTCGATTGAATGCCAATTCATTTTTAACAGTCCGCGGTACGCGAACCGAACCCAGATAACCATTCCTGAGACGGTAACAACGGTGTAAAGAGCTGCAAGCAGCGCGACGAGCCACCATCCTTCTGCGCCGGCGACGAGGAAATATGGTTCGATTTCAAAGCAGGGAGTAAAGAACATCGCCGAGGCCAGCGAAAAAATGAGTTTATTCTTGTTGGCAACTTGCTCAGGATGGCCGTGCATATGAAAGTGATGATGATGACTGTGCTGCCAAATATAAAAAAGCCCCAGAGCCACAAGCAGAGCAGGAGTAATGTACGATGTGAAGCTGTGGACGACCGCTGAAAGTTTGGCGCCGATGAATGCAAGGAACACGCCGATCAGCACGGTGCTCGAAGCATGTGACAATCCCGCGATAACTGTCACGCGGCTTGTCTCAGCCAGGTCCCATTTCTCTTTTTTGCTGATCGCTAGAACCGGGAGCCAATGGTTGGGTATAATTCCATGAAGAATGCTCAGCACAAGGCTGCCGGTAATCAGTGTGATCATTCGGTCAAAGGTAGTTAATGACCGGGGTCTTCGCCGGTTTCATCGTTTTTCATTTTAGATAAAAGCTTGTACGACCCATTAATTACTATCGATAGGTTTTTCAATGTCGCAGCGTCCGGGGATCTTATTTCAACGTAACCGTTTTCCCGAACTCCGGCTGTCACCTCCATTTGCCTGAAGCGCAGATCCGCACCAGGCTCTTTGACGAATATGATGTCCCTGTCCTCAAAATTAACAACTGCCGCTTCCGGAAGCGCAGGAACGCTCTCGCCATTGGTTTCAATAACAGCTTTCAGATAAATCCCTGGTATCAAATCACGATCTTCCTTATCAAGATGTCCGTGAATTCTTATCGTGCGGTCTGCACCTATTTCTTTTCCAATCAGAAATACGTGTGCGATTCTTTCTTTTGATTCATTGGCCAGTGTAATCCGGATCTTCTGCCCAATCTTGATTTTGGGAAGGTCGCGTTCGAAAGCTATAAGTTCAGCATGCAAGTGTTCTGTGTCTACGATGCGGAACATAACATCTGTTGGATTCACAAAGGAGCCAACCGCACTGTTTATCTGCGTAACATATCCTTCGATTGGAGAATGAAGTTCAATCGTAGACTTTATCGGCCCTGGTTTATCAGGATCGATTCCCAACATCTTCAGTTTTGCGCGAAGGCCGTTGTTCTTCGCCTTCATACTGGTGAGGTCAGCTGATGCACGTTGCAGTGTTTTCTGTGCATTGATGTTTTCTTTAGCTAACTCTTCCTGGCGCTTGTATTCGCTTTCGAGAAACTCCGATTGACTTTTCGTATCGAGAAAATCCTGCTGCAGTTGAATGTATTCGGGATTTTCGATTGTTGCGATAACGGCACCTTTATTTACATGCATGCCTTGCAACAACGTTGTGGCGCGAAGGAAGCCCCCAAATGGCGCAGTGATATTCACAAGGTTCTGCGGCGGAACATCAAGCATGCCTGTCAGGTTGATTGTCCCACTTAAGACCCTGTCTTCCACAGAGCCTAACTGAATGCCAACCGTAAGGTTTTGCTCCTGGGTAAGAATGATGGTCCCGGGCTTTGGAGGTGCCTGTTCTGTTTTTTGCTCAGGCGACTGATTTTTGGAGCAAGCTGCGATCAGCAATGTCAGTACAGTGATTGTGATATTTTTAAGTAGTGCTTTCATTTTCGTTTCAGTATTATTTCTTGTAGCCTGAGAGATATTCCAACGTGATAATGCCGAGGTCATATTGCAGTAAAACCTGCAAGTAGCCTTCTTCAATGGAGAGCGCTTGCTGAAGGTTCAACCGATATTCGGCCTGACTTATCTCACCGGCGCGGTATGCGGACTGGGTTTGACTTAGAATGAGCTTCGCATTGGGTAATGCAGATTTGGTGTAGTAATCCAGGCTGTTTTTGTTTTTGCCGAATTCCTGGATTGCCCTTTCCCATTGGCCCACGAGCTGTTTCTCGAAATAGCCAGCCGATGCTTTGACAGATTCTGATTTCATCGTGGCTGCCCGAATTCTGGCATTGTGAGGTAAAAACCACAAGGGAATCGCAACACCTGCCATGAAGCCGGTGAAGCGATAATTGGAACCGAAGTAAGGATTCGTTCCATCGGTGTATTGCTGGTAGCCGATCAAAGTCTGATTGAAATATCCCACTGTAAGATCGGGCAACGCTCTGTTAACTTCGACTTTCTTTTCACGAACAGCCACGTCAACCAATGATTTTTGAAAGGCCAGCTGCGGATTATGCCTGACTTGCGAAGTATCATTCAAAAGATCTGTTGTCAAAGTGGTCAACGTTTCATCAGATAGCCGAACATCCTCGTCGAGGTTTAAAAGAATCCTGAGCTGATCACTGTAAACCTTTATATCCGATTCGTTCTGACGCTTGAGGTTTTGGACTTCATTATAGCGTGCTTCCGCAGAAGTCTTTTGTAGCAAGGTACCTTCCCCCGTGCGATGTTGGACGCTAGTGATGCGCACGACATCAGAGAATATCGAATCCTGTCTTGCAAGCAACTTGTCCTTTGAGAGCAGATATTGAAGTGTGAGGTAAGTCTGTCGAACGCGAAATACGATATCGTTCTCAGTTGATGCCTTCTGAAGTTCGCTGCTTTCTATCCTCGCCTCGCCAAGCTTTGATTGACTCGTGAACACCGTCGGGAAAGGAAGGCTTTGCGTAATAGTGATGTTGTTATCCTTGTTGATACTATTGTATTGTCCGTACATCAACATTGCGTTGGTCTTCGGAATTTCTGTTGCGGTTCTCTTTTGGTGGCGCTGAAATTCAACATCGAAGTTCGCGGCACGCAATCCCAGATTATTTTGAAGCGCCAGACCCACAGCATCGTCGAGAGTAACGGTGCGTTGCTGGCTCATGCCTGCTAGCGGAGATAACAAGAGTGCACCCAGCAGAAAAATGGTGGCTTGTGTTTTCATTTTCTTGAGATGAAAGTTTTCGATCAAATAATAAAGACAAGGCAGTACGAGTAATGTCAAT
Source organism: Cyclobacteriaceae bacterium (assembly GCA_044223825.1). Taxonomy (GTDB): domain Bacteria; phylum Bacteroidota; class Bacteroidia; order Cytophagales; family Cyclobacteriaceae; genus ELB16-189. Next base: position 438,707 of record JBGALO010000003.1, on the reverse strand, counting down.
GCAGTTGCAGAAAGCAACCCTCCGATAACAACGGTTGCGAGCGGTCGTTGTACTTCTGCACCGTCTCCATGCGATAGCGCCATCGGCAAAAATCCCAGCGATGCAACCGCTGCGGTGATGATCACTGGCCGCAATCGTGTTTCAGTTCCTTTTAGAAGGATTGTCATCAAATCTTTCTCTCCTTCTTTTTTGAGATGGTTGAATTCAGCAATGAGCACGATTCCATTCAGCACTGCGACGCCAGACAATGCAATAAATCCCACACCGGCCGAAATACTGAATGGCATATCACGCAGCCACAGAGCGAAAATTCCTCCGATCGCCGACAACGGAATGGCTGTATAGATCAAAAGACTTTGTCGCACCGACCCGAAAGTGATATACAACAGAATGAAGATGAGTCCGAGCGCAATGGGTACAGCCACATACAGCCTTGCTCTTGCTTCCTGAAGATTCTTAAATGTTCCACCAAATGTTGGAAAGTATCCAGGCGCAAATTTTATCCCCGCATATATCTTATCACGCAGCTCGTTGACAATGCTTTCCACATCGCGACCGCGTACATTGAAACCGATGATGATCCTTCGCTTGGTATCATCTCGTTGGATCTGATTGGGTCCGACCTTGAGCTGAACGTCTGCTATTTGATTTAACGGCACCTGTTCGCCGGAAGGTGTTGTCACAAACAAACGCGAAAGGTCATCGGCACTTTGACGGCCCGTTTTGTCAAGACGAACGACGATGTCAAATCGCCTTTCATTTTCGTAAACCATGCCGGCGCTCTGACCTGCGAAGGCCATGTTTATTGTTTGATTAACCGTTTCCATGCTCAACCCGAACGGAGCCAGTCTGTCGCGCTTGATTGAAACGACAAGCTGAGAAAGACCTGTAACATTTTCCACGTACAAATCCTGAGCCCCTTCGACCGTTGGAATAATGACGGCGATTTGTTTTGCATAATCCGCAAGCTTGTCAAGATCCTCGCCATAAACCTTGACAACAACATCCTGACGAGCACCGGTCATCAATTCATTGAAGCGCATTTGAATCGGTTGTTGAAAACCAAAGTTGACACCAGGAAGGACTTCCAATGCCTGAGCCATCTTTTCTGCCAGCTCATCGCGACCTTCAGCCTGCTTCCATTCTTTCTTATCGGTAAGCACGACAATCAGATCGGCTGCTTCGATCGGCATCGGATCCACGGGAATCTCCGAAGAACCTACCTTACCAATAACTTCTTTTACCTCGTCTGGAAATTTTGAGATAAGAATTTCGCTCGCCTTGGTTACAGCTTCAATGGTTTCGGATAAACTGCTTCCAGTCAACACCCGAGTTTCAACAGCAAAATCACCCTCATCAAGCGTTGGAATGAACTCAGCTCCGAGCGTGGTAAACACCCACAGACTAATTATAAAGAGTACCAACGATGTGGCGACCACCTTAAGCCTGTGCGTAATCGACCATTTCACAATCGGCGAATACTTGCGCTGCAAAAATTCAATCAGCCTGTCCGAAATGTTTCGCTTATGAGATGTTTCCCTGCTTAAGAACAACGCGCTCATCATAGGGATATAAGTAAGTGACAGAATAAATGATCCGAGGATTGCGAAAGACACGGTCTGCGCCATCGGACGAAACATCTTCCCTTCGACGCCAACCAGCGCAAGGATCGGTAGGTAAACAATAAGAATGATGATTTCCCCAAACGCTGCGCTGTTTCTGATCTTGCTGGCCGACACGTAAACCTCCTCGTCCATTTCCGCCCGCGTTAATTTTTTTCCAATGCCACGCAACGCAAGGTGATGCATCGTCGCCTCGACGATAATTACAGAGCCGTCGACGATTAGGCCGAAGTCGATAGCACCGAGGCTCATCAGGTTGCCTGACACGCCAAAAACATTCATCATCGACACAGCAAACAACATTGCCAGCGGAATGGCGGATGAAACGATCAGGCCTGCTCGCAGATTTCCGAGAAGGAGGACGAGTACAAATATTACAATGAGCGCACCCTCGGCAAGATTGGTGGCGACTGTCGAAATGGATTTGTTGACAAGTTTGGTGCGATCAAGAAATGGATCGATCGTAACCCCTTCCGGAAGATTCTTTTTGATTTGCTCGATACGCTCTTTAACATTCCTGATAACATGAGAAGAGTTCGCACCTTTTAGCATAAGCACAATACCACCTGCGACTTCGCCAACACCTTCACCCGTATGATTGTGTGTCATGGCTCCATACCGGATTGCGTGTCCAAGCTGAACGGTAGCAACATCCCTTAGGAAGATCGGTGTGCCCCGGCCGGTGTTTCTTACAACGATGTTATTTAAATCATCGAGACTTCCGATAAGCCCTTCCGAACGAATGAAATAAGCATGGGGCTTCTTATCGATGTAAGCACCACCGGTGTTCTGATTATTTTTCTCTAGTACTGAGAAAACCTGCGCAACACTGAGGTTAAAACTTTTCAGCTTATCGATGTCGAGTGCAATCTCATATTGCTTTAAATAGCCGCCATAACTGGCGACATCTGCAACGCCCTGCGTACCGAGCAATTGCCTGCGAACGACCCAATCCTGAATTGTTCGCAGATCCATGGTGGTGTATTTGTTTTCATAACCGGGCAAAGCATAAATGACATACTGATAAATCTCACCGAGTCCGGTAGTGATGGGTGCCAGTTTGGGAACACCGACGCCCGGTGGAATCTGCGCCTGCACTTCGACGAGCCGCTCGCTCACCTGCTGCCTTGCCCAATAAATATCTATTTGATCGTCGAAAACAATTGTGACAACGGATAAGCCGAAGCGTGAAAAGGATCGCACTTCCACGATGTCAGGTATCGTTGCAACGCTCAACTCGACCGGAAACGTAACGAGTCGTTCTATATCCGATGCTGCTTGGGAAGGAGAGATCGTAATCACCTGGACCTGATTGTTTGTGATGTCCGGGACGGCATCAATGGGGAGTTCGCCAAGCGAGTAGAATCCCCAGGCTAACAGGATCATTGTCAATAATCCAATGATCAGTTTATTATGAATTGAGAAATGAATGATTCGATCCAGCATGATGATGATGTTGAGAGCCACCAGCGATTAAAGGAAGTGGCTTGCCGAATAGCATATTATCGCGGTAGCCAACGACGACACACTAATCGCTCGTGGTTGAATTTTAGAAATAGAATGAAATCTGCGTAAAACGCAGTTTGAAATTATGCCCTTGGAGGCTGAAAAATTTCTTCCAGAAAAGAAGAGTTGGGAGCGGAGTGATCCAGAGACAAAGTCTTCCTGACCACAAGCGGCTGGGGAAGCGTCAACGTGATTCTTTGCGAGGTTACCGCCAATGCTGTTGAAGCAAGTGAATGATCACATGTCTTGAACGGAAGGCGCGAATCCTGATCGTCATGTGGCACATCTGTTTCATAGTGCATCACCAGGAATTCCCAAACAGTGATGTCTGTGACTTTTTCCCGGTGTTCCTGATAATGTTTGATCAGCAACGGCAAGCGAAGTAGCTCATGCACTTCCGTAGAAGAGACGAGGTATACAAGCAAGAGGCCGAAGATGATCTTCTGTTTCACAAGGCAAAGATAGTAAATGATCGCCAATGCAAGATCACGACGGCCTTCGACTCCGCTTAGAAGGACTGGCCTGCATGTCCGTGACTCATTCTTAGAACAGGCTTAAGTTCCCGCCTTTTCTAAACTTCGTAAGGTCGTAAGGAGGTATTTCGCGGCCAACCATGAATTTCTTTTTAGCAGTTCTGAACAACTGGTGTATTGAATCTGCAATGTTTCCCTCTCCTGACATTCTTCTGCCAAAGTCAGAGTCATTGACAGAGCCCCCATGCATGGACGAAATCTGATTCCAGACTTTCTCAAAGCGATCGGGAAAATTCTTTCGCAGCCAGTCTTCAAAAATCTTTCCGATCGAACCGTTGAGCCTTACCACTGTCATTCCCGCAGTAGCGGCTCCGTGATCTGCAGCAGCTTTGATCACATTCATTATCTCGTGATGATTAAGACCAGGAATAATCGGAGCGTTCATAACTCCGACTGGAATCTTAGCATTCGCAAGCTCTTCGATTGTTTTCAATCTTTTGATTGCGCTTGCTGTGCGAGGCTCCATGGTACGTCGGAGATCTTCATTCAACGTTGTGATGGAGATCATGACATGCACCAGGTTATCAGCTGCGAGATCCTTGAGAATGTCAATGTCCCGCGTGATCAGCGAGTTCTTGGTGATCAAACTGACGGGGTGTCTGTAACGAGAAAGAACTTGCAGCATTTGACGCGTAAGCTGAAACTTTCTTTCCTGAGGCTGATAGCAATCAGTATTTCCTGATAACATGATAGGAGCAACCTGCCAGTTTCTACTCAACAATTGTTGCTCAAGTGCCTGCGGCGCATTCTTTTTAACAATAATCTTCGATTCGAAATCAAGCCCTGCGCTGAATCCATAATATTCGTGTGTATTTCGGGCGTAGCAATAAATGCAACCATGCTCACATCCCTGATATGGGTTCATTGAATAGACCATTCCAAGGTCCGGACTGTCGACCTTGTTTACGATCTTCTTCGGCGACTCGAAAAAAATCTGAGTGTTTGGAGTTTCAAGCAATGGCTCATCGAGACCCTCCGTATGTTGGGTCACATATTGAGATTTGAGAAACTTGTTTTCGGTTTTAATCTGCGCCCCACGACCTTTGAAGTAAGAATCTTCCACAAAGCAATATTACTAATATTTTTAGTATTTGACTAATTAAATTGTGTTTCCGACCTACAAAAGTGTGCATACAGCGGAATTACGAGGGCCTTGGACCCGTGATCAAAAAATTCGGGTCCTGGTGCGCCGCGAAGACCTGAACCATGATGCGGTGTCTGGGAATAAATGGTGGAAGCTGAAATATAACCTCGTCGAGGCAGTACGATTGAATTCAAAAACAATTCTTGCATTCGGGGGAGCATATTCAAATATGGTTTATGCTACGGCAGCAGCTGCTCATGAAATGGGAATGAACTCCATCGGGGTCATACGAGGAGAAGAAACTTTCCCTACAAATCACACGCTGTCGTTTGCGAAAAAGATGGGGATGCAACTTCATTTCGTTTCGCGCGAAGCGTATCGAAAAAAGAGTGAGCAACATTTTATAGAGTCGCTTAAAGGAAAATTCGGAGACTTTTACATGCTACCGGAGGGTGGCACCAACGAGCTTGCGGTGAAAGGGTGCATGGAGTTTGGAAAAAAAATAATGGATGAGACTGAGTTTGACTACTTGTGCCTGCCTGTGGGAACGGGCGGAACAGCTGCAGGAATCATCGCTGGTATTGCGGGCAAAAAAGAGGTAGTTGGATTTTCATCGTTGAAAGGTGGTGAGTTTCTCGAAAATGAAATCAAACCCCTTCTTGAAAAATGTCGACTCACTGACCCAGGAAACTGGTCAATAGAAACCCAATTTCATTTTGGAGGTTATGGAAAAGCAAATGATGAATTGAATGGATTCATTCGCCAACAGCTATTGGAAAATCAACTGCCACTGGATCCTGTTTACACATCGAAGATGATGTATGGAATTGTTCGCCTTATTTCTGAAGGATATTTCAAACCAGGATCGACTGTGCTAGCGATTCATACAGGAGGATTACAAACTGCAAGCTGAAATTTTATCGCTGGAATTTTTTCCCCCCGCAGATCGCGCAGATCAATTAATTAATTTTTTGAGTCAAAAAAGAATCGGCGCTATCCGTGCGCGCGGCGGGAGCTATTGCTATCCAAACAGATCCTGAAAGACTTCCGTGAGCTTGCCGAATGCTTTCACTTTAATCTTTGCTCTCGTATTCGCCGACTTTTGACTGAATTTAGAGACATAGATTTCTTCGAAGCCCAGCTTCTCTGCTTCGGAAATACGTTGTTCCACCCTATTGACTGCGCGCAGTTCGCCACCGAGACCTACTTCTGCTGCAAAACATATCTTATCTGAAATCGCTATTTCTTCCATTGAAGAAATAACAGAGATACAAATTGCGAGATCTATTGCTGGATCTTCAACGCGAATTCCGCCGGCCATATTCAGGAACACATCCTGCGTACCCATTCGGAAACCGCAGCGTTTTTCCAACACTGCCAGCAGCATATTCAATCTTTTCTGATCGAAGCCAGTCGGCGTTCGTTGAGGCGTTCCATATGATGCAGGACTCACAAGAGATTGCACTTCTATCAGCAATGGTCTGTTTCCTTCCAGCGTGGCGCCGATTGTCGCACCTGAATTTGGCCCATCCTTTTGAGAAATCAATATTTCCGACGGATTACTCACCTCTCTCAATCCGGAGCTCAGCATTTCATAGATTCCAATCTCTGCTGTAGAGCCGAAGCGGTTTTTTGTTGTGCGGAGGATCCGATAAGCCAGATGTTGGTCACCTTCAAATTGCAGCACTGTGTCCACCATGTGTTCAAGCACTTTTGGACCAGCAAGCGTCCCATCTTTTGTAATGTGCCCAACCAATACAACGGGTGTTTCCGTTTCTTTGGCAAACTTCATGAGTTCACCTGCGCATTGCCTCACCTGACCAATACTTCCGGGCGTGCTGTCGAGCAGCGGTGAAAACAATGTCTGAATCGAGTCAACAATGACGAGGTTAGGCTGCAGAGTTTCAATCGCGAGAAAGATATTTTTCGTGTTTGTCTCAGTGAGTACAAAAAAATTCTTGTTGTCTGATTTTGCTTTAGCGATCCGTTCTGACCTCATCTTGATTTGCTGATCGCTTTCCTCTCCTGAGATATACAGAACTTTGAGTTGCTTTAATGCGAGTCCGATCTGCAGCATGAGTGTGGACTTGCCAATGCCGGGTTCCCCGCCAATGAGAACGAGCGAACCAGGTACTATACCACCTCCTAAAACACGATCCAGCTCATTATCACCAGTGCTCACGCGGACTTCATTACCAGACGAGATATCGCTTAATACTTTTGGCTGAACAGATTTCGAACGGGTGCTTTCCTGACGCCAGTCATTTTTACCATTTTCCTTTGCGACTACTTCTTCAACGAATGAATTCCAGGCTTCACACGAGGGGCACTTGCCAAGCCATTTGGCAGATTCATATCCGCAGCTTTGGCAAAAAAATCTGGTTTTGGCTTTTGACATTAATAGTTAGATTTGGGCAAGTTAGTCAGACAATCGACTAATTCGACTACACCCCGAACACCTGTCATGAATTCCTGGTCCCGTAATTATGCGGCGAGCGCCTTCATTATGTCATGCCTTTGACTTTCAAATGTTTGACAGATGGAGTCGTAAATCTTCAAGGACCCTACGTTTTCCTGCAAGTGTTTATTATTTAAGGTCAAGAAAATTCTGGTAGAGTATTGCCACGGCTTAGGCTGTGTTGTTTCCATGATCTGAAAAAAGATCGGGATTCTTTACGCTTTTAAATTTTAAACGAAAATCATGAAAAACCTGCCCACCCTGCTCGTGCTGTGCTGTTGCATGGCATCCTATGCGCAAAAGTCACCCATAAAATTTGGGGACATTCCGATGGAAGATCTGAAAATGACAAAGTATGACAAAGACTCTTCTGCGTCCGCCGTGGTGCTGGAAGATTACGGCGTCGCCTTCGTCAACATTGACGCGGCGGGTGATCCTCATTTGGTCTTCGACCGGCATAAACGGATCAAGATTTTAAAAAAGGAAGGCCTTGAATGGGCAAACGCCTCTATCCTGACATACCACTCGGGCGCATCTGAAGAGAAGATCGCGAACCTGAAAGCTTCGGCCTATAATCTTGAAAACGGCAAAGTGGTTGAGTCAAAAATGGCGAAGGATGCCATCTTCAAAGAGCGCGTTAACAATTATTATAACCGGCAAAAATTCACCATACCAAATGTTAAAGAGGGTTCTGTCATTGAATACAGTTTTCATGAGACCTCCGATTTTTATACGCGGTTTCCAAATTGGCAATTTCAAGCCACCATCCCCACCCGGCATAGCGAATACTGGGCAATGATCCCCGACGTGTTTGACTACCAGAAATATATGCAAGGCTATGTGCCGGTGACCACCTATGAGGAAAAGAAGGCTATGTCATATTTCAGTGTCACCGTGAATGGGTACCACTACCTATGCAGGAATGTTCCGGCTTTCAAAGTAGAGCCATACATGACAACTGAAGATGACTATGTATCAAAGATGAATTTTGCTCTTGCCTACATCAACTATACCTCGTATCAAAAAGAGGTGATGGGCACGTGGCAGAAATTTAATGACGACCTGTTGGAAGATGAGTCGTTTGGTAAAGTCATCAGCGGATCCGGATTCTTAAAAGACAAAGTTGAAGAACTAACTGCCGGATTGACCGATCCTATGCAGAAGATTGCCGCAATTTCGAATTACATCAAAACCAATATCGAATACGATGGTGAAGAAGATTTCTACGCATTCCCTCTGCGGAAAATAATGGACAAGAAAAAAGGAACCTCAGGAGACATCAACCTGCTGTTTGCATCCATGCTTCAAAAGGCGGGTTTTGAAACAGATATGGTGATGTTGAGCACAAGAGACCACGGACTTATCCGTACGCAATTTCCAATGCGTGCACAATTTAATTATGTGATCTGCGCCGTGAAGCTTGAAGGGAAAACGATTCTACTTGACGCTACTGAAAAATATTTGCCTTATGATGTGTTACCTAGCCGGTGCCTCAATGGGCAGGGCCTCGTTATTTCAAAAACAAATCATGGATGGATCGACGTGACATCGAAAGTAAAGGCAAAGACTATTGTCTCAGCATCGATGACCCTGAACGCCGAAGGGGAATTAAAAGGTCAGGTGACCTATTCTCGTGATGGCTATGATGCCCAACAAATGCGTGAATCATATAACAAAGAGGGTGAAGGAGGCTATGTTCAGGCCTTCGCCAAAACAAAGCAATGGCAGATTGAAAAAACAGAGTTTCAGGACGTGAAGGAACTTGGTAAACAGGTGAAAGAAATCCATGATGTGACGATCGCAGAACATATTTCGCCTGCCGGAGATGTGATGTATGTTAACCCTTTTATCACAGGTCAGTTGAATGAGAATCCGTTCAAGTCTGAGACAAGGACCTATCCTGTAAATTATGGGAGCCTGCAGGAAAACATGTATTTGCTTCAGCTTACCGTTCCTGAAGGATTTTCCGTTGATGAATTACCAAAATCCCAGATATATGCTTTACCGCAAAATGCCGGTAAATATGTCTTCAGCGCAACTCAGGTTGGTAATAAGATCAATTTGAATAGCACACTTCAAATAAATAAAAGCACCTTCACGCAGGCCGAGTACCCAGTACTCCGGGAATTCTACAATCAAATCATTGCCAAACAGGCAGAGCAAATCGTCCTAAAGAAAAAATAGCATGAAACACCTCATGATTCTTGGATTGTTCCTGATTCCTGCTGCAGCGCTAAGTGCCGCGGAATTGAAATATCCGGTAAGCGAAATACCCGATAGCTTGAAGCAAGGAATGTATGCCGTCATTCGACTCGATTATTCATCATTTGAGATTTTTTCCAGAAGTAAGTCGACCCATACTGTCCGAAGAGTCATTACCATTCTCAATGAAAAAGGCAAAGCCTATGCTTATGAGAGCCTGGGATACGATAAGTTCAGGAAGATCAAATCTTTTCAAGGTGCCGCGTACGATGCTGCCGGTACCACCATCAAAAGACTAAAGCAGAATGAGATCGTCGACCGCAGTGCGACATCGGGCGGAACTCTTTTTGATGATAATCGCGTCAAGAGTGCAGATTTATCGCAAGTTACCTACCCATACACTGTAGAATATGAGTATGAAATCGAAAACAATTTTTTGTATTCCATCCCAGACTTCTATTTGTATGTCGATGATGAAGTGTCCATTCAGAAGACATCTTTCTCTGTTACTTTTCCGAACGAACTTACACCACGCTTTAAACTTAACGGCATAAAAGAAGGAGTCGCTTCCGTCGGCGCTAAAAAGACAATTCAATGGCAGTTTGAGAATATTAAGCCGAAGAAATTTGAGCGCTATAGTCCAGGATTGCAGAAAATTGTTCCGAACGTATTGATAGCACCGGTTGATTTTGAGTATGATGGATTTCCGGGCAAAATGGATTCATGGGAAAATCTTGGCAAATGGCAGGTGCAATTGAATAAGGACAGGGACGTGTTGCCGCAAGCTTCCGCTGCAAAAATCAAGGAGCTTACTAAAGACGCAAGGAACACAGAAGAGAAAGCGAAAATCCTGTATGATTACTTGCAAAGCAGAACGAGGTATGTAAGTGTCCAGCTAGGCATAGGTGGTATGCAACCAATGGAATCAAAAGCAGTTGATGAGTTGGGTTATGGTGACTGCAAAGGCCTGTCGAATTACATGGTTGCAATGCTCAAAGAGGTTGGCGTAAAAGCTTATTATACACAAATACATGGTGGCGATGGACCACATGACGTTCCGGCGGACTTTCCGGGGGATTATTTTAATCATATCATCGTTGGCGTGCCCAATGGTGCTGACACGCTTTGGCTTGAGTGTACCAGCCAGACAAATCCATTCGGATACCTGGGAAGCTTTACAGGTGACAGGTATGGCTTAATGGTTACAGATACAGGTGGCAAACTTGTTCGCACGATCACGTATGCTACCAAAAATAACACGCAGAAAAGGAAAGCAACGGTTCAGCTCGAAGCAACGGGAGATGCAAAAGCTAAGGTTCAAACAAGCTATGGCGGACTTCAATTCGAAAATGATAATCTCAATTTTATTTTGAACTCTTCGGCAGACGATCAAAAGAAATGGATTCAGAAGACGACGACGATTCCGACATTTGAGATTGATAATTTTTCAATAACTGCGAAAAAAGAAAAGGTGCCTGAGGCTCTTGTTAATGTTGATTTTACCCTAAAAAAATTAGCTGCAGTATCCGGCAAAAGGCTTTTTTTAACGCCAAACCTGATGAACAGGTCCACTTTCATTCCTGAGAAAACTGCGGTACGAAATAATAGCATTGTGCTGCGGTTGGGGTTTGTTGACACTGACTCGATCGAATTCCTCGTACCGGAGCAATTATATCCAGAGTTTCTTCCTAAACCAGTGACCCTCACTTCGCGGTTTGGTGAATATGAATCAAGCATCAAACTTGAAAATGGAAAGCTCACGTATTTCCGGAGGTTGAAAATAAACAAGGGTGAATATCCGGCTGCCGCTTACAATGAGTTTACGGAGTTTTATAAGAACATTAACAAAGCGGACAATGCCAAGCTGGTTTTCCTGAGCAAGACGTAGATTATTTCAAAGGACTATTGGCTTCTTTCGCCATTTCCTTAAATACAATCTTGTCCATAAACACCGGGAACCACTTATTGAGAAATACTGCGAGTTTCCCTTGACGCGTAAGAATCAAAATTTTCTTGCGATTTACAGTCGCGTTATAAATATGGCGTGCGCACTCTTCCGCTGACATCATATCCGCTTCGTCGCGTGGTGAATCACCCTGTGCGCTTCCGTCTTTCGCAAGCGCTCGTTTTCTAATGTTGGACGTGGTGAATCCCGGGCACGCGGTCAGTACATGAACTCCCTTGTGAAGCATTTCCGTGCGGAGCACTTCAAGAAAACCGTTCAGCGCAAACTTAGATGATGAATAGCCCGTCCGTGCGGGCAGTCCCCGATAACCCGCAATCGACGAAATACCGATCACTGACCCTTTATTCCTGATGATTTCAGGTAGACAGGCGCGGGTGGCATAAAGCACTCCAAAAAAATTAATGTCCATCACTTTCCGAACGACACTCATTTCAACTTCCTCAAAAAGTGCACGCATCGTGATACCGGCATTATTAATGATGATGTCAATGCGTCCGTATTTCTGAATAGCTGCTGCCGCCATTTTATTGTTATCATCCTCGCGGCTCACGTCGGACGGAAACCCAAAAGCATCGATGCCTTCGCGCTGAAGTTCGGCAACGGCCGTATCCAGGTCTTGTGCGTTTCTTCCGGTGATTAGAATTTTTGAACCATGAGATCCGAACTCCCTGGCGAGGGCTTTTCCGATGCCTGATGATCCGCCGGTGATGATCACCACTTTATCTTTCATATGTGATTGATGACTTTGCCGCCAAATGTAATTAAAACATTCGCGTAATTTTGACACGATGTTTTTCCTTCGACTTCTCTCATACCTTCCGCTCGGGGTGTTGTATTTGTTGTCCGACCTCACCTTCTTCGTAGGGTATCGCGTGATCAGATACAGGAGAACGGTAGTGGTGAAGAACCTGAAGAATTCTTTTCCGGAAAAATCTGACGAAGAGATACACGCAATAGAGAAGAAATTCTACCATAATCTCTGCGACTACCCTGTTGAGACACTCAAGATGATGACGATGTCCAAAGAAGAGGTGATGCGCAGGATAAAGTATGTGAATCCGGAGGTGATCGAGGAGGAAGCGAAGCTAGGTAAGTCAATGATCTATCTTACTTCCCATCAGTTCAACTGGGAATGGTTGCTCGCAGGTGTCTGTCTCTCCACGACGCCACCACTCTTTTATGTCTACCAGTCGCAATCGTCGTCATTTTTCGATAGGGTTATAAATAAGGTTCGGCAACGTTTTGGAGCGCAGCCCATCCGCAAGGAGCGTGTCGCACGGGAAGCACTTAAAACGAAAGGACAATTATCCGGACTTGCGATGCTTTCAGATCAGTTCCCCGGCGTGGACAGCGACAAGCGCTACTGGACAAACTTCCTGAATCAGGACACCGCGTTTTTTCAGGGCATCAATCAATTGCCAATTATTATGCAAAGTCCGGTGATTTTCTTTGAAAGCAGAAAGATCAGACGCGGTTATTATGAATGCCATCTTGTGAAAATCGCCGAGCCGCCCTACGATAGAAATGATTTCAAAGTTGTGAACAACTACGCCCGCGCGACGGAAAAAATCATTCGTGAACAACCGGAAGGGTGGTTGTGGTCGCATGATCGATGGAAGAAAGGGAGGGCAGAGATGGGAGACATGCGGTGAGCATATTTTAAAGCACCCGATGCAAAAAAACGATTTCCTTAAAAAAATAGACAGTTGACAAAGGGCAGTTGACGACATGCCTCCTAAAACCAAGCTTATTATTCAAGCCCAGGTTTTCGTTAGGATTGAGGTATACTATTCTGACTAAAACTAAACCTTGTTCAATTCTTGTTTATCGAAATTTAGGATGCAAAAAAAACGACATCGTAACAACAAAGTAGCTTGAGCGCAAACAACTCTAGCGACCTCAAATATTGTCAACTGCTCAGGAGCCTAGCGAGGGATTTGTCAAATGTCAACTAGTTAAGCATCATCTCAATATCTTCCTTCGTCAACGACTTGACAATGCTCTCTTCGGTGCTGATGAGACTTTCTGATAGCTTGAGTTTGTGCTTTTGAAGCTGGAGGATTTTCTCCTCGACAGTGTTGCGGGTAATGAACTTGTATGTGAAAACTTTCTTTTTCTGACCGATTCGGTGTGCGCGGTCAATGGCTTGCTGCTCGACAGCGGGGTTCCACCATGGATCGAGAATGAAGACGTAGTCGGCTTCGGTCAAATTCAAACCAAGGCCACCTGCCTTAATCGATATCAGAAATATTTTCAGGTTCGGATCTTTGTTGAACTTCTCCACCTGGTCTTTTCGATCCATGCTCGAACCATCCAGATAAGCGAAATCAATCTTACGTGAAGTCAGGAACTCACGGACGATCTCAAGGTGCTTTACAAATTGACTGAACACTAAAAGTTTGTGCCCTTCGAGCAAAGCATTTTCGATCATGTGTGAAAGATCTTCCAGCTTGCCGGAATCGCCTTTATAATGCGTGTCCACCATGCGCGGGTGATTAGAGAGCTGGCGCAGCTTTGTCAATCCCTCAAGAATTGTGATTCGCGAATTGTTCAATCCTTCTTTTTCAATCAGGTCGAGAATCTTATGTCTGTAGAACGATTTTGCCTCTTCATATTTTTCCTCCTGCGCGGGCGTCAGGTGCGAGTAGTAAATGTTCTCCACTTTCTCGGGTAGATCAGTCGCCACCTGCGATTTCAACCTTCTCAACACAAACGGCTTGATGATCGCGTTGAGCTTTTTTGTCTTTGCTTCGTCCTGTTTTTTCTCAATAGGCACCTGGTATTCATTCTTAAAGAACGTCTGGCTACCAAGCAATCCAGGATTGATGAAGGTCATCTGTGACCAAAGGTCGAGGGTTGTATTCTCCAGCGGCGTTCCCGTGAGCGTCAGCTTAAAACGGGATTTCAACTGCAACACTGCTTTGGCAATATTCGAAGAGGGATTCTTTATTACCTGGGATTCATCAAGGATCAAATAATTGAAATGAAATTTCTGAAGCGATTCAATATCGAGGCGCGTGATTCCATAGGAAGTAAGCACAATGTCATACTTGCTAAAGCGCTCAATGTCCTTATTTCTGTTGGTGCCGGTATAGGTAAGAATTTTGAGATCAGGCGTGAACTTCGCCGCTTCCATTTCCCAGTTGTACAACAGAGAAGTTGGCATGATGAGCAATGAAGTACCGGCGTTGCCTTTTTCTTTTTCAGACTGCAACAGCGTCAGCGTTTGGACGGTTTTTCCGAGACCCATGTCATCGGCGAGGCACCCGCCAAGGCGGAATTCATTCAAAAATCTTAACCAATTGTAGCCGGCTTTCTGGTAGGGACGCAACTGGCCACTGAATCCGGCGGGCACCGGGTAGTCTTTAATACCACTGAAAGATTCTATGTTTCGTAGTCGGTCGCTAATGTGCACTTTGGCCAGATTCCCGTCTTGTAATTCTTTGACAAGATTGAGGTGATATTTTTGAAGCACTGGCTTTTCATTCGCGCCGTGTGTTTCGCTCATCGCAAACAAGTCACCGTATTTTATGAGCCATGCTTCAGGAATAATCGCGATCTCTCCATTGGGCAGCTTGAACTCAACTTTCTTCTTCAGAATAAGTTTGCGCAACTCTTTGAAAGAGATCTCATATTCCCCGAATCTGATCTTCGCGTGAATATCGAACCAGTCTATACCTTCTTTGACTTCCAGTTCAATCACCGCTTTTCCCACAAAGTATTTCTTGTCGCGGTTGTCAGGCTGACTCACTTCGAATCCGAAGTTCAAAAGATTAACGCGGTTCTCATTGATCCACGAGAATGCATGTGTTTTGTCAACTGCGGTACGGAAATTTCCTGCCAGCGGCAGACCGAGCTTGACAAGTGTCTGCGCGTACTTTTTCTCCGATAACGTGTCTCGCTTGATGCGATGAAAAATATAGTCGTTCTCCTTTTTTTCCAATGTCACGTTGACGTCGCCGAACGCATCGCCGCGAAACTTATATTTTCCGTATTTGAATGAAAGATCGAACACAATTTTTCCGGCTTCGTCCGTGTTCACTTTTTCGTCATTGTTGTCCGAAAAAAGTGTGGCGGCCTCTTTTGTGTTTACCGGCGGAAGCTCAGATATCGTGAGTAGCGGATGGGGCTCATAGGTGTTTCGCAGAATTTCGAATCCCTGGACCTCAATGTCTTCGAACGAAGCCACCAGCGGCGAAATGAAGTTGTTGTAATAATTCTCTTCGAGATTCTTTGGAACGACAATGCTCTTCCGTGTAAGGAAAGGCATCAGCTTTTTGCCATCCACGGGTTTGTCGAATCCATATAACTTACCATCGACAACAACCCACGCCGGATGTTTGCATACCATGTAAGCACCAGCGTTGGTCAACTCTACTTTCCGGTCTTCATGTGTCACGGTCGGATAGTACGTTGTGCTTTCATTGGTGCGAATGAAATGAAGCTGAATGTTGGCACGCTTATCGACAACTTCAAGCTTACGCCATGTCGGTTCGCCGTCGTTTCCCATTTCGAACAGGCGCTTTCCTTTCATCTTTTCCAGCACTGCAGCCCGTCGCTTTTCCATGTACACTTCAATCTGCTCCTGCAACAAGCGCTCTTCTCCTTTGTCTTTCTTGAAAACCCTGACGA
The DNA here is from genome assembly GCA_044223825.1 of Cyclobacteriaceae bacterium. Classification (GTDB taxonomy): domain Bacteria; phylum Bacteroidota; class Bacteroidia; order Cytophagales; family Cyclobacteriaceae; genus ELB16-189. The sequence goes on along the minus strand of JBGALO010000003.1, from coordinate 422,704 downwards.
AGAATTCGTCGGGCTTCATGATCTTTTTCGAAAAATGTCTGAGCACGGCGTCCTGGTTCATGCTGTCCATCAATTCGATCAGCTCGTAGTCGCGGTCGTCAAGGCCTTTTGAAAATTCGCGTGCGTTCTTGGAAGAAATGTTCTGATGTTGGTAAGTAAGCTTACCCTTGTCGTCGAGGCGGACTATGAAAGACTCAAAAATATACCCGAGGTACTCGTGCTGGTACAGCGAGTAAATGAGTTGGAACGGCTGGCACTCCAGAGACACGGCAAAACCCAATTTTGGGCTTTTTTCAGAAAAAGCAGAATTGCAAAATAGCTAATCCTACGTAAAGATTTTCTACGTTTTTTACAGAAACCTTACATCAAAGATGGTCGATCGAATACGACTTTGAGGCCAAAATCGCCGGCCGGAAGGATACCAGAAACGCGATTGACACAATGACAACGGAAGTCAGGGCAAAGTCGGTAAGCCGCATTCGCACCGGGTAGTTTGATACCACTGCGTTCTCCATTCCCATTCCCACCAGGCCAACCTGCTCCTGCAGGAAACAAAGAATCGCTCCAAGTAGTAATCCGATTGCGGCGCCCGTGATCGAAATGATCATGCCTTCGGTGAGGAATATTCTTTTAATCAGCGATGGATGCCCGCCTACAGCGGTAAGGATACTGATGTCCTTCTTTTTATCGATCGCTAGCATCATAAGAGAAAAGAAAATGTTGATAGACCCGATCAGCAGTAAAAGTGACAGCGCAAGGAAGGAGAAAAGTTTTTCAAATTTCAGCAATCGGAAAATGTCGGCGTGTTGTTCCTGGTTTGTTTTGATAACGAATGCATCTCCGAGGCGCGCGCGCAAAGCGCTCTGCACTGTGTGAATGTCCGCGTCGGCGGTTTGCACTTCCAGTGATGTGCGCTTGTTGCCATAGCTGAGCAATTCCTGCGCGAACCGGAGCGGGACGAAGATATAGTTGCCGTCATAATTTTTTTCAATAGAGAACACTGATCCTGGCCTGATACTTTTTCGCGCATACATTTTTGATGGGTCAGAAGAACCACCTTTAACATTGCGGATATAGAAAACCTGCATGGCGTGCATGTCATCTGTCACTTCCGCAGAAAGTATATACCGTATGTCGCGGCCAATGATTGCCAAAGGAATACTGTCTTGCCAAAGGCGGAAGTCCCCTTCTACAATGTGTCCGTCCAGGCGGTGCTGATCAATGAAGTTGTCACTGACACCTTTCAATGTGACGACTACATCCGCATCGCGATAACGAACATAAGCGTAATCTTCAATCACCTGCGTTACAATCTTTACGCCTGGAACGGATTCTATTGAATGGATTAGTTCGTCCGATACTTCAAAAGATTTGCCTTTGGATGCTTCAATCTTGAGTTCCGGATCAAATGACGTGTAGAGCGAATCTAACAATACCTCTAAGCCATTGAAAACGGAAAGCACTATAATCAACGCAGCGGTTGCAATCGCGACGCCCACCATCGAAAGCAAGGAAATAATATTGATGAAATTCTTTTTTCTGCGTGACAGAAAATACCGACGGGCGATGAAATACGGCAGGTTCATTTCCCTCAGCGTTCTGGTTCCGCGGGCGGAATATGAAGATTCTTCAGTAGCTCATCCATCTTTTGCGCTCTTTCCTCTACTTCATCGATGAAAAACGCCAGATCCGGCACGATGCGCGCCTGGTTTCTGATTCTCTCACCAAGGGAACGGCGTATTTCCCCCTTGTGATCTTCCAGCTTTTCGAGCAACGCTTTTCTGTCTTTCACAAGTGTCATGCTCACGTACACTTTTGCAAAACTGAGATCGGGACTGACTCTTACATCCATCACCGTAATGAATGCGTTGTCAAGCAACCCACGCTGATCGCGTTGAAAGATGTCGCTGAGTTCCTTTTGAATCAAACGACTGAATTTTTGTTGCCTTACCGTTCCGCTCATTGGACAAAGTTATGAAATGTTTTGCGCCATTGGCACCCAGTCGGCCACTGCACACTGAAACAAAATTGACAGGTGACAAAGCGCAATAGACAACAGGTACCCAACGATGATCCAACGACAGTTTAGCTCGGTGCTTTATCCGCAAATAAGCTGCGAATATTGTCAACTGCCCCCGAGCAAAGCGAGGGGTTTGTCAACTGTCAATTTTCTGCTGGATATATCAATTGTTGCACTGAACTGTCAGATATTTGCAACCTAACATGCTCCGCTATTTCCGCATAAACGATCCGTACAGGCTATTGAGCCTCTTCCTGCTTCTCATCTTCGCAAGTCTTGCAACTTTGATCTACCTCCCACCGATGACTTTACAGGAGTTGAGAGACATTGTACTTGGCGAGAACGTCGGTGACAAACTCCTTTACGTGGAATTAATCGACAACACCGCACCCATGATGGCAGTCACGGATGGCTTGCTCAATTTTCTTTTTGAACGTTCTATTCGGTCGCGACACGTATTTGCATTAGTGGTATTGTTTTTTCAGGCGGCCTACTTTGGAATACTTCTTATAAATAATAAGGCCTACAGTGAAAGCAGCTATGTTCCATCGCTCATCTTTGGATTCCTTTCGTTCTTTTCTTTCGATCTTTTGTCCGCATCGCCCGAGCTGTTTGCGTCGACGTTGCTGTTGTTGGCACTTAACAACCTTTTCAAAGAGATTGAATTCAGGGTTGATCGTGATTCCATTGTCCTGAACCTCGGTGTGTTCCTGGGGATGGCTTCGCTTTTTGTATTCTCTTACACCGTGTTTTTGCTGGGATCGATCTTCATCCTGGTGGTTTTCGCCCGGACAAAACTCAGAAAGGTTTTGTTGACACTATTTGGATATGGTATCGTGCATGCAGGAGTATTTGTGTTGTACTACTGCTATGGTGAGGTGGAGGATCTTTGGGTAAATTTTTACGTCTCGAATTTTTCGAGGATTGGCGTTGGACTGATGGACCTTAAATCGTTGTTTATTCTAGCGTCGGTTCCGGGCGCTTACCTCTTATTTTCGATATTCATGCTCACACGAGAAGCAAGATTCACGAAGTATCAATCGCAACTTTTTCAGGTTATGTTTCTCTGGCTTGCGATAGCCCTTGTACAAGCGTGGATCACGCCCGAACGCACGCCCCACACTTTCCTTACGTTCATCCCGCCCGTAGCGTATTTCACCAGCTATTACCTTTTATTGATAAGAAGAAAATGGATCTCCGAGACAATGCTTTGGATTTTTATTCTGGGCATTATGACGATGAACATACTGGCTGCAAATAATCTCGTGAGTTCGATAAATTACTCGGGCCTTTTTCCAAAGAACCCCTCCATTGATGCAGCAGTCGCTCAAAAGAAGGTAATGATCATAGGCGATAATATTTCATTGCTTAAGTCCAATAGGCTGTCGGGCTATTTTCTCAATTGGGATCTATCAAAAAAATATTTTGAACAACCCGACTACTACGAGAATATTATCAAGGTGAATAAGGCCTTCGCAACGGATCCGCCAGATGTGATCGTGGATGAGTTGGGACTGATGGATCCTTTCCTGGAGAAGATACCGATTCTGAAGCAGGCGTACCGAAAGGAAGACCGAATTTATTGGAAGCGTTAGCAGCTGATTTTACCGACACGACGCGCGTGTCTTCCTCCTTCAAAGTTCGAGTGTAAAAAGCGATCTGTTATCTTTTCCGCAAGGTCATTGCTGATATGACGTGCGGGCAGACAAAGCACATTTGCATCGTTGTGCTCGCGTGCGGTCGCCGCCAGATCTTCTTTCCAGCAAATAGCCGCACGAATCTGCTGGTGTTTGTTTGCCGTAATCGCCACGCCGTTTGCACTGCCGCATGTGAGCAATCCGAAATCAAATTCTTTTTTTTCAACGGCACTTGCTACGGCATGCGCGAAATCCGGATAGTCTGCTGACTCGCTGGTATAGGTTCCGAAATCTTTGACTGCATATCCGCTCGCAGCGAGCCATTTCTTTAAATGCTCTTTCATTTCGAATCCGGCATGATCGGATCCGATGGCAATCTTTGGCATCATTTCTTAAAACCGTTTGAGAGTTTATGCACTCATCTGCTCAGCCCGCGCATCTGCTTCGTCCTGCTTTCTCTTTTGCCGGACGACGTAGGCTGATATGAAAATACTGATTTCGTAAAGCAGAAACAATGGCATCGAGATCAACACCTGGCTCAGTGGATCCGGAGGCGTCACGATAGCGCCGATGATAAGGATGACGATGATTGCGTGCCGGCGATAGGTCCGCATGAACGTAGGTGTAAGCAAACCGATCTTTGTCATGAAGTAAACAACCACGGGCATCTGGAACAACAACCCACTTCCAAATACAAGTGCAATGAAAGTGGATACATAAGACGTAATATCAAACTCATTGACGATAGCGGTGCTGATTGAGTAAGATGAAAAGAACCAAGTCATCATCGGGCAAAGTATAAGGTAACCGAACGAAATCCCGAGCAAGAAAAGGAACGAAACTGCGAACACTGCGCCGCTAGAATTCTTGCGTTCATTCAGCTTGAGGCCAGGTCGGATAAACCGCCATAATTCCCAGAAGACGTAGGGAAACGATATGATGAAACCTATGACGAAAGATGCCAGGATCTGCATCGTAAACTGCCCAGTCATGTAACGGCTTTGCACTTTAAAAGGGAATGGCTTAGCACAGAGTGCATCCGTTGCGCCTGTTATCTCGCCGAGTTTGCAGAGCCATCTGAATGTCGGGAAATCTACACGAGATGGTGCGAAAATGATGTTTTCAAAAACCCATGGAGTGAAAATAAATGCGACCACTGTCAACACCATAATGGCCATGATTGACCTGACAATGTGCCACCTTAGCTCCTCGAGGTGGTCGAGGAACGACATCTCTTTTTCTTCATTCATGCTCATTCTCCATCATTTGGGGCATTCCGCGCAAAAACTTGCGCGAAAGTCATTGTAATACGCGGGAATAAAAAATTTTAATCAACTGTAAAGCGGAAACTTTTTCATGAACGCATTGACTTTGCGTTTAATGGCTTTGAGATGGTTCTCGTCGGCGGGTTTCTTAAGGGCTTCGTCGATAAAGTCAACAACTTTCACAATGTCCTTTTCCATCATCCCACGCGTGGTGATCGCAGGTGTGCCTAACCTCATTCCAGATGTCACCATCGGTGATTGAGTATCGAATGGCACCATGTTCTTGTTGATTGTGATGTCGGCTTTGATAAGACTCTCTTCCGCCACCTTACCGGTAAGATTCTTTGAACGAAGGTCGATAAGCATCAAATGGTTATCCGTGCCCCCTGAGATGATCTTGTATCCACGATTGACAAATTCGGCAGCCATGACCTTTGCGTTCTTGGCGACCTGAACGATATACTTCATATACTCATCGCTGAGCGCCTCCTGAAATGCAACTGCCTTGGCGGCAATGACGTGTTCCAACGGCCCGCCTTGTGTACCGGGAAATACGCCTGAATCCAAAACAGAAGAAATCTTTCTCAATTCACCTTTGGGTGTCTTAAGGCCCCATGGATTGTCGAAATTCTTTCCAACCATGATCAATCCACCACGCGGACCGCGCAGTGTTTTGTGTGTTGTAGTTGTTACGATGTGACAATGTTCCATCGGATCCTTTAACAATCCACGCGCGATCAAGCCTGCAGGATGCGACACATCAGCCATGAGCAACGCACCGACTGCATCGGCCGCCTCGCGCAATTTTTTATAATCCCAGTCGCGGCTATAAGCAGACGCACCGCAAATGATCATCTTCGGTTTCTCACGCTGAGCAATTTCAATGACCTTATCGAAATTGATAAGCCCGGTTTCCTGCTCGACTCCATAAAATACCGGTTGATAGAGCTTACCCGAAAAATTAACAGGCGATCCATGCGTAAGGTGACCACCATGTGAAAGATCAAATCCGAGAATCTTATCGCCAGGTTTCAGGCATGCCAGCATTACGGCTGCATTTGCTTGCGCACCAGAGTGCGGTTGAACGTTTGCCCAGCTTGCGCCAAAAAGTTCTTTGATCCGGTCGATTGCCAGCTGCTCGATTTCATCGACGACTTCACATCCACCATAGTAGCGTTTGCCCGGCAGACCTTCGGCATATTTGTTCGTAAGGACTGTGCCCTGCGCTTTCATCACCTGCGGAGACACAAAGTTTTCAGAGGCAATAAGTTCGATGCCACTTTCCTGCCGATGTTTTTCTTTTTCGATTAGGTCAAAGATTGCTTTGTCTTTCTTCATAGAGTTAGGGGCACGTTAGATGCGCCTTCAAAAATAGGATAGAATTGAAAGTTATTGTAGGAATGGGGTAAAGAGAATTGGCAAAATCGGTCTACCAGCTTCCGCTGCTGCCACCACCGCCGAAACTTCCCCCACCACCAGAAAAGCCTCCTCCTCCGCCGCCCCAGCTTCCTCCACCGCCGCCGCCAAGGAACCAGCCCCCGCCCGAGCTCCAGCCCCCGCCGCCACGATTTCTTGAGGATTGCTCCATTTGCTGCGCAATGCTTTGACCCCATGCCGTCCTGGCAAGAATTAGTTTGAGTATAGGGAAACCAATCAGGTAGGCAAAGAAAATGTATGCGCCTGTAGTCGCATTTCCGAGAGCAACCCCTGGAAGGATGAAATAAAATGGGGTCAGAACACCATATGTTCCCCAGCCAGCACAGCCTTTCGCAAATAATGCCGTCCACGTAAACACACCGAGCACGACTAAAATTATAAGCCCAAAAAGACCAGTGCCGCCACCTCCGCGCTTTCGACCTGAAGCCGAGTTGTCAGCCTGATATTCTCCTTTGGTTGCTTTCATAATACCATCGACTGCAGCAGTAATTCCGGCTTCATAATCCCCTCTTCGAAAATTAGGTGCAATTTCATTGCGAATGATTCTGCTGCTCAGCGCATCGGTCAGTACGCCTTCTAATCCATGGCCTACTTCGATGCGAACCTTTCGATCTTCAATCGATACTAACAAAAGGACTCCGTTGTCATTTTTCGCCTGACCCAGTTTCCATTCCGTTGCCACGCGAATGCCATAGCTTTCTATCGTTTCACCTTCCAATGAGGACACAATCAAGACTGCTATCTGGTTGGAAGTTGAATCTTCGAAACTTTTCAATCGCCGTTCGAGACCTTCAACAGTTGTTGGCGAAAGGACTTTGGCTTCGTCGTGGACGCGCTGTCCCCACAGCTCGGGCACTTTCTTTTGCGCTTCAGCAAGCGGAGAAAAACATAAGAACAATATGAAAATCAGGAAACGATTCATAGGTGATGAGGTGGGCGTATTGGGAATTAATTTTCGATGCGCAGGTCGTCGCGCAGTTCGTTGATATCATCGGGCGTTTTGACAAATCCTTTTTCAAGCAGAATGTTCCCACACCGGATAATGGAATCTTCAATTCCCTCAGTAACCTTTCCAAGTCTGATGCTATCAATAATGTTGCGCACAAGCTTGTCCCATTCTTTTTGATCCACCACCTTGCTGATACCGCGATCCGCCATCACGATAACTTCTCTTTCGAAAAATGAAATAAAGATCATGATACCGGTGCGATGGCGGGTGTTGAAAACTTCCTCTTCCAGGAATGCATTCTCCGCACGCTTGCGCGTAGCCTGATCCATGTGAGTTTGACTCAGCATGACACGCTTCAGTGGTTCGACGCTATGGGTGGCGATTGCACCAAGAAGTCCGCCGAGTGCAACAGCAACGAAAATAAAAAGCGGATCATAGATTGAAAGATCCGGGATATAGCGATCAACCACGATGATGGCGAGGAACACCATTGCCGCTGCGATCAGCGCGCCGCGGTAGTTGGCAATGGTATAGTAGCCGCTTCGCTCGACAAACACGGGAACGATTTCACCCGAAATCTTTTCTTCGGCTTTTCTCACAGCTGATTTGATGCGGTCAAGATCCTCTGCGGCAAATCTGTTTTTCAGAGACATAGTATTTGGTAAAAGGCGATGCAGTTCTGCTAACTGTAAATCGTGACAAATTTAGCAATAGCCTTAACACTTGGTGACGGAACTTTTGGGCGTTTTTTGATTCTAAAACAAGCTTTCTCCAAAAAGATGTAAATTTCATTTTATGATCATGGCCTGCCGAATTTTGTTGACGTTTCTTTTTGCCCTCTGCTTTTTTCAATGCGGCGATTCTGGTAGCACCAATCCCCTCGTATTTTTTGTATTGGGCGATTGGGGACGACGTGGGTCTCCCAATCAACTTGTGCTTGCCTACCAGATGAATTCCTGGACCAAGAAGCAGGATCCGAAGTTCATTGTTACTGTCGGCGATAATTTCTATGACACTGGAGTGGCGGATGTGAATGATTCTCATTGGAGGGAGTCATTTGCCAATGTCTACAACGGCGACGGGCTTAGTTCAAAGCCCTGGTACGTGTCTCTGGGAAATCATGATTACGGCGGGAATGTTAACGCGCAAATAGACTATATGAAAGTGGATCCCAGGTGGCACCTGCCCTCGAGATACTATACACGCGTGGATGATCTCGGAGGCGGCACGCGTGTGCGATTTATTTTTATTGACACGACCCCATTTGAGAAAAGCAGTTATCAGAATCCGGCGATAAAAAAAAATCTGGCACTTCAGGATACTGTGAAGCAAAAGAAATGGCTTGATAGCCTGACATCACTTTCAGACGTAACCTGGAAGATTGTAGTCGGTCATCATCATGTCTATACCGGCGGGGCGCGTAGTGCAGAAGCTAGCCCGATTAGGGCCAGCCTTGAGCCCATCTTTGAAAAAAACAAAGTCGATTTTTACTTCTGTGGCCACGAGCATGACCTGCAGCACTTAAAGGCGACCGGAAAACCCACGAATTATTTTTTATCCGGCGGAGGATCAGATCTTCGACCAACAGGCTTAGTAAAAGAATCACTCTTTTCGGCTTCAGAGCAAGGATTTATGAGTGTATCTATTGACAAATCAAAGGCAACAATAAATATCATTAACTACAAAGGGCAAATCCTATATAAAACCACAATCGATAAATAGGAATGATATGAATACTGCACGATTATTTATTGCGTGTGTTAGCTTGATCTTTTCGCTTAACGCATTTTCGCAAAAAAACAAAGGAGTTACTGTCGCCGTTGACGAATCTAAAAACAAAGTCGTCGAGGAGATTGCCAGACTTTCGCTGTTTTCGGGCGGCGTTGTTGGGTTGAATGCAATCCACGTCGAAAGCGGTAAACGCATCGTCCAAAATGACCTCGACCATTTTCCGATGGCGAGCTCATACAAAATTCCCATCGCAATCGAGCTGCTTGCCAAGGTTGATAGCGGTAAGTACACGATAGATCAGCTCATAGAGATCGAGAAAAGTGATCTTCACCCCGGCAGCGGACTCATCGGCGAACGATTTAACTGGCCCAATGCAGTTAAGCCGGGACTCGCACTTTCAGTGAGAAGCCTGCTTGAACTGATGTTGCTGATTAGCGATAACAGCGCCACGGATGTATGCCTCAAGCTTGCAGGTGGACCTTCGGCGGTAAATGCTTGTATGAAACGACTCGGCATCAGTGGACTTCGGGTCGACCGCCCGACTTCATATCTCATCTCGGATTGGCTTGGCGTGCCGATGGATCCCAACGCTGCATGGAACAATGAACTGTTTGAAACCCAGGCAAAGGCGTTGACACCTGAACAGGAAAAAGCAAACTCCAAAAAATTCGATCAGGACATCAAAGACACTTCAACACCGCAAGCCATGTCAGAGCTTTTGCTCAAGCTTTATACGCAGCAAATTCTGAAAAGCGAAAGCAAAGTGTTGTTGCTCGACATTCTGAAACGTTGCGAAACGGGCTTGACCCGAATAAAAGGTTCACTCCCGCCAGGAACAGAAGTAATGCACAAGACCGGCACGATCGGCATGACCACCAACGATGTAGGGATCATCACACTTCCCGGAAATGCAGGTCACGTTGTTATTTCTGTCTTCGTAAAATCTTCTGAGAAAGAAATTCCGGATCGCGAACGCGCAATTGCCGAAGTATCAAGGGCGGTGTACGATTATTTCTTGTTTGGTGGAAAGTGAAAAAGACCTAAAGGCCGATTAGCCACCGATTACAAGGGATTGACACGGACAATTCACGACGAATAGCTGGACTATTTCCATCGTTCCACGCGAATGCAACAGTGCGAACAGCAATTCCTGCGTACACCCTTGAACCTTGAACTATATATCTTTATTTCTCCACCGGCCCGACCTGATATATAAATAGGCCATCGAGAACATGCTCATCCAATAAACCCACTCGCTTGCCCAGCCCCAGGTGATTGACAGATTCATGTATTCCAACACCACGTACACATAAATGCAATACAGTACAATGGTGACAAGTTCTATCGTGAGATTTACAACCGTGTTGCCGCTTCCGGTCACGGCATTAAGCCAGACGACACCAAAAGACATCATGATCAGTGCAAGAGAAACAATCCTCACGACGGGAATCGCGTCGGTTATAAACTCTTCACCTTGGCCATAAAAGGAGAGGAAAGCGCCCGGGAAGAGATTCAGAAAAATGACAATCACCACCGAGCACGAAAGACTAATCTTGATAATGCGCTTGATCAATGGGATAACTTCATCATGACGACCCTGACCGATGATGTTACTGACCATTGTGTTAGTGGTCGCGGCGAAAGACCATGAGAAGATACCCGCTACACCAAAGATATTTCTCATGGTGTTGGAAATGGCAAGTGCACGCTCTCCGTGGTGCTCGACGAGGATATAGAAATATTCCCAGGTGATGATGCTGATTGCGAACTGCGCGATCAAAGGTGATGACTGAACTAAGATAAGTTTGAAAATCCCTGGCTGCAGCTTTGTCTGTTCGAAGAATGCAAACTGCTTGTGAATGTTCTTGATGCGGATTACCAGGTAGATCACAATCAATCCCGTTGCTTCAGCAATGATCGATGCGTACGCCGCACCATCAAAGCCAAGCGCGGGTAAGCCGAAATGACCATAGATCAATGCATAGTCAAGGAATATGTTTGTGAGCGCCTCCGCCATTGTTCCCCACACAAGAAATTTCGTTTGATTTGTTCCGACGAGCAGTGCGTTACGCATCACATACAGGTACAGGAATGGCAATCCCCAAATACGAATCAGAATGAACTCGATCACCTGATCGGCGACTGCAGTGTCATGAATGGTATAGCGAAGTATTGTGGGCGCGATAAGGTAGGTGATCATGATCCCGATTGCCGCAATGCCCAGGGCTACCCACACCCCGTGAAAGAAAAGTTGCCCTATCTCTTTGGGAAGATTTTGGCCTGCACGTCGCGCGATCAATGATTGCAGCCCATTGTTCAGTCCATTTCCGATAACGGCAAAAATAAGGTAGTACACGCCGGTGATTCCGGCACATGCCAGTTCAAGCTCGCCCAGCCCACTCAGGAAAATGTTGTTTGTAATGAAATTGATTTGCGGCACTACGAGTGCAAGAGAAATCGGCATCGCGAGCGCGAGAATCTGTCGCGTATCAGTCCGAAGACGCAGGTCAGAAGAAGTGACTGGAGACGATGCCATAATTGCGCCGCGAAGATAGCATTTGTTAATAGTTAATGGATCTCAGTTAACAGTCATCGGCGTGCAATTAATCTCTTGTTGCTGTTAACTATTAACCATTAACTGATAACTTTAGCATCATGAAAAAAGTCATTCCATTTCTGATGCTCATGCTGTGTTTTGCATGTGGGTCAAAGAATTCAGAAAGTGAAACTACAGGGACACTCGCCCCTAAAGTGTTCGCAGAACAAATCAAAGCCAATCCCGAGGCTATCATTCTTGATGTGCGAACACCGGAGGAACTGGCGTCAGGCTACATTGAAGGCTCGCGCAACCTTGATTTTAACAGCGATGGCTTCAAGGACTCGCTCAACAATCTTGATCACTCCAAAATGTATTTCGTCTATTGCGCCGCCGGCAAGCGAAGCGCAAAAGCCATGGAGATGATGAATGCTATGGGCTTTCAGCATGTCGCAGCCCTGGACGGAGGTCTAAGAATGTGGAATGCGAATGGCCTTCCAATTCATCAACCTGGAAATTAGTCAGGGAGATACCCGGCAATTTTTCCAAAAGTCCACGTACCTGCGACCGCACTCAGAAGCGTAACAATCGTAACCAGAGAACCTGCGCCGATCTGGGCATACAATGGGCCTGGACATGCGCCGGTCAACGCCCAGCCGAATCCAAAGATCAGACTGCCAATGATAATTCCGTGATGATATCTTTTTACTGGCATGTCGATTGGTTGGCCTTCGAATGTTTTTGCATTTGATTTTCGCAAAAAAAATAGCCCTATCGCGCCGACTGGTATCGCGGTCATGAATATCCCGAACATGTGAAAACTTTCGAAGCGGAACATTTCCTGTATCCTGAACCAGGAGATGGCTTCACCCTTTGTAAGTGCGAGGCCAAAGACTGTCCCAACCAATAAGTACTTCATATTCTTCATAAAGAAAGGATCAAGGGTAAAATGAATTGACTGAATATGATCCCGCCGAAAAAAAAGCTGGCGGTAGCAATCAGTGACGGCCACTGAAGTGCTGAAAGTCCCAGGATGCCATGACCAGACGTGCATCCGCGTGCGTAGCGTGTGCCGAAACCCACAAGGAAACCGCCAACGATCATCATCCAGAAACCTTTTAAGGTTGCAAGCGATCGCCAATTAAAAAGTTCTTTTGGCATCAGGCCATTCAAGTCGACGATACCAAATGATCTGAGATAGTTCGCCGTATTGGTTGAAATCTCTACCGGCTTGGGATTGGCAAAAACTACACCGCCAACAAATCCGCCGATCAGTATGCCACCGACAAAAAACAGATTCCAGCTATCCCTTTTCCAGTCGTATTGAAACAACGGAATCTTTCCAGGAATACACGCAGCGCATATTTGGCGCAATGTTGACGAGACGCCGAGTCTTTTATTTCCGAACAAAAGAAGTAGCGGGACAGTGATGCCTATTAGAGGCCCCGCAACGTACCATGGCCATGGTGCTTTAAGAATATCCATTATCAAAATTATAAAAGTCTATCAAAATAATAGACTAATCCCACAGGAAAGCATGCTTTCCTTCAGGGTTGTTTCAGGGTTTCTCAAATTCTACTTTTGCCGGTTCATGCAGATAATCAACTCAATCCTGACCTGGGTCATGAAGAAGCGCATCCACCAGATGGAGCTTTTTATGAAATACCCGGATGATGTGCAGGAAGAATTGCTGAACCGGCTTCTGCTGTCAGCCCGCCCAACCGAATTCGGAACCAAATACGGCTTCGATGAAATTGTGAACTACGACGACTTCGCGCGTCAAGTGCCCGTTCATTCATATGAACGCATGTTCCCTTACATCGAAAGGATGATGAAAGGCGAGCAGAACATTCTGTGGCCGACTGAAATAAAATGGTTCTCGAAATCTTCGGGAACGACGAATGCAAGAAGCAAGTTCATTCCAATTTCATCTGAATCGCTGGAAGAATGTCATTTCAAAGGTGGCAAAGACTTGTATTGCATTTATGTCAACAATTATCCTGAGACGAATATTTTCTCCGGACGAGGACTTGCCATCGGAGGAAGTCATCAGCTCAACGAACTCGATCCAAGCTCTTCATCGCACTATGGAGATGTCTCCGCGGTGATTATGCAAAATCTTCCCGTCTGGGCGCAGCTTATTCGTACGCCAAGTCTTGAAGTTGCGTTGATGAGCAACTGGGAAGAAAAAATTGAGAAGCTTGCACGTGAGACATCCGAAGTTGACGTCACGCATATTGCCGGCGTTCCCACCTGGACCGTTCTTCTCCTGCAGCGGATCATGGAGATGACCGGAAAATCTATTGAACAGGTTTGGCCCAACCTCGAAGTATTTTTCCACGGCGCCGTCGCATTTGCCCCTTACAGGAATTTATTCAAGTCACTCATTCCCAACGAGCGGATGAGTTACTGGGAGACATACAATGCAAGTGAAGGTTTCTTTGGTATACAGGATAGAAGCAATTCAGACGAGCTCTTGCTAATGCTTGATTACGGGATCTTCTATGAATTTATTCCAACTGAACATTCTGAAGACGAAAGCCCAACCGCAATTCCGTTAAGTGAAGTTGAGCTCGGCAAGAACTACGCCATGGTAATTACCACGAACGCAGGACTTTGGCGTTATAACATCGGTGACACCGTAAAATTCACAAGCAAAACCCCGTACAGGATCAAGATCTCAGGGAGGACCAAGCACTTCATCAACGCTTTTGGAGAGGAGGTTATCATCGAAAACGCTGAGGCGGCAATAACACGCGCATGTGAGATTACGGGTGCCGTTATTAACAACTTTACAGCGGCGCCGATCTACCTTCAGCAAAACAAGCGCGGTGGGCACGAATGGATTATTGAATTTCATACGCCGCCCCGCGATATGGAAGAATTCAGTCGAATTCTCGATGATACTTTAAGAAAAATCAATTCTGACTATGATGCGAAGCGCTTTCATGACCTCGCGCTAATTCCCCCGAAGATTCACAATGTGCCCGACGGCACTTTTTATAATTGGATGAAGAGACGTGGAAAGCTAGGCGGCCAAAACAAAGTTCCAAGACTTAGCAACTCCAGGGAGTTTGTTGAAGATATCCTGAGCAGCCTGGCTTAAAAAAACAACTCCCGGAGCTCTATCAATTGAAATAAACTCTGGGAGGATATTTTGATTCGTTTTTTTCTGGATTACGAATCTTTCCACTTCACACCGCAACCGATCGCCTTCGTTTTTTGAACAGTGACCTTCTTCCCACTGAGCAGGGCATTCACCGCTGACTCAACATACTTCTGCGTTGCGGCTGATCCATCGCTGGCATTGTCATCGATCGCGCCGATATAAGCTACAACCAACTTTCCATTTTCTTTTGCTAATACAAAAGCGTGAGGCGTATTGGTGGCACCGAAATCACTTGCAACTTTTTGACTTGGATCGTACAGATAAGGGAAGGTGTAGCCTTTTTGTTTTGCATATCTGACCATCGCATCATAGGAATCACCCGACGAGACCTCTGGTGAATTTGGATTGATCGATATCAGCGGAAATCCCTTCGACGCAAATGTGTTATTCAGGTCGATGATTCGCTGATTATATCTTTTTGAAACAGGGCAGGTATTGCAATCGAACACGACAATAAAACCTTTTGCCTCTTTGAAATCCGAAAGCGATACCATTTTGCCGTCCACATTTTTCAACGAAAAATCAGCTGCGGTATCTCCAACCTCATAACCGTTCCTTACCGGGGCGCTTGCAACAAACGCAATCACCGCCACAATCGCTAAAACAAATCGTTTCATATTTAAAGTATTTGATGTATTAATTTCTTACTGCACGGCTGCTATCAGCTTCTCAAGATCGCCATCTTGCAATGACCTCTCCACAAACTTGCGCTTGCCGGTTTTGTTGTTGATCACCAACGTGGCGGGCAGCGCGCCCGACCATTCTTTTTCGAGCTTGTCGATCCAGGAATTCGGGTTCGTTTCATCAAGAACGATTACTTGTGACTGGATCTTTTTCCGGGCAACGAATTTCCAGACTTTCCCGGGATCCGGATCAAGGTCCATATCCATGCTGACAAGCCGTACCAAGACATCTTTGCGCTCCGCGTTCAGCTTCTCAAGCAGCGGAAGCTCTTTTACACACGGACCGCACCAGGTTGCCCAGAAATTGATCACCTGGATCCTTTCCTGTTCTTTTTGAAGCATGCTCTGAAGTTGGCTCAGTTTAACGAGAGAATTGTTTTGTGCGCCAGCTGCAACAGACCAAAGCAACAGAATTGAAAACGCCAGGGATTTCACAGCTAATGGTAACGGAACAACCACGCAACGGTTAGCCATATTTTGATGGGTGGGGGAAATGGCAGCAGATTTTTTATCGGTCCAAAAGTGCTAAAATTCAGGCACTTATAAAGCCTCTCAAAATGGGGTATTCAGAAATCCACAAATGGACCTTTTTATCCACATTACCGAACTGTTATTGGTTATTTAATTGATTATCAATGACTTATGCCTCAATTAGGATTTACCTTTTTTGTGGATATCTCTTAAGCCACCGACAAATTGTTGTCACTATAATGGCTTAATAGTCAGTTACCTACAGCCCCATAACTAAAAGAAAATTGAGGTCGGGGTATCGTTTCTTATGCTGTAGAAGTTTTTCTATGCCAGAATCCTGGGTGTCGCCATATTTAAATTCGTATTCAAACCCTTAAGCGGAAATGAATTTTACTCAAATCAAAGAGACGTGCATTTATTTTAAAGACCTGGCTCTTGCTAAGTCGTTTTATCACGATCAGCTGGGTCTTCCTGTAATTGGTTTTGTGCCCGGAAAGCACATCTTTTTTGAGGCAGGCAATTCGGTTCTCCTTTGCTTTAATCCAGAAGATTCACGTCACAAAAAGAGTCCTCCACTCCATTTCAGCGAGGGAAAATATCACTTCGCCTTTGAAGTGAAAGTGGAAGCCTACCACGCTCACAAAAAGCAGATCGTTGATAAAGGAATTCTGATAACCGATGAAATTATTTGGGAAAATGGACAGGAGTCTTTCTACTTCGAAGACCCAAATGGGAATGTTCTGGAAATAGTACCGGAAGGAATTTGGAGCAGACTGGCTAAGCGGCTGTAACGATCTGCAGGCCGGGCTGTGTATTGACCCATGACAGATAATCGTTGTAAAGGATACAATCGTTCAAGAGGGTTTTGTCTTTAACAATCTTGATAATTTTATCATGTTGAAAAGATTGCCAGATCTTTTCCTTTTGCTCAGCAGGCAGCGATGAAATACGCACGAATTCTATTCCCTTGAAATTTTCAAGCATGACGCCTCAGTTTCGTTTCTGTGGATTGATTTTAGAACGATTGAATAGGTAACCCTCCGGATCGAAACACGCCTCATAACGCAGAGGATTCCCCTTTAAATCAGATGCGCCAAAAAATCATGCCGCTGGCGAGCAACGTCCATTCTGCAGGAAAGAACATTTCTTAGTTTTATTGCCAACCGGAACGGGTCAATAAACGGTCGTTCCACACAAGATCATGAATAGTCAGAAGAAGAAGTTTTCGATTCCTGCTGGTGTTACGTATCTCAACTGCGCTTATATGTCGCCGCTGTTAAAATCGGTAGAAAAGGCTGGAATGAAAGGACTGCTGAAGAAAAGAAACCCGTCAGTAATAACCCCACAGGATTTCTACACCGAAGGAGACACATTGCGCGCGGCCTTTGCCAGTCTTATCAATGTTGCTGATCCCAATAGAATCTCAATCATTCCATCCGTCTCCTATGGTCTTAGTACCGTTGCGAGGAATGTGCATCTCGATAGTGGAGACAAGATCATCGTAGCAGCGGAGCAATTTCCAAGCAACTACTATCCGTGGGAGCGGCTCACATCGGAAGCACATGCTGAGTTGGTCACTGTATCTCCGCCTGACGGCCTTCAGTCGCGGGGAAAGAAATGGAATGAGCGTATCCTCGAGTCAATTGACCGGAAAACCCGCATGGTCGCAATTGGTAATGTTCATTGGGCCGATGGAACGCTGTTTGATTTGGTGCAGATCAGAAAGCGGACCCGGGAAGTAGGCGCGCTCCTCGTCATCGACGGAACGCAGTCTGTGGGCGCACTTCCTTTTGACGTGAAAAAGAT
This sequence comes from Cyclobacteriaceae bacterium, assembly GCA_044223825.1. Taxonomy (GTDB): domain Bacteria; phylum Bacteroidota; class Bacteroidia; order Cytophagales; family Cyclobacteriaceae; genus ELB16-189. The sequence continues at coordinate 405,000 of JBGALO010000003.1, read as the reverse complement.
TCAACCTGATGCTTTGGTGTGTGGAGGCTACAAGTGGTTGATGGGCCCATATTCGATAGGCCTCGCTTACTATAGCGAGTATTTCGACGGTGGTGTGCCGATCGAAGAAAGTTGGATCAACAGGAAAGACAGTGTTGACTTTACAGGCCTCGTCAACTATCAGAAAGCGTACCAACCAGGGGCGCTGCGATATGACGTCGGTGAACACGGAAATTTTATCTTGATCCCTATGATGATCGAGGCGCTTGAGCAGATAAAGAAATGGAAACCGGAAAATATCCAGGCGTATTGTAAAAAGATCAGTCCCATCGCAAGGCTGCGGGAGCTGGGATGCTGGATTGAGGAGGATGACCAACGAGGTTACCATTTATTCGGGATCCGTTTCCCGAAAGATTTTCCAATCACACGGGCAAAGGAAAACATGAAAAAGAAAAAAATCTCTGTTTCATTCAGGGGTGACTCGATGCGCGTGGCACCCAATGTCTACAATGATGCCGCAGACTTTGAAAAATTGATTGGGGTACTTCGTAATGTGTGATTACGCCATTACAGTGATCATTTGTAACGCTGGCAGCGCAAGGCGCTCGTCACCATCAATGTTGATTTGATCCCTCACCGTTTCGAACCTGAGGGCTTTCGTGAAAAGTTGCCACGAGATGTCCAGGGGAATGACCACGCGCGTGTCCGGGCTTTTGCAGTTGGCCACTTGTTTCCATTTCCCTTGTTCACGAAAAATAAACCATTCTCCACCGGACGAGGACGCGACTGAGATCTGCACACACGTGCCATCCGGCGCTATGATATCCTTGTATTTGAAGGGCAATGCACGCATGAAAGTTTCCAGAACGGGCTTATAAAACTCGTTTGTGAGAATTCCCGGCTTGTCAACAGCATGGCGGATTTGTTGTTGATGATGCCATTTTTCCGTGAAGTCGCGCGCAATGTGAAACCAGTTCGGAGATACTTCATCTCCTGCCCACGCGACACTAAACATGGCTGGCGCCTGCAAATCAAGACTCTCTAAACCACACACATAATCTTCGTGCGTAAGCACATGCAAGTCTATGAGCTGGCGCGTGCTGATGCGTTTCATTGACTTTACCCAATCTGCATTAAGCTCATTGAGATAGGCTACGACTTCGCGATAATTGTTCAGTTGTCTGTCAGGGGCAAGCGTTGCGTGGTCGCGGTGAACGGCGATGAACCGCATGTTGGTATCAAGGAGATGTGCCGTCACATCTTTTACCGACCAATTACCGGCGACAGTTTTTCTGTTCCACTCGCTTTCGGATAGACTTCGCAGAAGCTCTATCAGCCTTTCATTCAATGGACGGAAAAGGTGTAATGTTTCGATCATTTCGAAACATAATATTTATCACTGTGATTGCCTGGATTCAACGACGTATCAACGACTTACATCCTCGTTGACAACAATCGCGATCTTTTTACCATCGGGACTGGTTGCCAAACGAGTCACCCCTTTCAGGACACTTGCTCCTTCAATCTCGACAGGCGTCCATGATGAAGATTTACCGGGCTGATAGAAAAAAAGACCAGCACCATCGCTCATCAGTATTTTTCCATCGGGCAACCAGCAAAGGTCTTCACGTCCCGGAAGCGTTGTCGCTACCTCCGATATCTTTTTTGTGTGGTTGTTAAACTTCTTGATGTACCAGTCTTTGTCGGTCACTTTGTGAACAAAGCTGAAAGCTGTTTCCCCTGGCACACGGTGTAGGGACCTGCCGATGTTTGAAGCAAGGACGGTATCTCGTTTCATAGGAAGCAGGAGATAGTGGAGTGTGTGCGGAGCGCCATCCTTACCAAGAATGAATAACCCCAAATGACTGTTGTCTGTCCAAACATGGTATCCTACAGTCATATTATCAACGATGATGGAAGGCTCGCCTCCATCCATTGAATACTTACCGAGATCCTGAGCTCCGTTTTCTCTGTTGATGATGCAGGAAATATGTTGCTTGTCGAGGGTGACGGTAGGAGAGAACTTGCCCCAGGGAGAATTGGTAATGGCTGTCGTCTTCTTGTCCTTATAGTTATACTTCATTATATCCGTCTTGATCTGCACTCTACCCGATGTGTAATACACTACCGGCTCGGTAGGATCGAAATAAGGTTGATTGTCATAGGCGCCGGGGTTCTGCGAAAAGTTTACCGGATTGGATATGGAAACTTTGTCCTTCTTATTTGAAAGATCGAAAATGTAGATTTCAGTTGCCGGCATTGCCTGAGAAAGGCAAAAAACAGAAACCGAAAGCAGGTTCAAAGTCAAAAGAATTTTTTTCATGTGAGGGTGATTAGCGAATGATAATCCAATAAAATATTAACTCAATCTAATTATTTAGAAACTATTGTCCCACCATAAATACTGCATTGCTAAATACGAGTTTTCCACTTTCCCAGAAGCTTCTAAACAGAGGATTATCTACTATGTAGACAATATTCCCCTGCCCTTTTTCTTCCACACCTAAAACGAGGCTGTTGGTCAGTTTCTTATTTATTTTTTGACCTGCAAATCCCTGCACTGGCTTTGCGGCGCCTTTAATCACCCCCACATTCCAGCCGTTCTCCAAAAAACCATACCGTAGTTCATTAGTCTTTAAGGTGTAATAGGCGTCTTTCATCCCGAATGCCAGCGGATGAGAATGGTCTAATGTCACTTTATAAATCGCACCCGAAATTGAATTGCTGAGTTGCTTGCGCTCGGCATCTTCATAACGAGTCAATGCGTCTTTTCCTTTTTCTTCTTTTTCCTTTTTTTCCGCTTCCGTTTTCTCAGCTTCCGTCATGTATGCTTTCAGAGCAAATCCTTTTTTCTCCGCAAACGCGCTCAATCCATTTCCCAGGACAATCATTCTTCCTCCTGCAGTGACCCAGTTTGAAATGACCTCCAGCATGCTGTCATCAAACACCCGGTAGTTTCCTTCCGGCACGATGAGCACATCATATTTTTTCAGATCGACATTTTTGATGTAGTCGGTTCCAAGCTGCGTAATGGGATAGTGAAGTTGTTGTTCAAAGAAATGCCATATCTCGCCTGAGCTTAGCGACGCTGTTTGCTCTCCGAAAACCACCGCTACCCGCGGTGCTTTGAGATAATTGACATACCCTGATCCAAAATCCTTGCCTTTATCAACGAAGCCCGTGTTTGTTGTATAGATCTTTCTTCCCATTTCTTTTGCGAGACCCTGAATGACATTATCAAAATCTGCAATCCCTTCATTGTTCCTGCGCGTTACGATCAATGATCCAATCTCAAAGCTCTGGGTCCCGGTTGTAAATGCTTTCAGCGCAGAGCGTACTTTAATATTTTTCTTCAACAGTGCGGCCAGAAATTCAACGTCCCTGACACTTTCATATTTAAAGACATAAGCATACGGGGCCGAAGCAACCTGAGCGTTGTCGGGTACTTTTTGCTGATAAGCCTTGCCCACATTGATTCTTTCATTCAACGCATAAGCTTTCAGATCATAGTTATACATCAGGTTCCACGCCGTGATGTCGTAGGTTGCAGAATCAGGAAGCTTTGATTGTGGTTCGAATAAAGTCGTGATGAATCTGGACTTCGGCTGATGAATATTGATAATAATATCGTCAGTCGATAAGTTGAATGACGCTATAGTTTGGCTCTGGTATTCAAAACCGCGCGCCGCTTTGCCTGCCGATGGGTGTCCGTATTTTATCGAGTGGCTGTCAAACCATTTCGCCATCTGGTTGAGCTTATCGGCATTGTTGTCGCCCCGAATCACGTATGTCTTGTAGGGCGCAGCCGGCGAGTTGATGTTGTCCTTGAAATACTTTTCAAATTCCTCCACCACACGCGACGCATTCACTGATGTGATTTCAATAGTTGAAATGCCCGCTGTATAATGATGTGTCAGTCTGTCTTTAAGTGTCAACGGATCACCTTCACGCGTTGTAATTGTGAGGCCGCCGAAGCCTCCACCGCCTTGTTCATACGTCATACCAATCGCGCCACTGTACGTGGGATAGGTGTCGCCGTAGCTGGGATAGTATAAATCGAAAACTTCCTTGGTGAAATACAACCATCCTTGCTCATCAAAATACTTCGCATTGTTTTTTCCAATCATAGTCTGGAATTCGCGCTGCCAGTTTGTGATCACTTCATGGTAGGGCTCTACTGCAGGAGCGAAGTAATAGGGATTATTATAACTCTGCTCGTGGAAATCCACATGCACGTGAGGAAACCATTCGTTATAGATTTTTATACGCGCACGCGATTCTGTCTGAGACTCCCAAGCCCAATCGCGGTTCAGGTCAAACAAATAGTGATTGGCCCTGCCACCTGGCCATGGTTCCCTGTGTTCCTTTGCATCACCATTCGGATTAGGTGGGAAATTTCCGTACTGGTTGTAAAAGTTGGCATAGCGATCACGTCCATCCGGATTGATGCAAGGGTCCATGATGATGACCGTGTTTTTCAGCCATTCTTTTGTTTTGGTGTTGGCAGGGTCGACCAGCGCATGCAGTGTTTTCATCGAAGCTTCCATCGAGTTCGCCTCATTACCATGCACATTGTAGCTCAGCCAGACGATGGCCACTTTGTTCGATGATGGAGTTCCTTCGAGTATTCCGGCGCGTTTCAAATTGTCCGTGCGGATTTGTTCGAGGTTATTGAAATTTTCCGGTGAGGCGATAATCGCATAAATGAGAGGACGATGCTCATAAGTCTCCCCGTACTGCATCACTTTAACATTCGTTGCGGCCTCATCTACGTGCTTAAAATATTCCACAACACGGTAATGCCTCGTAAACCGGTCTCCGAGTTCGTAGCCGAGGAATTCGGCTGGCGATTGCAGTTTTGTTTGTGCGACCGCGGCAGAGATGGTTAGAATGATGGAGAACAAAAGGCAGACTTTTTTCATGATAATCGGGTTATGCGTAGGGGGTAAGAATTAATTGGTAAGAATAACGGGTTCACCGTGCGTTACCAATCTTTTTATTTGAGGGGTATGGTGAATAATGTGTTCGCGAAAGAAAATAAGCGCGTGTCGGATGTTCAGGTAGCCGGCACGCACGTGCCTGTAGATCATGCGTTCGGTCTTGTCGTTTGGAATTTTTTCCAGGAACGCATGTAGATCCTTTCTCGCGAGATCCCATTCAGCACGAAGCGCGGACATTGAATTGTACTGCGCCATTTTTTCTTCGAGCGTGCGAGGCACTTTGAATTTCAATCCCGGCATGCGTTGCGAAAGCTTCAGGAGATTGATCTTTACTTCTTCCCAGATGCCGGAGTCCTTTGTCGTGTCGATTGCCTGGACCTTCTTGTTGAGGTACACCAACGACAATCGCTCTGCGGAAATAATATGACTTAGTATTTCAGCGACTGACCATTTGCCCGGGATGAGTCGGGCGTTCAATTGATCGTCAGTAAGGTGAGCAACGGAATTCAAGATCGCTGCGCGCTGTAATTCAATCTCGTTGAATAGTCGTTGTAGGGAAGCGTTCATGCTGGGGTTTGTCAAAATTAGTCAATGTTTTCAGTGAATCTTTAGTTAACTTTCCTTTCAACCTAACCATTACTGAAATATGGAAAACCAAAACACTGGACAGAGGCCGCCTAAATCATGGCTCATCGAGTCCATTCTTGTTACTCTTTTTTGTTGCCTGCCATTCGGTATTGTTGGCATTATAAACGCACTGGAAGGTGGACAAAAATTGGATTCTTTGTCGGCATTGGAGTGGGTCTCTGCTACTTCATCTTCATGTTCTTCATGGGCGGTGCCGCTCTGATGGGTGCATTCCAGAATACTTAAATTTTCCTTATTGGCAGTTGCGGCGGGGTTGGGGTTCCTGTACTGGAACTTCGACCCAGCCGACACTTCCAATTATTTTCCCGAATGTCCTTTCAGGTACATCACCGGGTACCTGTGTCCAGGATGCGGTTCACAAAGGGCGATCTATCAATTACTGCACTTCAATATCAAGGGTGCATTCGCGTTGAATCCATTGCTTGTTATTTCGTTGCCATACATCGTGGGAGGGTTTGTATTTGAAAGAATTGAATTGACACCTTCTGCTCTTTTGATAAGAAGGAGATTGTATGGGCCAGTGGCGATACAGATAGTACTGGTGGTGGTGATCGCTTTTTGGGTGGGAAGAAATGCTTTGTAAAATACCTCACGCAAAGGCGCCAAGCTCGCAAAGAAGAAATGAATTCAGGTGACAATGAGTGCGTGGTGAGAGCGGTCACCCTGAGCGTAGTCGAAGGGTAGTGCACGGGTACGGCAATGTCGCCTTCGATTACGCTCAGGCTGATGGAAACGCTGATCAAAGGTTTATCAAACGTGAAACAGTATTAATATTTTTAACAACTATCCACAATGAAAGACCCTGCCGAAAAATATTGCTCGGAATGCGGCGCGTTGATCAACTCCAAGGCAGAGATATGTCCCAAGTGCGGCGTGCGACAAATGCCCGTTCCTGTTTCGCAGCCCGATAGCCGATGGCTTACCGTTTTGTTGCTATGCTTTTTCTTAGGTGTGTTCGGAATACACCGGTTTTATACCGGTCATACAACGATTGGCATCATTCAACTGGTGACGCTAGGTGGTTGTGGAGTCTGGGCGCTGGTTGACCTGATCATCATTATTACGGGTGGCTTCAAAGATGCGCAGGGGAATGCGATAAAGAATGGGTGAGTTACTTACAATTCTTCTTTATTGCTGCCTTCGCATCGGTTGATCCCAATTCATCAGCCCTTTTGAAATCAAGGCACGCATCGTAATTGTTGTTCATCTGCAACTTGACAAGTCCGCGCTGATAGAATGTCTCGGGGTCATTGGGATAGAGTTCCACTGAGTTTGAATAGTCTTCAACAGCGCCCGCATAATCGCCCTTCTCTGTTTTGGCGAGCGCACGGTTATCGAAATACATAGGGTTAGTATTATCCAACTCGATCGCTTTGTTGTAGTCAGCAATCGCTCCTTCGAAGTCCTGCATCGTATACTTCAGCGTGCCCCTGAGATTGATCGTCTCAGGATCATTAGGCTCGATCTCGATCGCTTTGTTATAATCTTCCAACGCACCCTTGTAATCATCCTTCGCACTTTTTGCCAATGCACGGTTTTCAAACTTCACCGGATCTTTTGCATCCAGCTTGATAGCCTGGTCGTAATCGGCAACGGCCTTGTCGAAATTTCCTGTTTGATACATGGCAACGCCCCGGTAGTTGAATAAGCGCGCATTGCTTTTATCCATTTCGATCGCCTTTGAATAATCATCGATCGCGCTTACAAATTCTCCGAGCTCGGCTTTAACAAACCCGCGATTGAGATAAGCATCAGCTGTCGCTGGTCCCAGTTCCAATGCCTTGGAGAAATCAAAGTATGCAGCCTGAAAATCCTCCAGGTTGAAGTTTGCAAAACCACGATTCGTGTATGCGTCGGAATTTTTTGGATTGAAGCGAATGGCTTTGTCGAGGTCGTCCATTGCACTTTCGTCATCACCCAACTCGATCTTGGCAGCGCCGCGATGATTCAAGGCGTCGGCAAATGTTGAATCGATTTCCAGGGCGATGGTGAAGTCGCTGATGGCGCCATAGAAATCTTCCATCTCGGTCCGTGCTTGTCCGCGGAGCTCGAGCGCTATTTTATTTTTTGGATTTACTTCAATGAATTTCGAAAGATCTTTTTTCGCACCAGCGTAATCTTTTGCTGCGATTTTTTTCCGCGCGGCTTCGAGAACGGGATCAGGAGCCTGGCTGAATGCGGTGTTGATGAAGATGAGGAGTGTAAATACGGAAAGCAGTGTCTTCATGGAGGCAAGTTATGAAGAATGGCTGAAAGGTCGGTGACAACGCTGACCTTAGGCACGAATGCAGGTCCCACGGATACCACAGATTGAATATCACGGATTGACACAGATTAGTGCATTAATCCGTGCAAATCCGTGCGCCTTAAATCCGTGAAATCCGTGGGACCAGCATTCTTTATTTCGAAAAAATGCCCTGTAGCGACAAAGTCCACTACAGGGCCAAACTAACCAACCCCTCTGCTATCTAAGTCGTTTTGACTTATCAAAATATTCTAACACGCACTCGCCCGCCACGAAAATGTCTTACTGGGTGTACCACGATAGGGCGATACATTCTGACTGCGTAGTAACGCGGTCTGGGGCAAGGAGGCGCAATTCGCGCATTTACTATAACCTGGGCGTCAGCACTTTTTGCTGCCAGGGACAGCAGAACAATGCCGATAAAAAGGGCAAAAGAAATGAGCTTTCTCATAGGAGTGATTCATTATTGTGAATCTTGCTCTTAGACAATGTAAAAAGGACGAGGTTTAAACTTCATTAACAAATTCTTTCAGGCCGTTTGAATAAATTGCCCGACATCAACTTTTGGAATTGCGTTTCTTCGACTTAAAATCAATGCATTATGCGTAAGATGTTCTCGTTTGGAATGTTGCTCTTCTCGGTGGCAGTGTTGGCCCAGGAAAAGCCACTCGATATGAAGATGGATTTCGAAGAGTATGATCCGCCTTCATCCCTGGTGGTGGAGGAGCATCACCTTACGCGATCAAAGTTTCCTTTCATCGACATTCACAACCACCAGGGCAATATGCCTACATCAGACTTTAAAGATCTGATCACCGCGATGGACAAACTGAACATGGCTGTGATGGTGAATCTCAGTGGGCGTGGTTTCGGAGGCAGTGGTGATCACCTCGAACGATCCATCGAGAATATTAATAACCGTTATCCAAACCGCTTCATTCTTTTTACAAACGTCGACTTCCGTGACATCGACAATCCTGAATGGGCAGGTCGAATCGCGAAGCAACTTGAAGACGATGTGAAGCGCGGAGCCAAAGGCTTGAAAATCTATAAGTCGCTTGGGATGTTCAACAAAGACAAGAATGGCAAACGCATTCACATCGACGATCCACGCATCGATCCAGTGTGGGCTAAATGCGGCGAACTTGGAATTCCGGTTCTAATACATGCGGCAGATCCCAAACAATTCTGGGATCCGATCGATAAGAACAATGAGCGTTGGTTGGAACTTAAACTTCATCCTGGCCGTCGGCATGACACGGACTCCGTGAAGTGGGAGACGATCATCAAGGAACAGCATAACATCTTCCGTAAGCATCCGAAAACGAAGTTCATCAACGCGCACCTCGGTTGGTACGGTAACGACCTCAAGAAACTCGGCGGATTGCTGGATCAGTTTCCAAACATGTACACAGAAATAGGAGCCGTCATTGCAGAGTTGGGGCGTCAGCCACGTGCTGCGAAAGCGTTCCTGACAAAATATCAGGACCGTGTGTTATTTGGTAAAGACAGTTGGGTACCGGATGAGTATGAAACGTATTTCCGAGTGCTTGAAACGGAGGACGAGTACTTCCCGTATCACAAAAGATATCATGCTTTCTGGCGTATGTATGGCATTGGATTGCCAGATGACATTCTCAAAAAGATCTACTACAAGAATGCGATGAAGCTGATGCCCGGGATTGATCCGAAGTTGTTCCCGAAGTAGGAATTATCAAAGCATTCGATCGACAATCCAACCTGTAATGCTTAGGCGGTCTCGTGTCGCTGGTAAGACTTCATGCTCAATCTTGTCGCTTCGGAAGCAAACTAATCTCCCACTCGTTGGCAAGATTTCAACGGGGCCATCTGGCAAGTAAATAACGAGCTGGCCGCCGTGTTTTTCTTCCCATTCATTATTTAGATAACAAATCACCGACAATTTCCTGTGATCATCCGCGCGGAATTGATCAAGGTGGCGTTTGTAGAAAGTCCCTACTGGATAAACGGTCATGTGGAGCTCTGCATCTTTCAGGCTTAAGAACAAAGCCTGGTTTAGATGTTGCAGCAGACCCTGAATGCGATCGGTATATAGTTTGATAGCAGGGTTTGCTTGCGCCGGGTCGATCCATTGTATGAAGTCGCCGCGCACACTTTCGTTCACCTGGCGTTCCTGAAGCTTACCGATGCCGGCCTTTTTAAAGTGTAACTTCGCGTTCTTGAATTCGTCAGTGGTGAGTATGGCGTTCACTTCCGCGGGTGCGAGAAAGTTGTCGATGATGGCATAGGATTTTTCCGCGAGGCCATCTGCAATTTGTTCGAAATGAAGTAACACGGACATAGTCACAAAAATAGTCGACATGTTAATATAAGAGATAATTAGCCACTGATTCAGTGATTAGCACAGACGAATAAAAAATGTAGTCGAATTGAATATTGCTGAATCAATTTTGAAACGCGCTTGAATAAAATCAATCGGAAAGGTCTGGCAGGTTATTTGCAAAACTAACATTCTCACGAATGGAAGATTATTGTAAGATTGTGATTTGAAGATTATGACAAGAAGGAATTTTGTTTGGAATCTCACGTTTTCATTGCTTGTATTGGGCGCATGCAAGGCACCCAAGGAGAATATTGTTCTGAGGGGAATTAACATCAAGTCGGTACAGCCAGAGGCAAATGGTAATTCACTGCTCAAGGCGGATGCTATTTTTTTTAATCCGAACGCTGGAAGAATTCGTCTCAAGGAAATTGTAATTAATGTTTTGCTGGATAGCAAGAACGCCGCAAACGTCGATCAAAAACTTAATACGCTTATAACCGGCAACTCAGAATTTACGGTGCCGCTAGAAATTCATCTCAACCTGAAAGAGATCGGGTTGGTTGACACACTGCTGAGTCTGTTCGGAGGCAAAAAGTACGGGATTCAATATGTCGGAACGATCAAGGCTTCAGTTCGGGGCTATCCGATAAAAATACCCGTTGATTTCCGCGACGAGCTTAAGTTTTAGGAACAGTCGTATTATGCCGGCGTAACTGAAAGTTTTGCCCGAGATAGACTTTCCGGACCAAAGGGTCATTTGCAAGATCTTCTGCCGTTCCCTGTTTGAATAATTTTCCTTCCACCATCAGGTAGGCCCGATCAGTGATGGTCAATGTCTCATCGACGTTGTGGTCGGTAATCAGAATTCCAATATTCTTCTTTTTTAGTTTCGATACGATCGATTGGATTTCTTCAACGGCGATTGGATCTACACCCGCGAAAGGCTCATCGAGCAAAACGAAATGAGGATCTACGGCAAGCGCCCGTGCAATTTCGGTCCGACGGCGTTCTCCACCAGATAACACCATCCCAAGGTTCTTTCTTACGTGACCCAGGCTGAACTCTTCCAGCAAACTTTCAACTTTTTCCCTGCGAGCCTGCTTGGACATGTCCCGCATTTCCAAAGGCGCCATGATATTCTCTTCCACCGTAAGTGATCTGAAAATCGACGCTTCCTGAGCGAGATATCCGATCCCTAACTTCGCCCGCTTATACATCGGAAGATCAGTGATGTCTTCGCTGTCAAGGAAGATCTTCCCACCGTTCGGCTTTATCAAGCCTACGATCATGTAGAAACTCGTTGTCTTACCAGCTCCGTTTGGCCCCAGCAGACCCACGATTTCACCTTGCTCCACGCGCACTGATACATCGTTAACGACAGTGCGTTTTTTATATTTTTTAAGAAGATTTTCAGCCTTCAGGATCATTACTCAATCGAATTTTATGTCTTTGATGCGCAGCTGCATGCTCGTATTTCCATTGAATGTACTTTCTTCCAGGGTGAAAACCATATTGAACCCATCGCCACTGAGAAGTCGGTCGTAGTGTTCTATCTGATCGAAGCCAACTGCATTGAAGAAATATTCATTGCCTTTCTGGCCTGCGAGGAAGCGAAGATGCTTGTCTTTGAATGTTGAAAGCGAGTTGAGCACGTAGACATTTTTTGCGGCAAACACCGGCCGTTGATTGTCGGGCCCGAAGGGCGCCATGCGTTTTAGAATGGCGATAAACTTCGGCGTGAACACATCAAAATTTATAGGCATGTCGATCTCCACGACAGGGGTAAGCATTTCGTCCGTAATGGAGGCGGCGACAACTTCTTCAAAGCGCTGCTGGAACGCCGGCAAATTTCCACGGTCGAGGGTAAGCCCTGCTGCATATTTATGTCCGCCGAATTTCTCCAGCAGATCGCTGCACTGTTCGATCGCCTGGTAGAGATCGAAGCCATTCACACTCCGGGCAGAGCCTGTTATTTTATCGTTGCTTTCCGTCAGAATCACGGTTGGTCTGTAATAATGTTCAATACACCTAGCAGCAACTATGCCAATTACTCCCTTGTGCCACGAATCCTTGAATAATACGGTGCTCTTGGCCTTTTGCAGCGCGGTGTCGGCACCAATCATCGCGAGTGCTTCTTCTGTGATGTTTAAATCAAACTCCCGGCGCTCATCATTTTTTACGTTAATCTTTTCCGCAAAGGAATTTGCATCTTCTTCAGTACGAGAGATCAGCAGTTGAACGGCTCCGCGCGCATGAGCTACACGCCCTGCTGCGTTGATTCGCGGCCCAAGCGTAAAGACAATGCCTGAAATATCCAGCTCGGATTTTACGTTGGAAATATCTTTCAATGCTTTTAAGCCTGGCCGGGGATTTTCATTGAGTTTCTTCAATCCGTACGCTGCCAGAATGCGGTTCTCTCCGTTGATAGGCACGATATCGGATGCGATGCTGACAGCAACGAGATCGAGGTATTCAAATACTTCTTTCTCATCACGATATTTCCTGGCATACGCTTGCATGAGCTTGAAGCCAATCCCGCATCCGCTTAATTCATTGAAAGGATAGTTGCAATCATCCTGCTTTGGATCAAGCACCGCTACAGCTTGTGGAATCTTTTTGTCGGGGAGGTGGTGATCGCAGATAATGAAGTCGATCCCTTTATGGTTGGCGAGTCCGACCATATCGGAAGCTTTGATGCCAAGATCGAGCGCTATGATTAAAGAGAAATTATTTTGCTCAGCCCACATCACGCCAGCCCTCGAAACACCATATCCTTCAGACGAACGATCCGGGATATAAAAATCGCATGCAGAATAAAAGCTGCTCAGGTAGCTATAGACCAGTGATACAGCTGTTGTTCCGTCAACATCGTAGTCGCCATAGACAAGTATTTTTTCTCCTTTGTCGATCGCAGTTCGAATGCGTTCAACGGCCACATCCATATCCTTCATGAGAAATGGATCATGGAGATCATCCAATGACGGAGTGAAAAATTTCTTAGCAGCATCGAAGGTTTCAATACCACGTTGAATAAGAATCGCCGCCAGGTATTGATTGACGTTGATGCTTTTTCCTAGTGCCTGGATTTTGTCCTGATCGGGAATTGGTTTGTATAGCCAGCGACGGTTTCTCATTTCTCCGGGAAATTTACTGATCCCGGCTTTCCCGCAAACCCGTCGGAGCCTTTGGCGCCCTTTCGACCAGGTTTTCCGTCCATCTTACTGTCTTGTAATGCGCTAAGTCCTGAATATCCGCCGGCTCCGCCAGTTCCGCCAATGCCGCGGTCGCCGCCATAATTTCTCACGACGATCTTTTCTCCCAACATCAATCTAAGCTCAGGAATTTTTGGACAAATAAACGAGACTGAACCGGCATCACCGCCATTGCCACCATTTGCTCCAGCACCACCTTGTCCACCATTGCCACCTTTACATAATCTTGTGCCGGGTCCGCCGCCACCGCCATGGCCACCATCACCACCATCGCCTGCAGCACCACCGGACACATCGATTGTTACATTGCCATGCACCAGGATTTCAGAAAAATAAAATGACACGTTGATACCGTGTCCGCCGTTGGTGCCGTCAGTGCCCATAGTGCCGGGTGTACCATCGGTGCAGGGGCTCATTGGCGAGTTGCCGGTTCGGCCCTTTCTTCCAGGAATACCGGTTGCACCATGACCTTCAATCAAAGCACCGCGGTGAAACACTGCGACCTTCGCGTGAATGAAGTTCTCTCGTTTTAATTTGTTAAGAATAATCTTCGAAGAATCGTGCATGATGAGACTATCGACAACTAAGATGTCGGACTCTTTTATTTCATACACTTGTTTTGAATTGAGAACAAGCTTTGATAGTCGAATTTGTCCCGCTGCAATTGTGGACATCAGAACCCCAAGACAAACCAGCACACCTTTCATGATCGTAAAAATACAAAACCCCGTAGCATGTGCTACAGGGTCGAATGTGCTGCAGGGACCAGCGATGTGACTACTTCTTCTCTGCCTTTTCAGCCTTCTCAGCTGCGACACCTTCCATCACATCTTTGATTTCCACGCGTACACCGTCCCGATACGGAACGATCCACGCATCTTTTACCCCCATGTCGCGCATGTATTTTTTAAATGTATCGGCTTCCCAGTAGTCACGGAAAATTCCGATCGTAATGCGTTGAGGCTCGGCGTTATCTTTCGCTGCCTCTCCGCCAAAATTGGGATTGTTATCGAAATACTTAGATAAGTCTTTATTCTTGAAGGCGCCCACCTGCACTTTAAAAACAACACCCTTCGAAAAATCCATTGGATTTACAACGGGGTTTGCCTTAAGGTTGGCAAGTTCTGCCTTAGCAGAAGTAAGCTCACCGCGCATGCTCGCGATTTGATCTTCGAGTTCGGCAATGCGTGCATTCTTGTCGCTCACCGCAGACTGTGCTGCCTTGAGGTCGGCACTCATCTTGGCAAGTGCGTTGTCGGAGTTCTGCTTGGCCTCAGTAAATTCCTTGAGGTTGGCAGGGTTCTTTGCATATTCCTTAGCCTTCTTTTTCCATTCCTTTTTCTCAGCTTTTGAAAGCTGGGCGAAAACCTGGGAGCCGGAAAAAATCATAGCCAGGCAGACAATGAGAAGTCTAGTTTTCATCATAAATGGGGTTAATTGACTATAAAAATAATAAAAACTTTGAAAATCAGCGTTTTGAGGTGGCGGGGCTAAAGCCCCTACCCTCTGTCAGAAACAATAGCCCGGGGTTTAAACCCCGGCTATTTATGGCGCGATACGCAATTGGGGTTTTAACCCCTAGTTAAACCATTTTCTCTGGTTTCACCCATTCATCAAACTGTTGTGATGTCAGCAGTCCCAACTCCACCGCCGCTTCGCGTAATGTTTTATTTTCTTTATGTGCCTTCTTCGCAATCTTCGCCGCGTTCTCATAACCAATGTGCGTATTGAGTGAGGTTACGAGCATCAGTGAGTTCTCCATATGTTGCTTGATGATAGAAAGGTTCGGTTCAATGCCGATCGCACATTTTTCATTGAAGGACACGCAAGCATCACCGATCAATCTTGCAGATTGAAGAACATTGGCTGCGATCACAGGCTTGAACACGTTCAACTCGAAATGTCCGGTGGCGCCGCCTACAGAAACTGCGACATCGTTGCCGATCACTTGTGCACACACCATTGTCAATGCTTCCGGTTGTGTCGGATTTACTTTGCCTGGCATGATAGAAGACCCTGGTTCGTTGTCGGGGATAACGATCTCGCCGATACCTGAACGAGGACCGGAGCTCAGCATGCGGATGTCGTTTCCGATCTTCATAAAGGCGACCGCGGCGCGCTTCAATGCACCGGACAATTCCACCATCGCATCATGTGCAGCGAGTGCTTCGAATTTATTTGGCGCCGTAACAAATGGATAGCCGGTGAGCTCTGCGATCTTTTTCGCGACAAGCACATCGTACCCTTTCGGTGTATTCAATCCTGTGCCCACCGCAGTACCACCAAGTGCAAGTTCTTTCACTGCCTCAAGTGCGTTGTTGATGGCACGTATACTGTTGTCGATCTGTTGCACGTAGCCGGAGAATTCCTGTCCCAACGTAAGCGGCGTCGCATCCATGAAATGTGTGCGTCCGGTTTTCACAATACTTTTCCACTCACCAGCCTTTTTCGCAAGGGTATCGCGAAGCTTTTTCATTCCTGGCAGTGTGATCTCCACAACTTGCTTGTATGCTGCGATGTGCATCGCGGTTGGAAACGTGTCGTTGGATGATTGTGATTTATTCACGTCATCATTAGGATGCAGCACCTTCTTTTCATCGGAGAGTTTTCCACCTTGCAGAACATGCGCACGATAAGCAATCACCTCGTTTGCGTTCATATTGCTTTGCGTGCCGGAACCCGTCTGCCAGATCACGAGGGGAAACTGATCATCAAGTTTATGAGCTATGATTTCATCGCAAACTTTGGCGATGAGATCCTTTTTTTCTGCAGATAGCACACCGAGCTCATGGTTGGCCATCGCGGCGGCTTTTTTGAGATAGCCAAAAGCGTAGATGATTTCTTTTGGCATCGATGCTTCCGGTCCGATCTTGAAATTATTGCGGGAGCGCTCGGTTTGTGCGCCCCAGTATTTGTCAGCGGGCACTTTTACTTCGCCCATGGTGTCTTTTTCGATGCGGTAATCCATAAAACTTAGAATGAGTCAAGTTTGAAGGAGAAAGGTAGAATTCAATTTGAAGATTTGAAAATTGTAGTTCGCTACGCTCACGGAAGGGTTGACGCAAAGGACCTTGCTCCGCCGAAGGTGATGCGCGGAGTGAATGCATTTTTTTAGCCACGTCTGTCCGAATGAATTCATTCAGCCACGGATGACACGGATTTACACGGATGAATGCAGGTTCTCACGGATGGCACAGATTGAATACACACAGATCATCACAGATCCGTGCAAATCTGTGACAATCAACCTGCTTGCCGACAAAGGCAGGTCTGTGGTATCCGTGGGAATGTATTATTGTTCTGCAGGATCTGCGAGCATTCGATCCGCGCAGTCTGCGGGAAACTCTATTTGAATTTTCTTTCCGAGATTTATATTGAATGACCCGCGAAGATCACCTTTGCTACTGCTGTGTGTGTACGAAAAGGCAATTCACGCATGACCTTGGATTTGTTTGCAATCTTACCGGCAGAGTCGCGGATTTTGACCCAACATGCAACATGTTCGAGCTTGACAGAGAAGAAAAAAATAAGCGGAACGAAGCCATCCGTAATGAAATTACCGAAAGCCTCGAAAGACAAAAGGCATTGTTTAAAAAAATATTTGACGACAAACCTGCAGCATTTTTCCTTACTGACCACGACGTACTGACTTCTCTTGGTTCGCTGGGGAAAGAGGCGGTAATTATGGAGGGCCGCAATATGAAAGCCGATCTGATTTATCCGGTACTTTTTGTACTAGGCGCGTTGGTGTACAGTGGACTGCGCAAGGGGTGGGAGCAATTTCAAACCTATTGGGAGGTACCGGCGATGGTCATGTTGTTTGCGTTGCCATTATTGTATTTCTATTTCAGACAACGGGAATTGTTCCGGATCGGGAAGGAGGGGGTCATTGTTGATAAAAAGGAATTTATTCCGTGGCACAACATCAGGTACATCTCGTTCGTAAAAAATAAAGGTAAAAGTCAGTATCTCTCCTGCGTATTCCATCTCGAGTTTGGAATAAACAAAGTCGTGGACATCCATCATGCCACAAAAGATCAACAGGAACTAGGACGCTTGCTATATGAAAGCCTTAAGCGATGGAAGAAAAACTGACCTTCGCGGGCTTTTCATCCTGAGAGGAGGTCGAAGGAGGACACGGATGAATGCAGGTTCTCACGGATGGCACGGATTAAGTGCACACGGATCACCACAGATATGTGCAAATCCGTGATACTTAATGTGTGTTGATCCGTGGGAAACTGTATTTTAAGTTCTTCTTCGCGATCCTTTGCGTCATCGCGTCTTTGCGGTAAATGCCCAGCGAGCGTGAGCGAGTTTATGCCAAGTTAAGAATGCCCTTTTCTTTCGCTTCCAGAGAACTTTCACCCATTAGATATTCATCCACCGCCCTCGCTGCTTCCCTTCCTTCACTAATGGCCCATACCACAAGCGACTGCCCTCTTCTCATATCTCCCGCCGAGAACACACCTTCAACCGACGTATGATAGGTATGGCATAAAACATTCCCACGCTCATCGAGATCAACATTCAACTGCTTGAGCAATCCATCTTTCTGCGGATGCAGGAATCCCATCGCCAGCAGCACCAGATCACAAGGAAGTGTTTTCTCCGTACCTGGAACTTCTTTGAAACTCATTGGCTTGCCGGGCTCAGCCTTGGTCCATTGTACCTCAACTACTTTTAAACCTGTTATGGATTTACCATCACCGATAAATTCTTTCGTCACAACGCTCCACTGTCTCTCACAACCTTCTTCGTGTGATGTCGACGTTCTCAATATCGCCGGCCAATGTGGCCATGGCATCGATGCGTCACGCTCGCTCGGCGGACGATTCAATATTTCAATTTGTGTCACAGACTTCGCACCGTGACGGTTTGAAGTGCCCACGCAGTCAGAGCCGGTATCACCACCACCCAGCACGATGACGTTTTTGTTCCTGGCAGATATTTCTTCTTGCTCAACTTTCTTACCGCTTACACGACGATTCTGCTGTGTGAGAAAATCCATCGCGAAATGGATGCCTTTCATCTCTCTTCCAGGAATGTTTAAGTCACGTGGTATTGTTGAACCTCCGGCAAGAAGAATGGCATCGAAATCTTCATGAAGTGATTGCACCGTGACATTCACGCCGACATTAGCATTCGTTTTAAACGTAACGCCTTCTTCCTTCATCAGATTGATCCGCCTTTCCAACACTCCTTTATCCAACTTGAAATCCGGAATGCCATAACGCAGCAGTCCTCCAATTTCATCAGCTCTTTCAAAAACGGTTACAAGATGTCCTGCCGAATTAAGTTGTGCTGCTGCAGCGAGTCCAGCGGGTCCCGAACCAATGACTGCAACTTTCTTGCCTGTGCGAGACGCAGGGATTCGCGGTGTAACAAGGCCCAGCTCGAATGCTTTTTCTATGATCGACTTTTCGATGTACTCAATGGTGATCGCAGGTTTGTTGATTGCCAGCACACAAGATGCCTCACATGGCGCCGGACAAATTCTACCGGTGAACTCAGGAAAATTATTTGTGGAGGTAAGGATGTCATACGCAAGCTTCCAATTCCCCTGGTAAGCAGCATCATTGAATTCAGGAATGTTATTTCCAAGTGGACAACCATTGTGGCAGAACGGCGTACCGCAATCCATGCATCGGCTTGCTTGTTTACGTGTCAATGACTCGTCAACGTTTCCTTCCACTTCCTTATAGTCGCTAAGTCGTTGTTTTACGTCGCGTTTCTTTGGGAGCTCGCGTTGTTGTTCTAAAAATCCTGTGGGCTTACCCATGGGGTAGTTAATTGTTAATAGTTAATGGTTAATGAGTGAGGCTCTTGACAGTTGAATGCTGCGCCACGGCCTTGCGCTTCTTCATAACTTCTTTGTACTCTACCGGCATCACTTTTACGAAGTGTGCAAACGCCGTTTCCCAGTTCTTAATGATCTTCGCTGCTGTCTCGCTTCCGGTGTGTGTTAGATGTTCGAGGATCATCGCGCGAAGTATTTTTTCATCTTCCTCATCTTTGTTATCGATAATCACCATCTCCATGTTCACGTTCTGCGGAAACTGCTCCTTGTTGTCATAAACAAACGCAACGCCGCCGCTCATACCCGCTGCGAAATTTCTTCCTGTATCACCGAGCACCACGACGGTTCCTCCTGTCATGTATTCACAACCATGATCGCCTACTCCTTCGACAACAGCCTTAGCTCCGGAATTTCTTACTGCGAAACGCTCACCTGCACGGCCGCGAATGAATACCTCGCCCGAGGTAGCACCGTATAGTGCGACATTTCCCACAATGATGTTTTTTGAAGGATCGTATGTAATGCGCTTATCGGGATAAACTATCACGCGGGCACCCGAAAGTCCTTTTCCGAAATAGTCATTTGCATCTCCTTCAAGTTCGAAAATCACACCCGGCGCTGTGAACGCCGCGAAGCTCTGTCCCGCCGTGCCATGAAATTTATAGTGTACGCCACCAGATTCATTCCACACAAATTCAGAAGGCTTGAAGCGTTTGGATATCTCATTAGATAGCATCGCACCAACCGCGCGGTCTTCATTGGTGATTGAGAACACGCCATGAACACTTTCTTTTTCTTCGAGAAAGGGTTTTGCGATTTTTATCAGCGTTCTGTCAAGCACATGGTCGATGCCGTGATCCTGATCTTCCTGACGGAAGAGCGCAGTATCCAAACTGATCGGCTCCTTATATAATATGGGAGAAAGATCAAGAGTGCCGGGCTTCCAACGAGATTCATCCGCTGCTTCGAGGTAGTCGCTCTGACCCACCATTTCGTTTACGGTCCTGAACCCATGCTCTGCCATGATTTCACGAAGCTCTTCAGCGAGGAACGTGAACAGGTTTACCACATGCTCCGGCTTGCCGGTAAACAATGCACGCAGATCTTTATTCTGTGTCGCAACGCCAACGGGACATGTATTCAAATGACACTTGCGCATCATGATGCAGCCTGTTGTTACGAGTGCTGCGGTTGCAACGCCCCATTCTTCTGCGCCAAGCATCGCAGCGATCGCAAGATCTCGCCCGGTCCTTATCTGTCCGTCGGTCTGCAGTACAACACGACCGCGAAGTTTGTTGCGAACCAATGTCTGATGTGCTTCAGCAAGTCCCATTTCCCAAGGCAAACCCGCATGTCTGATAGAGCTTAGTGGAGATGCACCGGTTCCGCCATCATGACCTGATATTAATATGACGTCGGCATGGGCTTTCGCAACGCCGGAGGCTATCGTGCCAACTCCTGCTTCTGACACAAGCTTTACACTGATGCGCGCATCGCGGTTTGCATTCTTCAGATCGAAGATGAGCTGTGCCAGATCTTCAATTGAGTAGATATCGTGGTGCGGAGGAGGCGAGATCAATCCAACGCCTGGTGTTGAGTGACGAACTCGACCAATCCACTCATCAACTTTGTGTCCCGGGAGCTGGCCACCTTCGCCAGGCTTTGCACCCTGCGCCATTTTTATCTGTAGTTCTTTTGCATTCGACAGATAATAACTTGTCACACCAAAACGACCCGAAGCAACTTGTTTGATGGCAGAGTTTTCCCAGTCGCCATTTTCTTTTTTAAGGAAGCGCGCTTCATCTTCTCCACCCTCACCACAATTGCTTTTTCCACCAATGCGATTCATGGCAACAGCCAATGTGCTATGCGCTTCGTAAGAAATAGATCCAAATGACATCGCCCCGGTAGCGAAACGCTTGAAAATGTTTTCTACTGGCTCCACTTCGCTAAGTGGTATGGCTTTTCCTTTGCGGAATTTCAACAAGCTTCGGAGTGTAATGGCTTTCTCACTTTGTTGATTGATGAGCGCGGAATATTTTTTAAAGAGCTGGTAGTCGTTTGTTTTTGTTGAATGCTGAAGGAGGTGAATGGTCTGTGGATTAAATAAATGCGCTTCACCCCGCTGCTTCCACTGGTACACACCTCCGACTTCAAGCATTCTTGAATCGGTGGTCGCCTTCGGGAAAGCGAGCTTGTGTTTTACAAGAGCCTCTCTCGCAATGTCATCCAATGTCAAGCCGCCAATTCTTGATACCGTCCCGGTGAAGTATTGATCAACAACGTCTTTACTGATGCCCAGCGCCTCGAAAATTTGAGCGCCATGGTAAGATTGAAGTGTGCTGATCCCCATTTTGCTCATGATCTTGAGCAATTCTCCACAGACGGCTTTCTTATAATTATACACCGCTTGCTCTTCGGTGAGATCTTCGCGCAGAAGATTGCGCTTCTTCATGTCGAAGATGGTCTGGAACACGAGGTAGGGGTTCACACCTGATGCACCATACCCAATCAATGTCGCATAGTGATGTGTTTCCCACACATCGCCAGCCTCTACAAGCAACCCGATTTTTCCGCGAAGTCCTTTGCGTATTAAGTCATGGTGTACCGCCGCTACCGCCAGCAGTGACGGAATCTGCGCGTGCCCACTATCGAAGCTTCTGTCTGACAGAATGATGATTGTAAAACCATCTTCAATGGCATCGCTCACATATTGACATACACGGTTCAATCCTTTTTCAAGCGAACCTGGTTCACCATCTGCCTTGAAGTACGTGTAAATTGTTTTTGTCTGAAGATGACGGTGGTCGATATAGCGGATCTTTTCAAGGTCGCTGTTTGAAAGGATCGGAATCGGAAGTTCAAGTGTGATACAGTGCTCAGGTGTCTCTTCCAACAAGTTCAACGATCCGCCGACGTGCGTCGACAACGACATGACAAGCCGCTCACGGATAGAATCAATGGGTGGATTGGTAACCTGGGCAAAAAGCTGCTTGAAATAACTTGATAAATGTTGCGCCTGATTGGATAGAACGGCGAGTGGAATATCACTGCCCATTGATCCAAGCGCTTCTTTGCCGGTCTCACACATCTGCCCAAGCACAACACGAACATCCTCCGTGGTATATCCGAATGATATTTGCCTTTTAACAAATGTTCTTGGATCATATTTATGAAAGCTTCCGCCAGGTTCGGGAAGATCCTGGAAGCGTACTTTGTTGGCACGAACCCATTCGCCGTAAGGCTTGCGTGTACAAATATCTTCCTTCAGTTCGTCGTCGCTGATGATGCGGCCTTGTTCAAGATCGACCACAAACATTTTCCCCGGCTGCAATCTGCCTTTTGTGATTACCCTGGCAGGGTCTACGTCCAAAACACCTACTTCTGAAGCCATGATAACACGGTCATCGTCGGTAACAACGTAGCGTGATGGCCGAAGCCCGTTTCTATCCAATGTTGCTCCGACAATGCGGCCGTCGGTGAAAGTTATCGATGCAGGTCCATCCCATGGTTCCATGAGATTGGCGTGATATTCATAGAAATCTTTCTTCTCCTGTGACATCTGCTCATTGCCATCCCACGCCTCTGGAATCAACATCATCATGACATGGGGCAGCGAACGTCCTGAGTGCAGCAACAACTCGATGACGTTATCGAGGTTCGAAGAGTCTGATTGTGTTGGATTGCAAATCGGCAACACCATGTCGAGTTCTTCACGCGTGAAGTATGATGAAGAGAAAAATGCTTCTTTCGATTTGAGCCAGTTAATGTTCCCCTGGATGGTATTAATCTCGCCATTATGAGCGATAAATCGGAAGGGTTGGGAAAGTCTCCACGACGGGAATGTGTTTGTTGAAAACCGCGAGTGGATCACGGCCAACGCAGACACTACTTCTTCGTGCTCGAGATCCGCAAAATAATGCTTGAGCTGACGCGAAGTAAGCATCCCTTTGTAAGCGATGGTTTTGTAAGAAAGGGATGAGAAATAAAATTGATTGTTCACACCCTGAACCGACTCGGTGACAATGCGTGTGATGTATTTGCGAAGGATGAAAAGCTTTCGTTCAAAGACATCCGGGTCCGTGATGGATTCAGGTCGTTTGATGAAAATCTGTTCCATCACCGGCTCCGCACGCAAAGCGGTTTCCCCGATTTCGTTGTTTCTTGTGGGCAAGAGGCGATATCCGAGCAGGGACATCTTCATTTTCTTGATCTGGCGGTTCAGGACCGTGCGACATTCTTCGCGTGCTTTTGGATCGCGTGGAAAGAAAACAAGACCGACGCCATAGTGGCCAAACGAAGGCAGCTTGATGCCAAGCTTGTTGCATTCATTCGTAAAGAATTCGTGCGGGATCTGGATCAAAATTCCCGCGCCGTCTCCGGTGTTCTGCTCGCAACCACACGCGCCGCGATGGCTCATCCGTTCAAGCATCGTGATGGCATCCATCACAAGCTGGTGAGACTTACGTGCCTTTATGTTGGCAATGAAACCAACGCCGCAGGAATCTTTTTCGAAACCGGGTTGGTATAATCCGAGGTTGTTGTTGTCTTCCAATTCGTCAAAAAATTTTTCACAAACACTTGGGAACGAGTGAATTTAACATGGTGAAAAACCGAATGCGAATGATGAGCGGATTATTTCAGAAAAAGTTGTGTAACGGAACTAACACTTGGTAGCGGAATCGATTGAACCAATAGGTTCAAGGTTTAAAGTTTAAGGGTGTACCCACTTGATTGAGTGCAAGCAATACTTGAAGTGTAGACTGGTTGGTGAAACATCACATGGGATAGCACACACTCCAACAAATCCCAATAGACATTTTCACCAACCATTCTTCCTCCCGCAGATCACAAGGATCTCGCAGATCAATGCCCTATGGTTGGTGTTGTCACCAACCATGTTACCATCCTACTCATGTCTCAACGCCTGCACCGGATTTGAAAGCGACGCCTTCAGCGACTCATATCCAACCGTAATCAGTGTGATGATTACAATCAGAACAATCGAACCTCCAAAAACCCAGACCGACAAGCTGGTCCTGTATTGAAATCCTTCGAGCCATTTGCTGGAAATGAAATATGTCAGTGGCAAAGCAACAACGCATGCGATGACGAGTAATTTTGCAAAGACGCTTAGCAGCAGAATCAAAACCTGCATGTTGCTTGCACCCATAGTCTTTCGTATCCCGATTTCTTTTGTTCGCTGTTGCGACATGAACGATGCAAGTCCGTAAAGGCCGACACAAGTGATTAGGATTGCCAGCCAGGAGAAGTTCTCGGTAAGACCGGCGACTTTAGTTTCATTTTCATACATGCGCCCAAACTCTTCATCCACGAACCAATAGTCGAATCCAAATCCAGGGAATACCTGCTTCCAGGCTTCTTCAATCTTTGCAATCTTTTCTGACATGTGTTTTGCAGGGAGACGAACATGGATGATACGATCATCGGTGTGCGGCTTGGGGGAAATCGCAAGCGGATCGATTTTCTTGTGCATCGACCGGTAAGGGAAATCTTCCACAACACCAATCACCAGTCCCGTGACGGCAGGCTTCGTTGTGTCGCGGCGCGAGTAGCCCATTACGAAATCAGGGCGGGAAACTGTTTTTCCGATCATCTCCTGTGGCGTGACGTGCAAAGCCGCCACAGCAGTTTCATTAAGAAGGATTGCAGTTGAATCGGCAATATTTTTTGTGTCGAAATCCCGCCCGGCAATCACTTTCAAATTGAACGTTCGTGGGAAATCGTAGTCGCCGTTCAACTGAAACCATTGGTGCTTTTCTTCGCTGATTTCAGGGAACTGCATCTCCATATTAATAGGACCGAAGAAATCCAGACGCGGGAGATGGTTCGCAAGTGTTACGTATTCGATCTCAGGATCCTGGAGCACAATGTTTTTGAAGGAAAGGAATTTTTGATTGGTGGCAGAGCCGATAAAGCCACCATATCGTATTGATACAATTTGATTTCCTGCCTCATTCAGTTTGGAGTTCTTCAGCAAATCCATTTGCCGTACAATGATCACCGTTCCCGTGAGGAGCGTTACTGCCACCGCAAATTGCAGCGTGGTGAGAAACTGACGAAAAACTGTTGAGCCTTTTCTGAATGCAAATTTTCCTTTCAGCACAGTGGCAGGTTCGAAGCCTGAGACGAACAGCGCCGGATAACTTCCCGCGAGGATCGTGACGAAAATTATCACAACACCGATGATAAGCAACGTGGGCATGTTAAACACATGAGATGCCGTAAATGCTTTTCCGGTAAGTTGATTGAACTGCGGTGTGAAGAACAGCACAATGAGAAGCGCGATGATCGATGAAAGTAACACAAGTACAAAGATTCCAGCATGAATTGAAAAAACAATTGACTGCGGATCCCGCCAAAAGTTTTGCGCAGCCCAATCTCCCGGGCACGGCTTGCCGACTTGGCTGTCGAAAGGTTGATATAGTTGATGCCGGCCACCAATAAAATCAGGAAGGCAATCGTAATGAATACATACAAGTAGTTAAGGTCTGCCGTTTTGTGATCGATTGTCCAGTCCATCTCTTTATCGAAATGGATGTCTGTAATTTTTTTGATAACGGGCCTCAACTTGAAGTCCCAGTTATTCTTCGCCACCATTTCATTCGACCGCTTTTGGAGGTCAGCTTCGATTGCAGCGACTTGCTTATCATCGTTACAAACGAAATAGGATTGCACGAAGTAGCGATTGTTCCCTTCGCCCATGGAAGTGTTAAGAAGCGTCTCGAGCTCGGGATTGAATTGTTTCAGCGCGAGTATGTTGATTACGTATTTAGGATTGATGTGCGAGTTCGACGGAGGGTCTTTGATTACAGCTGTTACCACAAGCTGAATTTTCGACTTGCGTGTTGCGTATTCATGTGATACAATCACAGTCTTGTCAATCGGATCTTCATCCCCGAAAAGTTCACGTGCTGCAGATTCAGTCAGAATCATCGTGTTGATATCCTGAAGCGGCTTTTCGCGTCTGCCCTTAACCACCGGCAGATAGAGAACATCGGTTATTGACGACTCTGCCCATATTACGTCTTCTGTCATCGTGATCCGGTCCTTGGGCTCATAGTGAAAGCTGACCGGCATTCCATATGCTTCGTATCCCGTAATTGCTGTTACGCCTTCATAGTTCTCTTTAAGGTAGTTGTCCCATCCAGCGGGTGCATAGGGTGCGGCTTCTTTTTCACCGTTCGGGAAATTGATCGAATAACCCATTCGGTAGGTGTTATTCGCAAAGGGATGCATGGTGTCGTATGTGAGCTCGTCCTTTACATACAGCATGATAAATAGCGCGGAGGCAAGGCCGACAGCCAGTCCCATGGTATTAACAATAGCGAAGCCACGCTGCTTGATAATATTTCTGAAAGCGAGGAGGAAGTAATTAAAAATCATGAGACCGGGTTTACTTGATTAGTGAAAATACGATTGATCGGCGCGCAAGATGTCATTCTGAAGTAACTCGTTGTAACAAATTGTCACAATACAGCAGAAAGCCTGGAGAAGCACCTTCCAAGCAGAGTCTTCTGAAAGGTACTCTGCAATTCTAATTCCGTTTCCGAACACCGTGTGCAAGATGTTAGGATTCGCTTAAAAGTTGCAGCGCGTTGTACCTCAAATTGAGTCTTCTGAAATGGACTTGTTTTCCAGGCAGAGTCGCCCGAAGGGAACTCTACGTTTTTCTTCCAAGCAGAGTCGCCCGAAGGGGACTCTGCGTTTTTCTTCCAAGCAGAGTCGCCCGAAGGGGACTCTGCGTTTCCAAATTACACCTAACCTTTTCAAAGGTTCATTCGACAGCCGTAGCAAATGCTACAAGGCTTAAATACCTTGCAGGAGAAAATATTTCAAGCAGAGTCTCCCGAAGGGACATTGCGGCGTATTTAATTCAATTCTATGATCCGTGAATATATCCAAACCAATCAAGACCGCTTCTTAAACGAACTTTTCGAGCTTCTTCG
Source organism: Cyclobacteriaceae bacterium (assembly GCA_044223825.1). Taxonomy (GTDB): domain Bacteria; phylum Bacteroidota; class Bacteroidia; order Cytophagales; family Cyclobacteriaceae; genus ELB16-189. The sequence continues at coordinate 377,904 of JBGALO010000003.1, read as the reverse complement.
TATCCCATCCGTCAGCGCCGACAGCCGGAAGAAGGACGATGTCCGAAAAGCCGCCGAATACGTCAGGGACAAACTGAAAGAGGCTGGCGCTGACAAAGTGGAATTGATGGAGACAAAAGGACATCCCATCGTTTTCGGTGAAAAGATTGTCGATCCTTCAAAACCGACTGTCCTTGTTTACGGCCATTATGATGTACAACCTCCCGATCCACTCGAGCTTTGGAATACGCCCCCATTCGAACCCACAGTTCGCGATGGCAAAATCTACGCGCGCGGTGCATGCGATGACAAGGGGCAGTTTTACATGCACATCAAGGCATTCGAGATTATGATGAAAAAAAATGCCCTTAATGCGAATATCAAATTCATGATCGAAGGTGAGGAGGAGGTTGGTTCAGAAAATCTCGGAACGTTTGTAAAGAACAATAGCGCGAAACTGAAAGCCGATGTCATCCTTATATCGGACACATCGCTGATTTCTCTTGATCAGCCTTCGATCACAGCGGGACTCCGCGGACTTTGCTATATGGAAGTTGAAGTCACAGGTCCGAACAGAGACCTTCACTCCGGTGTATATGGTGGTGCGGTTGCAAATCCGGTCAATACGTTATGCAAGATGATTGCATCCCTTCATGACAGCAATGGCCGTGTCACTATTCCTGGATTCTACGACAAAGTTGTCGACCTGTCAGAAGCAGATCGCAAAGCCTTGAACGCAGCGCCATTCAGTTTGGAGGACTATAAGAAGGAGTTGGATATAAAAGATGTGCAAGGTGAAAAAGGATACACAACCCTGGAACGAACCGGCACGCGCCCCACACTTGATGTCAACGGAATCTGGGGAGGTTATACTGGGGAAGGTGCAAAGACAGTGTTGCCCGCAAAGGCACACGCAAAAATTTCTATGAGGCTTGTGCCCAACCAGGACCCAAAAGAGATCGAGCAATTATTTACAAAACATTTTATGTCTTTGGGTCCAGCGTCGGTGAAAGTGAAAGTTATGCCACATCATGGCGGCGAACCGGCTGTGACGCCAACAGATTCAAAGGCATTTAAAGCTGCGAGCAAGGCTTTTGAAGAAGTCTGGGGAAAGACGCCGATCCCGACACGTGACGGTGGAAGTATTCCCATCGTAGCGTTGTTCAAGAAGGAACTCGGATTGGATACCGTGCTTATGGGATTTGGATTGGACAGCGATGCATTGCATTCACCCAATGAGCATTACGGGATTAAGAACTTCCTTATCGGAATAGAAACGATCGTCGCATTCTTTAAACATTTCGGTGCAACGAAGTAATCAATTACCACACATCAACGCATAAGTGACCTTCACGGAAAATTGTATCGGCGCAACGTACGTTTTCCAATATTTGAGCGTTCGTAATCTAAATTTTCATAGTTTTTAGTTATAAACATTAAGGCCGCTTCGATCAGGGAGCGGCCTTTCTTTATGTAATCCCCTCGCAAAGACGCAAAGCTCGCAAAGTGAAATTCTTGTCGTACCTACCCAAAAGGGTGCAAAAGAATGCATGCTTTTTTTGCGGTCTTAGTGTGCGCAGCAACTTGCCACGCCCGAATGAATTCAGTCAGGCGGGATTAACACGGATTACTGCTGTGGCGAATGCAATAGATGAAAGTTCCTTTGCGCCTTTGCATCTCCGCAGTTTATTTTTTCGGAAAAGCAAAAACACTGTCGTCCATTGGCTCGTCGAGTGTAATCTTTTCGAATGTGAATTTTTGAAAAGTCTGTCCGTCAATTCTTGTTTCGATCGCGAAGGGTAACATCATACCCTGAACATCCTGGTAGTCGCTCAGGTAAGTTTGAACTTCCTTTCCTTTCCCAGGACCTGATTGCACGATGTTGGATTGCATAATCGTCACATAATTGTCAGCATCAAAAAAATGAGTTTCGGTCGATGCCTTTGGCGTGTTTTTACTCTTGATTAATTCCACTTTGAAACACTTGATTCCATCGACTACTTCTGTCCCCAATAATTTTACGTCGTGACCTTTCTTCTTATAGTCGATGAAATCATTCTCGAACTCGTTGTCTTTCATTTCCTTGGCATCTTCATCCGGAATTTTCACAGGGTCTTTTGTGGGCCCCATGGGATTCACGGCCCATGCATCCTTGCCATCATACGCCTGAATGATTTCCATTCCCTGTACAGATACCACAACCTTTTGCTTCGTCGGGGGCTTCTGGTAAAGTGTAACAGGCAAATCAAATCCCTGCATGGTCATTTTACCTTCAGCTTTTCTCGTTTTTACGGCCTTCCACTTCTCTATGCCTCCAATTGCCGAAAGGTACTTGTTAATGACTTCGTCGGCTGTCTGTGAATAGGCGGAGACACCCCTAATAATCAAAAAGATTGTCAATAATTGCTTCATAATGCGTAGTACCATTCTGTGGCGGTATTGAAAGGTAGGAATTCAGCCGCATACAAAGCTTACTGCCCCTTAACATCTTATTAACAAGAAAGCGTCGTCTGTTAAGGGTATATATGTCGTGTACTTGTCAACGATTTTGAAACTAGTTGCGTTAACTTAGCGCCCTTTATGCCAATAAAGATGCGATCCGGAGCCATTTTATTCTTTTTATTAATCAATGTTTGTGCCTTTGGCCAAATTCTTACACCGGCAAAGTGGACCTATACGGTCTCAAACAATTCGCCCGCGGTCGGCGAAGAAATAGATCTCATATTCAAAGCCACCATTGAGCACAACTGGTACCTCTACTCGAGTGAGTTCCCCTGTGAAGATGGGCCGATAAAAACCACGATAACGCTTAAGCCGAATGCGGGCTTTAAGCTCGTGGGTGGATTAAAACCGATCAATGCGCAGGAAAAACACGATGCAATCTTCGACTGCGATGTAAAGATTTTCAAAGGCACAGGAGAATTCCGTCAGCGTGTCAAAATACTTTCTGCGGATGTGAAGTTGGAAGGTGAAGCAGAGTATCAGGTGTGTAGCGATGTCGATGGTAAGTGCATACCATTCAATGATGAATTTATTTTTTCAGACGTCACAGTCACTGGAAAAAACGGCGGTGTCAAAAATGAAACACCACAATCAACTGAAGAAGTTGATTCAAGTTTATTCAAAGCAACAACGACTCCTGTCATAGACGTTGATCCTTCTACTATCAAAGGACCGACGCTGGACAAAACAATCCTCGACGGCGAACAGGCATCAAGCCAGGAATCATTTTTTGGCTATCTGGTCTTCGCTTTTATCCTGGGACTCGCATCTCTGATCACACCATGTGTGTTTCCAATGGTGCCGATGACTGTGACATTCTTTTTAAAAGACAATCAGACTAAGGCGCAGGGCATTCGCAAGGGACTCATTTTCGGACTTTCAATCATCATTATCTATACCCTTGCGGGAACGTTATTCGCAGTATTGCTCGGTGCCGAAGGCCTGAATGCGTTGGCGACACATTGGGCCCCGAACCTTTTCATTTTCGCCATATTCATTGTGTTCGCACTTTCTTTCTTTGGATTGTTTGAGATCAACGCGCCTTACAAACTTGTTAATAAAGTGGATCAGCAGGCGGAACGTGGCGGTACACTGGGAATATTCTTCATGGCTGCCACACTCGTGCTTGTATCATTTTCATGTACCATTCCGATTGTAGGAAACGTCGTTGTAATGTCTGCCGGCGGTCAGATTCTGAAACCCGTGCTCGCAATGTTTTCTTACTCACTTGCGTTTGCAATTCCTTTCACCCTTTTCGCCATTTTTCCCGAATGGATAAAAAGCCTTCCCGCATCTGGCGGATGGCTCAACTCTGTGAAAGTGACACTCGGCTTCCTGGAGCTTGCGCTGTGTCTCAAGTTTCTGAGTATCGCAGATCAGGCATACCACTGGGGACTTCTCGATCGTGACGTGAACATTGCAATTTGGATAGTCATCTTTGGACTGCTCGGTGCTTACTTCCTCGGCAAAATCCGGATGCCAAGTGATAGTCCGGTCGAGAAGATAGGAGTATCAAGACTGATGCTCGCAATCGCAACCCTTTCATTTGTTGTTTACCTCATCCCGGGGCTGTGGGGTGCACCTTTGAAAATGCTCGCAGGGTACTTGCCGCCGGTGGCTACGCACGATTTTGATCTTGTCGCCATGACGCGGGGTAATAATGCAAACGAAGTTTGCGATGAACCGAAGTATGCCGACTTCCTGCACCTTCCGCACGGCTTGCAGGGTTATTTCGACTACAAACAAGCACTTGCGTGTGCGCGTCAACAAAACAAACCGCTTTTCATCGACTTCACGGGACATGGATGTACAAACTGCCGCGAAATGGAGGCAGTCGTTTGGAGCGATCCCCAGGTTGTTCAAAGACTACAGAATGATTTTGTGGTCGTCGCACTGTACGTCGATGATAAGACGGAGCTTCCCGAGTCACAGTGGTACACTTCTAAATATGATTCCAAAGTCAAAAAAACCATTGGAAAACAAAATGCAGACATTCAGATTACGAACCTTCAAAACAATGCTCAACCATTTTATGTCCTGGTAGGCAAGGATGAGCGTGTGCTTGCATGGCCGTATGGATATGATCGGAGTGTGGAGAAGTTTGCAAAGTTTCTCGATAGCGGGAAGAAGAAGTACCGCGAACTCTACCAATAGGTGTTGGCCACAGCCAATCCCGATAGCTATCGGGACTAACAGCCAAAAATTTCTCCAGGTAAAGCAAGTTTAAGTGTACCCAATCACTCAACTGATAAACAGGTGATTAGGCGACGAAACAAGCGGATATTTTTGATACATTTATTACATTTGATATCTCTTTTAACAAAGGGTACTCATTTAATATTTTTTAATGTGAAGATCTGGAAGAAAGTTGCCGTAGGATGTGTGGTCGGGCTTTTGTTAGTGGCAACTGGATATGTATTAGTTGATCAGCTTGCGCTGTCCTATACACACCCCGCCGATTATGCAACTGAACCGCCCGTTGGTGATGCTACGGAAAAACCGGTCGAGGTCGTGAAGCCTGTCTTTAAGTACGGCATGCTGGTGACAAACCTGCACGTCGTTGAAGATGTGGTAAAAAGAAACCAACGGTTTACCGACTTGCTGCAGGGGTATTACGTGACCCAACACGTTCAGCAGCAGCTAAGCCTTTTGCCGCGTGAGACATTTGATTTCAGAAAAATCTCCACCAACAAAAAGTATACACTGATTGCGGAACCCGACTCCCTGAAATCTCTCCGGGCATTGGTGTACGAAGCAAATCCAATTGACTATTACATTTTTCATTTAAAGGATTCCATGCGGGTGGAGGCAATCCATCGCCAGGTGTCGACGGTTGAGAAGGAAGTTGCAGGCGTCATAGGATCAACGCTATCGGAGACAATTGAGAAACTGGGCATTTCGCACGAGCTTACAAACCGTTTTGTCGACATTTTTGCGTGGCAGATAGACTTCGGCAAACTTCAGAAAGGCGACCGCTTCAAACTTTTCTATGAAGAGCAGCAAGTTGAAGGCACTCCATTTGGCATTGGCAAGATTCTAGGAATCTATTTCGAACATTTCAATCATCCTTATTATGCAGTTCCGTTTGATCAGGGCGATGGGGTTGATTACTTCGATGAAGAAGGAAAAAGCCTGAGAAAAGCGTTGTTAAAATATCCAATCGAGTTCACAAGGATCAGTTCACGTTACAACTTGAATCGCTTCCATCCGGTTAATAAAGTGTGGCGAGCACACCTTGGTACTGATTTCGCTGCGCCAACAGGAACTCCTATCCGGTCGGTGGGAGATGGCATTGTTGTAGAAGCGGCTTACAACGGAAGGAATGGAAACTACGTGAAGATTCGTCACAACGATACTTACAGCACACAATACTTACACATGTCGAAAATCGCGTCTGGCATAAGGCCTGGTGCACGGGTAAGACAAAGCGAAACCATCGGTTTTGTAGGTAGCACCGGTCTTGCCACGGGCCCCCATCTGCATTATATATTTTGGAAGAATGGCAGACAGGTTGATGCATTGCGTGTTGAATTACCGCCGTCGCAACCAGTGAAACCCGACTTCCGCATCGAATATGAGGAAGCCAAAGCCAAGGTAATAAAGCGGCTCGATCTCATATTGTTGCCCGAACCGCCTATAATAGTCGCGGCAAACTGATAATTTGATTTTTTCCGGTTACTTCTCGGATATTTACTACACTTTATCGTTGTACGATAAGGTGTGACAAATGCGGAAGGCACTTTTTATTTCATTCCTTTTACTCAGTCTCCAAAGTCAAGCACAAAAAGTAGCCCTCGTCATGAGCGGAGGAGCTGCAAAGGGAATTGCACACATTGGGGTTCTAAAGGCCCTGGAAGAAAATGAAATTCCTATCGACTATGTTGTTGGGACATCGATGGGGGGAATCGTTGCCGGTTGCTACGCCGCGGGGATGAGCCCCGATCATATAGAAGAAATGATGATCACCGAGAATCTCATGCGGTGGATCAATGGTCAGCTCGACGATGGATACTATTATTACTACTACAACAAGGCTGACCCACGCCCCTCATTTGTAAAGTTGAATCTTTCGTTGGATTCCACTTTCAGCTTCAATCTGAATAGCAGCATCGCGAATGATATCTCGCTCAATTTTGCAATGGCAGAGCGGATGGCGCAGCCGTCAGCAATCGCCCACGGAAACTTTGACAGCCTATTCATTCCACTGCGTGTGGTTGCAGCCGAAATTTTTACACAACGCGAAGTCATTCTTAAAAGCGGCGCACTCGGCGACGCATTGCGTGCAACTCAGACCGTTCCATTTTTCTACAATCCGATCCGCATCGACGGAAAATATCTCTTCGACGGTGGGGTGTACAATAATTTTCCAATCGACATCGCGCAAAAGGAATTTGCGCCAGATGTAATTATAGGTAGTAATGTGTCGAGCAAGGTCTATGATGAATATCCGAAAGGGGAAGATGATAAGCTTGTATCAAAATCGTTACTCTATCTGCTGCTCGATAAATCGGATCCCGGTGACATCCCTTCTTCGGGGGTTTATATTCAACCGAATCTGAAATCGTTCACCACCTTTGATTTCGGCCGTGCACGCGCTTTGATCGACAGTGGCTATGCCGAGACTATCAGAAGGATGCCGGAAATAAAGGCGAAGATTGCCGCTCGTCGTGCCTGCGAAGAGGTTGCGATCGCCCGCAACGAGTTTAACAGCCGCACGCCACCGTTTTTAGTTGATGACATCATTACGACGGGATTCAATAGTGCGCAACAACGCTACATCAATAAATTCTTTAAGAGCGGCAAACGGCCCCTGCACTTCACGGATGTAAAGTCAGGATACTACCGTCTTGTTTCCGGAGAATACTTTAAAAATGTTTATCCGAGCTTTTCTTTCAATGATTCAACAAAGCGCTTCGACTTTCTGCTTGCGCGTCGGCCCAGTAACAATTTTCAGGTTGACTTTGGAGGCGTGATCGCAACAAGAAACATCAGTAACATATTTCTTGGTCTTAACTATTATTATTTCAACCGCATCCTCACACACGCAAGCGCTAATTTTTATACTGGCTCATTCTATAAATCTGCGCAACTCAAAGCCAGGCTCGACTTTCCGAATTTCGGCCGAATGTACATCGAACCTGAAGCGACATTTAACGACTGGAATTTTATTGAAGGAAGTGACATCATTGTCCACAAGTCCAGCCCTACAATTTTGGAGCGAATTGATCGTAAGCTAGGGGTCAATATTGGAATACCGGTGGGGCGTCAATTTAAAGCTACCGCCGAAGTTCACTATATCAGTAACAATGACAAATACATTGACAGCGACGTGCTTATTTCAACTGACACGCTCGATGAACTGCGCCTTACGGGAACCAGGTATGGCATCCATTTGTCGACCAACACATTGAATCGTAAGCAGTACGCATCGGCAGGCAAGGCATATTATTTTGCCGTGGATTGGTTTAATCTGAACGAAGAGCTCACCCCTGGATCGACATCAAGGGCAAAGTCGACTGGTGTTGAGAACATGCAGCGTACATGGCTGCGAGGATCTGTGATTCTCGAGCAATATTTCCGCAAGGGCATTTATAGCTCGGGATACTATTTACATGGCTCATTTTCAAATCAGCCGACATTTGCCAACTACCAGGGTACAATCATAAATGCCCCCGGCTTTTTTCCATTGCAAGACAGCCGTACGATGTTGCTGACGAATTTCAGAGCGTTCAATTTTGTAGCAGGGGGCATGCGAAATGTGTTTTCCATCCGAAAAAACCTTGACTTCAGATTGGAAGGATATCTTTTCAAACCCCTAGCAGCTATTAAGGAAGGGGTGAACCAGGTTCCTACCCTGGACGACGAAATCACCAAGATATATTTTGCCGGCACTGCCGGGATGGTGATGCATTCTACCGTCGGGCCCATCAGCCTTAGTGTCAATTATTATGACGATCCCAAAGCGCAATTCGGCGTTTTGTTGCACCTTGGTTTTCTTTTATTCAACAAAACATCGATGGAGTAAATCCCTATCTTTGATTCCTGGATAGGGCAAAAAACCCCTGAATCCCACTCTTTTTCAAATTTTTCCCTTAAGTTTAACGCTGAATCTGAACGCCCAATTCACATGAAGAGACACTCCCTATCGCTTCTGGTAATAATGCTATGTGCTAGCCAGGGTTTCACACAAACGGTCCAGTGGGCGTCAAAGGTTATAGAGTTCTCTTCAGAACTTACGCCGGTCCAATACTCGGCAGAGCAGGTTCTTGGTAAACCCAACGTTCTCCCGGCTGGCGGTCAGAACCCAAACGCCTGGACGCCCGATAAACCGAAGCGTCAGGAATTTCTAAAACTCGGATACAGCAATCCAATTCAGATTCAGCAAATCGCGATAGCAGAATCACACAATCCCAGCGCGATTTTCAAGATTTATGCCTATGAGCAAAACGGCACGGAGCACCTTATACATAGTTTCAATCCGATGCCAGTCCCTCTCAAAGGAAGGATGTTGAACGTGTTCGTAGAAAAGACACCATATAAGGTTGCAGCGTTGAAACTGGAATTCGATGGCACTGCCCTACCCGACTACTTTTCCATTGATGCAGTTGCCATTTCGGACGTAAGTATTCCGATCATCGCAGACATCTCGATGCCTGAGCTTCTTGCCCGCGGTCTTGTCATCGAGGCACTTGATAAAAACGTAAACAGTGAGCAAAGTGAAATGAACCCCTTGCTGTCACCAGACGGTAAGACACTTTATTTTTCACGCAAAAATCACCCAGGCAACATCGGCGGGGTAAATGACAAGGAAGATATCTGGTATTCACAACTTGGTCCAGACGGCAAATGGGAACTCGCGAAGAACATGGGACCCAAGTTTAATAATGCCGGACCTAATTTTGTAAACGCTGTCACATCAACACCTGACGGCCAGTCCGTACTGGTGCTTGGAAACAAGTATTTGCCAAATGGGAAAATGCTCGCCGGTGTTTCCATGAGCACGAACATCAATGGGAACTGGACGCCGCCGATGGCCATCAACATTGAAAACGATTACAACTTCAACGAGAAAGCAAACTATTTCCTGGCGAATACCAAGAAGACGTTGCTGCTGTCGATTGAAAGAGAGGACACAAGAGGCGGTCGTGATCTTTATGTATCATTTCAAAGAAAAGACAGTGTGTGGTCAGAGCCTTTGAACCTTGGAAGTGTCATCAATACTGCCAACGAGGAATCAGCGCCTTTCCTGGCATCAGATGATAAAACGCTTTACTTCTCGTCAAATGGATTCAGTGGATTTGGAGGTGCTGACATCTATATGTCAAAACGCCTCGACGATACATGGACGAATTGGTCGGAACCTCAGAATATGGGACCGGATATCAACTCGAAGCTTGACGACCTGTTCTTTAATATTCCATCTTCCAGTGACTTCGCGTACTATTCACGGGGCGTGACAGAAGACAATGCCGACATCTACCGCGTCAAGATGCCGATTTATAAGGCGCCTGAACCCATCGTTATAGTTAAAGGAATATTGGTTGATGCAAAAACCGGGAAGCCCGTTGGCGCAAAGATTATTTATGAGCGTCTGTCCGATGGAAAAGAAGTTGGTATAGTTTATTCGAACCCACAAACCGGGGAATATGAAATCCATTTGCCAGGCGGGCAGAAATATGGAGTAAGAGCAGAAGCCCAAGGACATATTTCGGAAAATCAAAGCCTGGACCTGACCGGCGATACCAAAGATGGGGTGGTGGAGAAGCGCGACATGCGACTTGCTCCGATTGAAGTCGCAGCGATCGAGCCGAACACCACAATCACACTCAACAATATTTTCTTCGACTTCAATAAGGCAGTATTGAAATCAGATTCATATCCCGAGCTGAACAGAATCGTGGAGTTGATGAAAGAAAGGTCGTCGATGACGGTTGAGATTTCGGGTCATGCTGATGCTACGGGCCCTGAAGATTTCAACATGACACTTTCTGGATGGAGGGCCAAGGCTGTCACGAAGTACCTGGTTGACAAAGGCGTCGATGCAGGCAGAATTACAACGACATTCTTCGGCGAGACCCGACCGATAGAATCGAACAATACGAAGGAAGGACGACGGAAGAACAGAAGAGTTGAATTCAAGATCATTAAACTCTAATTGACCATGAAGAAAATTAACGTGCTGTCGATTCTTGGTGCGCTAATCTCTTTTGCAGCTACCGCTCAGCAAAACGATACGCTCATTTACGCGGTCGGGAAAATTATTAATCATCAGACGAAAGAGCCAATCACAGCGCGCATCTCTTATCAAAGCCTTCCTTACGGAAATAAGGTGGGCATGCTCAGCGGCAACAGTTTTTCTTTTCCGATGTTCGATCGGGAGAAATATGAAATTACCGTAGAAGCGCCTGGCTTTGCGCCAGCGAAGTATATGCTCGACCCTGCGTCTGCAAATGGTGAGCGTAAAGTAACTCAGGATGTTGAATTGGGACTGCCCGCATCCGCTGCGGCAACCGCAGAAACCACACACACAGTCGGAAAAGTGATGCGACTTGACGCATTGATTTTTCAACAAAGATCTTCGATCATCAGCCCGGAATCCTATCCGGAATTGAATTCTGTTGCGCAGATGCTTCACTCAAATCCTAAAATGGTGATCCAGTTGGAAGGCCACACGGATACACGCGGAGACGCGAAGCTTAATCTTAAACTCTCACAGCAACGCGTTGACGCTGTACGGGACTATCTCATTTCCAGGGGAGTGGCAAAAGCCAAAGTGAAGACAAAAGCATTCGGAGGAACTATGCCGTTAAGCCGAGAGAACACCGAAGAAGCTCATAAACTCAATCGTCGCGTTGAAGCGCGGATCCTTGAGAACTAATCCATCGCTGCAATTTCTTTTCTTCCCACAGCTTCCATGAGCCGACTCAGGCACGCCGCCTTAGTCTCTTCGTCCAGGGAACTTTGTGTTATGGCTCGCGTGAGCACGATGCCGAACTGTTCCCAACGAGGAGAAGAATAGTTTCGATTAGCCTTTTCCAAATAGACAGAACTCTCGGGCAATTGACGTTGATTATATGCCCTCACTGCCTGATTGAAATACAGCAGTCCGCTCAAATTTTCGGCAGGAATACGTTGATATAATTTAAAATTGTATTGCAGGTAGTGTTTTCCAGTGGCTGCGACAAATGCGTTCGCCTGGTAGTCACCCGTGCGCGCTGCAATCGCCCCTGCGCCTGTTACAAATCCGCCGAAGCGATCCGTGGTTTCGATCAATACATTACCTTCAGAAGTCTCCACTATCAAAAAGATGTGATAGTTGGTTTCAATAATTTCATACTTGTAATTGAGCCGGGTAAGAACAAGGCTATACGCTGCTGTGGCGGTAAGGCAATCGTATTGCCCGCTCGTAAATACCTCATCAACATGCGAGTACGCGGTATATTTCCTAAGAAAGACCGCATTCATTTTCTTAAAGACTTTGTGCAGCAGGTCCTTATCATTTGCCTTGTCGCACCGAATCGAATTGATAAAGCCCTCAAGCTTTGTGTTGATTGTTTCAGCGCTGGTGTTCCCCTTTGTTGTTTCAAGTAAGGCAAGTACATCCGTCTGCGCTTGCGCAGTTGAACAGATCAGTACAAACAAGATGATGACAAGCCTTCTCAACTCACTCGTAACAATTGGATAATAAATTTAACATTGGCGTAACATAATATCAAGGTTCGTAACATTCTCGTAACATTAGGCTGAAGGAGCCAAAACGAGTATTTTTATTAGAAGCCTATACTTCGACATGGGTTGGTCGACGGCTTTCGCTTGAAAACATGGAAATTTTAACTGAAAAGACTGATTTTATCGAACTGGCCGATGTCTTTAAAGGTCAAAAAGATAGGGCCATCGCAATGAGAAGTGAGCCTTTGAAAGCGCGATTGGAACGCCTGCGAAAACTGGAATCCTGGATACACAATAATAGAGAGCGAATTAAAAAGGCTATCCACGCAGACTTTCGGAAGCCCTTGCTGGAAGTAGATACCTCGGAAATTTATCCTGTCCTGACTGAGATCAGACATACCGCCAACAATCTTGAACAATGGGCACGACCTAAAAAAGTTGATGCAACGATTTCTTATATCGGGACGCGTTCTGAAATAAGATACGAGCCTAAGGGTGTATGTCTGATTATCGCGCCGTGGAATTTTCCTTTCAACCTATGTGTCGGCCCACTCGTTTCTTGCCTTGCCGCCGGCAACACCGCGATCGTGAAGCCGTCGGAAATGACGCCGCATACTTCAGCGCTTCTGCGTGCGATGATGAGCGAACTGTTTGAACGTGATCTTGTCGCTGTAGTCGAAGGCGGCATTGAAACTTCTCAGGGACTTCTCGCAATGCCGTTCGATCACATATTTTTCACAGGTAGTCCCGCTGTTGGAAAAGTGGTGATGAAAGCGGCCGCGGCGAATCTTTCATCGGTTACCCTGGAGCTGGGTGGTAAATCACCGACGATTATTGATGAATCGGCCAATCTCGCAGATGCTGCGAGGCGTGTCGCGTTTGGCAAATTTTTTAACAACGGGCAAACATGCATCGCACCGGACTATGTAATTGTGCACAATTCAGTAAAGAACAAATTTGTTGATCTCCTTAAATTGGAAACGTTGCAACTGTTCAACGAAGGGAAGATGATCGATGAAACATCGCCGCACTACGCGCGAATTGTAAATGCAAAACATTTTCAACGTTTGAATGATCTCTTAACCGATGCGGTCGAACTTGGTGCCCAACCCGAGACGCTGGGAAAGATTAAGGCATCTACAAATTTCTTCCCGCCAGTGCTATTGCAAAACATTCCTTCTCAAGCGCGTGTCATGGAGGAGGAAATTTTCGGACCGATACTTCCGATAGTTTCATTTAATGATAGGGAAGAGGTTCTTAGTGTGGTTAATGCGCGGCCGAAGCCATTAGCACTTTATATTTTCACAAGAAGAAAAGCGTTTCGGGAATACATTCTTAACAACACGTCTGCCGGGGGTGTTTGCATCAATGAATGCATTCTTCAGTTTACGCACCCGAATCTTCCATTTGGGGGAGTTAATAATAGTGGCATTGGGAAATCTCACGGCTACTTTGGTTTCCAGGCATTTTCCAACGAAAAACCAGTCTTGCGGCAAAAGAGTGGATGGTCGGGACCCTATCTCCTTCACCCCCCATATACGAACAGGATGAAAAAAATCGTTGATGTGCTGCTGAGGTGGTTTTAATCAAATGTTAATACAGGTCTACTGCGGATTGCATAATTTTGTAGCCCTGAAAATCCGGATTTCGCGGTGCAGGCTGACGATTTACCTGCCGGAATTCTGGCATGAATTTTTTGCGAAAACGGGAATATTCTCTCAAGGACTGCACCTGATAATTATTACAAAATGAAAATCTTAAAAAAGCTATTGATTGGTCTGGCGATATTTTTCGTCTTGATTGTTGGAGCGGCGATCATCCTTCCGGTCGTGTTCAAGGACGATATCAAAGCAGCCGTAGACAAAGCGATTGCCAAAAATGTCAATGTTGACGTGCTTTTTGATGTAAATAATTTCAGCCTCTCTGTATTCCGCCATTTCCCTAACATCACTGCAGAGGTCAAAGAGCTTGGCGTTTTTAATCGCGAACCATTCGCCGGAGAGCACCTCTTTGTTGTAGAGCGCCTCGATGTCGAGATCAACCTTTCAGACGTTTTGTTTGGTGACAAACTTCGAATCAAGGGAATTACCCTTGTGAAACCGCAAATCAATGTCAAGGTTCTTCCCGATGGCCGCGCCAATTACAACATCACATATCCCTCCGCCGACACGGTGAAGACGGATGAGCCGTCAAAGTTCTCTATTGGCATTGATCATTGGGAGATCATTGACGGAGAAGTAAGTTATGATGATAAATCTATCCCTTATTTCCTGAGCCTGCGTGGACTGGACCACACCGGAAGTGGCGACTTTACGCAAGATGTTTTCGACCTGCGCACACACACCGTGGCAGATACTGTATCGACTTCAATGGGCGCCATGCAGTTTCTTACAAACAAGCGAGCTGAAATTGATGCAGTCATCTCGATCAGCGAAGACATTACTAAATACACTTTTAAGGAAAACACAGCGAAGATCAACGACTTCGCGATGAGCTTTGACGGGTGGTTCAAGATGAATCCCAACGACTTCGGTATGGACATAACTTTTAAAAGTCCGGAGAACAGTTTTAAGAGCTTGCTTTCTCTTGTGCCTGGTATCTACACCAAAGACTTTGGCAATGTCGAAACGAAAGGAGATTTACAATTTGCCGGGGTCGTGAAAGGAACCTACAGCGAAAAGCAGATGCCTGCGTTTAATGTAAATCTTAAAGTAAAGGATGCGATGTTCAAGTATCCTGATTTACCTACGGCAGTAAATAATATTAACATGGATCTGCTGATCGACAACAAGGACGGCGTGATCAACAATACACTCGTAGACTTAAAATCCATGCACCTCGACTTCGGCGCAAATCCGGTTGATGCAAGGGTGCGGATAGAGAATTTGAAAGACTACCGCATGGACGGAAACCTGAAGGCCAAACTCAACCTTGCAGAACTCAATAAGATGTTTCCAATGGAAGGCCTTGACATGAAGGGTACATATTCTGTCGATGCAACAGCAAAGGGTGTTTATGACAGTATTAAAAAGATTATCCCTGCAATCAATGCATCGATGTCACTCGCAAATGGCTATGTAAAGTCATCGCAATTGCCGATGCCACTGGAAGGATTGACGATGAATGCAACGGTGAAGAACACATCAGGTAAAATGGCGGAAACAATCATCGCAGTAAATGACTTTTCCATGATGCTGGATGGCGAAAAACTCACTGCAAGCATGCTGCTTCAAAATCTCGATGACTATACATGGGACATTAAGGCCAACGGCGGTGTGGACCTTGAAAAAATGACGAAAATTTTCCCTCTCAAGGACATGACCCTGGCCGGAAAAATAAAAGCAGATATCGTCACTAAAGGAAAGATGTCCGATGTGAATGCAAAGCGATATGACAAACTTCCCACGTCTGGAAAAGTGTCTTTGCGTGATTTCAAATACGTTACCAAAGACCTGCCCGCGGTGGCCCTATCTCAGGCCGATGCTTCTTTCGATCCTCAGAAGATCGAGTTGACCAAACTGGATGGAACGGTGGGGCGAAGTGACTTTAGCGTCACCGGTAATGTGTCCAATTACATAGCCTATGTATTAAACAATCAAACGATCAAAGGCTCTGTGACATTCAATTCAAAACTTTTTGATCTCAATGAGTTCATGACAGATAGTGGATCATCAGCAAAAGCCGATACTGCTTCTTTTGGGGTGATTCCAATTCCCGAGAACATTGATTTCATGCTTAGGTCCTCCATTGGCACGGTCAAAATGATGGATTACACCATCACAAATGCGCGCGGTGATGTTGTTCTTAAAGACGGTATTGCCAATATGACGGGACTGCATTTCGACATGCTGGGTGGTGCGTTTACCGTCAATGGATCTTACAATGCAAAGGATATCAAACATCCTAAGTATGATATGGCTGTGAAGATCGAAAGCCTGAAGATCCAGCAAGCAGCAAATTCCTTTTCTCTTGTGAAAACCTATGCACCGATCGCCGGTCTTGTGGATGGCAATTTTTCGACCGACTTCAAGATAACCGGTGAACTGACCAAGAGCATGATGCCGAATCCGGCTACAGTGAATATGGACGGATTAATTAAGATCGCAGAGGCAACGTTGAAACAGTCAAAGATTGTTTCAGGCATCGCGGCACTGGCGAATTCACCGACAACGCAAGAGGTTCCTCTCAAAGACGTGCTGATGTCTGCAAGCATTGCTAACGGCCGGTTTAGTGTTAAACCCTTTGACATCAATTTTGGAGGCATTGCCACGAATGTGAGCGGAAGCACTGGCCTTGACCAAAGCATTGACTATTATCTAAAGATGGACCTTCCTGCCGGCCAATTGGGATCGCAGGTCCAGGCATTTTTGGGAGGATCTGCCAGCGGAAGTGACAAGATTCCGGTCACAATAAATCTTGGCGGGACCGTCAAGGATCCTAAGACGAAGCTAATTGCGGCAGAACAGAAGGCGCAACTAAAGAAAGCTGCTGAACAGAAGACCCAGGAAGCCGTGCAGCAGATATTGCAAGGGGATAAACCCGAGGACGTTGTGAAGAATATTTTGAATCCGCCTGTGAAAACAGATTCAACAAAGGCGACTCAACCTGCTGATACCACGAAGACGCAGCAGCCGGCAGATCTACTTCAAAATCAACTGCAAAATCTTCTGAAGAAGAAAAAGAAAAATTGACGAATAGGTTTTGCGCCTTTGCCTGCCTTCGTGCGCTGAAGCTTTGGCGCAAGCGTCCGAAACGGCCACGGCGTGACACAATTTCCTTACTTCACTTTATTCAGGTTGTCTTTTTTGAAATACCCATCCTTAATGAGCTGAAGTAATTGCTCTTTTGTCGGGGCGATTTGAAAGAATGTATCGCCATTGAGTTTGATTTCTTTGACAGGGAACCTTTTTCCCAGTTTCTTGAGCATTTCCTTTCCCCTGTTGTCGTCGTTTACCTGGATGGACATGAACTCAAGATCGCCCGATGGCTTTTGCTTCAATACACGCAGTACCCAAATGTCTTTCTCCGCACGAAAATTCACGAAATAATAATTCGCATAGGCTTTGATAACGAGTGAGTCACTGATGACGCCGCGACCAAGCCAATCTTTTTCATTTGGATCTTTAAAATGATAACCCCACGATTCTACCATCAGCGTGGCAGTATCTTTCCCCTCGTCATCAATGCCAATGTAGTGGCCGCGCAATGACACGGGCACCTCTTTTAAAGACGGCACACCCGCGGGCTGAGGTTCACGGTACGATACTTCCCGACACGAATAGAGGAGTAAAGACCAGAACAATATCAGAGCAACAATTCTCATATATCTGCCTGAGTGATTGTACGAAGTTAGTGAAATGTTGTCAGTGGGAGATTGGCGCGAGTGTCAGCTCTTTTTTGCTGACATCAATTCGCCAATAATGCGCAATCCATCGAGCGTGAGCTGCGGGTCTACTACATGGAAAAACCCTTTTAATGAAGTAATGACGAATGAAAGTCCGCCGGTAGCGATCGCCGGACATTCAGTCTTGACTTCGCGCCGAATAGACTCAACCACGGACTTCACGAGTCCTTCATAGCCAATGACAATCCCTGATTGGATGGCAGTAACGGTATTTCGTCCGAGTGCTGATTTTGGCATCTCCAGTGGCACGTCAAAGAGTTTTGCGGTGTTCTGTGACAGCGCGCGAATCGCAGTACGCAGTCCCGGTACGATCGATACGCCGAGAATTTTTCCTTCACCCGACACGGTCGTAAATGTCAGTGCAGTTCCGAAGTCAACGACAATGCACGTCTGCTTGTACTTGAAATATGCGGCTGTAGCATTCGACACGAGATCAGATCCGATTTCATAAGGATTCAATACTTCTATCGGAAGCTTCTCATACACGCCTGGTCCCAGAAGAACCGGCTCGCGTTTGAAGAGTGATCTTACAACATTCTTGATCTTGTCTGTCAGCCCAGGTACGACACTGCTCAGAACAATCGTCTCCACATGTTCTATCTGTAAGGAGGCCTCCAAAAAATAGTCCCGGATCTTGATACCATAATACAGTTCAGGCTGATCTGTTCTGGAAGGAATACGAAGGACTTTCCATTCCTGTGCGTTCCAAAGGCCCATGGTTATGTCACTATTACCGATATCGAATGCAATCAACATGCGTGAAAGATAAATTAAATTCACAATTCTGCTGACATACTGCTGTCACTTGCATGGGCTAATTTGAGCCCAAATCGATCGACAACCATCCCACATGAAGAAAAAAAACAGTATCAGCCCGGTGACAGAACTGCTTTCTGGGGAAGAAAGGAACATTGTAAATCGGTTACGGACCCTGGTGATCGAATGCCTGCCAAAGGCATTGGAAAGGAATCGCTATGGTGTTTCTGTACCTTTTTATAGTCACAACCGCATGATATGTTTTATCTGACCTCCTTCCATATCGTGGGGAAAGAAAAAATTTACACTTGAAGACCGTGGAGTCACTCTTGGGTTTTGTCAAGGCAACCTCATGATGAACGTGGAGAACATCCTACTCAAAGAAGGACGTAAACGAGTCTATTGTATACGTTTCAAATCGTTGAAAGAAATTGATGATAATCTAATCCGTTCACTTCTGTTTGAAGCGGAAATGATAGACGACTCCTTCAGAAAAAAAATGGGGCCTAAAAATAGGGCGTTACAATGCTAAAAGAATCTTAACCCCACTTGTGCGCCAAACCACATCTTCAGATTTGTGCCGTTATTATAAGTGTGGTCATAAAAGACCGACGGTTTAAAGTCCGTGAACAAAACCGGATAGTCAGTATAAGAGCTGTTGGTAAGATAGCCGTTCATGGTGAGCCCTGCATACGCTGAGAACTTGCGCGCAAGCTGAAAATCAACGCCCACATGAATCTTATTCAGTAAGCTTAGTTCGTTAGTGAAGCTTCCTTTGTTGACATGTTGTGCCGTCAGATCAACGTTCAGCTGAAGTTTCCGTGACAAGCGGGCAGCGGTCCCCACGCCGTAACCGAAGGTCCAGACGTTTATGTCGTTTACCTTCTCCGGTTTGATGCCGGCCATTACAATGTTATAGAATGATCTTACGCCGGTTCTGAAAGCAAGATTTGTGTAGAATACTTCGTCGGCCGAAACTTCAAGTTTATGGTAGCCGGACTTCACATAGCTTACCAAGCCAATAGGTACGCCACCTAACGTGTCGGCGTGATTGATCAAGCCGATTTGTGTTCCGCGAACACGACGACCGAAATTGAATAGCGCGGAGATTTGTGATCCTGAAACGTGCTCCGTGGAAATATTCGTGATGCCGGCAATTTGAGACCCGGTAAAATCCTTGAAATGCAAATTGGCTCCACCGGCAATTTGTACACCCTTCGATGCTCCGTTTGCCATGTTGGCCAGACCAGCTATCATTACGCCATCCGCCGCCTCAAGATTCGTATTGCTCAGCCCCGCTAACTGAACTCCTTTGAAGTCACGGAAATTGACGTTGGCAAGTCCGGTCAACTGCACTGCTTTGGTTTCCCCACCATTTACGTTCGCAAAGCCCGATGCTTGAACACCATAAACATTTCCGCCGACGAGATTTCCAAAACCAGCGATCTGCAGCCAACTCACATCTTCGCGATCCATGTTGACAAAGAAGCCCAATTCAATTTGTCGCGTCCCACGGGAATAGCCCGCCAGCATGTTGATCGAATAATTGTTGATCATGTTACCGCTGAGTGAGCCGTTGGAACCTACGAACGGAACGAGAGAGATCTGGATGTCGCTGTACATCGTGTCACTGATGTTCACCACATTGGGCTCGTCTGCATATGGCATGCTAAGGTCTTCTTCTTTCTTTTGCGTGGAATCGGTAGCGACGGTTTCAGCTTTTACGAGCAAAGAGTCTTTCCCAATAGGTGCGATCGAAATGTTGAGATATTGATTTCCCGGCGCAGTAATCATCACCAGGGTGTCTCGGTAATCACGTTTGCTCACCGCAATCGTGGCCGTTTGTTCCTTTTTATCCAACTTCATTCTGAAGAATCCGGATTGATCGGTGACCACCGATGTCACTGATCGCTTGTCATAAACACTTGCATCGGGAAGCCGTTCACGTGTGATGGCATCCTCAACATAGCCACTAACGACGATCGCGGTCGTTACCTGCTGTGTTTGCTTGATGGCTTTTGCGAGAATTATGTGATTCTTCTTTTCTTTGAACTCAACGGTTCCTTTGAAAATGTCATTTAATATGTCCCGGATTGGCTTATTAGTGACATTGACTGTCACTGCCTGATCGTCGGTAATGAGCGTAGAATTGTATGAAAATGAAAAACCACCTTCTTTGGCAATGTTCGTCAGAACAACCGATAGCTTTTCATTCTTGACTGACAGGGAAACCTTCCGATCCAGGATAGGTGTTTTTGACTGCGCCTCAATCAACGCAGGGATCAGCAGCAACGCGAATAACAGAATAAAGGGGTGTCTCGACATGCGTCAATTACAACCTGAGCCATTCAATATTATTTCCTCGCCCTCTTTCGACACCGTTAGCTTCATTGTTTCAGCAATCACTTCCACGATCGTTTCGAGGGTATCTTCCTGAAAGTTTACTGTGAGACGACACGAATTGAGCGCAGGATTTGCCAAACGAATGGAAGAACCATAGACCTCGTTGATCTTTTGTATCACTGCAGCGAGTGTCGTGTTTTCAAAGTTGAATGTGCGCGTCTTATACGCGAGTACGTTCGTATCTGTCTTTTCCAGGCGGGTAAACTCATGTGCTCGCTTACTATAAACCCCCGTTTCACCAGCCGTCAGGTTCAATCCGGAATTTTTCAACGTGTAGAAATGCACCTCACCTTCACGCACAGACACTTCCACTGTATCACTTTCTGGATAAGCTTTAACATTGAAGGCGGTACCTATATCCTGTATGAGTACATCTTCCGCGGATATAATAAATGGCTTTTCTTCTTCATGCCTTACCTCGAAATACCCTTCACCTTTCAATTTTGCAAGCCTGGTCTTTTTGCGTGGATTGTATTCGAAGGAAAGGGTTGATTTCTTATTGAGGAAGGCAGCGCTGCCATCGGGCAGAGTATCATGAGCCGTTGTCAGATCTGTGCTAACGGCAAATGTTTGCGCGGGCTGATTCGCCCACTGATAAGTGAAATAACCGATTCCAATAATCAATGCGATACTGGCGGCCATTCGCATGAATGCGCCGTACGACACCGGCGAACCTGGTGTGACAAGTGCCCTCACATTCGAATCGGATCGAAGTTGAGTTCTTACTTTCTTCCACGCCGCATCCGTGTCAAAATCCACCTGCACCGTCCTGGCTGCAGCTCTTTCAAAGATTGTTTCCAGCTGTGAAAAGTAATTCCTGTTCGACTGGTCAATGGCCAGCCACGCGTCGAGTTTTCTTCGATCCTCCAGGGTCGCCTCGCCCGCCAGTACGCGTCCGATCAAATCATCGATATCGTAATTCTCATGCTGCATATCAGATGATCCAATCTTTAAAAAATATCAGGAATAAGGGCAGATAATCCTTGAGTTGCTCACGCATAATCTTGAGCGCCTTTCCCATGTGGTTCTCCACCGTCTTGATCGAAATATTCAACTGCTCGGCGATCTCGGAATATTTCAGCTCTTCAAACCGACTGAGCTGAAAAACCAAACGACACTGCTCGGGAAGTTCTTTCATTGCTTCACGGATCTTTTGCTCGAGCTCATTCGAAATAATTGATTGCGATGCATTTTCGTAAGTGGGTTCGCCTCCGGCCATTTCATGCCGTACGTGCTGCATCTTCACCTTGGAATGTTTGATAACGTTGAGACAGGAATTGCGCACCATTCTGTAGAGATACGACTTCATAGAAGTTTGAATCTCAATGGATGATCGCTTGTCCCAAACTCCGATAAACGCCGATTGTACTACTTCTTCAGCTTCATCTTTATCATTCAAAAAAGAATAAGCGTAGTTACAAAGCGGTTTGTAATATGTTCTGAATAGCATCTCAAAAGCACTTTCGCTGCCCTCCTGTAGTGCGGCAAAAACCTGTAATTCGGGTAATTCCAACTGCTTTTGAAATAAAGACAGTGCAATTTACGGTTTTACCGCGCTGAGGTTATGACAATCTCACGGGCTGACACCCCTATTAAAACTGAAGAAAATTCTCCCCTGGGCTTATTTGGAAAGGATCATATCGGCAGCTTTCTCGGCAATCATGATCGTTGGAGCGTTGGTGTTGCCACTGCATATCACCGGCATGATCGATGCATCTACGACGCGAAGCTTTTCAACTCCTCTAACGCGTAAAGAAGGATCGACAACCGCCATGTCATCCACACCCATTTTACATGTCCCTACCGGGTGATAGACGCATTCAGCCGTTGCTTGAATGTAATGCAGCCAATCATCGTCGGAGTCTCGCTGAGCAGGCAGATGGGTACGAATGCGAAGTGAATTGAATGCATCGGCCTCCAACACATCCAGCGCCCTCCGACCACCCTTGATCAAAACTTTCTTATCCTCATCTTCTGTAAGGTACCGGGGATCTATGATCGGCGGTTCTGCGGGGTTGGCGCTCCACAATGAAACATGCCCACGACTTTTCGGTCGAACCTGGGTTGGAAGGATCGTATAACCATCGTTGTGCGGGAATGAATTCATGTTGAAAATATCCGCAACCTTTTCATTGCCAGAATTGGTTGGTGTGAACTGAAATTGGATGTCCGGGCGATCAAGCGTTGCGGATGATTTGAGGAACGCAACGGCTTCCAGCGGTCCGATTGACAGTGGCCCACTTCGGGTGAACAAGTATCGTAACGTCTGAATGGCTTGTTGATGCGGTGGCAAAAAATGATTGTTGCTGACAGGTCTATTGCAAAGGCTGCTGACAGGAAAAAACAGGTGATCCTGCAAATTCTTTCCAACGCCGGGCAGCTCGACTTTGAATGTGATGCCATGATCTTTCAATTCTTCACGCGACCCAACGCCCGACAGCATGAGTATTTTCGGGGATTCAAATGCTCCCGCCGACAAAATTATTTCACGCGATGCTCGTGCTACAAGCGTTTCACTCGTTTTGGTTTTGAATTCGACACCACGTGCAGTACTGTCCTCAATTACCACCCGCTTGCACAATGCTCCGGTAATGACAGTTAGGTTTGCTCTTTTCAACACAGGAACTAGAAATGCCCTTGCTGCGCTCATACGCCGGGCGTTCTTCATCGTATATTGAAACCACCCCGCACCCTCCTGAGATTCACCATTAACATCATTGTTCAAGGGAATTCCTTTTTGGCTACACGCGTTGATAAAGGCTTCACCTAAGATCGTGTGATACCAGTACGCCTGTGTCACGTTCAATAGACCGTTGCGTGCGTGAAAGGCGTCCTCAAACTGTTCGTTGTTTTCCGACTTCCTGAAATAAGGAAGCACTTCCTCAAAACTCCATCCTTCGCACCCTAGTGATGACCAATAATCATAATCTTCGCGTTGACCGCGAATGTATGCCATCGCATTAGTGGAACTCGATCCACCCAACACTTTACCACGCGGCATATAGATTTTACGACCATTGAGACCTGCCTGCGGTTCTGAGAAGTAACAATTCCAATCGAAGCTGCTTTTATGTAACTTCATGTAGGCGCCAGGCAGGTGAATAAATGGATGAGAATCCCTTCCACCAGCCTCAATTAACAACACTGTTTTTCCGGGATCTTCGGAAAGCCTGTTGGCAAGAACGCAGCCGGCAGATCCCGCGCCTATGATGATGTAGTCGTAAGTCATAACTGAACCAATCTAAATTGAATTCACATAAAAATCCTTTTACGGGCTTAAATAGCAAGTTTATGTATAATAAAGTCGTGTTGGCGGTGGTCCAAAACGTGTTAAATGCCCAGGGAAAGCCAGTGACCGGAAAGACAAATTTCAAATCCCTTGGGGCGAGTTCTTCGGACGTGAATTGGGTATTATTTGAGACAGAACAGCGTTTGCATATCCAGCTTCCCGAGGTTGGCATTACGCCTGAATCAACTATTAAAGACCTCGTTAAGTCGGTTGTTAAAAGTCACGATTAGCCCTTCTTCGAAATTCTCGACATTCTAAAGAGCTATTCCTTCTCCTTCTTTCGGCACGATAAACGACTCTGGAGAGATTCCTTTTTCTTTCAATGCTTGTTGAAGCCCGAAGATTGGGTCTTCCAACGTATCATCGGCAAGTGGAAACGTACCGAAATGTGTTGCAATACTCAACCTGCTCTGAATATCACTATGTATTTGAACTGCCTCGGCAGGTGACACATGGATCGGAGACATGAACCACTCAGGTTTGTAGGCACCAATCGGGACGATGGCGACATCGATGGGTGCGCAGCGCTCGCCAATCTCTTTGAAAATGTTTGGATGATAACCTGTGTCACCAACGAAATAGATGTTTCCACCAGGCCTCCGGATCACAAATCCGCACCATAAAGTTGCATCGCGATCAAACATTCCACGACTCGAGAAATGCTGCGCCGGAACTGACTCGATTAAAATCGAATCATTGAACTTGAATGTCTCCCACCAATCCAATTCGGTTGCGTTATCAATGTTTCTGCTTTCGAGAAATGCTTTTACACCCAGGCTCGTGACGATTTTTGACTGATGCTTCCTGTAAATGGAAGTCAGTGTGGGAAGGTCGAGGTGATCATAGTGATTATGCGTCAGCAAGATGAGATCAATCTTAGGTAAATCTTCAAAGCGGATTCCGGGCGGCCGCATACGTTTTGGGCCAGCCCATGAAAACGGGCTCACGCGCTCACTCCATACCGGATCTGTGAGGATGTTTATACCATCAACCTGGATGAGAAATGAAGAATGGTTAACAAACGTTATCCTTGAACCACGACCAACCCTTTCGGGTGGCTTAGCTCCATGTGATACGTTGTGCTGTATCTTCCATGGCTCATGTTTGCGATTGCTCATCCATTTGAAAACGCCAGATAATCCCTGTGCCTGCCTTCCCCCCGGCGTAAAGAACTTCTTCCCATCAAAGTGATCGGAAACCGGACCCTTGTATTTGGGTGCAGACAAAGCGAACCCTATACCAAAGAAGATCAGCACTACAATAATTGGAATGAAAAGAAGAACCATGTGATTCGATATTAGATACCCGGAAGGAATGGAGTTGTTGGCTCCTTAGACGTATGGGT
Source organism: Cyclobacteriaceae bacterium (assembly GCA_044223825.1). GTDB lineage: Bacteria > Bacteroidota > Bacteroidia > Cytophagales > Cyclobacteriaceae > ELB16-189. The sequence goes on along the minus strand of JBGALO010000003.1, from coordinate 352,557 downwards.
AGAATTTCTATTGTATAATGGTGCGGCCGGATGCGGTCATTTTTTCCTGGATTTAGCTTTACCTTTCGCAAAAAAGGCATGGCTTACAATATCGAAGAGATAAACCAATTAATCCGTAACCGACGTTCAGTTTTTCCAAAAGACTATACCGGAGAAAAAGTCAGCGACGAAATTGTCAGGCAGATGATTGAGAATGCAAACTGGGCTCCAAATCATAAATTGACAGAGCCCTGGAGGTTCGTCGTATTCTCTGGTGAAGGCTTGAAGAAACTAGCCGCATTTCAGGGCGAGTGCTACAAGAAAGTCACGGCTCGTGATGGATCATTCAAAGAAGAACGATATCAGGGTCTTATTACTAAGCCCATGCAGTCGTCGCATACCATCGCGGTTGGAATGAAGCGCGATGAAAAGAAGAGCCTTCCCGAGATCGAAGAAATAGGCGCTGTCTTTTGCGCTGTTGAAAATATGTATCTAACTGCAACCGCATATGGCGTCGGCTGCTATTTGAGCACGGGCGGTATTACTTATTTTGAAGATGCAAAGGAGTTCTTCGGGCTCGGACCCGAGGACAAACTTCTTGGATTTCTAAACATCGGAATGCCCAAAGGAATACCCGCTGAGGGAAAAAGGCGCCCGGTGGAGAATAAAACTCGTTGGGTCAGTTAAATTTCGGCTATGAACATTACAAAGGATTCCGTCTCGGCGGCACACGAACGAATTAAAAAATACATTCACCATACACCGGTGATGACCAGCGCGTCCATAGATGAGATAGCGGGATGTAAAGTCTTCTTCAAGTGTGAAAATTTTCAGAAGGTGGGTGCTTTTAAATCGCGTGGCGCTATGAACGCAGCACTCAAGCTTTCAAAGGACCAGCTTTCCAAAGGACTCGCTACGCATTCCTCGGGGAACCACGCCCAGGCACTCGCGCGCGCGGCAATGATCCTTGGCGTAAAATCTTACATCGTCATGCCACGTACGGCACCTGAAATCAAAAAGAGGGGAGTACGCGGATATGGCGGCGAAATCTTTGAATGTGATCCAACACTGGAAGCGCGTGAGACAACACTCGCTGAAGTAGTCAAAAAAACAGGCGCAACCGAGATTCACCCTTTCAACAACTTTGATGTCATCGAAGGGCAGGCGACCTGTGCAAAAGAATTTTTCGAAGAGACGCCACCACTTGATTTTATTCTTACCCCAGTGGGCGGTGGAGGATTGTTGAGCGGAACAGCACTTGCCACAAAGTTTTTCTCGCCGAAGACAATAGTCATAGCTGGCGAACCTGAGCTTGCCAATGATGCTTACCGATCAATGCAAAGCGGAAAGATCGAGCCCGCGCTGCCGCCGAATAGTATTGCCGACGGATTGCTGACATCACTGGGTAACAAAACATTTCCGATTATTCACGACGGCGTTCAAAAAGTCATCACTGTCAGCGAAGATGAGATCATCGCAGCAATGAAACTCATTTGGGAAAGATTGAAAATCATCGTCGAAACCTCGTGTGCTGTGCCATTTGCTGCGGTTTTAAAGGAAAAAGAGAAATTTAAAAACAAGAACGTCGGGATCATCCTTTCAGGAGGCAACGTCGACCTGAACAAGGTCGGCAAATGGTTTGCATGATGCTGGAGCATAGATCAAAGCCGCTCCTTCCTTTTGGTCAGTTTCTGATCAGGGTACTCAGGTACACAGGATTGTCAGTGGTTTTGATATTGATTTGTCTTGGAATTGGAACACTTGGCTACCATGTGACCAACGACCTGCCATGGTTGGATGCGATGACGAACGCGTCAATGATTCTTACCGGGATGGGCCCTTTGAGCCCTTTGTCAGGAGTTGGGTCTAAGTGGTTTGCCACTTTCTATTCGATCTTTAGCGGAGTTGCATTTCCCAGTATCGTCGCGCTGTTTCTTACCCCCGTCGTTCACAGATTTCTCCACAAGCATCACCTCAAGCTCGCCGATGAACGCTAGAAAAAAAATAAGGAGTCAGGTCTCCCCAACTCCTTAGCTTCTTGACTCCTTAACTCCTTGCCTCCTTAACTCCTTTTCTCCTCCCTCCTAATTCCCCTTCTTAATCTGATCAAATTTATTCACTGCGGCTTTTTTCGGAAACACGTTGTCATTCGCGTTCGTATCAGCAGTTTCCAGGTTAGGATCGATGACGATGTTCACCACTTCTTTCTCCTTCACAAAAACTTTCTTCACCTCATACTCATTCAATCTCCAAACTTCAGCAGGAATCCGCTCGATCTCTTTTGAACCGTCTTTATATGTCCATTCGATAATCACAGGCGTAACGAGTCCACCGCTATTCTTAAGTGTGATCTCATAGATATTTTTTCCTTCAAGCTTTCCACGCACTGCATTGTCATCAATGCGTGCGCGAAAATCACGATAGTCCGTTTCCGGTGTATTAATCACGGTAAACTCCTGTGGGCCACCGCTGAAATCAGAAGCCTTTCCTTTGGATGAACTTGCTGTTAAATCGCCCTGCTTCACCTTTACATTCTTCTTTTCGGGATCAACTGTTGCCGACTTCACGCGATACCATTTAACGTCATCCACCGTGACGTCTACATTGTCGGTTGAATAGAACCAGCCTCTCCAGAACCAGTCAAGATCCACAGCAGAAGCATCCTCCAATGTTCTAAAGAAATCAGACGGTTTCGGATGTTTAAAAGCCCAACGCTGCGCGTATTCTTTGAAGGCTTTATCAAACAGTTCAGGACCCATGACAGTCTCACGTAATACTGTAAGAGCAGCTGCAGGTTTATTGTATCCATTGGGGCCAAAGCTTTTTCCCTGGTTGTCAGACATGGCCATGACAGGCCGCATGATGCTCTTGTCGCCCTTCATGAAAGGAACAATTCCCTTAGGGGTATTGTCAGTATGATCCAGTTTTGGATAACGTTCACGCATGGTTTCTTTTTCGAGAAAAGAATTCAATCCTTCATCCATCCATGTTGTCTGGCGTTCGTCCGAGTTGACGATCATAGGAAAATAGTTGTGGCCTACTTCGTGTACGATGACGGTTACCGTTCTTGTGAGAGTGCGTTCCGATATCTTCCCGTCTTTCGTCGGCCGGCCCCCATTGAACGAGATCATGGGATATTCCATTCCGCCACCGACCCAGTTACAGGAGTAGGCGGTAGGATATGGGTAATCAATGGTTCTTGCGGAGTATACATCCAGCGTATTTTTAATCGCTTTAGTTGACTCGGCAGACCACAGCGTATATCCTTCTTTGGGATAGAGCGATTGTCCCAGAACCATCTTGCCGCCATTCTTTATTGCCATCGCATCCCAGATGTATTTTCTGGAAGATGAGAACGCAAAGTCACGCACGTTATCGGCGTGGAACTCCCAGGTGCTTTTCTTTTTAGAACGTTCCTTTTCTTTTTTCGTCGCTTCATCCTGGGTTACTACAAACACCGGTTGATCGTAAGATGCCTTGGCCTTTTCAAATCTTGCGATCTGGTCTTTGCTCAATACTTCATTAGGATTTTGAAGCCAGCCAGTTGCCCCGACAATATGATCGGACGGCACGGTGATCCTCACGCGATAATTTCCAAACGTTAATGCAAACTCACCGGCACCAAGAAATTGCTTATTCTGCCAACCTTCGTAGTCATCGAAGACGCACATGCGCGGGAACCATTGGGCAATGAAGTAGATGTAATTACCATCCTCCGGGAAATACTCCATACCACCACGACCGCCTACCATCATCATGTCATTGACATTGTAAGACCAATCCACCTTAAATGTGAATTTCTCGCCTTTCTTAAGCGGTTGCGGAAGATCGATGCGCATCATGGTGAAATTGATCGTGTAAGGCAATGGCTTATCGGCTGCGTCCTTGACGGACTTAATGTTATAACCTCCCTTGTAACCGAATGAGTTCGTTGTTGTGGCAATCATCTTTGCCGGGATAGAATCCCTGATTGTGCTACCGGCAGACAGTTTCGTCATGCTGCCATCAGCATAAAGATTTTGGTCCAATTGCAGCCACAAATATTTGAGTTCTTCAGGTGCATTATTGAAATATGTTATCGTCTCGCTACCGGAGATTGACTGGTTTTCATCATTAAGCTCAACGTTGATGACATAGTCAGCACGCTGTTGCCAATAATCAGGACCCGGAGCACCTGAACTGCTTCTATAGCTGTTGGGTGTTGGAAGCATTTGATCCAGTTGCTCGAACTTCCCGCTCCATTTGGGTTGTTGCTCCTGGGCCTGCACTGTGTTCACCGCGAGAAGCACATAGAAGGCTGCAATTATCTTTTTCATACGGTTTCAATTAAGCTGCTCTTACTTTTTCTTTATTTGATCGAACTTACTTTCCCTGGCGACACGCGGGAATACGTTATCACCTTCCTCAATATCGGAGGTTTCTTTTTTAGGATCCAATACGATGTTGGCGACCTCCTTGTCTTTCACAAATACCTTTGTCACGGTCTTCTCATTATTGCGCCAGATCTCTGCAGGGATCTTCTCAATTTCTTTTGTGCCGTCTTTGTAAGTCCATTCGATAATGACGGGCATAATCAACTCACCTTTATTGGTCAGCGTCACCTGATAGAAATTCTTATTCTCCATTTTGGCAATCAGCGCCTTATCATCGACGCGGTTGCGGAAGTCGTCATAAAGCCGTTCGTCTGTCGGCAAAATCGTAAAGGGCTCGGGTCCACCGCTGAAATCATTATTTATCTTGTCGCCTGAACCTGAGGACAAATCGCCCTTTTTCACCGTTTTTCCCTTGTTTTCGATGCTATTCTGGTCTTTGCGAACGCGCATCCACTTCACATTGTCGATCGATTGATCGCACACGTCGGTTGTATAGAACCACCCTCTCCAGAACCAATCGAGGTCAACCGCCGACGCATCTTCTATCGTTCTGAAAAAATCAGCGGGCTTTGGATGGTGGAACGCCCAACGTTGAGCATATTCCTTGAATGCTTTATCAAATAGTTCAGGACCCATAATAGTCTCGCGCAACATGTTGAGTCCGGTAGCACACTTTGCATACTGCTCATTTCCAAAATTACTACGGACCACAGATTCCGAGTTCACCATCAATGGCCTTTGAAGACTTGCATCACCCTTCATATAGGGTACGATGAGATTTGCAGGTCCCCTTCTGTTGGGCATGTCCGGATAATTTTCCACTTGCGTACGATACTGCACAAATGTGTTCAGGCCCTCGTCCATCCATGTCCACTGGCGTTCATCGTTGTTAATGATCATCGGAAAGAAGTTGTGACCTACTTCATGGATAACAACGCCGACCAAAGCCCACTTCGTGCGATCGTTAAAAGATCCATCCTTGTTAGGACGGGCACCATTGAAACAAATCATTGGATACTCCATTCCAAGCGAAGCATGGTGCACCGACGTAGCATGTGGGTATGGATAATCCACTGAATATTTTGAGTACGTGGTGATCGCTGCTTTCACAGCCTTCGTTGACTCTTGCTCCCAAAGTGGATTGCCTTCCTTTGGATAGTAGGACATCGCTAAGGGCGTCTTGTCACCGATTTTTACTGCCATCGCGTCCCAGATGAATTTCCGGGAAGAAGCAAATGCGAAATCGCGTACGTTCTCAGCTTTGAACTTCCAGGTCTTCTTTTGTTGTGACTTTGTTTTTTCACGAACAATGGCTTCCGCCTGCGAAGCGATGATCACTGGCTTGTCAAATGTTGTCTTTGCTTTTTCAAATCGCTGGATCTGCTCAGACGTGAGAACTTCAGTTGGGTTCTGCACCATACCTGTTGCTGCAACGATGTGGTCAGCAGGCACGGTAAGGTTCACTTCATAGTTTCCAAACGTCAATGTAAACTCGCCTTGTCCAAGAAACTGTTTATTCTGCCAGCCTACAACATCATCATAAACACACATCCTTGGAAACCATTGAGCAATGATATAGGAGTAATTGCCGTCTTCCGGAAAGTACTCCATCCCGCTGCGACCATCATTGGGTGTCATACCCAACATCCTGTCATTTATGTTGAATGCCCACGATACAGAGAAGTTCAGTTTCTGACCGGCCGGCAGCGCTTGCGGTAAATCAATGCGCATCATTGTCTGATTGATCGTGTAGGGAAGATTGTTTCCCGCCGCATCCTTAACACTTTTGATTTTATAGCCTCCATCGAAATCGAAGAGACCCAGGTTGGCGGCCATGTCCTTCGTACTGGTAGAATCTTTGACAGACGTATTCTTTGTCTTTAATGTGTTATTGCCTTTTTCATTGATATTCTGATCAAGTTGAAGCCAGAGGTATTTCAGTGCATCAGGTGAGTTGTTGAAGTATGTGATGACCTCTGAGCCAGTAATACTTTGTGTGTCGTCGTGGAGCTCAGCGCTTATGACGTAGTCTGCGCGCTGTTGCCAATACTTGGGGCCTGGCGCGCCTGAGCCCGTCCTGTACTCATTTGGCGTTGGAAGCATCTGATCAAGTTGCTCGAACTTGCCCTTCCACTGGGACGTCTGTGATTTAGTTTCCTGAGCAAACAACGTCACGGTTGTCATCAGGCAGATCAAAAAAAGAACATTCTTCATGCAGGTTATGTTTGTTACGGTTTGAAAATCAAAGGTGATTGGTTAAAGGATCCGGTCTTTCATTAATATTAGTGCAATTCCGGCAATGGCGGAGGAAAGAACCATTTTCCAGTCTCTCCGGGGCGCGCCCAATAAATCGATAGCAATAAAACTAACAGCCAGAAATATCCCAACGATTATTATTTGACCGAATTCCAGGCCGAGGTTAAAGGCAAAAAGCTGCGTCAAAATGCTTTGGTCTTTGCCCAGGATCGCTTTCAAATAATTTGAGAATCCCATTCCGTGTATCAGGCCAAATAAAAGCGCAAAAAGGTAATTGACCTGGACTTTCAATTGGCTCAAAGTGTCTTCTTTCCGGAACAGGTTTCCCACGGCGGTGACAAAGATTGTGAGCGGGATCAGGAATTCGATAACCTGGGCATTCACTGCGATTACATTAAGGGTTGCGAGTGCCAGCGTGATTGAATGTCCGATGGTAAAGGCAGTCACCAGGATCAGTATCTTCTTCCAATCGCGAACGACATATACAGCACACAGGGCCAGTACAAACAGAATGTGGTCGTAGCCGTTCGCGTAATCCAGAATGTGATCTTTGCCAAGTCCGAAGTAGAGCTGAAATTCCGACATAGTAGCGCAACAATCCGGTAAGATCGGAAAAAGTAATCATCCACCCGAAGGGTTTTCACTGCCTTTGGAATCCGATCCATGTTTCGGTAACAGAGATAGAATACAGCGAAAAAAATAAGTCATTACAAATTACGACGCGGATATTCATCGATGACCTTGAGGTTTCAATTCGAAAACAGATAAACAACGAGTCGCTCGACCTGCTGGAACCGGGCGCCGGCAAAACGACAGATCAATTCGTAAAAGATTATCTGAAAGAACATTTCAAAGTAATGGTTGATGGAAAGCCGGCCACCATGAACTACCTCGCAAGCGAAATCGAGGAGCCGGCTATCGTTTGCTACCTTGAAATAGAAAACGTGAAGAAGCTAAAGACGATCACCGTGACAAACACCGTGATCCAGGAAACACATGATGATCAGTCCAATCTCGTTCACATCACTTACAAGAGTCCGGTCAAGAGCTATCGCCTTGTTCGCGAAAAGCCTACGGAGACATATAAATTTGAACCGAAATAATAATGAGCAAAGCTATGCGCACTAAAATCGTTGCAGGTAACTGGAAGATGAACAAGTCACTGGATGAAGCCAGAACATTGACTGCGGAAGTGATCACACTTTCCAAAACGGAAATTAAAGACAACGCAAAAGTGGTGCTTTGTGTGCCATTCCCGTATCTCATTACTACGAAAGAACAGACCACCGGCACAGCAATACTTGTAGGTGCTCAGAATTGCAGCGAACACGATGCGGGCGCATATACTGGTGAGGTCTCCGCTGCCATGTTGAAATCGGTCGGGGTTCCTTATGTTATTATTGGTCACAGTGAGCGCCGCCAATACTTCGGTGAAGACGGAAAATTGCTTGCGAAAAAAACTGACAAAGTATTGGCACATGAAATGACACCGATATTTTGTTGTGGTGAACCACTTGAAATACGAGAGAAAGGGACGCATGAGGATCTGGTAAGGGACCAGATTGAAGAAAGTCTTTTCCACCTTTCCGCAGATTCTATTAAAAAAGTTGTGATTGCTTACGAACCGGTGTGGGCGATTGGGACGGGTAAGACTGCATCATCACAACAGGCGCAGGACATGCATGCGGTGATCCGGAAGCAATTCGCAAAAAAATATGGTGACAACGTGGCACAGGAAATTGCAATCCTGTACGGTGGCAGCGTGAAGCCGGACAATGCAAAAGAACTGTTTTCTTGTCCGGACGTCGACGGAGGTCTCGTTGGCGGTGCTTCACTTAAAGCGAGGGACTTTATCGATATTATTAAAGGTGCTTAGTTGCAGCACTACTGTAAAACAGGCACTATAGTGCTTGAACAATATCGTTGATAAGGTCGTCTGCATCTTCTATTCCTACTGAAAGGCGAAGAAGTTTATCTGATATTCCGAGCGCTGCCCTTTCCTTCGCTGACAGTTTTGAATGAGATGTTTTGCAGGGCGAGCAGATTGTTGACTCAACACCTCCGAGGCTTACTGCTTTCTTAATGCACCTAAGCTTCTTGATGAATTTCTCCGGATCTCCTTTCACTTCGAATGAGAGCATTCCGCCAAATCCACCTGTCATTTGTTTTTTCGCTACGCTGTGACCAGGATGTTTTTTTAATCCTGGATAGTTAACCGCACCGACCTTTGATTCAGCTTCAAGAAATGATGCAATCTTCATGGCCGTTTCATTTTGCTGGCGAACGCGCAATACGATGGTCTTGAGGCTGCGCTCAACCAGGTAGCAGGTATGTGCGTCGAGACTGCCACCAAAGATGGCTGCAGATGCCCGAACTTGTTCAGTGATCTTTTTTGAACCGTTCATTACGCCACAGCAAATGTCACTATGACCGCCGATGTACTTTGTTCCGCTGTGTAGTACAATGTCTATTCCAAGGTCGATGGGATTTTGATTTACGGGAGACGCAAACGTATTGTCGATAAGTGTTTTGAGTCCGTGGCGCTTCGCGATTTTGCTCACAGCGGAGATGTCGGTGATCTTGAGCAACGGGTTGGAAGGTGTTTCTATGTAGATGGCCTTTGTGTTTTTGGCGATGGCGCGTTCGAAATTTGCCGGATCGGCTGCATCGACCATGGTATACTCCATTCCGAAGCGATTGAGAATTTGGAGTGCGGCGTGGTGTGTTCCGCCGTACAGATCATTTTGAAATACAATGTGATCGCCGGATTTCATGATTGCAAACAACGATGTCGTTATCGCTGCCATTCCTGAACTGAACACAATTCCGTCTTCTGCGTTTTCCAGGGCGGCCATTTTGGATACCACCGCCTCCTGATTGGGTGTGTTGAAGTAGCGGGGGTACCGGACGACCTGGTCGTAATTATAGGCTGACGCGGGAAAGATCGGGTTGACCAACCCACCAAATCGGGGGTCGCCTTCAGAACCGGAATGAACCGATAATGTGAGTTTGCTTGCTTGTTTTTTCATGGCAATTACAAATAACCACTTCCTTTCGCCGCCGGTCAAGGCGTAATGAAAAAAACGGCGGTGGATTATTGACCTATTCGTTAAAAAATTTCTAGCTTTTAATCCCTCAAATGACCTCCTCAGAAATTGCTTCCCTTGCCGTCGTGGCGCTGAACCTTTTGCCGATTGTGATCTATTTCGCAACACGGAAGAGCCAAGAGCCTGAAATGCGATTTTTTGCCATCATGCTGGTCGCGCATTTTATTTACGATTCGATAGGAACAACAACATACATTCTTGGGGATAAGACTACCGCTCTTGTATTGGCCAATCTATATTCTGTTGTTGAATTGGTCTTGATTTTATTGTTGTTTCGCGCAAAACTTGGCGACAATTCTGCCCGTCCGTTATTGATCCTTGGTATTGTCCTGGTTGCGATTCAGTTCTATCAAATTGTTGTGAATCCGGGAATTTTTGAATTCCCCATTTTTTCAAGAATGATAGTCAGCCTGTCGATAACAATACTTTCTATTCTATACTTCTATAAGCTCCTGAAGGATCTGCCCGCAATACACATTTACAAAGTGCCGATGTTCTGGATTAATATTGGCTTCGTTGTTTATTTTACTGGCACGTTTGTGCTGTTTGTCTTAAAAGATTATATGATTGATGTGCTGGCGAATGATTTGCGATTCTATTGGGGCTACCACAATTTTTTGGCAGGCTTGAGTTACATTTTGTTTTCAGCAGGCCTGCTTCAGGCAAATGAGGACAAGCAAAGTCGTCGGAGATAACCCTACCTAAAAGATCCTATGGCAGAAGAATTGAGTAAGAACATTGGCAATGAAGTGCCCCCGGAAAAAGGAAAACAATGGATTAAAACCTACCAAGATCAAAATCCCGACTCCCTCAAAGCTGTTTTCTACGGCAGTGACATACTTCAGGCGATTCTGGATCAGCAAAATTGTGTAGGCATTCGCATTTATAAAGCGATCGGCGATGATGGCCTGGAGACTTTCGTACTGGTGGGTGCGAAAGGAAATGGTAATAACATTTGGCCAAGTTCAACCGGTGATAGCACACCACAGGGCATAGTCGCTGAAAATGGCCACCCATGTCCACCTTACTGTAACTATAACGAGTAGAACTAGGGTGAAGACCACACTTTCAATCATTCTTGGCATTTATACTGCAACGGCGCTCGTTCCATTAACTATTTACTACCGCACCAGACAGTATCAGGATCCCTCCATGCGCTACCTGGCCATGATGTTGCTTTTATCATTTTTGGTCGACGGGTTCGGCTTCCTTAGTGACTTTTGGTTTCCACTTGGAAAATCAGGAAATGCAATAGTTAACACCTACGGCTTTTTCGAAATATGGATGGTGATCATGCTTTATCATATGCAACTTTCGCCGGAAAAGAAATTACCATTTCTTATTATAACTATCCTTTTGGTAATTGCGCAGTTTGTAGAGTTGTTGGTTTTTCAAGACTACATGCATTTTGCTGCAGTTTCCCGTGCAATATTTGCCGCCGTCGTTACCGTTCTTGGATTGTTGTACTTTTTCAAGCTGATCAAGGAGCTTCCAACGGTGCGCGTTTACAATGTGCCGATGTTTTGGATCAATATCGGGATGATGGTGTATTATACTGGGAACTTCTTTCTCTTTGTCATGCGCAACTATCTCGTATATGTGTTGCAAAGTAACATCAGCTATCATTGGAGTGTCCACAACATTCTTGGCGTTATTACATACATATTCTTTTCAATTGGCCTCTGGCAGGCCAGGCCCAAAAAAGAAGATAGCGGCGCTGGTTCGCCGGTCTTGAGTTAGCACCACCCAGGTTTTTTAAGGCATTCACGTCACGTGGCATTTTCAATCGGAGTTTGTATAATTTACCGGGAATTAACCCGCATCACATAGTGTAATGGTAGGCCCGGAGGACAGCAATGTCACGATTCTGTTTGCGTTCGGCACATCAGCAATGCTGATGATGGTTATCGCTATTGTACTGTTCATTGTTTTTTACCAAAAGAAAATGCTGCAAGAGCAGCTTAACCGGCAGGTTATGGAGTCGGTCCATCGTCAAAAGATGATGGAAGTGGAAATGCAATCTCGTGAGAACGAAAGAAGCAGACTTTCGAAAGAGATCCATGACGGCGTTGGCGTCATGCTGCAAGCTCTGCGTGCCACCACCCTGGCGATTGCCAGAAACGCATCGGACGAAGACCGACATGAGTTGGGAGAACAGATCAACGAAATCACAGAAACGGTGAGACGTATGGCTTATAACCTTATGCCAGCGTCGCTCGAGAAGTTCGGACTCCGCGAGACCCTCGATGAACTTTGTATCCGACTCAATAGGTACAACGACAAAATGCAATTCATTTTTTCGTCCGACGGAGATGACAGAGCCCTGGATAGCTGGCAGGAATTGCTGCTGTATCGAATGGTGCAGGAGGCCACCAATAATGCTATTAAACACGCCGCTGCCACCGAAATTCGGATTGTCATGGAATGGACTCCTGCTGAGCTTTTGCTTTCTGTGGCTGATAATGGAAGAGGATTCGAGTTTCCCGGAACGGAGAACAAGATTTTGGGAAGACATGGTCTTGGACTTTACAGTCTTGAAAATCGTTCTAACTTACTGGGAGCAGAAATGAAGTTTCAATCAAACGTACCACAGGGGACACTGGTAACAATTCGCCTTCCACTTAATGGATAAGATTAATTTATTGATGGCTGACGACCACAAGCTTTTCCGTAAAGCGATGGTTCGTTTACTAAAAACATTTGCCCGCGTCGGCGAAGTATGGGAAGCCGATAATGGAAAGGAATGCATCGAGATGATGAAGAATCCAGTAGATGTGCTGCTGCTGGATCTCGAGATGCCACGCATGAATGGCGCTGAAGTGGCAGAACATCTCATTCCCCGTTTTCCAGATCTGAAGATTATCGTGCTGACCATGCATGATAGTGAAAAATATATGTTGCATATGCTGGAAATGGGGGTCCATTCCTTCTTATTAAAGAATACAGAACCGGAAGAACTGGAAAAAGCAATCGTGTCGGTGATTGAAAAAGACTTTTATCACAGTGAACAACTGTCTCAGCTTTTGCGAAGAAACCTGAAGGAGCGGATCAAAAAGAAAAAACCTGTCTTCAATAAAACAGTCAACTTAACAGAGCGGGAGCAGGAAATACTCGGAATGATTTGCAACGAAAAAAGTCCCAAGGAAATGAGCCGGCAACTGTCGATCAGTGAAGCGACGATCAACGTTCACAAGCACAACCTTCAGTCAAAACTTGGAGTAAAGTCCACCATCGGCCTCATCCGGTATGCCTACGAGTCCGGGTTACTGAAGTAAATCACGACTTTCCCAATCTAAATAATCCTTTATTTTTCTAAAGAATTCTTTAGAAACGGTGGCCAGCGAAAACTATGTCAAAAAAGGCCTCAGCGGCTTTGATTGGCAGAAACTTCTGAAGAAATACCAACTGCAGGCGAGGGTGTTACTATGAGCAACCCCATCCTTAAAACCAGCCTGCATCTTCTGAGCGCGACCTTACTTCCCGGTTTTAAGTAAACGGTTTTTGGTTTAAGTGAAAAAGGTGCTCGCCGTCCATCGGCAGAACGAGATCCCTGGAAAAATCAAAGAATTAGCCCCATCTGACTGGGATGTACGCGTTATGACAAACAGCATAGACGCTATGTTGTCGGCCCGCATGGAGCACTACGATCTGATCTTCTGCTGTCTCAACCTGCCGATGGTTACGGGCATCGAGCTCATCCGTTCCATAAGGAGCCTATCCGTCAACAAGCATACTCCAGTTTTTATTCTCGCCGAAGGAAGTGAAACGGAAGATCAGCGCGGCCTGGCAAAAAGGCTGCGAACCACATGGCTCTGGCCGGAGGATGTGGCCGCAATCGTGCACCTTGCTGGTTGAACCATGATTAACAACTTCCACAGCCAGCCGTCAAGCCAGTTGTTTGACCATGTTGAACATTCGCCCGCGGTGATGTCTTCATCGCCTGGCGAGCTGATTGTACATCCTGGTGGTGCTCCATTAATACTCGCGGCACTTTCACCGAGAGAGAAGGGATTTTTTAATGGTATTGAAGGTGGATCTTTGAGCAGAAGTTCTATGCAGCAATTTTATGATTGCCTGGCAACTGGGGACTTGAAGAAGGTTCATAAATGGATGAGCGAACGTGATCTCCCATTTCAGCAAGGGGCAAGGAAAAAGAAATTCGATTGGCTGCGCGAATTGCCAACCCGGCTCGCAGGACCATGCGCAAGCTATCTGAAAACTGGAGAATACGATTATTTCTCGGACCTAAAACAGCAGTACCGATATTATCGCGCCGCCGCGGCGCAAGGACATTATTCTCTTGCCGTCCCCGGCGTTGCACTTAATAAGAATGAAACAGAACCGCCCAGTGTTCTTTTTTCTGTCAATGGCATACACGCACTTGGTGTTGGAAATCCAGAAGATGACGGGGCAGGAAATAGTGAGGTTAAGCCTGACATCTCGCTCGGCAAAATCAAGAGCAGGATACAGCAACTAAAAGGTGAAGAAACTCTTGATGATCAAAAACTGCCCAGGTGGGAGCACCCCCCTTTTCTATTTCAATTAGCTCAAAACTTCAGCAATGGTTTCTTCGGTCATGCCAGAAGCCTCCCTGACCAGGCGGATTCTTTGTTTGACCAACGTCGCCACCTCAACAAGGGCGTTATGAAAGCGGCCGGCTATGAAATTGTGAGGGAATTGCTCGGCCTTGATGAAACCTTGCGACCCACTGGATCCCGGCGCATTCTCGTAGATATGGCGCACTTGAGCGCAGCATCAAGAAATGACCTCTATGAAAAGATTTTTCGTACGTATAATAAAAACATTGATCCCCTAAACCCAATTCCAGTTGTCTTTACCGGCGCGGCCTACAGCGGAATAGATTACCTCATTGAAATGATAAAAAATGCACACGACGGTATCGAGCATGATAACTTCAGAGTAGATGGATACTATGGGGCGGGAATTAATTTATCTGACGAGGACGTGTTGGCCGTTTTCTGGAGTCAGGGATTAATCTCACTTACGCTGGAGGCGCGGAGGTTAGGCAATGAAATGGGAGGAATTGAAACGATGTTCTCTTCCGCAAGAACCAAAGCACTGCGGTTGCTGGCCCGGCAAATCAGCGGTATCATCAGCATACCATTTGCATATCATATTTCTTCTCCACTTCGAATCTGGGATTCGTTATGCATTGGGCAGGCCATGGGTGAGGGCAACACCTTGTTGGAATATTTTCGTTGCGGGTGCGGTGTACACATCGAAAAACTGAAGGAGGATCTTGAAGAGGTTCTTTCCAAAATAAAGAAAGAAGAGCCGATGTGGTTCGGAGGATACAAACCGTGTGTTCTTGCTGAAAAGATCTGTCACGGAAACTTGTTGACGTTTGCGTCACGTCATTTCTAGCACTCAGCTTTCGTTTTCCCAAACACCCGGCCTGTCTTCACGAATAAGGAATGGAACTTTTCCCTTTCCGAAAGCTTCAATTATTCTAAGGTTGATCGATCCCTGGACACCCGAATTTTGATGTACCTTAAAACAAAATCAAAAAGGGTATGAAAAAATTTATTGAATTGACGGTAGCCGAAGACGATGAAAGCAGAAACGTGATGGTGAATGTCAGAAGCATCGGGCGCATATATCCAAATCCTCAAAACAGCAACAAGAGCATCGTTGAGCTTAATTATCACAGCATCAACGACGCTCCCGTTTTTCTGGAGGTGGAAACTTCCTATGAAAGACTTAGACAGGAATTTATTGGATAACCCTTATTCCTTTTTGCCGTCAAGTGAAACGTTCATATTGGGATTGCCAGGCTGCAGATAGCTGTCCATCCAACCAATCCAATACTTGTACATCTCCTTTTGGCGTACCGGATCACTGGCATTGTGGGCAGGTATTGGCCACGCAATGAACTTGGTGGTAACGCCATTGTCTTTCAGCGCATGATAAAGTTTGTAGGATTGAGAAATAGGAACGCGGGGATCTTCCGTGTTTGCGAGTATAAGCGTTGGCGCAGTGATCTTGTGTGCGTTGGTAATCGGAGATTGATCGATATATGCCTGCATATTGCCCTTATAAGGTGATCCCCCGATTGCGTTCGCAACATTGACGTTTCCATCGCCAAGGTTATATTGATCGAGCCAATCAGTGACCGCGGCACCAGCCATTGCGGCTTTCCATCCGGAATAGTGCCCAGTCAGCCACGCCGTCATATATCCACCGTAAGACCATCCGGTAACGCCGATCCTCGTCGTATCAATCATTCCGGAATTTTTTAGCTTATTAAGACCAGCCATCACATCGCGACCTGGCCCGGCACCGGCATCTTTGATAATCGCGGTCTTGTACTTTGAACCCTGATTATCACTTCCGCGATAATTTGGTTCAAATACAAAATAACCACGATTAGAAAACAATTGAGACAGACGCGAAAACTGTTCAATTGATGCTGCGTTTGGTCCGCCGTGAACAATTAACACCAACGGGTATTTTTGGCCTGTCTTATAATCTGATGGATAAGTAACGATCCCACTATGGCTAAAACCTTCGAGGTCCCAGCGTATCGTTTCCGTTTTTCCTAAGGCCATGTTTCGGACTTCTGAATTAAAATCAGTAAGCTTCCTGGGGACTGACGTTGCTGTAGCGAGGAAAAACAATTCCGGAGGCTGCACAGGATCCGATCCAATGAATGCGATGCTGCCGTTCTTTCCGACATTCATGTCGATCCAAAATGACCATGAAGGGCTAATGGTTCCAAGGTTGATTTTTTTAGCCGCTCCATCCAATGACTGAATCCAAAGTGAAGTTTTATTGTCATCATGCCCACCCATGATGAAACTCTTTCCGTCCGGCATCCATATCGCCCGATAAATATCCCGATCGAGGCCGGCAGTCGCGTTCTTTCCTTCACCTCCGGTTGTCGGCGACACCCAGATCTCATTAATGTTACCTGGAATGAAATCCTTCTTTAGCCAATAGCAAATGCGGGAGCCGTCGGGTGAAAATGTTGGATACGACTCAAGCTTTGTTCTCGTGGAAAGTGGCCTGATCGACTGGTCAGTCACCGTCAGCAATTGGATGGAACGTGCACCGCTATCGCCGGAATATGGTGTAATTACTTTTACAAATGCGATCGTCTTACTGTCGGGCGACCAGGACAACGGTGATGAAGGCGCTCCTGGTGGAATAGTCACAGGTAAACTCCATGTTCCCGAAGTAAGTCGTTTTGCATCACCGCCTTGAGAGGAAACAAGCCATATGTGCGCTGGGGGTGGTGCTGTCGACAGAAACATATCATTGTTCCCCACTTCGAATGCATCGTTGCCGCGCTCAATTTCAGATTTAGTAGTGAGGTCGTCGGCGGTCACGAATGCAATTGAAGCACCATCAGGGCTCCATGCATAATGCTGCACACCATTTGCAGTTTTTGTAAGCTGCCTCGCTTCTCCGCCGCCCATGTTTAAAACGAAAATCTGATTTGCTGCTTCGCGTCCTTGCCCCGCGCGGGATATAAAAGTGAGTTGATCACCCATTGGCGACCAGCGCGGCTGTGATACAGCGGCGCGGTCGAATGTGAGCACGCGTTGTTTCGCCGTTGCCACATCTATCAAAACAAGCTCTCCGTTGTATCTGTTTTTTTGATAGTCTGGTCTTGAAACTACTACAACAACACTTTTACCGTCAGGAGAAATCTGCGGATCAGAAATGTTTGTGAGCTTGGCAAGGTCATCAAGTTCGAATGCTTTTTGGGCATGAACATGCGATAACGTCCCGATCACAAACAGCACGCATAACGCGTTTTGGAGCATAGATCTCATGGATTTTGATTTAGGTGATCTCAATTTAAAGTATTGGCGAAATACACAGCTGAAATTTTACGAAGGAGGTAGCCGACAGTTGAAAACGGAGTATTTCACAGAAAAAATTGATCGCAAAGGGAATAGCAGCGATGGGAGCGATGTCTAAATGACAAAAATAATCATATGAAAAACGGAGTTGTATTTGTGGGTTTGATGCTAGTAAGCGCGGCAATGTTTGCGCAGAACGGTCGAAAATTCGACAAAACGGCGATGGCCGCAAAGCGAATCGAAAAGATGAAAACAGCGCTATCGTTGACAGATGATCAGGTCGCCAGACTCAAGGCGATCGATGAAAAGTTTTCAAAGAGCTTTGAACAGCTGAGGAAGGATACAGCAATAAGTGTCGGCACTTCACGGGCGCGCGCAAAGAAATTGGTTGATAGTAGACAAGCGGAAGTAAAGTCAGTGCTCACGCCAGCACAGCAAACGAAATGGAACGAGTATAAGGAAAAGCATCGTGCACAGCGTTGGCAACATAAGGGGGATTCAGAGCACGGCCATAAAAAATAAAAAGTGTATTGATCAGGGAGTTGTTTTGTGTATAGGTTCGAAACCCGGGTGGTTCCCGGGTTTCTTTTTTTAGAGGGCCCGTCGCGCTAACAAGCGGAGGCCGAAAATCCCCCAATCTGATTAACTCCTCATTTATTATTAAGTTTAATATGTGAACCCTTGCCTCATCAGATTGCCTTTACTCCTGCTATTCTTCTGGGGGTTCATATCCAATGCCCAGTCACCGGTAGCTGGGCAGGTTGATCTTTCTAAGGCCAACTTTGAGAACGGGGAAGTCATAAATGCTTCGGGTGAGTGGGAGTTTTATTGGGACAAGCTCCTTACCCCGCCGGATTTTGAGATTCCTCAAAATCCTGAATTAATACGGGTCCCAGGATCATGGCACAGGATGTCAAATCATGCGTCACTGGGTTTTGGAACGTACCGCCTGCGTGTCCATCTGGCGGAATCCGGAAGCGGCCTTGGTCTTTACTTTCGAATAATCAATTCATCCGCCAAGGTGTGGGTAAACGGAAAACTCGTTGTGGAAACCGGTGTTGTGAGTGCTGATAAAAAGCAATACAACGCCCAGCTTAAAGGAACGTTAGTCCCGCTTCCAGACCGAACATCGGATCTGGAGATCATTATACAGGCTGCAAACTATTCCTATTTCAGCGGAGGCATTACAGGCGAACCGCTCATTGGTAGTTCAGCAGTGTTGTTCGAACAAATCAACAAAGCCAACAGCATTCAAAATTTTTTCGCGGGATGTTTGATGGCGATGTTTTTCTATCAAATCATCCTGTTCTTTTTGTTCGACAAAGGCAAACCGTATTTGTGGCTGGCGTTGATTTGTCTTGGCGTAGCGTTGCGAGCTATGATTGTTCAGGGAGGTTCATTTTTATTGCCCACACTATACCCGGATGTTCCGTTTGAATATTGGAAGAAGATTGAGTTTGGTTGCGTGTATGTAATGATTGCAATTTTTCCCCTTTACGTTTACAATCTCTTTCCTGAGCAATCTCCAAAAAAGCCCCTGTATTTCTTGACCAGCGTTGGGATCATCATGGGGTCGATTGTGCTGCTCACCCGCCAGTATACCTATGGCTCGCTTCTTGAAGTGGTTCACCTGCTGCTCATCTGCACTTTTGTGTACGCATTTTATTCCATTGGAAAAGCGTGGCGGGCGGGCAATAAGGATGCAAGAATCATATTGTTCGGATTGCTTGCATCATTCCCCTTTATTCTTGGAGAGATAATAAAGAACTCCCCGTCCATTCCCCTCAACATTGAGTTCAACTACATGGTTGAGATGGGCGTGTTGGTTTTCCTGCTCTTTCAGGTCTATCTACTCGCAAATCACTTTGCAAAAAGTTATAAGAACCTGGAGGCATTGAATTTGAATCTTGAAAAGGTCGTCAACGAACGTACAACCCAGCTCACGGCGGCCAATAAAGTGCGCGACAGGCTTCTTTCCGTAATGTCGCACGACGTCAGGAGCCCGTTAAATGCATTGCGAGGCATTTTGCAGGTGTACAATCGTGGAGACATTAAACAAGAGGAGTTCGGACCTTTTGCCCGCCACATTGAGAATGACCTCAGCAATACCAGCTTGCTGGTTGAAAATATCCTCTATTGGACGACCAATCAATTAAAGGGAGTAATGGTCAGGAAAGAGAAGTTTGACTTGCATGTGCTTATGCAGGAAAACATGGAGCTTTTTCAAACTGTGGCTTCACACAAGAAAGTTTCAATAACCCACGATGTAACGAAAGGGTTCAACGTGACTGTCGATCGCAACATTCTCAATTTTGCTATTCGCAACCTGTTAGCAAATGCCATAAAATTTTCTTACGAAGGCGGAGACGTGTCAGTCATTGCTTTGCGCGAGAACGGGAAGCTGAGCATCCAAATCAAAGACCGTGGAACCGGTATGGACGAAAACACTATACAAGGATTATTAAAAGTGCAGCAAAACCTCACAACCACCGGCACTGGAAATGAGAAGGGAACAGGGTTAGGAGTTGCACTTTGTAGTGACTACCTGCAAAAAGGCGGCGGACAGTTGTCGGTAGAAAGCATACTCGGAGAGGGGACAACCTTCACGATCACACTGCCTGTGGGCTAATCACTTTCCAAAAAGCTTGCTGAAAAAACCTTTCTTGGAAAGTTTTTCATTGAGCGCATCCAATGCCGTTCTCAGCCGCACCAATGATGCAGAATCTTTTTGAATAAATCGTTCTACACCAAGGGCTTCAATTTCTGAAATGATGCTTGGATCTGTCAACGTTGAATAATAAATCACCGGGATATTGATTTTTTTCTTCTTCAACTCCTTCAAGTAGTCGAGACCGGTTTTGCGCACACCGAAAAAATGATCAAGTACGATTGCGAACGGTTTTTCATCGAGGTGGCCCATCATGTCTTCAGGGTTGATGTAGGTCCTGACTTCATAGTTTCCGAGTTCCTCAAAGTGGACTTCCAGCATTTTTTGGTGCACTGGATCATCCTCAACGATAAAAACCAACTTGTTCATGGGGATGGTGATTTGAACGCTCAATTTATGAAATTTCAGCGTTCCTGCCGGTTTGCCCGCATCATTTCATTGAACCGCTGATGTTGCCCCAGGCTCATCACCGCCATAGTAATGCGCTTTGTCTTGGTTCCATCAGTTTTGGCGCTCTCGATCCACTTGCTGTAATAATTTTGATGCGATTTAGGGAGCGTTTTGAAAAAATCGAATGCCTTCGGATCATCTTTAAGGCATTTCAGAAAAATGGCCGACTGAGTAGGGGCCCTTCCATCTAACTCCAGCTTTACACTGACGGAATCTCCCATTGCTTTACCGGTTGCTTTACGGATCGTTCCATTTATCGGGAGGATAAAGTTGCCATCGCCCATCGGTATGATTGCGGTCTTTTGAATGACATGCTCATCTATCATTCCTTTTACCCGAAACGAAACGCGGATACCTGGATTGAGTTGACCGGCCTGCCGCTGGCTGATCTCAATAAAAGACCAGCCGGTTTTTTCACCGTTCTTCTCGAAGCGCTTGATCTTTGTTGTGAAAGCAATCACGGTGTAAAGTTAGTAGCTAGATTTGTTAAAAATACCCAAATGACAATTCCTCCAGCATCAAGCTTACTCCCGGAACTTGAATTTCTCGTTTCGCGAAGCAGCGGCCCGGGTGGACAAAACGTTAATAAGGTGAACAGCCGCGTGACCCTGAAGTGGAATGTCGCCGGCTCCATGTTGTTGCTGCCCGATCAAAAGGAAATTCTTTTGAGAAAACTTGCGTCGCAACTGACGAAGGACGGTGTGCTGATGATTTCCGTTCAGGAAAACCGCTCGCAACTTCAAAACAAGGAGGCTTCTATGTCCCGCCTTGATGAATTGCTGGTTCGCGCGCTTACGCCAAAGAAGAAACGCAAGCCAACCAAACCTTCAAAGAGTGCCACTATGAAGCGTGTGGACTCAAAGAAAAAGCATTCTGAAAAGAAGAAGTGGCGTCAGAAATTTTAAAACCAATATGCTTCGGTACTTCGAAGGCAAAATCCTGTCGCAAACAGCCAACAGCCAAAGGCCAATACCCAACGGCCATTTCCTACCATTCATCCTTCCCTTTCCTGAACAAAAACTTATCGGTCAATGCCTGATCAAGAAGCCCCAGCATATTTGGTCGACACCAGTCTTGTGAAAGGATTGTACCGCTGTTCTTGCAGGCGAAACTCGTCAGTGGCTCTTTCGCGGTAATTTTTCTATAGCCGATGTCACCCGTTACCATCATGCTTGACATCGTTACGCGATAGCGTCCGTCTTTAACGCCCACAGCAACCTTCCCGCTGTATTTGCCTGTTTGCATGATCGGAGGAGTTGCAACCTGCGTGAATTCGAATTTTTTGTAATCGATTGTAATATCCTGCACTTCAAACTGAAGGCCATCACCGCTGCTTGTCACGTTGGTGACGAAGGGAAGTGCTTTGTAGTATGCTTCTAGCTTTGCCACTGTAATCGAGTCCTGCGAGAATATTTTTTGATAAATTATTTCCTGTTCGACGATCTTGAAGTTGCCAAACGTGCTGGTCTGTCCATATCCAAGTACGGGAAACAACAAAATTAGAAAGAGCTTTTTCATATGAATACGATTTGTTTTCAAAGTTACGCAAGTAGAGCCAAATGCTTTCCCGACGTCAGTTGAGTGCATTTTGTTAATATCGAAGAGTTGGCAGTGTAAATGTTTGCAGTTTCTCAGTTCTAAAAGATAGATTGAGGCATGAAAGAAATAAAAACCATACTAATAGGCCTCGGCACAGTGAACATCGGACTGTTGAAAATTCTGTCGGAGAAGGAAGATGAAATAGCAGTGGCAAGCGAAGCAACTTTTAGTATCGTTGCCGTGGCCGATTCCACTGGTGTTGCGATCAACAATGCTGGCTTCGACTATGACGAATTGATCGTATGGAAAAAAGAAAAGAAGAAAGTCAATCAACTTGCGGGCTATCGGCCAATAGCTGTTGAAAGTGTTACGGAACATGTGGTGGCCGACCTAGTGATTGAAAGTTCCGCAGGTAACCTGAAAACAGGAATGCCGGGACTTGCTATCGTCAGAAATGCACTGCTCAAAGGAGTGTCGGTAGTTCTTGCCAACAAGGCGCCCTTGGTATTCGGCTTCGATGAACTGCACGCTATTGCGCGAAAGACAAATGCAGGACTCGCATTCAGCGCTACGGTTTGCGGTGGCCTGCCGGTGGTGAACGTACTGCAGCGTGATCTTAAGTTCGCAACCTTGAAAAGGTTTCGGGGTATTTTGAATGCGACCACGAATTTCATCCTGTATGAAATAGAACGGGGTGGTTCGCGGGATGAAGCTATCCGCGAAGCACAAAGACTTGGTGCCGCAGAAGCCGATCCCTCGCACGATGTTAATGGGCATGACACAGCCAACAAACTGTTAATAATCATGAAGACGTTTACGGGCTATCCAGGGGGCATAGGAGATATCGTTGTTGAAGGTGTCCAGAATGTCGAGCGTAGTCGAGTGCAAGAGGCGCAGCAACGAGGCGAGAAGATAAAGTTGCTTGCCCTCGCGGAACAAGAGAATGGGTCATGGAAACTATCTGTTAGGCCCACAGGCGTGCCTGACCACTCATTTCTGGGGACATGCGATAAATGGGAAATGGGGATTGAACTCGAGACAGACCTTTACGAGAGCATTAGCCTGAAAAATTTTGAGGCCGATCCTGTTGGTACCTCGGCAGCCGTTCTTCGCGATGCTGTAATGTTGTGCCGCGAAAAGCCTTAATCACTCCTGAATTTTCCTACCTCCGGAATAAAAATAAAGTAGCCGAATTTCGAACTGGCTTGCGCGAAAGTGACGGAGGCCCTTTTTAGAAGTCGGTGTGATCAAGTAATTTGACACTTGAGAAAGGCTCTGTGCATCTTAAATGGAGCCAGGCGATACAGCGCAGATGATTTTCCAATAATCGACCCGTTGATTCGTTACTTGTCACAACAATATGAGGGATCCCATTCGCCGCATTAAACGGAAGGCTATCGGTTTTTTAATAGCCGTCTACAGGTGGGCTTGGCGCTATCCTCGGGTGCGTCCGTACATCAGGTTGGCGGAGCATTATTATGATCGCATACATCATTATTTTCAAACCCATCCGAAGGCGAGATTGTGGGCAAGAATTGTCGGATACCCGCTGGTTGTTCTTCTGTTGTTCGTAATTTTTGTGTGGATCGAGACCCCTGGCGGCCGCGAGCTTCGCAATATCCAAAATCAGGTAGCCTCGGAAGTATATAGTGCAGATAGTGTGTTGCTTGGTCGTTTTTTCGTTCAGGATAGAACAGAGATCAAGTATAAGGACATTGCGCCATCGGTAGTTGATGCGCTCATCTCCACAGAAGACGCCCGTTTTTATCAACATAAAGGCGTAGACTATAGAAGCCTGGGTCGTGTGCTTATTAAATCGATCCTCCAGCAGGATGAATCATCGGGTGGAGGTAGTACGCTTACGCAGCAACTTGCCAAAAATCTTTATCCGCGAAAGCGATACTGGATTTTTCCCGTGCTTATAAATAAGCTTCGTGAGGTTCGAATCGCGCGCAAGCTTGAAGATTTGTACAGCAAAGAAGAATTGATCACGCTGTATTTAAACACGGTTCCTTTTGCTGACAACGTCTTCGGCATACAGGCCGCCGCCGATAGGTTTTATTCAAAGCCAGCCAGGCAGTTGAAACCCGACGAGGCAGCCTTACTGATCGGTATGTTGAAAGCGACACACAGCTATAATCCGAGGTTGTTTCCTGAGCGGGCGCTCAAACGTCGTAATGTTGTTTTGAGTCAAATGGTGAAATATAAGAGACTGGATCCTGAGCAAGCAAAGCAGTTCATGAGATTGCCGTTAGAACTCGACTACAACAAAGTATCGCATCATCAGGGTCTTGCTCCTTATTTTCGTGAATATGTCAAGTCTGAGCTTCTCGACTGGTGCCGCAATCATGAAAGGGAAGATGGATCAACGTACAACCTGTATACAGACGGACTAAAGATTTATACGACCATTGATTCAAAAATGCAGGAGTACGCTGAAAACGCAGTGACCCAGCAGATGACGGAGATTCAGAAGACTTTTTTTGATCACTGGGGAAAACAAAAGCCGTGGAGAGGAAAGGAAGACGTGTTGGAACAAGCGATCCAGCGGTCATCGCGCTATCAGCAATTGCGCGAACAGGGTCTCGCCGAAGAGGAGATTATGAAGGCGCTTCAGAAGCCCATTGCCACCACCATTTTTACCTGGGATGGTGTCAAAGAAACCAAAATGAGTCCTATCGATTCGATTGTCCATCATCTGCAGTATCTCAATGCTGGTTTCCTTGCCATTGAACCATCTACAGGAAAAGTCAAAGCGTGGGTAGGGGGGATCGATCATGACTTTTTTCAATTTGACCACGTCAAGACAACGACGAAACGTCAAGTGGGCTCAATATTCAAACCATTTGTGTATGCTACGGCGCTGGAAGATGGCGCCGAGCCATGTGAGCTCATATCCGCAGAAAGAAAAACATACACCGAAGTCGAAGGTAAAGAATGGAATCCCCGCAACGCACAGAATGATTATGAAGTCGAATACTCGATGAAAGGTGCACTCGCTTATTCTGTGAACACAGTTGCAGCGAAAATGATTGAGGTCGCGGGGGTCTCTGGCACGATTGCCTTTGCACGAAGAGTTGGCATCACGAGTGATATTCCGGAAGTGCCGTCCATCGCTTTGGGAAGCTCTTCGATCTCATTAATGGAGATGACTACGGCGTACGCAGCATTTGCCAATGATGGCATGCCAACCGGAACATATTTCATAAGTGCAATTCATGACCCGGATGGAAAAGTGTACGAGGATTTCAAACCCCAAACCGCCGGGGAGCGAGCCATGTCAAAGGAAACTGCGCAGTTGATGACGAGTATGCTTCGCACAGTCGTTCAGGAAGGCACGGCGTCCAGGTTGCGATGGAAGTATGGCGTTTACAATGAAGTTGCTGGAAAAACTGGGACGACACAACAAAATGCAGATGGCTGGTTTATGGCAATAACACCACATCTCGCGTTGGGGTCGTGGGTGGGAGCAGATGATCCACGTATACGATTTCGCAGCACGGAACTGGGACAGGGATCCAACACGGCCCTTCCTATTACTGCTTACTTTTTAAAGCGCCTTGACCAAGATAGAAAATTCAAAAAAATGATGGCGGATAATTTTCCACCACTTTCGCCACAACTCCAGGAAAAGCTCAACTGCGATCTGTACGAGATTGATTACGATCTCCGCTCAAAAATTGAAGACATTATTTATAAGCGTGACTCGACGATAGCGGCAGACCCTTCATTGCCACCTCCCCCGGTAAGCTTCCTTCAGATGCTGTATGAACGCAAGATCAGGATCATGCGGGCCGCTTTGGCCGCCGATTCGGTCAAGCGACTACAAGTCGATATTATTGAAGGAGATGACCAGGACCATTGATGGGTTTTGTACATTACCTGATAACACACTCTATGAGCGCTTTCATCATCGTCGACATTACGATCAAGGATCCTGTTCGATATGAAGATTATAAAAAGCTGACCCTTGCAACGCTGGCCCCGTTCGATGGAAGGTTTGTAGTCCGCGGGGGTGACGTTGAAGTTTTGGAAGGGAATTGGATACCGGGGCGGTTCGTTATGCTTGAATTTCCGACACGCGAAAAAGCAAAGGCGTGGTGGGAATCAGATATCTATGCGAAGGCAAAAGCAATAAGGCAATCCTGCTCGGATGCTGATATGATTTTGGTAGAAGGAATTTGATTTAAAAACCACGAATGACCACGACTGCACAATCACGAAACCAAACGCTTGGCGAGGAAATCGCCAACAGCATCAGTCATGGCATTGGATTAGTTGCAGCGATTGCCGCGACACCTGTGCTGATTGTGAAATCATTGAATGGTGGAGCGGCTTCAATTGTAGGGGCAAGCATTTTCGGCGGATCAATGATTATACTGTATCTGGCTTCCACCCTTTATCATTCGCTGCATCGGACAAGTGCCCGGAATTTTTTCCAGCTGTTTGATCATTGTGCGATCTTTTTTCTGATTGCAGGCACATATACTCCTTTCACGCTCGGCATCCTGCGC
Organism: Cyclobacteriaceae bacterium; assembly: GCA_044223825.1. GTDB lineage: Bacteria > Bacteroidota > Bacteroidia > Cytophagales > Cyclobacteriaceae > ELB16-189. The sequence goes on along the minus strand of JBGALO010000003.1, from coordinate 325,842 downwards.
GGAGCATGGGGTTGGTCCTTATTTGGCGTTGTTTGGGGTCTCGCAATACTCGGTGTTCTTGTCAAATGCATCGCCGGTGCTTCACCCAGCCGCATTTCGACGGTTATTTATTTACTGATGGGATGGCTCGCGCTGATTGCCATTCGACCTTTGTGGCTCAGTATGTCACAATGGGGCCTTTTTTGGTTGTTTGGCGGAGGCATTCTTTATTCTGGTGGCGTTATATTCTTTATCTATGACAACAGACTTCGGTACGGCCATTTTATCTGGCATTTGTTTGTGATTGGCGGAACCGCCTGTCATGTCGTTGCCGTGATGGCATTCGCCTTCTGAATTTCGGGTCTTCTTTAGTAGCTTTAAGTTGGCCAATCACCTAAGCCAATTCCATGAAGCCGTACTCCAGCGCTTTCTCTGAAGCTGTAATCCGTAAAATCGATCGACGATCATTTTTAAGAGCTAGCGGATTAACGGCGACCGGTATCATCCTCGGACTCCAAACTTCATGCACAACGGACCCAGCCAATTCAACTTCTTTTGCGCCGAATGTGTACCTGACTGTGAATCCTGACGGAACTGTGTTGATTGTAGCACATCGTTCGGAAATGGGTACCGGCATTCGCACGGGTTTGCCGCTAATCGTTGCCGACGAACTTGAGGCTGATTGGAAAAAAGTGAAAGTTGTGCAGGCGGTGGCAGATGAAAAAAGGTACGGAAACCAGAATACCGACGGCTCCTTTTCTGTTCGCATGTTTTTTCAGCCAATGCGCAAAGCTGGTGCGATGGCAAAAAAGATGCTCGAACAGGCGGCTGCGAATAAGTGGAGTGTGCCTGTTACGGAATGCGCCGCCAGCAATCATGAAGTAGTTCATACACCGAGCGGCAAGAAATTATCGTTCGGTGAGCTCACCGCTGAAGCAGCCAAGCTCACTGCGCCGAAAGACGAAGAGCTCGTCCTAAAGAAAAAATCTGAATGGAAGTATATAGGCAAGTCCATCGACATTGTCGACATCAATGCGGTGGTCAGCGGCAGTACCGTTTATGGAATTGACGCCAAGGTTCCAGGAATGAAATACGCCGTCGTGATGCGTTGCCCGGTTGTTGGAGGCAAAGTAAAAAGCTACAACGCCGATAAAACGAAACAGGTACCCGGCGTATTAAATGTATTGGAGATAGAAACAAAAGGATTCCCAACCAATTTTGAAAATCCATTGGGTGGAGTTGTAGTGGTGGCAGACAATACTTATGCTGCCATTGCCGGTCGGCGCGAACTTGAAGTACGATGGGACCTTGGCCCGAACGCGACATATAACTCTGAAACCTACTTCAATGAAATGAAGGCGAAGGTTAAAGCAAAAGGACATGTCAGACGCGAGCAAGGATCAATTGACCAGGCAATCAAGAGTGCGGATCATGTGTTGGAGTCGACGTTTGTGACGCCGCACCTTGCTCACGCTTCAATGGAACCTCCCTTCGCGCTTGCCGACGTGAAGAATGGAAAATGTGAAATATGGACTGCGTCTCAGCATCCGCAGTGGGCCAAGGGGAGTGTTGCCGCAGCATTGAAGCTTAAGGAAGAAGACATCACCGTAAATGTTACCCTACTCGGAGGCGGTTTCGGAAGAAAATCCAAGCCTGACTATGTTGTTGAGGCTGCACTCATTTCCCAAATGACAGGGCTTCCTATCAAGATCGTGTGGACACGAGAAGATGACATTCAGCATGATTTTTTCCATGCGTGCAGCGTACAGCATATCCGGGTTGCATTCGACAAACAAAAGAAAGTTACAGGATGGAACCACAGGAGCGTGTTCCCTCCAATCGGCGGTACTACGAGTGCGAAAGAAACGGAACCAAGCGCTGGTGAATTGCAGCTTGGCATGGTGGACTTTCCGTATGATATTCCGGCTATCTCATGTGAGTCACACGAGGCGCTGGCAAAAACCCGTATTGGCTGGCTTAGATCGGTTAGCAATATTCAGCATGCGTTTGCGATCGGCAGCATGCTCGATGAGATCGCGTCATATCGCAAAGTTGACCCGGTTGCCAACTTACTTGAGTTGTTAGGACCTGATCGCATGATTGCGTTCGACAAGCTAATCGATAAGTTTGAAAACTATGGTGAACCCATCGAGCAGTTTCCATGGTCTACTGCAAGATTGAAAAATGTTATTAACCTCGTCGCCGAAAAATCCGGATGGGGCAAAACGCTGCCGAAAGGTCACGGATTGGGTATCTGCGCACACAGAAGCTTCCTTACGTATGTGGCTTGTGTGGTGCATGTCGCTGTGGAGGACGGAAAGATCACAATCCCCGAAGTTCATTACGCTGTCGACTGCGGCGTTGTAGTCAACCGCAATTCGGTGGTCAATCAGTTTGAAGGTGGCGCAGTGTTCGCATCAGGCGCAGCGATGAAAGGCGGCATTACATTCAAAGATGGTCACCCGGAGCAATCAAATTTTGATACGTTTGCCGTTGCACGAATGATGGATGCACCACAGCAGATCTATGTACATCTGGTAGAAAGTGAAGAAAAGCCGACAGGTGTTGGCGAGCCACCAGTTCCACCATTTGCTCCTGCTTTAGCGAACGCAATCTTTGCAGCTACAGGCAAAAGGTACCGGGACCTGCCGATTAAGTTGTCTTAAAAAGAGGCCATTCATGTGTCAGACACCTTAGGTGTCTGACATCTAAGATGTCTGACATTCAAATTAACTTCGAAACGGAAATTTTTCCGACCACGCAGCTCAACATCAGGAAATCCATACGCTCACGAGTGAGAAATTCGTGACAAATTTGAGTTGGAGCTTTGATGCTTGTATTTCACGCCACTTCCCAACGCCCCCTGTTGTTCTTTTTATAGGAAAGTCCATTGCTCATCACATGGATTTCATTTCCTCCCTGGTCTTTGTGTACGCTTCTCTCGACAATGCGGACGCCGTTGTTCTCGCGCGTTAAGAATAAACTCAAGGCATGGATCGTTGGAGAAATTTCCTCCAATGATTGCTCATCCCCTTCTTTCATGAACGCGTGTGACATTGCTCTCCCTACTTAATTGCTTAACTTCTTAACTCCTTGACTCCTTAAATTCTTAACTCCTCTCTCACGTCTTCTGCTTCTTCTTCCTCGCCGACGGAAACAAAACGTTATTCAATATAAGCCTGTAGCCCGGCGAGTGGGGATGAAGATTCAGGTCGGTTCCTTGCCTACGGCGATTAGGTGATCCTTCCGGGTCATGACCACCGTAATAGGTAAAATGCCCCTTCGCAATTTCACCGTAGAGATATCGCACGTTATTCATTCTGCGATTTTCTCCCAATATCAGCACCTCTGGTTTTACGACATACTTGTTGAAAGAGGTGGTTTGTCCCGTGAATTCCTTAATGACATGTTCATGGTCCTGCGTCAGCATCGAAGGAATAACATCCCATTTGGCCGAAAACTCAAAAAGATTGAAGTAGTCTGTCACAGGATCCCAGAAGTCGGGCCGCCCAGTATTGATGTCTGAGAATTTCCGACTTTCACTTTCTTCGATTGTAAAATTTTCAAATGCCAGCGATTTCTTGAAATCAAGTTTTGATTGTGCATCGGCATCTGCTTCGTCTCCATCAAATGTGCTGACGCTGATGTCAACGCCGTCTGCAGCCAAAGCAATGTCAAAGGTTTCCGCACCGGAGCACATGGCAAATAGGTAGCCGCCACCAGCCGTAAACGTTTTGATCTTTTTCGCTACATCCAACTTCATCGCGGATACTTTTTCATAGCCCAATTGATGTGCCAGTGCCTCCTGGATCTTTGCTTGCAGCACATCTGATTCACGGCGAAGAAATCGTCCGTGCTGTCCCGTAAAATCTTCATGATGAAGGTGAAGCCAATCAAATAGCGCCAGTTCATCTTTAAGCACCTCTTCATCATAAATGATTTTGTAAGGTATTTCGGCATAATCGAGAACCGTGATTACGGCATCCGTTTCATCGCCAATCAATTCGTTTTTTGGCGAATACACAGCAATCTTCGGCGCGCGCTCCAGTTTCACCACACTCATGTTTACTTCCGGATTGGAAATTTCCTGCAGGATCGCGTTCACTTTGAACGATGGCAGCAATTCAAAAGAAATGCCGCGTATAACACATTCGTTTTCAAGATCAGCAGTATAGGGGATCAGGAAACTTCCGTTTCGGTAGTTCAACAGCCAATCGACTTCAAGGCCTTTTTGAAGAACATAAAATGCGATACCATAGGATTTCAGATGATTCTTTTGCGCACCATCCATGGGGATAAGAATGGAATTTGCTGAAGCAACTCCGGCGTAACAGATGAAAAGCAGAAAAAAGAATCGTTTCCGCATCCCCACAACCCTTTAAGAGAGAGATACTAAGCTCCGAATTTTCGTGCGCTTAATCAAGATGATCTGTATCACTACAACACGTTGGAGCACTTTATGCCCGAATATGAAACAGACGTTGCGCTGATACCTTACAGCGTGATTGTCTTTTTCAATTGATTGCTCTTCACGGCAACCTCAATCAAAAGTATCACATTTAAAGCCTGCTCGGGCTTAACCTCCAGATTCTTACCCTCACGGATAGCTTCATATATATTTTGATAATAGCCGAGATAATTTCCCGCTATCGTTTCAACTTTTCCTTCAAAATGTAGTCCGTCAATTTCTGTGTTGAGTTTCCCCCAATACCTTTCTTCATCTGATCCCCATCCCGGTCTGCCGGGGATATCGTGAGCTTTCAAAGCTTCTTCTTGCGGATCGATCCCGTACTTCACAAATGATCCATTCACTCCGTGGACGATATAGAACGGTCCGCTTTCACGAACGAGATAACTTGATTTCACAATTACATTCAATCCCGGGTATTCAAGCCTGAGGTCGTAGAAATCATCCACCTTTCCACCGGGCCGCTGAATTCCAATTCGCGCGTCAATTGATTTAGGCATTCCGAAAAGCGCCAACACCTGATCAAGTAGATGCGATCCCAAATTATACAGGATGCCCGATCCCTGGCCGGGTTCCTCTTTCCATGTATTTGGTTGAATGTAATTTCTAAATCTGTCATAATGCGTTTCAAACTCCACTACCTGGCCCAGGACTCCCGAGGACAGAATTTTTTTGACAGTAAGAAAATTTCCATCCCATCTCCTGTTCTGGAAAACAGAAAGGATTTTGCCTTTACTTTTTGCAAGGGCGATTAGTTGCTGGGCTTCGCTAACCGTTGTCGTAAATGGTTTCTCAACAATGGCATGCTTTCCCGCCTCCAGCACTTTAGCCGTAAAATCAAAGTGGGTTTCATTTGGCGTGTTCACTACCACAAGCTCGATGCTCTGATCCTGGAGGATCTCATACAATGAGCGCACAATCCTAACGGATGGGAAGTGTGTCTTCGCGGTATCAGATTTTCGTTGCAAGACCACAGCAAGGTCAAAGCCACGATGCGCTGAGAGTAATGGTCCATGAAACACTTCTCCGGACATTCCATACGACAACAAAGCAGCGCGAATTGGTTTGATTGAACTCATCCTAAAAAATCCAAACTATTTCTCTGGTGTTTTGAATACAGTAAGTGTTGGCTCGCCAATCACGCCACCTTCAGCCATTCTTTTTTTGAGATCGTTCGAATGGATCAGATCCTTTGCCCGATCGACATCGTTGGTCGCGAACATGATATGAATCATTGAAGGGTCGTCAGCGCTCGTAGAGATAGCGCGTAGCTCAAGTCCCGCGTCTGTGCGGATTTTTTCATCCTCATCAAATACGCGCCTCCAATGTGCAAAGTCCTTTACAGGATGAGAAACTCCAAGGCGGTATTTTTTATCTGTCTTTTCCGGATTCTGATACTTGATGTCGAAATATTTAAACACCGGTTCAGACGTGACACCAGATGTCACCAATGCCGCCTTGAATTCAGGGGAATTGAATACATTCTTTGCATCCTCATGTGTTTTTGTGAGCGCAAATACAGTGATAAGGTTTGGATCGTCAGGACTTGCATAGATGCTAAGGCGTGATGCCGGATCTGAAGTACTATTATACACCTTCAGCCATTCACCATAATCTTTCACCTCATGCGTCACGGCAACGGCAGTATTGCCAGAATACACCGGCGCCTTAACTGAATCAAACGCAGTAGAATTGTCATTCTCATTTGCGGATTTGTCGCCTCCGCAACCGGACATCACCAGGATGCACACGCAAATCCAGGGTATCAGAAAAACTAAATGCTTTTTCATTGGGTATGGGGGTATGGTTAGGATAAGGGAAAGTTACGGCAAATTGTAGTCAGGTGCTTCGGGGCACGGTTGCAAAACTGATTAAGTTAGTTGTGGCGCGAACGCGTAAATTGTGTCGTACAACCACTTTGGGATGAAAGACTTCAAAAAATATTTCCTTATTCCGGCGTCGCCAGAAGATGTATTCCATGCACTGACTATACCTATGACGCTTCAGCTATGGACTGGTGAACCCGCGGAAATGTCCACTGAGCCAGGTTCTGAATTCTCTTTGTGGGACGGTAGCATTGTAGGGAAAAATCTTGCTTTCGAAGAGGGAAAGAAGATTGTCCAGGAATGGTACTTCGGCGATCAGGAGGCGGCGTCAATCGTTACGATAACGTTGCATCCGCATAAGCAAGGAACGTCAGCCGAGGTCGTTCATACAAACATTCCCGATCAAGATTATAACGACATTACCGAGGGTTGGGAGCACAGTTATTTCGGGGCCCTTCGCGAATTCTATTCCTGACAATTCAAGTAAAACTTTAAGCATTGCAGCCTTAGAACGGTACATGTTTTCGGCAGATTATTTGCGTATTGTGTTTCAGTGAATTACCCCGTTACGTGTTGAACCACAAGGGGTTAATTTCCGTTATTTGTGACAACCACTACGAATATGAAAATGACTCGCAAACTTGCCATCATGGAGTCGCTTGATGCGATGGATCACATCCAGATGGAAAAGGTATTGCAGTACATTAAACAGGTACTGCAACAGGAGCAGGTGACAGACAACAGGCGTTTTCGGCAACAGGCGATGGAGCAAATCCGTCATGCACTCCGGTCGGAAAATGGCTTGAAGATGTCAGCCTGAGTCAAATCCAAACAAAATACTACAGGCATTGATTGATGCCTGAATGGTATCGCTTCCTCAAATAAAATCTAGATAATTTTTCCGCTGGCTTTTATTATCAATCACCCGCAGCCTAGATTTTTCTTCAAATTCCTGTCTGGCAGGCCGCCAAAGTCAAATGGCTTTTCCTCGGGCTTCTCTACAATGGGCTCTTCCTTCTTAGCCGGTGCAGATTTTTTTGCGCTCTTCTTTTTTATCGCCTTTTTCACTGAGATATGATCCTTGCTCCTATATTCGTTTGTTTGAAATTAATCTAAATAACGCCCGGTGCCAAAGCCCAAATCGGTTGCCTCAATGAAGCCAGGTGAATCGGCAATCATCGCCGGATTTACAGATGAACAGCTGGCAGCAAAACTGCTGGAAATGGGATTTTTGCCTGGCACGGTGGTCCATTTCAATTTCGCAGCTCCTTTTGGAGACCCCGTCTGCGTGAATATCTCCGGCTACGATTTGTCGCTGCGCCTGGAAGAGGCCTCAACCATTTCAATTCTTGACTGATGGCCTCCGAGCAGCACTTGAAAATTGCATTGGTTGGGAAACCGAATTCCGGAAAATCTTCATTGTTCAATCAGCTCACCGGGCTAAACCAAAGGATCGGGAATTTTCCGGGCGTCACTGTAGACAAACACACTGGCTTTGCCCGACTTTCAGATACATCTTCCGCTGAGATCATTGACCTGCCAGGGATTTACAGTCTTTATCCGCGAACGCTTGATGAACGTATCGTCGTAGAAATATTAACCAATAAACGCGGCGAGAATTTTCCCGACAAGGTTGCCATCATTGCCGACGCTACGAATCTGAAGAATTGTCTTTTGTTGCTGACACAGCTCATCGACTTACGGCTACCTGTAGTGCTTGCACTTAATATGATGGACCTGGTCGCGAAATCCGGTCTAAGCCTCGACGTAAAAAAGTTGTCTTTCTTCAAAAAAGATCTTCTCGCCGATGCCTGGCGTAACCGACGCAATCAATGAAATTCAGGATCACTTCAAGTTGACTGCACCCTATGAAGCGTTTCAATACCTGCAGCAGCCTGAAACTCTCCTATCACTTTCTGATTCGGACCGCACCTTCATTAAATCGGTTGCAAGCAACAGAAATTTCTTTCCACACAAATATCAGGGCGCTGAAACAATAGGTCGCTACGAATTCATCCAGGAGGTCATGGATGTTGTAGTGAGTAAATCGGCGAACCGGGAACTGAAAAGTTCATCGCGCGCCCTTGACCGCATCTTAACGCACCGCGTGTGGGGCTATCTTATTTTTCTCTCATTGCTGTTTGTCATCTTTCAATCCGTGTTTGCGCTGGCGCAGATACCAATGGATGCCATCGATCGCGGTTTTGCGGACTTAAGCGCTTTTCTTACAAAACGACTGCCCGAGGGCCCGCTATTCGAGTTGATCTCCAGTGGCATCGTCCCCGGAATTGGCGGAATCGTCATATTCATTCCACAGATAGCGATCTTGTTTGGATTCATTTCGATTCTGGAAGAAACAGGCTATATGTCGCGGGTTGTGTTTCTGATGGATAAGATCATGCGGAAATTCGGAATGAGTGGGCGTAGTGTTGTACCGCTGATTTCAGGAATGGCCTGTGCGATTCCTGCAATTATGGCTACACGCACAATCGACAATTGGAAGGACCGGCTGATAACAATTTTTGTCACGCCGTTGATGAGCTGCTCTGCAAGGCTTCCCGTGTTCGCCATTCTCGTTGCGCTGATTGTTCCCCATCAAAGAATCCTGGGCTTCATCAGTCTTCAGGGTCTCGCGCTCATGGGCTTGTATCTGTTGGGATTTTTTGCAGCGCTGATCTCGGCCATGTTGATGAAGGCAATAATCAAAGTCAAGGAACGAAGCTTCCTCATTATGGAAATGCCGACGTACCGGATGCCAAAATGGTCCAACGTGGGCTACACGATCATTGAGAAGACAAAAGCTTTTGTGTTCGAAGCCGGAAAAATAATTATCGCCGTCTCGATCATCCTGTGGGTACTCGCAAGCTATGGTCCCAAAGATGTAATGGATAGCGCTAGACCCACCGTTCAGGCGCAAACCCAAAACCTGAGATTGACACAAGAAGAATATGAGAACCGCGTTGCGGCATATAAGCTGGAACATTCGTACGCGGGAACGATCGGGAAATGGATTGAACCTGTAATACGGCCGTTGGGATTTGATTGGAAGATCGGCATCGCGCTTATCACTTCATTTGCAGCCCGCGAGGTGTTCGTCAGTACCATTGCTACGATCTACAGTCTGGGTAGCACTGACGACAATGCGACGATCATGGATAGATTAAAAGATGAAGTCAATCCCAACACGGGTGGGCCCCGCTTCACGCCCGCCGTAGGACTATCATTGCTTGTTTTTTACACGTTCGCCATGCAATGCATGAGCACACTGGCAATTGTCAAACGCGAAACAAAAGGGTGGAGGTGGCCAATTATTCAGCTCTTCTACATGACTGGTCTCGCGTATGTATCAGCGCTTATCGTTTATCAGGTGCTCGCCTGAATCTGTTTATCTTTCGGAAAATATCCTAATGCCTAAAACCCTACTGCTGCTAGCAACCCTGTTTCTTGTTGCCTGCTCGGGCAATCACGGCCCGAATAAATTCTCCGACCCTGTTATTGTCGAAATCTATAATCTGAAAGACCGCCGATCAGCTGATAGTCTGAAGCCGTATCTGACCTCTGACAATCCCGTGTATCGCCGCGAGGCCGCGCTGGCGTTTGCGTCTATCCAGGACTCAACTGCGGGAACGTTGTTGGGGAATATTTTAAAAGAAGATAGCGACCTGGAAGCACGGCTTAACGCTGCATTTGCCCTTGGTCAGTGTGGAGGCCAGGAGTCCGTCAACGCATTGATACCTTCCGTGTATCACAGCGAGGACTCGGTTGCCAGAGAAGTTTTGGAAGCACTCGGAAAAGCAGTTCCGCAAAATGACATGAATGACCTGCGTGACTTTAAGTCGACTGATGCGCTCGATCAGGTTGGCCACGCGGCGGGATTATTACAGTTGGGATTGCGAAAGAAAGCTGATAGCCTGATCACGGTCAAAATCACGGAATATCTTTCTTTTTCAAAACCAATCGGTGCACGTTTGGCTGCGGCATTTTATTTCGCGCGTTCTTCAAAAGTTCACGGCAAAGGATTCGTCGATAGCCTAATTAATTTGGGCCTTCGGGACTCGATTGCTTTAGTGCGCATGGCTGCAGTCGGTGGCTTCAGGCATCTACCAAAAGACCGTGCAGTGTCGTCTTTAAAAATGGCACTGGATTCGGAAAGTGACTATCGGGTACGTGTGAATGCGGTGCGTGCATGTCAGAGCTTCTCACTGCTTGACATGCAGGATATTGTTTTTGGTGGACTGCGCGACAAAAATGAAATGGTACGCGTAGCAGCTTCTGAAACACTTCTGAACCTCTCAGATAAAGTGGCATTTAAGCAGATCGGGGAATTACTTCCAGCTGAAAAAAATCTTCGCGTCAAGGCGAACTTGTATGCAGCTCTTCTTAAGACTGTTCCTCCCGATGGTCTATTGGAAGAGATGAAAAAAGAATACGAATCTGGTGACACATATTACAAAGCATGGCTTCTCAGTGCAATCGGTCATGCCGTAGATAAGAATGAGCGCTCAGCGTTCAACTTTCTTTCTTCAGCATTGTTGGAAACGGACGCACCAAAAGTTATAATCACGTCAGCGGCTTCTGCGCTTGTTGCGCTGAACAAGAATCCAACTAACAACATTGCAAAGGCAGATTTTCTAAATGTTTATCGACAGGCAATTGTGCTGAATGATGCTGGGGTCACAGGCATTGTCGCCGGGGCGCTTGCTGATGATGCGATGAACTTCAAGGCAGAAATTACAGACCTCAAGTTTCTGTATGATGCCAAAGCCAGGCTGGCAATGCCAAAAGACATTGAATCATTGCAGCCATTGGAAAATGCGATAGCGCACCTGGAAGGAAAGCCAAAACCGAAGCCATTGAAAGCAGCATACAATCATCCTATCAACTGGAAGCTTGCCAAGACAATACTACCTGACCAAAAAGTTGAGATCAGGACTACAAAAGGCGTGATTGTTATTCAGCTTTTAGTTGAAGAAGCCCCCGGTTCGGTGACTAACTTTGTTGAGCTCGTTGAAAAGAAATATTTTGACGGGAAAAACTTTCATCGTGTTGTTCCGAATTTCGTCATACAGGGCGGTTGTAACCGTGGCGACGGATTTGGAAGCGAAGACTATTCCATTCGTTCAGAATTTTCGCGCACGCGATATTCGACAGGGTCTGTGGGTATGGCTTCTGCAGGAAAAGACACAGAAGGCACGCAATGGTTCATTACACATTCACCCACTCCACACCTGGACGGAAAATACACGATCATCGCTCAGACCATTAGCGGTATCGACGTCGTTGATAAGATCGAAGTCGGTGATGTCATACAAGAGGTTAAACTTTTGAAAAAGTAACGTGACGAAGATTGGAATACTTGGCGGCGGACAGTTGGGCAGGATGCTCATTCAAAAAGGCATTGACTGGAATATTGATTTCGCAGTGCTCGATCCAGACCCCAATGCGCCGTGCAAGGACATCGCCGCTTTCACTCACGGAAAGCTTACAGACAAAGACACGGTCCTTTCGTTTGCCAAATCTTCCGAGATCATTACGATTGAGATTGAAAATGTTAGTACTGAAGCCTTGAAAGTGCTCGAGCGGGAGGGAAAAAAAATCTATCCACAACCCCGCGTGATCGAGCTGATTCAGGACAAGCGCACGCAAAAACAGTTCTATAAAGACCACAATATTCCAACTGCCCAATTTATTCTTACAGAAAACAAGGGGGATGTTCGTTTGAATGCAGATTTTCTTCCTGCTGTTAATAAACTTGGTCGCGAAGGTTATGACGGGCGTGGTGTCCAGATCTTGCGTACAAAAGGAGACATTGAAAAAGCTTTTGATAAACCGGGGTTGCTTGAAAAGCTTATCGACTTTGAGAAAGAAATTTCAGTCATCGTTGCGAGAAATGCTTCCGGTGAAATAATATCCTATCCGGCCGTTGAAATGGTTTTTCATCCTGAAGCGAACCTCGTCGAATACCTGTTTTCGCCAGCGAATATTTCACCACGCGTAGCTGCACTTGCTGACGGTATTGCGCGACGCGTGATAGGCGAGCTGGAAATGGTCGGACTCCTTGCAGTCGAAATGTTCGTAACCCGCTCAGGAGAAGTGCTCGTGAATGAGGTGGCCCCGCGTCCTCACAACAGTGGACACCAAACGATTGAAGCCAATGTCACCTCACAGTATGAACAACATTTGCGCGCTATCCTTGACCTGCCACTTGGAAGTACGAATACGATTAAGCCAAGTGCAATGGTGAATCTGCTTGGTGAAGAAGGTTTCTCAGGCCCTGCGCAATATGAAGGTCTTGCCGAAGTGTTGAAGATTGAAGGCGCATATGTTCATCTCTACGGGAAGAAACTCACAAAACCATTCAGGAAAATGGGACATGTGACACTGACAGACGATAACGTTGAAAGTCTGAAGAAGAACGCCAACTTTGTAAAACGCACTTTGAAAGTAAAATCATGAGCAAACCTATTGTCGGGATCATTATGGGCAGTCAATCTGATCTGAAAATCATGAAGGAAGCTGCCGAGTTTCTGGACGAAATGAAGATTCCTTTTGAGCTGACCATTGTATCAGCGCACCGGACGCCTGCCAGGATGATGGAATATGCCGCAACCGCCCGCGAAAAGGGCTTGCGCGTAATCATTGCCGGCGCTGGCGGAGCTGCACATCTCCCTGGGATGATTGCTTCGACCACTTCACTCCCTGTAATCGGCGTTCCTGTTAAATCCTCGAATTCGATTGATGGCTGGGATTCAGTGCTTTCAATCTTACAGATGCCAGGCGGAGTGCCCGTGGCTACGGTTGCACTGAACGGAGCAAAGAATGCCGGAATTCTTGCCGCACAGATAATCGGCGCAACGGACAAGACAGTTGCCAAAAAACTCGATGTATACAAAGAAAACCTGGCTGAGAAAGTGCAGGAGTCGGTAAAATCCATCCAGAAAAAAGGATGGCGCTCAGCTTAGATTTTTTTCCATTAGCATTCAAAAAAATAGCTTTACCTTCTCGTTCATTTTTTTGAAGGATGAACCCGCGAGCCAAAGGTTGGTTAAAAGAATACCTTGAGTTCCGCCTTGAACTCCTCAAGGAGCTCACCTCGGAGGGACGTAAGACTTCTACGCATCCTGATCACTCTTTATACCGGGTAATTCAACCCACCGGCATCATGTACGGCCAACCGGTGAACGTGTTCGATCATCCTAAGTCAAGCGAATGGGACGAGAAGGACCGCATGAAGATTCTGCTCGCCGAGAGCCTCATCAGCAGTTCTCTCCTTTTTCACGACAAGCCTGTCAAAAACCCCGGAGAGATGTCTGAGGTTGCTGTGAAGACCCTGGAAAGCATCTCAAATTTTTACAACCACGTTTTTCCGGAATTGGCTACTCCAACGAAGACGTTGTTCGGAAGGAAGAAGACTTCACTTGAACTTGCTGAGCGCATCCTTGACAAGCGCATCGAGCATACGGAGCAGGCCAAAGGAAATTTCTGGACTCAATTTTTTCACAACAGCCTGTTGTTCCTGGACATTTTCATCTTTGGCCAGTGGATACACACCAATGCGGACAAGATTGTATCAGATTTTTTCAAATATGAACGTGATGAGCTGCGTACGTCACTCGTGAAGATCATGGCCGCTGCGGCTCACGCCAACAAGATCGTTGAATTCGAAGAACGCAGGCTGATGGAATACTTCCTCCAGAGTGCGCAACTTTCACCCGACAAGAAGAAAGAATGTCAGGAAATATTTGAAACAGGTATTTCGGTGGAGGACATCAACCTTCCGACAAACAATTCGTGGTTACTCAAAAAATATTTTCTTGAGATTGCGATCCTGACGATCTGGGCCGATAAGCGAGTGGAGGACCTGGAACTTCAATTCCTCAGACGGTTTGCGGAAACAATTTCATTCAGCGCCGATGATCTTGAGAACAGTATGATTGCTATCGAAGGCTTCGTGCTTGAACATTGGGTGGAACTGCAAAATCTGCAAGACAAAAAAAGCTATAAGGAAGTCAGCGATCAATTCATCCAGCGAATGGCTCGCGTCACCGAAAAGCATAAGAAGCGTTTGCTTGAAGAGGTGAAGGAAAGCGAGGAGCTCATGTTATTATTTGTGCTCGCACGATCAAAAGAGCTTGATGATGCTGAAAAAGCCAAACTTCAGGGTCTTTTGATCGACGTGTTAAAGTCTATACCGACGTTTGTCATTGTTGCGCTGCCGCAAAAGTTTCTTACCCTGCCTATTCTGATGCAGATCTTACCGAAGAATTTTATTGTTGAAAGCCTGAGCTCTTAGCTTACAGGTTCCTGTTCCTGTTCTTTTTCCTTTTTGGGAACCAGGATGGAAAGCAATATGGCCAGCGTCAGCGTGGCAATAATTACGCAGAATGAAAGCACTACTGGAATGTGGACGTGGATGATCTCCAGGAGCATTTTCGCACCGATGAAGAACAGGATCACAGACAGACCTTTCTGCAACAGGTAAAACTTGTCGATGATTCCGGATAACAGGAAGAACATGGCTCGCAGGCCGAGGACAGCGAAAATATTCGATGTATAAATCAGGAATTCATTTTGTGTGATCGCAAATGCCGCAGGAATTGAATCGACGGCAAAGATCAAGTCCGTGGTTTCGATGAGTACGACAACCAGGAAGAGTGGGGTAAACATAAGCTTACCTGCCTCGCGAATGACGAAATGGCCGCCTGCATCGTCCTTGCTGATAGGAAGAAACTTCCTGCAAAGGCGCATGATCGGATTCTTTTCCGGATCGATTTTCTCATCGCTGTCTTCGAAATAGATCTTGATCCCGGAATAAATCAGGAACACACCGAAAACGTAGAGGATCCATTTGAACTGGTGTATGAGAATCGCACCGACGAAAATGAATATCCCCCGGAACAATACAGCTCCAAGTATTCCCCAGAACAATACCTTGTGAAAGTACTCTTCCTTTACCTTGAAATATTTCAAAATGAGCAGGATGACAAAGATGTTGTCAACCGATAAAGCGTATTCAGTAAGATAAGCGGAGAAATAGAGGATGGCAGCATCGGTGCCGCTAATGATAATTCGCTCGGTTTCTTCGAGTGTTTCGTAGGGGCCGCTTTGATAAATCAGGTAGCCAAATATGGTGCTTATGGAAACCCAAAAAATTGACTGATATAAAGCGGATTTCGTGGTGATCTTATGAGCCGTCCTGTTCAATAATCCCAGATCGACAACCATGAATATCAAGATCATCGCAGCAAAGACCCCGAACAATATCAACTCCGCGCGAGTGTACTCACTAAACAAAGAAAGGAGGAGCATTAGGTGAGAATTATCCGCTTTTGGTTAAAAAAGAGGTGATTATCGGTCAATTGGCCAAATAATCACCTCCCTCAAGTCCCAAAGCTATAAATTAAAATTAAACCTTGAAACTTACACTATTGTTTATCCTATTTCCGGTCAAAAGGAAACCGGCACATGCCGCCTGACGGGGGGCTATCCGCACTTATTGCAAGAGCCCTGGATCAGGAGATTTAGCTCGTTGGCCTGATATCCCTTTGGTAATTGCACCGTCGGAATCTTCACATCCTCCAGGCAATTTGTCTGTCCACAACGCACGCACTTGAAATGAACATGTTCGTGATGATGTTGTCCCGATGTACAATGATCTGTGCACAATGCGTACTTGAGGGTACCAGCGTCATCAAGGACTTTGTGAACAACTCCTTTATCAAGAAATGTCTTGAGGGTGCGATATACAGTTACCCGGTCGTAAGATGCCGCCACTTCTTTCTCAATATCGGAGTATGACAGTGCGTAGGGATGGGCTATGAACAAGTGCAATATGTCCGAGCGGCTGGAAGTCTTTCGAAGCTTGAAATCTTTCAATATCTGCGCATCTGCCTTTCTCATCTTTTCATGAGTGCTTTTCCCATTGAAGCTTGAGCAAGTTACGATAAATACCGTTGTCAAGACCCGAGAGCTCGTCGTGAGAACCGGACTCGGCGATTTGCCCGTCCTTTATAACAAGAATGCGATCAGCTTTTCGAATCGTGCTCAACCGATGTGCGATGACTACGGTTGTTCTGTTCTCCATAAGCTTTTCCAATGCCTCCTGAACAAGTTGCTCCGACCGTGCGTCCAATGAACTTGTCGCTTCATCGAGGATTAGTATTGACGGATTTTTCAAAATCGCTCTTGCGATGGCTATGCGTTGACGTTGCCCTCCGGATAACTTAACGCCGCGGTCACCAACGCGTGTCTCAAACCGCTCCGGAAAGCTCTCGATGAATTCCAATGCATTCGCCTGGCGCGCGGCATCATAGATTTCGGCTTCTGTGGCATTCGGTTTTCCGTAGGCAATATTCTCCCGAATCGAACCACCAAAAAGAATTACTTCCTGAGGGACGATGCCAACGTTCTGCCGGTAACCCGAGAGGTCATAGCGGCTGATGTCCTGCCCGTCGACAATGATGTTGCCCGAACTCACGGGGTAAAGACGTAGGAGCAGTGCCGCGATCGTCGATTTACCAGCCCCACTTGGTCCGACTAAAGCGACTTTTTCTCCAGGGCTCACCACAAAAGAAATATCTTTTAGTACAGTCACGTCCGCACGTGTTGGATATGAGAACCCTACGCCATCATAGGCGATAGCTCCAGTCAATTTAACGGGCTTCTCATTTGCCGAAGTACTTTCATCTTTTTCATCCAGGATCTCCAACATTCTTTCGGATGCGCCGATCGAACGCTGAACCTGACTATATATATCACCAAGTCCAGCTATAGATGCACCAATGAACATTGTATAAAACACGAAGGTTACGAGTTCGCCGGGTGTGATTTCTCCAGACTGAACAAGGGTACCCCCATACCATATCACTCCAACAATGCCACCGAAAAGCGCGAGGATTGTAAATGAGATAAACAGTCCGCGATAGGTAGCTGCATGGATTGCAGTTTCAACCACATCCATCAACGATTTCCTGTAGCGAGCTGATTCAAATTGCTCGTTGGTGAAAGATTTGACCACAGCAATTGACTGCATGCTCTCTTCAACAATCACGTTTGTGCCAGCGAGCTGGTCCTGCGTCTTTTTGGACAACTTCCGTATGAATTTTCCAAATGCGAGAGCGCCAATCACCAATACAGGAAAAGTGAGGACCATAAACAAGGTGAGCTTTGGCGTGAGGACAAGGATCACAGTTGTTCCGATGATCAACACGAGAATTTGCCTCATCATTTCGGCAAGGGTCGTCGTGAAAGTGTCTTGCAATGTGCCAACGTCCGATGTGATGCGGCTCAGTAGCTCACCGACACGCCGACTGTCGAAAAAAGTCATCGGTAGCCAGATCAGCTTTTTATAGACTGCCTGCCGGAGATCCGCGAGGGTGCGTTCACTTACAATCGAGAACGTATAGACGCGGATAAAAGAAAAACAACTTTGCACGACCAAGACGCTGATCAGCGCGATCGCTATTTGATCAATGCTTGTCAGGAAGAAGTCTTTTTTTCCGGAAGCAACGTCAAGAATCTTTCCCGCGAGGAACGGGAATGAAAGGGTCGTCGCACTCGATAGTGCCAGTGCCAGCAATCCCCCGGCAAAAGTCCATTTATATGGGAGCACAAACTGGAATATTCCCAGCAGCTTACTCAGATTGGAAGCAGTAATTCGTTTTTTTTCGCCCTCTTCAAGAAATGATCTTCGCGCCACGATTCCAGTTAGATAGATTCTTCGCTTTCAGTCGGAAATATCCGGATTTTATTGCAGCTATCGCTCAATGGTTCCCACGATGGAGAAACGGGTGGTATCACCAAGAATCATTTTTTGATAACCTGTCATCGAATAACCGGTGAGAACGGCTTTGCCCTCTTCATCATCAAATTTCAACGTTAGTTGATCCTTGCTGGAATACAACAGGTTTTGTTGAGCCATCTCACACTCAATCCTTTTCAGCCGTGACAAGTCGTTATGATAGTATAGCCTGACAGAAGTCACGCGTGCCTTATCTGACGTGAACTCGTGTATTTTGAGATTGCTGGAAGGATCTTCGATTGCATCGGCAATTTTATAGGATTGCTGGAAGGCGGGCTTGTTGATCGTTTCAAGAAGGCGAAAGGCTTCGAGTTCCCTTTCCCAGCCCTTCATCGAAGGTTGGAAGACTGTATCTTTTGGATTATCGCCGAGACCGGCCGCTTTAACCAATACTCGTTTTTGCTCTGTCAGCAAAGCGATCTGATCATTGAGCAGTTTATCGAAGTCATAGTATTTCGGGGTTGCCTCCTTCTTTTCACTACATGTGGTCGACAACACCAGCAGCACCAACCAACCTAATTTCCTGAACCGCATTGAATCACAATCCTTGTTTTTCGGCGATAAGTTCCGCCAGATCTTTAACTATAACCTGTCCTTCCTTCTCTTTGGTTTTCACCCCGTCGCTCATCATCGTCATGCAAAAAGGGCATGCAACGGCGATCGTGGATGCACCGGTCGCAAGAGCTTCTTCCGTCCGTTCGATGTTTATGTCTTTCTTGCCTTTTTCAGGCTCTTTGAACATCTGTGCACCTCCAGCGCCGCAGCACAGGCCGGTGGTACGACAGCGCTTCATTTCCACAAGATCTGCATCGAGCGACTCGAGCACTGCGCGCGGAGCATCATATATGTTGTTGGCACGACCCAGATAACAAGAGTCATGGTAAGTAATTTTCCTGCCTTTAAAGTTCCCGCCTTCTGCCATTTTGATTTTACCTTCCGCGATGAGCTGGTTAATAAATGTCGAATGATGAATCACTTCGTAGTTGCCGCCTAATTCGGGATATTCATTTTTTAATATGTTAAAACAATGAGGACAGGTGGTGACTATCTTTTTTACATTATATCCATTCAGCACAGTGATGTTGTTCATCGCCTGCATCTGAAACAAAAATTCATTGCCGGCTCTGCGCGCAGGATCTCCCGTGCATGCTTCCTCTGTCCCGAGTACGGCAAACTTTGTCCCGACGGCATTCAGAATTTTTACGAAAGCCTGCGTTACACGTTTTGCCCGGTCATCAAATGAGCCGGCACAGCCTACCCAGAACACTACTTCCGGTGATTCTCCTTTTGCCGTCAACTCTGCCAATGTGGGGACGTTCATAGTTATCTTTCTTTAAGCTCCGAATTGGCGGAGGTGGTGATCAAGATGCTTGTACATGCCGCGACTCCACTCATCAGGAGTAAGTTTTCCAAAAAATGGATGCGGATGAGTAGTCGCTGTTTTATCTTCCGAAAATTGCTTCAACAACCTAAGCAATCTGGCTTTCTCCTTATCAAATTCTTTTGCATCGGTAACACGGATTTCCGTACTCGTCGGACTGTGTTTATCAAACGGCTTCTCGTCCGTGTACTTCGACTTCAGCATGCCGCCAATAAGCCTTCCAATAAAGACTCTTTTGGGATTAATAATGCCGATCGCCATTTCAAGACCGTTTCCGCAGTGTGCGAGCATCTGGGCCACGTCCATCTTGCCCCATTGCTTCGCGGCATTTGGCGCGATGTTATTGATGCGCGCAGCCATTTCATCAGCGTCGCTGGCGTTAAAAAGATTCTTCATGCTTTGGACTTTAGCTCATTTGCCCAGTTGAAACGATCGGATGGAGAAAATTTCCACGGCGCAAAGCTTGTTTCAATATTCTGGAACATCGAATTCCATTGAGCTGGCGCCCCGGATTCTTCCATAGAAACATATCGCCTCATTTCAAGAATAATTTCCAGTGGATTGATCATGACAGGACACGCTTCTACACAGGCATTACAACTGGTGCAAGCATTGATCTCTTCCTTTGTGATGTAATTCCCAAGCAATGACTTGCCATCATCAAGGCCCTTGGAACCCTTGTCAAGGTTGTTGCCAATCTCCTCCATTCTGTCGCGCACGTCCATCATGATCTTGCGTGGCGAAAGTTTTTTACCGGTAAGATTCGCAGGGCACTCCGAAGTGCATCGGCCGCACTCAGTGCATGAATAGGCAGCCATCAGATTGTTCCACGTGAGATCGTTTACATCTTTAGCACCAAATCGTCCGGGCTCCGGCGGCGCTCCTGCGTTGCCCGCAGGTTGTTCAGCACTTTCACCAGCCGGCAATCCGAGCATGGATCTCACCTCGCGTGTTACCACAGGCATGTTGTTGATTTGCCCTTTTGGTTCAAGGCGTGCATAATACGTATTTGGGAACGCCATGAAAATGTGGAGGTGTTTGCTATATGTGATGTAGACGGAGAATCCAAGGATGCCTAGAATATGAAACCACCATGCGAACCGCTCGATAACGATAAGAGTGGATGTGTCAAGTCCGGAAAAAATCGGGATCAAATATGAGCTAAAGAACAGACTCCCGGTAGGATAATAATGATTCTCGCGTGTTTGGAGTATCTGATCGCTAGCGTTCATCGTGAGGATTGCCATCATGAGAACGATCTCTGTAGTAAGAATCAAATTAGCATCGAGGCGCGGCCACTTCGTCATCTCGGCCGACCAGAATCGCGGAAGCTTCACGACATTTCTCCTGATCAAAAAAACGACACAAGCAACGAGCACCGCCACAGCGAGAAACTCAAACAAATTCATGAGCACGTTGTAAAATCCACCCAGGAATGGCGCGAAGATCCGGTGAGTGCCGGCCAGGCCGTCAATTATGAATTCGAGTACCTCAAGATTGATAATCAGAAATCCCGCATAAATGAAGAAATGAAAAAAAGCAGGAGTGAAACGCTTGAACATTTTCTTCTGCCCGAACGCCACCAGCAGCATGTTCTTCATGCGATCGCCGGATCTGTCCTTTATCGAGTTGGATTTGCCGAGCTTAATGTTATTGCTGATTCGACGCACGCGCTTCCGAATAAAGAACGCAGCAGTGAGAAGGACGGCCAAAAAGACAATTTGCTGAAGTATATGCATGCTCCCGATTGAAATTCAAATTAACCAACAAATCGGGAAAATCATTTAAAGGCATTGACAAGGGGATAGTTTGCAGCATTTGCAAATTTCTCTACTTTTGTGCCCCTGTCTCCGGTGACGTAGCTCAGTTGGTAGAGCAAAGGACTGAAAATCCTTGTGTCGGGGGTTCAATTCCCTCCGTCACCACAATAGCCCGGACCATTGGCCCGGACCTTAAGGTCCGGGCTAATTTATGCCCTATACTCTTTATTGTAAGGGATCATTCACCGGGCACTTAAGTGCCGGGCTGCCACGTACCCCGTTGTCCAGGCCGATTGGAAGTTGAACCCGCCTGTTTCGCCATCGATATTCAAGACCTCTCCCGCAAAATATATTCCAGGCAACTTTTTGCTTTCCATCGTGTCAAGATCAATTTCTTTCAAATCCACGCCACCACACGTAACAAACTCGTCTTTGAAAGTTGTCTTTCCCTTGATGTCCAAAGGACACCTGATCAGGAATTCAAGCAAACGATTTATAGTCTTAGATGGCGCCTCTGCCCAGACTAGTGTGTCATCAATATCAGCCTTGGCACACAGCTTTTGCCAAAGGCGTTGTGGAATTTTGAATAACGGTTGACTTGCAATCTTCTTTGCACCTTCATTCTTATTCTTTGCCCTGAAAATTTCACGGACAGATTCTTCTGTTTCATCTCCTGTCCAGTTTACGAGTGCAGTAAACCTATACTCCATGCTATGAAGTTGCTCTGCTGCCCACGACGATAGTCGGATTACAGCAGGACCGCTCAATCCCCAGTGTGTGATCAACACGGGACCCTTCGATGAAAACTTCGTTCCGGCGATCTTGACTTCTGCATGAGCCACTGACACGCCCATCAGTTCCGCGAAATCTTTTGAAGGATCATTAAAGGTGAAGAGCGAAGGAATGGGAGCCTTTACAACAAACCCCGCATCCGTCAACCATGTGTACGCCTCAGCTTTTGCGTGTCCCCCGATTGCAATCAATGCCTTCTTCCCGGTAAATGACTTTCCGTTCCTGCATGTGAACTCGAACATGCTTTGTTGCTTTCGCAATGCAACTACCTCGCATCCAGTTATTATCTCTACGCCGGCATCTTGTACGTATTTCATCAGGCAGTCAATAACTGTCTGAGAGGTATCAGTGACAGGGAACATCCGACCGTCCTCTTCAGCCTTCAACTTTACACCGCGCTGAGCAAACCATGACACGGTGTCGGATGCCTGGAATTTTCGAAAGAGTTGTTTCAACGCCTGCTGGCCGCGGGGATAATGTTTTGAGAGAGGGGTGGGCTCGAAGCAATGGTGGGTGACATTACAACGTCCGCCGCCGGAAACTCTCACCTTCGCCAGTAGCTGCGAAGTCTTTTCAAGAATTACGATTTTGAGTTTTGAATTTTGTGATGCCGTTTCGATGGCTGCAAAGAAACCTGCTGCGCCACCGCCGACGATCACAACATCATACACCATTAGAAAATGTCAATTTGACCAGACAAAATGCGGTCAAGGGTGTCACGCTCGCGGATCAGTTTTGCCTTTCCGTCAATAATCATCACTTCTGCCGGACGAAGTCGCGAATTGTAATTAGATGCCATCATGTATCCGTAGGCGCCCGCATTTTCAAGCACAAGCAGGTCACCTTCACGCACTTCATTCAACTCACGGTCAGTACCCAGTGTATCTGTTTCGCAGATGTTTCCAACCACAGTGTACGTCTTTTGCGTCCCGTTCGGATTCGATATGTTGACGATGTTGTGATAGGCATCATACATCATGGGTCGAATCAGGTGATTGAGGCCGGAGTTAACGCCAACGAAAGTTACGGTTGGCGTAGGCTTCACTACGTTCGTTGTGACAAGAAGATAGCCAGATTCGCTCACAAGGTATTTTCCTGGTTCGATCCATAGTTCCAGTTTTTTTCCTGAAGACTTATAAAACTT
This sequence comes from Cyclobacteriaceae bacterium, assembly GCA_044223825.1. GTDB lineage: Bacteria > Bacteroidota > Bacteroidia > Cytophagales > Cyclobacteriaceae > ELB16-189. Next base: position 302,692 of record JBGALO010000003.1, on the reverse strand, counting down.
ATCGAACGCTGCCGTGAGCTTTTCACCAAGGGCCTGAATGTCGGTCACTTTATCACCTTTCTTATATGCGACTTTAAATCCTCCTCCGAAATCGAGAAAGGTGAGTGCAGGAAAATCTTTTGCGATGCCAAAAAGGATATCGGCCATCTTCATAAAGACATCGAGCTCTGTAATTTCTGAACCTGTATGAATGTGAAGGCCGCTAATGGTGATCTTGTATTGGGACATCAGTTTTTTAATGTCGTCCAGTTGGGCGATAGAGATGCCGAACTTGGAATGGCTGTGTCCTGTCGAGATTTTGATATTCCCGCCAGCCATGATATTTGGATTTAGCCTTAAACCGCATGGATAACCGGATCCGTAGTTCTTTCCGAATTTCTCCAACACCGAAAGGTTGTCAAGGTTCAGACTTATGCCAAGACCAACGGCTTGCTTGACTTCTTCGAATTCAACCCCACTGGGAGTGAAGTTGATTTCCGTTGGTGAAAATCCTGCCTTCAAAGCAATGTGTGCTTCCTGAATAGAGACAACGTCAACGCCAACGCCATTCTTTTTCATGAGCTTCAACACAGAGATGTTGGTAAGTGCTTTCGCTGCGAACTTAATCTTGAGGTCCACGCCCGCAAATGCCTTTTTCAGCTTATCCTGTTGGGCGACTATTTTTGAAGCATCATATACGTATAATGGCGTACCAAACTCACGCGCTAATGATTCGAATGTAATGTTTTGAATGTGGTAGGATCCGTTGGTTAGTTCCATATCTTAAGTACGTGGCAGGGGCAAAAAATCACGTGCAAATATACCAATACAAGAGTGTTCGTAAAGGATACGTAACTTTGCACTTTGAAGGAACGAAAACGATTCCTCAGGAACACATGAACTTATTTTACAGACAATCTGGTGATGGAGAGCCGCTCATCATCCTTCACGGACTCTTTGGTTCTTCTGACAATTGGTACACGCTCGCAAAGGTTTTTGCGCAAAAGTTTAATGTTTTTGTCGTTGATCAGCGTAACCACGGTCAGTCGCCGCATTCTCCGGAACTGGATTACCGTCTTCTGACCGAGGATTTAAAGGATTTTATTACCGAACACGCGATTCAAAAGCCTGTGATTATTGGACATTCGATGGGTGGAAAAACGGCCATGAATTTTGCAGTCAAGTATCCACAGTTCCTTAACCAACTTGTTGTTGTGGACATTGTGCCAAAGCATTATCCCGTACATCATGATGCAATTATCGATGGATTGAAGGCAATCCCGCTGGACACCGTAGGATCGCGCAATGAAGCCGACCGGATCCTTTCATCGTATGTTCCCCAACCTGATGTAAGGCAGTTCTTGCTCAAGAACCTCGCGCGAAAGTCAGAGGGCGGATTTGAATGGAAGATAAACCTGGAAGCGATCGACAATAACATCGAAGCAATGGGCGAAGGCATGATTTATTCAGGAAAATATGACGGTCCATCTTTTTTTATTAAAGGAAAAAAGTCCAATTATTACGCGGAAGGAGACGAGTCACTCATCCGATCAATTTTTACGAAAGCTGAGTTCGCAACCATGGATACCGGCCATTGGGTTCAGGCCGAAAAACCGGAGGAGTTTGCCAATCTCGTCTTGAGCCACCTTGCACGATGACGGAAGATTTTAAGAACATACTTTTTCTTGATATTGAGACCGTCGCAGCCACGGATGCCTATGATTCGTTGGACGAAAGGCTGAAAACACAATGGGCCAGGAAAGCAAGCTTTTTTAAAGCGCGCGAGGAGGGACAAAGCGACAAAGATCTGTATCACGAGCGTGCTGGCATTTACGCAGAGTTTGGAAAGATTATAGTTATCGCCATAGGAAAGTTTGTCGATAACGAAAAAGGAGAACGATGCCTGAAGACACGGTGTCTTGCCAACCACGACGAGAAAGCGCTGCTCAACGAATTCAAGGCGACGGTAGAGAAAATGGATCAGTCTACCCTGAAGCTTTGTGCGCACAATGGGAAGGAATTTGATTTTCCATATATAAGCCGGCGCATGCTCGTGAACGAAATTTCGCTTCCCGCTGTTCTCAACATGTCAGGCAGAAAATCCTGGGACATTCCTCACCTCGATACGATGGAAATGTGGAAGTTCGGGGACTACAAGCACTACACATCCCTTGACCTGCTCGCCGCCATTTTTAACATTCCCACCAGCAAAGGTGAGCTCGACGGGTCCAAAGTAAACAGCACCTATTACCAGGAAAAGGATTTGAAAAAGATTGCCGAATACTGCGTAGGAGACGTAGTGGCGTTGGCGCAATTATTTCTAAGGCTGAAAGGTCAGAGCTTGATATTGCCTGAGAACAACATTCAATTAAAACTCCCGCTGTAATACCGGCGGGAAGCATTATGTCTAAAAAGAAATTCCAGGAAAGGAAACAAAAGAAACAACAGTCAGAAGGAAAGTCATTGCGATCCGCGGTGCTTAATTTTTTTGATGAAAGCCCAGGCGCTTCATACGGTTTCAAACAAGTTGCCCGCCATGTCGGGCAGAAAAACAAAACATCTAACAATCAGCTTTTCAAAATACTCGAGGAGCTTGAATCTTCACAAAAGATCGTACAGCTAGCCGATGGCAGCTACGCATCGACGCGCAAGGCCGAAATGATCGAAGGCGTTGTGGATCATGTGAATCCAAAGTTTGCATATATCAATACGGGCGGCGAGAGTGACATTTACGTCAGAACGAATGACTTGAACAACGCCATGCATGGCGATACGGTTAAAGTGTCAATCATCTCGAACAGGAAAGGTGATCACCCGGAAGGAAGGGTGGAAGAAATAATCAAACGCAATCGGACCCGTTTTGTGGGTAAACTCGAAATGATGCCCAACCGATTTGCGTTTGTCGTTCCCGATTTCAGAAAGATCTATCAGGATTTTTATATCTATCAGGATAACGTTGGCGAGGCTCGAAACAATGACAAGGTACTTGTCGAGGTTGTAAAATGGGGAAACGGCGACAAGAGTCCTGAGGCGAAGATTGTAGAGATCCTTGGAAAAACAGGAGAGAATGAAGCAGAGATTCATTCGATCATGGCAGAATTCGATTTGCCGTTCCGCTTTCCGGAGAATGTATTGCATGCCTCAGAACAGATATCCGATGTCATTTCAGATGCAGAGATCAGGAAGCGGCGCGATTTCAGGGATGTGTTGACGTTCACAATCGATCCAGAAGATGCCAAAGATTTTGATGATGCAATCTCTTTCAGAAAGCTCAGCAACGGCCTTTACGAAGTTGGTGTTCATATCGCTGATGTGACACACTATGTCACCCCGAATACAACGCTGGATGATGATGCGTTTGACCGCGCGACATCAGTGTATCTTGTAGATCGCACGGTTCCCATGCTTCCGGAACGCCTATCAAACGGATTGTGCTCTCTTCGTCCGAATGAGACCAAGCTCACGTTTGCAGCTGTTTTTGATATTGACGACAAAGGGAAAGTGCATAAAGAGTGGTTTGGGCGGACCGTGATCCATTCAGACAATCGTTTTACCTATGAGCAGGCGCAGGAAGTGATCGAAACGCGACAGGGGAAATTTCCGGATGAGATCAAAATCTTAAACGACATAGCCATTAAACTTCGCAAAGAGCGTTTCTCGCGTGGGGCTGTGAACTTTGAGACGACGGAAGTCAAATTCAAATTGGATGAAAAAGGAAAGCCGCTTGCGGTCGTTCCAAAAGTCCGCAAGGATGCGCATAAGCTCGTGGAGGAGTTCATGCTCCTGGCAAACAAAGCTGTTGCCACGTTCGTCTTCAAACTGAAGAAAGGTGGTGATAAAAACACTTTCGTCTATAGGACACACGATCATCCTGATCCCGAAAAGGTGACTGACTTCGCGAAGTTTGCAAAACAATTCGGCCACAATCTTCACACAGAAGAAAATTCAATCTCCCGCTCACTAAATGCGTTGATGGACGAGATCGAAGGCAAGCCTGAACAGAATGTGCTGCAGTCTTTGGCCGTGCGGGCAATGTCAAAAGCAAAGTACACCACTGACGCGAAAGGTCACTTCGGCCTGGCATTTGAACATTATACCCATTTCACGTCTCCAATCAGAAGATATCCGGACATGATGGTGCACAGGCTACTGCAGCACTATCTCGATAATGGAAAGCCAGTAAGCAAGACTGAGTTTGAGAGCAAGTGCATTCACTCATCAGAGCGCGAGAAACGCGCTGCCGACGCGGAACGTGCTTCTATCAAATACAAGCAGGTGGAATTCATGAGTCTCGCGGAGGACAAGCTGTATGCCGGAATAATCACCGGTGTTACGGACTTCGGAATTTTTGTAGAGATCATCGAGACAAAATGCGAGGGAATGGTGAGATTGGCCGATATGAAGGACGACTTCTATGAGTTTGAAGAAAAGGCATATCGTGTAATAGGAAGAAGGAGAAAGAAAATCTACCGCCTCGGAGATGAGGTGATGGTTAGAATAAAAAAGACCGACGTCGACCGGAGAACGATGGATCTTACATTCGATACAGAGAATGCCGGCATTCCACGCAACGAGCGGCAGAATGATGACGAAGATTTCAAGCCTTTCCGCCAAGAGCAATCATTCAAAAGCAACAAGCCGTTCCGTGGTAAAGGAGGTGGCAAAAACAGTGGCAACAAATTCCAACGCAATAAGCGCCGCAATGGTCGATAAATACCTTCCACAGCTGGAAGCTGAAATCCGGCGACAGCATTTTGGTAATTCACCCGCTTCATTATACGAGCCGATCCGCTACATCATGGGCCTTGGAGGAAAGCGTCTGCGACCTTTACTAACCATGCTCTCTTATTCGCTGTACCGCGACGATGCTGAAAAGATTGTGAAATATGCGGTGGCGGTTGAAGCCTTCCACAATTTCACGCTTCTGCATGACGATATCATGGACAATGCCCCCCTGCGCAGAGGCAAAGCGACCGTACACGAGAAATGGAATGTGAATACAGCAATCCTTTCGGGCGATGTGATGCTTGTCAAAGTGTATGATATGTTCCTCGACCTCGACCCGGTCAAACTCCGCGAAGTGCTTTCATTGTTTAACGATTGTGCATCTGCGGTGTGCGAGGGTCAGCAGTGGGATATGGAGTTTGAGTCGAAGAGACGTGTTACTGAAAGCCAGTACATCGCGATGATCACGCAGAAGACCGCCGTGTTACTTGGATTCAGTCTTGAACTCGGAGCGCTGCTCGCGGGTGCTCCCGCTTCAGATAGGGCAATCTTGCGGCAGGCAGGGATCGATCTCGGAGTTGGATTCCAGTTGAAGGATGACCTGCTGGATGTGTACGGCAACAAGAAGAAATTCGGAAAGCAGATCGGTGGCGATATTATCGCCAACAAAAAAACCTTTTTGCTCATCAAGGCACTCGGCGCGGCAAGGGGAAAAGATAAACAAGCGTTGCTCAAATGGATCGGGGCGAAGAAATTTGATAAGGCAAAGAAAGTGGCGGCAATCACATCGATTTATGACAGACTTGCCCTTCACGACGCGACGAATGCCAGGATCTCAGAATATTTCAAGAAAGGCTTTGAAGGTTTAAGCCGGTTGTCGGTCAGAGATAAGAGTATTTCTCTCTTGGACTACGCACGTAATCTTGCAGAACGGCAACAATAGCCCGGCCCAATAGCCCGGACCCAATAGCCCGGACCTTAAGGTCCGGGCTATTGATCATTTCCTTTTGTAATAATAAAGTCTGGCTCTTTCACCCTTTGCATTTTCGCCAAGGGTGTAAAATCCGGATCCATCTCCTGCCCAGGCGATTGCTTCGCCCTGTGGTTCACGCTTGTAGTCAAGCTGGACGGGTTTGGATTTCATCAGATCAGTTACTGATTCTTCTCCGCTCTTTTTCCAATAAAAGATCTCGTCGTAATTTTTTATTAACACCTCACGGCCATCTCGTGAAATATCGGCAGCATTAACACTTTCAAAAGGAACATCATATAACCGGTGAGCCACGAGTGTATCTGCAGTAAAAGGAAATTTTATTTCATAGACGCCCGATTTCTTTTGTTGCTTGGAAAACAAGTAGATGTTCTTCGTAATCGGGTCGCAGATGAATGCTTCTGAATCGAAAATGCCGTCGTCGAATTTGATTGTCAACTTGTCGAACTGATTAATTTCTTCTGATTGATCATCTGCGGGCTCAGGGAGTCTGTACAGGTATTTAAATTCATATTTTCTGAAATTATCTCCGATATCACCTACATATATATAGTTGACACTGTCTATTGGTCCTGGACCCATTGCGATATCTTCCCAGTCGCGATTATTAATTCCTGCCAGCTCGTAGGATTTTTTTGTTTTAGCCTTTTCATCGATCAAAAACAGCTTCGCAGGGTGTCCGCTGTCGTTATGCGTCCAAAACCAACCGGGATGGTTAATGCTTGCAATCAGGCCGGACGCCTCTTCAAGCTTTTTGTTGTTGTTGACACCCACGGAAATGCCCTTTTCAAAGAGCGTGGAGTCCGTTTTAGAGTTCGAATCGCATGCTGCAAAAAGCACACTTACAATAATCACTGTCATGCACCCGCGAATCGACATGTGAGCAAGATGATTTTTTGAGAAAGAATTTCCTAATCGATTACATAACTTTGATTATGTCCTATAGCGAATTTCACCCACATGCCCTTCTATCAGGTATAGTGGAATGTTATTGGACATTCGCAAGCGATGCCGTCCAGCAGCACACGGTGTTCCCTGATTCATGTGCGGATATCATTTTCAATTTTGGTGACCCCATGATTGTGTCTGCCAACGGCGTCCAGTCCCAATCCGGAGAGCCAGCATTTGTTGTCGGCACGATGACTCATTCTATTTTGGCATCCAGTGTCGGAAAGCAGGATCTTTTTGGAATACGATTCAAAGCCGGTGGGCTTTCCACGATCGTTCGGAATCCTCTACATGAATTCACAGACAATTCAATTTCAATCGATGATTGTTCGCACTGCATTCCGTATGACCTGCAGGAAAAGATGCGCAATGCAAATAGTTATCAGCGAGCGATTCTTGTCGATCATTGGTTGCTGGCCACAGTCATCTTGTTCCCCGAGAAGAATAACTGGCGCTGGGCCCTTAACAGGATCTTGTCATCGCATGGCAATGTCCGTATCCGAGAGGTCGCGCGTGAATCCGCGATCAGCGAAAAGCAGCTCGAAAGGAAATTTCTGCAACACGTAGGAGTTACGCCAAAAACGTTCGGTAACATCGCACGATTCTGCGAAGCAAAACGCCGGCTCGAGAGAAACAAGAGTCCTCTTGAAGAGCTTGCCTGGGATCTTGGATATACAGACCATGCGCATTTTACCAAGTCATTTAAAATGCTTGCAGGGCTTTCCCCATCGGAATTTGCCAGCAAAGAAGTTTGATTGTCGAATTTTTACAAGGGCGAAGCGCAGGTTGAGCTGTACATTCGGGCATGAAACAACTGCTGTTTTATTTATTATTTGTCACCACAACAATACGTGCTCAGACTATGGAAACGAACATAAATTTTGAATCCCTCTCACCCAATCTCGTAGTCGCTGATGTTAATAAAGCTGTTGACTACTACACGAAGACGCTTGGTTTCTCACTTATTGTCTCAGTGCCAGAATCGGGGACGTTCAACTGGGCGATGGTGATGCGGAACGGAGTTACGATGATGTTTCAATCTTTGCCAAGCCTCCAGGAAGACATGCCCGGATTGAAGATCCAGGCAAAAGGAAGTTTTGGCACGTTCTACATCAAGATCAAAGGTCTGGATGCATATTATAAAGAGCTCAAAGGCAAGACGGGCATTGTCGTTGACATGCGCACGACATTCTATGGGGCGAAGGAGTTCGTTATTAAAGATCAGGACGGATACTTTTTGTGTTTTGCAGAGGATGTTAAATAGGCGAATAATTCTTTGAGACGGTGTGACCATTTATTTCGCCGCGAAAATTGGAGGAATTTATCTGTCGCGTTTGCCACGATGCAATAGATGTTCGGGGCTGGTCGTATCTTGAGCTAAGTCTTGGATCACCCAAAATAATTTGCATGAGAACTCAACGGTCGTTTCATAGCATGTTGATTTTTACCCTATCGCTACTCATTTTTCAATGTGCTACCAATTCGGAAAGTGACACAAAGAAAGTGAATGAGGTGATGTCGCGGCTCATTGAAGCCGACAACCGTTCGGACATTGAGTCGGTTTTGCAGGCGTATACGGACGATGTTGAATTTTATCCGGCAGGAAAACAGTTTACGAGGGGAATCGAGACTGTAAGGCAGAACTACGAAAAATTATTCGCTGCGTACAGGCTAAAAATTGAAATGAAAATTTCTGAAACGTCAGTTGCGGGATCTACCGCGATCGTGACTGGAACCAATAAAGTGACCAGAACGGCAATGGCCGATAATACAACTGAAACGCAGACCGATGATTTCGTGGCAGTCCTTGTGCGTGAAAAAGATAGTTGGAAAATTAATAAGCTAATCTGGAGTCCGCGTTAAAACGAGAGGTCACCACCTTTCTGATTACTTTTACTCCGTGAAAAATACGGATCTCGATCCTGAAGACGAACAAGACGACGAGCTCTTCGAGCACCATCGCATTGTAGTCGACGGCGGCCAAAGCCTCGTACGAATCGACAAGTTCCTGATGGACCGGCTGCCAAACGTAACACGTACAAAGATCCAATCAGGCATTCACGATGGATTCGTCAAGGTCAACGATAAATTGATCAAACCCAATCATAAAATCCATCCAGCCGATGTCATCACGGTTGCGTTTCCCGAACCACCGCGCGATACAGATGTTAAACCAGAAAATATTCCTCTTGACATTGTTTTTGAGGATGAACACGTGCTGGTCGTGAACAAGCCGGCTGGCATGGTGGTGCATCCTGCGTTTCAAAACTGGAGTGGCACGCTGGTCAACGCGCTCACATATCATTTTCAAAACCTGCCTGAAATGCCGGGCAACACCGGCCGACCAGGGCTTGTGCACCGTATTGATAAAGATACTTCCGGCTTGCTCGTGATCGGCAAAACGGAACTCGCGATGACCGGTTTAGCCAAACAGTTCTTCGATCACTCAATCGAACGCACCTATTGGGCATTGGTGTGGGGCGAATTGGAAAATCAATCCGGCACGATCGATGTCAATGTGGGGAGAAGTTTTAAAGACCGCCGGATCACCGCTGCTTTTCCTGAAGGCGATCATGGACGCACTGCCATTACGCACTACAAAGTGCTGAAGGATTTGCGTTATGTAACGCTGGTAGAATGCCGGCTTGAGACAGGTCGTACGCATCAGATACGTGCACACATGAAACATATTGGACACCCTTTGTTCAACGATGTCACATATGGCGGCAATGAAGTGTTGAAGGGAACTACATTTACAAAATACCGTCAGTTCGTCGATAATTGTTTCAAGATCATGCCGCGCCAGGCACTGCACGCGAAGACACTCGGCTTCATTCATCCTGTTTCAAAAAAACACCTTGAGTTTGATTCGGAGTTGCCCGAAGATTTTAAAAGTGTGATTGAAAAGTGGGAACACTATGTCAAGTATAATTAGCCGGTAATCGCATTTTGACTCAACAGGATCGAAGCTTGTCAGCCTAACGGAAGTCGAAGCCAACATTCGTAAGTCGTGAGCCGTTAGCTGTGAGCCGTGGTTCACCCAAACTTTGCATCCTCTCTTTGCGACCTTTGCGGTTGATGCATTCGGCGCCTTCAGGCGCTACACCGATTCAGCAAAAAACATCCTCTTCACCCTTTCGCTGGTACTTGTTAACAATTCGTAGGGAATCGTCTCAATCCATCTTGCTACCTCCTGAATAGGCAAATCAGGTCCAAAAATGATCGCTTCATCGCCTTCGCTTGCTGCAATGCCGGTGATGTCAACCATCGTCATGTCCATGCATACATTTCCGACAACCGGCGCAAGTTTTCCATGGATCATGACTCTTCCTTTCCCCCTGCTAAAGCTCCGGTTGAATCCATCCGCATAACCAATCGCCAATGTGGCGAGGGTTATCTCGCGTTCTGCTTTGCCACGACGACCATACCCTATTGTTTCTCCCGCCTTAATTTTTTTAATCTGAGAAATCACAGTCTTCAATGTTGCGACCGGCTGAAGATTTTTGTTGATCTCTTCTGTCGGATCGACACCATAAAGTCCGATGCCTAATCGTACCATATCAAACTGGTATTGCGGCAGGCGCAGGATGCCCGGTGTGTTCAGGATATGCCTGAATGGTTTGTAACCTAGCGCTTTGTCGAGACGCTCAGCCATTCGTATAAATGCATCAGCCTGGATTTTCGAAAAATCATCATGCTGCCGCTCATCGGCGCCTGAAAGGTGGGAGAACACAGAGACTACTCTGAGGTTGCGGTTAACTGTGAGGATAGATATCAATTCATTCAAATCGCCTTCCTCAAATCCTAATCTGTGCATGCCGGTGTCAAACTTGATGTGCACATCACAAGGGTCTCCTTGCAGGAACTCGATGAGCGACCGGAGTATCCGCAGATTGTACATCTCGGGTTCGAGCTTATACCCTTTTAAAAACACAAAGCTTTCTTCAGTAGGATTCATCACCATTACTGGAAGCGTGATGTTGTTTTTCCTAAGCTCAATTCCCTCATCGGCGTAAGCGACGCCGAGGTAATCGATGCGATGGTATTGAAGCAGGTTCGCAACTTCTTCCGAACCACTTCCATAAGCAAACGCCTTAACCATCGCCATTAATTTTACCCCGGGTTTGATGCACGACTTAAAATAGTTAAGGTTGTGAATCATCGCGTTGAGGTTGACTTCCATAACCGTACCGTGGACTTTTCTTTCGAGTTGCCTGGTAATTTTTTCCAAGGCAAAAGGTCTGGCTCCCTTTACCAGAATTACTTCATCGGAAAAATCGTTTGCATGGAAGTCATGCAAAAAGTCTTCAGTGCGCTGATAGAATGTTGCCCTCGGGAAAAAGTTTTTGTGCGCGTAAAGCATTGGGCCAATGCCTATCATTTTTGTTACCCCGCTGGAGGCGACTGCGTCGCGGATGTTTTTTAACAGATCCAGATCGGGAAGGCCAGATTGGAGAATGTCTGATAATATCAGCGTTTTCTTTGCTTTTTGCTGGTTTCTCAGAAAGTCGAGACTGATGCGGAGACCAGCGAGGTCGTTATTGTAAGAATCATCGATGACGATACTTCCGTTAATCCCCTGCTTCAATTCAAGGCGCATGGCTACTGGTTGAAGGTTCCGTAGTCTTTCAACTATTATTTCAGGTGTGTATTTCCAGAGAATCATGAACGCCAGCACATGAAAGGCGTTTTCCTGGGATGCCTTGTCCCTAAATGGTAAGGTTATGTAAAACGTGTTGGTGTCGGTCGTTATATGAAACGAGTTATCATTCAGTTGCTGTATTCTCACGTCACCCTTATCGCCGAATGTCCATGTGAAAGCCGGAATCATTTTCTCATTCAATACGTCAAGTATCAATGGGTACTCATCGCTGCAAATCACCTGACGACAACCCATAAACAACCCCGCCTTTTCTATGGCTTTTTGCTTTTGTGTCACGAATCCCTCGTCATGAGCGCTGCCGATGTTCGTATAAATCCCGATCGTAGGTTGTATGACATCATGCAGCTTCTGCATCTCGCCTGTTGTGGATATGCCTGCTTCAAAAATTGCCAGCTCGTGATGACTCGCTAGTTGCCATACGGACAAGGGAACACCTACTTGGGAATTATAACTCGCCGGGTTCTTTACGATCTGAAGTTCCGGCGACATCGCTTGATAGAGCCACTCTTTGACGATCGTTTTGCCGTTGCTTCCCGTTATTCCGACAACCGGTATGTGATATTGATTGCGATGGTGTGTTGCAATGGCTTGCAATGCCGCCACGCATGAGCCGACCTTAAGAAGGTTAGCGCCAGGAAACGAAGATGCACTGATATCTTTTTCAACGATGAATTGACGAAGACCCAGATGGTAAAGGTCCTTAAGAAACTTGTGTCCATCATGCCGGGGTCCGGAGATGGCAAAGAAAACAGATCCATCGTTGATGACGGCCTTTCGACTGTCGATCAGCAAAGTTTGAACAGATCGATCGGCAGAGAATTGAATCAGACTGCCGTTACAGATTGAAATGAGTTCGCGAAAGTGCATGTTAAAACAGTCGGGCTCCGTTCGGTACTGGTTTATCCACCGAAGCGAGAATGACTTTCCCATCAGTATCAGGGAAGCCTGTTACGAGCACCTCCGATTGGAATGAGGCAATCTGTTTCGGGGGAAAATTGACCACGCAAATCACCTGGCGGCCGGGCAATTCGTCTACCGTATAATGGTGGGTAATTTGAACGCTGGTTTTCCGGGTTCCCAATTCTGGTCCCAGGTCTATCCAGAGCTTAAAAGCGGGTTTTTTCGCCTCCGGGAAAGGTTCTGCCCTCAAAATGGTCCCGGCGCGCAGGTCTACTTTAGTAAAGTCGTCCCATGTAATCATGAATAAATTTTTTATATCTTTCCAGTCATGTAGACCAATTTTTGGTCCCGGGTTAGTCGCGGAAAAAGAATGAAAGTAAAGGTTTCAACGATTCTGGCCACTTCAGCCGCCGTTTTCCTGATTACGCTTTCTGCACAAGCGCAAGAGGAGTTACCCATTCTCGAGCTGCAGGATCCCAATCACCGCGAACTAAATCTCAACGAAGATAAGACTTTGATTTATGACCATCCTGGTCACACGTCAGTGCGTGACTCCTCAAAATCGAAAGGTGAAGCCCAAAAAGGTAAAGGAAAGGATGAGGATGACACACTCTCTTTCAATTTCCTTTATTACATGTTTCAGAAGTTCAAGATGTCTGACATGATCGATCAGAACTGATCGCTTCAATACCTACCCTTTTCTAATAACTAGTTAAGCAACCAATCAATTTTTTTGGAAGAGAGTTAATTATTTCATTTGAGTGAGGAGGTGACGCAGACACTGAATTACTGTTCTACGTACCGCACGATCGACAGGATTTATTGCAGCAACGCCCCCTTCAATCTCAACAACTCCGTCTCTGCCACCTTTGCGCTGTAGCGCGATCCAATCAGTTGGTTGTAAGCATCTGCAAGACTTTGCTGAGCTGTGCGCAGGTCCAGCGCTGTTGTAATGCCACGCTTAAAGCCTTCAAGGGCAATATAGACGTTCTCTTTTGCGAGCAGAATGTTCTCTTCCTGGATTGCAAGAGACTTCATTGAATTATCGTAGTTCACAAATGCGTTACGAACGCCCACCGTCGCCAGTGCAAGTTGCTGATCATAAATGATCTGTTGCCGTGAGAGATTTATTTTTGCGGCACCAATCAGGCGATTCACATTCATGTTATTCATAATCGGTATCGTAACCTGGGCGCCATAGTTGTAGCCATTGTTTTGAGTTAACCTCAATGAAAAAGGGCTGGTAGCCAGCTCGTTTTCCGCTTTGGTAAAGTTGTATGCTCCAACAAGACTTATTATTGGAGACCTGGTAGCGCGGTTCTCCTTCAATACAAGCTTAGCCACGTCAATATTTTTCTTTGCAGCAACAACCGCCTGGTTGGTCCCCTCTATTCCGGTGATAATTTGATCCATTGTCAAAGTGAGGTCAATAGGAATAGTATCAGAAACCTCGTAAGAAAGCGGCAAGGTCATTCCCACCAGACCATCCAATTGATCTTTAAGCTGTTGAATAAGTGTCTGCTGAACCAGGATTGCGGTACGCTGAGAATTCAAGTCAACTTTTGCCTGAAGTAACTCTGGCTTCCCGCCTGTTCCGACTTCTAATTTTCTTTCAGCCAGCTTCACACGCTCTTCACTCACAAGCATTAACTCCTGGGTTGCTTTCAACTGTTGCTTCTGCCGAACGATATTGTAATAGTTCACAATGATTGAAGCAGCGGAGTTCATCATTTGATTCCTCACATTGATTTCTCCAAGAACCGCGAGCTCTTCAATGCGTTTACGGGTTGCAAACATCCGGGTGCCGTCAAATATCGGCCACACCACCTGGAGCTGCGCATTGGTATTCGTGGACTTAACACCTGTTCTTTCTGTGACTACCGGAGGCTCGGCGAATGTCGAGTTCTTTGAATCAATGTTATTTTTCAAATATGATCCGTTGGCATTGATCTGCGGCAAAAAGGCGCCAAAGGCATAACGATTGTCGTTATTGGCCAGATCAGAATTTTTTCTAAAGACCAGAACATCATAGTTATGCTGCATGCCGGCCTGGATCGCGCGATCCAATGTCACTTCTTCCTGCGCAACTACTCTGACTATTGAAAAAAAGAAAAAACAGGCAACGCTAACACTATGCTTCATAGGCCAACTCTTTCTGTGGTTGTACCACCACGGGGGTTCCGAAATCGATGTGTTTCCGCTCACGTGACAGGAATGAATACATCGCTGGAATTACGAACAAAGTAAGAATAAGAGAGAACAAGACACCGCCGACAATCACAATTCCGAGCGGAATACGGCTCGTCGATGCATCTCCAAGTGACAATGCCAGAGGCAATGAGCCAAGCGCCATTGCCAGACTGGTCATCAGGATGGGACGCAAGCGCAGCTTTGACGCAGTGAGCACGGCTTCCATTTTTTGCAAGCCTTCCTCACGCTTCTTGTTTGCAAATTCGACAATCAGGATCCCGTTCTTTGTAACAAGTCCGATCAGCATGATCATCCCAATCTCGGAGAAAATATTCAGCGTCTGCTTGAAAATATACAATGAAAGGAATGCACCGAAGATCGCCAGAGGTACCGTGAACATAATGGTCAACGGATCGATGAAGCTTTCGAATTGTGCCGCCAGGATCAGATAAATAAGAATCAACGCCAGCACGAATGCGAATGACGTGTTGCTCGAGCTTTCAGAGAAATCACGGGATGCGTCCAGTAACTGGTCGCCAATCTGCTGCATCACTTTGATCCCATCACCAATGGTTTTGCCTGGCGCAAGACCGGCAGAAATAGTTGCCGACTTATAGCGATTGAAGTGATATAGCGATGGAGGCGTCGTTGATTCCTCAATCGTTACTACGTTGTCGATGGACACGAGCTGGCCCGAGTTCGTCCGAACATATAATTTTTTCAAATCATCAGGATCGTCGCGATTGATGCGCGTCACCTGACCCATCACCTGGTACTGTTTTCCTTCTTTTGTGAAATAACCAAACCGGAGGTTGGAGTAAGCCAACTGCAGGGTTTGCGAAATATCCTGAACACTGATGCCCAACTGAGTCGCTTTCAATCTATTAACCTGAACCCGCAATTCTGGCTTATTGAATTTCAAATCCACATCGACGCCCTGAAGGGTAGGATTTCCATTGGCGGCCTCAAGGAACTTGGGCAATACTTCACGCAGTTTGTCAAAGTTGTTGTTCTGAATCACGAACTGAACCGGCAATCCACCTCTGCGGTTTACAGAGATTGTTTGCTCCTGTATTGGGAAAGCACGGCCTTCTGTAAATCGACCCATATTCCGCGCAATCATGTCAACGATCTGCTGCTGCGATCTTTTTCTGTCCTTAGGATCAACCAAAGACACGCGTACCGCACCGCTGTTAACCGAGCCGTTACCAGAAAATCCGGGCGCGGTAATCGATAAAACCGTTTTCGCTTCTTTCACTGAATCCATAACAAACTGCGTCACCTTATCCACGTAGTTGTCCATGTAGTCATAAGAAGTTCCTTCCGGTGCGGTGAGCTGCAACCTGAATTGATTTCGATCCTCCAGCGGAGCGAGCTCCGATTGAATATTGGAACCAATAAAATAGGCGCCGGCGATACAGCCTGCTACGATGAGCAATGAGACCCAACGTACTTTCATGAAGGCACTCAGCAACCTTGAATAGCCGCTTTCCATGCCGGTGAAAAATGGCTCAGACCATTTGTAAAACTTTGAATGCCCGCCTTTTTCCCTGGTGAGTAACACACTTAGCACAGGTGTTAATGTCAGTGATACGAAGGCTGAAACCAGCACGGCGCCGGCCACAACGATTCCGAATTCGCGGAAGAGCCTTCCGACAAAACCTTCAAGGAACACGATCGGGAGAAACACAACGGCAAGAGTGATTGACGTTGAAATGACGGCAAAGAAAATTTCCTTGGCTCCTTCTCTTGCAGCCTGGTACTTGTTCATACCCGCCTCGAGTTTCTTATAGATGTTCTCAGTGACGACAATACCGTCATCAACCACGAGACCAGTGGCAAGCACAATCCCCAACATGGTAAGCACGTTGACGGAGAATCCCAGCAAGTACATGATGAAGAATGTCGCAATAAGGGAAACAGGAATGTCGATCAACGGTCTCACCGCAATCAGGAAGTCGCGGAAGAAAAGATAGATGATCAACACCACGAGGAAGATGGATACGAACAGTGTTTCTTCAACCTCAGTGATAGACCTCTTGATAAAGTACGTTTGGTCAAGGAGTATATTCGTTTTAATGTCGGCGGGAACTTCGAGCTTGAGCTGATTGTAACGCTTGTAGAATTCGTCAGCAATGGAAACATAATTGGCGCCGGGCAGCGGGGAAATCGCGAGTCCTACCATCGCCACGCGGCTTTCACGAAGGATTGACTCTTCATTTTCCGGTCCGAGCATAGCTGTGCCGATGTCTTTCAATCGAATGTCACCACCACCGGAGGAACGGATGATAACATTATTGAATTCCTCCTCTGTATAAAGCCTGCCGAATGTCCTTACCGTCAATTCGGTTGCGTCACCGGCGATCTTTCCGGAAGGAAGCTCCACATTCTCGCGGTTCAAAGCCATCTGGACGTCCAGTGCGGTGAGATTGTAGGCGCTGAGTTTTGCGGGATCAATCCAGATCCGCATCGCATATTTTTTCTCTCCCCAGACTTGTATACTGCTCACGCCAGGGATTGTCTGAAGGCGTTCCACCAAAACGTTATTGGCGTATTCTGTCAATTGAAGGTGATTGCGGGTGTCACTTTGTGCGGTCATCGTAATAATCACATCGCCACCAGAGTCTGCTTTTGACACCACCGGCGGCGCCGTCAGATCCTGCGGAAGGGAGCGCGTCGCCTGGGAAACTTTGTCGCGTACGTCGTTGGCGGCAGCTTCGAGATCCTGGCCAAGCTCAAATTCAATATTGATTGAGCTCGTACCTACGCTTGAACTGGATGATATATTCTTGATGCCTGCAATCCCGTTGATTGATTTTTCAAGTGGCTCTGTGATTTGGGATTCGATAATGTCGGCGTTAGCTCCTGAGTAGTTGGTTCGAACGCTGATATTCGGCGGATCAATCGCGGGGTAATCGCGAACTCCAAGGAATGTAAAGCCAATGGCGCCGAACAGCACGATGATGATATTCATCACGAATGTGAGGATCGGCCTCCTGATACTTAATTCTGAAATATTCATACGCCTCTATTGTATTCGGTTCACCTTCGTCACCCTCAGTTTTGCATTTGGCCGAACAGCCATCAAACCAGTCGTTATTACCGTGTCTCCTGTGCGCAATCCCTTCGTAATTTGAATATAAGCTGAGTCACGTATTCCGGTCTCAACCACCACAAACTGTGCACTATCACGACGTAAAACCACAACCTGCTTGTTGCGGGCCTGAGGAATTACCGCCTGGGTAGGAATCATGAGCGCCTTAGCATCTTTGCCAAGCTGAAGATTTACTTTCGCGAATACGCCGGGCACAAGCTCCGGATGTTTCTCAACAACAACGGCACGAATTTTTAATGTCCTTGTATTCAGATCCACGTTGCCCTCAGTAGCAATGACTTGTGCCTTGTGATCTTTTTCACCACCGTCAACACGAAAGGAAACGACGTAGCCATTTGCAATATTTCGCGCATATTTTTCCGGCACAGAGAATTCAAGCTTGAGCCTGTCCACCTCACGCAGAGAGGTGATCACATCAGATGGTGAGAGATATGCACCGAGGCTCACACTCTTCAATCCAATCTGGCCCTCATAGGGTGCCCGGATCTCTGTCTTCGATATAGCGATGCGTGTGGTTTGAATATCTGCTTTCAAATTATCTACATTCAAAGAAGCGAGGTCGAAGTCCTGTTGACTAATTCCTTTGATGGCGAGCAATTCTCTTTGGCGTTCAACGGTCTTCGTAGCAATTTCAAGCTGAACCTGAAGTTTCTTTAGCTGGGCCTGCAGATCGGCATCAAAAAGTTTGATGAGCAAAAATCCTTTTGGAACCACAGTTCCTTCCGGAATATTCAACTGTATGATTCTGCCGCTCACCTCTGCACGAATAGCGGTTTCCTCAAAGGGCAACAGCGTTCCCGGCACTTCGACATCTTCGCTCACTGCCGTGGTATTTACTACAAATCCTTCCACCGTGACCGGTCCTCTCGCCCGTTGTCCGGCACTCTGCGGTCCAGCATTCTCTTGCTTGGATTTACACCCGGTAACAACGACGGCGGCGACAAATGAGAAAACAACAAAAATCCGTACCAAACGCATAAAAAACTGATTTCGGGGTGCAAAGTTGGGTTGTAAACTGTTATAAAACACGCTCCGTTTGGAAAAGAAGTTCAGACGGTCAAATGATATGACTTATGGTACCATTTATGGCTGTTTTTCGTGCTTCAAAAATCGCGGTTTTACTCGGGTAAGTTCAAGTGGTGAATACGCCCGTTAGGCGGTTTTGTTAATAGGTTGTTAACGCTGAATCGCCTTGCAAAATGGCAACCGGTTGAAACTGTATCTCATCATCGAATGCATCGGCAAATGTCTTTCGATTTGACAACTCAAACCACTATTTTATTCCTGTGGCTTCAATAGTTTCACAAAGATTTCCTTCACCGGCAATTAACGGTCACGGTTAGTTGTCACAAAGTGAGTAATTGAGATGATGCGACGATGTCGTTCTTAGTTGTCGCCATTGCACATATCATCGAGCTGCTGAAGCAAATCCAAAAGGTTGTTATAATCATCCATACCGTCGAATTGACGAACAGCGTAAACGGCAACCATGCTTTCGGAGGGAAGCGTGTCTTTTGACTCAATGATCTGGTTGATGCGATCCAGCAAAATGAACTGGATCCATTCTTCGAAGGACATTGTATTGGAACCGAAAGCTCCCATGTCATTCAATTTTTCCGGATTGAGCGGAGGGTCGCTCCACGCATGCAGCGCTTTGAGCTCTGCTTCGATCCCGCGTGCCAGCGTGGCGAGTTGGACGTAGTCAGGTTGTGGTGCCATGGGTTGGGGAGAATGAAGTTAAGGTAGCCAAAGGCAGTTAGATTAGAATTTTTCTTCAGTTTTTGACCCCGATTTGCAGATTTAGGAATCGGGCTTAACTTTGCAATCCTTTCTAACAAAAAGGCCTGAAATAAGCGGGAGTAGCTCATCCCGATCCCGATGGCTATCGGGACTATCGGGAGGTGGAGCGAAAGGAGTGTTGGAAAAAGCGGGAGTAGCTCAGTTGGTAGAGCACGACCTTGCCAAGGTCGGGGTCGCGAGTTCGAGTCTCGTTTCCCGCTCGGAATTGGTTAATTGTTGTCAGTTAATCGCAAAAAGTGTGGGTGCGTCCCACACTTTTTCTTTTTGGGGCTTCCCCCTATTAACCGATAACTATTAACTATTTACTTTAAAAAGCCCTGCCCGGGTGGTGGAATTGGTAGACACGCAGGACTTAAAATCCTGTGACCAGTAATGGTTGTACGGGTTCAACTCCCGTCCCGGGTACAAATTGTTTTACGTTTACATCTTGTATTCCGTATCTGGGGATCGGTACTATACGGGCTATTCTGGTGAGCCCGAGAGACGCCTATTAGAACATAATGTTGGAAAGGTCAAATCAACTCGCAGTTTCAGACCTTGGATCAAAGTTTATGAAGAACAATATGCAACCGAACTGGAGGCAATTCGTCGCGAACGGGAGATCAAATCAAAGAAGAGTCGGGCGTACATAAAGAAGTTAATTGGTGAGACACGTCCCGATTGAAAAATCGGGATGGCAGTAATATCTGTACGGGTTCAACTCCCGTCCCGGGTACGATTTGTTTTACGTTTACATCTTGAGGATTGCACAGCCCGCCAGTTTTTTAGCAGCCCTTAACCATAATTAACATTAACCATTGCTTCCGCATCCTTCAAAATCGTTCATTTGCTGGAAACAAATCAACGCGTAATATGAAGTATAGCTTTATCCTTTTGGCAATTCTTATGTCTATCAACACCCTTGCGCAGAATGCCGCAAAACAGAAAATGGAAAGCCGGGCGAAAGACATGATCGCCGCGATTAGTCAACCCAATAAAGATGCTTACCGGAAGTTTATCAAATCGAACTACACGGAGGCACTGATCAATAAGAAAATGCGCCTGAATGTGGAAGGTGGTCCCGGCGTTTCTGAAAATGAAAAAAGTGATCCGATGGAAGAAAAGGTGAATATGTATGCGCGCCTGCACGACGACCTCGGTGAAGGAAAGATTATTTCAATGAAGCAAACCGGTGAAAAACTCGAAGTTGAAGCGCAAGGCTCAACGGGTTTATCAATGAGCTTTGGGCTCACTTTTCAGAAAGAAGAGCCTTTTTTGATTGAGGGAATGTCTGTGCAGTTGACGATGAGAAGATGAAGACCGCTAAGCATCCTCACGCCTGCCTGCGCGTAGCCGCTTCGGCGGAGGCAGGCAAAGACGCAACGCTCGCAAAGATCAATATAACTAAACTGGCCGTTCTTGCGAGTTAACTACTTAAGGGCATTGATCTTATAAACAAGCATTGTATTCATTGACGGCCATGTCCATCTGTTCATAGGCAAATGCATTCTGTCTTAGCTTCTGAACGACTTCCGGACATTCGAATAAAAGCGCACTGAGTGTCTCCCTGTAATTTTTTCTGGGTACCTCGATATAGACAGAGCCTTTCTTCAGTACAAAAACATAATCCCGCGATTCATAGGCGGTCGATCCGAAACGAGATTGCCGCACGCTCGCACGGGACACGACTTGTAAATAAAGCCGAACTTTCCCATTGGCGATCATTGTCATCAACAATTCCCTTTTACCAACCAAAACATTCTCGAGATAACGGTTGGGCGTGTTAACGTACTTGATCTCTTTCGTTGAAATGAACGACACCGCGTCGTTCATTTCTTTTTTAAAACCAATTTGCGAACCGTAGCTCAGAGCTACTTCAAGATATCCCCGCAGCGAATCTCCTTGCTTCATCATGATGAACGCTTCCTCAAATCCATAGCTGACCTGCGCAACGCTGCACGTTGCTGTGAGCAAAATCAACGAGATTATCAGCGCTGCATCAGTTCCTTGGCGGGCTTTGCGCCTTTGCGTGAGGTTCACTTATTATCCGTAAAATGCTTTCGCTCCTTTTCTTTACTGAATTTCTCCTTGTTGAAATCGTTGGATCCACCTTTAGGAATCGAGAGCGATTTGAAATCGTTTCCTTTCAGAATTTTCGCTTGATACAATATTTGCCCGATGTGACTGGAGTAATGAGCCAATTGCCGCTGAATGGCTTCAAGTACTGTCTGACCTTCATTGCGGATGTAGATGATCCGCGATAAATCCGAAGGCTTAAGATTATCTAATGCTGCGAACAAACAATTCCAGCCCTGATCCCAGGCCGCCATCATTGCTTTCTTGTCGGTATAGCCCTCGTCGAATTCCGCTTCACGATTGCGCCAGGGCTTTTCACCATCAGTCGTGAGAAAATCTGTAAAGCGTGATAACATGTTCCCGGTGATGTGATGTACGATCAGCGCGATGCTGTTACTCGCGTCGTTCGGTTTGGCCATGACTTGGCGGTCATCGAGTTGGTCAATGGCTTTCTCAGCAAGCGATTTGTAATAATGAAACAGCTTTCTGGAGCTTTCAAGAAAATTTTCGTCGTTAGACATGATTCCTGGATTTTACTGCAAAGGCTGTAAGACAAGGTTTAACGTCCTCTCCGTGTATTAGAACTTTGCGGTCTTTGCGTTTAATCTTTTTTCGAACAACTAACCGATCTCTTCTTCCACTTGCGCATGTGATCCATTGCGTGCCACCGGCGGGCGATCGTGCTCCATTTTCTTTCGCAACTCCTGCGCATGCTCTTTGTTTTTGGAATGCAGAACATGTTCTGGAACTCCTTTCAAGTCCCAAATAAGTCCTACCGCCGACAGACCTCGCAGGATGTAATAGGTAATATCTACTTCCCACCAGAAAAATCCCTGGCGTGCAGCGACTTCATAGTAATGGTGATTGTTGTGCCATCCTTCACCCAACGTCAGCAAGGCAAGCCACAAGTTGTTTTTCGATTCGTCCCCGGTCTGATATCGTGGATTGCCAAACTTGTGCATGATTGAGTTGATCGAGAACGTCGCGTGATACAGGATCACCGTGCTCAGAAAAAATCCGACAAACAATGTGGAGAATCCAGCGCTTGTAAACATGGTCAAAATGCTGCCACCGTTGACGATCCCGCCAAGGGCCATAAGGAAAATCGCAGCAACAGTAGGAGGAACCAGATAATGTTTGTTCAACCAAACCAACTCGGGATACTTGGCATAGTCGCCAATCACTTTGTAGTCGGTTTCTTTAAAATCCGGCCCCACGATCCAACCCACATGGGAATACCAGAATCCATAGATCTTCATTGAATGAGGATCCTGTGGTGTGTCGCTGTGCCGGTGGTGATGGCGATGATGTGCTGCCCACCATAGCGCTCCTTTTTGTGCAGATGTCTGCGCCATAAACGCAATGATGAACTGAAACCAGCGGGAAGTCTTGTATGACTTATGAGCGAAATACCGGTGATAGCCGCCCGTGATCCAGAACATCCTGAACAGATAAAAGAAAAGGCATACCATCCAGTCGAAAAAAGTGGCGCCTGTTATTATCGCTCCCAGTGGAAGCAAGTGCACGACAGTGAATGCGATCTCCTGTGAGAGGATCGGTTTGCTGCGTTTTTCCGGTGTCAATACTGTCTCTGCCATGATCTTTGCTTAAGGGGTGTCCCGGGGAAAAGACAACACAAAAATACGGGTTTCTGTTCAGCGGTGCAGACCACCGCAGCAGAGTCAGATAGGGAGGCGGCAGGGCAATTATTTTAGTTAGACTAACACCCGTAAGCATCAGAATCTGAGGGAATTCTAATGAAAAGAGGTGAGATTTTCCGTAATTTTGTGGCAATGGACAGGGCCCAAACGATAGCACTTTATCAGCCAACGCTCACTTCGATTGCGTACAACATTGTTCGCTGTAAAGCGGACGCTGAGGATATCGTTCAGGAGACTTTTCTGAAGTGGCTCACCATTGACACGCAAAAAATAACGAACACAAAAGCATATCTGATTCAAGCTGTGCGAAACAATTGCATTAACCACGTCAATGCAATCAAGAAGAAAAAAGTGGAATGCCTCGAGTCGATCAATGTTGCGGAATTCATCAACCGGCTGAAGGAAAACAACTTTGCTCACCTGGATCTCGAAGCCGATTTGCAACGCGCAATGAAGCTTATTCACGCTAAGCTCGAGCCGATTGAGCGCGCTGCCTATATTCTTAAAGAAGTTTTCGACTTCGATTACGAGGCACTGCAAAAGGTGGTGGATAAGAAGAAAGACCATTGCCGGCAGTTGGTGCACCGGGCGAAAAAGAAGCTCAACGAGCAGACTTCCGGCATCCATTTTGACCTTCCGGACACCTCGAAATTGTTTGCGAGTTTTAAAAATGCCTGCGACCTCGGGAACGCAGAAGAGCTCATTCAGAGCCTGAAAAGGGACATTTTGGCCCCGACGCCTCAAAAATTAAAATAATTTTATCCGGTTTCGTCACAAACGGGCAGCGATGCTGTCTTGCAGGTTAATGTAGCCAACGTGGGCTGCAGATAGTTGGACCTTAACCTTATTAAACCGATGCTCGCCGTCATTGCATTTTTTATCGCTCACTGGTATCTCTCACTCTTCTTCCAGACATTTTTCCTTCATCGCTACGCCGCACACAAGGCCTTTACGATGAGTCCATTTGCGGAGAAAGTGACCTATGTTCTCACCTGGATATTTCAGGGATCAAACTACCTGAGCCCTTATGGTTATGGTGTAATGCACCGCATGCACCATGCGTTCGCGGACACTGAAAATGATCCCCATTCGCCGAAGTACGATGAAACCATCTGGAAGATGATGTGGAAGACGAAGACTGTGTATTCATCAATCGCTAATAAGAAGATTGTTCCTGAAAAGAGATTTACGGAAGGTGTGCCGGATTGGACTGCATTCGACAAGTTTGCCCGTTCATGGCCATCACGCCTGATGTGGGGTGCACTCTATGTGGCATTCTACTGGCAATTTGCTACCGCCTGGTATCTGTGGCTGTTGTTACCAATACATTTCCTGATGAGCCCTATCCATGGTGCGATCATCAACTGGTTTGCACATAAGTACGGCTACATAAACTTTGAGGTGGGCGACACATCCAAGAATTTCCTTCCGGTTGATTTCCTGATGATGGGCGAAAGCTATCATAACAATCACCATAAGCTGAGTTCACGCGCCAATTTTGGTGGCATCCGTTGGCATGAAATTGATCCTACCTATCAAGTAATCAAGCTCCTTAACAAGGTTGGGTTCATCCGACTGGCACAACAGAAAGAGAGCGTCAGCGAAGCGATTCGTAAAGCAGCGTAACTGGGTGCTGGTTGCCAGGCGCTGGGCACTGGTTACTGGGTGATGGGTACCAGGCGCTGGGAACGGTGCTGGTTTTGGCGAGTCGTATTTCAAACCGTAATAGATCGGCGCTTGCCATTCAACGAAGCGTCGTTTCACAATTGAATGCGATGCCCTACTTTCACGTTGCTTAAAAATTCCCATGAAAAAAATACTGATTGTTCTGCTTTCGGGCATCGTGCCTTTTGCTTGCTCACCCAAAAAAGAGGAGAAGGGTAGCGTATCAAAGTATCCTGTATCAAACAAGGTTTCTACCGTTGATACACTTTTTGGCACTCAGGTGCCAGATCCATACCGATGGCTGGAGAACGACACCACCAGCGAAACAAAGAAGTGGGTCTCATCTCAAAATGAAGTCACTTTCGGCTATTTGAAAAACATTCCTTTCCGGGAAGTTATTCGCAAGAGACTTGATGAACTGTCGAATTACGCTCGACCCAGCGCACCACATAAAGAAGGAGACTATTACTATTATTCGCGCAACAGCGGATTACAAAACCTGAGCGTGCAGTATCGCAAGAAAGGCGAAAATGGCACTGAGGAAGTTTTCCTCGATCCAAATGGTTGGTCGAAAGATGGAACGACTGCATTGCAGAACATGTCTTTCACAAAAGACGGCTCCCTGGTTGCATGCCTGGTTTCGGAGGGCGGCTCCGACTGGAGAAAAGTTGTGGTGCTGAAGACAACGGATAAATCTGTTGTTGGCGATACCATCAAAGATTTGAAGTTCAGCGGGGTGTCCTGGAACGGCAACGATGGATTTTATTATAGCAAGTATGATCATCCTGCAGGCAACCAACTTTTTGCAAAAGTGAATTACAATACCCTTAACTATCATAAGCTCGGTACGCCACAGAAGGAAGACAAGATCATTTTCGATGGTAATATGCAACCGCAACGACGAGTTGGGGGAGGCCTTACCGAAGACGGAAGATTCCTCATCATTCAGACGTCGATTAGTACGCACGGCAATGAATTGTATTTCCGGGATATGAAGGATCCCAAAGGAAAGATTGTACCGATCGTCGCGAACTTTGATAATGATCACGGAGTAATTGCGAATGAGGGCAACACGATCATCCTTCAGACAAACCTCAATGCGCCGAACGGCAAAATTGTTTCGTTCGATATCTCCAGGCCAACACCAGAAAACTGGAAGGACGTGATTCCGGAAAGTGAGACTGCTATGCAAAATGTATCGAACGTTGGAAGAAGCATTTTTGTCAACTATCTCAAGGATGCGAGCACGCTGGTTAAGCAATTTGACTACAAGGGCAAATTCATCAGAGACGTCGCGCTGCCGGGTATCGGTACAGCAAATGGATTCAATGGTAAGGAAACGGAGAAGGAGACCTATTACACATTCACTTCGTTCACTACTCCGACAACAGTTTACAAGCTTGACATCGCCAGTGGCAAGTCAACTGTGTATGATCAGCCCAAGGTCGATTTCAATCCAGCGGACTATGACACGAAGCAGGTCTTCTATACGAGTAAGGACGGCACGAAAATCCCGATGTTTATTGTTCACAAGAAAGGTCTTGAACTTAATGGCAAGAACCCCACATGGTTATATGCATATGGTGGATTTAGCATCAGCCTGACCCCTAATTTCACTGCGTCTCGCATTGTGTGGCTTGAAAATGGCGGCGTCTATGCTCAGCCTAACCTTCGTGGAGGAGGTGAGTATGGTGAGAAATGGCATGATGCCGGTAGACTTATGAATAAGCAAAACGTCTTCGATGACTTTATCGCAGCGGGTGAGTATCTCATCAATGAAAAATATACATCCAATCAATATCTCGCCGTCGCCGGAGGTTCGAACGGCGGACTCCTTGTCGGCGCAACAATGACACAGCGCCCTGACCTGATGAAAGTGGCATTACCTGCAGTGGGTGTAATGGATATGCTGCGGTATCACAAGTTTACCGTTGGAGCTGCGTGGGCATACGACTACGGCAAAGCTGAGGATTCAAAAGAGATGTTTGAATACCTTAAGAAATACTCACCGGTCCATGCCCTGAAGCCGGGCACATCGTATCCTGCAACACTGGTCACGACAGCTGATCATGATGATCGCGTGCTCCCCGCCCACTCGTTCAAGTTTGCCGCGACGTTGCAAGAAGATAACGTCGGTAATAATCCAACCCTGATCAGAATTGAAACAAATTCCGGTCACGGATCTTCGAACCTATCTAAGGCATTGGACATTGCTGCCGATCAATATGCTTTCACTTGGTATAATATGGGAGTGATTCCGCAGCTTGCAAAATGAAAGGCCATTGGCCTTTAGCTATTGGCTTTTGGCAGTTCAGTCTTAAATTGAAATCTTAGTTTCAATTTAAGCTACCATGACAATTCGGGAAGGGCGCAAAGAAGATCTGCCAAGAGTACTTGAGTTGGTGAAGGAGCTCGCCGAATATGAGCGGGCATCGCACGAAGTCATCAACACGGTTGAGGAAATGGAAAAAGATGGCTTCGGAGAAAATCCTATTTACGGATTGTTCGTGGCGGAGAACGGCAGTGGTAATATTGTCGGTATAGCGCTCTACTATTGGAGGTATTCGACCTGGAAAGGCAAACGTCTCTGGCTGGAAGACTTGATTGTGACGGAAAGTGAGCGTGGTTCGGGCATCGGAAGACTTTTACTAAACAGAACCATGCAGAAGGCACTGGATGCAGACTGTACTGGCATGATGTGGCAAGTGTTGGAATGGAATGAGCCTGCCATTAATTTTTACAAGAAGTTTGATGCGAAACTGGATGATGAGTGGACGAATGTGACGCTGGAGAGGGAGCAGTTGGTTAAGCTACTCGCTGGGAAATGATTCTGGCTTCCCCCGACGACCGAGTGTCGCTAAAGCTTTAGGGGAGGCGCAAGCAGTTTCTGCGAAGTCGGGGATTCTGGGTGCTAGGTTCCGGTTCTAAATTCTATGTTCTATGTTCTGGGTTCTATGTTCTGGGGTGCTTGTTCATGGATTCTTGCTCCCTTGCATTTCTCCCTAACTCCTTAACTCCTTAACTCCTTACTACACTTCCTCCAACAACGTTCTAAAAGAAACGGCTTTGTCACCAAATTTTTTCGTCACATCGTCGCGCAGTGCAGGCGCAAACCTCTCCAAATACTGATCGATTTCATCAAGTGACCTTGCAGAATATTGGATCGCGTAAGAAACACTGTTCTCGTCACCGGTTGTCAACACCCGATATATCCGTGAGCTTACAAACATTTTCGTGCGCATAACATCAGGTATGTGCACTTCCTTCATCCACAACAGCCATTCTGTTTCAATCGCCTTGTCCACCCCTACAGTTACGTTGTAAATGATCATAAATAAAATTGAAGTCCAAAGATAAGATGTATTTCCGCTACGCACCCGCCTTTAAATTCCTGAAAGATTGTTGCTGGCCTAAAAACAGCGCTGTCAATACCAGTATCGTGCCGATCACGGTAAACAATGTGATTGGTTCGTCAAGCAATATCGCTGCATAGGCAAGACCAAATATCGGACAAAGAAACAGCCACAATGATGCCTTCACCGTATCCCATTTCAGCAGGTACAACCACAATTGAACCGCTCCGATCGAAACAGGAATAACCAGCCAGGCAATCGATAGCCAGAATCTCAAGTCGAAGGTGTTGGGTTTGGAATGAAGTAAAAATGCTGGCGGAATCAATAAGATCCCACCGATTAGTACTTGCCATCCATTGATCGCAGTCCGCGAAAGTTTCCAGTTTACCGTGGAATAATACACCGAACCAAAAGAATAGGCAACCATGCAAAAGGCGAGTAACACTAGTCCACTGACGGTCGCATAGCTGTTTATCAGTAATGGGTAAGCGGCAGTTACGACTCCTGCAATACCAATGAAGATACTGATCCATTCTATACCCTTTACCGCCCGCCTCAACCATAACGCCGACATAATACTGATCAGTAGCGGATTGAGTGCCAAAGAGATAGTGGTGATGCCTGCCGTCACTTCAGACAGCGAAACAATGAACACCCCGAGGTAGATGGCGGTATTAAAAGTTCCGAATATGATCAATGGCATCCACTCATCTTTTTGTGGAAACCGATCCTTTTGTGCTGCGAATGAGTAAGATAGCAGCATTACCCCGGCGATAAGGAATCTCACAACAAACAGAACTAAACCTTCAGCCGATTGTAAGCCGATCTTGCCAGCGGAAGATGCTGAAGCCCACAACATGGCAAAGAGAAATCCGGTAAGAATGTACCTGAAAGTGGACGGTTGCATCGCCTGCGGGGAGACTTAAAGAGTGGTTAGAGGTCGGTCGGCATTTGCCGAATTGCTTCGACGGTCAACTTCCGGTAATATACTTCACATCCCTCTGATTGAAGTTGGATCTTTCCTCGGGCAAGTCGTGTTTCGCTGCCATTGTCTTCCTGTCGCGAATGGTAAAGACTCATTACAACAATATCGTTGATGACGTGAATACTTGAATCTCCAAAGCAATATAGATCAACTACATTCCATTCACCCGTTGGTTTTTCAGCATCTGGATTTTTGATGCAGCGTCGTCCCGCTTCACTGGTCGCGCTGAATTTTATCAGGGGCGCGTCGTCATCATAAACGTATTGCTCTTTCTCGTTCTTTATGGCAGGCACGTCAAATGTTCCGCCAGCAACACCCCAGTAATCGCCGCAATCGCCTTCCTGGATTTGCAACTCCTGCGAACGCATCCATGCGCGCGCATCTACACCGTGCGGTCCGACGGCGTGGTATAAAATCCCACTGTCGCGCTTCCGGTCTTTAAAAGATTCAATCTTATTCTTACCCCATTTGAATTCGACCCGTAGATGATAGTTTTCGAATTCCTGTTGGGTTGAAATCCCGCCAAATGTTTCGCCTGATACCCGCATCGCCGGTTCTCCATCGATGGTGACAACTGAAAAAACATGCGATGGGTCGACGTTCAGGCCCGGTGGTGCGACACTGTCATTCGGGGGCGCTATGTAGACGTCCCATCCTGAAAGATCCTTGCCGTTAAAAATAGATTTTTGCTCATGTGCCGGACCGCATGCCTCCAAAAGCAACGAACACAAAACAACAGATACGATATATTTCATCACCGATTCGTTTTTCGACATGACGTGCGACTATGGTTCGTACGCATAGTCGTGCAGGTATTCAAAATAGGAAGTTAGTTTACCCTTATCGGCGATTGTTCCACGCGCAATAACTTTTTCTGGATCGCTTATAAGCAGTGGTTTGAGGATACGGTCGATCAAGTCTCTTCCGAATTCTTCGGATGCACTGCGAGGCAGTTCGCACGGAAGGTTGTCGATCGCCATCACAGTCACATATTTATCATTTGATAAAGGGTCATGCAATGAATCTGTCGCCGGATCAAAATCATACAATGGGTCCACGATCGACGTTGCGCGCTTGGTGCTTGGTACCGACCCGTTGATGTCGCATGTGATGTCGGCGATAATCTTTATCCGAAAACCCGGATCAGTCATGTCTTCACGTGTGAAAAGCATTGGCGCCTTTGGATTCCAGAATGCGCCGGCAAGCAAAATATCCGTCACTTTTGTGAATTCCTTGAAGTGTGAGTCGTATCGCTCTGGATGTTTGTGAAACTCATCGCGATTGAAAGCGCCGCCTTCTTTACGGTGATGGTAATCTGCACTGCTTAGCTGTACGTAGACAGGCTTATCAAATTGTTGTGTAAGAAAATCCTGGGGACTGACCTTTCGGATACCAACAGTGTCAAGTGTTTCCATTGCACCTTTGGCGACTCGCCCGGCGCCAGTAAGCGTGATCTTCACGGCAGGCAGTTTGACCTTCCGCAGTTCGAGCTTAAGATCATTGATATCAAAACACTCGTGCGCTCTCCGAAGAGAAAACTTGCCGTACCTTTTTCCGTAGGTCCACAAGCCATTGAAAGCGCCCACGATACCGGCGTACCGCCCAAATGCAACGAGCCGGTTGCCCTGCGTGTCGCGAAGCGCCTCATAGTCGATCAACCGGATATTCTTTTTCAGAACTTCCTGTAACAGCTTCTTATTGTAGGGTTGCTTTTTAAGCGTATGTGAAAAAAACAGATACGTCTTGTTTGCGATCAGGTCGGGGATCTGTACTTCCTTAATACCCATCAGGATGTCACAATCGCTGACATCTTTTACAACTTGTATTTTATGATCAGCAAATTCATCATCGCGAAAGCAACGGACGTTGCTCTCCTGAGCAACAACTTTGACGTGCTTGTACCGCTGCATGATTTCCTCGACCTGCGCGGGCGTAAATGCGACCCGTTTGTCGGGAGGGATCCGGCCTTCACGAACGAGGCCGATTTTAATCGGATTCATGACTAAAAATACCAGTTCGACCGCAACTCTCTATATTTATTCTATGAATTACATGGTGTTGATTGCCGGATGGCTGATCTACTTTACACTGCACAGCGTACTGGCGGCGAATGGACCAAAGGAGGCAATCAAAAGAATGACCGGGGGCGCTTTCAGATTTTACCGGCTTTTTTATTCGATTTTTTCCACGGTCGGCCTTGTGGCAATTCTCTTTTATGGAGCCAGTATTCCAGCAACATATTATTTCGAACGAACCGAGGTCTTGCGCTATGTGAGCCTCATGCTTAGTACGTTTGGTGTGATGACGATCAGACTAGCCTTCAAACAATTTGAACTGAAATCATTTTTGGGATTTACGCCAGAGAAAGGTGCCGCGCTCTTGCGTGCAGGCATCCTGAAACGCGTCAGGCACCCGATCATTTCAGGTATCATACTCATCACAATCGGCTATTTCATTTTCATACCCAACCTGCCCACATTGGTTTCGTGTGTTTGCATTATTGTTTACTTACCGATTGGTGTTTGGCTGGAGGAGAAAAAACTCATTGCCGCGTTTGGTGAAGAATATCTGCAATACAAACGCGAGGTGCCAGCGTTGATTCCGAGGTTTTAAAATATGTGGGGCTAAGCCCCGGGCGCACATCGCAAATTAGCCCGGACCTTAAGGTCCGGGCTAATGGATTTATCGAATCAGTTCGGGCTTTAGCCCGGGAATTCGCTACGACTCAAACAATCCCCCCAACAACGAACTCGCCTCCTTCCGGCTATTCGATCCGTATGGCGACAATGCCTGCACCAGTTTCCTGATCGGCATCGACTGCAACCAAACTTTGCCGCTGCCGCGAAGGGTGGCTAAAAATATTCCTTCACCTCCGAAGATCATGGAACGCAGACTTCCTGTTGTCTCAACATCAAAGTCGATATGTGATTCAAATGCAACAACGCAGCCTGTGTCAACACGAAGTGTTTCATTATCCAGTGTGCGCTCGATCACGGTACCACCGGCATGCACGAACGCTTTTCCATCGCCCTGCAGTTTTTCAAGAATAAATCCTTCGCCGCCAACGAGTCCTGCGCCGATCTTTCTGTTGAAAACGATCGAGAGTTTCGTGCCTAGCGCTGCGCAGAGGAAGCCATCTTTTTGAACGATCAATTCATTGTTGCGACTTTGTGCCAAGTCGATGGGAATGATGGTGCCGGGATAAGGCGCTGAGAAGCCGACGCGTGCTTTCCTGTTTCCGCGGTTGGTGAAGTGTGTCATAAAAAGAGATTCACCCGTAAGCACACGACTTCCGGCAGAGAGTAGTTTGTCGAACAGACCCTGGTTGGTCGCCGACCCATCGCCCATTTTTGTTTCGAACTGGATGCCCTGGTCCATGAAGAGCATGGCACCTGCTTCGGCGATAACTGTTTCATTTGGATCCAGCTCGATCTCTACGATCTGGATGCTTTCACCTTTTATCTGGTAGTCGATTTCGTGTGAGTTCATGTGTTTGATTTTCAAAAATGTTATCCGTTGCCTGTAACCTGTTTCCTGTCGTGTTCCCACCGGGAACAGGCAACAGGAGCCATGTGACAATTTTATTTCTTTTTGCTTTTCCCTCGGCTCTTCCCCTTCTCCTTTATCTCCTGATAATCATCTCGCTCTTCCAATTTCTTGTCGTCCACGTTCTTGTTCAGAAACTCATTGATCTTTTCAATGTTCATATTGGATGAAATTTCTCCAAACGTGTCGATCTGCACTTCGAGTCCATCCAGATCTTTATGAACGCGAGGCTTCGGTCTTACTTTTTGATTTTTCTTCGGCTCTTCTTTCTTGCTCATACTTTTGCCTTTAACGTATTCAATGCATAGCCAATCCGGCTTGTCACTTCACTTACACCTAATATCTCCATCGTTACCATCAAATCCGGACCGGAAGCGCCCCCCGTCACAACCATCCGCAACATCTGAAGGATCTGGCCGGTTTTTATTCCAAGTGATGCCGTCACCTGCTCTAACGTATTTTTTGCCGTTTCAGCCGTGAGATTTTGTATGGCCTTAAGCGCACTGCTGTATGCCGACAGTACTTTTACGGTATCGTCATTCCATTTTTTCGCCACGAGCTGCTCATCGAATGAAACTGGAGCCTGAAAAAAGAATTTTCCCTGCTCCCAGAAATCGCCAGGGAATGTGACGCGCTCTTTCATGATCGAGACGATCTTTTTCATCTTTTCATCAGAACAAGCAATGTCTTGTTGGCGAAGCGATTCACTCAAATAACCTACAAGCTCATCGTCGGATTTAGCCCGGAGATATTGTTGATTGAACCACTGCGCTTTCTGGATATCAAACCGGGCCCCTGCTTTGCCAATGCGTTCGATCGTAAACGCGTCAATCAATTGTTCCATCGAAAAGATCTCTTGTTCCGTTCCCGGATTCCAGCCGAGGAACGCAAGGAAGTTGATCATTGCTTCAGGCAGATAACCGCTTTCGCGAAATCCCTTTGCGAGTTCACCAGTCCGGGGATCTGTCCAGTTTAATGGAAAGATCGGGAAGCCAGCTTTATCAGCATCGCGCTTGCTCAGCTTGCCATTGCCATCGGGTTTGAGCAACAAGGGCAGGTGTGCGAACTGAGGCATTGTTTCTTCCCATCCAAAAAATTTATAGAGAAGGAGATGGAGCGGCGCTGATGGCAACCACTCCTCGCCGCGGATGACGTGAGATATCTCCATGTAATGGTCGTCCACAACGTTGGCCAGGTGATACGTTGGCATACCATCCGACTTCATCAATACTTTATCATCCACGATTGATGAATCAAAAACAACATGACCTCTTATAAGATCAGTAAGATGAATTTCTTGTTTTTCAGGAACCCTCAACCGGATTACATACTTTTCTCCTGAAGACAATTTCTTTTCTACTTCTTCCTTCGACAGCGTCAATGAATTTTTCATTTTCATTCGCGTCGATGCGTCATATTGCGCATTGGGTGATGACTTACGCATTGCTTCGAGCTCTTCTTCGGTATCGAATGCGTAATACGCACTTCCCTGATCAAGCAACTTTTGTGCTTCGGCTTTGTAGATAGCCTTTCTTTCAGACTGACGATAGGGTGCATGTGGTCCGCCGACACTTACGCCTTCATCGAGTTTGATACCGGCCCAAGCCAGAGATTCCAGTATATATTCTTCTGCTCCGGGTACAAAACGACCCTGGTCGGTATCTTCAATGCGTAGGATCATTGTTCCATTGTGCTTCCGCGCCAGGAGATAATTGTACAACGCAGTGCGAACGCCACCGATATGGAGGCCACCGGTGGGACTGGGAGCAAAACGTACTCGGACTTTTGTCATGAGCTTTTATTGTGAAAGGCAAAGGTACTACGGGGTTCTGAAAAGGGCGACCACCGGACGCTAAAACCTCGGGCTAAAGCCCGTCGCGGTTAGGGTCATAGCAGCCCGGACCTTAAGGTCCGGGCTAATAGCAACGCAATCTGAATGGGCTTTAGCCCGCGTTCTCAATCAACAATTGATGCAACGCCGTGCGCGTAGCGTCGAGCTGCAATTTGAAATTTGACCACACCACAAAATGAATGAGCGCGACGGCGGCGAGTCCGCCTGCGAGGTAAATGATATTTTTTGCCTGATAAGACAAAATCAGGCCACCCAGCGCAAGGAGTATCGTCCACAATACAAGCAGCATACGTGTGGTAGGAAACAACTTGTAATCAATGAAGAGTATGCAACCCGATGACGTTGATTCAATCTCACCAATGACGAGTGGCAAATAGTTGTTTGCGCGATGCACGCGGATCGATATTCTGAATCTCTCCTCCTTTACCCATCCGTTGAATTTCAGATTCTGTTCGTCAGGCTGCATGAAAGGTTTATCCGACGTAGCCCAGTACATTTTTCTAAAGACCGTCTCGGCCGGGTGAGGCAGAACAATTGTCTCGTGGTGTGACGGCAGCAGGGAAATCACTTCACGGCGATGCAGGAAATTTCAACATTCACATCTTTCGGAAGCCTGGCGACCTCAACGGTTTCGCGCGCAGGCGGCATGCTGCTAAAATACGAGCCGTAAGTCTCGTTTACTTTCGGAAAATTATTCATGTCCTTGAGGAAGATGGTGCATTTCACCACGTTGCTGAAGTCCATTCCGGCAGCCTTAAGAATTGCCAATAAATTCTTCATGACCATGTGCGTCTCATCGTGAATGTTGGTTGTGATGAGATTGCCGGTCGTTCTGTCGGTGGCTATTTGGCCCGAAACGAACAACAGATTACCTGCCTGGATTCCCTGGCTGTAGGGTCCGATAGGCTCAGGCGCATTTGCGGAATACACGACATTTTTTGACATGATCGTTGAATGTTACTTTTGATCAAATATGGGAAAAATCCGGGCACATTATTCCTGAATTACACGAAGGATGGAAATTCTAATCGTAGGCAACGACGCGCAGTTGCAGGAGGTTCAACGAAAATTCGGAGGCAACAACCATTATCGATTGGTGTCGCACCGAATAGCGCGCCCTTCAGAAATTGAAATCGTATTTGACTTCCTGAATGATGGGGCGCGTGATGTTTCAATCTATGATGGCTATGGATGTGTCGTATTCTTGAACTCCGTACTCACAACCCTGGCAAAACTGAAAGTCGACCAGCTCCACGGAAATATTTTTGGATTTTGTGGTCTGCCAACGTTCGTCGATCGTCCGGTGTTTGAAGTGACCGTGGCAAAAGAAAAGAGTCAGGAATTCTTGCTTTCCACCTGCGCAAAACTTGGAACAGATTATCGGGTTGTCGCCGACAAAGTTGGAATGGTGACACCGCGCGTTATCAGCATGATCATTAATGAAGCTTATTACACGGAAGAAGAAGGTACTGCAACGCGTGAAGATATAGATAAGGCCATGAAACTCGGAACGAACTATCCATTTGGACCTTTTGAATGGAGTGAACGAATCGGCGTCCGGAATGTAACAGCATTGCTTAATGCTGTACTTCAGGACACAAGTGATGATCGGTATGCGATCTCACCGGGACTTTTGAAAATAAAAAGTTAGACTACTCTACCGTTACCGACTTCGCCAAATTTCTAGGTTGATCGACGTTGCAACCGCGCATGACTGCGATATGATAGGAAAGGAGCTGCAGTGGAATCACGGAAACCATGGGCATAAGTGCCTCGATCGTTGCTGGTACTTCAATTACGAACTCAGCCATCGGCGGGATTTGTGAATCGCCCTCTGTGACGACGGCGATGACGCGTCCTTTGCGTGCCCGTACTTCCTGTATGTTGGAAACAACTTTTTCGTAAGAGCTATCCTTGGTTGCAATAAACACAACAGGCATTTGATCATCGATCAATGCAATGGGTCCATGCTTCATCTCTGCTGCAGGATAGCCTTCCGCATGGATGTATGAAATCTCTTTCAGCTTAAGCGCTCCCTCCAGGGCAACGGGAAAATTATATCCACGACCCAAATAGAGGAAGTTTCGTACGTCTTTGAATTCGGCCGCAATACGTTGAATCTTCGCGTTTTGCTCCAGCACTTTCTCAACTTTCTGCGGGATATTTTCTATCTCCACGAGCAACTCGTGGAATTTTTGTTCGGTGATACTGCCTTTAGCATGAGCCACAATCATTGCGATCATGTTTAAAACCGTCAATTGTGCAGTAAATGCTTTCGTACTCGCCACACCGATCTCAGGACCGGCGTGCGTGTAAGCGCCCGCATGCGTCGCGCGTGGAATGGACGAACCGACTACGTTACAGACTCCGAAAATGATCGCACCCCTGGATTTTGCCAGGTCAATCGCTGCGAGTGTGTCTGCTGTTTCTCCTGACTGGGATATGGCAATCACCACATCGCCCTCCCGAATAATGGGATTCCTGTACCTGAATTCTGACGCGTACTCGACTTCAGTGGGGATACGGCAAAATTCCTCGAAGAAATATTCTGCCACAAGTCCGGCGTGCCATGAGGTGCCACACGCGACGATCATGATGCGATCGGCATGAATCAGCTTATTTATATATTCCCGCAGACCACCTAAGATCAAACGGTTCGAGGCAGAATCCAGACGTCCCCGCATGGAGTCCATGATTGAGCGAGGTTGTTCGAAAATCTCCTTCAACATGAAATGCTCGAAGCCGCCTTTTTCGATTGCCGCAAGTTCCATTTCAACCTTTTGGATGTATGGGCTAAGTGGGAGGTTCGCGACATTTTTTATGGTAAGCTCTCCGTTATCGATGATCGCAATCTCCTGATCGTTCAAATAAATAACCTCGTTTGTGTATTCGACAATCGGAGTGGCGTCAGAGGCTATGATAAATTCGCCCTTTCCCACTCCGACCACGAGCGGACTCCCCTTCCGGGCGGCAATCAGCATGTTCGGATTCTCAAATGACATCACTACGATTGCATAGGCGCCCACCACTTTCGTAAGAGCAAGCCTGACCGCTTCATCAAGGGTGCATTTTGCCTGCTTCTGAATATCTTCAATAAAATGGACAAAAACTTCGGTATCAGTCTCACTGAGAAAAGTGTGCCCTTTTCTCAACAACTCCTGCTTCAACGAGTTATAGTTTTCAATAATCCCATTGTGAATGATCGCAAGCTTCTTCGTGGCAGAATAGTGAGGATGCGCATTTTCGTCGTTCGGCTCACCATGGGTAGCCCAACGGGTATGTCCCATACCAATATGGCTTTTTAGATCATAGCCCTTCAGATATGATTCGAGCTCCGAGACCTTCCCCTTTTTTTTATAAATATTTAATGCGCCATTCAACAATGCAATGCCAGTGCTGTCGTATCCACGATACTCCAGACGCTTTAGTCCCTTGACAATAACCTGGCTAGCCTGACGCTGACCTACGTATGCGACTATACCGCACATATCATCGTACTTTAATAATAGGTTGAGAGTAATATACTCGGAGCTTCGTGGTTGGATCGAGCACAAGCAGATTCAAAGACTTTCGAAACTCGTTGTCGTTGGGGACCATAGCGATCCATTTGATTCGTTGCGGGTTATGACCGTCCGTGACAATTCGCTGACAAAAGTCGGTAAGGATGGCACCGTCTAGTTGGTAGCTATCTAATGAAATTGGTGATGCCGCTGAGCCGAGCATCAGCAGGTCAACAGTCGGACTTGTATCGGCGGATCCAAAAGAAAATACTGTGCTGGCTTTCTTCCGGAAGATCGGCTTTGGAATGTTGTTTTGAATAACGTCGTTGATCAATGAGTCTTCGTATGGATTTCGGAACGTATTGAGCGAATCAAGCACGCGAAGACGGACGCTGGATAAATATCCTTCGGTTACCGTATTGTTTGTGACTAGTTGCGCCGAATTAATGATGACATTTTTAAGCGTATCGACGTATTTGTAAAAATCGCGGAGGTCGAACTTGGTAACAAGAGCAGTACCACCTTGCACATAGCAATAGCCATCTGTTGGATTGAAATCCTTAAATGGTTGAATGCCGTTGAGCGCGCTCCCTGATCTGTCAGTAGAAAAAGAAGTAAAACTCACCACATTGTTGCTGATTCCCGTGATGCTATTGATGGCGGGATACATCGGAAGAGTCACCGCACTCTGGACACCGCCGGACGTATAATAGAGAATGACGCGCGATTGCCTCCGATTATAGGGTGCAGCGATAACGGGATCAATTCCGAATATTTTGTCGCAGGCTTTTGGGACGAGTGCATAGCCTTTATACTTACCGCTGAAAACACTGAAATCTGAAGCTGCGGCGGTATTGTCAATGAATTCCTGAAGAATATTTTGGGCTAAGGTAACGGGCAGCGTTAGGCGCAACTTTACACTCTGGTCGTTGCTTGTGTCTGCATCCGCTTTTGCCGTGAGAGAACTGGCAAAATAATCAGGGTCTATTGCAAAACTATTCTTGGCAACCACAGCTGAAGAATAGGGTACTGTACTGCTTGAGTAATAACCTATGGCATTCAGTGTGTCCAACAATTCGTGTACTTCAAATGTCTGGAGCGTTGTTCCGCTTGATCCTATTTGATAGAAATCAAGGGCGAGCTCCATTACGATTGAATCTGCTGTCGCTGCGGGATCGGGCGTGAAAATGGTCAGCGGAGGGCCGAAATTCAGGTACGTGGTTGCGGTGACGCTGCCAAACCTGGGATCGGTGATTTTTCCAATCATCGTCCTTCCAAACGGATCTCCTGACGATCCAAGATCATCCGAAAAATTCTGTGTGAGGATCGTATTGTAATTAACGACAGAGGGATATAATGGAATATCCACATAATCTGCTTTCAAGCGAGGATCCTTTTTTAGCCCGATAAAGGCAGAGTCATCCTTGCAGGAAAAAAAGACAATGATCAGGAAAAATAACAGCAGGCCGAGGGGAAGCTTACCCTGCCAGCTCTGTATAAAGGTTATAAAACGATTCAGTGTAATTGTCGTCTTTTTCAATTGTTTCAACTTTCTTCTCTTTAATCTTCTTAACCAATCCTTCCAGCTTTTTATTGTCTCCAGCGACGGAAACCACGTCAGCAAATTGCGCGCCCAATTTGACGAAACCCTCGTAGTCACCTGTTTTCAGGTGTCCGAGCATATTATCTTCAATGTCCATCATTTTCACTTTACCCATCAAATCACCTTTGAATTTGTGACTGAAGCTGTTGTTGTAGATCGTGAAAACGGTTTTTGTATTCTTGAACAACGGGTCGTTCTTGTACGTCGTCTTGAGATAAAGAGGAATAAAGCTTGTGATCCAGTCATTGCAATGAACAATATCCGGCGTCCATCCTAGTTTCCGAACAGTTTCGATCACGCCTTTGCAGAAGAAGATCGCACGCTCGTCATTATCCTCGTAGAATTTATTTTCCTTATCGTGAAAGACAGATTTTCTGTGAAAGTAGTCTTCGTTATCAATGAAATACACCTGGAGTTTTGCGTTAGGAATTGATGCCACTTTGATAATGAGTGGCTTCTCCTCGTCGCCCACTGAAATATTGATGCCCGACAGACGAACGACTTCATGCAGCCTGTTCTTCCTCTCATTGATCAACCCAAATCGCGGCACAAGGATGCGAATTTCCATCCCTTTTTCCTGCATTGCCTGAGGGAGCTTCCGCACGAATTCGGCAACTTCACTTGTCTGCAGAAAGGGATTTATTTCGCTGGCTACATAGAGAATACGCAGTTTAGACATAGTAATGGCTTTTATAAAGAAACAAGACCACAAAGGTACGCTAAATTTGCCCCCTATTCAACTGTGAATCAATTATAAAGCCTATATTTGCGCCCCTTCAAAAAAAGGCCTTTTTGATGCAGATTTTTATGGAAACCGGCCCTCTTCGGGCCTACCTGAGTCAGCAAAAAAACAAGCAATTATCTGTGGGTCTTGTGCCCACCATGGGTGCACTCCATGAAGGTCATATTTCGCTCATCCGGGCATCGCTCAAAGCCAACGACATCACCGTTTGTTCCATCTTCGTAAATCCAACGCAGTTCAACAATGCAACTGATTTAGAAAAATATCCGCGCACACCAGAAGCCGATCTTGAACTCCTTCGCCGCGCCGGATGTGACGTTATATTTTCACCGCAAGTGCTGACCATGTATCCGAATCCAAGTCAAATGTCTTTTGGATTCGGACAACTGGATAAAATACTGGAAGCTGAATTCAGACCTGGTCATTTTAGTGGCGTAGGCCTTGTTGTGGCGAAGCTGTTCAACATTGTCCAGCCTGATGTCGCTTACTTTGGACAGAAAGATTTTCAGCAGTTCAGAATCATTTCAAAGCTGGTAGAAGAACTCAATTTCAATATCCAACTCGTCTGCTTACCGATCGTGCGGGAACCCGACGGTCTTGCAATGTCATCTCGAAACAAGAGACTTCAGCCGCAGAAACGAAGGGATGCGGCAACGCTGTACCAGTGTCTGAACAGTGCGAAAGATGGCTTGTTGGCGGGGAAATCATTTGAAGACGTTAGAAAAGAAGTGCATGACATTTGTAACCGACAAGGAATAAAACTGGAATACCTCGCTTTGGCGAACAGGGAAGATCTTACATTGATTCACGAAGTGGTAGATCCCCAGACTTGCATCCTGTTAATCGCTGCTTTCGTCGGAGACGTAAGGCTGATAGACAATCTTTACGTATCAGATTAATTCAAGCCAGCACTATTATAAACTATCTTTGACACGGCATGTCCAAAACCCTCCACTCTCTTTTTCAGTATCTATTGATGATCGGACTTACGGCCGCGCTGCTGTGGCTCTCATTGCAGGGACTTAGCCCTGAGGATGGACAAAATAGCGCTGACCTTATCTGGCATACATGGAAAGTGGCAGATAAGAAATATCTTATCCTCATGGCGGTAGTGGCGCTAATCAGTCACGTAATAAGGGCAGAAAGATGGCGCATGCTCTTGGTTCCCACGGGAAATCAGGTCAAGCTCACCAATAGCTTACTTTCCTTGATGATAGGGTACCTTGTTAACCTGGCAGTACCGCGTGGCGGGGAGGTTTCGCGTTGTTATAACTTATACAAACTTGAACGAACACCCGTTGAGACCTCATTCGGCACTGTGGTTGTCGAAAGGCTCGTGGATGTGCTTTGTTTGTTGGCCGCCATCGTGCTCGCCTTTATAGTCGAATGGCAAAAGTTAATAGCATTTGTAGAATCATTGGGTATCGGTGGAAGCAATTCAGAATTCAGCGTCAAATGGTGGATGGTGGCAGGAGCGATTGGATTGATCGCCCTTCTTGTCGCTGGATATATGTTGAGAAAGAATGAAAAGCTATTGAAGGTGATTGAAGGTTTCAGGGAAGGATTGCTATCCATATTCCGGCTCGAACAGAAGTGGTTGTTCATTTTTTATTCAGTGGGTATCTGGTTTTTATATTTTATGATGAGTTATTGTGTGATCAAGGCATTCGCCACAACGAGCACACTTGGTTTCAGCGCAGTACTATCTGTCTTTGCACTCGGAGCAATTGCCATGGCAGCCCCTCTTCCTGGTGGAACCGGATCATACCATGTAATCGTGCCGAGGGGAATTGTTTTTTTGTATGCGCTCCCGTTCAGTGATGCATATGCTTTCGTGTTTATCTTTCATGCATGGCAAACACTAACGATGATAGTCTTTGGCTTGATTTCTTTAATAGTTAGTTACTTGCTGATTCGATGGAAAAAGCAGCCAGCAAAATAAAGGGCCTTTCAGACGCCAAAGCAGTCGTAGACCAATGGAAAACACAGGGCCTTCGGGTGGTGTTTACCAACGGGTGCTTTGATATTTTGCACCTTGGACACGTCGATTATTTAGAAAAGGCACGAAGCCTGGGCGACAGACTCGTCATCGGATTGAATACAGATGACTCTGTAAGCCGGTTCAAGGGTCCCGCAAGGCCTATTCAGGATGAGCATTCACGGGCACAAATCCTGGCTTCGCTCCAGTTCGTTGATTTGGTGGTGTTTTTTAACGAGGACACTCCTTTTAGCCTGATTTCGACGCTTTTGCCCCATGTTTTGGTAAAGGGCAGTGACTATTTGGCAGAAAATATCGTTGGCGCGGATGTTGTGAAAAAGAATGGCGGCGTGGTGAAAACCATCGATTTTGTACCGGGGTATTCGACCACAAAAATTGTTAACAAGATCAGAACAACTTAAAACTCTAATAAAAGATGGCTTTAGTAATTGGTATTTTTTTCATGCTGGTCGGTTGGATATTCAGCTCGCGTTTGAAGAGCAAATTCAAGCTGTATTCTCAGACGCACCTGACAAAGGATCTCACTGGCGCTGAAGTTGCCAGACTGATGCTTGCAGACAATGGCATACACGATGTGGAGGTAGTGAGCGTCGAAGGAGAACTCACAGACCATTATAATCCGGCCACCAAGACTGTGAACCTCAGCAAGGAAGTTTTTTATGGTCGCAATGCGGCAGCAACCGCTGTTGCTTCGCATGAATGTGGTCACGCAGTACAGCATGCGACGGCATATAGTATGTTGCAGTTCCGCTCGGCGATGGTTCCGATTCAGAATATTAGCGCGCAAGTGATGAACTTCATCATGATGGCGATGCTCTTCGGTGGAATTTTTGCAGGAGGTTTTCTGCCGTGGAAAACTGCGCTTCTCGTGATGATCGTATGTTATGCGGTTTTTGCACTGTTTGCAATTGTAACATTGCCCGTTGAATTTGACGCCAGCCGCAGAGCGCTTGCCTGGGTGAAAACGCGTCAGATTGTAACGGCTCCGGAATATGATATGGCACAAGATGCGCTGAAGTGGGCGGCAATGACTTACGTAGTAGCTGCAATCGGTGCGATTACAATGCTTGCCTATTATGTCATGATGTATCTTGGCGGCAGGGAAGACTAGTCCAACGCAACAGACAATAAACCCCGATTTTGTTCTCAAAGTCGGGGTTTTTTATTGCCGATCAATTAAAGGGAGTTGGTCATTGTGGCTTCGGTTATCATGTTTTTTTTGAATCTTTGTGAACCCATATCTTACCCGCAAATGAACTTTCAACTCACTGAAGAACAACTCGCAGTTCAACAAGCAGCCCGTGATTTCGCACAAAATGAATTGTTGCCTGGCGTAATCGAACGTGATACCGAGGCGAAGTTCCCTGAATCGTTGCAAAGGCGAATGGGTGAGTTCGGTTTCATGGGGATGATGACCGATCCGAAATACAATGGCGGCGGCATGGATACGATCTCTTATGTCCTTGCCATGGAGGAACTTTCCAAGGTTGATGCCTCGGCGTCAGTGATGATGTCTGTCAACAACTCCCTTGTTTGCTGGGGATTGGAAAAGAACGGTACCGAAGAACAGAAACAAAAATATTTGAAACGCCTTGCGGCAGGCGAAGTAATCGGCGCGTTCTGTTTGTCAGAACCAGAAGCTGGCTCAGACGCTACGAGCCAGAGAACAACCGCGGAAGACAAACAAACGGATGTAGCGAAGAAGCACAAAGGGATCAATTGCCTGATTGTCGAACGCGGCATGCCGGGATTTGTGGTTGGCAAAAAGGAAGATAAGATGGGTATCCGCGGAAGCGATACACATTCATTGATGTTCACGGATGTCAAGGTACCGAAAGCAAACAGGATCGGAGAAGAAGGTTTTGGATTTACGTTTGCGATGGGCACACTAAATGGTGGCAGGATTGGTATCGCTGCGCAAGCCCTCGGCATAGCCGCAGGCGCTTATGAACTTGCGCTCAAATATTCGAAGGAGCGTAAAGCGTTTGGGCATTATTTGTCCGAACACCAGGCGATTCAGTTCAAGCTGGCAGAAATGGCCACCAAGATCGACGCTGCGCGATTGCTCATCTGGCAAGCGGCATTTCTCAAGGATCAGAAGAAAAATTTTGTACGCGCTGCAGCCATGGCGAAATTATTTGCCTCACAGATTGCGCAGGAAGTGACTACGGAAGCCGTGCAGATCCATGGCGGTTACGGT
The DNA here is from genome assembly GCA_044223825.1 of Cyclobacteriaceae bacterium. GTDB lineage: Bacteria > Bacteroidota > Bacteroidia > Cytophagales > Cyclobacteriaceae > ELB16-189. Next base: position 258,220 of record JBGALO010000003.1, on the reverse strand, counting down.
TATGTAAAAGAATTTCATGTCGAGAGACTGATGCGCGACGCGAAGATCACGCAGATCTATGAGGGAACGACAGAGATACAGAAGATGGTGATCTCAAGAGAATTGCTGAGATAAACTCCAGTCAGTTCAAAATCGAAGATTAAGGTTCAAAGTTCAAGGTTTAAAATTCCTCCGTTCGAAGCGTCTCTTTAATCCGGATCTTTTGACCGAACCAATTTCACTTCATCGGGTGTAACAGCGCTTTCCGTGTTCCCAAAACTATTGCGCACATAGGTGAGCACGTCGGCGATCTCCTGATCGCTTAGCATGTCCAATGCCGGCATGACGTTGTGATATTTTTCGCCATCCACAGGCTGATTGCTCATTCCTTTCAAAACAATTCCCGCAAGAACCGCTTTGTCACCCTTCACGAATGAGGTACCGATCAAGGGTGGATTCATTGGGGGCGCGCCACCGCCATCCGCCATATGACAAACAAGGCACGACTGCTTGTAGATCTGCTCCCCACGAAGCATTGCTTCCCCAAGAGAAGGATCCGAGGATTCTGACGAATTATCGGATCCCTTTTTTGAGCATCCTATCGTTATGAGAACTATGAAAGCAAGCGCCGCCGCACTTCTCATTTCGAACCGTCGTAGTCAATTTTATAGATGGTTCCTTTTACGTCGTCGCTGACAAAGAGCGCGCCATCCGGACCCTGAGCAAGTCCGCAAGGACGATGCGCTGCGCGTCCAGTGGACGTGTTTTCCGCTGACCCTGAAAATCCATCAGCGAAAATTTCCCAATCACCCGACGGCTTCCCATCTACAAAAGGCTGGAACACAACATAAAATCCTTGCTGCGGTTCAGGTGCGCGGTTCCACGAGCCATGGAACGCAATGAATGCGCCATTCTTGTATTTGGCCGGAAACTTGTCACCGGTATAAAATAACAACCCATTAGGCGCTACGTGAGCTGGATAGGATGCAACCGGATCAACGTACTCACTGCCCGCCTCCTTCTTGCCATCACCGCCATATTCAGGCGCAATCATTTTCTTTTTTTGAAGGCCGTCGTAATATGTATAAGGCCAGCCGCAATTATCGCCTTGCTTCAGAGCGAACATGACTTCAGCAGGAAGGTCAGCCGACTGCTTGACATCATACATCTCCGGATATAGAACCGTCAATTGATCCCGCCCGTGTTGCATCACGAAGAGTTGATTTGCTTGGTTATTCCAGTCCAAGCCAACGACATTTCTTAAGCCAGTTGCGTATCGTACACCCTCTTTATAACTCTGATTGAGTTGCGATGCTTTAAACATCCAGATTCCTCCTGCAGAATCAAGTATGGGGCACGGCTTCATTCCTAGCGAACCTTTTTGTCTGTCGTTCTCCTGACATGCGTTTGAGTAGGCGCCGATGTTGACATAGAGATTTCCGGCGTTGTCCAGTGCAATTGACTTTGTTCCGTGTTGACCGCGGTCTATAAGACCGGTGACGATCTTCTCGGGGGTTGCAGGATCGATTACCTGAAAATTCTCGTCGAGCTTATAACGATAAACTTCGGTATCGGAAGAGGAGTAGAGGTATCCGTCTTTCAAAGAGATGCCTGTTCCAAAAAAATCCCCGAAGGAGGATTTAACTTCGTATGATCCGTTGTTTGCACCAAGCAAGACCGTTCCTTTTCCACCCTTTAATGCGCCCAGGCGAACATAAACGTCCCCTTTGGGCGTAACGGTGAGGTGGCGTGCTTTTCCGAGACTGTCGGCGATTATTTTAGCCGAGAAGCCGCTTGGTACTGACAGGCCCGCATCGCGCGGTGGCGTTGAATCGGCCGTCTTTTCTTTCATACAGCCACCGAGGGTCAGCGCTGCGACAAATGCCGCCAAATAGATATTGAAATGCTTATGCATGGTTGTTTATGTTTTTCGAAATGCGAAAATAAGGAATGCTGCTTGCGAAGCATATAACAGGTTATGCCAAACATTTGTTTTTGAAGGGCTTTTTAGAAATTCCGGAACAAAAGAAGTTCGGCGTCTGATTCTATTTTCGCCGTTCTCTTACCCAAACAGTGCGTACGCGCCCGTTTGCCTCTTCAGGGGTCAACAAAAGTGTGTCTCCCCGAAATTCGTAGCGGCGTTTGACGGTGACACCTGCGTCATCAAAGTTGGACGAAAGCTTTGTATGTTGAATCATACCATTTTCGAGAAGTATATACGTGGCAAAGTAGACGATATCACTATTGTTTTCTGACGAATCGTTGGGAGCCTTTACTTGTTGTACACCCATATTTCCAAGGCCGTCGTAAACAACATATCCGGTGAGACCTAGCCGTGTTGAATCAAGCGACCATGACTGGGAAATTGAATCCCGTACTTCGTGACGAACCATTCGCCACATTCCATGAAAGTTATCGGCCGGTTTGTCATTGACGCAAGACAATATCATGGAAGTGACAGACACAATCCAGCAACAGCGAAAAATGAGTTTCAAATTATTTGCCGGTTGCTTCGGCGCTCCGGTTCCAGTCGTAGACCCGATCACTTATTTCAGTCAGCAATGCGGGATTCTTTTCGAGAGCATTGCCAATGACAATCATATCGGCGCCTGCTTCAAGGGCGCTGATCGCTTTCTGTGGCGTATTGATTCCACCCCCTACAATCAATGGTATTGAAATGGATTTTCTTACAGTCGAAATCATTCGGGGGCTGATTTCCCGTTCGGCTCCGCTACCGGCATCAAGATAAATCAATCTCAGGCCGAGCATCTCACCGGCGAGGGCAGTGCATGCCGCCAGTGAATATTTGTCTTCGGGGATCGGAGTGGTATTGCTGATATATGCCACAGATGTTGTGCGACCTGAGCTCACAAGCATATAGCCCGTCGGCAACACTTCGATGCGGTTGTTTTTTAAAATCGGCGCTGCCTGAACATGCTGGCCAATAAGCAGGTCTGGGTTGCGTCCTGATATGAGAGACAGGAACAGGATTGCATCTGCAGCAGGATCGATCTGCAGCGAGCTTCCCGGAAAGAGAACGACCGGGATATTGACATCCTCTTTAATACTTTGAACCACTTCAGACAGATTCGGTGTGGTGATCAGGCTACCCCCGACAAAAAAGAAGTCGATGCAGTTTTCATTGGCAAGATGAATGAGTTGCTTGAGTTTCGAAGCGTCTTCTGCTTTGTCTGGGTCAACGAGGACCGCAATGGACTTCTTACCCTGCAGATATCTTTGCTGAAGGATTTCAAGAATTTTCATCGTCCTGCTTTCTGGATTTCAAGTAATCAAACAGTTTTTCTTTTGCAATATCCAGTAGCATGAAGGTTAATGTATTGATGACCCTGGATCCAACCATACTGATAATTGTCGGAGCAACGATAGATTCGTGAGACTCTTCAACTTCTTCATCAGACTCATCCGCTGATTGTGTCTCGGCTTTGGCCGTCGGTCTTCGCGCCGAGCTCGTTTACCTGCTTCTCCAGCGCGCGGCGGTGGCGCTCTGAAGTTTCGATAAGCTTCTTCTTGTCGGGATCCTGGCTCTCTAAGAGTTCCATGCGTTATTTTTCTTTTCGTTTCATCATTTCGGCGAGCTGCCTTTCGAAGTATTCATGAATACTTTTCCGGAAAAGAAGTAACAGCAAAAGGATACCTCCATAAATACCGGCGACAATCCAAAAACCGGCAAACGTGTCTTCGAAATACCGGTTGAAGAAGTACGCCAATCCAATGCTGAAAAAAGTGAGGAACATGAATGCTACAAGAAAGATCGCCACCGTGACAAGACTTTTGGCAATCGCCTTGGCAACATCCTCCCGGATCTCCGCCTTCAGAAGTTCAAGACGCGCTTCGACGTATCCCGTAAGGCTACCGACGAGGTTATCGAGTTTAAGGAGCTTTAAAATTGATTCAGCGATATTCATGGCCAAGGCAATAAATATAAGGTTTTTCGCCCTTTCAATCACGAATACGAGCGGCACAGCCCCTATTTTTTGCTAATTCTCTGGAGTTCGTCCCGCGTCAACACCTGACCCAATGAGTCGCGTTTCTCTTTTCGGAGCAGAACATTTTCGGGTGAGCTGATGTAGTATCGCCACACGCTCTCATTTTGCATGTCGTACTTTTTCTCAAACACAAAAACAGAGTCGGCGGTTACATCAGCACTTAGTTTCAGTTGCGGATGGGTTTCGACGATACACATGGTGAACTTTCCCTGCTGGTCCTGACCATCCCGGCAGAATCCCGGCCGATTCATTTCGAACAACTCGTTGTTAATAATCAACAGATTCCCTTTTCGATATACAGAATAAATCTGCGACGGTTCGACGCCTTTTTGATCATTGTACACAATCCAGTTACTCATCAGTTGATTTTCGAACGTCTTCGTGATAACTGTGTATTGTGAGGCAACGTTACCTTCGGAATGTTCATAAATAAGTTCTTTGACTGTGACGGCATTGCGGTTAAAATAAATCAATGAGAACGGAATGATAAAAAACATCAGGAGCAAATACAGCAGACCCGCAAGGCGATACTTCAGCGTTATGCGTCCTAATCCCGTGGCAAGCTTGATGGGTATTTCCTTCAGTACAGGAATCGGGAAGAAAATCAGGACGCCGATGAAATTGAAAAGAAAGTGTGATATCGCGATGCTGATGGCTGTGTTAGAGGTTCCGATCGCAGCAATGAAGGCGCTGATCGTCGTGCCGATGTTGGCTCCGAGAATGAAGGGAACTGCGCTTCTGAGCTTTACAATTTTCTTCGCTACAAGCGGAACCACCAGTGATGTTGTAACCGAGCTAGAACGAATCGCAGCGGTGGTCAACACACCCCATCCGAAAGATTTTATTGGACTCTGAAAAAAGAATCGCTGAAACCTTTCAGGCGAACCAAATCCTAACATGTTGGTGACAACCTTCCGAAAAAAAAGTATTGACCCGAAAAGCAATCCAAGGGAAAGAACGATCAGAACAAAGCCGTTTCCAATCGATGTTACAATCCAGTCTGTAACTGAGCCGAACCCACCGAACCAGGAATAGTTTCCTTCCATAGGTCCGATCTTTCCAGCGAAAAATGTCGTGGCAATGGTTTGGGATATCCGCGACAGAAACTGAAAATAATATTCGAGAGGAAAGAGGATGAACACGGTGAGAATATTGAAGAAGTCGTGATAAGTACCAGCCGCCACTGCACGACGGAACTCTTTCTTTTTTGGAAGAAACCCAAGGGATACGATTGTACTGGTTATGGTCGTACCGACATTGGCACCCATGATGATGGGAACAGCGCTTTCCAGTGTAAGGGAACCTGATGCCACCAGTGCAACTGTCATTGAAGTAGTCGCGGTACTGCTTTGAATAATGGCCGTGATCAACAAACCGATAAACAATGCGGTGAACGGATTGGATGTAGCAAGAATGATCGTTTCGGCTACATCCTTGCCAAGGTGCTGCAGCGATGACAGCATCAGTTCCAACGCAAACAAGAATATGAACAGGGCGCCTAAAATATAGGCTGTATTTCTTAAAACGACCCTCCATCTCACCTGCGTGGCGGGTTTGGCGGGATCAGGCGTGGGCAGCTCTGGATTCATCTGTTGCCTTGTAAAGATAGACACCCACCCTAAACAAGAAAGGGCATAACGATTACTTAATTTAACGGTACGCTTCCCGTGGATTTCACGGACCATGACAGCAGCAGTCCGTCTTATGCGATCGCATTTCTCGTAGTTATCTTTTTAAACACCACCATGGCTACGATTCCAAGCAAGATCGCTCCACATATGTAGACTAACACATCACCGACTTTCGAATAAATTGTTGTCACCCCTTGCATGGGCAGATAGGCAACAAGCACTTTGGCACCGCGATCATAATAATTTCTTGAAGCAATGACCTGACCATAATAGTCACATGCGATGGACGTCGCTCCACTCACCGTCCTTAACATGGAGAAGCCATTCTCAATGGAACGGACGCTTGCCATTTTTGCATGATACGGCGCAATTTCTCTCCAATCGCCGGAAGGAAGCAAAAGTATGTCAGCTTGTTTTTGCCCGGCTTGCCGTATCAGCGACGGAAAATCAGCATCATAACAGATAGAAGTTGCAATCCTGCCATTTGAAGTTGATACTACCGGCACAATGCCGTCTCCAGGAACGCTCCCTGCTTCGGCAATCGGGACGGGACGGTTTTTCAAAAACACATTAAGCACTTTGCCACTTGGATCAATCAGCCATGACTTGTTCTCCATGAATTTTCTTTCACCATCGACAGGTCCTTTAAGAATGGTAGCAGCAGTGAGCAGCAGATGAACTTTATTTGCTTTTGCGAAATCCAGGCCACGTTGCAAAAACGCTGGTTCATTTTCTTTATCTGTGAACATCAGCGCTTCCGAGAACGAAATGATTTCTGCGCCCGCCCGGACCTCACGGGTGGCTTGCGCAAAAAGAGAATCAGCAAATACATTCATCAACAAACGTGTTTTTGCAAACTTGCCGGCATTCGGATCTTCAATGAACGGAATGAATGCTTTCTGCATTTCTTGTAATTCAGGAGAAGTGATTGACAGCTGACCTCTTTCGAGCAGTTCCTCCAGGTCAATGCCAGGTTTTCCGAAACCGTCTTCATACATCGATGTGATCAGCGGGAGATTGCTCGCGGTGATACCGGCAACGCGAACCGTTTCCTTGCCGGCGTTGAAAAATGGATTTATTCTGATAGTTCCATACAACAACACAATCAACGTGATTGAGGCAAAAGCAGTAACAGGGACGCGGATTGTGTTCCAATTGAATCTTTGAGAGACTATATAAGCCATGATCGATGCGAACCAATATATCATGAATGATATACCCCAGACTCCGGTTACAGAAGCGAGCTGCATCAAAGGTGAATTGCTAATTTGCGTATAAGCGATTGATCCCCATGTACCCTTCCCGTTGCCGGCTGCAGCGACAAATTCGTACACAACAAATGTGCACGGAAATATCAGGGTCGCGGGCAACGCAGTGAGGCGATTGTATAGGAGTCGGTGAACCAGGTATGGAATCAGCACGGTGATCGTGCCAATGAGCGTAACGATTACAAAAAATACCAATGGGAATGGTACAACATTATAGTTGGCAATCAGACTACCGGTGAATATTGCCGCAAAGGCGACGAGCATTGCCCTTGGTGTATTGAGGTTTTGAGCCACGATCAGGAGCAGGCCGGGGGCGATCCAGGCAGCTGGTGGAAACGTCCATTTTGGTGAACCCAGAATAAGACAACAAACCGCGGCAAACCAAATGGCAACCAGCGATCCGGTGGTAGATGAGGTTTTCATAAGAATAACTTTTTTTGGTCGAAATACGCGTCAATTGTGACGGTGATCGACCGAAGTCCGGAAGTCGGACTGCAAAAACCGGAACTCGAACCAGAAAATCAGGCCTGCACCTGCTTCTTGTATTCAGTTGGGGTCACCCCGGCCTTTTTACGGAAAATTGAATTGAAAGAAGATTTTGAGTTGAAACCAGACTGGTACATCACTTCGAGGACCGTAAGTTTTGGATCTTTTGAAGTTTTCATGATCCTTTTTGCTTCCTCGATGCGATAGGTATTTATCAAATCGAAGAAAGTTTGACCGAAGGATTCATTGATCACCTGGGATACCTTTTTTGGCGAAGTCTCAAGTTTGCCGCCGAGCTCATCTATTGTCAGGTCAGGTAGAAGATAGATCTTGTCAACCTCCAGCAAGTGAATCATTTTCGCTTTCAGTGCAGATTTTTCATTTTCTGTCAGCGTCGAGCCAGCATATTTTTGTCGCTCCGAATTGTAATCGAGCCCGACAAATATTCCGGGCTGTTTCATGCTTTTCCACACAACGGAATTTGTGAAGATCAATATGACAAAGAATGGGAGGACAAACGTTGCGATCGAAAGTTCCCTGAGTCCCGTTGCTGGCAAAAAAGTGTAAGTCACGGAAACCACGAAAATGATCGCAATGAATATCAACATAAAGAGAAGCCAGTCCATTCTCATTTTTGAAAGCGAAGAGAAGTTGTCTCTTATCCTGCGATGGTAGTGGGTGATCTGAAAGAATGATGCAACCAGGTATGACCCAACGTGGAGGTAGACAAGCCCGATGGACACGTAGAAGTACACTGGTAGTGTTTGCTCCGTGATCGCTGTCTGAATTTGCTTTTGATAAGATTCACTTTGCAAATGGTAATAAGTCTGAAACGCGGCTGTACAAATGATAAAAGGAACGAGATGCGCGACGTGTGATTTCTTAAACGTGAAATCACGGTACAGCATTGACGTCGTATAAAAATAAATCAGTGGACCCACGAGAAATATCAATCCGTCTTCCAGGTGGGCTAATCCCGGATGGGTTTTATAAAATCCATAATAGGAGAGCAGTCCGTCTGTGAGATTCAGCAAAAGCCAAATGAAAAAACTGGCCAGTATCCGATTTGACAGTTTCTTGCCTTGTGAACTCGAAATGAGAAAGAAAATGAGAAGAATGAGCTGGACAACGATGATCGCCGCGAGGATATTGATGGCCGACGAGTTCATGCCAATTTTTTTAATTCCCCAATTCCCTTAATGTCATCCATGCCATCAATCCTGGCCCGATAGCAAGAGCATCTTCATCGATGTCGAATGTGGGAGTGTGTATGTAAGATGTGATTCCTTTGGCCTCGTTGCGCGTTCCCAGGCGATAAAATGAGGCGGGAATTACCTGGGAGTAATATGCAAAATCTTCGGATCCGAGGGTGAGGTCTATGTCAACGACATTTTCCTTACCAAGGTATTCTTCAGCTGCCTTTCGAATGCTTCTTGTGAGTACAGGATTATTTTCCAGGTATGGATATCCGTTCGAGATTTTGACTTCACATCGACCGCCCATGCCTGCGGCAATACCCTCGGCCATGGTTCGGATCTTGTTGAGTCCCTCTTGTCTCCATTGTTCATTCATTGCTCTGAATGTTCCGGCCACACTCACAGTATCCGGAATGATATTCGTCGCGCCGTCAGCAATTACTTTTCCAAAAGAAAGAACCGTAGGCTGACGCGGGCTGGCGTTCCTGCTGATGATTTGCTGAAGTGCAACAATGATATGAGAAGCGATTACAACCGGATCCACCAGCAATTCAGGGGCGGCAGCATGACCGCCTTTTCCGATGACCGAAAGGTATATTTCGTCGGAACTAGCCATATACATGCCCTCACGGAATCCCACCTTGCCGACAGGAATCAAAGGCATAACATGCTGTCCTATGATTGAGGTTGGCGCCGGATTTTGCAACACGCCATCGCGGATCATATAGGAAGCGCCACCGGGATTTTTTTCTTCGCCGGGTTGAAATATAAGTTTGATGCTACCTTCAAACTGATCTGACAATGATGATAATATTTTAGCAGTACCCAAAAGAGATGCTGTATGCGCATCGTGTCCACACGCATGCATTACGCCATCGTTTTTCGATTTGTAGTCCACGGCGTTGCTTTCCAATATGGGAAGTGCGTCCATGTCTGCACGCAGGGCCACGACTTTTGCAGATGATTTCTTTCCGGATATCAATGCGACAACACCGGTTTCTGTTTTTGTTTCGGGCTGTAGGCCCATGCTTTTAAGGCAATCGAAAACGAATTTCGAGGTGTTGAATTCCTTGTAGGAGAGCTCAGGATTGGCATGGAGATGACGCCTCCACTTGACAACTTCAGCGGCCTGGGCGACAGATTGTTTCTTTACAGACTCTAAAAGGGACATTACCGGACGAGTATTTTCTCCGGTACCAAGATAGCGTTAGGGAAAGCGCGCTTCAAGCGAAGGAGGTCCTTCTGTGCTTCCAAACGCGAAAAATAATTGCCGACGCGAACGCGAAACTTCGGCTGATGGTATTCGAGTTCGCCATTCAGATCGCCCACTTCCGTGGCCATCTTCTTTTTTGTGTTCATCGCCTCTTCACGGTTCTGGCCAGAATAGATCTGAATCGTGTACCCTTCGATAAACTTACGTGAAGCATTAAAACGATTGATGCTATCAAGCACCAGGTCCACCCTGCTGTTCACATTCCGCGACGCAACAACGTCTCCCTTTTTTCTAACAAGACTTTGGTTGGATGCAGTATCGGGCGTGTCCTCGATCTTCGGCCGCAACGGATACAGGTCCTCGTGGTAGTACGTCTTTGAATTGTTTTTCTGGGCAGCGCATGAGAAAGATACAGCGATAACCGCTGTGAAGAACAGAAGATAAAATGCTTTTCGAAAAAAGTAACTGCTCATTTCTTATTGCTCAATAACAATGCAACGGCCGTTCTTAATATCTTCTTCGACCTTTTTGTATTTAACATCTTTCAATACGCGACCGTCAGGGTATTGAACTGTAACCTTGTCGTTACGACCTGCAACCCGATCGGACTTGACCGGCATGACCTTCTGCTCCACTTCATGCTGTTGCGCCGGCTCACCACCGCCTCCCTGAAGCAGTGATCTCGATTCATCTTTTTGCTCACTGTAGCGTTGGCGCTTCTGTGATCTTGCTTCCTGAACACGCTCGGGTTCCTGTGAAGGTATCTCGGCTTTCATAAGGAATGAAATTGTCTCCTCATTTACCCGACCAATGAACCTTTTGAAGGCTTCAAATCCTTCGAACTTGTAAATAAGCAACGGATCCTTCTGCTCGTACACAGCATTTTGTACGCTTTGTTTCAGGTCATCCATGTCACGCAGATGCTCTTTCCACTGTTGGTCGATGATTGCCAGCGTGATCATTTTCTCCATCGAGCGAATCAATTCCGCATTGTTCGTTTCGATGGATTTTTTCAATGGCGCCGCGACGCCAATCTGCTTGATGCCATCGGTGAAAGGAACGAGAATATTTTCTATTGTAGCGCCACGTGTTTTGTATATGTCCTGGATGACAGGAAGCGCCTTCTGAGCTGTTTCTTTATTTTTCGTTTCGTAATGATGGAACGCTTCCTGGTATAATTTTTCGCCCAGTGCTGATTGGTCGAGCTTTGCAAATTCTTCGGGTGTGATCGAAGAGTCGAAGCCAAAAACGGTCAATACATTAAGACGGAAACTCTCAAAATTTTCAGCGGCTTTGCCATTGGCGGCAATGTCTTCGCAGGTGTCGAACAACATATTGAGAATATCCAACTGAAGGCGCTCTCCGAATAACGCGTTGCGGCGACGCTTGTAGATTACTTCGCGCTGCGAGTTCATCACGTTATCGTATTCGAGCAAGCGCTTACGAATACCAAAGTTGTTTTCTTCTACTTTCTTCTGTGCCCGTTCGATCGAATTCGTCACCATTGAGTGAGAAATCACTTCACCTTCTTTCAACCCAAGCCGGTCCATGATGCGAGCGATGCGCTCGGGCATGAACAATCTCATCAGGTTGTCTTCCAACGATACATAAAACTTAGAAGTACCCGGATCTCCCTGGCGTCCTGAACGGCCGCGCAACTGACGATCAACACGGCGTGATTCGTGACGCTCTGTACCGATGATAGCAAGTCCTCCGGCTGCACGTGACTCTGGCGTAAGCTTGATGTCGGTACCACGACCGGCCATGTTAGTGGCGATAGTCACTGTTCCCGGCTTCCCTGCCTCAGCCACGATTTCCGCTTCACGCTGATGTTGTTTCGCGTTCAACACATTGTGCTTGATTTTGCGGATTTGCAACATCCGGCTCAGCAGCTCGGAAATTTCTACAGACGTAGTTCCAACCAAAACCGGCCTTCCTGCATTGGAAAGCGCCACAATCTCCTCCACTACCGCGTTGAACTTTTCTCGGATGGTCTTATGAACCAGATCATCCATATCCTTCCTGGTGATCGGTTTGTTTGTCGGAATGACCACAACGTCGAGCTTATAGATATCCCACAATTCCCCCGCTTCAGTTTCTGCAGTACCGGTCATCCCGGCAAGTTTGTGGTACATCCGGAAATAATTCTGAAGGGTGATCGTCGCATATGTCTGCGTGGCATCTTCCACCTTGACATTTTCCTTTGCTTCGATTGCCTGGTGCAATCCATCCGAATAGCGACGTCCATCAAGCACACGTCCTGTCTGCTCGTCAACGATCTTCACTTTTCCGTCAACGATAATGTATTCCGTATCTTTTTCGAAAAGGGTGTATGCTTTCAACAACTGGTTAATGCTGTGAATGCGTTGCGACTTGGTGGAATAGTCACGAATAACCTCGTCTTTCTTATGTGCCTTTTCAGCAGCATCAATTGAATTGTCTTTTTCGATCCTGTTCAACTCCATTCCGATCTCAGGCAGGATAAACAGTTTCGGATCTTCACCCTCACCCGTTATCAGATCAATACCTTTGTCCGTCAGTTCGACACTGTTATCTTTTTCATCTATTACGAAGTAAAGAGGTGCATCTGCTTTTGGCATCTCTTTCTTGTTGTCCTGAAGGTGATAGTTCTCAGTCTTTTGGAGTATCGATTTGTTACCGGCCTCGCTTAAGAACTTAATCAAAGGTTTAAACTTTGGCATGCCGCGGTAAGCGCGGAACAGTGCAAGTCCACCATCGCGATCATTACCTTCCGAAAGTTGCTTTTTCGCGTCGTTAAGGTATTGCGTGATGAGCTTCTTCTGCGCCTCAACGACTTTGAAAATCCGCGGCTTAAGATCGTAGAACTCATGTTCATCGCCGCGTGGAACAGGGCCTGAAATGATAAGCGGTGTCCTTGCTTCGTCAACCAAAACACTGTCCACTTCATCAACCATGGCATAATGATGTCCACGCTGCACGAGTTCTTCCGGGTCACGCGCCATGTTGTCGCGGAGGTAGTCGAATCCGAATTCGTTATTGGTTCCGTACGTGATATCTGCCTGATACGCGTTGCGTCGGGCTAGTGAGTTCGGCTCATGCTTATCAATGCAGTCGATCGTCAGTCCATGAAACTGAAACAATGGTCCCATCCATTCGCTGTCGCGGGTGGCGAGGTAATTGTTGACCGTAACAATGTGTACACCGCGTTTCGCGAGTGCGTTAAGAAATGCAGGGAATGTCGCAACCAGGGTTTTACCTTCACCCGTGGCCATTTCGGCGATTTTACCTTCGTGAAGCACGATACCACCGATGATCTGAACATCATAATGCACCATGTCCCAGGTGATCATGTTGCCCGCGGCCATCCACTTGTTGAACCACTGCGCTTTGTCGCCGGCGATCTTAACGTTGTCAAAACGCTGTGCAAAGAGATGATCTCTTTCTGTCGCAGTAACTTCCAATACTTCATTCTCCTTGAACCGGCGTGCTGTTTCGCGAACAATGGCGAACGCCCGCGGAAGAACTTCCATTAATACTTTTTCAAGCGATTGATTACGATCTTTCTCAATTTGATCGATCTGATTGAAGATCGCCTCCTTTTCATGAAGGTCAAGCTCCGGATGGTCATTAACCTGCTTGTGCAAAGCTGCCAACTGCTCATCAATCGGCTTGAGTGCGGTATTGATATGTGCCTGGACCTCGGCGGTTTCATTTCGCAATTGATCATTGGAAAGACCCTTCATCCTTTCCCCTTCGCGCTTGGTATTTTCTACCAGCGGCATGATTCTCTTGATATCTTTCTCGGATTTGCTGCCGAAGAGCTTGGCAATAAGTTTTAGCATGTGTTGTCTTTAATTCCAGGCCGGGACTTTAAAAATTAATGCCAACGTGGCCTAATTATCACTATTCCCCCGAACCGATTTTTAACGGGCTGTAAAGTTATGGTTTTCGGGGGTGCAATTATAGTTCCAAAATGCCCGGTAGGCGCAATTTTGGCAGTAATTCAGACCGGTTTCAGGCTTTAAAACTGCGATTCGGTCTCAAAAACCAATTGAACGGGACCAGTGAAGTAGATATCAGTAAACGTGCCGTTCTGGCCGGTCTTGAATTCTATCCGCAACGCTCCTCCCCGTGCTTTAAGTTGAATTGGCGAAGCATATCCGAACTTATGTGCTACGGCAAGTCCGCAGGCCGTTGCACCGGAGCCGCTCGAAAAAGTTTCGTCTTCCACACCCCGTTCGTAAATCCTGAAAGAAACGCTTTTATCTGCGTTCACCTCGACGAAGTCGACGTTGGTTCCCTTCGGTTTGTACAGGTCACTGTAACGCACCTTTCTGCCTTCTTCAAAGACAGGATAATCGGCAAGATCTTTTACAAAGCGTACATGATGATCTGTGCCTGTGTTGATATAAAAATCCTCACCCTTAGACTCAATCGTTTTTACATCTGCAAGAGAAATCCTTGCGGTGCCGTCATCAAGGAGTTGACCCGTGTGGAGGCCGTCATGTGCCGCAAATGTGAATTTGTTTTTCACGACGCCGAGTTTATGAGCGAAGTGCGCAACCGCCCGGCAGCCATTACCACAAAAACTTTGACTGCCATCGCGATTGTGATAGACCATGCGAAAGTCGGCGGCAGAATCTTTTTCCAGCAGGATCAATCCATCCGCACCGATACCGAAACGTCGATCGCAGATCGTTGAGATTTGTTCATTTGTAAAAGAAATATTGCCGGAACGATTGTCCACGAGCACAAAGTCATTTCCCGTCGCCTGGTATTTATAAAAACGCATTGATTTGGCTCAGTTGTTATTTCACTTCTTCGAAGTCAACATACTCGCCGCCTTTTAATCCGCCACCTTTTCGTGCAGACTTTTTAGGCGCGCTATCCATGTTGACGGTGCCTTCCGGAGGTCTCCTGAAATTCGGAGGAGGAGCTGGTCTTGACCCGCCAACAACACGGAACAGGATCACGCTGACCTTGTTCAGGAGGTAAATCAGGAGGATCAGAATAACGATAATCTTGAGCATAGTCTGAAAACCGGAGAACAAATTTAAACCTTTCGGCGATTACCGGGTACCAATCGACACTTCAAAACGAGTTGTGGCGCGCTTTGGTTCGTAAATTACAGAGCATAACACCACCCATATGTTGCAGAATTACATAAAAATCGCCCTTAGAAATCTCGTCAAACAACGGATTTATACTGCCATCAATGTTCTTGGCCTGGCGGTAAGCATTGTCAGCTGCCTTTTGATAGTGCTGTATGTCAAACATGAAGTATCGTATGATACATTTTTTCCTGAAGGTGATCGGGTATATAAGGTGACGTTGGAACGAAAGTATCCTAATCATTCAACCTATTTTGCGGCGATCCCACATTCTTACGCCACTGTGATGCGCAAGGATTTTCCGGAAGTGGAGAACGCCCTTCAATTGCAGGGACCAATCAAAAACCTGATCGTAACCTACAAGGTGAGAGAATCAGAAGTTAAGGTGTTTGAAGAAGACAATTTTATTCTTGCTGACTCTTCATTCTTTTCTTTTTTCGATGTGCCGTTTGTAAAGGGTGATAAAAGAACGGCGATGTCGCTACCGAATCAAGTTGTTGTATCTCAGTCTACCGCCAAAAGATTTTTTGGTAACGAAGACCCGATGGGCAGGGTGATCAAAGTGTTTGATGAGTTTAAAGTGGTTGGAGTGTTTGAAGATTTGCCGGAGAATTCCCATTTGCGCATTGATTTTGTCGGCTCATTTGCCGGTGATCAATTCCGACAGGCGGAAAATTTCATAAGCTTCGATTCCCAAACCTATATCAAGCTAAAGCCAGGGTCGGATTACAAAGCGCTCGAAGCAAAATTTCCGGCAATGGTAGATCGCTATGCCTCGGGACAAATTGAACGGGAACTCGGTCAATCCTGGGAGGACTATCAGAAAGCAGGTAATGGATACAGGTATTTTTTGCAGCCACTGACATCGATTCACCTTGATCCGACCAACATTGAGTTCACTATGACACCCAGTGGTAACCTGAAGTACATTTATTCCCTTGGATTCATTGCTCTTCTGATCCTTGTCATCGCCTGCATCAATTTTATGAACCTTGCCACTGCGCGATCGGCAGAACGTGCAAGAGAAGTCGGCGTTCGCAAAGTGATGGGTTCATTGAAGAACCAGCTTGTCATGCAGTTCCTTATTGAAGCCGTCTTACTCGCCGTGATCGGGACCACCATCGCCGTTGCGGCAGCATATATTCTTTTGCCGTCTTTCAATAACCTGGTAGAAAAGAATCTTCATTTAGTGCTTGAGCCTGACGTAATCGCGGGACTCATTGCGTTCGCACTAATTGTTGGTGTGTTGGCCGGAGTGTACCCGGCGTTCGTACTGTCGAGTTATAATCCAGTCGTGGTGATGAAAGGAAATTTCACGGCCAGTGGAAAAGGTACATGGCTCCGCAATGGATTGGTGATCTTTCAATTCATGATTTCGATTATCCTGATTGTTGGAACCCTGGTGGTCGGAAGTCAGATGAAATTTATGCAGAGCAAAGATCTCGGCTTTGATAAAAGTGCAATGCTAATGGTAGGGCGTGCATTTGATCTGGACAAGAAGATGCAAACTTTTATCGACGAGGTGAAGACGTTTCCGGAAGTACGATCGGCAGCGAGTACCAGTTCGAGGGTCGGTAACCGTGACGATGTGTTTGGACAAATGTTTCAACCAGAAGGAACCAATGAAGTTCTTACGGTGAAATCAATGATCCTTGATGACGACTTTGCGCAGAACATTGGTTTTGAATTGAAAGAGGGAAGATTTTTTTCGAAAGAGACGAACGACTCATTGCACATTTTGCTGAATG
The DNA here is from genome assembly GCA_044223825.1 of Cyclobacteriaceae bacterium. Lineage (GTDB taxonomy): Bacteria > Bacteroidota > Bacteroidia > Cytophagales > Cyclobacteriaceae > ELB16-189. The sequence goes on along the minus strand of JBGALO010000003.1, from coordinate 241,599 downwards.
AAACTGCGGTGAAGACGATCGGCTTGAAAGATCCGGTCGGACAAAAGCTTTCCAACACAGACCTGTTTAGGGGTGATCCCAAAAACGAAGGGCAGAGGTTTTTCACGGTCATTGGCGTAATCAGGAATTTCCATTTTCAATCACTTCGCGATGAGATCACACCGCTCGTTGCATTCAACAAAGAGGTGTTTGGAAAACAGGCCAACAGCCAGTTCGTGGCGGTCAGGATCGACCCTTCTAAAACTCAACAAGCAATTCAGAAAATCGAGGCGAAGTGGCGTGAGTTCGTTCCGGACAAGCCATTTCGATATGAATTTCTCGAAGACAATTTAAACCAGGGATATGCGGAAGAAGCACGATCGGGTAAACTGTTTCGTGTGTTTTCCGGTCTTGCGATCATCATTGCATGTGTTGGTTTGTTCGGCCTCTCAGCTTACACTGCGAGCCTTCGGACAAAAGAAATCGGTATCCGAAAAGTTATGGGTGCATCCGTGAGTGGCGTGGTGTTTTTGCTATCGAAAGATTTCACACGACTCGTTATCATTTCATTTGTGTTAGCCACACCGCTTGCCTGGTGGATGATGGATACGTGGCTGGGCGGATTTGCCTATCGGATACCGTTGAGGGTCGATTCATTTTTGATCGCAGGGATCGTAGCGTTCGCCATTGCTGGACTCACAGTAAGCTATCAATCGATTAAGGCAGCGGTGGTGAATCCCGTGAAGTCATTGAAGAGTGAATAAGTTTGATTTCAGCGAATTTTTGGAGCTCGATAATATGTCAGACACCTTAGGTGTCTGACATATACCGCAAACAATCAGGTTTTCCTGTTGAGTTAATTTTGGAAAATAAAAAAACCCTGAGCAGTAGCTCAGGGTTGTCTTTTTAATCCAGTCGTTCGTTACCGGCTCAGATAGAGATTGCGCTCCGAATAAATATTCAAGAAATAGTCGTCCATCAAATCATCGATGAAGTAGATCGCCTCACCGGTAGACTTCATTTCCGGACCGAGCTCTTTGTTTACTTCCGGGAATTTGCTGTAAGAGAAAACGGGTACTTTGATCGCGTAGCCTTTCTTGGTCGGATTGAAGTTAAAGTCTTTAATTTTCTTCTCACCCAACATCACTTTTGTCGCATAGTTCACATACGGCTCGTCATACGCTTTGCATATGAAAGGCACTGTGCGTGATGCGCGAGGATTGGCCTCAATGATGTAGACCTTATCATTCTTTATAGCAAATTGAATATTGATCAGACCAACAGTCCGCAAGGCAACGGCGATACGTTTTGTATAGTTCTCAATCTGTTTAATCACAAAGTCGCCGAGATTGTAAGGTGGCAACACGGCATACGAATCACCAGAGTGAATTCCTGCGGGCTCAATGTGCTGCATGATACCGATGATGTAAACATCTTCGCCGTCACAAATCGCATCAGCTTCGGCCTCAATAGCGCCGTCGAGGAAATGATCTAACAACACCTTGTTCTCCGGCAAATGTTTCCAGATATCGAGGATATGACTCTCGAGCTCGTTTTCGTTGATAACGATCTTCATGCTCTGCCCACCCAACACATATGAAGGTCTTACAAGCAGTGGAAAGCCAATGGTCTTTGAAACTTCAAGCGCTTCGTCTGCATTTGTTGCGACGCCGAATTCAGGATAGGGGATGTTCAATTCCTTGAGCAGGGTCGAAAAGCTTCCGCGATCTTCTGCAAGGTCGAGGGCATCAAAGGACGTTCCCATGATCTTAACCCCGTACTTGTGCAGCTTTTCCGCCAGCTTCAACGCCGTCTGGCCGCCCAATTGCACGATCACGCCTTCAGGTTTTTCATGTTGGATCAAATCCCAAAGGTGTTCCCAGAACACAGGTTCGAAGTAAAGCTTGTCAGCAATATCGAAGTCTGTGGACACAGTCTCTGGGTTGCAATTGATCATGATGGCTTCGTAGCCACATTCTTTTGCTGCCAGAATTCCGTGTACACACGAGTAGTCGAATTCAATGCCCTGGCCAATACGGTTCGGACCTGAGCCCAGCACGATAACCTTCTTCTTTCCTGACGAAACTGATTCGTTTTCTGTATCGAAAGTTGAATAGTAATAAGGTGTCTTTGCACTAAACTCCGCAGCGCAGGTGTCGACGAGTTTGTATACGCGATTGATTCCCATTGCTCGGCGCTTCTTATGCACCTCGCTTTCTTTGCAGTCAAGAAGATGTGCGATTTGCCGGTCGGCATATCCTTTTTCTTTTGCGGTGCGCATGACATCCACAGGGATTGTCTCAAGAGAATACTTCTCAAGTTGCTGCTCAAATTCAACCAGATCCCAGATCTGCTCAAGGAACCACTTGTCAATTTTTGTCAGACTGCTGATCGTTTTCATGGAGATGCCGAGTTTCATTGCATCGTAAACATGAAATAATCTGTTCCAGCTTGGGTGCTCCAGGCTCTGGAGTAAGTCGGCTTGTTTTGTGAGCTCCTTTCCGTCAGCGCCAAGACCATTTCTTCTGATCTCGAGCGATTGGCAGGCCTTCTGCAAAGCCTCCTGGAAATTTCTCCCGATTCCCATCACTTCGCCAACTGATTTCATTTGCAGTCCGAGCTTGCGGTTAGCGCCAGGAAACTTGTCAAAATTCCAACGGGGTATTTTTACAATGACGTAGTCAAGGGCGGGTTCGAAGTAAGCAGTTGTTGTCCCCGTGATTGCGTTGCTCAGCTCATCAAGGTTGTACCCGATGGCGAGCTTCGATGCAATCTTTGCAATGGGATAGCCTGTTGCTTTAGAAGCCAACGCAGACGAACGTGACACGCGTGGATTAATTTCGATCGCAATAATCTGATTGTCATCTGCAGGGTTAACTGAGAACTGCACGTTGCAACCTCCCGCAAATTTTCCAATCCCGTTCATCATCTTGATGGCGAGATCGCGCATATGCTGATAGACCGTATCGGGCAAAGTCATCGCCGGGGCCACGGTAATCGAATCGCCCGTGTGTATACCCATTGGGTCGAAATTTTCGATCGAGCAAATTATGATCACGTTTCCGGCACCGTCGCGCAGCAATTCGAGCTCGTATTCTTTCCAGCCCATTATACTTTTCTCAACCAGCACTTCGTGGATTGGAGAAGCGTGCAGCCCACGGTTGAGAGCTTCATCGAACTCATCAGGATTGTCAACAAATCCACCCCCTGTTCCACCAAGGGTAAACGAGGGTCGGATAACAAGCGGAAAGCCGATTTCCTGGGCTATTTCTTTCCCTTCAAGAAAGCTCGTCGCAGTTTCTCCTTTGCATACATCGACTCCGAGCTCCAGCATTTTTAGCCTGAATTTCTCGCGATCCTCGGTCGTCTCAATCGCTTTGATGTCGACCCCGATGATTTTCACACCATAATGTTCCCAGATGCCCGCCTTCTCACAATCAATGCAAAGATTCAATGCTGTTTGACCACCCATGGTAGGTAATACGGCATCAACGTGGTGTTTTTCGAGGATTTCCCTGATGTATTTCTTTTCAAGTGGTCGCAGGTAGATGTGATCTGCTGTCACTTTGTCGGTCATGATCGTTGCAGGATTGGAATTGATAAGTATGACTTCAATTCCCTCTTCCCGTAATGATCGCGCAGCCTGCGATCCGGCATAGTCAAATTCACAAGCCTGACCAATAACGATGGGGCCGCTTCCTATTATCAGAATGGAGCGAATGCTGCGATCTCTTGGCATGGTGGGGTTGGATAAATCGGGCAAAAATAAACACGCAAGTCAAGGATTCCGCGACCTCTCCTAATTTAAATTTGCGCAGGTGGTTAGAGGTCGGTTGGATTATTTTTCGTCTCTTCAACGGCACCATGAATCTCAATACAAAGGCCCAATCGCAGAACACGTACGACGCCATCGTCGTCGGTTCAGGCATTAGTGGAGGTTGGGCTGCCAAAGAGCTTTGCGAAAAAGGGTTGAAAGTCTTGATGCTGGAACGCGGCAAGCCACTGGTTCACCCGAACTATCCTACGTCGACGCTTGATATCTGGGACATTCCAAATGCAGGACGTTTGACCAGTGCTGACATCGAAAAATGCCACATTCAAGCCAGGCATTATTCCTATCGCGCCGACAATAAACATTTCTATATCAACGATCTCGAAAATCCCTATACAGAAACTAAGCGATTCGATTGGATCCGCGGTGATGTTGTTGGAGGGCGATCGTTATTGTGGGCAAGACAATCTTATCGATGGAGTGATCTCGATTTTGAAGCGAACATTCGCGATGGAATTGCCATCGACTGGCCTGTCAGATACAAAGACGTGGCGCCGTGGTATGACTACGTTGAAAAATTTATCGGCGTCTCGGGCAACGCGGATAACATAGCACATCTGCCCGACGGCGTATTCCAGCCACCGATGGAAATGAATTGCGTGGAGAAGAGTTTTAAAAAAATCGCTGAAGAGAAGTTTCCCGGCAGAAAAGTAGTTATTGGGCGAAGTGCGAACGCAACGGCGCCTGTTAAAGGACGTGGCATCTGCCAATTCAGAAATCTTTGCCATCGAGGCTGTCCGTATGGCGCCTATTTCAGTACCAATGCCAGTACGTTGCCGGCCGCTTTTGAAACCGGCAATCTGACCCTTCAGACAAATGCACTTGTGAACCGGGTCATGTATGACGAAAAATCTGAAAGGGCCACAGGCGTTGAAGTTATTGACACAGAAACCGATCAGATAACAGAATACTTTTCAAAGATTATTTTTCTCAACGCATCTACTATAGCTACAGCTGCGATCCTACTCAATTCAACCTCACGTCGATTTCCAAATGGCCTGGGAAACGACAGTGACCAGGTGGGGCGAAACATTATGGATCATCACAAGGGCGCTGGTGCATCAGCAACCGTTCCGGGTTTTGAGGAATTTTATTATTCCGGACGCAGGCCAAATGGAATCTATGTTCCGCGCTTCCGCAACGTCAGTGAAAAGAAGAAAGACTATCTGCGTGGTTTCGGATACCAGGGCGGAGCATCCAGGGCTGGTTGGCGTGATAATCTTAATGCAAAACCTATTGGCAAGGAGCTAAAAGAACTTTCGCAGAGTCCCGGACCCTGGTCGATCGGCTTTGGAGGTTTTGGTGAATGCTTGCCGTACCAGGAGAATCGTTTGACACTCGACAAAGACAAAAAAGACAAATGGGGACGCCCCTTGGTCAATGTTGATTGTGAATTCAAGAACAACGAGAAGGCCATGCACAAAGACATCGCACCCTCCATTGCAGAAATGCTGGATGCCGCGGGTTATAAAGATATTGCCACAACATCCAACATCTCTTTCCCTGGGAATGCGAACCATGAAATGGGTACCGTCCGGATGGGCCGTGATCCAAAAACATCCGTACTCAACGGATTCAACCAAATGCACGCAGTGAAAAATGTTTTTGTCACCGATGGTTCTTTCATGGTGTCGTCATCGTGCGTAAATCCTTCGCTTACCTATATGGCAATGACGGCGCGCGCCTGTGACTATGTGATGCGCGAACTGAAAAAGCAAAATTTATAGCGAAGCTCTTCCTGGATTGTAGGTAATTCTCGTATTCTGCAAAAAAATCTTATTCATACGGGAATCCTTCATCGTCCCCTGTGTCTAAATGGGATAGAACATCATGAGGCGATGAAAAGAACGAAGACCCTGCTGCTATACACTGTGTTGCTTTGCACGCTCACAACCTGTACAAAAAAAGCCGTCGATGATCCCTTTCCAACGGACATGCGTCAAACAGTCAGTACCGACGCCGAACTGGAATCCATGACCAACGAAGCCGATGATATTGTGATGAGTGCTTTGACCGTTGCAGATGCCCCCGCGGGAAGGTATGCAACGTTGGCGGATGACCGCCTGACTTGTGCCACATTGACGATCGATTCCACGGCCAATCGTGTTACAGGAACAGTCGTCGTTGACTTCGGCTCGGGATGTACGGACGGACGTGGCAACACGCGGGCCGGAAAAGTTCAGATCAGCTGGACAAACGGAAGATGGTTCAAGGTGGGATCCCATACTACGACGAGTTTTCAAAACTATTCAATCAACGGGGTGGTGTTTGGCAATAGTAACGGCTCGACGCTACATAACGTGAGCTCGACCTCTTCGCCACTCACCTGGACAGTGGAGTCTTATTACAATCTTACCTGGCCAGACAAGACTGGCGGAAACAGAACGATTCACCAAACCCGGCAATGGGTAGTTGCTGCTAATCCGAAGGATGACAAATTCATTATTGCACAGTCAAAGATTGCTACACAAGCAGCAAGTGGCATCAATCGATATTCAAAAGATTATTCCGTTGTTATCACAACGCCACTCGAATATTCAAGATCCTGCATTTTATCAAACAAAGTGCTTCGCCCGGTTAAAGGTGTCCGGACGGTGACATACGACAGCAATAAAACCGTCACGCTGGATTTTGGTAATGGAACATGTGATGGATCTTTTACCGCTTCAACGACCGCCACATCACGGACGATCACATTTAAAAACGACGGCCTGGAGGTTGATTAGGGTTTACTTCTTAGGGTATTATCAAGAATAATTTCGTCAAAAACTGGTTTTTCACGCAAGAATCAAGGCTTTTTGGTTGTTTTTTGTCGACCGTAAAATTTTTTTCCTCGACGCTTTAAACCTGTGTGGGACTTTTTCTTCTAAAGGGCAACCAAAACAACTTAGACGATGAAAAATGAACAGAAATGGTCGGTTGCCGCAATGATAGGTCTGGTAATCGTGACCACACTATTCCTGGCTTCCTGTAACAAGGCCGATGATCCGTTTTCTACCGAGGCAGTCCAAACGGTAAACAATGATGCAACGACGGAATCACAAATGAACGAGACTGAGGATATGGGAACGAGCGCCCTGACGCAGGCTGATTCGCCTGGTGGTCGTATGGATGCATCGCTTGTAGATGATCGATTCAAATGCGCGACATTCAAATTTGATTCAACTGCAAACCGGGTTTCCGGAAAAGTCACGGTTGATTTCGGAACCGGTTGCACCGATTCAAAAGGCAATACACGAAAAGGCAAGATCATTATAACATGGTCTAATGGACGCTGGTATAAAACGGGCTCGACGATAACCATTAATTATAGCGGCTACAGTATTAACGACGTATCGTTTAGCGACAATGACGTGAGAACAATTGTTAACGTCAGCTCTGTAGCTTCACCACTGACTTGGAAAGTCGAGGCATCGCATAAATTGACGTGGCCAGACGCCAGCACCGCCACTCGCACAGTGCATCACACGCGTCAATGGGTAAGGAGCGCAACCATAACAGACGATAAGATTATTATCAGCCAGACAGTTGGTGCATCGAACGCAGCATCGGGAACGAACAGACATGGCGTTGGCTACTCTGTCCAGATTACAACGCCGCTTGAGTACTGGCGCTCCTGTGCCATCAGCAATAAGGTGTTCCGTCCGGTAAAGGGTGTCAGGGTAGTTACGTATGATACCAATAAAGTTGTGACGATCGACTTTGGAAACGGAACATGCGACAACAGTTTCACCATCTCTGCAAACGGACACACAAGAACTGTCAATGCCAAGAACGATAGTTCTTCCGACTGACAATTCACTAAAAGTTTACTATAAGTTGAGAACCGGGATGAACTTGCCGGTTCTCAATTTTTTTATATCAGGTTTCTGGCCTTAAGCTCGAGATATCTGTTGATGGTATTGACCGTCAATTGCTGAGGCGTCGTAAGGACCGACTGTATTCCATGGCGGTTCAGTTCTTTCACGATCAATTTCTTGTCGTAACTGAATTTTTCGGCGATGGCTTTGTGATAGATATCCCGTAAAGTATCGGCATGCGCTTCAAGCAGGGAGTTGAGTTCAGTGTTCTCAAAAAAAATCACGACAAGTAAATGTCTCCGCGCAAGGCTTTTCAGATAAGGAAGCTGACGTTCCATAGCGAAAAGACTCTCAAAATTTGTGAACAGCAGCAACAGGCTTCTCTGGTTGATCCTGGTACGGATGTGTGTATGCAGTCTGGAGAAATCGGACTCGCGATACGCTGTCTTCTGATGGTACAATGTTTCCTGAATCAGGGACATTTGGTTGTTTCTTCGGCTCGCAGGCAGCATAGTGCCGATTTTATCCTGGAAGGTGACAAGTCCTGCCTTGTCGAATTTTTTTACTGCGATGTTGGAGATAACGAGGCATGCATTAATTGCATAGTCGAGGAGGCTCAAGCCCTCGAACGGCATTTGCATCACCCTCCCTTTGTCAATGAGTGAATACACCTGTTGAGACCGCTCGTCGTGGAACTGATTGACCATTAATCTTGACTTGCGAGCCGTTGCCTTCCAATTGATCGTACGTATGTCGTCGCCACTGATGTATTCTTTTATCAGTTCGAACTCCTGGTTTTGTCCGATCCTTCGGATCTTTTTTATTCCTGCATTGACAAGCCGGTTGCTGATGGCAAGCAATTCATATTTGCGCATCTGCAGATACGAAGGGTATACAGGAACCATTTTACCCGCACTGAATCGAAACCGACGTGAGAAAAGCTTTAAAGGGGAGCTCGCGAGGACATTCACTGCACCAAAGGAATATTCTCCCCGCTTTATCGGGCGCAGGCGATAATTGATCACACGATTTTCACCCGAAGCGATTGAAACATTAAACTCGAGATCCCTCCGTTGAAATTGGTGGGGAATTTCATCGAAGATCCTGAGCGACACAGGAAAGGTGTATAAATTTTCCAGGTGAATGACCACCTCGTTGTCATCGCCATTGGAAAGTCGGTCTGCGCAAGTCCGATGGCCGTTCATTCCGCGACGAACCCGGTATAGCAGCACGAGATCAGTGAGGAGGAATGCAAGAAAGAGATAGAATGAAATTTGTGGAATCAGAATCGGTGTCTCCAGCACAAAAGTGATGATAAACAGCGCTACAATTCCGCCAGCGATAGCGAAGAACCGATTGTTGAGGAACAGGCTGCGTATCAGATTCACTATCGCGGAACTTCTATTTTGTCGATGATCTGCATAACTACTTCATCCGGCGATGTGCCTTCCATCTCTTTGTCTGGATTGAGAACAATACGGTGACGTAGAACCGGTAATGCAACGAACTTCACGTCTTCCGGTGTCACAAAATCCCGTCCCCTTAAAGCGGCGTACGCCTTTGCAGCGTTCAGCACTGCTACTGAAGCCCGTGGCGACGCACCCAGGAAAAGCAATGGGTTGTTGCGCGTTTCAAACGTGATCTGTGCAATGTACTTGATGAGGTTGCTTTCCACGTGAACTGACTGCACGAGTTGTCTGAAGTTATGAAGGCTTTCGGGGGACAATACCGATTGGACTTCATCAGTAGCCGACGTCCCTTTGCGATGGTGTTGACGTGCTACGATGTCCGTCTCTTGCTCCAGATTTGGATAGTCGACAACGATTTTGAAGAGAAAGCGGTCGAGCTGGGCCTCAGGCAACCGGTAGGTTCCTTCATGCTCGATAGGATTTTGTGTGGCGACAACCAGATACGGGCTCTTCATTTTGTAGGTCCGGCCATCAACTGTAACCTGCCTTTCTTCCATCACCTCAAAAAGGGCGGCCTGTGTCTTTGCCGGGGCACGATTGATTTCATCGATGAGAACGATGTTTGAAAATATCGGACCTGATTTGAATTCAAACTCCGAAGTCTTCACGTTGAATATCGATGTCCCCAGCACGTCCGACGGCATCAAATCCGGGGTGAACTGAATCCGGCTGAAGTCTACAGAAATTACCCGCGCGAGCAGCTTCGCCGTCAGTGTTTTTGCGACGCCAGGAACACCTTCGATCAATACATGTCCATCAGCGAGAAGTGACGTTAACAGCAAATCGATCATGGACTCCTGGCCGACAATCACTTTGGCAATTTGTTCGCGGATCTGCCGGACGTTCTCCTGCATTCCACTGAGGTCCAACCTGTTTTCAAAAATGTTCTCTGCCATGTTTTTGTGTTTATTTGGCCACCTTCCGTACTGGCCTGCCTGTAAATTCTTCTATCTGATCATTGAGTGAGTGAAGATCATGTTCATCGACAGTTGTTTTGTTTTGAATGCTTCGGATCAAATCAAATAATTGCCGGACCTTGTCTTCGTTTTTCCCTGATTTTTTTGAAAGTAAGGATATGAAATTTTCTCCGGCACCGAGGGGATTCAAAGAATATTTCGTGCGGATGGAGTCGAAGAAAAAAAGAATCTTTTTGTCAACTATGTTTTTGTGATCTCCTCTACTGAAATACAGATTACCGATGGTGCCTACAAACTCCAATGACGAATTTGTCAGCGGAGTAATAACCGGGATTACACGCTGTTTTCGTTTGGCTTCGAAAGCCATGAAAAGCAACAACGCGCTTACCGAAATATAATAACCCCAGGCCAGTGGTTCGTTAGTAAGAATAAACCGCAATGGCGATTGTGACTCCAGCCTGCCAATGCTATAAAATTCCGACCAGCAAACATCCTCTGGAGGGAGATAGGAAAGGGCTTCTGAAATAAATCGATTGTTGTCATTTTTCAACGCATAAATATTCGTGAATGCGAGTGGTGTGCTGCAGATTATAAAACTGCCTTTTCCCCATCTTATCTTCACGATCACCGGCTTACCAAGATCATTTTCTGCCACCACCGTCATGTTTCCTAAAACAAATGCGGCATGTTTTATGTCGACGGAGTCACGGTCACCGAACCCAGGAAGGTATTTGTTTACAGTGTCAGGTGGCTCAAAATAGTTATGAATGTTGTCGCGACGGAAACCAAAATGTGCGAGCGTATCCAGCCGGGTGTTGACAAATTTCATGTATGAGGAATCCTTTCGTTTTGCATACATGCCATCCCGGAACAAATAATCATACGTGCGAAGATTGAGCGTGTCGGCAAGCTTCCCACGAAACGATTGTGCTGCGATGAATGCCGATCCACCGCTATTGACAAAACGAAGCAGGACTTTGACATCTTCTGCATCCGCGGAAAAAGAATGAGCGAGAATAAGAATGTTTTGACCTTGTTTCAGGCTATCGCGGAGTTCGTATAGCGTCTTGTTTGTCACCTGCATGCGATGGCCATTGAACAGGGCGGGTATTAATTCATGCAGAACATGGGCTCCAAATGGATTTTTGTCTTCTGAAGCATAGGTTGGCGTCCAATCGAACTGTTTCGGGCCGGAAAGTTTCACCGCCAGGAATATTCCGAAGGCAATCGTCAGGTAGAGAATATATTTCCAGTCTTTCTTCATCCCACAGTCTTTCTCCAACCATCGAATATTATACTGACACGCTGAAAGAGGTTTTCAGTCACGTTGAAATCTCCATACCAGGTATAGTCAAAATAGAAGCTCAGTTCATTGAAACCGGTTTTCAGATCACCTTCCTTCAGTTCGGCGAGGTAGTCATGATTTGTTTTGCCAGGTCGCCAATCTACCTGTTGGCGGTCAGCAAGGATTTTCAAAGCGTGCAAAAAAATAAGACGTACGCCGACCCTGTATTCTTTTTTTGACACCGCTTCTCTGATCAAAGCATCAAAATCCATTTCATGTATGTTTTCGGAAAAGGTTCGATAGTCAATCGCGCCCTTGTCTGCACCTGATTGAAAGACGCGAAGTGCGTCAACCTTCAGCAACATCATGATAATAACGATCAATACGACGAGTCCAACGGCATACAACAATATGCGCCCCCAGTTTGTGGTGACGGCGCCGCGGAAAAGCCATCCGATAATTCTTCCAATCCATGAAATAAATCTGTCCCACAGACTCTCTACAATGGTAGGAGGCTGGCGGTAATTGAGATCATCGTCGTTGCGCAATTCATTTAAGGCACCCTCATCGAACTTCCGCACTTCCACGTTCGTCGAGTCTATCGAAAGTATCACCGGATCAGAATCGTTGAAAAACGCGCGTGTAGAGTCAGCGTCAGCCGTAGAGTCTATGTCCTGACCGCATACGACTGTTAAAGGCAATATCAGGATGAATGCAAAAATGAGGATGATGCGCATGCAGCTTGCTCAATAGTCCTCCTGATGCTGGGGTGCTTCGGGGGCTTTTCCAAAAGTCTCAATATCACTCATCAATCCTTTGGCTTCTTTTATCTCAACTAAGTTGAAATATTGGAAAGCCAATCCGATGTTCGGCAAAGACGACAAAATAAGCTGGCTCAGGTAATAGCAAGTGATCAATACGAGCGTAATTACGCCCAGCACGCCATCATTTGAGGCGCCTTGAAAATTATTTTCATTTACTGAATGGAGCGTCTGAACAATCATAATGATGTAGGCGGGGACGAAAAAAATTGAAGAGAAAACGCCGACAAGCATCGACAATACGAACATATTGCCAGCGGTGCTCCACCACTTGTCCTTGGTGAGCTGAAATGAACGCCTGACGGCGTCGAAGAACCCTCTCTTTTCAAATGCACGGATTGCAAATACAAGCGATGCACTCACATACAGGTATGCGATTCCAAACATCATAAACAGAATGCCGAAAAGAATGAGGAAAGGTGAGATTGTGCTCAGAATGAAGATGGGTAAAGCCAGTAAAACATAAGCGAACATTGCCACGATGCCCAGCATCACACTTGTGCCCAAATACATCCAGAAGGTCGCCCGCACACGCTCCCACACTTCCTGGATTTCAATCTGACTGGACTTCCTTTCCCGGTATAGGATGATGTAGTTGTAGGACGTTGCTGTGATCACAACCACTGCTGTCACGAAGAAAAGAAATGCAAGGGCAATCTGTATCCAGAACTCCGCGGAAGTAAAATAGCGGTTAAGTGCTTCAGGTTCTGAGCCTCCGCCGGCCTGCAGTCCCATCGAAAAGAAATCAGTAAAGAATGAGCTTATGAACAAGCTTGTAACCAGTGTCGGCGGACCGCCTATATATAACAAGCTTCGAAAAAGTCCTTTGAAATTTTGTGTTGCAAAGGAAAATGTCGCGTTGATCTTTTCACTGAAATCCCGCTTTCTTTGAAAATCGATGATCCTGAAGTCTGTCATTTTTCAAAATTAACGTTACCGTGGTCTTTCATAAAAGTGCTCATATCTTCCGGCTTGTAAAGCCTTGGATAAATGATGAAGTACCAGATCATCAATATGGCGGAAGAAAGGATAATAGCGGTCTTCATGCTCCAATGCATAAACGCGTAACGCGTGATGGTACCTTCGATGAATGCCGCCAGAATGAAAAAAGGAATTAACCCTATCACGATCTTCAATCCTTTTAATGCTCCGATCTTGAACGATGCGAGTCGGGCATAAGTCCCGGGAAACAAAAGACTGTTACCCATCACAAACCCCGCTGCGCCTGCAATGACAATCGACGACAATTCAATTGTCCCATGCAACATGATCACCGGAAAAGCCTGCGAAAGTTGCTGTTCGCGGTAGAAGAATGTCACAAAGGCGCCGAACATCAGTCCATTGTTGAACAGGTACAGCCCGGTGCCGAGGGAAAAAAATACGCCATATATAAACGTGAAGAAAGACACGAGAATATTGTTCCAGGCTATCCGGAAGAAAAGTGTAGGTTCATCGGCAGATGCATAAACTTTGGTAGGATTTCCGTTCTTGATATTCTCAAGCGTCATATTGACATAGCCATCCCCGAGAATCAATCGCACGAATGTATCGTCATAGGCTGCCGACACCGAACCGATAATGCCTGCCAGGATAAAAATGATAAACGCGTAAAGCATTGGCTTGCGCGCCTCGTAAAGAATCAAGGGTAATTCCGATTTCCAGAATGTGATGAAGCGGCTCGTGTTTTCTTTTTTGTTGCGATAGATTTCAAGGTGAATTCTGCTTGCCAAAGAATTAAGGTAGGCAGTGGTGCGGCTTTCAGGGTATTGGGTTCTTGCAAAAGAAAGATCATCCGTGACCTGAATAAACAATTCCGCAAGGTGATCCGGCTGTACCGCCCTTGGGTTGTTCACAACGCTTTCAAAAGTTTCCCAACGGGCACGGTTTTGATGAATGAAAGCAGCCTCTCGCATGTGTTAAGGAAGAAAGTCCCGGGTTGAAGAACATAAAAATATAAAAACACCTAATGACTTCAAGCCAAGCAACGATTTTCGCCATGCATGGCGAAAGGTAGTTAGCCACGGATGACACGGATTGGCACAGATTGAAGGACTTGAAGAAAGGATTTCTTATACAATAAAAATATAGACCGACTTTGTCGGTCTATCCGTGTTAATCCGTGTAATCCGTGGCTAAAAATTTTTTACTCCTGAGCGATTACCGAATGGCTTGGTTCTTACTATCCCTTCTTCGCAGCTTCAGCCACTTTTCTCCATACCCGGAACATATTTCCAGAACAGATCTTTTCAATGTCCGATTCAGTATAACCACGCTTCAACAATTCATAGAGAAGATTAGGATACTGTGACACGTCTTTAAGGCCATCAGGTAAATTTTCTACACCTCCCACGCCATCATAATCTGACCCGAGTCCAACATGGTCAATACCCGCAAGCTGAACGATGCGGTCAATGTGATTGGCAACGGTTTGAACGTCTGTCGCAGGAATCGGATTGTCTTTTTTGAACTGTTCAATGACCGGCTTGGCGAGTGAGTCTGTCGGGTTTAATCCCTTAGCCGTCAGGAGCGAATCAAGCTGCTTGTTTTGACGGGCAACGTCACCGCTGAGAAAGGCATTGTAAAAATTCACATCGATCACGCCGCCATTTTTCCCCATCTCACGAATCATGTCGTCTGTCATATCGCGACGTACCGTCGGTGCAAAGAAGCGACAGGAAGAGTGTGATGCAATGCACGGCACGTTGGTCATCTTCATCACCTGATAGAAGGTGCTGTCATCAACGTGCGATATATCGACCATGATACCCACGCGATTCATTTCTTTCACCACCTCCTGTCCAAATGGGCTTAAGCCGTTCCACGTATGTGTTGTGTCACCGGAAGAATCGCAGATCTGGTTGTCTTTGGCGTGCGTAAGTGTGATGTAGCGGATGCCGCGATCGTAGAAATACTGAACGTTCTTGATGTCATCACCAACGGGCGCACCGTTCTCCATGCCCATGGGCAGAGAAATTTTTCCTTCTTTGAAATTCTTTTCAACATCCTCCACTGAGTTGGCCAATGCAAACTTGTCAGGAATGTTTTCGGCGATGCCACGCACCATGTTGATAAGTGAATCGGCGAGTATCTTTCCTTTATCCGGAAAAGCCTGGTAGGAAGATGGGATATAGATTGACATGAAGGGCGCAGACAGGCCGCCCTTTTTTGCGCGCTCGTAGTCGAAATCTCCCTCCTCACTTTTTATTGGAATTCCCATGTAC
Organism: Cyclobacteriaceae bacterium; assembly: GCA_044223825.1. Taxonomy (GTDB): domain Bacteria; phylum Bacteroidota; class Bacteroidia; order Cytophagales; family Cyclobacteriaceae; genus ELB16-189. Next base: position 226,275 of record JBGALO010000003.1, on the reverse strand, counting down.
TCCCTGTCGATCCGGAAATTTTTTATTTTCAACCGGAACGGTAGATCGACGTGTCCATCTGTGATGACGTATTTATGAGCGAGCTCGTCAGCGAATGCACGAAGTTGCTCGTCGTTCATCCGCTCTACGGGCTTCTTCTCTGCGCAGGAAAAGAGTAGTGCAGACAAAACAGCGCAAATCAGATAAAAAGATTTCATAGGTTTGGGTTTGGGACATCAAGATAGAGATTTGCTTTCGGAATTTCAGCCAATCACAACGCTTTCGAAGGCCTGATTGTCAGCTATATGCAGGTACATGTTCGCACCACACAAAACGTTTTTATTACCTACCCGGTGGCGAGTGTCGGTGACCGTATCCTTGCTTACCTGCTTGATCAACTAATCCTTATAGGGTTTGTAATTGTAATGATCGCCCTCTATTTCAATATGAAGATGGAGATCGCATGGGTATGGATTGTCACCGTGGGGTTGCCGTATTTGTTCTATCACCTTGCTTTTGAAATATTTATGAATGGGCAGAGCCCGGGTAAGCGTGCTTTAAACATCAAAGTTCTGAGACTTGACGGGACACCGGCCGCCGTCGGCAACTATATTTTGCGGTGGATGTTCGCCCTTATTGACATTCAGCTTATGTCGGGACTGATCGCAATATTGGTGATCGCCATCGGCGAGAAAGGCCAAAGACTTGGAGATCTTGTCGCCGGGACGACGGTGATCAAGCTCATTCCCGAAGCCAAAGTTTCAGCCGCGAACGTATTTGTACCAACCCAGAACGCGGACTACGTTCCCGTTTATCCGCAGGTTGTTAACCTGAATGAACGTGATATTGAAATCATCCAACGAGCCCTCGAAGTAAACCGCGATACCGGAAACGTACAACCTGTAATGGCGGTAACTGAAAAAATAAAATCGTTGCTGAATGTTCAGACCGATTTGCCTCCGGTGAAATTTTTGTACACGATCGTAAAAGATTTTCAGCACTTCGCATCCAAATGAATGTCACCCGACAGATTACACGCGCCCAGCTTGCCCTTCGCAACGGACAAGACAAGCCGGAGATTTGGATTGCTTATAAAGGAGATGTTTTTGACGTAACATCATCACGGTTGTGGCTTACCGGCAAACACTACGAACATTGGGCGGGCCAGGACCTCACCGACGAACTCAAGGATGCTCCCCACACCGAAGATGTCTTTAAGCGTTTTACTGTGATCGGCAAGCTCACATGAAATGGCTTCCACTATTTCTTTTGTTTCGGTGACATTTCCCTGCGTTGCTATGTTTCTATATGCCTAAGTGGTAAAATGTCCGGAGCGTAGCGACCACGGAATTAAATAGCTTTAATTAGCTTTAAGCCTATGATCATTGTTGCTGATAGCGGTAGTTCGAAAATTGATTGGAGGCTGATTCGTCTCGATGGAAGCATTTTACAAGCCAACTCTGCGGGGTTCAACCCTTACTATCAGCCTATATCCGACCTAAGGAATAGTATCGTGGACTCATTGGTTGCGTTAGCCAACGAGCATGTGAGCAAGATTTTCTTTTACGGTACCGGAGTGTCGTCCCAAAAGAACCAGGAAGTCGTGCGAGCGCAGTTTCTTGAGTTCTTTCCTAACGCATTGGTCGAAATTGAATGGGATCTGTTGGCGGCAGCACGCGCGCTATGTGGAACAGAACCGGGAATTGCGTGTATTCTGGGAACAGGCTCCAACTCCTGCCAGTATGACGGACAAAAAATCAGCGGTCAAGTTGCAAATCTTGGTTGGATCCTTGCCGACGAAGGTTCTGGCGCCACGATTGGCAAGAAATTTCTTTTCGATTATCTGAGAAAGCGAATGCCTTCCGTGCTTGCTGAACAGTTCAAAGCGCGATTTCCTTTTACCCGGGAAGAATTTCTAGAGAAGATATACCAGGGTGAGAAGCCGAGCACCTTTCTCGCGACGTTTTCAAAATTCATTTTCCAGCATTTGAAAGAACCCTATTGCTACAAGCTTGTCTACGACAGCTTTGCCGAATTTTATGAGAATAATATTATGGCGTACGAGGGGTATAGGAATCTGAAAGTGCATTTCGTTGGTTCGATTGCGTTCTATTACAGCGACCTGCTTCGCCAGGTAGCAAATGACAAAGGAATCACGGTGAAGAATATTCTCGAAACACCGATCGCAGGGCTTACACTTTATCACCAGAAAGACATTGCCTGAAGAGGCGATATTGTCGAATTTTAAAAGCATATTTTCAGCAAGTATCATGACAACCACGGAATCATCTTCTCATTATGACGGACTAGAAAAGATGAGCGTCCATGATCTCCTTGCGAACATCAACAAAGAAGACAAAAACGTTCCGCTCGCAATCGAGAAAGTTATTCCACGCATCGAGAAGTTGGTCACGGTGATAGTAGAGAAGATGAAGGCAGGCGGACGTCTTTTTTACATTGGGGCGGGCACCAGCGGAAGGCTTGGTATCGTTGATGCGTCCGAAATACCGCCTACCTACGGAATGCCGCAAGGAAAGGTAATCGGACTCATTGCTGGCGGCGACGCTGCAATACGAAAGGCGGTTGAGCATGCCGAGGACGATGCGGCGCAGGCCTGGAAGGACCTCGAAAAATTTTCAATTAGTCAGAACGATGTGCTTATTGGAATTGCTGCTTCTGGTCGCACGCCCTATGTGATCGGGGGTGTAAAGGATGCGAGGAATATGGGCATCATTACTGGTTGCATCACGTGCAACGATGGGAGCGAGCTTGCAAGAAATGTCGACTATCCAATCGAGATTGTTGTGGGTCCGGAATTTGTGACCGGTTCCACCCGGATGAAAGCAGGCACGGCCCAAAAGCTGGCCTTGAACATGATCTCGACAGCGGTGATGATTCAATTGGGTCGCGTCAAAGGCAACAAAATGGTTGACATGCAGCTAACCAATGATAAGCTGATCGACCGCGGTGTTCGGATGGTGATGGAAGAACTTGGCGTGGGTCAGCAGGATGCCGAGGCACTGCTGAAAAAACACGGATCGGTGCGGAAGGCGATTGCGGAGAGAAAAAATGCACAACATTGAGCCTTACTACAATTGGTTAAAATATTACGACTCATCTTTTGATGAGCGATCACCTTTCTTTGAGAAAGAATATAATTACGACCTCTTTAAGGATACGATCTACGGATATTACATACATCCTGCGTGGGATTCATTTGGTTCGGAAACGCTGTATCTGAAGGTATTGTTTGCAAACTATAATCTTGGATTCGTTATCATCGAGCTCATCGGTGAATGGAATGACACGCTGAATAACGATGTCATGTTGCTGAAGCGCAATTTTATCGAGGTACTGATCGCAGCCGGAATAAACAAGTTCATCATTGTTGGTGAGAATTTGATGAACTTCCACGGTTCAGATGATTGCTATTATGAAGAGTGGTTCGAGGAGGTGGATGAAAACAATGGCTGGATCGCAGAGATCAATGTCCCCGACTTTATCATGCAGGAGCAGACAAAGTATCATATCGATCATTATATAAATATGGGCGGTACACTACAGATTGAAAACTGGAGGACGCTTCATCCGCAGAAGTTGTATGAGCTTGTGAGCGCGCTGATACAGCGACGACTGGGGAGTTAGTTGACAGTTGACAATCACTTCGCTTTGCTCGTGAGCAGTTGACAATATGCTCCCCAATGGCATACTGACTGACATGGAGTTCGTTTACTGGAGGCGACTCGCTAGATCGTACGGGCGTCAATTGCTCTTTGTCAACTGTCAACTGATTACAATAAGCTCAACTGTGCTCCCTCCACCGGCGCATCAGCTGCTACCAGGTAGTTTCGCTTTGATTTCAATTCGCGACATACAACACGCGTGCGTTTCAATTCGCCTTTTCTGAACCAACGTCCATGCAAGCCGAAAATACTTCCCTCTGGTATTTGGGACAGCAGCGTTATGTGCTTGAAATTATTATCATGATCGCGAAAAGCCTGTGTGAGTGTCGTATCAGAAAAACTGGATGCTTTGGGATCTGCCATGTGCCCTTTAATGATTCGCAACAGAGCTTCAGGATAGATTTCGGATCGCATGACGGGCATCATCAATATCTGAAACGCTTTTTTCCACTCAGCGCCATGAGCTTCATGTTTCCAGCCATGTGCTTTGTGAACGATGAGGTGCGCAACTTCATGAACATATGTCATGAGAAACAGATAAGGATGACTTTCACGGTTGACTGTGATGCGCGGTGTTTTTCCGTGGCGGCAGGAAAAATCTCCAACCTTTGAAACGCGATTGTTTCGCAGTTTGAAATCAAATGGATGCTGATCCCACAACTGTAGACAATAAGAAACAGCTGCGGCGGGAACGTGGTTTTCAATAATGGCCTGCAAGCGGTTTCGATCCATTGGAGGTGTAAAGGCGTCTTCGCGATTTATGACAATTCAAGCAGTGTAAAAAAGAAAGAGGCTGTCTTTTTTAAGACAGCCTCTTTTGGTTTTTGCAATCTTTTCAGATTGTCCGCTGATTACTTGCTGGCTGTGGTGTCAGTCTTAGTAGTGTCAGCAGGTGCAGTTGCAGTAGTATCTGCAGGAGCAGTGGTCGTTTCTTCAGCAGCAGCTTCTTTCTTACCGCCACAAGCAACGAATGCAAATGCAAAACCGCATACAACAACTAATGCGATCAGGTTTTTCATAGTTTACAGGTTTTTTAAAATTCGTCGCAAAGATAGGAATTAAGCCCAAATCAAAGCCATAGGATCGCAAAATTTTGCGTTTTTCAGCCGGAAAAGCCCTAAAATATACCTTAGCAATCCATTGCGCCAGCCAGACCAGGGATGGCCAATTTCACCTGTTTGCGGCTATCTTCTCGTCAAAGACAACCACTATAATATATATCGATGTGTTTATTTCTTTCTAAAAAACAAGCGCACCGGAACGCCGGTGAAATCGAAGTTTTCGCGCAGTTTATTCTCTAAAAACCGCTGATAGGATTCCTGGATGTATTGCGGGAGATTACAGAAGAATGCAAAGGACGGCGTTGTCGCGTTTACCTGAGTAATGTATTTTATCTGGATGTATTTTCCCTTGATCGCAGGCGGTGGGTAATGTGTTATCTCCGGTAACAAAGCGTCGTTCAATTGTGATGTCGGGATCTTTTTGACTTTGTTGTTATAGACTTCGACGGCCTTTTCGATCACCTGGAAGATGCGTTGCTTTTCAAGCGCTGACGCAAAAATTATCGGGATATAGTCCATCGGCATCAAGCTCTCAATCATTCCCTTCCGAATGTTGTCGGCAGTCTTGCTATCTTTTTCAATCAGGTCCCACTTGTTCACCATGATCACCATTCCTTTGCCTTGCTTCTGTGCAAGTCCAAGGATATTCACGTCCTGCGACTCAAGTCCACGTTGCGCGTCCACAACCACAATACACACATCGCATTCTTCGAGGGCGCGCAATGATCGCAGCACGGAATAGAACTCGATGTCTTCATGCACTTTACTCCGCTTGCGAATACCTGCGGTATCGATCAGAATAAAATCCTTGTTGAACATCTTATACCGCGAATGGATCGCGTCGCGGGTGGTCCCCGCCTCATCGGTTACAATACTTCTTTCTTGTCCCAGCAAGACATTCAGAAACGACGACTTGCCGACGTTCGGTCGACCGAGGATCGCGATTTTGGGGATCCCCGCATTCGGATCTTCGAGGTCTTCAGTCTCAAAAGTTTTAATGACTTCGTCCAAAAGTTCGCCTGTTCCCCCACCGTTTTCAGCCGATATCGGATAGATTTCACCCATGCCCAGCTGATAAAATTCGGCACCCAGCGCAGCCTTGTCGGGCGTGTCGGCCTTGTTGGCGGCTATGAAAATTGGCTTTTTGGACCTGCGTAAAGTTTTTGCGAACTCTTTATCGAAGCCCGTGAGGCCATCGCGGCAGTCAACCATGAAAATAATCGCGGTGGCTTCGTCGAGTGCCAGTTCAACTTGCTTTCGGATCTGGGATTCAAACTTGTCATCCGAACCTGTTACGTATCCGCCCGTGTCTATTACAGTGAAAAACTTTCCAACCCACTCGGCATATCCATAATGGCGGTCGCGCGTGACGCCCGGCATATTGTCCATGATCGCGTCACGTTTCTCCACCAGGCGGTTGAAAAACGTGGATTTGCCCACATTAGGACGTCCAACAATAGCGACAATGTTTGCCATGGGTGTCTAAAAAATGCAAAGGTAAGCTGAAAGTGGGAAGGTGGCTAAAACGGCTATTAGCTATTGGCCGTTCGCAGTTTTGGTGCGGTTCTCGTGATGGAAGCCCACCATTTTGACGAGACTTTGGAGCCTTAAACCTTGAGCCGTAAACTCTAATGTCGCGAACCCTGAACTCTGAACCCTAAACTCTGAACCCTGAACCCTGAACCCTGAACTGTTAGGACTCCATGTATCCGAAAAGCTTCAGCTTGTCCTTTTGCTTGCGCCAATCGGCGGCGACTTTAACATGGGTTTCAAGAAATACTTTTTTTCCAAAGAAGCTTTCCATATCAATGCGGGCTTCTGTTCCGACTTTTTTCAACAGGCTTCCTCCTTTGCCGATAACGATGCCTTTTTGGGAATCACGCTCGACAAAAATGGTGGCGCGTATGCGCAGGATGTTTGGCTCATCCTTAAAGTCTTCGATACCCACTTCGGTGCTATAGGGAACCTCCTGGCTGTAGTTTTTAAAAATTTTTTCCCGGATGATTTCCGCAGCAAAAAATCTTTCGCTCCTGTTTGTGAGCTCATCTTTAGGGAAGTAGGCAGGGTGCTCCGGCAACAGCTTGATCAGTGCTGGAAAAATCTGATCGACATTTTCTCCCGTCATGGCAGAGGCAACGATGATTTCCTTTGCGGGGATAAAGCTCTTCCAATAGTCGATCATCGCCTTGCGATCGGCCTTGGGCGCTTTGTCTGCCTTGTTGATAACAAGAAGAACGGGTGTTAAAGTTTTTTTGAATCGTTCGTACACGGATACATCGAACTTTTCGCCCCACTCCACAACGAGCATGATTACATCGGCATCTTCCAGTGATACCTTCACATAATTCATCATCGCTTCGTGCAGCGCATACTTGGGCTCCAGGATGCCAGGCGTATCCGAATAGACGATCTGAAAATCTTCATGGTTGATAATGCCCATGATCCGGTGCCGCGTAGTCTGCGCCTTTGGTGTGATGATGGACAAATTCTCACCGACCAGCTTATTCATCAGGGTGGACTTTCCCACGTTGGGTTTTCCTACGATACTTACAAAACCTGCTTTATGGGCTGTTTTCATGCGATTTTGCGGCAATTTAATCATTTACCTTCCGCGGTTTGGGGGAATTAATAGCAAACTACGGGTTGTGAAAACGTTTATTGGCTTGTTGATTTTGATGATTTTGGCTACTTCTTGTATGAATAATGACTCGTGTCCTACCTATGGCAATGTAAAAAAGCGGTCTGCCATGTTTTCCGATCGGAAAGCAAAAGAGAACAGGAATCGGACACCCTATTATAAGTTGATCAGAAGCGCAGAGCGTGATTGATACAAAGGTTTGGGTTTTTTAATCTCGGGGCGGTCGGTGACCGCCCTTTTTTATTTACAATCAGGTCAGTGCCGGAGTTGAATGAACCCTTTCTGATGCCGTTTGTTTCACAATCAAATCATTTAAGTAGTTGCTAATTCCCACAAACTGGGTAATTTTGCAGCACCATATCGCGGGGTGGAGCAGTTGGTAGCTCGTTGGGCTCATAACCCAAAGGTCGTAAGTTCGAGTCTTACCCCCGCTACGATAAAGCAAAAAGGCCTTGAAGGATTTCCTTCAAGGCCTTATTTTTTATGTGGCTTGTTGTTTTATTGTAAGATTGGCTCACCGACGAATGTGATGGCATTCAAAGTATCTATTCAAAACCCTTACAAACTCAATCTTTCTACCTGTGGCTTGATATCGCTTCCCACGGTGCGGACCTTGCAGCAATAATTGTGTTGCATGTTGTCGAACTACTTCAAAGTTATCATCCGGAATTTATTCAAGAACAAGCTCTTCTCGATCATCAGTTTGACGGGACTTTCGATCGGAATAGCGTGTGTGATATTCATATCTATTTACGTCACAGGGGAACTCGCCTATGACACGCATTGGAAAGGCGCTGATAGGATTTATCGAATTCCGCTGGAGCGCATTTATCCGGAGCGGGTGAAAATGTTTGCGACGGGGTCCGTCATGCTGGCACCGACACTCGCCAGTGAATTGCCGACAGTCGAATCTGCAACGCGCCTTCATCGGCTGTTATTCCAGAATGATGTGCGCACGCGGGTGGGAGAAAAAGATTTCGTGGAAACGCGCTTTCTTTTCGCGGACTCGAATTTCTTCAAGGTTTTTAATTACGAATTTATCAGCGGTAGCGACCGCCATGCGCTTAGCCACCGCACGTCTGTCGTCGTCACAGAATCAACTGCCCGCAGATATTTCGGTCGGACGGATGTGGCGGGTGAAGCGATCAAGCTTGATACGCTCGAGTTGACGGTTACCGGCGTCGTGAAAGACCAGGTACCAACATCACACCTGCAATTTGACTTGCTCGGATCTATCGATGTACTACCTCATTTGCAGACCGCCGTCATTAATAACAGCTGGGTGCTGATGTGGGTATACACCTACATCAAAGTGAAAGAAGGCGTTGACCCCGCGGTATTGCAAGCAGATATTAAAAGAATCGCGGATAAGTTCGGAGAAGCCAACATCGTTGCAAACTATGGCAAGACAACGGGTCATCAATTCAATTATTTCCTTCAGCCAGTTACAAGCATTCACCTTCATTCTGCACTCGAAGCTGAATTATCTCCAAACAGTAGTATTCAATATGTGTATCTGCTGGCGGTCATTGCAGTGATCATACTTGCAATCACTACGATCAACTACGTCAACCTAACCGTTTCGAAGGTCACTGAACGTGGGAAGGAGGTAGGCGTAAGAAAAACGCTTGGCGCGCGTGCATTTGAGATCAAACTGCAAATCTTCGGTGAATCCTTTTTTCTTTGCCTAGCGGGAACACTGATCGGCGCTGTCATCGTCGTAATGTTCTGGGACCAGTTCGCTGCCCTCACGGCGCGAACCTTTACGCCGCTCATGGTCATTTCGCCAATTCATCTCGTCTACCTGTTATTGTTCATCGTCGTGTTAAGCATTGCTGCAGGAGTTTACCCCTCTGCCGTCTTCGCTGCAGTTCATCCCAGCAGTGCGCTCAAAGGAGAGAACAAAGCGGCTGGTAAGAGTGTACGCCTGCGAAATGTTTTAATGATTGCACAATTTTCGATCGCGATCGCCATGATTACAGGATCCATGGCGGTGTATCGTCAAATGAAGTTTTTGAATTCAAAAGATCTTGGTTTTTCGCCTGGCAATGTGATGGCATTGCGACGTGCGCAAAATCTTGGCTCGAACTATCATCCATTCATTGACAAAATCCGGCAACTGCCAGGAGTAAGCCACGTCGGGTACGCGTCAGAAACAGCATTACCAGGAAATCTCATGGGCAGTGCGGTTTTTAAGGGAATTACAAATCCCGACGTATCCGAAGTAAGAGCGAACACGACTCTGTTTGGTGTTGATTTTCTAGAAACGCTCAACTTTCATATTGTGGAGGGAAGGGGCTTTTCTGAGTCGTTCAAAGATTCGCTGGGCGTGTTGATAAACCAGGCAGGTGTGAGGGCCTTTCAACTTACAAATCCTGTGGGTGCCAAAATCAAAGTCCTTTCAGCAAACAGTAATTCTCCTGAACTGACAATCGTAGGAGTGGCGGAGGACTACAATTTCACCTCGTTGCATGCGGCGATCACCCCTTTGGTAGTTTATAGAATCCCATCGGAAAATATTGGGTCAGCGATTGCGGTGAAAATCGCTCCGGACAATTTCGAGAATACGTTGGACGCGATTCGAAATACCTGGAGCAGCCTGAGCAGTGAGGCTGTCGATTATTCTATGATCGATCAGGATATAGCGAGGATGTATCAATCCGATCGCGCCACATCAAAAGTCTTCAACATCTTTACCGTGCTCGCCATCTCCATGTCATGCATAGGCTTGCTTGGGTTGACCTCCTACCTCGCGCAGCAACGACTAAAAGAGATGAGCATCCGAAGAGTGCTTGGCGCAAGCTATGCGCGGGTGCTGCTAACCTTTGCATCGCCGTTTATCCGGCTCACCGCGATTTCGATGGTGGTTGCCTTTGGTGTATCCTACTATTTTATTCGTGAGTGGCTGGCAACGTATGCCTACCACGAAAACCTTTCCGTCGGTGTCTACCTCTGGTCTGCACTCCTCGCTGCGTTAGTGCTTGCTGTGTCGCTGAGTTTTCAATTTGGCCGCCTCCTACGCATTGACATGGTGAAGGCGTTGAAGGAAAATTGAAACGTCGGTAAGAATCAATCTTCCTTTAAGAGTTCGACGGAACAAATTCTTTCCACTTGCCATGACAGCGTCATAATAACTTAGAACCCTGCTTTAATCCCAGGAACTTCCACTTGTCTCTAGTGAGTGTCAAGAAATATCAGTTTCACTTCCCTTTCCACGCCACTGAGCCATCGTCATAAAAAAGGTATTGCACTTTGCCAGGGTATTGTTTGTCGAACCACGCATTGTATTCTGAAATGATAGCGTCCAATTGGAGGAGCCGATAGCCCTCTGCCTTGTTTGCGACCTTGTCAGCGATGTCCTTGTTGTCGCTCACGAGGTCGGCCATGCTGTTCTTGAAGGACAGCGCCATCGACGCGGCGTTAATCTTTTTTCCGTCCAGCTTATCAAGTATTGTAGATGTGGCATAACCTGACTTGGCACCCGATGTGACCTTGCCAATTACAACAACCTGGCGGATGGCGCCCTCCGTTCTAAGGATGCCCCATTGTGGAACGCTGGTTTGAACCGGAACAAACACCTGCTCTCCCACGGAGAAGGCTACAAGACTGTCCTTCATTACGAAGCGCAGAAAATTATTTGTCTCGTCTTCTGTAAATCCCGCCTCGCCATAGGGAATTCGATATAACAGCAATGTGGAAGCAGACCTGCACAAATCTTCCGGAGCGTGGTACTTGATCACTGCGTCTACCTTTTTCCCGTCTTTGTAAACCAGGAATCCCCTCAACGGCTTTTCAATCAAATCCATCTTCATGTATTGGGTTACAGGTTCAGCATTTTGCATCGGGAACGTTGGACCAATCCACGGTTTGACCTTTCCGGAACCGGGATTTCCTGCCGACTGTTGTGCCATGGCTTCTTTACTCATCAGCGTATAGTACAGATTCTTATCAACATCTTTTACCACCAAGCGCTTCTGAGAAACATGATAAACTTCGTACGTGGCCTTCGTATCTGCGCCCGTGATCTGAATGTGGTCACTGTTACGTGTGTATTTTCCAGACAGCGATTGATCTGGTCCAGGCAGCCAAATCTTGCCTTCGCAGTTGCCGTCCGGTCCGAAGAAGATATCAGGGTATTGCTTGCCGGTAAAATCAGGAAGGTTGGCACTGGCTGCGTTAAAGAAGAAAGGCGCACCCTCACGATCGCCGAAGATGTAAGTGCCGGTCCAGTGAACACCCGTGAGAAATTTGAAGTCCTTCGAATTATCGGCCAACTCGCGCGCAACCATTTCCTGCTTGAATTTTAACGCCTCATCAACGGCTTGCTCTTTTGCCTGAGCTTCTTTTTTTAATGTCCCGGCGCGATCCGGTTTTGGATCGCCCTCCAGGCCAATAAAGTCGCCCAGCACCCAACCCTTGTCGGTCTGGATACAATTCTGCAGAAGGATTGCAAACTTTTCCGAACCCCAGTGAGTCATCAGCACGATGTCTGCAATCTTTATCGGCGTTTCTTGCTTGATCGTGATCCGCGAATCATCGATGACGTTCTTTTTGTTCTGTCCTTTGTCTGCAAGTTTTGATAAATCAGATTTCAGAAAACTTCGCTGTTGTTCATTCCGGGTCTGAAGTGCCTCAAGTGGTTCGCCCGTTTTTGAAGCGATGTAAGCGAGCGCAGCCGCATCAGGAAGAAGATTTTCAACTTTCGATTCATCGTAGGAGTAGTGCTGGTAGAATTTCCTTGCGAATTTGTCGTGGTCAGTGCCTTTTTGTGCCAGCGCTTGCTTCAGGCTGAGAAACGCAAGCAAGCATATGAGAATAGAGTATCGCATGTGTGATTGATTTAAAATATTTAAGTGCATTACTGGATTTGACTTATCTCACATTTCTGACATCAGTGATGCATGTGTCCTGATACTTCGAGCCGGCATACACGTCAATGATTTCCAGCAACAACCAATAGGAATAGTCCCAATCGTTGTCATCGCGGTGGAAAGTTTCTTTTTTGAAATTCGGCAATGCCAATGGTTGAAACGCGTTGACATCCTTCAGTAAGACCTTCCCCGAAGCAACCACTGTCAGCTCATGGTGCACCGTTCCATACTGCCCGGAAGGTCCCGGCATGGAGCGGACAATATGAACACCGATATTCATGGGACGGTTGTTCGCTTTGAATAGCATGTCATTTGCACCATAGCCACTCCATATTTCTATTTTTTTGGTGACGTCCAATTGAACTGTTAACAGCACGACTTCGCCAGCACCCGTTCCCGAGGCGCCTTCCACCCACGCAGTTTTAGAAAGTGCGTCTGAAATATTACTGGCGCCGTACTGGCAGCTCCACTGTTCGTATTTCGTTTTGTCACTCTCGTTCATCCTGTCGTATTCTGCCCTGGTGTACTGGTTAGGTTTACCGGGCTTTAGGATCGAGCTTGCGAAAGAATCTTCGTATCCGGCGAATGCATACAGTTCCTTGATGGTCCCGTTTTTCAGCAATGATTTGAGCGCTGGGAGTGGATCACAAGGCCTGCTTAAATGTTCTTCCTGAGAAAATGCGGAAGTGGCAAGTGACGTTAGAATCAATAGCGACGCGAACTTCATAACATGAAATTTCGCAACAAACCACTGTTGAACCCGGCGCACAAATCTCACTGGGCTGCATTCCTTTGCGAAGGATATAAAAAAGTTCATAGAGGATAGTTGCGCCTTTGTGAACGCCTGAACCTTTTTCATTAAAAAGCTGACTTTTGATCAAATCCTTGTATGAAAACCATCAAAGAAGTCAGAGCATTTTTTGAGGGCGATCTGAAAGTGGAACTGCATTCACTTGAGGAACTCCGCCTGAACATAAACCAACAATATTCTTTCAGGCACTATCGATTGACGCTTAAAATCCTGGGCATATTATCTGTGGCTGCGATCATAACGAGTATGGTGTTGCCGAACTCTCCGTTGAGATGGGGAACTATGCTTGTCCCTTTCACCGCATTGGTTGCGATCGTGTATCCGATCATTTTGGTGAGTTTAAGAGCTTCGAAGTTCAAAGCTGTCAATAGAAAGTATAAGGAAGAGATCATTCCGCGCGTACTCACTTTTGTTCAACCGCGACTGACGTATTTCCCTGACAAAGGAATGAGTGTTGTGGATATCGAGAACAGCATGTTGTTCGAAAGGGATGGCTTGCGTTGTCGGTCGAAAGATCTGGTAGAGGGATCCGTCGAGGGATTTCGGGTGCAATTCGCCGAGGTTGGGATTTTCAGGGTCTCAAGTATTTTGCATGGTTCCCGCAGACACAGGCGCACGCCAATTTTCGCAGGCATGTTCTTCCAGATAGACTTGGGAAGGAAGCTCCTCGGGCGCACACTGGTTTTGCCGGACATTCGCGAGGGCATTAGTATTAAAATGATAAAGAGGCTTTTCGGCGACGCTGCCGAAGAAGTGATCGAAAGGCTTGGCGAAAGAATAGAATCGCTCGGCGGTGAATTGATCAAAATGCATGATGCGCGATTTGAAAAATTCTTTTCTGTATATGCCCAGAATGAGACGGAGGCTCGTGCATTGCTGACACCATCATTCATGCACAAACTTGTTGACTTCAGGGAAAAAAACAATCTGATGGTTCAACTCTCTTTTACCGGCCAATACTTGAACCTCGCAATCGACGCTTCCGACATGTTCGAAGGTGGTGTGGATGATTCGTTCCTACGGTTCGAAAACTTCGCGGACTATGTTGAAATTCTCTTGCTGCTGGTTAACGTCGTAAACGAAATACCTTCTGAATTCTATTCAGCTGCTACCCTGAATTCCAACACGCGAGGGACGGGTTGACAGTTGTCACGGTTTCCGATATACATTCACGGCTGTACCGTTCGTTAGCATTACCCTGTCAAGCGTACTGGTCAGTGTAACGGCACCAAGCGAAGATGAACCCAACGAATAGACGAGTGTGCTGCCGACTGCGACGAGCGCCGCGGGGTCTTTGGCCGTGGGCAAGTAAGTCCCTTTGACAGACTGGGTCATTCCTGCGCACAAGCTTGCGCCTTCGTTTGACTCATACGTGAGATCTTTGTTGAATTGGAGGTAGTTATCCTTGCTGCATGCGGACACACTGCTGAACAGGGACGTGCCGGAAACAATTACATCGGATAACACCCAATGGGGACCTACCAGCGCCTTAAAGTAATTATTGTCTGCCAATGTTAGCTTGTAGTCCATGGTGCCACCTTTCACCTGCATGGCCGGCCACAAGATAAAATCTCCATTAAGCGCTTCTGCATAATAGTTTCCCGAAGAATATTCGGCTTTTGTCGAGCTCACTTTCCCATCAGATCCGGAAGTAAACACCTCCTTTACAATGTTCGCGTTGTAGTCAGCCTGTGACGCATATAAATTTACTGTTGCTCCTGCAACGCCGGCACCGGCTTTATCAACCACCGTCAACACCAGTGTAGGATTGATGTGTTCGTCTTTCTGACAGGCGTTGTTTATCACAACAATCGCCAGGAAGAATAGAATCTTTTTCATAGTTTTTTTGAGAAAATTACATGACAGTCGCCTGTGAGCAGCACTGCACGCGCCCGCATAGGCATCAACGAATGAAAAAGTTTGCCAATTACTAGTTCCTCTTGACGAAGGGGTGTTGATTGTTTGTCGCGAAATTTATCGGCTGCGCGATTAATTATCATTTGCATTAACTTGCTGTGCTACCCTTTGACCGGTGTCAGTGAAAATCAAGTTCATGCAAAAAATTTGGATCGTGGCAACGGCATTGTCTGCGTGCATGTCGGATGGACTCGCACAATGCGACACCGTGTTGGTTGCTGCGGCAGTGAAGAAGGCGGATGATCAGGTGTGGGCCGACCACACTAAGGCAATGGCGCTTTCATTGGAAGCAGTGAAAATGTTTGAGGGAAAGGGATCGCCCTGTGAGGCCAGGACACTTTTCGTTTTCGGCAAGACGCTCTGGTCGAATGGCGACTATGCACAATCCGTGGGTGCGCTGCATAAGGCCATCGAACACTCCCGTAAAGCTGGCGACATTGAAACGCAGGCCCGAAGCCAACTGGTAATTGCAAACAATTTCTATTACCAGGCATACTACGACTCGGCGGAGACTTATTTCCGTTCGGCCATTCAGTCATTCGAAAAACTCCATCATCGGAGAGGACAAATCGAGGTGTTGCACGACATGGCGCTAATGTTTCATCGCAAAGGCGACTTCAG
This sequence comes from Cyclobacteriaceae bacterium, assembly GCA_044223825.1. Lineage (GTDB taxonomy): Bacteria > Bacteroidota > Bacteroidia > Cytophagales > Cyclobacteriaceae > ELB16-189. The sequence continues at coordinate 210,694 of JBGALO010000003.1, read as the reverse complement.
TGCATCTCTTAAGTGCCTGTTGGAATCGGAGACGCTAAAAGAGTTGGAACCGGATTTTGTTCATTATGTGGGTGATTTTAAGGGTTTGAGCACCGGTTTCATCGACACCATCTACTACAGGCAAGAAATCAAAGATGAATTGAATTCTCTTCGCAATTTCCGGGTTTCAGGAAATCAGGATGGGATTTATCAAAGCCTGATTAACCTGGGCATCGCCTATCGTGAACTCGGAAGTCACCGCACCTCTGCACGCTATTTCGTCAACGGATCGCGCTACATGAGTGGGATAGGGATATTTCCTTTTTGGGATCAAGCGGGTGTTGCATACCGCAGGGCGGGAATTCAGGATTCTTGTTTTTATTACCACTACAAAGCGAAAGAAGAATTCCCACGGGCAACGAAGATTAAGATCCTTTATACGTATGAATTACTGGGTGATGCACACATGCAATTCGGGCATTTTGATTCAGCGCAATGGTACTTTGAAAAATCACTTGCGATGAATACAGCAATGAATAACCGCCTTACAATTCCAGGCTTACACCTCAGCCTCGCGAAGGTTTTTAATGAAAAGAAAATGCCACTGCAAGCACAAGAGCACCTTTTACAGGCAATCGATGGATCTCGCAACATTTCTGCCAGGGTACTTAGTCAAGCCTACCAGTTTGGAGTTGAATTATTTCGGACCGATGCGCCATCGAAGGCGCTGGCGTATTCGATCAGTTATCAACACCTCGCCGACAGCCTTAATCGTAAAGAAAACGCGATGGCGATGATACGATTCCAAACGCAGTTTGAGACGGCGAGGAAAGAGCGCGAACTGGCGACTACAAGACTCCAATTGAAAAATCGCACCACGACATTATTATTCCTCGCCGTTATCACTGCCTTGTCACTCATTTTTGTCGTGACGTTGTATTTGCAGCGAAAGAAAATAAAGAATCAAAACAAAAGTCTCAATGAATCAAATGCGGAACAAAAGGCCCTGATGCAGGAGATTCACCACCGTGTGAAAAATAATTTACAATACGTCGTAAGCCTTCTTAGTCTCCAGATGCCTCATGTGAAAAGCGAAGAAATGGTTTCCCAAATGGAGGAGATAAGGACGCGTATCATGACGATTGGATTGATTCATCAGAATCTTTACCAGTCGCACTCCATGCAATACGTCAATCTGCCTGGATTTATCGGCGATTTGGTGCGCAATATCTTCCAGGTATTTCCTACCCGCACGCCGCTAAAAGTCGACATTCGTGTTGATCCAATCAGTGTCGACCTGGACAGTGCAATTTCCCTGGGCTTATTGATAAATGAACTTGCGATTAATTCTCTCAAGCATGCACTGATTGAACATCCGCGTCCCATGTATAATTTATGCGTTGTGCTGGATGGAAATATCTTGAAAGTTACGACCAGCGACAATGGGCCGGGATTTGCGATGAGTCAGCAAACACATGGTTTTGGAATGCGATTGATTGGCCTGCTATTAAAAAAAATGCATGGTCGTATTGAGCAGCCTGACCCCAATACGTTGAAGATAGAAATACAGAATTTTAGCCTTCGAAAAGGCTAGATGGCATTCAATATTGCATGGAAATCATGCCGATAGCTCTTGCCCAGGGGAATTTGGTTTTGATCAACGTAGACAAAGCCGTCATCGAAAGAATCTATCCGCGCGACATTGACTACATAAGATCGATGGACCCTCACCAGCCCGGGCACGGGAAGTTTGCGCTGAAAATCTCTCAGGTTGTAGCTGAGGGTATACCGGCCAGAGGTGGTTACAATATTTATGTAGCTGCCATTTGCTTCGACAAAAAGAAATTCAGAAAGCTTGATTTTTTTATGCTTCCCATTTACGCGAATAAATAAGCTATCTGATGCAGTTGCTTGAGAAGCGAGCCTGTCTGCTGCCGATATTTTCCCGGCTTGATCCGATCGTTCTGCAACGAAGTTATCCAATGCAAGGTCGACTGCCGCAAGCAGCGATCGCGAGTTAAACGGCTTCACCAGGAACGCCTGAGGAGAAGTTGACTTTGCAAGGCGGTAAGTTTTTTCGTCTGAACTTGCTGTTACAAAGATGAATGGCACCGAAAGCATATTGCGTAACCGCGATGCCAAATCGATGCCTGTCATGGGACCCTTCAGCCGGATGTCGATCATGACGAGATCAGGTTGAAGCGCGCCGATCTTTTCCAGCGATTCCTCTGCAGAATCAAAGCAGCCTGCAATCACGTAGCCCTCCGCCTCCAAGGTTTGTCGAAGGTCTTCGGCAATGATGAGTTCGTCTTCAACGATTACAACCCGAAGATTTTCCATTGTGCCCGGTGAGTTAGCAGAAATTTCAGGACCATTGTCACCCGGTAAATAAAATTCCCGTGCTCCACCAGCAAAATCACCAGGTGCGATTGGTTTGTGAATTTACTTAAAAGATAGTAATCGACGTCACATGCGTCACTTGCCGGTCATGATCCCGATATCAAAACTGTCTTTCAAGCTGAGGCTCAAAAGGTCCATGTTTCCATATTCTCCCTTCCGAAACTCCTTCCCTTTCTTGGCTACAATATCAACATAACGTCCACTCACCGTTTTTTCGCCTTTATAATAACCAACGTTCTGCTCGATTTTTTCTGCGTACAAAGCGTAGATCACCACTTCATAGCGATCTGGAAAAACCCTGACGATAAACTTTCCCGTCCATTCGCCGTCCCAGTACATCCTGGGTGTGTTTAAATATGAGCGACCGTACCGCTTGCAATCCACTTTGTAGTGTTGGATCTCTCCCACATAACCGCCCTCATTCCGCACCACATTGAACGTGAAGAATTTTGATTTGAGCATTTGAACGACCAGCGGGCGCAGATCTTCGGACGCGCCAGCGAAAGCATACGTGTTCTGCCAGACAACATCATTCTCCTCGAGTTGAAAAAGGTTGTATTTCTTCAGTGCCTGGGCGTTGGCGAAAAAGGAGACCGTGACTGCCAGACCGATGCCGATAACACGCGAAATCATGGGCGCAAGAAACCCCAAAAATAACAGAAGTGCAGTTTAATGATCGGAAATCGTGACAGCTTAAAAGGGACCAAATCAGCGGACATTAGCTATCATAAAACTTACAGCACTTTTGAAGATAGAGGGTATAATTTGACCCTATTATCAAAATTTTAACCTGTTTTTTGAATATATACCATCAAAAAATACCCTATCGGAATCGTATTCGGTAATTTATTTGGCTTGTCAGGGTATTTTATTGACCTGCATTTTAAATATTTATTAAAGAATCGTTAACAGCGGAACCAATAACCAAACACCAATAACTATGAAAAAATCCCTCATTTACCTGATCTTGCTGATTGCCATCAGCGTTCTGGCGCTGTTCATGCCGGCGGTGCCAACCACGATCGTGACCGACGGCATCAATTCAGGCGACGTCGCCTGGATGCTGGCAGCGACAGCGCTTGTATTACTTATGACGCCGGGACTTGCCTACTTCTACGGCGGGATGATCGATACCAAAAACATCATCTCCACGATGCTCCAAAGCTTCATCGCCATGGGCGTGATCAGCGTGCTTTGGATCGTCGTTGGATTCAGTCTTGCCTTTGGCGATTCAATTGGTGGTGTCATCGGCAATCCAACTTCTTTTTTCATGTTCAGTAATGTGCTTGACGGAAAACCCTGGTCTTTGGCACCCACGATTCCCTTGGTACTGTTCGCATTGTTTCAATTGAAGTTTGCAATCATCACCCCAGCTCTCATCACCGGCACATTCGCTGAAAGGGTTCGCTTCAAATCATATATCCTGTTCCTGGTTCTCTTTTCATTACTCATTTATGCACCCCTTGCTCACATGACATGGCATCCGGAAGGATTTCTTTTCAAACTTGGTGTGCTTGACTTTGCAGGCGGAACTGTAGTGCATATGTCCGCAGGTTTTGCAGCTCTTGCTGCGTCTATGTACTTGCGAAACAAATCTGAAGAAAAGGTTGCGATATCACCCGCTAACATTCCGTTCGTCCTTCTGGGAACTGGTCTTCTGTGGTTTGGTTGGTTCGGATTTAATGCCGGCAGCGCATTGGGTGCCGGACCGCTCGCCGCATCCGCGTTCGCAACGACTAATACAGCATCAGCTGCAGCAGGATTGTGCTGGGTCTTGTTCGACGTCGTTCGTGGAAAGAAACCATCAGCACTTGGATTTTGCATTGGCGCCGTTGTAGGACTCGTTGCGATTACACCCGCAGCGGGATTTGTCACCATTCCTTCAAGTCTTTTCATTGGCACGATCGCGGCACTCATCAGCAATGTTGTCGTAAGCTGGAAATCAAAAACATCGCTTGAAGACACGCTCGATGTGTTTCCTTGTCACGGCGTAGGTGGTGCTGTCGGTATGTTGATGACAGGATTTCTTGCTAACACAGCCGTCAACGGTGCAAATACTACTGGCAACGGACTGCTTTTTGGCGAGTTTACTTTATTCAAAGTTCACGTCATCGCCCTGATACTGGCAGTGGCATTCATTTTCGTCGGTTCGTTCATCATTTTGAAAATAACGGACTTGCTTTCGCCGATGACCATTAGCACTGAAGAGAAAAAAGTTGGATCCGATCTAAGCCAGCACGGTGAAAATGTATCGCATCTGGCGGTAATGAAGGAGGCTGTCTAACGACAGTCACTAAAGCGTCCCTGCAGGGTGTGAGATACCCTGACAGGGACCACTCTAGCTTATTGTTAATTAAAACACATTCAAAATTATGAAAAATCTAAGATCAGGATCCTTTTGTTTAAGTACGATTGGATTCATTCTGACGATGTTATGCATACAGGTACATGCGCAAGAGCAATTATTGGTGGCAGCAAATGATGTCAAGAAGCCAGCAATAGTTGAAGAGAAAATCGTAACAGCAGGTGAACAAGCAAGGGAAGAAGATAAACAGGAGGAAGACAAAGGGAAGTTTACGTATTCCGGTTATTTCGACACATATTATTTCGCCAATCTCAATCAACCGTCGACGCGTAACAACCTAGGGTCATCAGGGATCTCACGGGGATTTGATCGTTATGTTGGCCAGTTTCAGCTCGGTATGTTTCTCAATCGGATGAGCTATGCTTACAAAAACACGGAAGTTGTCGGTGAAATTGGATTCGGCCCGAACGTCGAATACGGAAGTTATGGCAATGACTTCCGTTATCGGTGGGGAACCGTGGTGGCAAACAGTACCTATTCCGCTATCATGATCAAACAGGCCTATATCAATTATAAGGCTACGGATAAGTTGACGCTGACTGCAGGACAGTTTGGGACTCATATTGGATATGAATTGATTGATGCGCCACTTAATTTTCATTATTCTATCAATAACACCTTCAATGCGGGGATCCCTTTCTATCATCTGGGATTAAAAGGAACGTATGCATTCAGTGACAAGGTTTCCCTTATGGCTGGGATCGTTAACGGAACCGACAACATAAATGACAATAACCGTGCAAAGAGTTTTATTGGTCAATTGTTTGTGTCACCGGCAAAAGGGCTCAGCATTTATTTCAATACGATTCAGGGGAACGAAGGGAATGCGCGATCAAATGGCCAGGATACAACTTCCTATTTCGGTGTATTAGATCTTGTGATCACCTATCAACTCTCAGAGAGAATTTCTTTGGCGACGTGGCTAATGCAGGGCACACTAAAAGGCGAGTTCCAAGGCGGAAATTATACATCTGAGGCAAAGCACTGGGGTGGCGCCAATCTGTATGTCGCTTACAAGTTTTCCGATATTTTTTCGCTGGGAACGCGACTTGAATACTTTGACAATACCTCCGGAGCGCGTGCGCTGTTAACCAACGGTGAAGGTACTGATGTTCATACCTATACATTCACCGGCAACGTAACATTGGCCGACGGGAAGCTATTGCTCAAGCCTGAATTTCGATATGATAATTTTCAAAAGAAGCTAACGCCGGCAGGCGAAGATGCACCCCAACAGTTTGTTGACAAGGACGGAGCATTCACTTTGCACACACAATCAACCATTGGAATGGCAGCTATTTACAAATTTTAAATTTGGATGTTTAACAGTCCGCAAGTGCAATCTGTAACGATCGAAAATTTGTCTACGATGCTGAACTAGGCATTCATAGCCATCATCATTAGTGGTCCCGAATCGCGTACCGTATTTCGTAACGCGGCTCGGGGCTTCTTTTTTTCGGCATGTTTGAAATGCCGACCTTGTTCAAACCGGGTTCAACTTTCATCTCCCCCAACCTGGTGTTTCGCATTAGTTTAGTTTCATATCCGGACAATCAGTCTACAGCAAATGGGTTGATTTTGAGTCCGTGGCAAAACGTGGTATTAACGATCCCGTAGCACATAAGAAACCAAACAATTTACCTATGAAAAAACCAAAACTCTTTCTTTCATTGCTCACAATGATGGTGGTAACCTTTGGCGCGCAAGCACAACCTGTTACTACACCACGCGCACCAAGTCCGGCGTCTAAGGTTACGCAAACAATTGGGATATCAACTGTTACCATAACTTATTCACGACCGGCCGTCAAGGGGCGGGAAGTGTGGGGCAAGCTTGTGCCCTATGGCTGGAACAAACAAGCATTTGGACTTGGTAACGATGCACCGTGGAGGGCCGGCGCAAATGAAAATACGCTGATCACATTTTCACATCCTGCAAAGTTTGCCGGACAGTCTGTGCCTGCTGGTACGTATGGATTGTTTTATGTGATCAATCAGGACGACACGGGTGAAGTGATACTTTCGAACGATATCAAGTCGTGGGGAAGTTTCTTTTATGAAGCCAAGAATGATCTGCTGCGTGCGAAAATCCAAATACGAAACATCCAGCATACCGAAGTTCTGACTTATGACTTTGTTAATCTTACTAAGAATAGCGGTGAGCTTGTCTTGAATTGGGAAAAGAAGCAGTTCCCGGTCGTCATAGAATTTGCAGTTGACGATATCGTTATGGCGAATGCTGCTGCAGAGCTCAAAGGGAATGTTGGTTTTACTGCGCAGGGATTCAACAGTGCCGCAAACTACGCGCTGGCTAACAAAACCAATCTTGAAACTGCACTGACCTGGATTGACCAGGCCATTCAGATCAATCCTGCCTTCAATTCGAAAAATGTCAAGTCACAGATTCTAACATTGCTGGGAAGAAATGCAGATGCCGAAAAAGTACTGTCGGATGGTGTTGCCACCGCCAACGAGGCAGAATTGAATATTTACGGGTATCAGCTTATCAATCAGAAAAATTTTGACAAGGGTATTCAAATACTCACGATCAATACACAACGATTCCCCAAAAGCGCCAATGCCTGGGACAGCCTCGGAGAGGCTTATGCACTAAAAGGCGACAAGGACAGTGCGATTAAAAACTTTAAGAAATCTCTGTCGTTGAATCCTGCGCCAAATGTGAAGGCGAATTCAGAAAAATACCTCAAACAGTTTGGGGCAATGTAGTCGTCGGGCGGTCACTTGTAGGAGGTGCATGGTACTGCACTCATCAAAAAAGTCATGCAACAACACGAAAGTTGCATGACTTTTTTTCTGGTTATAGACCTATCCCGATTGGCGCAAAAATAATGTTGAACATAGGTGGATTAAAAACTTAAATTGTGTGAATCACCTTAATCCTGACCTATGTCTACACGTCGATCATTTCTTAGAAAAGCGGGCGTCTCAGCGGCCGCGACTACTGCGGTCTTCACCAATTTTGGAACTGGGTTTGAAACAGCGCTGGCAAAACAAAACCTTGTATCGACTCCCAGTGAACTGAAGATCACAAAAGTCACTTCTGCTTATGTGCTCCCTGATCAGCGAAAAATGTTCATCAAGATCGAGACAAACCAGGGTATTACTGGGTATGGCGAAGCGGTTGACGCGGTTGGAGGAACATACTACCTGGCGAAACAACTTGGTGAAAAATTAATTGGTAAGAATCCCATAAACGTAAACAGGTTATTCGATGATTTGAGAAGAGTCGCCCCGCTCGCTCCATTTGTAGGATCACAGTCTGGCGTATTTGTATCGGTGCTGTCGGCCATCGATATCGCACTTTGGGATATTGCCGGAAAAGCATTGGGTCTGCCGGTATATCAGTTGCTTGGAGGAAAGTTTAGAGATTCAGTTCACTTGTATACGCACCCGGTCGACAATGCCGGGTCACCGGAGAGGATTGCGGCTTCTTGCCTTGCTGGAAAAAATGCGGGCTATGATGCCATCAAATTTTGGGTTGACTTCTCAGCGTTTGAAGAGGATCCGAACAAACAGGACACATACAATCGTACCTACAATAACAAGGAGCTCACGAGGCTGATCAATACCGTTGCCGCGGTGCGCTCGGCTGTCGGTCCGGACATGGCGGTGATGATTGACATGCATACTCGTTTTGATCTGCCGACCGCGTTGCGCATTGTTAAGGCGCTTGAGCCCTACAACCTGACATGGATAGAAGAGCCGGTCCCTGCTGAAAACATGGATGCAATGAGAGAAGTAGCGTTGTCGTCCAGCACCCCGATCTGTGCAGGAGAAAATCTTTTTCTGACCTACCAGTTCGAAACACTGCTTCAGATGAAAGCAGCAGATATCATTATGCCGGATGTGCAGAAATGCGGCGGGATAGGAGAAGCGCAACGGATAGCAACGATTGCCAATGCGCATTATGTTCCATTCGCGCCTCACATGGTAGGAACACCGTGGGCCCTTATGGCGTCGGCACATATATGTGCTTCTGTTCCTAATTTCTTAATGCTCGAATCGAATCAGGGTACCATTTCCGACTGGGCAGGCATGGTGGTGGAACCTCCTGTTATTAAGAATGGATTCCTGAAGGTATCAGATAAACCTGGAATCGGACTGGAGATGGTGGAGGCGGGCCTGAAAAAATATGCTACCCCCGGGATACCTTTTTTTGAATAGCAAGTAAAATTGAAATTCGTCAGGTTTTCCGACTCCTTAATAAAAAAAGGTGTCAGACACTTTAGGTGTCTGACACGTCAAAAGTCATCAGGAAAACATAAAGGTCTTTGCTTTGAATATTCAACGAAACGTATCCCTATTCTGCTCTTGAGATTCTCACCAATTCTTCAATTGCTCCGCCAAGATCAGTAGTGCCATTCAGGTAGGGATCGAGGGCAGATGGAAACCGGCTGAATCCCTGATTGAAAACATTATTCTTTACCATGTATAGTTCATGGTTAATTCCTTTGGCGCCATAGGCGTCTTGTACCACCTTCCCAGTGAGATAAAACAGTGCGGCGTGCCACAGTTGTTGCTGGCCAGCAACGCGTTTCTTTTGTGCAGTTGCTTTCTCGTCAATCAGTTGTTTAATGTTTTTAAGCACCAGCCAGTGGCTCGCTTCATGAAAGAGAATTTCGACTCCTTGCGTTCCAATTAACCTCGGATCTGAGGAGCTATACGTCATCTCAACTGTTTTTCCGGAAAAGGCAGTATAGGCACCGGCCCAATTGGCGTAATAGGTGATGCTGACCTTCAATACCTGAGGCGCCCATGTTGCCTGATAGATCTTTTCTAGTCTCGGTCCAATGACGTTCTCCATTGTCGCAAGTTGTTCCACCAACTCGCTGATCTTGGCAAGATTCCTTTTTGAATGTACAGGCCAGATCTTCCTGTCAAAGACCTCCATTGCAGCTCCGAACGTTCGCTTGAAAAACAGTGGCATGTCACTTTTCTTCAGGTCATCAGCAGCCTGGAATCTTTTGAGGTTCGTTTTAACATTGTACAGCGTATCGTTGAACAGGAGATCCTTCCCGTAAAAATTCTTGCGATAAAAATTAATGACAGAAGAAAGACGCTTTCGCTCATCATCAGAGAATTTCAACTTAAGTTCGACCTCAAGACTATCAAGCAGAGGATTAGTATCCGCCATCTTCTTTTTCTCCATTCTTTCCATCCAGTAATAAAAAGAATGGTGGGCATCAACGAACTTGTTGATATAGAAATTGAAATATTTTGATTTTGCAATCGGATAAATTTGCGTTTCCTGAGCCAAAGAAACACCGCAGAGAAATAACAAACTGATGCTTATAAATCTTGGCATGGCTACAACGGTGCAAGTTAATCATCCCTTTTGATGGCGTTCGCGCCACTGGCATTATTTTCATCCAACTGCTTTGTCCATGCACCAGTTTTTCTGGGCGAAATCCCTGAGGTGCATAGAATGTATTGTGATGAATGCTCCGGTTCTTCTTCCGCCATTCCCAATTGACAATGTCGTAGTTCTCTTTATGAAGCAGTGTGATCAAAATTTCACTTCGTTGAAAGTAAATTCAACGGAGTAGCCATCTTACTCAACGGGCGTTGCGAGGCCAAAATCTATGGTGCGCACACTAACTGCCTGAACGCCTGTGGTAGGATGTTGTCTTCGTTGGGTTCGATGAAAAATGTTTGATGGTAACAAAGATCTCTTTCGTGCCAAGTTAAAATTTCACTGGCTAGTCGTTCCATTTGCGACGATAATGAGCTTTTAGGGCGATGCCCACGCCACCTTCATATATACCGCCCCAATTCCCCATATCGTCAACAAGAACTTCAATGGTATTTGTACCATTTCGCTTCAAAAGGCCTGCAGGGATATCGTAGATCCGTTCCACATTGTAAGAGTCGCTACTCCCGTATGGACGATGATCGTTTGTAGTTCCGATCAATTGACCGTTCAGGTATACTTTGTCAAAATCATCGATTTTCCCAAGAACTAGTACGAGGGGTTCTTTTGAGAAATTTGCCGGAACGGTGAAAGATTTCTTATACCAGGCAAACCCATCGTACTTGTAACCCTGGTGCTCCCATGCGGATGGCACCATTATTTTTTTCCACGCTGTTTCATCTTTTATCTTTTCAGCATCCTCAGACAGTGAAAAAGACCAAAGACCGCTGAGGTTCATCAGTAAACCGGAAAAATTATCCATGCGATAGATACCAATGTTCCCATCGACAATACCGCCACCATGGACTACATCATAAACGCGAATGGCGAGCGTGTTTTGCCCATCATATTTAAGTATGTCCGAAGGGAGTGGATATTTTCGTTCTTTATTGTAGGCCGTTTTGAATTTTGGGGGCATAGATCCCGAGACGGCAATCAGCACACCATTGAGGTAAACCTCATCGCAATCATCGATGTATCCTAGATTAAGATAGTAGCCGAGCTCTTTGTTGAGCTTACTGCCATCAAATTTCTTCCGATACCAGGCAAAACCATCGTAGTTGTTGAAGCCCTCATCTTCCCATGGCGAGGGCGCATAAATACTTTCCCACTTGGAATCGTCATAGTTATCCGAGGCCCAGACAGACTTGTCATCAACGTGGAATTTCCAACTGCCCTTCAGGTTGATGACCTGAGCTATTACCGCAGTCGTTAGAAACTGACAACCCAAAAAAATTGAAACAAGGAATTTCAAGACGAAAATAATTTAGAATAAAATTAAGGAATGTTTGAGGAAAGGCGAATGAGTATGACCATTCATTGCGCCCTTCTCAAACAAACCCAACTAGTGTAAACCCAAACTAGTTGTTAACGGCAACCACGGCGTGGTTATATGTCGATGTCTCGAGCTGTGCCTCAAGTGCACGTCCATCAGCAGAAGGAACAAGCTTATAGGTTACATCCATGCTTTTCGAGCTCACCTGCACCCAAAAACTTCCCTGTTTCAGATGACTGACGTCATATTTTTTTGAAAACCCTTTCATGTATTGTCCTCCTTTGATGTTGTCGGATCCGAGAACCCCATTGCCATCATAGAACTTTACCTGGACAGACTGATTTGCAGGAGTTGCAAACCAGACTTTTAAGATGCCTTTTTCAGAAGTAGGTAAAATTTTGATTGGAACTTCTCCGTATTGCTGAGCGGAAGCTCCCGTGAACGAGACAGAAAGGACTGTAACAAGCCCTGCGACGATGATTGAATTGAGTTTCATAAATATTATTTTTTTGTTGCGATTCATGTGATAAAGAACGGGACGTCTGAATGCATAGATGTCACCGCGCAGTAAAGGTTTGTAACAAGTTGTCATGATGGTCAAAAGCTGTGTAGACCACTCAAATTCAAACTTCAGCTGAAGGTCTTATACACTGCTGGCGTGGCAATGGTTCAATGATGAGGGATGAAACGCCAGGGGAATCTTTTCGGCGGATTGCAAGCAGAATAAACCGCGATGAAATTAACGTGCGTACAGCGGTACGCTCAGATCACCATCTTGTATCCGGAGCCATGAACCGTGAGGATGATGCGTGGCTGGTTGGGATTGATCTCTATTTTCTGTCTGAGTCGAACGATGAAATTATCGACTGTACGTGTGGTGAGTTGTTCCTCATACCCCCAAACGTTTTCCAGGAGATCATACCGACTCACAACGTGATTCTTCTTCTTATAGAGAAAAGCCAATATTTCAAATTCTTTGTGTGATAGCTTCACTTCCTGGCCGTCTTCTTTGGAGACAAATGAGCTGAAATCAATTTCCAGTCTCCCGATCGACACAAAACTTTCTTTCACCGTTCCTGGTTGAGCCCTCCTTAGAATTGCTTTAACCCGTGCGAGGAGCTCGCGCACGCTGAATGGTTTGGTAATGTAATCGTCGGCGCCAAGTTCGAGACCCAGCACTTTGTCGATTTCTTCACCACGGGCAGTAAGCAAAATAATTGGTGTTTTGACGCCTGCTGCGCGGCTGGCTTTACACACATCAAACCCCGACAGTTTGGGCAACATCACGTCCAACAAAATGAGGTCAAAGTTCCCCGCCTTGATTTTTGAAAGTCCCGACTCCCCATCTCCCGCGGTATCGACCTCATAATTCTCCAGCTCGAGGTTGTCTTTCAACCCAAGTTGCATCGCCGGCTCATCTTCTACGATCAATATATTGGCCATTGTTATTGAATTTCTGTTGGAAAGAACAATGTAAATGTGGAGCCGGCTCCAGGCACGCTGTCAACTGTGATCTTCCCGTGTTGCAGATCCATGAGCTGCTTTACAAGTGAAAGCCCAAGACCCGTCCCACGACTTTTCGCCAGGTTTCCACTGGATACGCGATAGAATTTATCGAAGATATGTTTCTGATCGCTGGCGCTGATGCCAACACCGGAGTCTTTGACGCACACAAGACCAAATCCATTTTCATGACGGGTGGAGATCTCAATGTGCTTTTTTGCGTCACTGTACTTTATTGCGTTGTCGATCAGGTTGATCAACGCCTCCGTAAATGCTTCTCGGTCTGCTGCGATACGCATGCCCGGTGTGCAGTTGATTGCGTATTCGAAACCATTATTCCTGAGATGAAAATCGTAGTTATTTAGTACCTGTCTGATTTCATTTTCCGGCTCGAATAATTCGAACGTGAGTTTCTTTTTATTTGCTTCTGTCTGACTAAAGTTGAGAATCTTGTTTACAATGCCTGAAAGACGATGTGTCTCTTTGCTAATGATGCTATAATATTCTCTCTTCTTGGCTTCCGAGGGCGCGCGATCCATTTCCAGGGTTTCGGCAAACATGCTGATCAATGCAAGTGGTGTGCGAATCTCATGCGACACGTTGGATACAAAATCGGACTTGTTTTGGGCCAGCTGAACTTCCTTTTTCACGTTGCGAAATACAAGCACCACAGCAAGAATCAGAATTACGTCAAGCGAAGCGAGCAGTATGAAATTAGTTGTCGTTCTCTCATTAATGACGTCCTCGATGGAAGCACCGAGTACCCTGATCCCAAGGGTATAATCCGGGAAGAGCCAGAAATTTTTTGTCAAGATGGCTGAATTCATGCCGACGGTGTCGGTGTTCAAGGTTGAATAAAATGGCGCTGCTTGAGTTTTGTTATATGCTGACAACACGAACTGATCCTTGGCTATAACTTGTAATCGTGGCCCAACCAATTCTTCGATGAATAATTCCGGATCGATCAGCACGCCAGCAATAACGGGACGATGGTTCGCATTTTCGACGATGAAAATGAGGCCTTGGACGTTGGTTGAGCCATGAGGTGGTAGGGTGATCGCATCGATCTTTTGAAAACCACTTCGCTTGTAACCTGTCAATTGTCCAATAAGAACGTGGTTAACGGTGAGCGCTGAATCAATTGACGATCGCCGAATTTTTACTACTGCTTCCTCCGGCGAAAAGAATTTAAGTATGGGATTTTGCTCTACAGTATCACTGACAAATACGCCGAGAACGGGACCGTGAACACGGAATATTGATTTTATCTTTTCCGGGACTGAATCTGGCTGTGTGGGTTCTGCAAGGCCGTTTTCAATATGCGAAATCCAGTTATTGAATACATCGTCTGAATATTGGTTCACTGAAAACAAGATCGCCTCCAGCTGCTTTTGATAAATGTCCTGTATCATTTTCTCGTCTTTATTTAAGGACGAGATTTCGTAGACTGAAAAGAACAAGGCCGGAAGCAGGAAAACGAGCGCAAGCAGCAATCCGATCCTTTGTGTGGACTTCATCGGGCAATTTTACGGCTATTTTTACATTGTGGTTGATCGTGTGACATCTTGTTACAATTGCGTACCCGCTGTGTCAACTGGCAGCGGATCACTCGCAACAGAAATAAGCCTGCTTTCTTGAATGAAAATCAGGGATTTGGTCAGACAAAAGCAGAATGATTTTTGGTTTTTGGGATTATCTTGGAAGGAATTCTAACGTGAAAAAAATGCAGGTGCGACTTCTGACAATTCTCTTTGTGTGCATTTCAGCGTGGTCATTTGCGCAAAAGAAAATTCTCATCTATACCCACAACGGAAAAGGCTATAAACACGCGAATATTCAGGCTAGTGTGGAGGCCCTTACAAAACTTTGCAAGGAGATTGGGTATCAAGCTGTATCATCCGATGACCCGACAATCTTTACTCCAGAAAACCTGAAGAATTTTTCGTGCATCATCTTTTCAAACAGCAACAATGAAGCGTTCGATACGGAGGCACAGAAGCAAGCGCTGGTTGACTACACGCAAAATGGTGGCGCTTTCGTTGGGATTCATTCAGCATCTGGTTCAGAACGACAGTGGGCCTGGTTTGCCGCGATGCTCGGCGGACGGTTTGTCAGACATCCGGAGCTGCAAAAGTTTGCGATCAAGGTTATCGACAAGGAGCACCCTGCCACTAAGTTTCTAGACGATACATGGGAATGGGAAGACGAATGTTATTATTTGAATCACCTTAACCCAGACATACACGTGCTATTGGCCGCAGATCTCTCAACAGTCAAAGATGACAAGCGATCAGAGTACCCTGGCGTTACTTTCGGAGATTATTTCCCAATCGCATGGTGTCATACCTATGACGGCGGTCGTCAGTTTTACACGGCGCTTGGCCACAAAGCCGAATATTATCAGGATCCGAAATTCCTCAATCATCTTTCTGGAGGAATACGGTGGGCACTGGGGAAGAAATGATGTCACCTGTATTGACCATGAATCCAACACGATTCAATCGGTAGATGGCTTCAAAGGGGCATTTCGCAAGCGTCTCGAATTTCAAGTTAATTGCAAAATGTTGCGCGCTACCCGTTTCCGGTGTGCGCCGCACGGGCGATCGGCTATGGGCGCCCGGAAACATCCCGCGTTTTCGTATTTTAATCCCCTAATCCCTTTTCATGATCGTTGATTTACGCAGTGACACCGTGACGAAGCCGACGCCTGGCATGCTGGATGCCATGCATAACGCCGAAGTGGGTGACGACGTTCTTGGTGAGGATCCGTCAGTGACAAAGCTCGAGCAAAAGCTCGCCGCTATGCTCGGAATGGATGCCGGTGTTTTCTGTCCATCCGGGACAATGACCAATCAGATTGGTATCCGCGTTCACACCGAACCTTATGATGAGATCATCTGCTATAAAGGAGCACACATATATAAATATGAGGGTGGTGGAATTGCTGGGAACAGCCTCGCGAGTGTAAAACTCCTTGATGGAGACCGTGGACGACTTACGATAAAAGAAATAGCAGCCAGCATTAATAACTCATCCGACCCACACTACCCGCAAACTTCGTTGGTGGCCCTTGAAAATTCTGTTGTGCGTGAAGCCGGTAGTTATTACACATGGCAGCAGATCAAAGAGGTTTCCGAATTCGCAAGATCAAAGGGATTGAAAATGCATCTTGATGGCGCACGTTTTTTCAATGCGCTTACAGAGTCAGGGGGATCGGCAAAAGATGCAGGAAAATATTTTGACACGGTGTCAATATGCCTTTCGAAGGGGCTTGGCGCACCAGTCGGTTCCGTTTTGTTGTGCAGCAAAGAGCTGGAGCATAAAGTAAGACGGATGCGCAAAGTATTCGGTGGCGGCATGCGTCAGGCAGGATACCTCGCAGCAGCCGGAGTGTATGCATTGGACAATCACATTGCAAGACTGAAAGAAGATCACAAGCGTGCAAAAGCATTGTGGTCGTTAGTGTCGACTCGATCATATGTCAAGTCCGTAATGCCGGCGGATACCAATATTATCATATTCGAGTTAGTCGACGGCCTCACCTCTGAGGTATTCGCCAATAAAATCGCTGCATCCGGAATCAAAGTTTCGCGGTTCAGTGATAATCAGATCAGAATGGTGACGCACCTTGACTTCAATGATGATATGCTGACGAAGACAGTGGAGGTCTTGAAAAAGCTGGATTTTTGAGTTATGGATGAACTGGGTAAATCAATACCGGCTGCGGAAGTTTTTGTCGACGCGGAATCAGGCTCAAAGGGAAAGACTGTCAACGAACATTGCCTGAATTGCGGCACCAAATTGATCGACAGTTTTTGTCACCATTGTGGCCAAAAAGATATTCCCCGCAGACAAACACTGGGTGAGCTCTGGATCAATTTCATTTCATCCTTTTGGAGCTATGAAGGAAAATTCTTTCAAACGACAAAGTACTTGATTACCCGGCCGGGATACCTGGCGACGGAATACAATGAGGGGCGGCGTGAGCGCTATTTTCACCCTGCGCGCATGTACGTCTTCATCAGTTTCGTGTTCTTCCTGCTATTTTTTTCGCTCCCTGATCCGGAAAGTAACGACAGCAATACTGTCAACTTTACTGGTAAAAAGAAGAAAAAAGATACCACAGCATTGTCTGCAAAGGAGAAGAAATCGATGACGCCGATGCTTGATGCGGGTGACGATGAAGACGACGACGACTTTGATGAACGTAAGTTGGACTCGATTCTTAATCGTAATATTCCAACAGCAGACAGTCTTGGGTTGCAGGACTCGATAAGATCTCAAGCACCAAACTTTAAGAAAAAGAAGAACAGGGGCACCAATTGGAACTTTGGACTCGAAAATGCCGACTATGCATCGGTTCAAACGTATGACTCCGTACAAAATACTAAACCAAAGGCTGAACGTGATGGATGGCTTAAACGCATCATCATGATCAGGGCCATCGAGTTGAACAACAAGTACAAGGGTGATGAGTCAAAGTCTTTCGCAAAAGATTTCAGCAATGCCTTTAAAGATAATTTCTCAAAGGTGCTTTTTTGGCTGCTGCCATTCTTTGCACTTGTATTGAAGCTCTTATATGTTCGTCGCGGATACTACTTCAGCGAGCACCTGGTGTTCTCTATATACTATTACAATTTCTTTTACCTGGCGGGGTCGGTACAAATGTTGTTGAATCTTGTTCCATGGTTGGGCTGGTTGTCGGTGTTGCTTGGATTTTGGATCTATTTTTATTTATTGTTTGGAATGAAAAGGATGTACAAGCAGGGATGGGGTAAGACGACTATGAAATTCTTTATCTTTTCTTTCCTGTTTTCAATAATCGCGATGATCGGTTTGAGTATCACTGCTTTGGCAGTGCTAATGACAATTTGATGGGTTTACTCAATTTTTCCACCTCACCCCTGGCGGAGCGCATGCGTCCGTCAAGGCTCGAAGAGCTTGTGGGGCAGGAGCACCTTGTCGGACCAAATGGAATTATCCGAAAGGCGATCTCTACCGGAAATGTTCCGTCAATGATATTGTGGGGACCGCCGGGCGTTGGGAAGACGACGATTGCAAACATTATCGCGAATGAAGTGAAGCGCCCGTTTCATACGCTTAGTGCAGTCAGCGCTGGTGTGAAAGATGTGCGGGATGTGATTGAGAAAGCAAAGCATGCCAATCGCCCGATCTTGTTCATCGATGAAATTCATCGTTTTAATAAGTCACAACAGGACGCTTTGCTGGGCGCTGTTGAAAAAGGAACCATTACGTTGATTGGTGCCACGACAGAGAATCCTTCGTTTGAAGTGAATTCGGCTTTGCTTTCCCGGTGCCAGGTATATGTATTGAAGCCGCTTGGAGAGAAAGAATTGCTGGAGCTGCTTAACCAGGCGTTGAAAAAAGATGAGCATCTTAAAAAAAGAGACATTCATATCAAGGAATCCAGTGCGTTGCTGAATATATCCGGCGGCGATGCGAGGAAGATCTTGAATCTGCTGGAATTGATAAGTGAGGCCATCACCGGCGACATTGAAATCACGGATCAACTCGTGATGGACGTGGCCCAAAAACACATCGCGATCTATGATAAGAGCGGTGAGCAACATTATGATATTATTTCTGCTTTCATAAAATCCATTCGGGGCAGCGATCCGAATGCAGCAGTTTATTATCTCGCACGCATGGTGGAGGGAGGTGAAGACGTCAAATTCATCGCACGTCGACTTGTCATCTTGGCTTCGGAAGACATTGGAAATGCGAATCCTACAGCACTTGTCCTTGCGACAAGCGCCTTCCAGGCTGTTAATCTGATTGGCTACCCTGAGGCGTCCCTCATCCTGAGTCAGTGTGTAACCTACCTGGCGTGCTCACCCAAAAGTAACTCGAGTACCGTGGCTATCGGTAGCGCGATGAGCAAGGTATCCGCAACAGGCGATCTCCCTGTGCCGTTGGCAGTACGAAATGCGCCGACCAAGCTGATGAAAGACATGGGTTACGGAAAAGATTACCAATATGCGCATAGCTTTGAGGGAAACTTCGTTAACATGGAATTTCTACCAAAAGAAATCTCAGGGGAGAAATTTTATGAACCCGGAAATAATCCGAGGGAAGAAGAAATGCGGCAATTCTTGAGGAAGCTTTGGAAGGAGAAATATGGTTATTGAATTGAATTTTTTGAGTTGCCACGCAAAGGCGCAAAGCACGCAAAGTATTATTTTGAATTTCTTCGCGGTCTTGGCGTCTTTGCGTGGGATGTTCTTTTTGTTCAAGAATCGACGACGCGAAGGGGATCCGCAAAGCACGCAAAAGTTTTTGAAATTCTCTTGGCTGCCTTTGCGTCTTTGCGTGAGGTGAATTTATTTCTGACTAAACTTAGATCTAAATGCGAGCACTGTTCAAATCGTGATGCAGAAACTAATCTTTGAATATTCGCCCATCTACTTCCTCCTGTGCATTGCGCTCGGAATTGGCTATGCGTGGTTGCTGTATTCCAGCCGATATAATTGGAGTAAAAACATCAACCGTGGATTATTTGCAGTCCGGGCGATCCTGGTGACGGCGTTGCTGCTTTTGTTGCTGGGCCCAATTTTGAAACAGGCTGAAAATATTGTTGAACGGCCTTCCATAGTCGTGCTGGTCGACAGGAAGAAATGACAGCATTCGTTTCCAGGCACAAACTTCCGATCTTACTTCGGGGCTGCGCGATGCAATCGGCAATTATGAAGGGAAGAACCTCGCGGGGATTGTGGTCGTGTCCGACGGAATCTATAACAACGGACTGTCCCCGTTATATCTTCCGTTGCGTGTTCCTGTCTACACGCTGGGCGTCGGTGACACCACAGAACGTGCAGATCTCGTGCTCAAGCAGATCGACTATAATCGCATCGTTTACCAGGGAAACAAATTCCCGCTTCGTGCCGAAGTTGGCGTCGTCGGTCTTCCCAATACGGAAGTAGTGGTGACCGTATTGCAGCAGGGAAAGATTCTGAAACAAGAGCGAAAGAATACCGGAACAAAATCTCTTATTGATTTTGATTTTCAGCTTGACGCCGCCGCGCAAGGAACGCAACGATTAGAAGTCCGGGTAGAGAGTGTGCCGAAAGAAACGAACCTGAAGAACAACCGCGCGAGTGCATTTGTAGAAGTAGTGGAAGGAAAGAAAAAGATATTGATGATTGCCCGTTCACCGCATCCCGATATCAAAGCCCTGCGTGAAGTTGTTGAGAAGAATTCAAACTATGAGTTTATCGTCCATATACCCGGATTGATGGAAGCGGATCCTTCTTTACTTCAGCCAGGGAAAGTTGATCTCATCATTGCACATCAGAGTCCGGATACTGACAATAGAACAACTTCAATTCTCTCTTCATTTCTAAAGGCAAAGGCCTCGGCGTTGATCATCATCGGTGGGAAGACGATTCTTAAGATGCTTCCAACCGTTGGCATTCCGCTGACATTTGAGACAAACACTCAGCGCGACGAAGTGCAGGCCGTTGTCAATCCGGGTTACCATGACCTTGGATTTTCCGACGACCTGAATACGAATATTAGCCGATTTCCGCCGGTGCAGGTGCCATTCGGGAAATTTACCTTTCCCGTCACGGCAAAGGCGGTGTTGAATCAGCGCATTGGAAGCGTGGTGACCGAGCGACCATTGCTTTACACCATGGAGGAAGATCGGCAGAAGGTTGCTGTTCTCATGGGAGAAGGCATTTGGAAATGGCGTTTGAGCGAGTTCCAGGAGACAGAAAAGACCAACTCTTTCGATGAGCTATTCTCAAAATTATTGCAGTATCTCAGCACACAGGACGATCGTCGGAAGTTCCGTTCATTCCCGTTGCAGCACGAGTTCACAAGCGACGGACCGGTAGTACTGGAAAGCCAGGTGTACAATGATTTGTTCGAACCCATTTATGGGAACACCATCGACATTGAATTGCGCGACGAACAAGGGAAGGTTACTACATATCGTTATGTTACCGGTCCAGGCAATACACGTTATCGCATCGGGGGATTGAAGGAAGGCGTGTATCGCTACAAAGCTTCAACCGATCTGAAGGGGAAGAAAGAAGAAGTTCGCGGGGAATTTCTAATAACGGAACAGAACCAGGAGCAACAGAATCTTACCGCTGATTTCGGATTGCTAAGGACACTGGCTGATAACACCGGCGGTCAGTTCTACAAGCTTGCCGATGCAAAAAAGCTCGCAGCCGATTTATCGAAGACTGACGCGAAGAGCCGAATCCATTCTGACGAGACTTTCAATCCACTGATCAATCTGAAGTGGGTGTTTTTTGTGTTGCTGGCGCTCGTGTCGTTGGAGTGGTTTGTGCGGAAGTATATGGGGAGCTATTGAAACTGGATTCTGGTCGCTGGTTGCTGGTCGCTGGTTGTGCGCACGTTGATTATCACATTTCACTTCTTGGTAGGAGGTTTGCGCGCGGGTCCCCTTTAAGGCAGAGGGTGTGCGTTGGGATTCTTGTTGCTAGTTGCTAGTCACTGGTTGTGCGCACGTTGATATCACATTGCACTTCTTCGTAGGAGGTTTGCGTGTGGGTCCCTTTAGGGTAGATGTGTGCGGGGGTTCTTGTTGCTAGTTGCTGGTCACTGGTCACTGGTTGTGCGCACGTTGATATTACATTGCTGTTCTTCGTGGGAGGTTTGCGCGTGGATCCCTTTAGGGGTAGGGGTGTGCGGGGGATTCCCATCACACCAATCGCCGTTCACCGGTTAAACCCTTGATCCGCATCCCGAAGCCTTGATATAAAGCTAAACACCCGCTTATGATACTTCAGCACCATCACGCCAATGCCGAGCATAAACAATCCTGCGAAAATATCTTCTGCTGAAGCGAGTGTTCCTTGTGTGCTCATGTAAGCATAGTGCACCACGCCGTCTAAAACTCTTGAAGCCGAAGTAAACGTAATCACGAGGCCCATAATGATAATGATGAGTTCAAGAAATTCCTGCATGCCGAGGCTTGCCCGGATTTCGTCTGTACCTATCTCCAGTTGTTCCGCGACCCAATCCGATTTCGTAATCAGTATCCAGCAGATGGCTACATTAGTCACTAACTCGACTACAAGCGCAAGGTTTGCCTGGCTCAGCGCATTAGCAGTCCATTCGGTCGCGAGAATTCTTTGAACAGTTGAAAGAACCTGCAGAATGAAAAGCGCGCCGGCGGTCTTGCAAACAAATTGAAGAATGCCTTTCTGGGTGAAGGTGCGGGGGGTGGGGGTAGGTTGCATGGATGAAGTTAAAAAATGATTCTGGTTTCTGGATTCTGGTTGCTAGTTGCTGGGCACTGATTGTGCGTGCGTTGGATATTACATTGACTAATTTACCTAAGTGTGCGTCTAGATGGAAGGGTGACTCGGGTAGGTCCGCACCACTACGGTATCGGCAAGCTTGTCATGCAACGCCCTGCTTTTTTTATCTAGTAGCATTGTTCCGATTTCCAGAAAAGACCAAATTAAAAGTATAAAGGATGGTAGAAATAAAACTATCCAACCGAATACCGATAATTCATCATTCTTGATGTCCACATCATAAAAAATAAAAAACCAGCTAAATATTGAAATGTTCACAAGGAAAAAAGGAATGGCTTCTCTTTTAAAGGATTGATTGAACCCAATTTTTTCCTCCGTCTGATGATCTACGATTCTTATTCTCATCACCATTTTTCCGAGAGTCTGACCGGAAAGCCCTACCATGAGAATAGCATATAAGTATGGCAAGTTTTTACTCAAAACGAATTTAATATCACGTGTGATTGCATCGTCCTCTTGGATGGCGGATGTCAAATAGGCTATAAAACTTACTGTCGCACTTACAATGATTCCGTCAATTATAAGAGCAAAAAGGCGTGGCCAAAATGTGTCATATCTTTCCATTGCTATGATTAAAGATTTTGAATAAGAAATTAATACTTTTTATGCATTACTACAGTATCCTCTCCTTTGTATTGTATCCTTTCCATTTCACTCCATCCCAACTTCCTATACATACTTTCCGCCGTCTGCGTGTACAGAAACATCTCTTTCACGCCGATCGCCTTCGCCATCTCATCAATTTTCTTACACAGCAAAGAACCAAGTCCCTTTTGCCGCTGACCTTTCGAAGTATAAATCAAGTTGGAAAGACTTTGGATTGTGTCTTTCGGCGGAATGCTCCACTCATTGAGATACCAGTGCGCGATGAGTTTGATGTTGGCGGAGTCGGTTGGGGAGAGACGGGAGAAGGTGATGGCAGGCATGTTCAAAGTTAAGAATTGAACCGCGGAGGTGGGGCGACGCAGAGTTAGATAATAATACATTTCTCTGCGCCGTTGCGTCTTTGCGGTTCAATTTTCTTAAAACAAAAAAGACGATGTCTCCACCGCCTTTCTTATTCTCTATTAACAATTAACTGTTAACTGAACTATCCCCAGGTTGGTAAAGGGCACCAACAGTCCCTATAAAACCACCATCAAATTCACCCTTGTTTTCAACGCATGAAATACCCTCAACATGGTTCCAATGGAAACATTCGTAGTGTTCTTCTCAAGCTTTGATATCTGAGCTTTTTGCACGCCTAGCAGATCTCCGAGTTGTTCCTGCGTCATTTGTCTCCTTAATCTTATCGCGCGAATCAGTTCGCCTAATACATCGAGGCTCAATTCAACCTCATACCGATCTCGCACTCGGGACCCGGGCTTGCCGATGATCTCGTCCTTAATCTTATCAAGTGTATATGTTTTGAGTTTCTTCTCTTTGATTTTCATATTAAACGTTTTTTGATCGAAAATACTGTGCTCGCAGTTGCGCAGCTTTATTCAATTCATTCAAAGGTATCTTGTCTGAAGTCTTAATCATTCCATGAGTCGCGACCACCAACGTCCTCGTCGATTGAGTTTTATCCCAAAAGGCAAACAGACGATATTGTACGCTGCCATATTTCGTTCTAAACTCCCAGACTTCGCTGTTCAATTTCTTAAAAAGCCTCGGGTCATTAATGAATCTCGATTTGTCAAGATTGTAGATAATCTTGGTCCTCACCTTCAGTTCCAAACCGAGCAGAAATTGCCGGGCATCTTCAAGAAACAAAACTTCGAATTTCGGGCTCACCGAACATTTGCAAATATACGCAAAATAGAGAACAGGTTTCCTTATGTGGAAACTTATGGTTGTACGGTTTTCATGACAGAAAGTGGCACAAAAAGACAGCTGTCCTTTCCGAGAAGGATTTTTTGATCATTTTCCGCAACCACATAACCACAGAGTACAGTCTATATGGTGTATGTCCCATGTGCTTTAAAATTCTCAAACAAAAAAGGCGATGTCTCCACCGCCTTTCTTATTCTCTATTAACAATTAACTGTTAACTGAATCAACTCTTCTCTTTCGAACTCGTCTTCGTCTTCTTCAACTTGATCGTCAGCACTTCGCTCTTTCCATCATGGTCCGCGAGGATAGTACCACCTTCTTCGATCTCACCTTTGAGGATCTCTTCAGCGACGGGATCTTCCAAGTACTTCTGGATCGCACGGTTTAAAGGACGTGCACCGAACTGATGATCATAACCTTTCTCTGCGAGGAAGTCTTTTGCTTTCTCAGTGAGTTCCACATGATAACCCAGTGCAAGTATTCTTGCGAATAGCTTGTTGAGTGTAAGATCGATGATCTTGTGGATGTTCTCGCGCTGCAGCGAATTGAAGATGATCACGTCATCGAGACGGTTCAGGAACTCAGGCGAGAATGCTTTCTTCAACGCTGCCTGGATCGTGCTCTTCATGATCTCTTCTTCGTTCGCCTGCTTCGCCTTTGTCGCGAAACCGATGCCTGCGCCAAAATCTTTCAAGTCGCGTACGCCAATGTTGGATGTCAGGATGATGATCGTGTTTCTGAAATCAACACGACGACCTAAGCCATCAGTAAGGATACCATCATCGAGTACTTGCAACAGGATGTTGAAAACATCAGGGTGTGCTTTCTCTATTTCGTCGAGGAGCACTACGCTGTAAGGCTTGCGTCTTACCTTTTCTGTAAGCTGTCCACCTTCTTCATATCCAACATATCCGGGAGGCGCCCCTACGAGACGCGACACAGAGAACTTCTCCATGTATTCGCTCATGTCGATGCGCACCAATGCATCTTCTTTGTCGAAGAGATACATCGCCAACACTTTGGCAAGCTCTGTCTTTCCGACGCCGGTCGGGCCCAGGAATACAAATGATCCGATCGGCTTCTTGGGATCTTTCAATCCAACGCGCGTGCGTTGGATAGCTTTTGTCAGCTTCTTGATAGCATCGTCCTGACCAATAACTTTTCCTGCAAGTTCCTGGGCCATGCCAAGGAGCTTGTTGCTTTCTTTTTGAGCAATGCGATTGGTGGGGATCCCCGTCATCATACCGATAACATCTGCGACATTATCTTCTGTGACGACATATTTTTCCGTACGTGTCTTTTCTTCCCAGCGTGCTTTTGCGAGCTCAAGCTGTTCGATCAGTTTCTTCTCCTTATCGCGGAGTTGAGCAGCCTCTTCGTATTTCTGACTCTTCACAACGCGGTTCTTCTCTTTCTTCACGTCTTCGATGGCATCCTCAAACTTGACGATGTCTTCAGGAACGTGAATGTTGTTCATGTGAACGCGCGCGCCCGCTTCGTCGAGCACGTCAATTGCCTTATCTGGCAGGAACCTGTCGCTGATATAACGATCAGAAAGTTTCACGCACGCATCAAGTGCTTCTTTGGTATAAGACACGTGGTGGTGGTCTTCGTATTTCTCTTTTATGTTGTCCAGGATCTGGATCGTTTCTTCAACTGAAGTTGAATCCACCATTACCATCTGGAAACGACGGGCAAGAGCGCCGTCTTTTTCAATATATTGTCTGTATTCGTCCAGCGTCGTTGCGCCGATACATTGTATTTCCCCACGGGCGAGAGCCGGCTTGAACATGTTCGATGCATCAAGCGAACCGGAAGCGCCACCTGCTCCAACAATGGTATGAAGTTCGTCGATGAAGAGGATGACGTCCTGGGATTTCTCCAGTTCATTCATCACGGCCTTCATTCTCTCTTCAAACTGTCCGCGGTATTTTGTACCGGCGACAAGTGAAGCGAGGTCAAGCGTTACAACGCGCTTTCCGAAAAGCACGCGTGATACTTTCTTCTGGATGATGCGCAGCGCAAGTCCTTCAGCAATTGCCGTCTTACCTACACCGGGTTCACCGATGAGGATCGGGTTATTTTTCTTTCTGCGAGAAAGGATTTGGGCAACACGCTCAATTTCTTTTTCACGCCCTACTATCGGGTCGAGCTTGTTGTCTTCTGCGAGTTTGGTGAGATCGCGTCCGAAATTGTCGAGGACCGGTGTTCGCGACTTTTCAACCCCTTTCTTCTCTTTGCCAGCTCCTGCTCCGCCACCTGCACCACCACTTCCGAACATCTTCGATGAATCTTCATCGGGATCATCGGTGTCTTGCGATGCCATGGGTGTTTCGTGCTGGTATTCTAGCATTTCTTTCACCACGTCGTAGGCAACATCAAATTTGTTGAGGATTTGTGTCGCGAGGTTATCGGGATCACGGAGGATGGAGAGCAGCAAGTGCTCCGTTCCGATCAGTTGCGCTTTGAAAACTTTTGCTTCGAGATATGTGATTTTGAGCACCTTCTCGGATGCTCTTGTCAACGGAATATTCGAGAGATTTTTTACCTGATGTGTTGCAGTGCCTTTTGAAACTTTTTCGATCTCCCCGCGGAGTTCATCGATAGGCACACCCAGTTTTTTTAATACACCTACTGCTACGCCTTCTCCTTCGCGGATCATGCCTAACACCAGGTGTTCAGTGCCAATGTAATCGTGTCCCAACCGAAGCGCTTCTTCACGGCTGAGGGAGATCACTTCTTTGACACGGTTAGAAAATTTTGCTTCCATGCTGAGTCTCCTTCTGTTTTAGCTTATAAATGTAGTTTGATGATGAGTCAAATGCAACAGGTCCGATCCCGATAGCTATCGGGACGGAACTCCTGAATTCATTAACACAAGTCGGTTTTTATTTGTTCAATTTCCCTTTCTTGACGCGGTCACAAGAGGTGTGCCATGTGGGCCTTCACAGAAAACGAGATCGATCAGGCTGAGGTTGGGAACAAATGTCTGACCAAAAACCTGTTGATATGGACGCGGATTGTAAAATTGTCTCTGTGAGAAGTCTTTTTTGGCCAAAATCACGTTTCTGAGGTCAAAAATTTCGTCACTAATTTTTTTCTCATACTTCTCACTTTGCGAGAATGTCGTAGTCCAGCCGAGCCAGTCACGACACAATGACAGAATTTTCCAGTTTAAGTCATACAGGAAGACATGTCGCTCGAAGAGCACGCGATGAAGATCATCAGTGTAATGTTCGAAAAAAGGAGCGTTGGCATAAGCAGAAACAATTGAACGCCAAATGGTATTCTGCCAGTGAGTCGTGTAATCGATCTTGATGTCAGTGATCAGATTTTTTCCAGTTGGTGTGATGACGGGGATTGTCAATCGATGTGCGCCTTGCGCGGTGAGGATGTAAGCGCGGTTTCTGAAGCTTTGTTTAGTAAAGTTTTCGTGACGTTCGAAAATGATGTTGTCGAAGTTGCTGAGCGCACAGAAGTATTCGATGGAAGGAAGGAAGTGTAGTTCGATGAGGGCGGATAAAGGCATGAGCGGCAAAGGTCGGAAAGAAATCCAAAGCGATAAATTTTTTTAGCCACGGATGACACGGATTTTCACGGATAAAGAATGCATTTAATCCGTGTCCATCCGTGTAATCCGTGGCTTAAACAAAATCTTCGTTATGCGACATTAAAAGTTTCCCGCTCCTTCCCTCGTCACCACCGGCTCTCCGGAAGTGAAATCAACAATCGTAGAAGGCACATTTCCTCCAGGCCCACCATCGATCACAAGATCCACTTTGTGTTTGAAATCATTCCAGATGTCTTTTGGATCAGTTGTGTATTCCCTGATCTCATCATCATCCTTTACTGAAGAAGTGATTAACGGATTACCGAGAAGTTTCACAAGTTCAAGTGCGATGTTGTTATCTGGTATGCGAATGCCGACAGTCTTCTTATTAACGCCAACAATTTTTGGCACGAGGCTGCTCGACTCGAAAATAAATGTGAAAGGCCCTGGCAATGTTCTCTTTAGAATCTTGAACTCCGGCGTCTCAATTCGTTTGACGAATTCTGTGATCTGACTGACATCCGCACAAATGAATGACAGATTGAGTTTCTGCGGTTTGATGTCAAGTATGTTGCAAAGTCGCTCAACCGCCCTTCTGTTCATCAGGTCGCACCCAATGCCGTAAACCGTATCAGTCGGATAAATCACAATGCCACCATTCTCTAATACTTGAACGGCATGCCGAATCTTTCGCGGCTCTGGATTGACAGGATGAATGTGGATGTATTCAGCTTCCATTGCAGTGCGAGTTAAGTAAAAAGATCGTGCCACAGAAAGTTCAAAGTTCAAAGTTTAAAGTTAAACTCGCTCCGCCGCGTGTAGGGATTTAACTTATTGTTCGTCTAACCCCTCACCCTTAATCCTTGAACCTTGAACTTTGAACCGAGCAGTATTCAAAACACAGCGCTCTGCTATCCGTTCAACCGCTATTCTAAACGTTTACTATTTTTGCCCCCTGTATTACTCTTATGCCCCAGCCAATAAAGAAATTCAAGCTTATCGTGTTCCTGATCGGCTCGACATTACTGATCACTTTCACTTTCTACACATATCAGATCGTCTATACGCCGAACATACTGGTTGAAAAAGAAGATCGATTGTTTGTCATTCGCGCAGGATCCACGTATCGAGAAGTGCTGACCGATCTCGACAAACAAGGCTTTGTAAATGATATGGTGTCATTCGGCTTCCTTGCGCGACTGAAAAACTTCGATAGAAAAATACAACCCGGTCGCTACATGTTGCGAAGGAACATGACGAACATCGAAGGCGTCAATGCACTCAAGGGCGGAAGAAATGAGGCGGTAAATATTACGTTCACCAACGTCCGCCTTCTTTCTGAACTTGACGAGAAGATCACTAAGAACATTGGTGTCACACCCGAGGAGTTCGAAGATGCGCTGGATGAATTTATCAGCACAAACCAGGAAGGGTTCAACAGGGACAATATCCTCGCGATGTTTATCCCGAATACATATCAAGTGTATTATAATATCGTCCCTGAAGATCTTATCGGAAGGCTCCACGATGAATATGAGAAATTCTGGACGGAAGAACGCAGGGCAAAAGCAAAAGCACTGGGTCTGACACCCATTGAAGTGTCTATCCTCGCGTCGATTGTTCAGGCTGAGACGGTTAAAGAGGATGAGGCGCCCCGCGTGGCAAGTCTTTACATTAACAGATTGAAGAAAGATATTCCACTGCAGGCAGACCCGACGCTGGTTTTCGCAGCAAAAGATTTCACACTGAAGCGGGTGTTGGACAAACACAAGGAGATTGACTCACCTTACAACACATATAAATATGCAGGTCTTCCTCCAGGACCTATTAATATGCCACAGATATCCAGTATTGATGCTGTGCTCAATCACCAAGAAAGTGATTATATATATATGTGTGCGCGCGAAGATTTTTCCGGATACCATAATTTCGCAAAGACCCTGCGGGAACACAACATTAATGCTGAACGCTATCAGCGGGCCCTTACCATCGAAATCAAAAAAGGAGAAGCGCTGCGACGCGCCGGCAAGAAGAAATAATGTATAAAAGCGAGACACACATACGCGTACGATACGGTGAAACGGACCAAATGCGCTATGTGTATTATGGTAACTATGCGATGTACTATGAGGTGGCGCGCGTGGAAAGTTTGCGTCAACTAGGCTTGACGTACCGCGAGCTTGAAGAGATGGGCATTATCATGCCGGTGCTTGAAAATCATTCTGAATACCTTTCGCCCGCCCTGTACGACGAGTTGTTAAAAATCGTTGTGACGATTCCAGACAAGCCCTCCGTGAGAATCCGTTTCTTATATGAGATATTCAATGAATCAGGCAAGCTGATACACAAAGGCGAGACGCTGCTCGCGTTTGTCAACCAGAAAACGGGACGTCCGTGCCGTCCGCCGGAAGCCTTTCAAAAAGTGCTGGAAGGATATTTTTAAATTTACTGCGGACGCATGAGATACAGCCACCGCAAACGCATTTTAAACTTCCGCACTGCGCGCTACAGCCGTGCGTGGCTCAAGAAAATTAAGATCAAGGGAAAACGCGGCGCACATCATATTTCTCTCTATAAGTTCTTAAAGATATTTTTCTTCAATATCGAGCAGGACGAGATCCTGGACCGCGCCAACGGGGTGGCGTACAACTTCGTGCTGGCGATCTTCCCCACGATTATTTTTCTTTTTACACTCACGCCGTATATATCAAATTTCTACCCGGACATCACCAGTGAAAGTATCATGACTTTCCTCAGTGACTATATGCCACCTACGATGTTTGAGGTGGTGAAGAATACTGTGTATGACATCCTTAGTAAACAGCGAGGAGGCCTCCTTACACTGGGATTTGTGTTCGCTTTGTTTCTCGCCACCAATGGCATGATGGCCCTGATGCGCGCTTTCAACGCTTGCTATAAGACCGTTGAGAAACGAGGGTTTATAAGGATGCGATTAACGGCGACGGGATTGACGATTATGCTTGCATTTGTGCTGATGGTTGCGGTGACGTTGCTCATCATCGGGCAAGTGGTGCTGAATGGAGTAAAGGATGAAATATCAAGTCTTAGTCATATACAGGGCGAAAAAATTTCGCTCATGGGTCTTTTTGCGCTGAGGTTCATTGTGATATTTATCGTCTTCTTTTTTGCGGTATCGTTCATTTATTATTTCGGTCCTGCGATTCACTATAATTGGAAGTTTTTTTCCTGGGGCTCGTTCATCGCGACATTTCTTTGTTTATTCATCTCTTACGGTTTTTCGTACTACGTCACGAACTTTGCCAGCTACAACAAAGTCTATGGTTCGATCGGTGTTTTGATCGCAATCATGGTGTGGATACAATTACTAACGACGGTTCTTTTATTCGGGTACGAAATCAACGCGAGTCTGCATTATGGCCAGAAGATCGAGGCCATTGAACAACATAAAAGAGAGAAGCGCGGAGCGAAGAAAGCGGCGCTTTCGAATTAATATATAATCCGCTGCATTTCTAGTCTCAATTGACTTAAAGAATTTAAAGGTTCACAGCGGAACCTTTTTTCAGAAGCTATAAGATGGCAGCGATTCCAGAATTGGGCTGTTTACCATGATTTCTCTAAGCCACACAGGTCGCGCCGGAGTCTCCCCTCGATTTAGCATTTCTCGCCATGCTTCGTCGGTCAGGGGGCTATCACTCTTGAATTCATAGTAACTGAAAACAGCCCCTTTGGTGATGTACGGTTTTCCATTTATTTCGGCAACCACATATATTTCATCACCCGTACCCACCCCTTCCTCAAGCAAAGTATTTTTGTAGCTATATACGTCAGTCACCAACGCGATATTTTTTTCATTTTCTGGAAGGTGATCCGACTTTATTATCCTCAGTGTGAGCAGTTCAATGCGGCCTGCGAGCCACGTGAGGTCATCAAAATCCTCATTTGATACTTTTTCACCCGCAAGTTCCGCTCTGCTTATTTTAAGCAAGAACGCTCCGATAGATTGAAGTTCACTGTTTACAGACGATACGTCAGAATTCGTCAGGTGCATTTTTGAGAGGACCTGCTGCTGAAAGTCAAGAAGCTCGAGGGCTTTTTCCCAAAATTTGATATTTGGCTCGACATAGCTAACGTGTTGAGGCGGTGGTGGACCACCGCCTTCGCCAGCCTCTGCCGCAAAGGGCCGTTCAGCATACAACAGCATATCATGCTTGAGCTCAGCCCATGCTGCAAGGGAGGTAAGTAAGTTACGCTTTCCCCAAGAGGGGGTTTTAGTAAACAAGGGATATTCTTCCTGCGCCTCATTCATGGACTTGATCGCCTCAAAAGTCTTCGTATAGATATTGCGATTCCAGTCCGAATAATCTTTGAATTGCTGTTTAAGTTTCGAGAGCGAGTCAGAGTAAGCAGGCCAGCGCTCTAGCTCATTATACTCATTTATAAGAATATTTTCTGCAATAGTGCTTCCAAACGTGGCAAAAACATCGAGGCCTTTTGGGAATGGTCTCCTGGGATTTGGACCCAATACGTGAATGAGGCGGCTAAGAATGTCGGCATCAAACGTGTATCTTCCTGCGGTAAACAAAATTGAGGGTCGATTCATTAAAGCCTCCGCATCGTCGTTTGTACCCTTCGCGCGAATTTTGTTCACCCCCTTTACCGAAATTTTCTTGCGAAGAGCTTCAAGTTTTTCTGGAGTTGTCAGTTGCTCGAGGTTGACCGCTTCGGCTTCCGAAATAGATGCAATAAGGTTTGCAAGAGAGAGATTGTCCTCGTCCCCAACAATAAATTTGATGGCTTCATTAAAGCGCGAAAACGATGTCAATAGCCTGGGCGAGCTTTTAATGGTGGCGGCGATCACCAAAGCGGAAACGAATCTCTCGTCTGTGTCGATAAATATGGGGGCACCATTAAGCCACTTAACGCTTCTGAAATATCTCATCAGCTCAGGGCTCTTCGTATAATTACCTCGCGGTATGAAGTCACTGTAAACGATCAATCGGGAATCCAGGAATGTTGAACCACTGCCGCTTGCCGTGGTCGTCTTGCCGAGCTCTTCATCATATTGAGACGTGAACTGCGGCGGAACAGCAAACTTTATACTATCTAGTAAAGAGCCTGCTATTGAAATGTAGGTTGCGGACCATGCAGCAGATTCCTTTAGTTGTTGATTGCTACTTGTATTCGCAAGCTGCATTGTCTTTGATTTGATACCCGCCAACAAATCTCTCAGCAGTGGAACGAAGTGTTGCTCCTCGATATTTTGAAGGGTTGAGCTAAAATGCTTGTGGAGGATCTGCAAATAGAGATCAGTCGTAATGAAGTTCGGAATGTATTCGTAATGGTTGTTTTCATACACATGGTACAACTGTTCATTTTTCGCGGGTACGATGGCGAAATTTCGGGCGACAAGAGCGTCCCGCAGCGGAGTCGGTATCTCCTTAAATTGCACAGTATTAAAGACGTGATCATAAGCGATCATATCGTAGTTGCCCTGACGTACTACTCGTCCGTCTTTCAAGTCGCCCTCGCGCGCAAGGACACGATCAACAAATTTTTGTTCTTCTTTGTTAAGGGTGACTTTGAATTCCGGAACATCGAAGATTGGCTGGTACCATTTGAATTGATTGAAATACCCACGAAGGACTGCATCTTCGAACAAGTATCCATTTCGTGCAAAAATCTCGTTTCGGATCAGCCACAATTCGCTGGCGGTCTTCCCTGATAAATCGATTGAGTAGTCAAATTTGGGTGGCATTATCCGTTCTGTATACCACTCCTTGATGTGATCGAGTTGCCAGCAAGCGTCAAGAGACTTTTTATCTTCGGCCACAGTGAATTCGGTTGTGTGCACAGGAACTTCCCCTTGGTCGGTACGCCTCGTCGAGCAACCCACGAAGACGACACAAAGTACGAGTGTCCTAAGAATTGAAGAGATGTCTTGCATATTCTATGGAAATATTGTTGTAACTGTATTTGATCAGCTTGAGTCCGAACCCCCGCCACCCATATAGTCCGATTGCGTACTTGTTGCCTTGAGTTTTCTCCAGTGTCCGCACAATCCCCCCTGGTATGGCTTTGAACATCACCAGTTCCTGGCATACCCTTGATCCCAACCACAATGGTCGCAGCTGGCCGCCGTCGATCCTCAGAATGAACAACCGTTTTTTTTCAGCGGGATCAAACTGAGTTGATTTAATAAGCCCGACAAGAATATCAGTTTTACCGTCTCGATCAACATCCGCCGAGTCAACTTGGTATAATGGGTAATCAAATATTAGGCGGTCAGCGATTTCTTTCCTGTCATCAACAAGACTGATCTTGAATCCAGGATTCTTATTCCGAGAACTGAAGACCACAGTTCCGTGGAAATTGTTTTCGGAGATGCGCATACTTCGACCCACGAATGCCGGCCCTTCTCCTGTATTGCAGGCCGCGAGAATAAGCATGATAAATACATATTTCATTAGATGAGAGCGAATCACACTATTCCATTACTCGACTTCTTCCAGGAATTTTTTCAGTGAGCTCAAATACACTTCAGGATTATCATACAGCGATGCATGCCCTGCATTTGGAATTACTACAACCTTAGCAGCTGGCACGATCTGTTGATACTTATACAATGTCTCCGGAAGCACTTCATCGAATTCTCCACCCATGAATAGGATCGGCTTCGTGATTTTGTTCAGATCGGGAACACGGTTAAAGCTTCGGAGTGTTCCTGTTGCCTTGAATTCGGTTGGTCCCCACATGTATTGATAGATGGCGCGGTTTGATTCGATGCCGTCGCAATCCGGATTACGTTTGCGAACGCCTGTGTGAACAAGAAATTTTGCATAGAAAGAATCTGTCGCTGCCAGATAGGCTGGCGCCGTGTAGTTCTGCAACGCCTCATATTTATTGATGGTGTCCTGAACCGGCTTTGACAATTGAGATATTCTCACTTTTGAATCCTCCATCCATTGCGGCGTTCCGATGAGCGGGCCAACAAAAATTACGGACGCCACGGGGTCAGTATTTTGAGTCACCATGTATTCCACGGCGATCGAGGCGCCCCAGGAACCGCCGAGCAAGTGAAATTTTTTCAATCCAAGGTGCTTGCGCAAATATTCTACTTGTTCGACGAAGTAAGGCACTTTCCATAAGGAAGTGTCGTTCGGATGGTCTGATTTCCCCGACTCAAGTTGATCAAAGAATATCACGGGCCTCTCTTTTGAAAAGTTTTCGAAGGCCCGGATTGATCCGCAACTCTTGCCACCCGGTCCACCGTGCATGACGATGAGTGGAATTCCCGGGCCATCGCCAATCACTTTGTACCATATTTTTCCGCCCCGTACCTCTACGAATCCTTCGTGGGGTTTAAGTTGAGTTTGGCAAGAGATGAGGAATACGGCAAGTGCGAGAATGGCAATGAAAGATTTCATCGGAGTAGGGTTGGTATCCAATATTAGTAAAATTGTGCGACGTGATGGGTTGACCCGGGAAAACTCTAAATGAAAAAAGCCGGCTTTAAACCGGCTTTATTTTTCGCAACGCTTGAATTTAATCGGCAATGTTGCTGGCGAAAATCATCTTGTCAGATTTTTGTTCATACTGAACATCTGCAAATTCCCAGTTGCCATCGTGGTTATACAATTCGAAAGTGAACAACAACGGTTGCTTCTCATAATACACGATGTAGTTGACGATTCGCACGCGCTCACCAATCATCTTTTCATTCATGGCTTCCATACCCATGTAATTTCCCAGGTGCGAAGTCAACTTGCCAAGTTTATGGAATGGTGAGTAGCGAGCAATGTCGTCTGCATCAGCGAGCCACTTATTCGTGGTCAACGCATACATCATCGCCTCATTGGGGCCATTCATGCTGTAGTGTTCAAAAAACTTTTCAATCAGCTCCTGCCCGTCATCTTGTTTTTGTGCAAATACGAGCACTGGAAACAACACCAGTGTCCATATCATCAGCTTTTTCATTGATTTTTTACCTTGTTTTTAGGGTCTGCAGCAATCATAACGCTACAGGGGACAAAGTTGCGCGTTAATACCGCCAGGCGGGTGAGGGTAATTGATTTCTGAAAATATTTTTCCCGTCAAAAAGGCTGATTTTGAGTTGAATTTGACCATTGCACTAGACGAGTTCGTTTATTCCATTTTGCAGCCTATTCCGTCAGTTTCCGACTTTTGCCGCCACAATAAAATGGCCAGCAATTTGAAATTCTTTTCTCCGGGTCAATGCTCCTGACATAAGGTTGTCACACGTCTGTTTTTGATTTGTGTAAAACAAAAAACAACGCATGGAAACAAAAACGAAGTCCGAACAAAAGACATTCATCACCGCTGATCAACTCTTCGAACAATGGCAAGGTCATCGCCGCCTCACGCGCAAGGTCATAGAAGCATTTCCTGAGGATAAGCTGTTTACTTTTTCAGTTGGTGGCATGAGGCCATTTGGTGAACTGGCGATGGAGATGATCACAATGGCCGCACCTGGCGTAGAAGGCGTCGCAACGCGAAAGTGGAAGACATGGACCGAGATGGAAGCGAGTCTTCCGAAACCTAAGAACAAGAAGGACCTTTTGAAATTGTGGGATGAATCGACGAGTCGCATGAATGCATTGTGGCCACAAATACCGGCAGAACGCTTTGTAGAAAAGGAGAAATTTTTTGGACAATGGGAAGGGCCCGTGTATTGGTCGATCCTGTATTCTATCGACAACGAAATTCATCACCGAGGCCAGGGATATGTGTATCTGCGTGCGTTGGGGATAGAGCCGCCGAAGTTTTGGGAGAGGTAGTTGGATCAGCTAGCAATTGGCAGGAGGAGGTTGGGGGTGAGGGGGTGATTTTTAGATAGAGATTCTGGATTCTGGTCGCTTACGACGCACCTGCGATCAAATCAAAGTGCGTAAAACGAGAATCCAGTTCACCAGAATCAAGAATCCTTTTTACCCAACCTCCACTAGTTAGAGTAACTTTGCCAAAACAATTCTCCTCCAATGGAACTCGGTATTGGCATGTTCGGCGACAATCACTATGACGCCCAAGGCAAACCCCTATCCGCGGGTACGCGCCTCCGCGAGCTGCTCGAAGAAATAAAATTGATGGACGAAGTTGGCATTGACTTCTTCGGCATCGGTGAACACCATCGCCCGGATTATGCAGTGTCTGTTCCGGAAATAGTATTGGCAGCCGCAGCATCGGTCACCAAAAAGATAAAGTTGGGAAGTGCTGTCACTGTTCTCAGCTCCTCCGATCCAGTACGTATCTATCAATCCTTCGCCACAATCGATCAACTTAGTGACGGGCGTGCGGAGCTCATGACAGGACGCGGAAGCTTCATTGAATCATTTCCATTGTTTGGATATAACCTCCAGGACTACGACAACCTTTTCGATGAAAAGCTGAAGCTGCTACTGAAGATCAACAACGAAAATCCTGTCACATGGAAGGGAAAATTCCGGGCGCCCCTCGACAACCAGCAAGTGTTGCCGCGCGCCGTGAACGATAAACTCAGCATCTGGATCGCCGTGGGCGGAACACCTGAGTCAGTAGTGCGTGCTGCTACCCTGGGGCTGCCGGTGATATTCGCTATCATCGGCGGCAATCCGAAACAGTTCCAACCCCTGTTCCAGTATTATAAGGAGTTATGGGAGCATCATGGCCATGATATGAATAAGTTCCAGGTGGGAGTGCATATGCACAGCCTCTTTGGTGAAAACAGCCAGCAACTTGCTGACGCGTACTATCCCGTCTACTCATCACAGATGGACCGTGTGGGTCGCAGTCGGGGCTGGCCGCCTTTTACGCGTCCTCAATATGAAGCTGGCCGCGGCAAGAATGGTGCTTATCTTTTTAGTGACGCGAATGAAGCCGTCGATAAGATTTTACAGATGCACGAGATGTTTGGACTCACCCGATTCTCGGCACACATGGATGTCGGCGGACCTTCGCATGATATGTTGATGAAGTCGATAGAAATTTTTGGAGAGAAGATTGCGCCGAAAGTGCGCGAGGCCTTGCGCTGAAATTAAACCGGATATCAAGTACTTTCACAATGAACATTACAATCATCGGATCAGGAAATGTTGGCGGGGCACTGGCCAGCGCCTTTAAAAAAGCCGGACACAATGTAATCCTGGGTGTTAGAGACCCGTCGGGATCATTCAAGGGTAAGGATATCGCCGACAAATTGAGTTTGTCATATTTTGACGTTGAGGACGCCGTTAAGAGGAGCGAAGTCATCGTTATTGCCACGCCAGCACAATCAGCAGTTCAGGTAGCACAGAGCCTGGGCGATGTACGGTCTAAGGTTATTATCGACACTATGAATTCCGCTTTTTCAAAATTACCGTCGTACAGCAATACTACAATGGCATTGCTGGGAAATTGCAACTGTCCTGATATTGTTAAGTGTTTCAACACAACGGGTTTTGAGAACATGCTCAATCCGGTTTATGATGGTGTTGGTATCGATATGTTTATGGCAGGAGACAGCGTGAAAGGAAAGCAAGTTGCTGCTCAACTATCGAAAGATATCGGGTTTCAAAATTGCTACGACTTCGGGGGGAATGACAAGTTGGATTTGATTGAAAGTTTCGCCACCGCCTGGATCAATCTGGCAATAGTTCAGAAAATGGGACGTGGAATCGCGTTTAAGGTCGTGAAGCGTTAGGGCATACGCTTTTTCGCGGGTAAAACGTGAGTTTACATTAGTGAAGATATTTTTAATTCGCGTGTTTACTAAGTTCTTTGGAACAAGAATGGATACGCCTTCGTATCTTTAAACCATGATCCGGCCCATTCTTTACGAGCGCATCGAGCAAAAGAACGAGATAGAACGGGAGCTTTTTTCCAAGCTCACCGCACAGGAGCGTCGTGCCGTTTCCAAGTCCTGGCTAAAGCTCATGTCACGGATTAACAAAGAGTCGAAGACTCTTAAGAAGAAGTAAGCCCATAATCTTGATGCTGGCGAAAGAAGTTAACGATGCTCTTGAGCAAGTGCTGCCGGTTTTGGTGAAGCATAATGTAGAAGTGCTTGCGATTGGTGGGCTTGCTGTTGGCCACTATGGATATAACAGAATCTCCGGCGGCCCGGTGCAAGGTGATATAAAGGCCGACTTGGATTTTTGGTACAAGCCCACCACGGAGAACTATGTTAACCTAGTGAAAGCGCTGAAGGATCTCGATGTCGACGTAGCGGAAATTGAGAGTAAGGCATTCGATCCCAAGAAATCCTTCCTCAAAATTCCTCACAAAAATTTCCATACCGATTTCCTTCCCCAGGTTGTCGGTCTCGATTCGTTTGCTGAGTGTAAGAAAAACTGCACTTTTCTAACACTTGGAGAGTACAAGGTTGCTGTGGTGAGCTATGAAGATCTTATTAAGAACAAACAGGCAGTCAACCGGCCGATCGATCAATCTGATTTGATTGCCTTGAAAAAACGGCGCAAAGGAAGTCACCCATAGATTTTGCTCGAATTATTTCCCTTGTTGACTTTGCTTATGCCTAGGCGGCATGTTTGCCTTCTTCTTCACCGCGACAATCAAGATGTTCAATTGTTGAACCGGTTGAGTGCCCCGATGCAAAAGCCCATTAGCGCCATGTTTTTTCAACTTTTACAATGGCGCCGAAAATGGCGCTGAGGGATTAGAGAAATTCGATTGAATTTGAACTCGTCTTAAAAAACAAAACCCCGTATCCATAAGGATTACGAGGTCTTGATTTTGCCTGTTCTGATGAGCAGAGGAGGAGGGATTCGAACCCCCGGACCCCGTGAAGGGTCTCCGGTTTTCAAGACCGGTGCAATAAACCGCTCTACCACTCCTCTGGATGCGTTTTATTCACTTTGGGATCGCAAAAATAGTGGATTCAGGTTGAACAGGCAACAAACGACGCACTCATTCTGTTCTGCCCACTTAGGAACTCATTCCCGCGAAAATAAACTATGCTGTGCTGCTGTATGAAAATTCCTCCACACCCGGTTGATCTCTGTGGAAATATCTGCGGCTCCAAGGCCAGTATGAGGATAGAGGCGGTCAACTAATGAAATGCACGTTCGCGACAAGCTTCGGCAAGTTGCAGATACATCGCTGAGCAAAGCCGGAGGAATGTCACCTCCACTTTCGCAGACCTTCCAGGAAGCTTCGACTGCGTCGTAAACAGATGTTCTGGCAGTGCCTAATTTGTCAGATGCAGCGTTCAAAGCACCGATTTGATTCACATTGTTTGCAAAGCGCTCATGACACAAATCCAAAAACCGTTGTGTCATCCCGGAGAGATTTATAGTAAGTGTCGTCTCGGCCAATTGTAAGAATGGGTAGCGATATACAGGATTTGCAATTCTTGCATGTTGTGAGTCGATGACAAATGCGCGTGTAGAGGGGACGATGATGTTAGTGATAGAAAAACTATGACTCGCGGTTGCTATCATACCCATCATGTTCCAACTGCGGATGACTTTTACTTCATCAGGGAAAAAGGCGAAAGCCCTCACCACGGGTTTGCCAATGGCGTCAAGCTTTGGAATTCCGTTCTCTATGATGGCGCAATTGGCGGTGAACAAAGTTGCGTGGAGTGAGCCGCTTGCATACTTCCACAACCCGTTGATCCTGTATCCCTCCTTGATTATTTCGGCAGTGCCGCTAACATTTCCGCTGCCTGCAACACAGAGATTATTGTCATGAAAGATCTTTTGTGTGAGCGATGAATCCAGAAACCCGACAAACCATCCGGCGCCGCTGCAAAGTGTTGTTACCCAAGCGGTGCTCCCATCTGCCCATGCCAAACCCTCTTCGATGCGCAGAACTTCTATAATTGATAAAGCCGATCCTCCGAATTCCTTCGGTACGAACATCTTGAACCATTTCTCTTTTAGGATGATGTCAAGCTGACGCGGATGAAGATCGCGCAAGGACTCTGCTTCCTCCGCGTATTTTCGAATCTCGTTGAGGACTGAGGAGGAAACAAAAGTTGATGGATGCGCAAGGTTCATTGAACAGCGGGAGAAACTTGAGTGTTTTCGTTACGCAGTATTTTTATCCAATCGAAATAGCCTTTGACCGCCACGACGAATAGAATGATGGTGAGGATGGCCATCATCGGCAGTCCCTTTTGAAAAAGTAAAGGAATGGCAAATATGTTCGAGATGTTGAGAAGCACCCAGTTCTCCACCTTTCGTCTTGCAAGCAGCCACATGCCTGCCCACGCAGTGGCACTGATCCAGGAGTCCCAGATCGGAACGGTTGAGGGTGTGAATTGCTTGAGGACAAACCAAAGGAATAACCATCCGCCGAAGACAATCGAGACAGTAGTGATCCACTCACTGTGCGTGGTGTACGAAATCTTCACCGGCGGCTCGTTTTTCTTGCGGATCCAGTACCACCAGCCGTAAACGCTCATCACAAAATAGTATAGATTGAGAAGGCACTCGGCATATAGCTGTGCAACAAAAAGACTGTAGACAGAAAGCACGATGGCTACGAGGCCGGTAGGATATAACCAGATGTTATTTGCACGTGCGAGCAGTACTTCAGTGACACCGAAGACAAGGACGAGCCACTGAATGAGGTCGGTATTTGCGAGCTCAGTTTGAACGAGGTTGAAAAATTCTGAAGTCAATGACAGAAATTATTACGGCAAGCTAACAATCACGGCGCAGATTCAGACGGTGACACTGACAAATGCACTTCCCGCAAGAGAAGTATTGTCTGTGCGAACCGCGAAAATTTGCGAACTTTCGATCCTTACCCCGACAAATATGTTCATCGGTCATTATGCACTTGGACTTGGATCCAAAAGATTTCCCAATGCTCCTTCTCTCGCGATGATGTTCATTGCCGTCCAGATGCTGGATCTGCTGTGGCCGGTCTTCACGTTAGTTGGCATCGAGTCATTCACCATTGAGCCGGGTATCACGGTGCTTACGCCGTTGAACTTCACTTCATACCCCTGGTCACATAGCCTGCTGATGTCGGTCGTGTGGGGTGCGGCGCTGGGCGGGGTTTATTTTTTAACCACGAAAAACCGCCAGGGTTCTTTATTGCTCGCAGCACTCGTAGTGAGTCATTGGATTCTGGATCTTATCACGCACCGCGCCGATCTTCAATTGTCGCCGTTTTCTGAAACGCGTGTGGGCCTTGGGTTATGGAACCATCCGGTGCTGGAACCTGTCATTGAGTTTGGAATGTTTTTCGCGGGGGCTATTATTTACGCAAGAGCAACATCAATACGCCGCAAGATTGCTTACTGGCTGTTGATCGTATTCTTCACCATCTTTCATATTGCCAATTTGATGGGCCCGCCGCCTCCCTCAACAGAAATGGTGTCGTGGAGTGCCAACGCTTTGTGGTTGTTTGTGTTGTGGGCGTGGGCAATCGAGCGAGAGTAAAAGCATTTTCCAGACGGGTGCAATGCCATGAATATCCGAATGGTTCTTCATGGCGTTACTTACTCAGGAAAAAAGCTCTTGCCTTCGCATCCCTCAATCCCAATCCCACCCACACCAACACACCGAATATTACCGGAAAGAACCACGGCACTCCAGCACGCAACATGATCGACGTTGCACCGCCGAGGTAGCCAGTGATCAAGATCGCGCCGATGGCAGCAGTGCGTGGAATCATGTAGATGATTGTAGACACAAGAAGTATTATACCTATCGTTTGCACCTTTTCGGCCGGCCAGCCAAGCTGTGTGCTGCCTTCCATTGATACTGTCGCTTCAAATACTTTCATAACTGCGTCGACCAATAAGAATAAAACGACAAGACCAGTTAAGATCCATCCTGTCAAGCGCGCCGCTTTGGATTGATTAGGGTTGGTTTCCATTTTGCTGTGTTTTTAATTTTCAAGTAAAGGTAGAGTCAGGGTGCCTGTCACGAGATGGTCAATTGCGACAATCTTAGGTAGGTTATTGCGACAAAATGAGCTCTATGAGTCTCTTGTTGCAGGTTTTCACGCACTCAATTCATCCGGATTTCCTTCCCGCGAAAATGGTGTCGTTCCACCATTAAGCGAATACATTCGAACATAAATTTTGTCTATGAAAAAGAACGAAACACCGCTCACGAATGATGAGCTGGAGGCAGAAAACGCATTGCTTCGCCTTAAACTTGAAATGGAATTTGGCATGTTGATGGATGAGTCTTCTCAACTCAGCCCAAAGATGGCTAACATCTGGCTCAAGTCTGTTTATGCCTTCGAACAGAGTTATAGTTCGAGGAGCGAAGACTAAAAAGGCATCGAAACGCCTTCGCCAGACCCTCGGTTCGAAACGCAGGAGGACTGATTGGAATTATGACAACATAATGCGACGACAGAATTTCGTCTCCACATTTTCTGTACCTGTCGCGAATGACCTTGGTGCATAGCTAATCACCGTGACGACTTCGTTCTTTTGCCATCTTATTTCAAACAGACTGCAATGGAACGAAAAGAATTCCTCAAAAAGCTCGGCTTGGCGGGATTGGTCTTGCCATTAATGGCATCATGTAAAAAGGATGACGATCCCTCACCGGATGCTTCATCCACTTCAACTACATCTTCATCTTCTTCGTCATCATCCTCAACAACATCGGGTAGTTGCACAACCACGCCCACCGAAACTGAAGGCCCATTTCCAACGCATAGCCCGGCATCATTGGTGCTGGCCGACATCCGTTCCGACAGAACCGGCGTCCCTTTGACGGTGACTATCACAATTCAAAATAAAAACAACGCTTGTTCGAATCTGCAGGGCGCAATCGTCGATATCTGGCATTGCGATAAGGATGGCTACTATTCTGAATATGGCGGCACTGGAATGCAGGCGGTAAACTTCACAAATGTCCACTTCCTTCGTGGGCGACAAACGACTGATGCCAATGGGCAGGTGGGATTCAAAACTATCTTCCCGGGCTGGTATTCGGGCCGTGCAACGCACATTCACGTGCATGTTTATGATGCATCCGGGAAATCATTGCTCGTTACACAGATTGCCTTCCCCGAAGGAAGCAACAGCGCGGTTTCGCTCGTAAACGCGTCGACGGCAAATGGATATACCAAAGGAATGAGCGGATACACAACGAACGCAAACGACAATGTGTTTTCTGATGGTGTTACGAATGAAATGTCGACAATCACCGGCAGCGTCTCAGCCGGTTTCGCACTTACGCATACTATCGTTGTCAGTGCGTAATTTTGCTTCGCCTTAACAAAATGTTGTCCCCGGCTGAAGCAATCATTTACCTGGCTGACCAACGCGGGTGCAACGAGTCAGCGCTTCATCGAAGTTTTCACACTTTCAATTTCGGAGACTACTATAGAAAAGACAGGTCGCCTTTCGGAAAGCTCGAAGTACTGAACGACGATACCTTGGCTGGAGAAAGTTCCATCTCGATAATCGCTGAAGAATTTTCCTCCATACTGCTTGTTCCTCTTGTTGGGAAAGTGAGATATGCGATAGACAGAGTACCCTACGGATCAACAGAAGCGGGACAAATCCATGTGATTTCTGCGCCTCCGTCGTCAGTTGTTGAAATTAGCAACCCCTACGAAAAAGATCTGGTGAATTACCTCTATCTCCAGTTGATCACAGGAGAACGACCATCCAATGTGTATGTAAGAAGATTCGATTTTGACCTTGATGCGAACAAAAATGCACTAGTGTTTTTCGAACCAGGGTATTCTGATGCAATTACCAGTCAGTCGCTCCCCCTGAATTCCAGAATTTCGATCGGTAAGTTTGATGGAAGACAAGAAGGCGAATTGATCTTAAGAGATCCGGTAAAGGGCGCCTTTGCGTTTGTTATCGAAGGTGCATTCGAGGTGGAAAACAGACTCTTACAGTCCCGCGATGGGCTCGCGATCATTAATGTAAAGCAGATTGAATTGGAAGCGCTGTCGAACGGAGCGGTGATATTGATTGTGGAATAGGAGGTGCCCTACGCTTCCTTCTCAAAATAAATTTTATAATATTTTCTCCCGTTGCTCTCGATCCCCTGTTGGATTAACTCCCGATTCCCATGGATGTAGATGTGAAAGTTTTTGTCCAGTTTAAGTACGCTCTTTAAGAACCTCGTTTGGCGCTTAACTGCCTGTTGTGAAATATCGAATTCATCGATCGTGTCAATATTGTGCTCATTCCTGAATCCCTGTTCGAACGTGCGGAAGC
This sequence comes from Cyclobacteriaceae bacterium, assembly GCA_044223825.1. Lineage (GTDB taxonomy): Bacteria > Bacteroidota > Bacteroidia > Cytophagales > Cyclobacteriaceae > ELB16-189. Next base: position 165,931 of record JBGALO010000003.1, on the reverse strand, counting down.
TTTTGATCAACTCTGTGTCCTGGAGTACGTTTTGCTCGAAATCGTTCTTGTTGAACGTATCGTTTCGCTTGAAATAATTTAACGAACGATTGATTAGGTCAATCTGGTCCGCTTTATTGATTTCGAACTCCTCCGGTAAACGATCTTTAAGGAACCCACTCGTCACCGTGATGGCTTGTTTCGTCTGCTGGAATTCATCGTGCACTGGCACAACCTTCAGGAAATCATTTTTCCAATAGCGGGCCTCATCGGACCTGTTGCGATCGGCGATCAACACTTTGAAGCCTTCTTCTCTATCTCTGTTAAAGATCAGGCACCCCTTGTCGGCGCCAGTTATTTCAAAGCCGGAGTCATGTGTGATAGTAAAATTTACTCGCCCATGGTTCATCTTGACAAAAGGAACTGCACTTTCAGATTTAAATAAACCGAGCGCCTCAACTCTTTCGTTGTTAAGAACCACATTCGAAAACAATACCACGTTGAATTCGCCTTCTTTTATTTTTGGATGGTTCGATTGTTCGTACAATAACTTGCTGAACTGCTTCGATGATTCGATAAATTTTTCCGGATTTGTGAATACTTCCGAAGCGAGCGCGAATACTTCGTTGCCGTTCTCGAGCGACTGGTCAAAAACAAACCATTCGTCAAGATTAACAGATGACACAAAATGCCTCACGAGAATATCTTTTGACTCGTCAGCAATCTCCGTGACCTCGGTAGACAGGACCAGTTCATCTTCTTTTGATTTATTGCCAACGTGGTGGGTGATGATTTTTTTTAGCTCTGCACTTGAGAAATCCAGGTTTGTCATCTGATTTGTGGTTGTCAGTTAAACGCAAGAAACGGGCATTTTTGGTCACAGACAAGGGATTAAAGGTTGACAGTTGACATCCCGATAGCTATCGGAGAGCCGTTGGCAATGCGCGCTGTAAATCGACTTGGCGAAATGAACCTGAATATTTGGCGGATACTCATTGGCAATTGCCACAAACCCGGCAAGTGTTTGTCAATTGTCAACTACTCAATGTTCTTCGCCAAAATCCGCGAATGTCTTCTTAATCTCTTTTCCGGTAGGCACGGCAACAGGAATCGCCGGTAGTTCCAGGGTAGGAAGGGCCTCGCTGTTTACAAGCCTCGTAAGATCGTCACGATCCTGATCGAACTCAGCATTGCGACGAGCAGATTTCAAGGCATATTTCCTTGCAAAAAGATTTCCCTTCAGTTGCAACTGAGCAAGCAGGTCGTGGTTGGTCCTGATCTTGTTTTGATATTCGTTCGCATTGCGGCCGATCACGTTGCCTGCTTCGAGGGAATTGAGGGTTAGCACGGATGTGCCTCCCACCACGGTCACACTCTTCGCCGGATCGACAGGCAATACAAGTGGTGACAACCCTGTCATTGCACCAAGTGACGCATTCACAATCGTTCTGCTCTTCTTTCCCTTACGAGCTTGCTTGTAAAGTTTTTCCAGCTTGTCACCGTTGGTCTCCAACGCATCAATGAGGTTCTTCGCAGCCGCGAGAGAATTGAAGTATTTCTGGTAAAGAACTTTGTCTTTTTCTTCTACATTTTCCGTGTCGCTTACAGTTATACGCACCTTGCGCTGCACGCGGTTGCTACTTTTGTCAAATGCAAAAAATGTGAGCAGCAATGTCTTTTTCTTCTCGGCGTCGTCGACAAAGTCATATCCCGGTGACCATGTAAACTCTTGTTGAACTTTTGAGCTCTCCTTGAGTGCTGCTCTCGGCACGTGGATATTGGAACTGATAAATCCAACCTGGTCGATATTGTCGTCACCGTTGGGGTCAGAGACATATACTTTAAAATTGACCGTTTCATTTTCCTTGATGTTCAACAAGGTGTCACCAGGCACGATGAGCAGATCAGGTGGTAGGTCAAGTTGCGTCTGCGCGACCCGAATTTTTCCGATCGTTTCCGCTTTATCCGGCTGGTCCTGAACGGTGAACTCAACGACCAACGGATTTGCTTTAAGATTATTGAATTGCAACCGCGAAGGTGTCCAGGTAAAAAGACCGAGGGAGCTTAGTTGTGCTCCTTCGGGCATGGTGGATTCGCGCGACTTAAATATTACAGGGTCGCCGTCGGGATCGCGAACAAAATCAGCTGAAATCTGATATTGCGAGGCGGTATTTTGTTTCACATAGAATACAGGCAATTCATCCACAACCGGAGGACGATTCACATGATGCACGATAAAATTTACCGGCTGACGGATGCGCTTATCAGCTTTGAGCTGTGCTTCAAAAATGACGTTTACTTCTTTTTGTTTGTCGAGTCGTGTGACAAGATCGAATGAAGGCGTCCATTTAAAATGCCCCAAAGAGTCGAGTTTCATGCCTGTGTCGGCGCTTCCTTCCAGGGTATAGCGCAAGGGTGTTGACCCATCGCTTAAAGCGACAGTGAAAGAAATTTCTTTCCCTTCATCGAGTTGCGTCCAGTTTGGAGTTACAGGCAAAACAAGCTGCTGACCCAGCGTCGTTGAAAAAATGAGGACAAACAACAAAAACAGGATTTGTCGCATAGGTAAAGGTGTGGTAAAAATAAAACTGTGGCCCTAACGCCGCTTCTTTTTTTGGATAAAAGCTTTCTTTCAGTGACATTCCGGTCGTTTAGAGACGAAAATGAGTAAAAAGACAACTTCCGAGCCTAACTTTTTCGAGAACGTATATGAAGTGTGCATGCTCATCCCAAAAGGTCGTGTCACAAGCTACGGCGCCATCGCGCGCTACCTTGGAACTGGCATGAGTGCGCGCATGGTTGGTTGGGCGATGAACGCCACGCCTAAGAAAACAGTGCCGGCTCATCGGGTTGTCAACAGCCAGGGACTGCTCACGGGCAAGCACCACTTCAAACCACCTTCGGCGATGGAAAGCAGGTTAAAGAAAGAGGGAGTAAAGGTGGTGAAGGATAAAGTCGTTGACTTTGAAAAAAAGTTTTGGGATCCGTCCAAGGAACTACTCTGATCAATTTGAAAATTTGAAGATGAGAGGAGTAGCAAAGGAAAGAAAGGCTCTTTATGTCGAGCGTTTTCCTATAAGAAATCAGCAAACGCTGATTTTTCGGTTGCGTGCTTTGCGCCTTTGGCTGCTTCCGCCGACCGCGTGTCGCTAGAGCTTTAGCGGTGGCGCAAGCGGCTGCGCACAGGCAGGCGTGGCCATTTAGGGTCGATCCTCAGCGCTCAACTTGCCAGTAAGTGGCATTGAAATCGCCGCTAACCCCGCGAATGTGATCGCGCCATTCAGCAATAATATCTCCTGCCCAAACTGAAATCCATTAAACCAAACCGGCGAATATATTCTGATCACGAACGAAAGCGCCGGGGAAACAATGCACACAAATGGAACCAGGTGATCTCGTACCGCGCGCTTCGTAAATAAGCCGAAAGCAAAAAGGCCGAGCAACGGCCCGTATGTGAAAGCGGCGACATCGAGCACAGTGTCAATTAATGATTTTTGATTCAGTTCTTTTGCGATCACAATGATGATAAAGAACACCAGTGAGATGGACAGGTGTACGATGTTCTTTTGTCTTTTCTTCACCTCTTCTTTTTTGTTCTTGAAATCAAGAAAGTCAATACAAAATGACGTTGTCAGCGACGCCAGTGCGGAATCAGCGCTGGCATAGGATGAGGCAATGATTCCCAAAAGGAAAAAAATTCCAGCAAGCAATCCGAATTCATTCAAGGCAAGCCGCGGGTACAATTCATCCGTTGTGTCGGGAATAGGGAGTCCTTTTGTTGTGCTATAGATATAGAGTAGAGCGCCCAACGTAAGAAAGAGAAGATTCACGATGACGAGTGAGAAAGTCAGCCAAAACATATTTTTCTGAGCCTCGCCAAGATTCTTACAGGTGAGATTCTTTTGCATGAGATCCTGATCGAGGCCTGTCATCGCAATCGCGATAAACATGCCAGCGACGAATTTTTTAGGAAACCAAAGTGTGCTGTTGGGGTCGTCGAAAAAAAAGATGCGCGAGTAGTCGCTTTGGCTAACGGCGCTCATCATTCCACTCAGCGACAGTCCCAATCGCTCTGAGATTAGGTACACGCTGATAATCACCGCCGATACCAGGAAGATCGTTTGGAATGCGTCGGTCCACACAATCGTTTTGATTCCCCCTTTGAAAGTGTAAATCCAGATCAAAAAAATGGTTATCGCCACCGTAATGTAGAACGGCACATTCCATGCATCGAAAAGAAACAATTGCAATACGGTCGCCGACAGGCAAAGTCGCAGCGATGAGCCCATTGTTCTTGATATGAGAAAAAAGAATGCGCCGGTTTTATATGACCACGTGCTGAACCGCTGTTCGAGGTAGGTATATATTGAGATGAGATTAAGTCTGTAGTACAACGGCATGAGGACCGTCATGATTACTGCGTAACCGAGTATGTACCCAAGTACAACCTGAAAGTATGAAAAACCCACCTTGCCGACGGCGCCAGGCACCGATACAAACGTGATGCCTGAGAGAGAGGATCCAATCATGCCGAAGGCAACCAAATACCATGGTGATTGACGATTCGCCGTAAAAAAAGTGTCCGTTGTAGCTCCCTTGGACGTGACAACGGAAATGATGATCAACGCCGCGAAATAGATGACGATGATGCTGAGAACTAAAAATGGGCTCATCCGGGAATCTTCAAGGGGCCAAACTTGTTAAAATTTTTTACTTTTGGAAAATTAATTGTCAATCAAAGTGTCGATGGGAAAAGTTGCGAAACCAGAGCAGCAAGAGCAACACAGTATCGAGGTGCTGGAGGAAGAGATTGACGTTAAAGATCTTGTTGTCTTTAATGATGACGTGAATACGTTTGAACATGTCATTAATACGTTGATACGGGTTTGCAAACACACTCCGGAACAAGCGGAGCAGTGTACGTTGCTGATCCATTACAAAGGCAAGTGCGCTGTTAAAACCGGTCTGTTTGAGGAACTTAAGCCCATGCGGGACGGGATCTGCGAAGCTGGGATCGATGCGCGCATTCTTTAAGTTATTAGTTAATAGTTATCGGTTATCAGTTAATTGTTAGTCTAAAAGTTGCGTTAAGTTTACACCCCTGTTAACGATTAACAATTAACTTTTTTCTTCTTCCAACAAAGTGGAATACCCTTCAAAACTTATCGAAGACGCAGTCAATGAAGTGGCCAAGCTCCCTGGGATTGGAAAGAAGACCGCCTTGCGTCTGGTACTTCATCTGATAAAGGAAAATGCAACTGCCACACAGTTATTGACTGAGTCGCTCGCCAAGCTGCGTGATAACATCAAGTTTTGTAAGGTCTGCCATAATATATCTGATGATGATATTTGTGCTATTTGCGCGAGTCATCGACGGGATCGTTCCATTCTTTGCCTGGTCGAAGATGCAAAGGACGTTATGGCCATTGAAAACACGGCGCAATTTCGCGGCATTTATCATGTATTGGGTGGTATTATATCGCCCATCCATGGCATCGGACCATCGGAGCTCACAATCGATTCATTAATCGCCCGGATTTCGGACCAGAGTTGCGAGATAAAAGAAATCATCCTCGCCCTCAGTCCTACGTTGGAAGGCGACACGACGGCATTTTACATACACCGAAAGCTGAAAGAATATCCGGTGAGAATCACCTCGATTGCCCGCGGAATCCCCATGGGCGGAGACCTTGAGTATGCGGACGAGATCACGCTGGGCAGAAGTATCACCAGTCGTATCCTTTTCGGTTGATTGCAACTTCTTTATTCTATACTCAGCATTAGTACAGGCTCGATCCTAAACTTTTCCAATTATATTTGATAGAACATCCAGTGTGAAATGAAACTGTTTCCCAAATATGTAATCATTTGCGTGATTGGAATCTGTGGGTGCAGCAAATCGAACAGTGTTTCACCAGTCGTCGTTTCCGAATCCAAATTCTTAATCGCGAATGTGAACTCAAATGGATTTGGTGTTATCTCCACGTATGAGAAGCCTGACGCTGTAACGACGGATGCAGCATATACCTTGTCGGCCAAGGGATCTCCTGAAACAATTGCAGACTTTCAGATCTACAATGACAAAGTGTATATGGTTCGTTCCCGCAGCGGACTTGTTGAAGTTGCCAATCTAAGCGACCTCTCGCAGGTTCAGACGCTTGAATACGCGAAGCCGATTGCGTTCAACGCCTACAAACATATTGGAGTAACCAACAACCGGATTTTTGTTGGCGACCGGGACTTCAACTCGCGAACAACAACACAAAACACCTCCTTCCTGAAAGTTATCACCCTGGGACAAACTAAAATCGACAGCATCGGGATCGCAAAGAATGGTCCGATCACCGCCGTTGCTGTCAGTAGCCGCTATGTCTATGTGAGCGGGGGCGTTAGTCCGCAGACAGTTTTTGTGATTGATGCAAACACACTTGCTAAAGTGGCGTCGATCCCGATCAGTGGATTTTGCACTGAGATACTCATCGACAAAGACAATAACATTCTTGTATTTTATAATGGCAGGGTGACAAAATTCAGCGGCACAGACTATTCGGTTTTGAAAGACAAGGCGATTAATGGCGCCAACGTCAACGTTGAAAATGACGATGTCAGAGGCAACACCGGCTACGCACTCGACGTCCAGGGAAACATCGTCTATTTTCTTAGCAATGCTCCCCAACCTGCCAGTGCACCCTACCTGTTGAAGTCTTATAATCTTAATACGGATGTCGTCGACTTTGTGTCAACCCAGTTTATTACAGCGGTGACGATTGCATATGACAGCGTCGATCAACAAATCCTACTCGGAAACTACGACACTAAAGGCGTCATGAAATTCCTGACGCTCAAAGGGGAAGTCAAATCGCAGTTTACTATCTCAGGCGAGCCCGAAGGCATCCGGGTCGACCAATAGCTCGCGTTACAACGTCCAGCCTTCCATGTTCGGATTTTAATTCCGTTCTTTACATACCAATTTTTGACATAAAAGCAGCATGAATAACCTTTCACATCGCCTGGAATCGATTGAAGAATCCGCAACGCTTGCAATGGCGGCCAAAGCGCGCGAATACAAATCAAGAGGCATCGATGTTATCAACCTCAGCCTGGGGGAACCGGATTTCAAAACACCACAGCACATTTGCGAGGCGGCAAAAAAGGCCATCGACGATGGAAAATATTTTGCATACCCTCCTGTCGCCGGCTACCAGGATTTTCGTGAAGCGATAGCTGTCAAATATCAGAAGGAAAATAAGGTTCCATACAAGGCTGAGAATATTGTCGTTTCGAATGGTGCAAAACAGTCGATCGCAAACGTAATGTTTTCACTGATTAACCCGGGTGATGAGGTGATCGTTTTTTCACCATACTGGGTAAGTTATGATGCCATCGTACGCCTGGCGGAAGGCGTGCCGGTTACAGTCAAAGGTGGTATTGAGAATGACTTTAAGGTCACCGCGGCTCAATTGGAAAGTGCAATTACTCCAAAGACGAAAACCATTATTTTCTCGTCCCCCTGCAATCCCACTGGCTCAGTTTTTTCAAGAAAGGAATTACAGGCCATAGCCGATGTCGTGCTAAAACATAAGGACTTGCTCATTATCGCGGACGAGATCTATGAACACATCAATTTCAGTGGCGAACAAGTGAGTATTGCTTCACTTCCTGGGATGTTCGATCGCACCATTACGGTAAATGGTTTTGCGAAAGGATTTGCAATGACGGGTTGGCGTATCGGTTATATTGCTGCGCCTAAATGGATCGCAGACGGTGCAAATAAGATGCAAGGACAACTCACATCCGCCAATTGCTCTATTTCTCAACGCGCCGCACTTGCCGCAATCACGGGAGATCTCACTCCCACATTGAAGATGGTTGAAGAATATCGACACCGTCGCGAGATTGTCTACAAGCTATTGAAAGAAATTCCGGGAGTGAAAGCAAATTATCCGCAAGGTGCCTTTTACTTTTTTCCCGATGTGAGTTATTACTTTGGAAAGTCCGATGGAACGCACACCATTAAGGACGGCGATGACTTGTGTCTTTACCTCCTGGAAAAAGCGCATGTATCGCTGGTGCCCGGGGGTGCGTTTGGAGATCCCAACTGCGTGCGGCTTTCCTATGCGGCCGCGGAAAAGGATCTTATTGAAGCCTTAAGAAGGATCAGTGAAGTGTTTGCCGGTCTCAGGGAAACCCGCTCGTCTCATGCAGTCGTGGCCTGATATTTTTTCAAAATTCAAAGATCTCAACGTCCTGATCATCGGCGATGTGATGGTTGATGCTTATATCTGGGGAGCTGTAGAACGAATCTCTCCTGAAGCGCCGGTGCCAATTATCTCCGTGAGAAAACGTGACTTCCGTCTCGGTGGCGCGGCGAATGTGGCATTAAATATTCTTTCATTGGGCGCAAAACCGATCTTGTGCGCCCTTGCCGGACGCGACACACAAGGTGATCGCCTACTGACAATGTTAAAAGAAAAGGGCATGAGTACAGAAGGCATTGTCTTGAGCGACGACCGCCCGACAACGGTAAAGGCTCGTGTGATCGCGGCCCATCAACATGTTGTTAGAATTGACGATGAGTCTGACGATGAAGCCTCAAGTGCGGAAGAGGATGCATTGATGCAAAAAATTAAAAAGCTGCTTCCGTCCACACAAGTGGTGATCTTCGAGGACTATGACAAAGGCACTCTCACACCTCGCGTTATCGAAGAGACAGTCAAGCTAGCCTCAGCCTTAAAGATTCCAACGGTAGTCGATCCGAAGAAGAGGAATTTTCTGCACTATCAGAATGTAACGTTGTTCAAACCGAACCTCAAGGAACTACGCGAAGGACTAAAAGTAGATATCGAAGCAGCTGACAAGGTTTCGGTGAACAATGCCGTTGAAACGGTGAAGAAGAAAATGAATGTAAATGGTGTGATGCTCACGTTGTCAGAGCATGGCGTTTACATTGACTTTGAAAATCAAAAGCTGAGTATCCCTGCGCACAAACGCGAGATCGCAGATGTTTCAGGCGCCGGTGACACAGTGGTAAGTATTGCTGCCCTTTGTGTGGCGCTTCACCTCGAACCAGAAAAGATTGCATTTTTGTCAAACCTCGGTGGGGGATTGGTATGCCAACATGTAGGCGTTGTACCAATCAGCAAAGACCAGTTGTTGCAAGAGGCAATTGAACTTGAGCTGGCATAAAGGTTGTCTTACTCGTTCCGTTCAAACTGGGCGTCCAGTGGCCCAGACAGTTCCAGATCCGTAACAATCTTTTTGTCAAGCGGGCTTTCTTTGATCACATTGTAACCTTCCCAGAATTCTTTGTTGTAAGGCTGGTCCTGGTACTGAAGGCCGTAACTTCGCATTTTTTGTGCGATACGCTCTCCCGGATCGGCAGAAACCTGGTTAATGAGCAGTTGTTGCTGCAACTCTGTTTCGAATTTCAATTTTTCGGTTTCGCTGTCATACCAATTCACTTTGTAGTCGACAGTGATGTAATTGAGAAAAAATCTTCCCTCGAAGTATTTGAAGTCGACGGTGCGCTTGATGCTTTCAAATCGTCTCACCAGACCACGTTGCCGCCCGAGGTCTTCGGGTAAGTTATTTTCGTATTCAACGTGAATGATGCCGTATGTCTTCTTGTCGATGAAAATTTTAAGATTGAAGTCGGTGTCGTGGGAAACGACAAATACTTCGTGTCCATTGTAATACGAATCCGGATCGCGGCGGAGGTTGCTGAAGAAAACATTTTCAGTTGGAAAAAGCCTGTACCGGACATCGTTGTTCAATAAAAGCACTTCAAGAAGATTGTCATTATCGAAATACGACGTGAATTTTGTGGAATATCCAATGCTGCGCCTCACCTCCTTCAACATAACACGTTCACGAAGCTTTGACTTATTTCGCGGCTCCTTGTAATTCTCGTCGTAAATTTTAACCGCGGCTTCGAGGAGTGAGATGTAGGTACCGCCAATTTTCTTCAAATCCCGATAAAAACCCTCCATCATAAACGGCCTGTCCGGATAGTTTTCTGAGATGCGCCCTAAAGCGATCCTGAGAATATCACCACCATACAGGGAATCCGACACGACCACTGTTTGAAGCACGGTAGTGGATTTAGTCAGCAGCAGCTCAGATTCCTTGTTGTCAAGCAAGGTCCACAGCGGCGCTTCAAAATTATGATAGCCGAGCATGCTGATAACAAACATTTCATTCTTCAACTCCTGCGGAAAATGAAAATCAAACTCGCCCTGGAGGTTTGTGATGGTTCCAATCGATTTTCCTTTGATGCCGACTGATGCAAACGGCAGCGGCTCATGCGTGTCCTTGTCGACTGCCCTGAATGAAACAGTGAGGTTTTGGCCCGAAAGGCTTCCACCACACAGTATGAGCAGTCCCAGTACTATAAACGAACGGATGAGATTTTCCAATATAGACTCGCTGAAAGGATAAAGGTAGCTGTTTGATTCTATCCCGATGAAGACCGTTAGTCGACTAAAATGTCGCTTTAACCTCTTCAAAGGCTTTTCGCAGTCAAATCATTCAAATGCGTAAATTTAAGGAGGAGTTTTCGTCTTCTGTAAGCCGTAATCAACTGCGTGAAGTGGATCGATAGTATTCCAAGAATCTGGAAACGAGCGTACCTGTATATATGCCTCTGGTACGCCATAAACTTCGCAATTAGTACCTTTTTTGAATGGAAATTAAAGCGGCCGTTCTCTTATGTGTTGTGGAATGGCCTCTACCTTTGGGAGTCGCTTTGTGTCCTGATCATTCTCATCTTCCTGTGGACGCATTGGCTCTTTCGATTTAAAGCCGTAGTCCAGATCATCGGGCACTCTATTGGGATTGTGTCTTTTTTCGTCATCATGGGCACACTGTCGTACTACTTCACAGACTATGTGGATGGTTTGGTGTACTTCGACAATTGGAAGGAGTTTATGGTGGAACTGCTAAACTGGGATGCACTTCGATTTTATGATCAATACATCATTACAGTCGGTGTATACTATGTGATACGTTATTTCCAGGGCAAACAAAAAGAGGAAATGGAAAAGAGTGAGCTGGCACTGAAGAACAAAGAAATGCAGATATCACTTCTCAAATCACAGATTAACCCGCATTTTCTATTCAACACCCTTAACTCGATTTCTACGCTCATCGCTTCGAGTAAGGATCAGGCACGTAAAGTCATCACCCAACTTTCAGATATTTTCCGCTATGCGCTGGATTCTCATAGCGGCAAAATGGCCAAGTTGTCCGATGAGATTGAATTCATTGAGAACTATATCCGTATCCAGCAGGTGAGGTTTGGCGACAGGTTAAAATTCCAAAAAATGGTCGACCGCTCCTGCCTCAATTTGAGCATCCCGCCAATGATCCTACAGCCCCTGGTGGAGAATTCTGTCAAGTATGGCATTGGTCCCAAAGACGATGGCGGAACTATACACTTAATTGTCAAGCACTTGACTGGCGCTGTTTTTTTTGAGGTAAAGGACGACGGTCTGGGAATTCACGCCAAAAAAATCATGGATGGAAGTGGGGCAGGAGTCGGCATGGTGAATACTGACCTGCGTTTGAAGAGCTATTACGGCCCGGGTTCAGGACTGCGCGTAAGAGCCACGGAATATGGCTATTCCGTGAGTTTCTCAATTCCTGTTCTTGAATCGACAGAAAAGAATGGCCACGCCAGCGAAGCGAAAATTGAAAAATCAAATTCATTAGTATGAGTACAACTTGTTTGATTATTGACGATGAAAAACTAGCGCGCGAACTGCTGCACGAGTACCTGGAAGGCTATACCGATATCGAGATTATCGGGGAAGCTTCCAAAGGAAACGAGGCCGTTGAGAAGATCAACAAACTCAAACCGGATCTAATATTCCTTGACGTGCAGATGCCTGGAATGAACGGCTTCGACGTGCTGGAAGAAATTGATCATGAACCTTATGTCATCTTCACCACCGCCTATGACCAGTATGCGATCAAGGCATTTGAAAAAAATGCAGTTGATTATCTATTGAAGCCGCTGGATGAAGAGCGATTCCGCATCGCGGTCAACAGGGCTTTGAAGCGCAAGACGGCAGACAACGGAAGCCTGGAAGAATTGCTCCGGTCGATCAAATCAGACAAAGGGAAAAATTTTGAGTCTCATATCTTCGTTCAGAAGTCCGAAAAGTTATTCAACCTGCCAGTGGAAGAGATTGTGTACCTCGAAGCTTCTGGTGATTACACCGTTATCACAACCAAAAATGATCAGTTTGTGAGCTCGTCGGGCATTGGCAAGCTGGAAGAGATCATGGATCCCGACACGTTCATTCGTGTTCATAGATCTACGATCATCAATCTTAATTGCCTTAAGGAGATTGAGCGCCATTTCAACGGAGGCATGATCGTGAAGATGCAAAGCGGAAAGAGTTTTCCGGTGAGTAGGACGTACGCAAAGCTTATCAGGAAGAAAGTGGTATAGAAGCCATTGGCTTTGGCCGTTGGCTATTGGCAGTGCGCGCCAAGTGAATAAGATCGTAGTTTTAAACTATCTTTTTGGCTTTCTAAGTCTATACCCAAATCGTACTCCGGCTCCCAAGCTCAGTTCATTGAAAGAATTGATTTTGTAATACTTTACGAAGCAAACGAAATGCCTGTATTCTCCCTGAACGCTGGCTTGGTATTCTATCCTGGTGTTGTAGAACGCAATTTTGGCGAGAACGATAGGATGAAGAGGCATATTGATCCACTTACCAATTCCTATGAGTATTCCGGATGAATTTTCTACTTCCCGGGTTTCCTGTTTTTCAAAATTGACGTGGCTATAACCTGCGATTAGCTTTATGCCATGCGAAAAATTTACATCCGCTTCAATTGAATTCGCTACGGACTTTAGATCACTTAACAGCGCGCTCCGGTAACTCCATCTGAAGTCCAAGTCAAAATCGCAATTAGATATGAAATGGGCGAGTTCAACTTGGGCGGTTTCAAGTTTGTTCCTGTCGGTGTTCGTTTGGTAGCCATACGTTGCCTTAATTAATCCATCACGCATTATCAGCGGCGAAGAAAAGTCGATTTGCCCTCCCACAGGATTGTTAACTACGCCGCTACTTACATAGAGCGCGACCTGACTTGCGTCAAAAAAATCTTTGTTGCACTCGCTTTTCATTGTGACTACGAGTTCCTTTTGTTCTTTGAGTGACACTTCTTTGGATCGAAGCCCAATAAATTGAAACAAAAGGACCGCATTGATATTGCTTACTGTTATCGAGAAAGTGCCGTTGGCATCTGATACGGTGCCATTATTCGTTCCTTTTTCAACCACACTTACCCCCGGAAGGGTCGAATTGTCTTCTTCAGCGCGCACACTGCCTATTACCGTGATCTGGCCACACGATTGATGAAAATTTACCAGAAGAAGAAAAAAAACGATAGAAATCTTCATTGAAATAGAAACTTCTAACTTTAGTTTGAACGAGTCTAGTTGGCATACTAGTCTCAATCGTCAGCGTGTTACCATCAACCCTGCAGTCTAACAACAATATATGACAATGCACGGTGCCTTGCGTCGCGGATGCACTCCCTTGAACTCTGAACTATTTCCCTGCTTTCTCAGCATCAAATTTCAGCCTCACTTTCACTTCACTCTCAACAGGCACATCGTCGCGAGTAGAAGGCGACCAAGTTGGCCCTTCCTTAACAAGACGTATTAATTCCTCGTCGCAACCGTGACCCAGACCTTTGATGACATGAAAACCCGTGAGAATACCTGCTGTCGTTACGGTAAATCCAATCGTGACTTTTCCTTTGACCTTATTTTCAATCGCTGCTGCAGGATAGCGTAAGTTTTTTTCGAGGTATTTATTATACGCCCGCATCCCTCCTTTCGGAAACGCAAGTTTTACAACGGGTTCCGCCGCGACATTAGTTGATGAATTTTGAACGCTCAGGCCGGAGACAACGATTTCACTGAGCTGCGTTGCATCGGGTGTCATCACAACGTCGTTTTTTGAATTGTTTGCAACACTGGTTTCAACGGGTCTCATTCCAATAAATGAAAACTCTAAAGTAGTATTGCCTCCCTGCGAAGGAATACTGTAGTTGCCTTGGTCATCGGTCACGGTCCCCTCTGTTGTGCCTTTGATCAAGACGTTTACGCCGGGAAGTGGAGCACCATCTTCAGCCGAAGTAACACGGCCAATGATATGTTGTTGAGCAAAACGGGACGATACTGTCTTGTCTTCTCCAAGTGACGTACGGGAGCGTGCGAGATCTTCACCTCTTTTCAACTGCGCACCAGCACCCGATGTCGCTGACTTTTTGGCTTTAGGTGCTTCGTCCTTCAATTTTTCTTCCTGAACCTGGAGTTCTGCGATTTGCTCATTTGTGTCGTCTTCAGCCTCGCGTCCCGCTGAAATGATCGGCTCGGCTGCTGCTGGCTGGGATTCTTGATTTTCAGGTTTAGACAAATCAGCAATGGCTGGGGCGTTGTCCGTTTTATTCGCACGATTAGACGCTGCATCGTTCTCCTGGGCAGCGGCCTTTTGTTGGTTCGTATTGGATTGCCGTAAAGCCGCCTCGTCCAGCGCATCCTTGGCTTCTTTTTCGAGCGCCAGCAAGTTGGCTGTTGTGGAATCCTTAGCAGCAAAAATTGAGTCTGCAACGACTGCCTCTTTGCTTGCGAGTAGCTCAGCAGGTGGTTCGTTGATAAGGAAGAACAGAGCGCCAATTCCAATGGTCAACACAATACCCGCTGCTACACGAAGTGGAGTAAACCATGAAACTTCATCGGCCTTTTTTATTCTTTTGGACAAGAACGCGACGTCTTTGGCAAATTCATCAGGGGTTACCGACTCAGCACCTTCAAGTGCATCTGCAAGGAAAGGATCATTCAACGCCTTTTTTTCAAGCGCATTTTTTTCAGGCCCACTTAGGGAGCCATCGCGGTAACGTTGAATATCGTCTTTGTTAATCTCCATTGCCCTCCATACATATTTTCAAATTCCTTTTCCCATTTTGAATATAGCTTTTCACCTGACCCATATCAAAGCCCGTTTCGTCAGCCACCTCTTTGTAGCACTTTTCCTGCAGATAGAAGAGCTTGACGCAACGCTGCTGTGGCCCGGCAAGGGTCTCAATACATTTTTCCAGCCTCACAATATTGCTCTCCATATCCGATTCGTCCCGATCGTCCCGATAACCATCGTCCCGATAACTTTCGGGAGGATGCGCTTCGGGCTCACTTTCCATAAGAAAGGGGGATATTTCTTCCTTGATTCTTCCTTTTTGCGAACGCAGGTGCATAAGACAATGATTCCTGGCATTAACATAAAGCCAGCTCTTGAAATTGTTCACCTTGTGTTGCAGCAACGAGGTGATAAGCTTTTCATGAATTTGCATCACCGCATCCTTCGCCTCATCCCGGTCTTTCAGATATTTTAGGCACACCCCATAGACAAGAGAGGCATACCGTAAATAAAGCACACTGAGCCATTCGAGATTCTGAGTGGACTGATAGCGCTGCAACAGCTCTTCATTGGTCTTTTCAGTATTCGATCTTTTTAGAAACACTCCTCAAGGTAGATTTTTTAAAAATTTTATGGAAAAAGAACCGGGCCCGCATCCTGATTTCAAAAACCCCGATGCATATGAAGAACAAATGGATTCTGACAATCTTATTGCTATGCGCCCTGGCGGGAGTGCTGAATGCGCAGAAGAAAACGATCACCGGAAAAGTTGCAGCCATGGACGATGGAAAGCCCATGCCCGGCGTGAATGTTACAGTTAAAGGAAAAACGAACGGAACAATTACTGCTGCAGACGGTACGTATTCTATCGTCGTGCCAGGTGACAACAGCATATTGATATTCAGTTTTATCGGTTACCTCACGCAGGAGATTAATATCGGAACGCGTTCGGTCGTCAATGTGAATCTCACGGCTGACACCAAGGCTCTTGCGGAGGTTGTCGTTTCGGGCTATAGGCGAAATAATAAAGCCAGAACAGGCGCGTCAACGTCTAAGCGGGAATCCTACAGTGACACAGCGGGCAAGTATTCACCAGTATATGCAGAGCCCGAACGCCAACCAGATTTCAACACAGAAGACTACGCCGGCATCAACGAAAACATTTTTCACGGAGCTCTCAAAAATCCGTTATCGACTTTCTCAATTGATGTGGATGCCGCGTCGTACAGCAACGTGCGTAGGTTTATTCAAAATGGTCAGCGCCCTCCCATTGATGCCGTGCGCATTGAAGAAATGGTGAACTATTTTGATTATGACTACAAGCAGCCCGAAGGCGAAGATCCTTTCGCGGTGTATACTGAGATTTCAAAAGCACCCTGGAATGAAAAGCATAGGCTCGTTCACATCGGACTTCAGGGTAAGAAAATTCCTGCTGAGAATCTGCCGGCCGCCAACATAGTATTCCTCATCGATGTGTCAGGGTCGATGGAAGCGCCAAACAAACTGCCTTTGCTCAAAGCATCATTCAAAATGCTGGTTGAACAATTACGCCAGCAAGACCGTGTAGCAATTGTCGTATACGCCGGTGCTGCTGGCCTTGTCCTGCCTTCTACTCCAGGCAATGAAAAGAAAAAAATTATTGAAGCCCTCGACAATCTCGAGGCGGGTGGTTCGACTGCGGGCGGCGCAGGTATTGAACTTGCCTACAATGTCGCCATTCAAAATTTCAAGCAAGGCGGTAACAACCGGGTGGTACTTGCAACTGATGGCGATTTCAATGTGGGTGAATCCAGTAATGGTGGAATGGAACGGTTGATCGAAAAAAAGCGGGCGAATGGAGTTTTTCTTACCGTGCTTGGCTTTGGAATGGGCAACTACAAAGACTCAAAAATGGAAGTGCTCGCGGATAAAGGCAATGGCAACTATGCGTATATCGATACCATCCTCGAAGCGCAGAAAGTGTTGGTTAATGAATTTGGAGGGACGATGTTCACGATTGCCAAAGATGTGAAGATACAGGTGGAATTTAATCCCGAGAAGGTTCAAGCGTATCGGTTAATTGGATATGAAAACCGAGTCTTGCGTAGTGAAGATTTTAACAATGATAAAAAAGATGCTGGTGAATTGGGTTCCGGCCATACGGTCACTGCATTGTATGAGATTATACCAACGGGCGTGAATAGTGATTTTCATGACGTTGACGATTTGAAATATCAGAAGACGCAGGTTGTAAAAAACAAGGATGCGTCTGATGAGCTTTTAACAATCAAACTTCGCTACAAAAAGCCCGAGGGTGATGTGAGCAAACTCATTGTACATCCATTAATAGATCGCAATGTATCACTTGAAAAAACATCTGACGATTTTCGTTGGTCAGCCTCAGTTGCTGCATTCGGAATGTTACTGCGCGATTCGGAATACATTAAAGGTTATACGTATGATAAGCTTATCCAGATGGCTCAGGAAGCGCGCGGCAACGACAAAGACGGCTATCGCAGTGAGTTTATTAATCTTGTAAAGTCGATGGGATTGGTTGCAAGCAGATAATAATTCCGCTGAATCATTCGTTGGATACCCCGGCTCATTGCCGGGGTTTCTTTTTTGCGACGTACCCGATTAATCCGTTAATTGTCCTACATTATCCGTAACTTTGACCGATGGTAAAAATCAGCGCAGTTATTATTACCTACAATGAGGAGAAGAATATCACTCGCTGCATCGACTCAATCCGGCCAGTGTCCGATGAGATCATCGTAATCGACTCCTATTCAAAAGACAGAACAAAAGAAATTTGTCTTGCGAAGGGTGTGACCTTTATTGAGCACACCTTCAGAAGCCACATCGATCAAAAGAATTTTGCGGTTACGCAGGCAACGCATCAGTATATACTCTCATTAGATGCTGACGAATATCTTTCGCCGGACCTGATTCATTCAATTTTGGAAGTAAAGGAAAACTGGCGTGCAGACGCGTATCGTATGAACCGTTTGTCTAGCTATGGGAACAAGTGGATCAAACATGGCTCGTGGTATCCTGATAGAAAAATAAGGCTGTGGAACCGTGATGTCGGACTTTGGGGCGGAGAAAACCCTCACGACAGGGTTGTGCTTAAAAGGGGTACACAGATCATTCACCTTCAGGGTGATATTCTTCATCGCGCCTATAAAGATTCCCGCGAAACCCTCGAAAAAA
The DNA here is from genome assembly GCA_044223825.1 of Cyclobacteriaceae bacterium. Classification (GTDB taxonomy): domain Bacteria; phylum Bacteroidota; class Bacteroidia; order Cytophagales; family Cyclobacteriaceae; genus ELB16-189. The sequence goes on along the minus strand of JBGALO010000003.1, from coordinate 147,821 downwards.
TTCAGCGCTATTCAGAAATATTCGCATACGAAAATGTTGGAAGAAAGAATAGTTCACTCCTCAAGATACTCGGTCACACCAGCTTCGCATTTGTCAAGAGCTACTTCATAAAAAGAGGTTTCATGGATGGATACGAGGGGCTGATGGTCGCAAAGGCAGAGGCCAATCACGTATTCTATAAGTACGCGAAGCTATACGAAGTGAATAAACGTGCAGCCCTTGGAAAGCGCGTGATTGTCAGCCGGACAGATAACTTAGGTGACGTCATTCTTACTTTGCCACTGTTGGGATATCTCAAGGCAACGATGCCGGAGATCCGGATATATTTCATCGGAAAAAAATACACGCATCCTGTAATTGACAAATGCATCCACGTCGACAAACTTTTGGATCGTGAGGAGGTTCTAAAAAATCCACAGATTCTCGGAGGCATTCATGCCGACTCAATTCTGTTTATCTATCCCGATCGCGAGCTTGCTATCCTGTCGAAAAAACTTGGAATTAAGAGACGGGTTGCAACCGCTCACCGGTGGTTCAATTGGTTGTACTGTAACTACCGTGTGGACTTTAGCCGCTTACGTTCAAAACTTCACGAGAGTCAGTTGAATTTCAAGTTACTGGCTCCATTCAAGATGTTCTGGGATTTTGATGTTAAGGAGATAACTAACTTTTATGGCCTGGTTCCACCATTGAGAAGTCATGACGGTTACATTGCTGCGAACAAACTCAACCTTATCCTTCATCCGAAATCGAAGGGCAGCGCGCGCGAATGGAACCTCCAAAACTATTTCCTGCTGGCAAATGCTCTGCCCGCCGAGCGCTACAGAATATTCATTACCGGTTTGAAAGAAGAAGGCGATATCATGCGTGCGGAAAAACCTGAACTGTTTGAGCTTCCTCACGTGGTTGACATGACCGGAAAGCTGAGCCTCGATGAGCTGATGTCATTTATCAGTCAGGTTGATGGTCTCGTGGCCTGTAGCACGGGCGTGCTGCACCTTGCTTCGGCATTGGGAAAATTCACGCTGGGACTTTATTCACCAATGAAGCCCATTCATCCCGGCCGTTGGATGCCAATCGGAAACAATTCGGATTACCTCGTAGTCAACAAGAACTGTAGCGATTGTCGCAGATCCAAGGACTGCAAATGTGTGAATGAGATCACAGTGGACCAGGTGAGGCACCGGATCGAGACATCATTGCCGATCGCCGCAAGGCGAAAGCAGCGAGAGGAACTTAGTACACAAAATAAGTCTTAAGCGGTACTACAGAAGCGATCGGTAGACGTTGAGATAGTCCTTTGCCGTGTTGCTCCAATCAAATTTCATCGCCCATCGTTTTATAGACTCCTGAGGATTAGTTTGCTGATAATCATTCATCCCCGCTTCAAAAGTTTTTTGCATCGTTTCAGGAGAAAAGTCTTTGAAATAATACGCGTATTTTCCGCCGATTTCGGGCAACGAAGTATGCGTTGAGATGAAAGCAGGTTTGCCGTGAGACATGGCTTCAATCACCGGCAACCCAAATCCTTCGGCAATCGATGGGAATAGAAATGCAGTGCAATTCATATAGTACCAGGTCTTTTCCGGTTCTGATATAGGACCCGTGAAGTGAAGTCTATCGACCGCGTTGAACCTTCGCGCTTCTTCGAGGATCTTTTCCTTGTATGGTGAAGTGTTAATGCCCGCGACAACAAGTTCGAAATCATTTCCCTTCAGCAGCGAAGGCAGCACGTGAAAGTTCTTTTTTGGAAGCACAGTACCAAGGCCGAAAAGAAATGGTCGGGTCGGTTTGTAAGCCGGTTCCTTTATGACTGGAGGATTGTTGAACCCGCAACCCAAATAGATGACGGACGTTGCTTTGCTTCCAAGATTCAGATGCTGCTTCACATCGTCAAGGCCGAATTGTGAGATGCTGGAAATATGATCAGCGCGGTCAACCCGATTTTGTATCAGCGCCAGGTATTTTTTGTTTTTTGGATTTCCTGGATTTTCATGCAAGAAATTCAAATCTAAGATGGTAAGAACAGCACGCGTCTTACGGTGGAGCGGGCAATACATCGTCGACTGATAGGTCATGTGCCATACATCGAACTTACCGGTGCCCGCCATCCATCTTGACTGACTCCAGGGCAAATACAATTTGTTTGCGATCCCAAGAGTTTTGTATGATGCCTGTGGTCCAAAAAAACCATCGAGCTTTGAAGGAAGTAAATATGTCAGATGCTCCTCCGGGGTCACATAGTTTAGAAGCTGAGAGGCGAGGTTAACGCAAACTGAATAAGGGCCCGTGTTAGGGTACTTCATTCGTTCACAATCGACGAGAATCGATTTCATGCAGGTGTTCTTTTTCGTGATGGATTTGCCCTACAAGTTAAGGAAAAGGCACTTCCTACCTCACCGGAAGTGTTAACGCTTCGAGCGTGGCGTAATTTCTATGCCAATGCAATTTCCGATTTTAGGATTAGTTTTATTGCCCAAATATGAAGGTAGTTGGCTTTACGATTGTAAGGAACGCCGTGCGGCTTGACTATCCTGTCGTTGAGGCGATTACTTCCATTCTACCACTCTGCGATGAAATGATTGTCGCTGTCGGGAACTCAACTGACAGTACACTTGACCTGATTCGCGCCATTCCATCAGAAAAGATAAAGATCATTCAGACAACCTGGGACGAAACACAACGTCAGGGAGGAAGAGTACTTGCGCTTGAGACAGACAAAGCATACGCCGCGATTCCTCCGGATGCGGATTGGTGTTTTTACATTCAGGCAGACGAAGTACTTCACGAAAAATATCACAACATAGTACGTGAAGCGATGGAACGATATAAGAACGATCGTTCCATCGATGGCTTGCTTTTCAACTACATGCATTTTTACGGATCATATGATTACATCGGCAGCTCATGGAGTTGGTACCGCAGAGAGATTCGCGTGATCAGAAAGAAGGAAGGCATATTTTCTTACCGTGATGCACAAGGGTTTCGTAAACAGCCGAATGAAAAACTACGCGTGAAGTTGATTGATGCCTGTATATACCATTACGGTTGGGTCCGTGATCCGCGCGCGATGCAGCGGAAGCAAGAGGCGTTTAGTCAACTCTATCATGATGATGCCTGGATGGCGGCAAATTTTACCGCAAAAGCTGAGGAATTTGATTATGGCCAGATCGACGCACTAGAACGTTTTCAGGGGACACATCCGAGTGTGATGACAAACAGGCTTAATCGGCTCAATTGGGAATTTGATCACGACATTTCTAAAAATAAACTGACGTTAAGAGAACGTGCTAAACGAGCCTTAAGTCGGCTCGTGGGTTGGCGGATCGGCGAGTACCGAAACTACAAGCTCATTTAAAAGTTTTTCGCCCATCCTCTGCCATTTTAGCTATTTTTGAAACTTATGGACGAAGTCGTAAGACAGCATTACACCGAAAAAGAGAAGCAGGAGATATTCGATAGCGAATTCATGCCGCATATCCACTCCATGTACAATTTCGGCTACAGACTTACACTCGACCGCGATGACGCAAAGGACCTTGTGCAGGATACTTATTTCAAGGCTTATCGGTTTATAGAATCGTTCCAAAGAGGAACTAACGCGAAGGCATGGCTGTTTCGCATTTTGAAGAACAGTTTCATAAATGACTACCGCAAGAAAGTCAAGGAACCAAACAAGGTCGACTATCAGGAAGTAGAGTCATATTATAATTCAGAAGATGTTGACCGGCAGATTACCCCGGACCTAAGGGTTGATGCATTGAAAGACATGATTGGAGATGAAATCTCCAACGCGCTGAATTCACTGGATGTTGACTTTCGCACAGTCATAATCCTGTGTGACCTGGAAGGATTTAAATATGAGGAGATGGCGAAGATCCTGGACATACCAATTGGAACGGTAAGGAGCCGTTTGCACCGGGCGCGCCAATTACTTAAAGAAAAGTTAAGTGAATACGCTAAATCCATGGGTTATAACAAAACCTGAACTATGAGCCACCTACCCAACAACCCTTTTCTTTCAGCCGAAGGTAAAAAGCCGACGTGCCTGGAAATGTTGCAGTTGATCCTCGACAATCAGGCGACGGGCGAACAGCGTGAATATTTTCGCACCCACATGGATCATTGCATGCCATGCTTCAAATCCTATCATCTCGACATGGCCATCAAAGAACTCGTTAAATCGAAATGCGCCGCTTCGGCTCCAGCCGAGCTTGTAACAAAGATTAAAACCCAGATCGCTCAAAATATTTCGTGATGGCGGGTAAAGCCTTGATCTTTTCCGCCCCTTCTGGTTCAGGAAAAACTACCATCGTAAAACATTTATTGCAGAACAATTCCGACCTGGGATTTTCAATCTCCGCCTCTACACGCGATAAACGGGGGCGCACGGAAGAGCATGGAAAAGACTATTATTTCCTCACGCCTGAACAGTTCAAAAAGAAGATCGACAACGATGAGTTTATCGAGTGGGAAGAAGTGTACGCCGGCAACTTTTACGGCACACTGAAATCTGAGATTGAACGGATTTGGTCGGAGGGAAAGAACGTCATCTTTGATGTGGACGTAAAGGGCGGCATCAGCTTGAAGAATTATTTTGGTGATAAGGCGCTGGCCGTTTTTGTGAAAGTTCCTTCCCTTGAGGTCCTTGAACAACGGCTTCATTTGCGCAGCACCGAGTCTCCCGACAGCCTTTCGCGCAGGCTCTTCAAAGCAAAATTCGAGATGACTTTTCAGGATAAATTTGATGTGGTGCTTGTCAACGCCGATCTCGATAAGTCACTCGCTGAAGCGCAACAGCTTTACAACGAGTTCAAGAAGAAGTAACGAGAAGGATTTTTTCACCACGAGGTACACCAAGTACACGATGTTTGCACTATTGTGTTACCTGGTGAACTTAGTGTACGTTGTGGTTTATTTTTTGAACTTTGCCTGAGGTAAATTCCCCATGACCCAGAAAATCGGCCTCTTTTTCGGATCATTTAACCCCATCCACGTGGGGCACATGATCGTGGCAAATATCATGGCCGAAAACACAGACCTGAACAAAGTGTGGTTCATTGTTTCTCCGCAAAATCCGCTCAAGCCATCCAAAGGATTATTGCATGAGCACGACCGTTATGATATGGTCAAGGCCGCGATCGCAGATAATTATAAACTCGTTGTATCGGACGTTGAGTTTCACATGCCGCGACCAAGCTTCACGGTCGATACACTGGCCGTGCTTTCTGAAAAGCATCCGAAGACAGAGTTTAAAGTATTAATGGGCGAAGACAACCTCGGAAATTTCGAGCGTTGGAAGAATTACACGCAAATACTCGATCACTATGGCTTGTATGTTTATCCACGCCCCGGTGTAACAAAGTCAGAACTTTTGCGTCACCCGATGGTAAAAATTGTGGAGGCGCCGCTATTGGATATTTCTGCAACTTTCATTCGTCAGTGCATCAAAGACAAGAAGTCTATTCGTTACATGGTACCGGAACCCGTTGAAGAAATGATCAGGTTACGCAATTTTTACAAGTAAAATCCCACCATGGCAACTCTGATGCGCTCGTTTGCGTCTTGGCAGGAAATGAAGCAATTTCTCATTCTCACATGGCTGGTAAGTGCAAGCCTTTGCGTCTTTGGTGGCGGAATCAAAGGTACTGTCAAAGGTGACGACGGTAACGTGCTTGCGTTTGCGACGATTTACGTGAAGCAAACTGGATCGGGGGCGGTCACCGACATGCAGGGTCATTATGAAATCACATTGACACCGGGCCACTATGACATTCTCTATCACTACCTGGGTTTCGAGACGGAGAGCAGGTCGGTGGATATCACTGATTCAAATATTGAGATGAATGTGACACTCAAGACACAAGTCATTCAATTGCAGTCAGTCACAGTAAAGGCGGGCAAAGAAGATCCTGCCTACACCATCATGCGCAAAGCGATTGCAAAAGCAAAATATCATACTCAACAAATTGATTCCTACACCGCCAAAGTGTACATCAAAGGCAAGGGACAATTGAAAGATTATCCATGGCTGGCAAAGAAGGCGTTGGAAAAAGAAGGCATCACGAAAGACAGAATCTTCATTTCGGAGTCTGTAAGTGAAATAAAATACACGCGTCCGAGCAAATTCGAAGAGAAAGTCATTGCTGTCTATACCAACGGAAACAATCGAAACACATCACCAAACAATTATGTTTTCGGAAGTCTCTATGAGCCTGAGATCGCTGAAACGATTTCACCCTTGTCTCCGAAGGCGTTCTCGTACTACAAGTTTGAATACCTGGGATCGTTCAAAGACAGGACATACGAGGTAAGCAAGATTCAGGTCACGCCCCGTTCGAAAGGAGATAATGTTTTTGATGGCATCATCTACATCGTGGAGGATTGGTGGAGCATCCACAGTGTGGATCTCAACACTAGCAAAATGGGAATCAAATTCCATGTCAAACAGATATACAACCCCATTGAAGACAAAGCATGGTTGCCTGTTTCACAACAGTTCTTTGTGGATGGAAAAGTATTCGGATTTGAGTTCGTTGCAGACTATCTGGCAACGGTGAAAGATTATAAAATCACTCTGAATCCCGCGCTTCCGGTTGAGATGACGGTGGTGGACGAAAAGGTAGAAAAAGAACATGCAAAGGAGGTTGAAAAAAAATATTCGAAGAAGAATCAGCAGGTGCAGGCACGCCTCGAAGCTGGAAAGGAGGTCACTCGTAAGGAGCTCAATCAGATGATCAAAGAATATGAAAAGACCGAACAAAAGGAACAAAAGGCTCCCGAGGTAATAGAAGAAACTACTTACAAAGTAGATTCACTGGCATATAAGAAAGATTCAACATTTTGGGCAGACATCCGGCCGGCCAAGCTGACGGTGCAAGAGGAAAAAGGATATCATGTTGCAGACAGCATTTATAAAGAGCAAAAGAAAAAAGAGGAAGGTGATTCGTTAAAGCCGTCAAAAAATAAAGGCTTCCAGCCCTGGGACGTCCTGACCGGCGATCGCTATAAGCTTTCCAAAACAGAGGATTTTCAGATCCATGCGCCCTGGGGTGGGTTTAACACCGTGGAGGGATTTAATGTCATCTATCGCGTAAGCTATCTGAAGCGCTGGGTGAAACGCGACTCTCTTAATCCGGAAGCGAGGCCAAAAGTGTCTCGATTGGAAATAACTCCAGTCGCACGATACGCCTTTTCGCGCAACACCTATTCAGGGATCCTTCGTGTCGATTATCGCTCGCAGCGTAGGCGAATAACGCTGGAGGGTGGCAAATACATACAACAGTATAATGCGGATGAACCAATCCACCCGCTGGTGAACACGCTGACCACGCTGTTGCTGGAGGACAACCTCATGAAGATCTACGAGCGGAATTACATCGACTTGAAATGGCGTGAACAGGTAAATCAGTTTCTTACTTTTTATACCAGCTGGAACTACGCGCGCAGAAGCGAGCTTTTCAACAGTACCGATTTCGTCATCTTCAATAACAAAGAGAAGGTGTACACCCCCAATGCGCCTGTCAGTCAGGAGTTACCCGATACAGGATTCCTTCCTCACAACGCTTTTACCGGAACGATCGGCGTTGAAGCGCGGCCATGGCAGAAATATAAAATTCACAATGGCAGAAAGTATCGTGTCGACAATTCGTCTCCGCTTTTCACCGCTGAGTACCGCGGCGGATTCAAGGCATTTGATAGCAATGTAGACTTTAGCCGCATAGAGCTTGGCATCCGGCAACAAGTGAGACTCGGAATACGTGGCACGCTGGATTATTCTTTGAAATATGGAAAGTTCCTGAGTGCTAAACAGATGTATTTCATTGACTACAAACATTTCATGGGTAACCAGACCCCCTTCGTGACAACGGACCCCATCGGAAGTTTTCGCTTACTCGATTACTATCGTTACAGTACGCGCGACGAATATGCGATTGCCAATGTTCACTACCACTTCCGGAAGTTTCTGGTTACACGCATACCATGGGTTCGCTTGACAGGCATCACCGAAAATATCTTCGTCAATTATCTCGCAGTCCCTGGTAACGATTATGCTGAAGTAGGCTATGGTATCGATGGCATCTTACGACTGTTTCGTCTTGAAGGTGCCGCGTCTTTCCTGAATCAGCATGACGGTAACGGATTTCAATACCAGAATACCGGATTCAGGATCGGTATTTCCACCAGGCTCGGGGCGAGCTTCGGTGATTAGACCCGACCTAAAGCCCCTGACCTTAAGGTCGGGGCTTTAGCGCCCAACAAACCATTTCCCGAGGAACTCCATTAGATTTGCGTCTCCATGCAGATCAACATCTCCGATTTCCTTCACCTTCGCAAAGAATTGCCCGTCATCGATGTGCGTTCAGAAGGAGAGTTTGAGGCAGGACATGTTCGGTCGGCTGTCAATATTCCGTTGCTTAACAACGAAGAGCGTGTCATTGTGGGGACGGCGTATAAGCAACAAGGTCAGGCCGAGGCGATCAATCAGGGATTCAGGCTTGTCGGACCGAGGCTTTCGCAAATAGTGGATAGATCGATTCGGGTCGCGAACGGTAAAGAAACACTTGTTTACTGCTGGCGCGGTGGGATGCGATCGAATAACTTCTCGCAGTTTATTGGGATGGCGCGTGTCAAAGCGCGGACGTTGGAAGGCGGATATAAATCCTATCGTCATGCAGTTCTCGATTCTTTTAAAAGGCAATTCAATTTTGTTTTGCTGACGGGATGCACGGGAAGTGGTAAAAGTGAAATTCTGCGTGCATTGAAATCGCAGGGAGAACAAGTTCTGGACCTTGAAGATCTCGCGAACCACAAAGGCTCGGCTTTTGGACATTTACTCATGCCGCCGCAACCTTCTACAGAGCAGTTTCAAAATGATTTGTTTGAAGAAATAATAAAACTCGATTTGTCCAAAAGAATTTGGGTTGAAGACGAGTCGATTGCTATTGGGAAAATCTTTTTACCAACAGATTTCTGGAGGAGAATGGAAACAAGCTCATTGGTAATGATGGAGGTTTCAAAAGATGTCCGCGTTAAGCGACTCGTCAATGAATATGGCGCCGCCGACCGCGATGAATTTCTTGCGATCATGGGGAAAATAACGAAGAAATTGGGAGGTCAGCACTACAACGCCGCAAAGGAGCGCCTGTTGAATAATGATATGAGCGCGACAATTGATATTTTACTGACGTACTACGATAAGGCGTACCTGAATTCCATTGAGAAAAGAAAACCTCGTCTGTCTTTTTCACATGCATGGAATGGAATTGACGCTATCGGATACGCCAAACAACTCATTTCAAAGGCAAACGCACAAGTACTATTACCATCATGACCCAGGATTCAACGATTAAACTCACACAATATTCACACGGTGCCGGATGCGGCTGCAAGATTTCACCCGCCGTGCTTGACAAGATTTTACATTCCGATCAGCCAAAATCGAAATTTCCATCATTGCTTGTGGGCAATGAATCAAAGGATGATGCCGCCGTCTTCGATATCAGCAATGGCGATTGCATCATCAGCACTACGGATTTTTTCATGCCAATAGTAGACGACCCGTTTACGTTTGGTTCCATCGCATCGGTGAATGCGATCAGTGATGTCTATGCCATGGGTGGAGATCCTTTTATGGCCATTGCAATTCTCGGGTGGCCCATCAACGTTATTCCTCCTGATGTCGCAAAGGCGGTGCTCGAAGGAAGCCGAAAGGTCTGTGCAGAAGCTGGTATACCACTGGCGGGCGGACATAGTATTGATTGCCCGGAACCGGTTTTTGGTCTCGCTGTCAGCGGGAGGTTGAAAAAAGAGCACCTCAAAAGAAATGACACCGCGCAGGTGGGCTCTTCTTTGTATCTCACTAAACCGCTTGGTATCGGGATCATAACAACGGCACAAAAGAAAGGTATTGTGAGTGATGCACACTTGAAGCGCGCGGTCGACACCATGCTAACGTTGAACAAGCTAGGCGCAGACCTTGGTAAACTTTCCTATGTAAATGCATTGACGGATGTCACTGGATTCGGATTGTTGGGGCATCTGGTAGAAATGTGTGAAGGAAGTGGCCTGTCCGCGGACATCTCTTTTGAACGGATACCAAAATTTGACTTTCTCGACAGCTACATTCAGCAGAAGTCGATGCCCGGTGGTACACAAAGGAACTGGGACAGTTATGGCAAAAAAATAAGTTCGATTTCAGACGCACAACGCGCTGTACTTGCCGATCCCCAAACCAGCGGTGGATTGCTGGTCTCCGTCGACGCAGATAAGACGGAATTATTTGAGCGTACCGTTTTGGAAAAGGGTTATGAATTAAAGGCGTTCGGAAAGCTTGTAGACAAATCGGAGATCGTTGTTCGAGTGAGCTAATCAGTTTGTTTCAATCTGGCGACCGCGACGTCAGGCTGGAAGTTTTGTTCGTGCGCTTGTCGTGTGCTTGCATTTTGCTCTTTGTGACCTGTATTGAACCTTTTGTGTTCGCGCGTGTACAGCTCTCAAAACAACAAACAGGCTCATGAAAAATCTCTTTTTCTCGGTCATTTTGACTTTTGTCGGCTTCTGTGCTATGGCGACTACGGCTCCGGAAGAGATCCAACCGAAAACAAAAATTATCAGGCCGTCTTCATGGTATGTCGACCAGGCCGAACGCTGGAAACAACAAACACAGAGTCATTCCGCTGATCCGTCAGCCTGGTTCAATTACTACATGGCCGCTCGCTATGCGAATGCATCGCAGGACGAGCTATCGGCCATTACACGCGCCGCAATCAAAAGCATCCCGAACACTTTTGAATCTAAAATTATTGAGGGCGTGGATAAAGGATTTACTGAGGGTGGAATTCAGCTACTCGTTGAGGCTTATCGCTCCAATCCGGAACGGGCAACAGCATTTGGCCCACTGCTGCTGTCGCACGAATGGAACCTGGATGAAACATCCCGGAAGGAATTCAGCAAAAAGCTATTTGCGAGCGGCAATGTTTCTCAATCACTTTTAAGCTACAGCTACAATGTGTTGATGTCACTCTCACAGAACACGGTGCTATTCGTTGATGGTGACAATACAACACTTCCATTGTTTGTCCTCCAGGACGTGATGAACGTTCGCACAGACGTTGTGATACTCAATTTGGACCTGTTAATGACTAGCCAGTATCGTGAGCGAAAACTTTCAAAGTTGGGGTTGTCATTCATCAACGCAAAGGATTTTGAAAGTGGCGATAAAAAGCAGCTATGTAAACTCATCCCGGAACAAAATCCCAGGACCAAGTTTTACTACGCGCTGACGGTAGCAAGAGAAAATGTTTCATCAATCAATGACCAGTTGTATGTTGTTGGTCTCGCCTCCCAGCTTAGCAAAGAACGACTTGACAATATCTCGATCATTAAAGAAAATCTCGAAGACCGTTTCCTGATGGATTACCTCTTGGTCGATTTCAATGGCGAAAGTGAGTTTGCTTCCGGGAGGGTGTTAAGTTCAAACTACCTTGTACCCATGCTGTTGCTTCGCGAACAGTACATCAAAGATGGGAATCGGGAAAAATCACAGGCATTGGAAATACTTGTCACAAAGGTCGCTGCTTCCAGTGGCAAGGAAGCGCTGGTTCGGAATATACTTATGACAGATGATGACAAGGTTCCATTCTTTCCTTTTGAACTCGAGCAAAAAGCTGTAGACGGAAGTATGCGGATGGTTTCGAATGCACTCTATGCACAGGACCATGAAGTGACGGTTGAAGAGTACAACACATTCCTCCGGTATCTGCTTGACAATAACTTGAACGATTTATACGACAAGTATAAATTTGATCTGACGTCATACAGTGAGCCCGCGTTGTCATTTCTCAAAGGTTATTCATCAGCTGGAAATGCGGGAAAGAAAACAAAGCAACATTTTCCGGCAGTGAATGTGCCGTATGCAGCAGCACTGGCGTATTGTGAATGGCTCACAGAGCATTACAATAAGAGTAGCGATCGCAAATACAAAAAAGTAAAATTTCGCCTCCCAAAGCTCAACGAATGGCAAATTGCGGCTGCCTCCCTCGAAAATCCTGTTTCATGGAACCTCGACGACAATTCAGCAACAGTCAAGATCACCCCCGATGGCAAGATGGGTGGAAAAGACTTCACCATGAAGACAATACAGCTCAATGATCCTGAAATCCTTTATCCGTGGTTCCGGTTCTATGCCTATAAAAACAAACCGATGAACAACTTCGGATGCTATCTCGGCAATTTCAAAGTACCCGAGGGATATAACGCCTGCCAGGCAAGGAACAAAACAATCACTGCCGATGGCTGGATGGCAATGGCGCCGGTACAATCATATTTTCCAAATGACATTGGATTGTTTGATGTAGTTGGCAACGTGGCTGAAATGCTGGATGAAGAGGGCAAAGCGGCGGGCGGAAGCTGGAACCATCCGCCGGAGGAATCGACCATTCGCAGCATAAATGAATACAAAGGATCAGACTCCGCTATCGGATTCCGGATCTTCATGGACCTTATCGAAAAATAAACATGTTCATGGATCTCCGGTCGCGAAAGACCGACGAGGAATTAATGCGATGGGTGCAGCGGGGTGATGAAAGAGCGCTTACCGAGATCTATAACCGGTATGGGAAAAAACTCGTCCGCTATTTCCACCGGATGCTTTGGCGCGACGCCGACAAGGCGCAGGATTTTCTTCACGATCTCTTTGTAAAAATCATCGAGCGACCCAATCAGTTTAATGCTGAAAGGAAATTCTCAACATGGATTTACTCGGCTGCCTTCAACATGTGTAAAAACGAATACCGGAGACACGGCATACGAAAAGGCGCCCATGATAAAATAACCGTAGCGACTGAAACGACGACAGAGGCCGCGCTGGAAGCCAAGGAATTTATGGAATCTTTGGAAAGGGTGCTGAACGAATCCGACGACAATGATCGTAACCTCTTTGTATTGCGATACGAACTGGATATGTCACTCGTGGACATCGCGGAGATCCTTGAATGTCCCGAAGGGACGGTGAAGTCGCGAATCTTTTATCTTAAAAGAAAGTTGGCCTTAAACCTGCAGGCATTCAACCCTGCTACAAATTGAAATAGTCATGAAAAAAGAAGATGAATTCGAAAACATAACCCGGCGAAAGGATTTTGCTTCGTTAACGGAAGAAGAAAAAGCGATCGCCCTCAAATCAATTGGATCTGAGGAAGAGTATGAGGCTATAAGGAGGATTGAGCTGACGATGCTTGACGAGAAGTTTCGGTCGTCGCTTGAACCAAATGCGAAAATACTTTCTTCGCTTCGGCAGCGCATGAAAATGCATTCGACCTCCTTTGACTGGAAGTCAATCTTTCAGTTCAAAATTCCCGCATATGCAGCATTCGGTGCCGTTGTCGCGATCGCTGTGCTCGTCTATTTTCTTCTACCCTCCGAGCCAGCAAAATTTATGGCCAGCGGAGATGCCATTGTACCGGTAGTTCGCATCGATACCGTATTCGTAACAAAGACTGATACGATTGTACGTGAAAGAATTGTCTATCGTCAGGTGAAGACTACGCCCATGCCGGTAACGGTTGACCCGGCCATACTCGTTCATCAAAAACAGCCCGTTACGAACGGTGTCAACATGAAAGAAAAGGAAGAGCTAAACAGGTTGTTGGTGTCTGGCTCGGATTAAACATCCGCCCGTTTGCTGTCGTCAATTTCCATGATCAGATCCTGACCATAACACATCGCAGGTGTTTGATAGCCAGATTTGAGATTCCCTTTGAGGATCTTTTCCACAATCAGTACAGCTGTTTTGGCGGTGAGTGCATAGCCACTCATCGTTTCAAGCCGACTTGTGGCAGTCTTGCCCGAACCGTCCCAAACTTTTCCCCACAAATAACTCCGACCAGATTCCCTTTTTTCGTCACTTGGACCCGCAGGCTTCTTGTCGATCTGTTTCAGCATGATGTTTTTCACCCAGCGCATTCGAAGTAACCATCCAATGTATTTACTCATTTTTGCACTGTTGATCATCTCGTCAGTGGCGCCGCTATAAACTTCAATGTTCGGGATGGCTGTACTTCTCCACGCTGTGGCAATATCACCCCAGGGAATATTTAAGGTCTTTGTCTTAAATGCGCCGAAGTCGATCTCCATGACTTTTTCGCCCAGCTGCACGGACGTCAACTTGCTATCCTTGCGGATAACACTGCCGTAACCGAGACCTTCGGTCATACTTTTTTTTGTTCCGCGTGACAATCCGCCTTTGGACATTGTGAATGCCAACTGAAGATGTGTAGCCGAGGGCAACCTGTTTTTTAAATAAAGCGCCAGGCAGTCGGACGGCACGACATCGAAACCAGTTCCAGGCATGATCATTATACCGGCAGTTTTTGCTGCTCCGTCCAGCAAGGACAATGATTCGAACACCTCGTACTCGCCTGTGATATCAGTATAGTGCGTGCTGGTTGCGAGGCAAGCGTCTGCCATGGTTTGAGCGGTGTACCGGAAAGGGCCGCCACAATGGATAACGACCGAAGCTGGCAACAATAGTGCTTTCAGCGCTTTCAGATCGTCGCTGGCAACAACCTCATATGAATATCCTGAGTCGCGGCTTTGCTTTTTCAGTTCTTCCTCGTTTCGGCCCGCAAGGATGACATTGAGATTTTTTGTGCGGCATTCGTTGACAATGAGTTTTCCAGTGTAGCCATACGATCCGTACACTACGATGAGGTTGGAGTTTTTCAAGGTGTTATAATTATTTTACCCTTTCGACTTCAGTAACAAAATACTTTGTCTCACCGCGCCACGGAAATGCCGCATAGCGTTTTTTGAAATGGAGATTGACCCGCTCGCCGCTGAGCGCAACCTCCTGCAACGATTTGATCACTTCTTTTTCGCTGCTCTCCACTGAAAAATCAAAGGATTCAGCAATTGGACTTGCGCCCTTTAGTGCGCCAAAAGTCTCGAGATTAAGCTTGCCCTCGTAGGTCTTAAACAGGATTCCCTTTTCAGTGAGGCGTAGCACCTTTCCTGCCATGATACCACTTTCAAATGTGGCCCAGTAAAAAAATGAAAACATGACCAGGCCCAAAACTAAGAGGACGATAAAGGCTTTTTTTACAAAGCTCGTGGTCTTGCGCTTTACTTTTTGTCCAAAGCTTTCATTTTCCATAGGCCACTTTTAATCTTGTTGATGCTACTGTTTTACGGCTTACGACTCACGGCTTACGATACATCGCTCGTACTAAATACGTGCCATACGCCTCATCGGATCCCAACACACTTACACCGTCATAATCTCCCCTTCCTTCTTCTTCATCAGGCCATCAATCTTTGCAATGAATTCGTCGGTGATCTTTTGTACTTCCTCTTCCGCAGTCTTAACGTCATCTTCAGGTGCACCTTTTATTTTCTTTAAGCCCTCATTCGTTTCCTTGCGCACACTCCGAATGCTCACTTTCCCAGCTTCGCACTCCTGATGAACCTGTTTCACCAGTTGCTTACGACGTTCCTCAGTGAGCATGGGGATATTGATAATAACCTGATGGCCGTCATTTTGAGGGGTAAGTCCCAGGTTGGCTTGCATGATCGCTTTCTCTATTTCCTGGATGAAACTCTTCTCCCATGGCTTAATGAACAGTGTCCTTGGTTCGGGTGAAGTGACAGAAGCAATCTGGTTCAACGGGCTTTGAACGCCATAGTATGAAACGGTCACGCCATCGAGCATGGCCGGATTGGCTTTACCGGCGCGGATCTTTGTAAGCTCCAGCCCGACATGGTTCAACGCCTTGTTCATTCTGTCTCTGGCGTCGTCGAGGTATAATTCTATTTCTTCCATAGCGATGAGATATGCGTAAGTAAATATACTGTGTGGCGATCCGCCAGCTGGTGGATCGAAATTCTAGCTGATCAGCGTTCCCGCCTCTTCACCTTTCACCACTTTCAGGAGATTACCCTGCTTGTTCATATCGAATACGATAATAGGTAGCTTGTTCTCCATGCAGAGCGTGAACGCTGTCATATCCATGATATTCAGATTCTTTTCGTAGGCTTCCTGAAAAGACAGTTTGGTATAACGGGTTGCCTCAGGAAATTTTTCAGGATCTTTTGTATACACGCCATCCACACGGGTTCCTTTCAACACGACGTCTGCCTGAATTTCAATAGCACGGAGGCTTGCTGTGGAGTCTGTGGTGAAATATGGGTTGCCAATTCCAGCGCCGAAAATCACGATTCTCCCTTTCTCGAGGTGGCGGATAGCACGTCGCCTTATAAATGGCTCGCAAACCTGTTCCATCTTAATGCCGGCCATAAGTCTTGTATACATGCCGTGGCGTTCGAGCGCGCTCTGTAGGGCCATTGCGTTGATTACCGTTCCCAGCATCCCCATGTAATCACCTTGCACACGGTCTATCCCTAATGCCTCCGCCTGGCCTCCCCTGAAAATATTGCCTCCTCCAATCACAATCGCGAGCTCAATTCCGAGCTCCTTTACGCCCTTGATTTCTTTTGAATATTGCTCGAGGACCTCGTGATCAATACTGTTGGTTTTCGATTTACCCATCAGCGCTTCACCGCTGAGCTTAAGGACGAGTCGTTTATATTTCATGGCGCCGGATTACGCAAATATGTTGAGGATTTTCCTGATAGAAAAGCCATAAAAGGGTTACCGTCGAGGATTCCCTCCAGACGCTTCCGGTGCCGACAACGATCGTCCAAATCCTCGCTATCTTTAGGGTCTAATTCATTTGCTATGGTAGAATCAATCACCTCCGGTCGCGATGCTATTCAGCTTGAGGAAAAGTACGGCGCACATAACTATCACCCGCTACCGGTGGTGTTGTGCAAGGGAGAAGGTGTTTTTGTTTGGGATGTGGACGGCAAACGTTATTACGATTTTCTGTCCGCCTACAGTGCGGTCAACCAGGGCCATTGCCATCCGCGGATTGTTCGCGCCCTTACAGATCAGGCCAAAGAATTGACATTGACTTCACGGGCGTTCTACAATGACAAGCTGGGTGTGGCCGAAAAATATATTTGCGAAACGTTCGGTTATCAGAAAGCATTGTTCATGAACAGCGGAGCTGAAGCCAATGAAACGGCGATCAAGCTTGCGCGTAAATGGGGCTATACCAAAAAAGGGATTCCTGATGGCAAGGCGGTGATCATTGCAGTTGAGAAAAATTTTCATGGCCGCACAACGACCATTATTTCCGCGTCGACTGATCCATCAGCGACGGAAGGTTTCGGTCCGCTCATGCCTGGTTTTCAAATATTACCCTATGATGATATTCGGGCATTGGAAAAAGCATTGGCTAATCCAAATGTCTGTGGCCTTTGGATCGAGCCGATACAAGGCGAAGCCGGCGTTTATGTCCCACAAGATGGATATCTGAAAGCAGCGGAGAAACTCTGCCGTAAGAATAATGTACTTCTGATGATGGATGAAATTCAAACCGGCATAGCACGTACAGGTAAAATGCTTGCGTCTGACCATGAAGGTGTTCGTGCCGATTTGTTGATTCTGGGAAAGGCACTCAGCGGAGGCGTCATGCCGATCTCTTGTGTACTGGCAGATGATGATGTGATGCTGGTAATCAAGCCTGGCGAACACGGATCAACCTTTGGAGGCAATCCACTTGCGGCTGCCGTAGTTGTTGAAGCATTGGAAGTAATTAAGGATGAACACATGGCCGAGAATGCGGAGAGGCTTGGGAAGGTATTCCGTATGCGTCTCAATAGCCTGGTTCAGAAGACCAAATTGGTGACACTCGTTCGCGGAAAAGGGCTGCTCAACGCAATTGTCATCAACGATACGCCTGAAAGCGAAACTGCATGGAACCTTTGTTTGGTGTTCGCGAAAAATGGATTGCTTGCTAAACCTACACATGGAAATATCATCCGACTTGCGCCACCGCTGGTGATCACCGAAGAGCAGGTGCACGAGTGTTGCGACATTATTGAGAAAAGTGTGTTAGGATTTAAAAAATAATTTACGGGCTAAAGCCCATCCAACAATTACCGAACAATAGCCCCGACCTTAAGATCGGGGCAAACATTTCGTCTATTGCCCACGAGCGAAGCGAATGATTTGTCTCCGGCTAGTCCCGATCGCTATCGTGATGTCAACTTTCGGGAACTATTTTCATTTGAAAATCCTTTGCCTCGTACCAACCCCGCATCACATGAAAATCATCATCGTCGGAGCCACCGGCACCATTGGAAAAGTCCTTACAGCAGAATTGAAGAAGCGTCACGAAGTAGTCACGGCAGCATCCAAAAGCGGTGATGTGCGCGTCGATATCACTTCGTCTGCATCCATCAAAGAAATGTATGCGAAAGTCGGCAAGTTCGATGCGCTCGTAAGCACAACCGGTAAGGCCGCATTCGCGCCGTTCCATGCGCTGAAAGAAGAGGATTTTTACACCGGCATCAAAAGCAAGATGATGGGTCAAATCAATCTCGTCATGATGGGAAAGGATTTCATTAGTGATAATGGGTCTTTTACACTTACATCCGGCATTTTGGCCACAGACCCAATAAAAAATGGTACGGGGCTTTCATTCGTAAACGGCGCCCTGAATTCTTTTGGCATCTCTGCGGCAGTAGAGCTCACCAGGGGCATTAGGATCAATGTAGTGAGTCCGGGGCTTGTGGAGGATTCCGCTGATACGTTGGGTTCTTATTTCCCCGGACATATTCCGGTGCCGATGAATCGTGTTGTAAGCGGCTACCTTAAGAGTATCGAGGGGTTTGGGACGGGAAAGGTGATCGAGGTTTATTGATGATTTTGAAATTGTAGGGAAAACAACCGGGCTTTAGCCCGAATCCAGCAATCAGATCACCCCAAATTCCCTCACCAGAATATAGCACCCCATCGTCAGCGTCATCCATCCAAACGCCTTCTTCAATTTAACGGCGTGTATCCTGTGTGATTGTGCAGTCCCTATGATGATTCCCAGGATCGCCAATGCACTGATCGTCAAAAGAAATTTCCAGTCCATGCTGTGATTTGTCAGGTCTCCGGCGAATCCCAGCAATGAATTTATCGCGATAATAAAGAGCGATGTGCCGACTGCGGTTTTGAATGGAAGGCCTGTCAGAAAAACCAGCGCCGGTACAATAAGAAATCCGCCACCGGCACCAACCAGTCCCGTGAGAAAGCCAATAAAGGAGCCCTCAACGATTACAAGAAACACGCGGAACTTTTGATTTTCAGATACGAAACTGTTGCGCCCTTTGATCATAGGAATGGATGCGGGTATCATCAGCAAGGCGAACAGGCCTAGCAGCAACAATCGCCTCGTCACAATCAAATCACCAACGGTAAAAACAATTTCCGGAATGGCGGGCACAATCCATTTCCTTGTAAAAAAGATCGTGACGATTGACGGCAGGCCGAACAATATGCCTGTCTTCAGATTGACGAGGTGTTCCTTGTATTTCGAGATCGCACCGGCGAAACTTGTTGCACCTACTATAAATAGCGAGTAGGCCGATGCCAGCACCGGCTCAATTCCAAAAAGGTAAACAAGAATCGGAATGGTGAGTATAGAGCCGCCGCCACCCAACAGCCCCAAAATGATCCCAACAAAAACAGAAGCTACGTATCCGAATAATTCCACCAAACTCAATTTCAGGAAAACTAATGCGTGCACTTCGATGTCGAAAGCTTTTGACTCATTAAATCAAAGTCTATGGGGTAGGTGGGAGAATTTGCTAACGTTTGAAATGATTTTCAACCGCGAAGACGCTATGGCGCTGAGAATTTTCGACAAGGATTCCGACAGACACAAAACGATTGCATTTTTCTTAGCGCCGCTGCGCCTCCGCGGTACTTCCAGGTTCTTACCTCATTTTATCAAACTCCGCAATGAATGCGTCCGGATATTTGTTCTTCACAGAAGCCCTGAACTTGTCAGCTTTATCACGCGACGAAAACTGTCCAAGTATAAGGCTGTAATATTTTACACCATTGATGATCTTTACCTGGACGACGACTTTCTTCTTATAAGACCCTTTCAGGTTTTCTGCCAACCGCATGAGGTTCACGAGCTCCTGATAGGTTCCGATTTGTACACCAAATCCTTTCGGTTGTAGCCTGTCGATTTCAAAGTCATAAAATTCCTTTTCGTCTACGACCACGCGGTCTATAGTTTTTACTTCCATGCCACTCTTGCCGTCACCTGCATCAATTACGTCTAGCTTTACTTCTGTGAGGCCGAGCGCGACGAACCCAAGTTTCTCCGCGGCAGATTTTGAAAGGTCTATAATGCGTCCATCAGCGTAAGGTCCACGGTCGTTTACCACCACTTCGACAACGTTGCCATTGGAAATGTTGGTGACGCGAACCTTGGTGCCAAACGGCAGTGTTCTGTGTGCGGCTGTTAACTTACTATGCTTGTACTTCTCGCCACTGGCAGTCATCCGGCCTTCAAACTTGTCGGCATAAAAAGAAGCCTTTCCTGTTTGCGTCTGGGCGCATGCAAAACCAGCCGAAAAAATGACGCAGGCTGCAAAAAATAGTTGTTTCATGCTCAAATATAGCCTTTGATCTTTTTGAAATGGTCCCGTCGGCAAGAAAGTCCTGGTCATTTGGTTCTTGAATTAGTTAATCACACTAATTGAGTTTAGCTTTGCCCGGCAAATAATCAATCCTAAAACATTATTTGCCATGGCCCTCAATCCTGCCAAGTTCCTTTTCGAAGCCCTTACTTACGACGACGTACTCCTGGTCCCCGCATACAGCGAGGTGCTCCCGCGTGAAACCAGCACCGCTTCCTTTCTGACCGGGAATATCGGGCTGAATATTCCGATTCTTTCTGCTGCCATGGACACCGTAACGGAATCGGCCCTGGCGATCGCGATGGCCCTTGAGGGAGGTATCGGATTTATTCATAAGAACATGAGCATTGAGGCGCAGGCCGAGCAGGTGCGAAAGGTAAAGCGTTCGCAAAGTGGACTCATTCTGGATCCGGTCACGCTGCGTGTCAACTCTACCGTGAGGGATGCTGAAAAGATCATGCGCGAATTTAAAATCGGTGGCATTCCGGTCATCGATGGAAATGGCAAACTCGTGGGCATCATCACCAACCGTGATTTGCGATTCCAAAAAGATATGTCCGTGCCGATCGAGAGAATCATGACAAAAGACAATCTTATCACGGCGCCTGAAGGCATCACACTTCAAAAAGCGGAAGTGCTTCTGCAGGATTATAAAATTGAGAAGCTTCCCATTGTCGACAAGAAAGGAAAGCTCACAGGCCTTGTCACGTATAAGGACATTCTGAAAAAGAAAAATAAACCCAATGCCTGCCAGGATAAATTCGGAAGACTTCGGGTTGGCGCTGCAGTTGGCGTGACTCCGGACGTGCTTGCACGTATTCAAGCGCTGAAAAATGCTGGCGTTGATGTCATCAGCATCGATACTGCACACGGACATTCGAAAGGTGTAATGGATGCAGCAAAACAAGTGAAGAAGAAATTTCCCGAATTGGAATTGGTTGTTGGAAACATTGCAACCGGCGAAGCTGCAAAAGCACTAGCTAAAGCCGGCGCCGATGCGATCAAAGTCGGTGTTGGGCCAGGAAGCATTTGTACGACACGCGTTGTTGCTGGAGTAGGGTTGCCACAACTTTCAGCTGTGTACGAAGCGGCAAAAGCAATCAAAGGCTCCGGGGTTAAAGTCATCGCTGACGGTGGAATTCGTTTCTCAGGCGATATTGTTAAGGCGATCGCAGCGGGAGCAGATACGATCATGATCGGTTCACTCCTCGCGGGAACGGATGAAGCACCGGGTGAAATGATTATTTATGAAGGAAGGAAATTCAAATCATACCGCGGGATGGGATCGATAGAAGCAATGGATGATGGTTCGAAGGACAGGTACTTCCAGGACGCCGAAGACGATATAAAGAAACTGGTGCCTGAAGGTATTTCAGGAAGGGTGCCTTTCAAAGGCCTGGTCTCTGAGGTATTGTATCAACTTGTCGGCGGCCTAAAAGCCGGAATGGGGTATTGCGGCGCAAGAAACATCGAGAAGCTCAAGCAGGCAAAATTTGTAAAGATCACTGTTGCAGGTGTGACGGAAAGCCACCCGCATGACATTGCGATCACCCGGGAAGCCCCGAATTACAGCAGAAAGTAATTTTATCCCGAGGGAAGTCGAAGGCTGAAACTTTGCGATCTTAGCAGTTCTCATTGCAGTGAAGACAAGAGCACTCACACGATTGGCATTTCTCGGAGCGGCGATCACCTGGCTGGTGATGGTGTTCTCCGACGTGACCGTGCTTTTCAGTGATCTCAAGGGACTCACGCCTGATGTTCCGCTTTGGCTGCCCAGGATCATGCTGGATCTCTATGTGATCAGTATCTTTTATTATTACAAATTCAAGATTGAGCGTGAAGAGTCGCTGAATTTTACAGACTTGCTTTGGAAAGTGTTTGCAACCGGGTTGGTGGCTACCGTAATATCACTTTCCCTTCGCATGCTCGACTTCCTGCTGGGGTCAACGAAACTTTCGTCCAACGTCTTCTTTCTCGACGTCGAATACCTGGTAAACCTTGGACTCTTACTCAGCTTCCTCATCGCAGCGGCCACCTGCTGGAAGCGCCTCATCCTTTACCAAAAATCCAAGTGGCTCATCCGTGGCTGGGTACTGTTCGAGATAGCACTTCTGATCGTCTTATTGTCGGACAACATTGGCCTGGTAAGAAGTGATTGGTTCTTTACGTCAATCAGTATCATGACAGGCTTGTTGGCGCTTACACTTTCGGCCAACATGAAGTGGGTTGCTTACCTGAATTTCAAACAGAAATGGACCAGCCTTTTGCTTTTGCTGCTGTCGTTCTTTTACCTGGGATATTTCTTTTATACAGCCAACCGATTTTCAGAAGATATCGGCATGCAGACAAAAGCCTTCCTTGATTTTAAGGATCACATCTTCAACATCTACTTGTTCTCTTTTGTGATGTTGTATAGTATTTTTTCATTCCTCGTGATTCTTTTCAACCTGCCTACGTCATCAGTGTTTGAGCAGAAACTTGAAGAGGTAGTCAACTTTCAGCGCATCAGTCAATCGGTGCAAACAGAACAAAATGAAGAAAGTGTTTACAGAATTCTGCTGGAAAGTTCAGTAAGCTCTGTATTTGCAGATGCCGCCTGGCTTGAGATCAAAGGGGAGCAGCAACAAAGTAAACTTCAGACCTACCAGATTTCAGAAGGCGATGCGCATCGAATCCAGGAACACCTCAACGGCAGAAACGTAAAAGGCATCCTCGATCAAAGCAGCGACAAAACCAGAAACCTTTCTGATCACCTTGGCTCTTTGAAAGGCACCCGTTTTCGCTCCTTGATGGCGTTTCCGGTGCAAGTCAAAGGAGAGAAGATTGGAACCCTGGCACTATTGAAAGAATTGCCGGAAGGATTCAATAAAGAGATGACCCAAATCGTCTCTGCTTTTGCGAACCAGGCCGGAATCTCAATTGAAAATTTCAGGCTTCTCAAAGAAGCCATTCAGAACGAACGGTATAAGGAAGAGCTTAAGATCGCGAAGACGGTACAGAAAAGTCTGTTGCCCACAATGCTTGAAAAGGCGGAAGATTTTGACATCTCTGCTTTTTCGCAATCGGCAGATGAAGTGGGAGGCGACTACTATGACACCATCCGCATCAACGATCATGAAGTCGGGCTGATTATTGCGGACGTTTCCGGCAAGGGCACAACGGCGGCTTTCCACATGTCCCAAATGAAAGGGATTTTTCACAGCCTTGCTCAGCAGGCGTTGGATCCGAAGGAATTTATGATTCGCGCAAATCAGGCGCTACGCTATTGTCTTGAGCGTGGCTCGTTCATTTCTGCCACTTACTTTGTTGTGGATTCGGGCAAGAAGATGATTCACTATTCGCGGGCCGGACATTGCCCCGTTCTTATGTACACGGCGTCAAAAGGGACTGCAGAATACCTGGTCGATAAGGGCACGGCCCTCGGAATGATAAAAGGCAAAGACTACTGCAATTTTGTTGAGACCAACTCCATTCCATATCGTAGCGGCGACATCATGGTGCTTTATACTGATGGAATTACTGAAGCTAAGGATCCCAAAGGAGAAGAGTTCGGGCTGGAGTTATTGCAGAAAACAATCGTGGACAGCGCAAAGTTCACGCCTAAAGAAATTCAGGATAATTTGATAAAAACTCTTTACGAATACACTGGAACAGAAGATATAAATGACGATTACACGACTATGATTGTAAAATTCCGGTAATGGGGGTGAGAAGAACATAAAGAAAACTAAATACGTTTAAAGATTATGGTGCACATCAAGCGGTTACAGGAAGACGGAGCGGACATCCTCGCGGTTGTCGGTGAAATCGACGCGAGTTCTTCCATCGAACTCGACCTTGCTATTGCCAAGAGTGTAGGTGAGGGATCAACCAGGATACTGGTTGATTGCAGCGCGCTCGAATACATTTCATCGGCGGGCTTGGGTGTGTTTATGTCGTATATCGAGGAGTTCCGCGACAAAGGCATCAGAATGGTTCTCTATGGAATGAAAGACAAGGTGGCAAACACTTTTCAAATACTGGGACTCGCCGACTTGCTTCACATTACTGCCAGTAAACAGGACGCTAAGAAACTTGTCAATGAGTTATCAGTATAACATCAGCTGCAGCCTGGAGAATCTCAAAGGCATGCGCGACTTTATCAGAAAGTCGCTTCGGAGCCACGTGGCTTCTGATGTGCAACTGAATGAGATCATTCTGGCCCTGGACGAGATGTGCTCCAATCTCATGATACACGCACATCATTGTAACCCAGATCACCACCTCGAGATGATTATCGATGTACCGCAAAAAGGTAAAGTCATATTTGAGATCATGGACGATGGTGAAATGTTCGATATCAATCGCTTCCATGAACCGGACCTTGGAAACCTGATACACGAAAAGAGGAAGGGCGGACTTGGTATTCGCCTGGTTAAGTCAATCATGGACGATGTGCAATACACAACCCGAGGAGGCAGAAATGTTTGCCGCCTAAGCAAAAAGATCGGCTAGGCACCGCTTTTTGGCTATCCAGCCATACCTCGTATTTTTGCTGGCTTTAACAGTCAGAAACTGTGCGAATTACCTTTTTCATTGTGATGTTGATTCCGATGATTGTCGGAATGGGATGGCAAGCCAGGTGTCAACAATCGACTACATCTTCTTCAACGGGGAACCCCGAAGCGACCAAGTCGACTAAGCCGGTCGTACTATTTTCCATCGCCAACAAGCCGGTCTACACCGACGAGTTCGTAAGGCTTTACAAGAAGAATCACGTCAAGCAATCAGACTTCACCGAGGAAAAGGTGAATCAATACCTGGACTTGTTCATCAACTTTAAACTTAAGGTGACCGAGGCGATTGCGCGCGGGCTTGATACGACGAAAGCATTCCGCAAGGAGTTCGATACCTATAAACAAGAGCTCAAAAAACCTTATCTCGTCCAGACGGATGATCTGGCAAAATTCACTAAAGAAGCATACAAGCGCCTTAACGAGGAAGTAAAAGCCTCGCACATTCTCATTATGGTCAAGCCGGATGCACCGCCTGCAGATACCCTCGCTGCCTATAATAAGCTCATCGGCCTTAAAACGAGAATCGCGAAAGGTGAAAACTTTGAAAGTCTTGCGAAGGAATTCTCGGAGGATCCTTCAGCCAAAACGAATGGAGGAAACCTTGGATACTTTACAACACTGCAGATGGTATATCCATTCGAAGAAGCTGCGTTTAGTCTTCATCCGGGCGAAGTTTCTAATCCTGTGCGAACAAGATTCGGCTATCATTTAATCAAGGTCACCGATCGGGCGCCAGCGAAGGGCGAAGTCGAGGTGTCTCATATTTTGCTCAGAACCGGTAACGGGCAGGACGCAAAAGTCAAGAACAAGATCTTCGACATCTACGATCAGCTCCAGGGTGGCAGAAGCTGGGAAGAACTATGTAAAGAATATTCGGATGATCCATCTACAAAGGAAACGGGTGGTAAGCTACGGCCATTCGGCGTCGGTACTTTTGCAGCGGTGCCAGAATTTGAAAAGACGGCCTTCGCGCTTCAAAAGCCCGGCGAAATTTCTGATCCGTTTCAATCAGCCGTTGGATGGCACATTATAAAATTGGAAAAGAAAATCCCTGTTCCACCCTATGCAGATGTTGAAGCGTCGCTAAAGAGAAGAATCAGTCGCGATGAGCGCATGCAGATTGCAGACCGAAGGCAACTCGAACAAAAGAAAAAAAATTGGAGCTATTCCGAAGATGCTCAGACAAAGCAGGTTGTCTTTGTATCCTTCGATTCCTCGTTGCTAAAAGCATCATGGAAATTTGTGGGCGATCCAATGTTGAAGGACAAGCAACTCTTCACGCTCCGGGGAAAGTCCTCGACCGCGGGTGATTTTATTTCCTTCGTTCAAAACAATCAATCAGTTGTCAACACGACCATATCAGCACGTGCGAAGGAACTCTACGATTCATTTGTATCTGAAAGAATTTCGGAACTGGAGGAAGCTGACTTGTATGCAGGTAATTCCGAATACAGAGCACTGCTGAACGAATACAAAGAAGGTATTCTCTTATTCACGGTGATGGAAAAAGAAGTCTGGAATCGCGACGCGGAAGATTCTGTAGCCGTGCGTAAATACTATGAAGAAACAAAAGAGAGCTACAAAGCCGGAGATCGTGTGCACGCGCGAGTGTTTTCAGCGGATAAGAAACTATATGATCAGATCGTGGCCAGACTATCAGCACATGATTCGATCCGAAAGGACGAAACCAGAAGGCTAAAGGTCGTCCATGGCTGGCACAACTTCGAGCGGGGTGAAAACAAGATTATTGATAAGGTGGCCTGGAGTGCAGGACTTCATCCGGTTGAAACGGACGCAGGATTTAATTTTGTAGAAATCGATAATTTGGTCGGGCCGGGAATAAAGAGCTTCCAGGATGCAAGAACACAGGTGACATCGGCCTACCAGGAGCAATTGGAAAAGAAATGGGTTGCGGCGCTGAAGCTTAAGTTTCCTGTCAAGGTCAACGCTAAAGGAACCAAGTCGGTTATGAAGGAATTAATCCCACAAGCAAAATGAAAGGACGTTGGTCATTGCACACCCTTCTCATGGTTGGTTCAGTCGTTATGCTGACAGGCTGCGAATTGATTCGAATGAAGAAAGAGGACACCGGAACAGAACCGGCGAGGGAAGCCGTAGCACGCGTCAACGAGAAATATCTGTATCGTGATGAGCTGGTGGGAATCGGCGCGCAAAATGCAACAGCCGATGACAGTGTAGCGCGCGTCACGGCCTACATCAACAGCTGGGTGCGCAAGCAACTTCTGATCGAAGAAGCGATGAAACGTATCAACATAAATGAAGCTGAAGTCGAAAGGAAAGTGCTTGATTATCGATACAGCCTAATCGGTTATGAGTATCAGAATTATTACATCCAGCAACACCTCAATGATAGCATCTCCGACAAAGAGATTGAAGATTATTACCGGTCACATTTCGACAATTTTATTCTGAAGCAAAATATCGTGCAGGGCACATATATCAAGGTGCCTAAGACCGCTCCGAGGACCAATAAATTGAAAGAGATGATTTTCTCCGTGAAAGAAAAAGATCAAAGCGAACTAAAGTCGTATTGCCTGAGCTTTTCCGTAGCCTACCACCTCAGCGACAGCACGTGGATCACATTTGATAAGCTGGTTGTGAACTCGCCGATGGCGGAGATTCCCAATAAAATCCAGTTCCTGAAGACAAATCCTTATTATGAAACCGCTGACAACGACTTTTTATATTTCCTAAAAATCGACAACTACAAAATTTCCGATAACGTTTCGCCGTTGGAATTCGTGAAAGAGGACATCCGAAATATTCTATTAAACAAAAGAAAAGTGGAACTTGCGAAGTCTTTGGAGGATGAAGTGTATGAAAATGCCGTCAAACAGAAGAATTTCGAGATTTTTAATCAGTAGCATCCTTCTTTTGGGGGGATGGACTATTGCGAACGGGCAGGAATCCAGTCCGGATGCAAAACCCAAAGGGTTCATTGCGGACAAGATCATTGGCAAAATCGACAATTACATTATCCTTCGCTCTGAGCTTGAAGGGGCGTTCCAGAATTACCTTGCCAACGGCGGCCAGAATACAGAAGAAGCAAAATGCGGTATATTCAGTCAGCTCGTAATCAATAAACTACTCGTTGCAAAAGCAGAGATCGACTCGGTGCTGATAACTGACCTGGAAGTTGATAACAATACTGACCAGCGCATGAACATGATCATGCAGCAGTCGGGTAATTCCCCTGAACAACTCGAAGCAGCTTATGGAAAGACGCTCGAACAGATCAAGCTCGATTTGCGCGAACAGATCCGCGAGCAGATGCTTGGTGGGGAAATGCAAAGGAAGATCACAAAGGACATAAGCATCACACCCGCTGAAGTAAAAAGATTTTTCAGCAAGATCCCGACGGACAGTCTGCCGTTTTATTCCGCAGATGTGGAAGTAGGACAAATCGTGAGAAAGGCGAAGATCAGTGAAGCGCAAAAAGCAGAGACCAGGAAGAAACTGTCTGCGTTGCGTGATCGCATTCTGGCTGGTGAGAACTTCAATGAGCTTGCGAAGAAATATTCTGAAGATCCTAGTGCGCAATACAATGGCGGAGAGATGGGCTATGTTGGTCGCGGAGCCATGGTGCCGGCATTCGAAGCCACTGCTTTTCGTATCAAGGAGGGTGAGATTTCCCAACCCTTTGAATCCTCATTTGGATTTCACATCATGCAGTTGATCGACCGTCGTGGAAATGAGTACAATTCAAGACACATTCTCATTTTTGCAACACCATCTAAAGATGATATTGATCGCGCCCAGCATTTCCTTGACAGCCTGCGAAGGAAGATTGTGAAAGATAGCATCAAATTTGAGCAGGCAGCTAAAGAATTTTCTGACGATCAGCGCACGAAAGGATATGGCGGTTATTTCACAGATGCTGACGGGGGAATGAAAGTCTCTATCAAGGAACTGGACCCGATTGTTTATTTCACGATCGACTCGATGAAAGAAGGTACGATCAGTAAGCCCATTGTTTATCGTACCGACGATCAGAAGGATGCAGCAAGGATATTGTATTTTAAGAAAAGACTTCTGCCCCATCAGGCAAATTTGAAGGACGACTGGCATCGCATACAATCAGCCGCGCTTGCCCAGAAAAAAGACAAAATGTTGGATCGCTGGTTTAAGAAGGCACGGACCGACGTGTTTATCAAGCTGGATCCCGCTTATGAAGGCTGTGGGATCATTGAATAATTTCACGTGCACATCCTGTGATTTTGTGTTAGTTTTTAGGCCAGAAGGAATAGCCACATGCAAAAATTTTCCAACGACGTAGATGCCGCCAATGCGCTGGCAGACTCCTTTAAAAAACTAAAGAAAGAAATCGCACAGGTGATCATCGGCCAGGATGAGGTGGTTCGCCTCGTACTGACGGGAATTTTTTGTCAGGGCCACTCACTTCTTGTCGGAGTACCGGGTCTCGCCAAGACGCTCCTGGTTCAAACCATCGCTAATGCGCTCGATCTTCAGTTCAAGCGTATCCAGTTTACACCTGACCTCATGCCGTCTGATATCATCGGGGCTGAGACGATGGATAAGGAACGTAATTTCAATTTTGTTAAAGGACCAGTATTCGCAAACATTGTACTGGCGGACGAGATAAACCGGACGCCTCCGAAAACACAGGCCGCATTGCTGGAGTCGATGCAGGAATATTCAGTGACGATTGCTGGTCAGCGGTACGAATTGCCGCGCCCGTTCTTTGTGCTGGCTACGCAAAACCCGATCGAACAAGAGGGAACTTATCCGTTGCCAGAAGCACAGCTTGATCGTTTCATGTTCAATATCTTCCTGGATTACCCGAGCTATCAGCAGGAGTTGGACATCGTGAAAATGACTACAGCAGATAATATCGCGTCGGTCAACAAAGTCTTATCTGCAGAGGATATTCAATACTTCCAACATCTTGTGCGAAGGGTGCCGATTGCTGACAACGTGGTGGAGTTTGCTGTCAAACTAAGCCACCTAACACGTCCGGGCCGCAATGGATCAACGATAGCAAATGATTATCTCGAATGGGGTGCTGGCCCCCGCGCGTCACAATTCCTAGTGCTAGGTGCGAAATGCAACGCACTGCTCAATGGAAAATATTCTCCCGACATCGAAGACGTTCAGAACATCGCTGCTGCCGTGCTGCGTCACCGCATCGTGCGGAACTTCAAGGCCGAGGCTGATGGTGTGACCGTGGATGGGATTATTGAGAAGCTGGTTGCGAGCGTGAAGTAAGTTGACAATTGACAATCACTTCGCTGCGCTTGTGACAGTTGACAAAATATTCTGTGTATCGACGTGCTGATGTAAGGATTGTAGTCCAGTGAGTTTCGTGGGGGACTATGTTGTCAACTGCCAACTATTCTTTAAACCTCCTCACCATCGCCGCTGTAAATCCCACCATCAGCAGCGCCGTTCCAAGCCACAGCACGTTGATGTAGGGTTTCTCCATGGCTTTTATGATCACCCAGTCTTTCTGACGACCGTTGATGCCAAGTGTGAATTCGTTTGTATCGGGATGAATGTTCAGCAGGGTGATTTTTACGCCCAGCTCTCCGATTTCTGAAGATATACGGCCCACGTCTCTCTGGTCTCGAATGATGAAAAGTGGATCGGCAAAGTAGGTATCATGCTCACCATCGATCTTGATCTTTGCCTGAACGGCGACATCATTCTCTCCGAGTGGAAAGCCAGGAATCGAAGTCACGCGCTCGACACTTTCAAGTACGGCAACATAATCATTCACAAAAAATTGTTGACCGATCTCCACTTTTGCCTCTTCCATGTCTCCCCAAACAGGTGCCACTTCGCGATTCATGGATGACGATACGTGGGTATATAAATCACGTGTCAGACCTCGGCTAATGTCCGGGGAAGGAAGGATACCGCCCATCGAAGGATTGAGCTGGATACGCGGAAAAAGTGTGGCCGCAACCTTATCGCCACGGCGAAGCTGGATCTCGTAAAATGTGTTTTCCGGATAGATTTCAAAGGTATCTTTTGCTGCATAGAGCTTCTCGCCCTTGAAGAAGATATCCCTTTTTGCAACCACCTTGTAAGGATCATCGGTCCCAATGACATCGTTGCGTTTGACATATCCTGCCTTCTTTCGTGGCTCAAGTCGTTCGCCTAGAAACTCGATGTCGTAGCCAGCCATCGTTCTCGGCTCATTGACGAACAACAAAAGATTATCGCGATTGAATTCTGTGCCCAGGTCTTTATTCAACAACAAGCCTGTGTTATTTAGTGATACGACTTTTGAATACCCCGCTGAAAAAAGAACTCCAATTAAGACCATTCCAAGTCCAATGTGCGCGATCGCGCCACCGGAAAGCCCCGGGTTCAGTCGCCACACAGCAGCGAGCACTTTCAAGTTGGAAACGATAATGTAAGTACCTGCAACAATCAATGGTAACAGCAATGGATCTTTAACATCGCCCACCAACATGATGATAACAAAAATAACGAGCGTTATAAGCAAGGTGCTCAGGAACTCTTTTTTCAGTTTTTGCTTGTCGATCTTATTCCACCAGAAGAATTGGCCTGTGCCTGATAGTAATGCTACTGCCACTGCAAACCACAGTTGGGCTTTTGAGAAATAGGCGACCTGGTTGGCAGGAAGGGCAAGCGTAGAGTGACCGCCGAAAATTTCTACCACTTTATTAAATACAGGGAATGAAGTAGGTACAAGTACCTGGAAACCCATGAAGCATAACGTAGTTGCACCGAGGAAAATCCAGAACTCCTTTGAGTACGTCGTAATCTCTTTTGCTGTTGTAGGAATTTCTTTCCATCGCACTGCAGTGAGTACTACCGCTGCACTCGTGAAAAACAAAAGATAGATTAACAATTGGCCGGAAAGACCAAGGTCAGTAAATGAATGCACGGAAGCTTCGCCCAAAATTCCACTTCGTGTCAGAAAAGTGGAGTACAGGATGAGTACAAAGACGGCGATTACAAGAATAATGGAAAACTTGAGCGCTGTCCTGCTATTCTTGTAGGTAATCATTGTGTGCAATGATGCAATCTGAATTAGCCAGGGAACATACACTGCATTCTCCACCGGGTCCCAGTTCCAATATCCGCCGAAGCTAAGGGTCTCATACGCCCAGTAACCTCCCATGAGGATGCCTAAACCGAGGATAGCACCTCCCAGCAATGTCCAGGGTAATGCGGGCTTTACCCACTCTGTATATTTCTTATGCCACAGTCCGGCCATGCAAAATGAAAAAGGCACCAGCGTGAGGGCAAATCCGAGAAAAAGCGTGGGTGGATGAATAACCATCCAATAATTCTGCAACAGTGGATTCAGCCCATTTCCATCTTTGGGAATGAAGTCAGGCTGGATCTTGAAGATTGGATCCGCCATCGCGTCTCGCAGCAGTATGAACGGCGAGCTTCCGATTTTAAGATCAAGCCCGGGAATGACGACGCCCAATATCATCGATGCAAGAAACACCTGCACAAGAGAGAAGAAGGTCATCACCGGGGCTTCCCAGGTTTTTTGACTGAACATCAATATAACGCCCAGAATTGCCTGCCAGAACATCCACAGCAGGAAGCTGCCTTCCTGACCTTCCCAGAAACAGGATATCATGTACTGACCGGGCAGGTGTAATGATGAGTGCGCGTATGCGTAGTGATATTCGAAGTAATGGCTATAAATGATTTTAAATAGCGTTGCCACAATGCCAACGACGGCAACGGAATGGATAATGAAGCCGACGCGCCCATTTGCGATCCAATTGGCACTAAGGGTTCCTTGTGTGCGAGCAGCCTGCCAATAACAATACGAAGTCACCAGCGCGGTGACGAATGAGATGATGACGAAGAGATGGCCGAGATTACCGATCAGGTAGTGTAACATACGGGCGCAAAGGTACTAGGTAAGGTCTAAACCTTCGCGTTCAGCTTTTGCTCCTGGTATTTGGATGGGCATTTGAGCAGAATTTTTTCCGCCACAAACAAATCACCCCGGAAACTGCCGATGACCACGACCTTTTCTGAACGGGTAAAGTCGGGAGGCATAGGCTCATTGTAGTAAACCTTTTGTTCCTTCTGATTTTCATCGATCAGGACAAATGAAAAAGAGAGGTTATCAGGGCTCTTTTCAAGTCCGGTAATTTCGCCCATTGCGTTTTTCTTCAACTCACCGACAACGTGAATACTGTTCTTATTGCCTACTGTAGACATTTGGTAGGCCTGGTCAAAAGTGACGTAGCTGCTTGCATCGCCTGCGGTGGAGACAATGATTCCAATGGCTGCAGCAATGACGACAATGGCGATAATATGTGATTTTTTCATGACCCTTTCCTTCAACACCGCAAGTTACAACGCAAACGGGTTATGGCCATGTATTTTCAGGCCGATGTCAGGAGGGCTTTTTTTCGTCCAATTTCCGCTCTAAACGGGTAGCCTTTCGGTCAATTGTTACGAGGTAGCCAATCAATCCGGCCAGAATCAATGCGAGAATAGCAACGACAACGTAAATCTTTCCTTCGCTGCGCATAGTGTCTGCCATTTCGACTTCCTGCGAGAATCCAGGTGTCAAGATGAAGAAGAGGGCTACAGTGAGCATCGACGTTGAAGGGAAAGAAAACCGACGGCGGGTGTTACTTATTTTTTTCATACTCAAGGTCAAGAATTTTTTCTTCCGCGCGGCGCAGGCGTATGCGAACGCTCGCGATCCAGAATCCAAGCCCGATCCATCCAAGCGTAGCGGGATAGAAAACTTTTCGCATGCTTTTGTCAAGATCGTACATGTTGAACGCCGGGTTGCCTCCATTTCCTGGATGCATGGAGTCCGTCATGCGGGGTATTATGAATATCAATGGAATCATCGCCGCGAAAGCAAAGATGTTATACACAGCACTTAATCTTGCGCGTTGCTCATCGTTTGAAAGAGAGCTTCGCAAAACAAAATATGCCAGATAAATCAATGTCGTGATGGCAGCACCATTTTGTTTGGGATCGCCATGCCAGGGAGTTCCCCAAGTATAGTCGGCCCAGATCATGCCGGTGAATATTCCAAGCAACCCAAAGACAAGGCCCGCATGTGCCAGTTCAACAGACACAAGATCATGGTCCATTTTGCTTCCTCTCAGATAAAGTATCGCGAAATAGGTTGATGCAAGGAAGAGTGGGATCATGGTGAACCACATCGGTACGTGGAAATACAGGGCCCGAATGCTTTCATTCACGATGGGCAGTCGAGGCACCTCCATCAAAAAGCCACCCACTACTGTATAGATCAGCAGGACGACTGACAGGGGTTTATAGGTCAGCATAATAAACGAAGAGATGCTTCCCCAGATTTTTTTCATGCTTGACGTGCGGGATTTAACTCCGCCAAATATAGGGGAAGAGCAAATAGGAAACGGCGCCCATCAATACATTTATCGCTGCCAGAATAATGATCTCGTCAGCACTGGCAGCGAACTCAAGACCATCGATACAATTTTTCGTGATCTTAATAGCAAGCAAGAGTATGCCAATCAGGACGGGAAAACTTAGTACCGTCATCAGTACGTTGTTGTTATTCGTCCGGGAAACAATGCCTGAAAGGACTGTCATTGATAGGGCAAAACCAAGGCTCACCAACAATATGGTGGACAGGAATAACATGACGTCCGTAACCGGATTGCTGAAAAAGATCATAAACAAAACGCAGGCAGACAGGGTAAAGAGTGAGCAGAGAACAAAATTATAGAGAGCTTTTGCGGTGATCACCATTAAGGGATCAGCAACTGAATAATAATATATCTGAATGCCAGCTGATTCGCTGGTAAAACTTTTTGCGATCGTGTTGACTGCGGCAAACAATGCGGTGACCCAAAACAGAGCACTCCACAAAAGAGGATCTGAGATTCTTCCCCGCAGACCGAATGACATGTAATAGATGAAGATTGTACTAAACAGGTATAATATCAATCCGGCGAGCACCGATTTTCGGCGAAGCTCAAGAATGATTTCTTTTTTTAACAAGTGAAGCATCAAGCAATTTATTTCTATTTCGAAATCACAGCTTCATCAGCCCTGGCACGCCTTTAGTCGCGGTAAACACCAAATTTATTATACTTTTAGGGTTCAATTTTAGTAAAATGGCAACCGATTTAAAATTAGGAAAGATTCTTGTTACGGGCGGAGTCGGTTACATTGGCATACACACCGTGGTGGAACTTGTGCAGGCGGGAATGGAGCCAGTGATTGTTGATGATCTTTCACGAAGTGATATAAAACTGTTAAAGGGGGCCGAAGAAATTGTCGGGAGGAAGCTAATATTCTACAAGGTTGATTGCACGGACAGAGACGCACTTCGTCAGGTCTTTCTTGAGCACCGCGATCTTTCAGCAATCATACACTTTGCCGCATTGAAGTCCGTAAATGAATCAGTTTCGTATCCTCTCCTTTACTTTCAGAAGAATTTGAACAGTCTAATGACTGTAGTTGAGATCGGAATAGAATTTTCAGTGCACCGTTTTATATTTTCTTCGTCATGTACGGTCTACGGCCAACCTGACCAGATTCCCGTAATGGAAGAAACGCCATTTAAAAAAGCAGAATCGGCATATGGGGCGACGAAGCAAATGGGCGAAGAAATACTGAGAAATGTATCGAAAGCTCATCCGCAGTTTAGGGTAATCGCACTTCGCTATTTCAATCCGATCGGAGCGCATCCGTCCGGATTAATCGGTGAACTACCATTGGGAGTCCCAGGCAACCTTGTTCCGTTTATTACTCAAACCGCTATAGGGAAACGAGAAAAGCTAACAATTTTCGGTGATAATTATAAAACGCCGGATGGAACGTGTCTTAGGGATTTTATTCACGTGGTTGATCTCGCCAAAGCACATGTACAGTCGTTACGCAAAATCGATGATTTGTCCGCTGCATACGAAGCGATCAATGTTGGTACAGGCACACCTGTTTCTGTGCTCCAACTTGTGAAGAGTTTTATTTCTGTCTCGGGTGTCAATCTAAACTACACGGTGGGACCGCGGAGGGATGGTGATATTGAAAAAGTGTTTGCTGATCCTTCGAAGTCGAGAAAGCTCCTACGTTGGGAGACAAAACTCAGCACGGAAGATGCATTAAAAGACGCTTGGCGGTGGGAACAACGTTTGTCCGCGGCAGAAAAAAAATAAATACGTGGCTTCATTGGATGTAACCTTAAAAAATTTGAACTCTTGAAAATCATTGATACAGGTTTTAAGGATCTGATATTAATCGAACCGCGCGTGGTTGTAGATGCGCGAGGTTGGTTCTGCGAATCCTATAATCAAAAACTACTTTCAGAAGCTGGATACGATATCGATTTCGTTCAAGACAATCATTCATATTCAGTTAAAAACGTAATCAGGGGCTTGCATTTCCAGGTTGGTAAGCATGCCCAAACAAAATTAATCAGGGTACTCGCGGGGGAGATCCTTGACGTTAGCGTAGATCTCAGAAAAAGCCAACCGACATTTGGTCAAACTTTTAGTGTGCGACTTTCAGCGGATGACAGGCGCCAACTGCTCATCCCAAAAGGGTTTGCGCACGGCTTTTCCGTACTTGGTAACCATGCCGAAGTCGCGTATAAAACCGATGGATTCTACAATCCTGAAGCGGAACGAGGCATATGTTTTTCGGATTCACAACTTGGCATAGATTGGGAAATCCCCCTTGCGGATGCAATTGTATCATCAAAAGACCTTTCATTGCCATTGTTCCGTGACATCCACGCTTTTGATTAATTTCTACGAGAGTTAGTGCCTGGAGCGCCGATGGTCCAGTTTTTGTCATCGGTTTGCTGCCTAATATGTTCGATACGCTGGATCAGACTTACCGTGGAAAACGGGTCTTTGTAACTGGGCACACTGGATTTAAGGGATCGTGGTTATTGCGATGGTTTCACCTGCTTGGCGCAGAAGTAAAAGGTTATGGCTTGGTACCCGGTGACATTAGGTTGTACGACGGCATACGTGGGGACAGTATTTGTACTTCGATAATGGCGGACATCCGCGATCGAAACAGATTGGAAAAAGAAATTCACTGCTTTAGGCCCGATTTCATCTTTCACCTCGCTGCTCAATCCCTCGTTCGTCCATCCTACAATTGTCCAGAGGAGACTTTTGAAACCAATGCGATCGGAACAGTTAATCTTCTCCACGCCCTGCGCAAATTGGACCAGCCTTGCGTTGCAATTTTGATTACCACTGACAAGGTTTATGAAAACAAAGAATGGATTTATCCCTACAGAGAAAGTGATCGTCTTGGTGGCCGTGATCCCTATAGCGCGAGCAAGGCGTGCGCAGAAATAATAATATCATCTTATCTAAGATCATTCTTCCATCCGGACGACTTCGCTCATCACCAAAAGGTAATCGGGGTCGGCCGGGCAGGGAATGTGATTGGGGGAGGGGATCGATCGAAAGATCGGCTTGTTCCTGACATCATTCACGCTTTTGAGAATAACAAGGAACTGGTGGTACGCCACCCTTTGTCCGTAAGACCATGGCAACACGTGCTGGAGCCAATTGGCGCTTACCTGTTGCTGGGGCAACGGCTCCTACAAGACCCCAGTCTCTCGGGCGAGCAATGGAACTTTGGGCCCTCAAGGGAAGACCATCTTACCGTTGAAGCTTTGATAAAGACTGCGATAAAGATTTGGGGTGACGGACGGTACCGTGTGCAGTCGCTAGCACAGCAACCACATGAAGCCGGTCTGTTGAAATTGGATATAAGCAAAGCTATGTCGATGCTTGGTTGGAAGCCGAAACTTACAGCACTCGAAGCTTTGCAGTGGACTCTTTCATGGTATAAGGATAGTTCTTCAACGCCCGATAAGTATACGGATAAACAAATCATCCAATACTCATCGCGGTAGTTCAATTAAAGGTTGCTGAGGGTAATGAGCAATCCTGTATTTCCATCGTGCGCTTGCCTTGGTTTCAAATTCCGATAAAAAGGGAATTTGTTTTATTTTTGAGCCCTGCATCAAGTAAATTCCATGCCTCAGCGTTCAAAACCGAGAAAAATTCTTGTAACCGGAAGTGCGGGCTTCATCGGTTTCCACCTTTCAAAAAATCTTTTGGAGGCAGGCGACCATGTTGTCGGTCTCGACAATATCAATGACTATTACGACGTCAGACTGAAAAAAAGCCGGCTCGAGCTGTTGAAAAAAAGCAAGAGGTTCCAGTTTGCAAAAATCGATCTCACCGATAAAAAACGCATCGATGGCTTGTTTTCCAAAAACAAGTTTGACGCGGTGATCCATCTCGCTGCACAGGCAGGCGTTCGCTACTCACTGACGCATCCGTATGCGTACCTCGAAAGCAATTTGAATGGGTTCTTGAATATCCTTGAAGCAAGCAGGAACTTCCGTCACAGCCATCTTATTTATGCATCATCAAGTTCGGTGTATGGTGCGAATAAGAACATGCCCTTTTCGGTGCATCATAATGTCGATCATCCATTGGCTTTGTATGCAGCAACAAAGAAATCCAATGAGTTGATGGCGCATGCTTACGCGAATCTTTACCAGATTCCGGTAACAGGCCTGCGGTTTTTCACGGTCTATGGTCCTTACGGTCGGCCAGACATGGCGTTGTTCCTGTTTACAAAAGCGATCCTCGAAGGAAAGCCAATTGACATATTCAACTTCGGCAGGATGAAACGTGATTTTACGTATGTCGATGATATCGTGAATGGAATCGTGAAGCTCATTCCCCTGCCACCTGCAGCGGACCCAAGGTGGAGTGCGGTGACGCCGGATCCTGCTTTCAGTTTTGCTCCTTATCGTGTTCTCAACATTGGAAACAACAAGCCTGTAGAACTGTTGCATTTTATCGAAGTGCTGGAAAGTCAACTTGGGAAAAAGGCAATTAAAAATTTCCTCCCTTTGCAGGACGGAGATGTGCCAGAAACATATGCGGACATTGCCGAGCTGGAGCGTCTCACCGGATTCAGACCTTCAACCTCTGTTGAAGTCGGCATTGCAAAATTTGTATCCTGGTATAAGAAGTATTATCAACATTGAGAATAAAAAACAATCATGGATAAAGTTGGGATCATCGGTTTAGGATATGTCGGATTGCCTCTTGCTGTTGAGTTCGGGAAAATCATGAATACGGTCGGCTTTGATATCAATAAAAGCAGAATTCAGGAACTAAAGAATGGTTCAGACCGCACGCGTGAGATCAGTAAGGAAGAACTGACGGAAGCTGAAAAACTTGTTTGCACTGACGATCAGACCCTTCTTCGCGATGTAAATTTCTTTATCGTGACTGTGCCCACCCCGGTCGATGACTATAAACAACCCGACCTGCGCCCACTGATAAGTGCAAGTAAAACAGTAGGAAAGGTTTTAAAGAAGAACGATGTAGTCATCTACGAGTCAACTGTTTACCCGGGCTGCACGGAAGAGATTTGCGTGCCGGTGCTGGAAGAGTCGAGCGGACTGGTTTTCAACAAGGATTTCTTTTGCGGGTACTCCCCGGAGCGTATCAATCCCGGTGACAAGCAACATCGGGTTACGACCATCAAAAAGATCACGAGTGGAAGCACACCAGAAACTGCGAAGAAAGTTAATACGCTCTACGGAAAGATCATTAAAGCAGGAACTCATCTTGCAACTTCGATTAAAGTTGCCGAGGCCGCAAAGGTCATCGAAAACTCCCAGCGTGACATAAATATTGCATTTGTGAACGAGCTTGCGCTGATATTTGAGCGCATTGGTATCGATACGCATGAAGTGCTTCAGGCGGCGGGGACGAAGTGGAATTTCCTCCCATTCAAGCCAGGGTTGGTCGGTGGTCATTGCATAGGCGTAGATCCCTACTATCTCACGCACAAGGCAGAAGGCCTTGGCTACCGACCGGAAGTGATACTTGCTGGTCGTCGGATCAATGATAACATGGGAATATACATCGCCAGCCGCGTCATTAAATTGATGACCCAGCATGATCAGCCAATCAAAGGAAGCGCAATCCTGGTGCTCGGACTTACTTTCAAAGAGAACTGTCCCGACATACGCAACAGCAAGGTGATCGATGTGATCAACGAACTAAAAAGTTATGGCGCGGGCATCGACGTTTATGATCCGCATGCTGATCCTGAGGAGGTCGGTCACGAATACGGGATTAAACTCATATCGGCATTAAAGCGGAAATATCACGCGATCGTTCTGGCGGTAAGTCATGATGAATTTTCCAACCTGGCCTGGGACCAGATAAAAGATGAGCACACGGTGGTGTACGATGTTAAAGGATTTTTAAATAAATCGATTGTAACATCGCGACTATAGAACCTGCATCAATTATGCATCCGATAAAGATGGTTGATCTCTATGGTCAATACCTGCGTATCAAACCCGAAATAGACCAGGCAATTCAAGAGATTCTTATCGCAACCGATTTTATTCAGGGAGCTGCGGTCAGCGAGTTTGAGCAAGGACTGGCACATTATACCGGCGCCGGGCATGTCATTTCCTGCGGCAACGGAACGGACGCATTGCAAATCGCGATGATGGCGTTGGGACTAAAGCCGGGAGATGAGGTAATCATGCCGGTCCATACTTATGTTGCTACGGCGGAAGTTGTTGCCCTTCTTGGATTGGTACCGGTCTTTGTTGATGTTGATGAAGACTTATTTACGATCGATGCATCGAAAATCGAAGCACTGATTACAAACAAAACCGTCGCCATCGTTCCGGTGCACCTGTATGGACAGTGTGCTCCCATGGAGCAAATCCTCAGCATCGCCAAAAAAAGGAGCCTTCACGTGATTGAAGATGCCGCACAATCATTGGGAGCAGTGTACACATTTTCCGATGGGCACAAGCGACAGGCTGGGACCATGGGAATAATCGGATCCACATCGTTTTTTCCTTCCAAAAATCTTGGTGCGTTCGGGGATGGCGGTGCATTGTTTACCGAGGATGCCGCGTTAGCAGAGAAGTTACGAATGATTGCGAATCATGGCCAGAAGAAAAAATACCACCACGATATCGTAGGTGTGAACAGCAGGATGGACACACTCCAAGCGGCGATACTCAAAGCAAAGCTTGCGCATCTGCCAGAGTACGAAGAGAAAAGGAATCGTGTGGCTGATTTTTATGATAAGAAGCTTGGGGGCTTAGGATTTTTGAAGATCCCGTCCAGGACATCGTCTTCTACTCACGTATTCCATCAGTATACGATTCAGCTTCGCGGAGTAGACCGGGATGCGTTCAAGTCCTTTCTCAACAGCAAGGAAATTCCTTCCATGATATATTATCCGATTCCACTCCACTTTCAACCTGCTTACAGGCGAGCGCGATTTGGTGATGGGACATTTCCTGTTACGGAAATGCTATCTCAGACGGTGTTGTCGCTTCCCATTCACACAGAAATGGATGAAGAACAGTTGTCCTATATTTGCGATGTTATCAAAAGTTTTAGGGCTTCATGAGTGATTCCAAGTCGTATTTTGCACATAACACCGCCGTCATTGACACGGGGTGCGAGATCGGCGAAGGCGTCAAAATCTGGCATTTTTCACATGTAATGCCTCAGGCCGTGATAGGAAAGAATTGCAACATCGGCCAAAATGTAGTGATATCACCAGGTGTCATATTGGGAGCGAATGTGAAAGTGCAAAACAACGTTTCAATCTACACCGGTGTCACATGTGAGGACGATGTCTTCCTAGGACCGTCGGTGGTGTTCACGAACGTAAGCAATCCCCGCAGCGCAGTGAACAGAAGAAATCAATATGAGAAAACGCTGGTAAAGAACGGTGCTTCTATCGGAGCCAATGCCACCATTGTGTGCGGCAACACGATTGGTAGATTCGCATTTATCGGCGCGGGAACTGTAGTCACGAAAGATGTGCCTGACTATGCGCTGGTAGTTGGCAATCCGGGAAGGCAAAAAGGGTGGATAAGTGAATATGGGCATCGCCTTGAGTTTGATGCCAAGGGCGTGGCGACATGCCCCGAAAGCGGAGTCATGTATACACTTCGAAACGGAAGAGTAGAAAGAGCATGAAAAATTTTGCAGCAATTGGCGTCGCCGGATTTATTGCACCCCGACATTTGCAAGCCATTCGCGATACTGGAAATAATCTCGTTGCTGCCTTGGACAAATTTGACAGCGTAGGTGTCCTCGATTCCTTTTTTCCGAATGCTGATTTTTTTACTGAGTATGAGAGATTCGACCGGCACCTTGACAAGCTCAGGCGGCAAGGGAAAAAAATAGATTATGTTACGATTTGTTCACCGAACTATCTCCATGATTCGCATATACGGTTTGCGCTTCGGCAACAGGCGGACGCAATTTGTGAAAAACCCCTGGT
Source organism: Cyclobacteriaceae bacterium (assembly GCA_044223825.1). Taxonomy (GTDB): domain Bacteria; phylum Bacteroidota; class Bacteroidia; order Cytophagales; family Cyclobacteriaceae; genus ELB16-189. The sequence continues at coordinate 105,393 of JBGALO010000003.1, read as the reverse complement.
GTTAACCCCGTGGAATCTGGACGCTCTCTCTGAAATCGAGCGCGAGACCGCGAAGAAAGTGTACACAATCCTGCAACTCAGGCTTCACCCTTCGATCCGGCAACTGAAAGAAGAAATCGATCAGAATTCAACGAAACGTTTCAATGTAGAATTGAAGTATATTACATCGCGTGGGCATTGGTACAAGCGCAGTTGGAAAGGTGACGAATCGAAATCCGGGGGGATAGCGACCAACATTGGCATACATTTTTTCGACATGTTGATTTGGATTTTTGGTGATGTCATTGAAAGCCGTGTTGAAGAAATCAAGGATGATCATGCTGCGGGCTGGTTGCACTTGCAAAACGCGGATGTGAAGTGGTTCCTTAGTATAAACTCCGAGCATTTGCCGACCGAGACGAAAACTAACGGTAAACGCACGTACAGGTCGTTACAATTGGAGGGACGTGAGATCGAGTTTAGCGACGGCTTCCAGGACCTCCACACCCGCTGCTACGAACAAATCCTGGCCGGTAATGGATTTGGAATTGAAGATGCACGAAAGTCAATTACCCTTGCCTATAATATCCGCAATCAGATGAAGGGTCAATAGGAGTCGGTGAGTGGACCCACGCACTTTGTCAATCAGCTCCTCACCATGAGAAAGTAATTTTGTCCGAACGGTTCCTTTTATGTTTTTTTGCATCGGATTATCTACAAAAAACCCCTTTTTTTGAAAGTTCTCACCGTTTTTGGCACCAGACCCGAGGCCATAAAACTTGCGCCGTTAGTCAAGGAATTCGCTTCACATCCTGAAATCGAATCCAAAGTGTGTGTGACTGGCCAGCACCGCTCGATGCTTGATCAGGTGCTTCATTTTTTTTCAATCAAACCTGATTATGATATCAATCTGATGAAGCCAAACCAGACGCTTTTTGATATTACTGCTGATGCACTGGGAGGATTGAATAAGGTGATGACCGACTTCAGCGCAGACTGTGTCGTCGTGCAAGGAGATACAACCACAGCATTTGCTGGCGCGCTGGCTGGTTTTTATAAGAGGACTCCCGTTGCCCATGTAGAGGCCGGTCTGAGAAGTGGCAACTTATTCTCGCCTTACCCTGAAGAAGCAAACCGTATCATGGCAGGACACCTCGCCACCTTTCATTTTGCACCCACACAAAAATCGGTAGATAACCTGAAGAGGGAAGGGATTGTTCGTAATGTATTCAATGTCGGCAACACGGTAGTTGATGCGTTGCATCTTGGATTAAGAATCATCAACAATAACACGCAGGATGACCTTGGCAAGGCCTTCCCTGCGATTGATTTCGCGAAACGAATCATATTGATAACCGGCCACCGGCGTGAAAGTTTCGGTACGCCGTTCGAAAACATTTGCCTCTCGATCCGCGATCTTGCCCTTGCCTATCCGGACGTGGAATTTGTATACCCGGTCCATTTCAATCCAAATGTCAGGGAAGTTGTCGGCAGGAACCTGTCTGAAATAAGCAATGTCCATCTGCTGGAGCCCCTGGATTATCCCCATATGATTTGGCTGATGAACAAGTCCTATATTGTGCTTACGGATTCGGGAGGCGTCCAGGAAGAGGCGCCGTCGCTCGGAAAACCGGTCCTGGTGATGCGCGATGTTACGGAGCGTGAGGAGGGCATTGCAGCAGGCACTGCGAAATTGGTGGGAACCGATCGTGCCCTGATCGTCTCGTCAGTAAGCGATTTGATCGAAAATGCTTCGCGTTATCAACAAATGGCCCGCGCCGTAAATCCGTACGGTGATGGAAAAACGAGTAAGCGAATTGTCGAAATCTTATTGTCAAACAAGAATGAAAAAGGATCTTAAAGTAGTCCTGGTGGGTTTGGGATACATTGGTTTACCAACAGCTGCGTTGATTGCCAGCAAGGGAATTCGCGTGCAGGGTGTAGACATCAACCAAAAAGTTGTGGACACGGTTTCGCAAGGTAAGATTCACATTGTGGAACCAGACCTTGATGGGTTGGTAAAGTATGTTGTCTCCAGCGGCTTTTTTAAGGCTGATATCCGGCCAACGGAAGGAGATGTTTTTATAATTGCAGTGCCAACACCCTTCAAGGGGGATCACGAACCTGATTTGAGCTATGTTGAGGCGGCGGCACAAAACATTGTTCCATTCCTCAAACCAAATGATCTCTTCATCATCGAATCCACGAGTCCTGTAGGGACGACGGAACATATATATGAAACCATAATTAAGGCACGTCCGGAACTCCATGGGAAGATACACATGGCGTACTGCCCGGAAAGAGTATTGCCTGGCAACGTTATTTTCGAATTGGTGCATAACGACAGGGTTATTGGCGGAATGAATGAGGCGTCCACAGCAAAGGCGATGGAGTTCTACGCGCTTTTCGTAAATGGACAACTTCACAAGACTAACGCCCGCACAGCAGAGATGTGCAAGTTGGTTGAGAATTCGTTTCGTGACGTAAACATTGCATTTGCCAACGAGCTTTCGATGATCTCTGCGAAAGCAGATATCAATGTTTGGGAACTCATACAACTTGCCAATCGACACCCGCGGGTGAAAATATTACAGCCCGGTCCTGGCGTTGGAGGTCATTGTATTGCGGTAGATCCATGGTTTATTGTTTCAGGTTATCCGCAAGAATCAAAACTGATCAAATCTGCGCGCCAGGTTAACAATTATAAAGCGGAATGGGTATTTGAAAAGATCGCAGGTGCCGTGTCCGTTTTGGAACAACAGTTAGGCCGGTCGCCCAAAATTGCGTGTCTCGGATTAGCGTTCAAGCCGAACATAGACGATTTGCGTGAGTCGCCTGCTTTGCATATCGTTGAACAACTAATTGCGAAGCGGTATAATATTCTTGCGGTCGAGCCCAATGTGACGGAATGGCAAGCGTTCAAGTTAAACGAAGCGCAATCGGCCGTCGAAGAAAGTGATCTTGTTGTAGTGCTTGTGAAGCACCGTCAGTTCAACGAGCTTGAGTTTGGAAAAAAGCCCGTTCTTGATTTTTGCGGGCTACAGTTCACAAGCCCCGTGTAGCATTCGTGACCCAGCCGTGAAAACGGCCTTATGATTATTCATGACAAGAACACAAATTGCGGCAGGGCTGGTCACGACGGGATGCATCATGTTTTGTGTCACGATCGCAGTCTCAAATCCCCTGAACAACCTTGCAATCGGATTGATCATTTTGGGCTGGTTGATTGAAGGGGAATTCAGTATCAAATTTCAAAAACTGATTAACACTGTTCTAATACTTCCAGTAGCGTTTTATCTCTTGCATATCGCGGCGCTCGCATATACTTCAGATATGATTGAAGCGTTTAAGCACTTGGAGACGAAAGCTGCAATCCTGCTTTTACCAATGTGTTTGGGTACGACCCGGTTGCTAACTGCTTCGAGGACGCGACAAATACTAAGGACCTTTGTGTTGTCTAACCTGATGGTGCTTGCCTACTGTTTTGTCGTTGCAGCCGTGCTGTTCAAACAAACAGGAAATATTGAAAAGTTTTATTATCACAACCTTACCGAAATTCTCGACCTACACGCAATTTATTTTGCGATGTATTTAGGGCTGTCCATTCTTGTAATTCTTTTCTATTTCTATTTTCGCGAACCGCTGTTCGGCGGAGCCATTTCATTTTCAATTGTCGCTTTCTTTCTGATAAGCATTGTATTGCTGGCCGCATTATCCCTCATTGTTCTTTTGCCATTGCTAATCATCTATCTTTTGGAGGAGAAACTACTTCAGCGGTGGTCGAAGACCCAGCGAATATCGATTGCTGCCGCGTGTCTTATAGCATTCGGGCTGCTTGCTTACACGATTCCGTATACCCGACAGAAATTCGAAAAGCTATCCCAAACGACCTTCGAGATGGGGTATCAGGATTACCAATGGGGAAGTCTTACGATCAGGTTGGCAAAATGGAAGTGTGCTGCGGATGTACTTGAGGACAGTTGGCTTGTTGGGGTCGGTACAGGCGATGAGCAGAACGCACTCATGGAAAGTTATCGCAAGAATGGATTTTCCGAAGGATTACGAAACAATTACAATACTCACAATCAATACCTGGAGACGTGGATCATGCTGGGTATTCCCGGCCTACTGCTGTTACTGGCAATGCTGTGGCCGCTTTCAGCAAATGCACTCTGGACCTGCTTCCTGGCTCTCAACGGTGTCTTCATGTTGACCGAGAACATTCTCGACACGCAAAAAGGAGTTGTTTTCTTTGCTTTCTTCTATGCATTAATTCCGACCGCCCTGGCAACTAAATCGCCTTCCGGGATAATTGAGGGACCTGTAAGCCCTCATTGATTGAACTGAAGATGAGACTCGCGACGCGGACCATGCAGTAGATCCCGGAAAGTATGAACAGGAAATCGATTACCTCAATTAAACGCGGAGCGCCATATAGGATGAGCGTGATCAGAAGAAAGTTTACAAAGAGAATAAAGAAGATTACCGGGATTTTTTCATAAGCCCATTTAGTGAAATATAGCAGCAGAAAAAGTATCAAGATGCCTGTTTTTATCCAAGGAGCAGCAGGATGATCAGTACCAAACTCAAATGCAGTTGCGATCATCAGAATAATTCCGACAAGCAAGTAAATGCGATAACCTGTGACTGATAACTTGTTCCGTGTGAACTTTCTGCAGAACAGGACAAGAGCGCCGATCATCGAAACATACAGGTAATTGAATGTCCCAAAGCCCCGGACGGTCTTGTTGAAGAGCATTTTTGGGATCATGGCGTAATGAGTCAGGTAGAAATTCAGCACCCGCACAGTAGATGATTTTTGATCGAGTTGATCCTTCGCATAAAAAAAGTCTTTGTTGTTTCGCCATTCAGGATGCCAATTACCATCTGTGGATTTTTCGTTGTTGCTGTCCAGCAATATAGTTTCGCCCTCCGACGAAATTGCGACGAAGGCCCCCGTCTCCACGGAGGCGAAAATCGACCAGGGGGCAAGAGTAAGGAAAAAGGTTGCCAGGATCACAAGACCTTGGTGAAGATTCGTGCGCTCTTTTGTTTTGATGTATCGGACAAGCAAGTGCCCAAAAAAAATCATCGGAACAAAAATGATGCTGCCTTTGGTGAGAATTGCGAGCCCCAGCGCAACTCCCAATACAGCCGCGGTAAGCAGGGTCCGTCGACGGTGAAAGTATATCGCAGCCAAAACGACAAGCAAAAGGGTAAACGCAAATAGTGGTTCCGTCATGATCACAGCTGCCTTATCATGACACTCAGACATGAAGATCGGTCCTGCAACTAAACCGCTGACTAACCCCTTTGTTCCCCAGCAGTAGAATCCGATCACAGGCAAGAATCCTGCGATAAGCGCGAACAGGAAAAATTGAACTTCTTTTGCCGTTGCCGGATTTACTCCGTCTATTTTATAGATCGCCGCAAGGAATACCGGGTACAAAGGTGTGCGGTAGGCATTGAACGTCCCGGCGCCTTGGGCAAAGCGCTCGACAAGTTCGGGTCGCGTCCTGTCAAAATTATACACCGGGAATTTTTCCATTCTTCCAAATCGCTGGAAACCGTGACCTTCTATGAGATTAACAGCCATTGATTGATACTCCCAACTATCTCCACCGAACAATGCTGTGTTATGGAAATCGCTTTGTGATAAGAAAGTGCAATAATATAAGACTGATAATGAGCATGCACCAATAAGTGCAATAGCAAGTTGATTGCGAAATACTGCTTTGACTTTTTTGAGAAACTGAGGGATTGAACCCAAGGTAAACAATAGAATCAAGAGCAGTCCCCAAATGGTGGTCCGGTATTTGACGCTGAATGGAATTTCGAAATCGCTCAGTGCGTTGACCTCAGGATGTGTCAGCACCTTGCTGAATACGCGGATGTCGTCGAGTGAGCCGTCAAAAAAACTGTCGTAGCCATGAATGAATCCGCAGTAGTTTTCTGCTGCACCGATTTTTAATGATGCCGAAGTTTCATAGACACCACTAAAATTTTCGCGCCCAGACTTTGTAACGAGCCAAATGCCGGCTCGCCTGTCATCAACATAAAGACGAAATTCACGATCAGCGTGGCTATAGGTTACAGCCAAAAAATGCCAGCCAGTCGAAGGAAGGGGTTCCTTTGACTCCAGCGCAAAAAATTCATCACCAGGGCCCCCTGGTGGGGCATAAACGCTCATGATCAAGTGGTTGTTTTCCTTGATGGCAATATGGATCGACATTCCTGCGAATCGTGGATTACCGTCCGGACATCCCTCCCCCTTCAATAATATCGTTTGCTGCACATCGGTCTTCGTTAACTCGAGCCACAATGAAATGCTGAAGTCCTCCTGCAGTTCGATCTTGTCTGAATATTCGATAAACTGATTTTCGCCGTTAAGGGACAAAGCCGATGCAGGCCGGCCAAGCCTGTCAATCGTTGAAAGGCTGTCAGGAAGATCATTGAATAGGAATTCGGCCACCAAACCAGTACTTAGTACATCGGCCTTTGATGTTTCTGGAAGTTTGAAAAGGAAACTTAGGGGTACAAATGCAATGAAAATAATTGCCGGAAGGAACCTTATGAGGTTCCTTCCGGGCATTTTGATATTTTCTTCAGTTCCGTTCAATGAATTTCAGTTACCGTTGGGGCAACTTTATCGAGGAATTTGTCTACGTCTACAACGCAAGTGCTTTCTTCGGACCGATAGAGTTTGACAAACTGGATATATGCTGCCGTCGAATAAACGAGTTCTTCCTTTGTATACTCAGACACTTTTCCTTGTACGATCCGTTTCTTGAAAGTCTGATACATTCGCCTGTGGCCCTTGTCGCGTGTGAGCGAGCTGAAGGTCTCTGTTTTTCCTTGGTTCCACACCTTCATGTTGGTGTAGTCATCTACTGAAATGTCGAGTTCGGGGCCTTTGACGGTCAGGCTTTCGCGAACCCCATATGTCCCGTCACCATATTCGGTTGCGATCATGCTCACCGTAGATCCGTCTTCGAAAAGGATTGTGAAGACAGAATTATCGATTCCGATTGGATTTTTAGCGATCGTCAGCTTGACAGGTTTTTTCCCAAGAAGGAAGATCGCCAGGTCAATCCAGTGACAAAGGTTCCCGGTCACCCGTGTCCCCTGATTCGGCGCGTAATACCAATGGGTCTTACTGATCTGCACTTCGTTGATCATGATCTGGATGATGAACGGGCCTTTACTTTCCCGAATCAACTCCTTGATCCTGATGTTCCAGGGAATGAATCTCCGGTTATAACTTACAAAGATTCGTTTCTGATCATAAGCAGCAGACAAAAGATGCAAATCATCCTCCGTGACACAAGGCGGTTTTTCAATGATCACGACAGAATTCGGCACTATCTTAAGAAATTCAACGGCTTGTTGGGTATGGTAGGAATGGTAACTCGTGATAATCGCGAGATTTAATTTTGCGCTTCCTACCGAGATCTTTCTTACGGACCTAAAGTCAGTGCTTCTCAAGCTGAAATGTTGGATATCCTCGTAATTGAGAACTGTGGAATTGAAGTCGATTGCCACGAACTTGGTGAAGTCGGTGAACAAAGGGATTACCTGCGTTCGCGGGTAGTCGCCACATCCGATCATAAATAGATTATAATTGCCCGACTTGGGAGTTCCGAATTCGATGGGATGATAGGAATATTGGTCTGCAATTATCTGTTGCTCCGGCGTGGGCGTTTCCGCCGGCGCGTGAACAAACGGGTTAATGTTGCGATGGTCGTCGAGCGCATTTAGTTTCCCCGACACCTTTTCGAAAGCTGTCGGAAGGAAGTAATAAAAATCCTGATTCAGGCTGTGCTGAAATCCTGACGCAATCCATCCGTTCTCCAGCATCACAATCACGAAAACAAAATCATTTTCGAGTGCCCTGTTCTTTCGGAAAGACCAGATCTTGCGAAGTGTCACGCCCAGCCCTTCTCTCAGCATGAAAAAAACCACCTTCTTAAACCTGTTTTGAAAATGCAACAACCTGGAGTTGCCGTCAAATTTCTCAACATGCAAGACAGTCGCCTTTGCCCTCGGCACGGCGACAAGGCGATTGTATTCGAAATTACTTAAGCTATTCACGAATTGCACGACGCTGGCATTATCGATCAGCAATGCTTTCAAATATAGTCGTATTCCTGAATCCTTTATCAGCGATTCCCCAACAGAATAGAATTCATGCAGGCGTTAAAGTTCTGTTCAAAAATGTCAAACCGGTACTGTTGTAAAAATTTTTTCCTGGCTTGCACTCCGAAAGTGGCAGCATCGTCTGGGTGGTTGAGGAAGTGGTACATCGACGAGTAAAGTTTTTCGATGTCCCCCGCTGGCAGGCAAAATCCGTTCACCCCATCATCGATCATCTCGGAGATTCCTCCTACCTGTGTTGAGATCACCGGGACACCAAAAGAAAATGCTTCGAGTATCACTAACGGGAAAATATCGTAGTGCGTAGGAAGCACAAGAACTTTCGATTGATCGATGATCTTGTACTTTGCCTCCTTCAAACGAGGTCCGATTGTAATAAGGTGTTCCGCAAGTCCCTTCTCTTTCATCATTTCGGTCAGGGCTTTTGCTGTCACATCAAAATCATATCCAACAAGTGCAAAGGTGAATTTCACATCCGGCTTCCTTTGCTTGAGGAGGTGCAAGGCTTCGATGAAATCCAGAATACCCTTGACAAAAAAGAAATTTGACAGGAACAAAAATGAAACGTCTTTTGGGTGCGTATTGATATAGGGCGCTGAGTTGTCTGGAATGCCATTATTCAAAATATGAATTTTCTTGAATGGAAAAAAACGGTATTCTTCGGACAGCTTTGAGGAAAGGCTGATGATTTCGGTATTTCGAAACATGGCCCGCGCTGCTAGCCGATACCTGAACGATTGGATGCTGTGATCGAGGTAATCCTTTCCGTGGCTATAAAAAACGAGTGCTGTTTTCCGTCCCTTGAAAGCTTTGATCGTTAATGAAAAAGCACAGTCACGCCAGAAGCCTATCCCCTCAGGACTGTTATTGTAAATAATGACGTTGGGTTTGAATGCGAATTGCGTTCGCACAATCTTAAAAAGCGTGGTCGGAATTTTGAATATCTTGGCAAGATTGAATTTGCGCAAGGAACTCACGGAATCTGAAAAGCTAAGATTGATGAAACGAACGTCGAACGTTTCGTTGATGGCTGCGGAATTTTTTATCCATTCGTTTATCACAGCCACGCCATGGATGGGAGGAGGTAAATGGCCGACAAAAAGAATACGTTTTTTCAAAGACATCATTTAATCTTATCGCAACATAAATAATAGTGAGCGAACCGGCATCCGTATGGTGGCGCCACCCCAGGTCTACTTCAGACCCCCAAGGTGCTTGTCAAGATTGATCATACCTATGATCAAGTACCCGAGCCCAATTGCTATAAGGACAGAGATAAATATGATTCTGGACGTACTGGCGCTGGCTGGAACATTGAGCTCAGCAAAGCCATCAACTACTTCAAAGTCAGGCTTCAGGAAAATATTTTTCCTTAACTCTTCCAGGTCGTCATAGTATTCCATGGCCTGTTTGTACATATCCATTGGCCTCTCCATCAACTTATCATTGAGTACGACGTTATTTGATCCCTGGCGATTTTGTTCGGCCATAGCCTTATAATTTGTGTAAAGTGCAAATTTCAGTGTATCGAGGCGATTGATCTCCTGCAACAACTTTACTTCCCTTGCCTTTTCGTTAATACCAGTAATCTCAATTCGCTTTTTGATATAAGGATTGTTGCGGAAATAATTAACGAGCGCGTGCTCAAGGCCTTTGAAATGTCTTGGATTGTAAACACTGACCTTGATTTCAAATGCGTGCCTGTTTTCGACCTCGAGTTTTTCAATTACGTCGTCGATGACCTTAGGATCTTCAAGTTCCAGCTTGGAGTTCTTCAACTGCTCCTTCAGCACTTTCATTTCTATCACGTCCTCCTCCTCAATGAAGGGCTGTGCTTCGAATTTTACGATGTTAGCGGCGAGTGAGTCGTTAATTTGTAAGTCATGCATCAATCCGGCCCGACCAGGCTCATTTGTGAGGATATTCAGTTTTTTGATGGAGTTGTCAACAATTCTCTTGTTCAGGTAGTCGGAGTTCAGAATCATGGTTGATTCGAAGAATTTTTTATCTATGAAGGTGTCATAAAGCAACCCTCCGACGATACCGCCAATGATAAGAAGAATAAAAGCATACTTATTCTCTATTGTCACCCGGCGGATACTGGCCAGGCCCATGACGACACCAGAAAACAGGTTCTTAAAAAATCTGCCAACGCCTGCAAAGAATTGCCCCAGGTCCATGTCGCCTGAGTTATTTGTTTGTTGGTGATTCTCCATAGTTTCGTGCTGTTTCAATTGGGATAAATGTCGCACGAAATTAACAAATAGAATCCTATGTCAAAAGCGTGCCTCAAGGCCGCGCCTGGCGCTTAGGAACTTAAGCAATGTGATCACCAAGAACAACCCAGAAATACTGAGGAAAAATATTTTGTATTTGAGGTATTTTTTTGAGGCGGGCTCATACAACTGGGTAACCTCAGTGGCGTTCAATGGTTTTTTAAAAATATAAATTTCATCGACGGTTCCTTTGAGCAGCTGTGTGAAATAATGCAAGCCACCGCAGAAATTTTCTTCGCCTCCGATTTTTAATACTGATCTTGTGGCGGCGATCGCTTCTAGATGCTGGACTCCTTCGTAAGATGAAGTGATTTCGACGACATTGCCGTTAATGTAACACTCAAATTTCCTGTCGGCGCTTAGTGACATGACAACATGGTTCCAATTGCCCGGCAATAGCGATTCACGCACCTGGAATTGAGCAAAGCCACCACTCACATCAAAAATTTTCATGAATAATCTTCCATTCGGCGCAATGCTGACTTGGTAGGAGTGTGGGGGTTCTTTGTCTGAACAATGTTCACCTTTTTGAAATATTGTCTGGACGGTTCCTGTATCCGCTACCGATATCCAGTAGCTAATACTAAATGTATCGGGAAGTGTTGCGATACTGGAATCCATCAAGACAAAATTGTCTTTGCCGTTGAGATTAAGCGCTGAGAATGGATTCCCATCCCTGTCATTAGTGAGTCTGCCAACATCTCGAATGCCGATCGAGTCAATTGGTATAAATGTAACGAGATAGCCACTTGCCTCCTTAGGGAGCTTTGTGCTGAGCGTGCCTTCGATCAGAGAGGCAAGAAGGGCGAGCACCGTGCATGCGAACAGACTTGCAACTGGCCAGAATATTTTGAGGTCATCGAAAATGTTCGCACGATCCGACATGGTCATATTTGTTCAGGACTCAACTGCACTTTCAGCCAATAGATTATAGCTCTCCAAGTCATTCGTCAACGGGTCCCATTTTAGGGTAAATGCTCTCCACTTGCCGTTGTGCAGCAACCGGAATCCAAATGAAAAGAAATTTGAGTAGTTAAATATGTATGCCAGTGAGCGCTGAAGCAGACTAATATCCCCTTTGCCGATTGCCTGAGTGGCAAAGGTGACGAGGCGGCAGCGCCTCATTAGAAAGGACATCACATGGTTGTTCGTCCGAAATGCAGGGTTATTGTCTATGATGATGATTTCAATCATGCCGTCTTGATAATCCTGATTCATCAGACTTTTCAGTTTGGTTTCGATTAATTCACCACTGTGATAGGTAGGAATGACAATTGAAATACTCATCTCAGGAACTGATATATTTTCTGTCGAAGGGCGTCAAATTCGTCAACCTTCAGTACATAGGTCATTACGCAAAGATAGAGTAGGGTGGATGTCCCAGTGGAAAGCAAAAAAGTAACATGCTTCATCCATCCGTTTGAAGCAGGAAGTTGATCATACACGATACTTGCCAAACCGAAGCATCCTAAAGAAACAACAAGGGTGCTGGCAAGTCCTTTCAAAATATAACCAATCCTGAAACCCTTCAGGAGCCGCGCAATAACGTATAGAGATATGGACACATACAGTAGTGAAACCACCGAAGAAGTAACCGCCAATCCTTCATAAGGAAAATATCGCCCCACGATAAATGCCGGCACTGCGTACAACATTAATGCTACTATTTCCAGGGCAATGATTAGTTTGGTTTTACTGAATACATAAAAAAGTTTCATGATAACGCTTCCCAGACTATTGCCAACAAGCGAACCTGTGTACAGAAAAACTAAAGCACCAACAGCAAAGGAATCCTTCGCAACAAATTCACCTCTTTGAAAAATAAGGGCAATCAACTCAGCATTGAAGTAATAGAGCAAGGTGACCAGCGGGATTGTAAGAAATAAAATCAAACGCACGCCCTTCTCCAATAACCGTTTCAAATTTTCGGTCTCTCCAACAGCTTCACTCTTTGAAAGTGCGGGAAATATGGACGTCCCAATACCGCCGGAAATAACTGTGGTAAGCGTTGTAATTACCAACGACGCATATCCCAGGTAGGAGACCACGCCTTCGGGATAGTTAGAAGAAACGAACTTCTCAATTATGCTGATCGATCTAAAGAAGACCCCGCCTAAAAGAAGGGGAAAGATTGAAACAAGTACTTTCTGAAGAGATGCCTCGCGAAAGCGAAAATCAAACGAGTACGCAAAATCCCGCGATGAGACGAACCACAAGGTTCCCACTGCCAGCACACTTCCCAATAACGATCCCACCGCCATGCTTGCGATCCCGATTAATTTTTCCAGTACCACAACTCCGGTAAGGGAAAAAAACGCAATAATGACGGATGAAAATCCAGCCCATCCGAAGTTAAGTCGTGATTGCAATACGGCAGACAACAAGTACATCATGGAAGTGAAGAAACTCCAGAGTAACAGTATTCTAAAAAGTGGTACAGCTTGCGTGACGCGGCTACCATCAAAGCCAGGCAGCGTGATCTCAAGGAGCCTTTGTGCAAAAATCCACCCGAAGAAAACTATTGAAAGCATTGCGATAGCGCTGAGATTAATGAAGCGGCTTGCAAAAAGGTCTCCTTCCTCTTTGCCTTTGTTTGTTTGTATTCGTATCAACGCAGGCAGGAACAAGACAACCACCGATCCGGAAAACAAAACGGTCAGATAGGTCGGTATCGTTACGGCTGCGAAATACGCATCTCTCGCACTGTTGGCTCCAAAATAATATGCTATTACGAGTTGTGTAATCAGGTTGATGATTATCCCCAGGACCGAAAAAAAAGTGATGATAATGGTGGATCGAAACATCAACTTAGCGTTAGAGAATCCAACCCGCGATTTATGCCTTGGATTTGACGCAAACTAACCAAATTTTCAGCGTTCGGGCCTCATTTCTTATGACTTCTTCATATTTTTGCACCGCCGAATGCCTTGACAGCCAACGTATATATCGCGACTGAACGAGGTGCTTTTTTGTACAATGTAAATTCAACAACTATGAAGATTACCCAGTCTGCCGGGATCGAGATTATCAATGATGCAGAGAATTCACCCATTTGTCACATCATACGCGCGAGTTACAGTCCACAGGCAACAGAATTCTATACACCCGGAGATTACTCGCAGCAACTCGGGATTATAAAGTATCCCAAAGGCGGCCTGATCAAGCCACATTATCACAACAAGGTGGCAAGGGAAGTACATTACACGCAGGAAGTTCTTATGATTCGAAAAGGAAAGATTCGGGTGAAGCTTTTTGACAGTGTACTGAATTTTATCGGTGAGGTTATACTCAATGCTGGCGATGTTATTTTGCTTGCTTCTGGCGGCCATGGGTTTGAGATGTTGGAGGATTCGGAGATGCTCGAAGTCAAGCAGGGCCCCTATAGTGGTGTTGCATCGGACAAGACCCACTTCTGAGATACCGCTATCTTCTGACGAAAAGATTCAACACAGCATATGTCGCAAAAACCAATTCCCGTCAATGAGCCCCTCTTGAACGGAAATGAGAAGAAATACCTTGATCAATGTATTGACACGGGGTGGATATCGTCCGAAGGGCCATTTATAAAGGAGTTTGAAGAAAAAATGGCGGCAGTAGCGGGTAGGAAGTTTGGCATCGCTGTAGCTAATGGATCGGTGGCACTTGATGCAGCAGTCGTCGCATTAGGTATCGGCAATGGAGATGAGGTGATCATGCCCACTTTCACAATTATTTCGTGCGCATCGGCAGTGGTGAGGACCGGCGCCAAACCGGTGTTGGTTGATTCAAATGCAGGGGATTGGAATATGGATGTCAGGCAGATCGAAGCTAAGATCACCACCCGGACTCGCGCTATTATGGTCGTTCACATTTATGGACTACCATGCGACATGGACGCGATCACCGCCCTTGCGAAAAAACATGGGATCTACGTGATAGAAGACGCTGCCGAGCAGCATGGACAGACGTACAAAGGCAGGCCAGTCGGAAGCTTTGGCGACATCACCACTTTCAGTTTTTATCCGAACAAGCACATCACTACTGGGGAGGGTGGAATGATCCTCACCAACATACCGGAGCTTGCTGAAAAGTGCAGGTCGCTTCGAAATCTGTGTTTCGTGCCGGAAAAACGTTTTGTTCACTATGAGTTGGGATTCAATTTCAGAATGACAAATCTGCAAGCCGCCCTGGGGGTTGCCCAGATTGAACGACTGGATGAGTTCATAAGAATTAAACGGACCAATGGACATAGATATCTTGCCGGATTGAAAAATGTGAAGGGGATCCAATTGTGCCCCGAAAAGGATGATCATGCAGACAGTATTTTTTGGGTGTTTGGATTGGTTCTTGATAAAACAATTCCCTTCGATGCGGAGGTGGCGATGAGAAAACTAGCAGAAAGAAAAATTGGAACACGTCCATTCTTTTGGCCTATGCACGAGCAGCCGGTTTTCAAAAAAATGGGACTATTCGAAGGTGAGACTTATCCGGTTGCCGAGAACATTGCGCGGAGGGGATTCTATCTTCCGAGCGGAATGGCATTGAAGGCCGAACAAATTGACACCGTTTGTGAAGCTGTGAAGGAGATCCTGGTATGAATTCGGTGGTTGACAATCGCTTAATCGTGTCCCGATGCTCTTTTCAGGGAACCTCGGAAATTCGATAGAAAATCGTCTCACCATAATTAAATTGAGCCGATAATCCAACACCATGAGTTTAATAAGAACAATCATCCCCGAGCGGATCAGAAAGAAAATTCTCGATGTGGAAGCTGTGAGTATTGCGCATGTACGCTTCGTGAGATTGACGATTTTTCTTAGGTTTCTTGGTGCGAAATATTTCACGCTGTCGAACAAGAGTTTTGAGTTTAACAAGGAAAGGCTGCAATACTTTATTGCATTACACAATACGACTTTTACCAATGAACGTGCGGTGGAGATTCCGATTGTACTTGATTACATGAAGCAATACGGTAGAGGAGAGGTTCTTGAAATAGGTAATGTCCTGAGTCATTATATGAAAGTAAAGCATGATGTGCTTGATAAGTATGAACAAGGCAAAGGAGTCATCAATCTTGATATCATTGATTTTAAGCCGGAAAAAAATACGATCTGATTGTGAGCATTTCGACTTTCGAACACATTGGCTTTGATGAAGTAGCACGGTATAGCACGATTAAGGATTCCGGCGTCAAACCAACAGCGCTGTTGGCTGCCATCAGAAATACATGCAATCTGTTGAAGGAAGGCGGAATATTTATTTTCACTGTGCCCCTTGGGTTCAATACCTTTCTTGATGAACGGGTCGCCGATAATGGGTTGAGCCTTTCAAAAGCTTATTTTCTTAAACGCATTTCTTCTGATAATAAGTGGGTTGAGATATCTTCGGATCGGGTTGCAGGTGCCCGATACAATGATCCGTTTCCGTGTGCGAACGTCCTACTGGTGGGCGTTTGCACGAAATCTTGAGGATTCATCTGGCTTCACTATTTTTGCTCTTCTTTTGAAGGCCTTTAATGAACCAACGCAACGACAATTCTCAGTTTGATGCCTATGCGGCGTTCTATGATCTCTTATATAAGGACAAGGATTACGCGGGAGAGGCACAATATATCGATCAACTGATTGGTCGGTTTTTGAAAAAGCAGAAGGCGGAGCTCGCGCTTCTCGATCTTGCCTGTGGAACGGGAAAACACCTCACGGAACTGGCGGCCAAGGGATACGGGTCGCTGACAGGAAGCGATATTGCCAAGCCGATGATCGACATCGCGAGACAGCGGGCAGCAGACCAGAACCTTCCGTTAACGTTTTTTAATCATTCATTTCAAGATGCCTATAAGATCGGTAACGAGTTTGACATCGTTATTTCGATGTTCTCTGCGATCGACTATTTAACAAGCTATGAGGATCAAAGCAAGACATTGAAGAATATCCATGGATTGCTCAAAAAAGACGGATTGTTTGTTTTCGATTATTGGAACGGATGTGCTGTCACCAAACATTATTCGCCGGTGAAAGTACTTCGCAAAAAAAGCGGAGACGGTGAGATCATTCGCATTTCCGAAACGAGCATTAATACAGTCGAGCAAAGTGTCAACGTCAAATTCACTTGCAACTATTTGAAAGGTAATCAACGCTTGATGGAGTTTGAGGAGACACATCATCTGCACTATTATTACTTTTCGGAAATGAGAAACCTGCTGACGTCGCACGATTTTGATGTTCTGTACGTTGCGCCATTCCGTGACGTCGGCAAAAATGTTTCTGACGATGACTGGAATATCAGCATCGTAGCGCAACGAGCCGGTAAAGCCTGACCTGTTTATTTGTTCAATACGATGCGTGTCAATATCATCAGCTACGAAGACGTGAATGCCTGGATCCTCGGCAAATTCGCGCGCAAGCTTCATGAAGAGCTTACTCGTATGGGCGTGGACGCATGCATTTCGAACAAACGTGACGACAGCGCAACGATCAATCATCACATTATTTATATTCGATGCAATCCCGCAGACTTGCGCGACAATGATACGTTGATGATCACGCATATTGATGAAACTGAGAAAGTTGATTTATTGAAGGTGCAACTTGTTAAAGCCCGCGCCGGCATTTGCATGTCGCAAGCCACGGTAAATGAACTCGTTGGCGTAGGACTTCCTAAAGAAAAACTTTGCTACGTAAGCCCCGCGCACGACAATGTGATGAAACCCAGGCGGTTGGTTTTGGGAATTACAAGCAAGGTCCAGCCCACTGGGAGCAAACGCGAGGACATGGTTGTGGAATTGGCTTCGACCCTCGATCCTGCGCTCTTTGAATTTGTGATCATGGGTGCCGGCTGGGAACGTATAATCCGAAAAATCCGCTCATTTGGGATCCAATGTACCTACTACGATGCTTTCGATTACGATCAGTACACGCAGATCGTTCCCGCATTTGATTACTACTTGTATCCAGGACAGGATGAAGGATCAATGGGCTTTATCGATGCCCTGGCATCGGGTGTAAAAACTGTTGTGACGCCACAAGGATTTCACCTGGATGCGCCGGGAGGAATTTCTTACCCGTTCAATACCCAGAAAGAACTTGAAGCCATTTTCGCATACATTGGATCAGAAAGGCGTCAGCTTATTGATTCAGTCAAATCGTGGACATGGAAAGACTATGCGGCAAAACACCTGGAGATATGGAGGCACCTCGCAGGTGAGGAAGTGAAAGGCCATTGGCCTGATGGCCTAAATTCACTTCTCCATCTACCTAATATAGGAGCGTTTGACCTTGAGGAGTATCAGAAAAACCTCAGGAGGGGATCGTGGCGGAGGTTTGTTTCTGTAAATATGGACAGGCTTGGAAAGATGCGGAACCCCGCATTTGTCATCCGGAAGATTCTAGAGCGCCTGAATCGCAGAAAAGGATAGCGCAATAATATGTCTCGACCCTAACGCGGGGTAGACATCAACAACCAAAACTCAATGAGTTTGCCGATTTTTTTTCATAAGCGACGTAGTCAATATTTGACGTCATCCGGCCATCAAAATTTGTTAATTTTGGCCCTCTTCTAAAAGGATCTTCAATAAAAGGATGAGCGAGCGAGTTAGTGCAAGAAAGCAGTGGTCGGGCATAAATTATCCCTTCTTGATTTTTCTGCTCTTGCTAACGCAGTCCAATATCGCGCTCAAGCCATTGGCTTTCATTTTTATTTTTTTTTCTACTCCAGCCGTACCGGTGGGAATCGATAAGAACAAGATGGGCATGTTCTATTTTTTGATGATAGCATATAGCCTGTTCAGTATTTTCACGCTGCAAGGAAACATCGATAACTCTTATTTGTTGGTCTTTGCCCTTGGACTTGCATTTTGGATCTTCGGATTTATCGCATTTCAATATATCGCTGATTTTGTAAAGAATAATAATAACAGGTCTATCGACGCTACGTTACGGGCATATTTTGTTGTGAATACGGTAGTATGTAATTATCAATTGATGAAGCTGTTAATACTTTTCGGTGGGAATCCATTCCTTAACCAAAGTGCTGGCGACGATGTAATGGGAGTTTTCAGCAACTCCTCTGTTAATTTCATTGTCAGCTCTTTTTTTCTGTTTTACTTCTTTTACACCAAACGCTACAAATGGGCTATTGTCGCCGGCTTTCTGTGTCTTACTACAACTTATATGACTGGGCTGGTTATCCTTTCCCTGGTTACTGGTTATTTGGTGTTTACGTCGCCCAGGATCAAGCTTTCACAAAAAATGGGCGTAATAATAATTGCGTTAATCTTCTTTGTGGGATTCACTTTCATTTCTCCGGCGAACATTGCGTATGTTAAATTGATAGTCGGTAAAGTTTTCACTGAGAATAAGCCAAGGAAATTGATTTCTTTTATTCAAACTTACGACTACGTAACTGAGAGCCCTGGTAACTTTCTTGTTGGTGCTGGAATGGGAAATTTTTCTTCCCGGATCACCTTCTCGGCTGCAGGCGAATACGTTCGGTGGTATCCGCGAAAATATCTTCATCGAACCAAGGAATTCACCAAGAACCATTACCAATTATGGAACGCCAATCTCATCATTGATAAGTTTCAGGGAGGAACGTCAAATCAGCCATTCAGCGTTTACAATCAGATGCTAGGGGAATATGGGATCATCGGATTTATTTTCCTTTTTGTTTTTTATATGGGATTTTTTTTCCGGAACTATCGAAAGCTCACGTACGGCGCCGTCCTGTGCCTGCTCATGCTGGCATATTTCACTCTTGATTACTGGTTCGAGTTTTTTACGGTTACCGTGATATTTGAAATCATGGGGCTGTTTGATTTGAAAACCTTTGAGGAGAATGCAACCCGTGAAGATCAGGTGCACGCAGTTTCCAATACGTAAAATAGACCAGCCAGAAAAAACCGGCACTGTGTGGTAGTTCCAACACTACATTAAATCCAGCCCAGACCCCAAGTCCAACGAGCATTAGCATGAAGTAGTTAGATTCCTTGGGTATTTCCCGAAAAGTTTTACTAGCATCTACAACGATAAAAAAGTAGGGTACAAAAATTAAAAAACCTGGCAGGATGCCGATGCTAAACATTATGGTCAAAAAAGAATTATGCGGAGGCGACAAATACCTTTCATCGGCCTTCCCGCTTTCAAGCATTGCAGTGGACGATATTTTGCTGTAAAGCAAGTTTTCCAGGTCTTTTGAAAAGTAGGGAGTCCCAAAACCGTGCCCCAAGATCAGGTACTTGTCTGTTGCCAATTCTTTTACCATATACTCCCACGTAAATATCCTCCAATCTGTGTTCCGATCCTTGAATTGTGGTACGAAACTCATAAGCGCTACAATCAGAATGGCCATTGCCGCAATGGGCAAAAGTTTTTTCCATCCATTTAACAACAAAATGACGTGCGTTCCAAAAATTGCTGTCACGGCGAGTATTGCAGATGCGTGACCTGTCGTCCAACAAAGGAAAAGCAGGTAAGCACTGAAAATGACCTTTTTGAAAATATTTTTTTGATAAAGCAGTAAAGTTGCCTGCGCGATAATCAATCCTACGACGACGGCCGGTGAGTACCAATAATGGTTATGAAAGTTAGTGGGATCAAATTTTTCAAATACGATGACATATCCGATCAGAAAGGTTTGCAAAATGATGGCTGTGTAACTGAAAATCACCTGGAACCGAATGATCAAACCTAAATTCTCCTTTGAATATGAGCTGCTTAACAAATAATAGCAGGTCATATATCCGAATAGGGCGAATTGGCGAATGATTAGTGTAGAGCCGGCTTCGGTGCGACAAAATGAATATATCAGGTATGCTACACTTATACCTATCAGCATGTTTATAGGCCAATTGGTGAATCGCCGCGGTAATAAAATAAAGGTCAGTCCACAGCCAAGAACCAGCAGAAAATCATGAAGATAAAGGGGGCCAAAAAGATGAAACTTTGAAAATGTTGTTCCAAAGACTGTGAGTAAGACTAGTAATCCAAGGTTGAAGAATAAAATGAATTTCTCTGCAATTTCGCTGCGATCGGACTCCGGTTCATTACTTGCACGCGGGCACATCCTTTGATTCATTCAATGCAAATACATCAAGAAATATTTTTTCGCAGCAGGACCATGCAGTCCGATTTAAACGTTGAAAGCTTGCCAATGGTGAGAATTGAACCGATGAACCCCAACACATAAAACATAAGATTCGCAAAGGGTGACCTCATCCTGTAAGCTTTTTGAAAGCCAAACTCGTAAACCTCAAAAAATTCTACGCTGAAATTGTTGTGTAAACCGAACTGCCTGAGGCTTTCGGGACTGGAGGCCAATCGCAAGAAAGTCGGAAACGGACCATGGTCTTCTGTGCCCGCAAGCTTGCTCCCATAAAAGTTGCGGTAATACCACACATGAAAAGCGTGAGGTGTGAATTTGGTGATAAGACCTTTAACCGACCATAAATTAGGCACCGCCAAAATAACAATGCCTCCAGGCTTGATAGAAGATGAAAACTTTTCGAGCGCCTTTTCGGGATGGGGCAAATGTTCCAGGACGTTCCAGCAAACAATGGCATCGAATGTCTCAGGCGGAAAATCATACGTCTGAAGATCGCCTTTGATTTTCTCACTGAGCTTGTTGTTTCGGTTCAGTTGCTTTTCAGAAATGTCAATACCAACTAGCATTGAGTCAGGCGGAAAAGTCACCTCCGAAGATGAACCACACCCAGCCTCAAGAATTTTAAGATTCGACTTTCCCTTGAGCTCAAGATCGATTTTTGATTGTAACGGTGCAACTTCTGGGTAAGGCATGATTGTGCAAAGAAAGCAGAAATTTCCTGAATTATAGATGTCCACCCTAAATTGCGGCAATGCATCTTACCTTTGCGGCGCTTCAGCAAAGACGAGTGATGGCACCTGGTTAGATAACAGTCAGCATGTGAAAAAGAAAATTCTCTTTATGGTTCAGCTTCCGCCCCCAGTGCACGGTGCGGCCCTGCGCAATCGTGATCTTGCCGAAAGTAAGCTCTTACGCGAGAATTTTTCAATTAGGGTGCTGCCTTTGCGATTTGTCGATTCCTTGAATGAGATCGGTGGTTTTTCGATCAGGAAGCTTTGGAGATTTGTAGTAATCTATTTCAATTTTCTGGCAACGATCATATTAAGAAGGCCTGATATTGCATATTTCACCATTACGCCAGCGGGATCGGCATTTAAACGCGATGCCATATTTGCCGCAACATTAAAGTTTTTCCGAATAGACACAATGTACCATCTTCGTGGGCTGGGTGTTAAAGAGGGATCGAGCAAAAACAAAAGTTCAGAAAAAATTTACCGGTTCGTATTCCACGGAACGACTGTTATCTGCCTCGGCAAAGAGCAGGTTAAGGATGTAGAACATCTTCCGGTTAAAAAATTTATGGTGGTACCCGACGGAATTGCACCTGAAATTGACAATGTGCAGCCGGTCCAAAATGGTAATAAGGAGCGGCTCACTATTCTTTACCTCTCGAACTTTGTTACCACCAAAGGTGTATTTGATTTTCTCGATGCACTCCAATTGGCAAATGCTGACGGTTTGAAGTTCAATGCCATCATGGCCGGTGACGCAGCAGATGTCACTGCTGATCAACTTCGACGTCGGGCAGAGGAACTCGGCCTCGCTGCCAATGTCTCTATCAGGCCTCCGGTGTATGGAAGCGACAAATTTGATTTGTACCTAGCCTCGGATATCTTTTTCTTTCCTACGTTTTTTGAACTTTTTCCTGGTGTGGTGCTGGAGGCAATGCAATGCTCGCGCGCAATCTTGACCACGCGCACGGGATGTATTCCCGAAATGGTCGATGACGGCATAACAGGTTTGCTCTTCAGTCCCAGGTCCATCAAAGAAATGGCGGAGAAACTCAAGTTGCTTTCTCGGGACGCGGAATTGCGGGAAAAGCTAGGTGTGAAAGCGCGCCTCAAATATCTCAATGAATTTACCTTCGAACGATACGAGAAGGCAATGAAACAAGTATTTGACGCGGCTTAATTCGAAGATTAAGTCTAAAAGAAATGGCACTCTTGTTCAGATGCCTATCTTTGCCGTCATTTTTGCAGATGTTCGGTCCTCCGATGGAAAGAAAAAAAGTTTTGATCATCGTGCCGGCACAGGTTCCTGGAGGGTCTGAGCGCTTTGTCTCCATCCTTTTTAACAAACTTAGCCGCGTCCGGTTCGATGTTCGGCTAATTGTGCTAAAGTCTGATGTTCGTGCCTATGAACTTCTCTATCCTGAAGATATCACATATTACAATACAAAAAATGTAAGATCTTCAATCGGAGTGGTCTTGAAAGAGATTCGAAAGCAACAACCTGACGTTGTTTTCTCAACGATCACATCGTTAAATATTCTTCTATCCTTTATACGATTTTTTTACCCTTTTTTTTCCTTGATCATTCGCGAATCAACAATCCTTTCTCACTACTATAAGAACAACCCACGAAAGTTTCTTTATGAGACACCCGTCAAAATTTTTTATCGGTTCGCCGATAAGATCATCTGCCAGTCGAAGGCGATGATGAATGACCTTTTGACAAACTACCGTGCGGCGAAAAGCAAAATGCATGTGATCAACAATCCTGTCCTGGTTGAGAACTTTCCGCTGCGATCACAGCGCGCTCCTGGCAGTAAAATAAGATTGCTTACGATCGCCAGGCTCGATCCACCGAAGGGTTTCGATAGGATACTGCGATCATTGGCGAAACTCAAGACAGATTTTGAATACACTATTGTCGGAGATTTCAGTGATCCAATGCTGCGCCCTCAATTCGATGCCCTTGTCACTAAACACAAGCTGGGCGATAAGATTGTTCTTGCTGGAACAACCCGTGATCCACATGAGTATCTGAGGAAAGCGGATGTTTATGTTCATGGCTCCTATTTCGAAGGCTTCCCCAACGTCCTCCTCGAAGCAGGCGCGACCGGCCTTCCCGCCGTGTCTTTCAACACAATGGGGGCCGGGGAGATTATGATCGATGGAGTGAACGGTTTTGTCGTCGAGGACAATGATGAGGATGCTTTTGCGAAGGCCATCGAGGACGCAGCAAATCACCCGTTTGATAGTGGGCAAATTCGACAGCTTACACAAGAACGATTCGATGATAAAGTGATCGTAGCCAAATACGAATCGGTGATCGAATCGGTAGCCAGGACCAGAGGTATAGTCGACCTTGTGCCTGGGTTCCTTAAAAACAAGGAGGTTTTGGTCAACACCAGCCACAATTACCTGAACAAGGCGCTCAACGCCCTGACGCCGGTTTTCCTGATCCCTTATTTCAACAAAATGTTTGGTGTCAGTCAATATGGTGTGCTCATCTATATTCAAGCCATTGCAACGCTTTTGATCTATATCTCGGATTTTGGATTCGTTTACACGGGCACGCGGGAGGTAAGTCTGAATGCAAACAGCACAGAGCGTCTTTCATCCCTGGTGAGTTCGGTGATGGTGGTAAAGCTGATCCTGACGTTGATCATTTTTGCCTGCATGTTCCTGCTGTTCTACATCCGTGACGTGCCGGAAAGTACGGTCGTCCTTTATTCGTTGACGTTCCTGTCTCTGACACTTTCGAATTTCATGCCCGGTTGGTTTTTCCAGGGCATGAAAAAAAATTCTGTGATCACGATTGCCAACGTTATCTCCAAGCTTCTCTTGATTGGATTAGTTATCGCTTTCGTGCAGCCAGGCTCACCGCTATGGATCGTGCCCTGCATCGAAGGCGTTTCTTATTTCCTGTTCTTTGTTGTCGGGATGATATTGGCCTTCTCAAGTTTTAATGTGCGGTTTGAAGTGCCAGGCATAAAATCTCTGGTGCATCATTTTAGGCTGAGCAAAGATAATTTCCTCATCTCAATTCTTAGTTGGATCACAACCAGCGGCATTCTTGTCATGACGGAGCGATTTGTGGCTTCTCAACCCCTGGGCTACTATGGAATTTTTACGCGAATCTGCTACTACATATTTATAGCCGTTCACCAGATCAACCTGTCGATATTTCCCTACATCTCCGAGCGCTATGCGCTATCGTGGGATGACGGTCAGCGATTATTTAAATCTGTTGGACGTGTATTTGCATTGTGTGTTGTTCTTCTTCTCATTGGTGGGATTGTTTTTGGCAATCTCTTCTTCGGGCTCTTCTTCGACGCCCGCTTTACCAGCCATCTTAACGAATACATGCCCGCATATTACGTGCTTGTGGTCAGGATAGCGTTCCTGCTGGCTAACAGTTACATTGGGCTTCAGTTTTTTGTCGCGAACAAGAATGATTTTATTTACAAAAACTACTACGTCGTCAACACAATCATCTGCATTATCTCAAGCCTCGTGTTTGTTCAATGGTGGGGAATAGTTGGCGCGGCATTCGGCGCATGCCTTGGTGAAGGGGTAATGTTTATCTTTATGATCGGAAAGTATTTTTCAATGAGCGCTGCAATCTCATTGCGCCGCTACCAGGAGGAAGAGAATTCCCTGTTGAAGTAGATATCTAATAATAGTAGTCCAATGTGCGGAATTGCAGGCTTTGTAAATGGTAAGGACCCGGAAACACTGGTACGGAACGCAAATGCCTGCCAGGCACACCGCGGACCGGACAGTATCGGCCATTGGATACATGAGAACGTGGCACTCGCTAATCAGCGTTTATCGATCATTGATCTCAACGACCGCTCAAATCAGCCTTTTATTAAGGATGGACTTGTAATTGTATTCAACGGGGAGATCTACAATTACAAGGATGTAAAGGCAAAGCTCGAAAAGGAATATGGAACGAGCTTCATTACTTCCAGCGACACAGAGGTTTTGCTGGAGGCATACCGCTATTGGGGTCCTGCGAGCCTGCAACACCTGATCGGCATGTTCGCCTACGCTATATATTCGATTACCGATCATCGCCTTTTTATAGCCCGCGACCACTTTGGTATCAAACCGCTTTTTTATTATAATACCGGAGACGCATTAGCATTTGCCTCTGAGCTCAAGACTTTGACTCAGGTCCCGGGTTTTAAACGTGAACTCAATACCTTTTCATTGTTAACATCCATTAACTACAATTGGGTGTCGGGCCAGGAAAGCATGTTCAAAGATTGTGACAAGCTCAGACCTGGCCATTATGTAGAAATCCAATGCAACCGCCTGCCACTGCAAATCGAACAGCGATGCTATTGGGAACCGAATACTGAATTGATCGAGCGTAGCGAGGAGGAGTGGGCAGAATTACTGCACGAACAATTGCAGGCAACAATCAACAGGCATATGGTTGCCGATGTGCCTGTTAGCGCATTCTTGAGCGGCGGTCTGGACTCGTCCCTGATCTCCGTGCTCGCTGCCCGGCAAACAAACCAGCTTTCGACATTCACGATCGCAACACGCGAAAAAGACCGGGACATCGAAAAAATGCCGGACGACGAGAAATATGCGGCAATGGTCGCTAAGCAATTCAATTTCAACCATACAGAAATTCTTATTGAGCCGTCCATCGTGAACGACCTTCCGCGGATCGTTCGCATGCTTGATGAGCCTATCGGCGATCCTGCTGCCATCAACACTTACCTTATTTGCAAACACGCTCGCGAGCGCGGTGTGAAGGTACTTTTGTCAGGCATGGGGGCAGATGAAATATTCCTTGGTTATCGCAGGCAACAAGCTACGTTGTATGTTGCGCGTTATCAGCAAACACCTCAATTCATGCGACAATCGATTGGATGGGGCGTACGTAAATTGCCTGTTAAGATCAACAACAGCGGTATTCGTGCGACTCGGTGGGCCCGTCGGTTCCTCGGTTTTGCAGATCTTCCAATCGAGAAAGCATACAGGCGAAGCTATTCGTATTATGATGACGCCGACTACATGGATCTTCTCAACGCTGATTTTACCAGTGAGGTCCGCAAGATGAATGTGCAGCACGCGGCCATATTCTTTGAAAGAAAGGGTATGGACCTTGAAAACAGAATGAGCTTCACCGACTTGCACATGTTTATGCTGGGGTTAAACTTAACGTACACTGACCGCGCGTCGATGGCAGCATCAGTGGAGGTGCGCACGCCATTTATTGATCGTGAGATGGTGAACTTTGGAATGTCCATTCCAGGCGAGCTGAAATATGCCAAAGGGCAGGGTAAATACATTCTTAAAAAGGCCGCAGAAAAAACTTTGCCCAAAGAAATTATCTATAGACCCAAGGCCTCTTTTGGTGCACCCATCCGTTCGTGGATTTCGGTCGATCTTCGTGAAATGATCGATGACCTGTTGTCTGAAAGTACAACAAAACGCCGTGGGATCTTTAACTTTGATTTTATTAAGAAACTCATCGACGATGACCGGGCCGGATCCGCTGATAATGCTTATCAAATTTATCAGTTGCTGACGCTCGAACTATGGATGAAAGAATTTTACGACAAATGAGCGTCAAAGATAAAAGCATAGAGAAATTTTGGAACGAAAATCCTGTAGGCAGCAATTTTGTCGATTACCATGCCGACAAAAAATTCTATGAAGAATATGATGCTTTCCGTTATCGTACGGAAGGTCATATCTTGGGAGAACTTGATCAGATCGATTTTAAAAATAAAAAAGTGCTCGAGATCGGCCTCGGCCAGGGATCTGATTCTATGCAGATTATACAAAGAGGGGCTGTGTATTATGGAATCGATCTGACGGATGAGTCAGTCAAGCGGCTAAAAGAGCGATTCGCTTTGTATGAGCTTCCGTACCAAGCGGTCACCAAAGCGAACGCGCAAACCATACCATACGAAGACAAGTTCTTTGATGTTGTTTATTCACATGGTGTCCTGCACCATTCGCCAGAGATTGAAAAAATTGTCGATGAGATCCATCGCGTACTCAAGCCAGGCGGCCTGGCTGTCGTGATGCTTTACCACAAAAAATCCTTTAACTATTACATCAGCATAGGCCTCCTTCGTCGCACGGGACTGGCTGTGTTGCTTGCCTTCCCTTTTCTTGCGGGCATTGTTTCTAAGCTGACCGGAGAGAGTGTGGAGCGGATCAATGGGCACCGGCACAATTTCAAGGAAACTGGCTGGAAGTATTTTACCATGAGTGAATTTTTGCACAAGTCAACCGATGGGCCTGATAATATTTTTTCAAGTGTTTGGAGCGAAAAGTCTTCCTCCAGACTGTTTCAAAGATTCAAAAACCTCAAATTCAAGGTTCATTTTTTGAACGAGCGCCATCTCCTCGGACTTCAGAAAGTTTTGCCAAAAAACATCAAGGAAAATATTGCGCGGAAATACGGTTGGCATCTGTGGATATTCGCGGAGAAATAGACAATCGAGGCATAAACTTCTTAGCGACGGCTCTTTGTCGGCCCAATTAGCTCAAAATCACTATTTTTGCGCGCTCAACCGCCGGTCTTAATGAAGCAATTGATTCAGAATTTCAAGAGTGGAGAACTGTATGTCGATGATGTGCCGGCCCCGGCATTGTCGAAAGGACTTGTTTTGATTGAAAACAAAATATCACTCATCAGTTCAGGTACAGAACGTGGCACCGTGAAGGTCGGGCAGGCAAGTCTACTGGGTAAAGCGCGGCAGCGTCCGGACCTTGTAGCGCAGGTGGTGAAGAACATTAAAAAAGAGGGCCTCTCTGCAACCTTGAAAAAGGTGCAAACAAAGTTGGACTCACTCAAAGCGTTGGGTTATAGTTCTGCAGGAGTTGTCATGGCCAGTATGGATGAAGACAAAAGATTCCGCCCAGGCGATCGCGTCGCGTGCGCCGGCCAGGATTATGCGTCGCATGCAGAGGTAGTTTCTGTACCCCAGAATCTCGTTGCTCGTATTCCTGACAATGTTTCTTTTGAGGAGGCATCTTTCACAACTCTTGGTGCCATAGCATTGCAAGGCGTTCGTCAAACCGAGCCGCGTCTGGGTGAATCGATTTGTGTCATTGGACTCGGGCTACTGGGACAATTGACTTGTCAGCTCCTTCGTGCAAACGGTTGTCGTGTGCTAGGTATTGACCTTTCAGAAAGACTAGTCACACTCGCGAAACAATCCAGCACAGAAAATGCGATTAACCGTAGTGATTCAAATCTGATTAAATATTGCGAAAACTTCACGCGTGGATATGGGTTCGACAGCGTAATTATAACAGCTGCCGCACCCACGAATGATCCAATCGAGCTAGCAGCCGAGATCAGCAGGAAGAAAGGAAAAGTGGTCATCGTCGGTGCGGTAAAGATGGATGTGCCACGTGACCCACATTTTTATAGAAAAGAGCTCGATCTGCGTATGAGCTGCTCTTATGGACCTGGAAGATATGACACTTGGTACGAGGAGGAAGGCCGCGATTATCCTTACGCATATGTTCGGTGGACGGAGCAGCGTAACATGGAGGCGTTCCTGGACTTATTGTCGCGGAAGGCGATTGATGTGAAGTCACTGATCACCCATTCATTTGACATCGAGAAAGCCGAAGATGCGTTCGATCTGGTGATGGGAAAAACGGACGAACCCAGTGTTGGGATCCTGTTGAAATATCCGGAGCGTGCGGCAAAAAGCACAACATCTGTTGCGATCCAATCACCTGTCACATCTGCTGTCACGGTTGGATTCATCGGAGCAGGAAGTTTTGCGCAAAGCTACTTGATACCAAATCTTAAAAGTAAAGCTTCACTTCACACGGTAGTGACGTCGAAAGGTATCACGTCAAAGAATGTTGCACAGAAGTTTGGATTTGCCGTCGCAGGCTCAGACCCTGCGGAGATCTTTCAGTCTCGCGATATCAACACCGTGTTTATTGCAACACCTCATAACTCGCATGCTGAATTAACGGCAAAGGCCCTCCTCGCGGGCAAACATGTCTTTGTGGAGAAGCCGTTGTCTATTGACTATGAGGGGATAAAAGCGGTGCAGCAGGCCAGGCAATCAACGCATGGCAAACTCATGGTTGGATTCAACAGGCGATTCTCACCACTGGCCGTCGCAATCAAAAACGCGATCTGTGGTGGTGGCGGGCCGCTCATGATGAATTTCAGGGTCAATGCCGGATTTATTCCAAAAGAACACTGGATACAAAAAGAAGATATTGGAGGCGGGAGAATTGTGGGCGAAATGTGTCACTTTATCGACCTCATGCAGTTCTTCGCGGACAGCCATCCCGTATCAGTGTTTGCTCAGTCAATCCAACCTGCCAGCGTACAGCAAATCGATGAAGATACCGTTGCGGTGACTGTTCGTTTTGAGAATGGTTCGGTCGGCTCACTGGTGTATGCGGCGAATGGCGATACCTCCTTGCCAAAAGAACAACTGGAATTATTTGCTGATGGCAAAGTCGGGGTAATCAACGACTTTCAGCAAGGTTCAATCTATAAAAACAATAAAGAGACGGCAGTAAAAGGATCAGGAAAAGGTCACCGCCATGAAGTAGAGCAATTTATCTCTGCGATCAAAGGCGGCCCGGAGCAATTGATCTCATTTGATGAAATCCTCTACACAACGCTCACTTGTCTGAAAATCCGCGAAAGTCTTGCCACAGGCATGCCGCAGGAAGTAAGCCTTGACTTGCCTGCATGACCACATATGCATTGGTACGGGAAAGTTTGCACAAGCTCCGAAGATATGTTGAGCAGAAGAATTTTCGTGGTTGGGATCCCTACGATGGTTTGAACAGCAAAATTTTTCAATCCACGTTTCTGCGCCATCTATTTGTTGCCCGGCTGGCGTGGATACAGTTGTTCAAACGCAGCCCACTTAACCTTAGGAGGATTTTGTTTGTGAATGAGGACTACAACGCTAAAGGACTAGCACTATTTCTATCGGGATATATCCGGTTATACCGCCTTGAGCACAAGCCTGAGTACCACGAAAAAATTCTTTTTCTCGTTTCAAAGATACGCGAAGTGGTCAGTCCTGGGTATTCAGGTGCTTGTTGGGGGTATAATTTTGATTGGCAGGCTCGCGCTTTTTTTCAACCGAAGGGAACTCCCACGGTCGTGGCGACGACCTATGTTGCTTGCGCTTTGTTGGACTACTATGAGATGAGCCGGGATCAAAGTATTCTTCAACTGGCGCGTTCGAGCTGCGATTTTGTATTGAAAGACCTTCATCGCACTTACGATCAAAACGACAATTTTTGCTTTTCTTATTCGCCCCTCGACCAAACGCAGGTTTTCAATGCATCGTTGCTTGGCAGTCGACTGCTCGCCAGGGTATATGCTCACACCGGTGAAACGCCATTAAAGGACGCTGCCGAAAAATCTGTTGCTTTCTGTTGCGCATTTCAACAGGAGAATGGTGCCTGGCCATACGGTACACTGCCATTCCATTCGTGGATCGACAACTTTCACACGGGCTTCAACCTGGAGTGCTTGTTCGAATATCAGCGATGCTGCAGGGATGAGCGCTTCTCCGCTAATCTCGCCAAAGGACTGTCGTTCTATCTCGAGAATTTTTTTACTGAGCAGGGGGAATCAAAATATTATCACAACAAAATGTACCCTATTGACATCCACGGACCAGCGCAGCTGGTGGTTACATTGGGTGCCCTGGGGATCATTCAAAAGCAGAAAGCACTTGCAGATCGCGTGTTGACCTGGACGATCAACAACATGTCGTCAACGGAAGGCTACTTCTATTATCAGCTCAAGCCTGGCTGGAGCTCGAAGGTTCCATACATACGCTGGGCGCAAGCCTGGATGTTCTACTCTATGAGTTACTACATTGCATATTTTCATGAGCAAAAAGAAGATAATCCTGTTTGATATCCCGATCGATGCCATTACAATGGATGAGACTGTCTCATTGATTAAAGATGCGATCAATGAAAAGAGACAGATCCATCATACGGTCGTCAATGCAGGAAAGATCGTCATGATGCAATCTGATGAACAGCTTTTTAAAAGCGTTGTGAATTCAGACATAATCAATGCAGACGGACAGGTCGTCGTATGGGTATCCAAATTATTGGGCCGCCCGGTTCCTGAGCGTGTTGCTGGGATTGATCTGATGGACAACCTTGTTAACGAAGCGCACACGCAAGGTTTCAAGATATTTTTTCTCGGCGCAAAAGAGGAGGTTGTCAGGAAAGTAGTTGAAGTCTATTCCAATAAATATTCACCCGCCATCGTGGCAGGTTATCGCAACGGCTACTTCAAGGAGGAGGAAGAAGCCGCGGTGGCGAAACAGATATCGGAAAGCGGCGCTCAAATATTATTCGTTGCGATCACCTCACCCAAAAAGGAAAACTTTCTATACGAAAACAAGCAGTTGCTCAGCAAGGTCAATTTTATTATGGGGGTTGGCGGCAGTTTCGATGTAGTCACCGGGTTGACCAAGCGCGCACCGCGATGGATTCAGCAAATCGGTTTTGAATGGTTTTACCGGCTTATCCAGGAACCACGACGGATGTGGCATAGGTACACTGTTGGAAATGCGAAATTTCTTTGGCTTACACTTCGCGAGATAAAGAAGCGGTGAAGCGTTATCTTTGTAAAAATGGCTGCAGCGCGAAGGTACTCTGCTTTGATAAGGCCTGTCATCTTTCTCGGTGACTTACTGGTTTTGAACGGCCTATTTTTTGTCTTGTATCTTGACGGGCATTTCATAGTTGCTACTTGGCAAAAATCGTGGTTCCTCTTTCTTTTTGCGCTGAATCTTTCCTGGGTGGTCATTACCTTTTATGCTAACCCTTACAAGGTCTCCCGCGTGATGAAGATCCCGAGTCTTTTTCGGGATACCCTTTTTACCGTATTTCAACATTTCCTTGTAACGTGCACTGTTATTTTCCTCTTGAAATTTGACCTGGTGACAGGTTGGGGAATGCCCTCGGTATACGGCGCGTTTTTCTTCCTTCTGGTGCTTTGGAGGTTAAGCTTCTTTTTTTTCCTTCGTTCATATCGCGAACGAGGTTATAATTTTCGTAATGTAATCATCGTCGGTCAGGGGTTTCTTTCACGTGAGCTGGCATATTTTTTTGCGAGTCACAAAGAATATGGATTCCGTCTCATTGGAACTTTCGATGATAACAAACCGGATGGTGCAACGGGCAAAATAAATCAACTAGAGGAATTCCTCGCAAAAAATGATGTTGATGAAATATACTGTTGTATGCCGTATCTCCGGTATGGTGACTTAAAACGGATCATTGACACTGGCGAAGAACGATTCATAAAAGTCAAAGTGATCGCTGACTTCCGGGCCTTTTCGTTTAAGGGTCTCGAACTTGAGCGATACGACTCGATACCCGTGTTACACGTATCGTCAATTCCGCTCGACGACAAACGCAACCAGGTGGTCAAGCGGATTTTTGATTTTACATTTTCGCTGTGTTTTGTTGTTTTTGTATTCTCCTGGTTGTTGCCAATCGTCGCTGTTCTGATCAAACTCGATTCTAAAGGCCCCGTGTTCTTTCGCCAAAAAAGAACGGGTAGAAATAATGAAGTCTTTTGGTGTCTCAAATTCCGCACGATGCATGTTAATAGTGAATCCGATTCTGTGCAAGCTAAACAAGGAGACAGCCGTATTACGAAGGTTGGGGCATTTCTCCGGAAGTCCAGCATCGACGAGTTTCCACAATTCTTGAATGTGCTCGCAGGCTCAATGTCCGTTGTGGGTCCAAGACCTCATATGTTGAAACACACGGAAGAATATTCCAGTAAAATCGTAAAATTCATGGGTCGGCACTACGTAAAGCCTGGTCTTACAGGGCTTGCGCAAAGCAAAGGCTACCGGGGAGAGACCCAGAATATCATTTTCATGAAAAATCGGGTTCGCCTTGATAAGTTTTATATTGAGAATTGGTCATTCCTTCTCGATATAAGAATAATATTCGCAACAGTTTTAGAACTTATCCGCCCGAGTGAAAAGGCTATCTGATCTTCCATCCACAATGACCCAGGTTGAGCGCACCTTCATTTTTCCATTTGTTTCCTTTCTGATCTCATTCCTGCTTTTTCCTGTGATCATCAAAATATTCAAGCAACTCAAATGGTTTGATACTCCGGGCACACATAAAATTCATTCGGACTTTGTGCCTTCCATGGGTGGAGTAGCAATCCTTTTTGGGACAACCCTCGCGTTACTGATGGCACTTCCGCTGAATCAGTGGATCATCATGCGATATTTTTTTATTTCTGTTGCCCTGATGTTCCTTATCGGGTTGCGCGATGATGTGCTTGCGCTCACCCCGCGGCAAAAGCTATTCAGTCAATTCCTACCAGTGTTCGTGTTGGTTTTCCTTGACGACGTAAAGCTGGTATCGCTGTATGACATTAATCCGCAACCCTTTCCGGTTATTGTAATGTATTTCGTCAGCCTGTTCACAGTTATCATCATAACAAATGCATACAACCTGATCGATGGCATCGATGGACTCGCAGGAACGGTCGGCATCATCGCCTCGATCTTTTTTGGCGCATGGTTTTATAGTGCTGACGAGCTGTTTCTGAGCCTGATTGCATTCTGTGTAGCAGGCGCCATGATTGCATTTCTTTTATTCAATTGGCAGCCATCCAGCATATTCATGGGAGATACTGGTGCACTGACGGTCGGCTTTGTGTTGTCCTTTTTTTCGATCAGATTTATTAATCTCAATTATGCGCTGCCGGCAGGACACGAGGCAAAATTCACGGCTTCAATATCTACTGCTATTTGCATAATTATTATCCCTGTTTTTGATACACTTCGCGTCATCATTCTCCGCCTCAGGAGGCTGCAGTCTCCTTTTCATGCCGATCGCAACCACTTACATCACCGGCTTCTTGGTTTTGGTCTTTCACACGCCGGCGCAGTGAAGTATCTCGCGGCAATCAACTTGTTTTTTATCGCCCTTGCGCTGATGATGAAGGGTCAAACCGATCTCATTTTTCTGCCAGTCATCCTCGTTATCTGTTTGTTGATTAGTTTTGCACTAAAACTCAAAGAGCGCTCCGTCGCTAAGTCTGAAGTCAATGCTTGAGCAAGTCGAACAACTGAAAAAAGAAATCGAATCGCTTCAACCCGCAAACGCTGGGGATGTAGAAGCTTTTCGTTTGAAATATTTGAGCCGAAAAGGGATTATTCCGCAACTATTCGACGACCTCAAAGCGCTGCCTGTTGATAAAAAGAAAGAAACAGGAAAACCGCTGAATGAGCTCAAGCAGCTGGCTGAAGCTAAATTAAAGCATTGGTCCACAACAATAGGTGATAACACCTCCACCGGCCAAGCGGATATCGATTTGACATTGCCCCCCGTCCCCAATACGCTCGGTTCGCTTCACCCGTTGAATCTCACCCGCTACAGAATCATCGAGATCTTTGAGCGCCTTGGATTCAACGTCGCCGATGGACCCGAAATCGAAGACGACTGGCACAATTTTTCAGCACTGAATTTTCCGGAGAATCATCCTGCACGCGAAATGCAGGACACGTTTTTTATCACAAAAAATCCCGATGTATTGCTTCGGACGCATACGTCCAATGTGCAAATCCGCCTCATGGAAAAGAAGAAGCCGCCGATCCGGGCTATCATGCCAGGGCGCGTGTACCGCAACGAGGCCATCTCGGCGCGTGCACATTGCTTCTTCCACCAGGTGGAAGGTCTTTACGTCGACCGAAATGTTGGTTTCGCGGATCTGAAGCAAACCCTTTATCATTTTTCCAAGGAAATGTTCGGCAAGGACACGAAGATTAGATTACGTCCTTCATTTTTTCCTTTTACAGAACCGAGCGCAGAGATTGATATTTCATGCTTCATATGCCACGGCGCCGGATGTAACATCTGTAAGCATTCGGGCTGGGTTGAGATTGCAGGTTCTGGCATGGTACACCCAAATGTGCTTCGCAATAGTGGTGTTGATCCCGAAGAGTTTACAGGCTTTGCATTCGGCATGGGCATCGAACGGGTAACGATGTTACGGTATGGTATCGATGACCTCAGACTTTTTTCAGAGAACGACGTCCGCTTCCTAAAACAGTTTAAGCCGGTGATATGAGCCGGATCCAGTCCATCGCCGTGGTCGGGGCGGGCACGATGGGTCTTGGTATTGCCCAGGTATGCGCCACCGCAGGTTTTCAAACGATCTTGTTTGATATCAGCGAAAAGCAGTTACAATCTGCTGTTGAGACGATTTCAAAAAATCTGCAATACCTCGTCGATAGAAAAAAGATCTCCGCAGAAACTCGTGACAAGGCTATTACGAATATTTCGACCACCCAGAAAATTGATGACGTTCGGGCTGATATGATCGTTGAAGCCGCAGTGGAAAAACTTAGTGTCAAGCAGGAACTCTTTTCCGCGCTTGAACGGGTTAATGCCGATGATTCGATATTCGCTACAAACACATCTTCAATTTCCGTAACGAAAATTGCAGATGCGATCAGTAAAAAAGAGCGTTGCATAGGTTTACATTTCTTCAATCCAGCCGACAGGATGATGCTGGTCGAAATCATTTCGGGTAAGGATACTGACCCTTTGTTGGTGGAGGAATTGAAGAGATTTTCGGAATGCATTGGAAAAACGCCAGTGCTGGCAAAAGATTCGCCTGGATTTATCGTTAATCGTGTGGCAAGGCCTTTTTACGTTGAATCCCTGAAAGTGCTGGAAGACGGCGTTTCAACCATACCCGACATAGACGTGTTGCTGAGGTCAGCTGGATTTAAAATGGGCCCGTTTGAATTGATGGACCTTATCGGACTGGATACCAACCTGGCGGTCACAACTTCAGTATATGAAGGGTTTGACTGTCCGTCGAAATTCAGGCCAAGTAAAACTCAACAACGCCTTGTAGCCGAAGGTAAGTTTGGAAAGAAATCAGGAGCAGGATTTTATGAATACTCCAAGTAAGAGATTAAAGTGGATTGTATGCCTGCTCGTCGCGATTGTTACAGGCTGCGGACGAGACTTGACGGATGATCCCATTCCCTACATTTCATTTCCTTCAGTTACCGTGAACCTGGGATTTCCCGACTACATCGCGCTGGCGCAGGATGGAGGCCACAAGAACATCAGCACTGTTTCGGGCGTGAGTGTGGGCGTCAGGGGTGTGATTGTTTATCGCAGGAGCTCAATACAATACAATGCATTTGAAGTAAACTGCTCATACCATCCCAATGATGCCAGTGCGAACGTCAGTGTCCATTCATCCGGACTGTTTTTGGTTTGCACAGGGTGCGGATCCAATTTCAATTTATCAGACGGCACGCCATCGGGCGGCATTGCATGGAGGCCCTTGCGCCGCTACCGCACGGAACTCAGCGGTAATTACCTGACTATTACAAGCGACGTGCTCAATTAGTTGATTCGCTGTTCCCTTTCCGCAGCACACTATTCTTCTTGCTGTAAAGGAAATACACGAACAGACCAACAATCAGCCATACAACGGCAGAGAGTTGTGTCACTACATCAAGCGAAAAAATCAGCGCCGAGCAGATCAGAATACCCATGATTGGAACAAAGGGAACCAACGGAGTTCTGAAAGGGCGTGGTGTTTCAGGATTAGATCTTCTCATCACCCAAATACCAGCGCAGACCAGCACAAAGGCAAACAAGGTTCCAAAGCTGGTAAGGTCACCCGCAACGCTGCCAGGAATAAATCCGCCAAAGAGCGATACAAACACGAACAGTATCATGTTTGATTTAAATGGTGTTCTGAATTTAGGATGAAGTTGTGAGAACACCTGCGGAACGAGGCCGTCCTTTGACATCGAATAAAAGACTCTCGATTGCCCCATTAACATAACGAGTATCACCGAAGAGAAGCCCGCAAGAATGGCGATTGTCACGAGAGAATTGTGCAAATCACCAGTGAACCGAGAATACCGATAGGCATATCGCGCTTGGGATTCTTGGCCTCCTGAGCGGCAGTCGACACGGCGTCAAACCCGATGAAGGCAAAGAATACGATACTCGCACCTCCTAATACACCTCCCCAACCGTGGCGGTTCCAGGCTTCGTGACCTGCCATTTCGGGAATTGTGAAAGGAGTGTAGTTGGCATCATTGATGAATCCCCAACCTAGAACAATAACGATCAAAACGATGGAAACTTTAATGAACACAATGATGGCATTCAGCGTCGCCGACTCCTGGGTACCCTTGATCAAAACCAGCGTCAGTAACAGCAAAATGAAAATCGCGGGGATGTTGACAATCCCTGTTACACCATCCATTGTCTCGAATGGCGAATGACTCCACTGATAGGGTAGTGGACTACCGGTAACGATGGCCAGCAACTTGTTGAGATATTCACTCCAGGCGATAGAAACGGTAGCCGCAGCTAACGCATATTCCAGTACGAGCGCCCATCCGATAATCCAGGCGAGAAACTCGCCCATTGTTACGTAGGCGTATGCGTATGCACTGCCGGCGATCGGAATCATGGCGGCAAATTCCGCATAACACAAACCTGCAAACGCACAACCAATGCCTGCAATCATGTATGAAATAACTACCGCAGGTCCTGCGGCACTGCTGGCTGCATCGGCAGTTCGAACAAACAATCCCGCCCCAATGATTGCCCCGATCCCGAGTGCAATCAGGCTTGCAGGGCCGAGGGTCCGCTTTAATCCCTTGGCAGAATCAGCTGACTGCGCCAAAAGGACGTCTAAAGATTTTTTGATAAATAAGCTCATGAGGTCTAGGTTAGGAAATTGTTAAGTCCTAAAAGTAAAAAGAATAATGAATTAAAAAATCCATTATTCCGTGTGATGACCGGCGGGCTATTCGAATAAATTCTCCTCTTGCAGAAACGCCAAAACTTTTTCGCGTTGCAGATAAACGTCGTAGGGTGCGTTATTGAGGACCACGAAGAGCAATCCTTTTTCCGGAATGGAAACGTAGTTTGCAGCAAAGCCGCCCTGGTGCCCTGTATGCTCTGCCGTCTTTGATCCATTCACAGTTACAACCTGCCAGGACCAGCCACGGTCTGCAGGCTTTGAATCGTTCCAGTTCGGAAAAGTGAACTCCAAATGCCGCCATTACCAGACGCGCAAAACGTTGGCTCTTCTCCATAATCATCCTCGGTCCACCGTTTGCCGATCATTGCATATCCATGCGAAACGCCCGAAGAAGGATGCGCGCCATCGGTGATCGTACTTGTGGTCATTCCTGACGGAACAAAAATTCGATCATGGATAAAGTCCTGCCATTTCTGTTTTGAAACCTGTTCGATGATAAGCGCAAGCGCATTATAGGCGGGATTGGAGTAGTTATACTTTGATCCAGGTTCGAATTCGAGGGTATCTGTCTGTGTGATGGGATACCAGTTTTGTAAGTCATTTGCGGTGAGAAAAAAAACCGTGTCTTTACTCACTTCACGATTGTCCGGCAGGCCTGAGGTATGCGTGAGAAGATGCTTGATCTTCACTTTACTGGCTATTTCTTTGTTTTTAAAATCCGGAAAGTATTTAATAAGACTGTCCTCCACTGATAGCTTTCCCTCCTCTTGCAATATGAGAATACCGTTTGCTACGAATGTTTTTGAGATGGAACCAAGGTTGAACAAGGTCTTCGTGGTGATGGGTTCCTTTGTGTTGATATCGGCAACCCCATAACCCTTCTTGAAGAGAACGGTCGTGTCTTTCATCACCAACACAGCTCCGCCCGGATCACCTGTGGCAAATTGCGAAGTAAAAAACGCATCCAGCTTTTTCTGAAGTTGATCATGCGGCTTTTCCGGTGTACAACTGAAGAATGCGCCGACAATAAAAAAGACCAGGAATGTTCTCATAGTTTGATGTCAGTTGGTTTTTTTAACTGGTTGTGAAGGTTTGATGGTTTCTTTGATAAATGCCACCTCTTTTTCGTCGAAAGGTGTCCCATCTTTCCTGAAGATGTCATGGAACCATACCGTGGGCTCCGGCGTGCCTGGCTTCGAGCCCCACGGAAAGATTGTATTCGACCGGCCGCTCACCAATCCCCAGTTGATTGCTCCAACGCGATGATTCTTAAGAACGGGAAGGTTATCGATGAATGTGCTTTTATTCGTGCGAGCCATGTATTCACTGCATATAATTGGACGCCCCAATTTTTTTAACTCCTGAATTTCAGCTTCAAGATTTGCTGCGTCGTTGTAATTATGAAAGGTGATCACATCAGAACTTGCAAGCTGGAAGGTGTTGTACCGCTGAAATTTTTCTTCGTGATTCCAGGGCGCCGATGTCAAAGGCTGTGTTGGGCGGATTGCCCAGGCCCACTTAAAAACCTCCTGAAGAAACGGATATGTGATGTCGGTCATACCTTCATTTCCAGGCTCATTATAAAGATCCCACATGATGATGCGCTTGTCGTTCTTAAACTGCATCAAGATATCTTTGGCATACAGTTCCATCGCGCCCCACTTTGCCGGGTTGCCTACAATTGCGGGGCCGGGAGCGCGCACCCAACGGCTATTGTGAACGCCCTCAACAGGATCTTGCTGTGGTCCAGCAGTAGGATTTGCATTCCAGCAGTCATCAAACAAAACGAAAATGACCTTTATCTTGTGGCGGTCAGCAATTTTGAGAAACTCGCCAATACGAAGTAAAAAATCGCTGCGATCATTTTCCCAGACGAGATTGTGCAGGTAGACTCTGATGACGTTGAAGCCGAGACCTTCAGCCCACCCAAGTTCCCGGTCGATCGTTTTGGGATCCCACGTCTCCTTTTGCCACATCTCCAGTTCATTTGAGGCTGTGCTTGGAATAAAATTGCAGCCTACAAACCAGGGCTGCTTCTTTGACCACTCGTTTGCCTGCGCAGCGGTCCAGATCTTTTGAGCAAATGTCAATGGTGCCGTGAGCACCAGAAGGAAAACGAGCAATCTTCTCATTTTTTAAGCTGTTGAATTATTAAATGTCGTAAGCATTGCCGGGTTTGGCAAGAAACCCAGCGATTCAAAAGTCTCGCTTTAAGACTTCAATAGACGAAGAAGCTTAGTTTTTCCCGTTGATATCCGGCAAAACGAAGTTGTCGAGCGGACTTGGTAATTTCATCATCGCCTCGATGTCTTTCACTGTGCGCGGCGCGAAGGACGAAAGGTGTTCATATCCGCCTGCCGTCACCAGGTAATCGTCTTCGATGCGCACCGCGATTCCCCACCACTTCTTGTCGCAATTGGAATTCTCGGGAATGTAGATCCCTGGTTCGATCGTCACCATCATGTTTTCTTCAAACTTATCGTAAACCCCGCGATCGTGAACGGCGAGACCAATATGGTGACAGCATCCATGCGGATAATACATGTGCTTGTCATTTTCATTCTGAATGATGCCAAGCTCTTTTAATCCCTGGTTTACGATGCGACGCGTTGCCAGCGTCAGCTCCTGGAAGCTTCCTCCTGGCTTCAGGTACTTCATGCCCTCTTCCTGTGCCTTGAGCACCAGCTCATAAATCGCCTTTTGTTCAGGCGTGAATTTTCCATTCACCGGAATGGTTCTCGTAATATCTGCGGTATATCCATGAAACTCGGCCCCGAGGTCCATCAGTATGAGTTCCTTGCTGGAAATATTCGGCTTGTAGTTGTCTATGTAGTGGAGGATGCATCCGTTGTGTCCTGCGCCAACGATCGATGGGTAACCCAGATCTTCGGCCTGATATTTCTTAAACACATATTCGTGTATCCCCTGGATTTCCCTTTCTGACATTCCTGGTTTCATGGCCTTCATTACCTCAACTTGTCCCTGGCAGGATATGCGGACTGCTTTTCTCACCATTTCAATCTCTTCTTTTGTTTTAATCCCACGCAACTCATCCATGATATCGGAAAGTGATTGCGTGTCAAGGTTATTTTTTTCAGGTTCAACCTTTAGCGTGTTTGAGTTCTTGTCAGGATAATGCGCCTTCACCTTGAATTGTGCAATGAGGTCGTATAAGTCAGATGAATCTCTTGGATCATTGCGAACATCATTTTCAAAATCGAAGAATAATACCTTACTGAATTTGGCGAAATCGACATTGTAACGTTTGAATTCACTGTTATTAAATGCCTGTGTAAAGCCCAACACTTCACGCGTACCCGCTTCACCCAATCGTCTTCCAGTCCACATTTCGCGAAGCTGATTGCGAGGCTGAATGAACAAGATCTCATTATACTTTTCACCATTCGCAGCAGTCTGCTGATCCTTAAAAATAAACAACAAGGCATGCGGCTCTTTGTAACCAGTGAGGTAGAAAAAATCCGGGTCCTGATGATAAACATAATCGACATCATCGGCGCGGTTACGTACAGCATTCGCAAAAAAAACAGCGACGGAGTTGGCGGGGAGCGTTTCCCTCAATTTTTGCCGTCGTCCCTGGTGAAAATCTTTTGTGAGAAAGTCATCCGGCAGATCTTTTTCCTGTGAAAAAACCGGGATGGAACAAATAACAAGAAGAAGGATCGTGATGCTTTTCATAAAGATGAATTTAGTGCTCCGATTGGGTTCTAAAATTATGGACGATTAACTAACCATCGGTTTAATCGTGGACAATATTCCGGAATTTTTTGATCTGCGAAGAAATGCAGCTTTGAAAGGACAACATCAAATCATTTTTTCAAGGACGACAAACTCGAGTTTCTTCCGCGGCTGCCCGAATCTGGGATCATTAAAGGCGAATGGTTTGGTTTCGCCTGTATGGCGATAGCCGTGTCGCACATACCAATCGATCAACTCTTTTCGTACCGATATTACGGTCATATATATTGATTGGCATTTTTGCTTCTTCGCTTCTTCTTCTACAGCCTGCAGCATGATTTTTCCAATGCCTTTACCCTGAAGGTGCGGCCGAACGGTGAGCATTCCAAGATAAAGCTTGTTACCATCCTTGTGCACCTCGACACACCCAAGAATCACGTTGTCCTCGACATATTTCAGTATTGTGTGCCCCGGGCTTTTTATAATATCAGCGATGGCCGCAGCATCCGTACGCGATCCGTCGAGCAGATCCGCCTCAGTTGTCCACCCTTGTCGCGATGAATCGCCCCGGTACGCGGAATTGACAAGTGCATCGAGTGCTGTTGCGTCTTCAACTGTGGCTGGCGAAATGGTGAATGACATGTGGAAAATATGAGTTACGATACCAATGTCTGAAGTTGTCTCAAACAGTCAAAGCAAAATCGGTCATGATTTGTAATCAACATTCGCAGACTTGGCAATGTTTCGAGGCATTTGGCCTGTGATCGCAGTGTTTTGTTGTGGGATTTTCTATTTATGCTTTACCGATTCAGAATGTCAATTTGCATAACCGAACACGATGAAAAATAAGAACCATTAGGTCGATAGTCGTGAGCTGTTGTTTCGTTCCCGCATAGTCACATACCACCAAGAATTCAATCGAAACTGCTGAATAGCATGAGAATTGGTCGTCGCTGTTTTCATGAACGTATCTCTTATGAGCGGCCTATTCTTAAGGTTTGAAGATATCTCGATCATTGTCGAAAATCCTTGCCAGGTTGGTATTGACGTCTAGGTTCATTCAAACGAAATTAAGACATTGCAGTTCATTGAAAAAGCGGGGTTGACACGAGCACGCACGATGGAATTTGATTTTCAATTTTTACTTTTGATGAACCTGGAATTACATAGTTACTTGATCCAGACTGCAGTTAATACAAAACGTCGGTCAAAATTGTGAATAATAACCGATGCGGCTTCCAACTAAAGAATAACGTGCTAGAGCATGATTAAAGGCAAGACTTTATCGATCGTTATTCCGATTTACAACGAAGGCAAGACAATTCATTTGATCCTAGACAAGATCGCTGCAGTTGAGTTAATGCACGAATGTCAAAAAGAAGTCATTGTGGTCAACGATTGTTCGACAGATGACACAGAGCAAGTAATTCAAAATTATAGCTCTGGTAACCACGGTTTTCCTTTGACCTATATTAAGCATGACCAAAACCTCGGCAAAGGGGCGGCATTGCACACCGGCATTAAACATGCAACCGGAGATTATATAATTATTCAGGATGCGGATCTTGAATACGATCCCCGCGAATATGATTTGTTACTAAAGCCTCTGCTCGAAGGATTCGCGGATGTGGTCTATGGTTCGCGCTTTCTAGGTGGCAATGCACACAGGATCCTGTTCTTTTGGCATACCATAGGCAATAAGCTACTTACACATCTCTCTAATATGTTCACGAACTTAAATCTCTCTGACATGGAAACCTGCTACAAAATGTTCAGGTCTGACATTATTAAAGGCCTGCAGTTGCAGGAAAAACGCTTTGGCTTTGAGCCGGAAATAACCGCGCGTATTGCACGAATCCGCAACATCCGGATTTACGAAGTGGGGATATCTTATTATGGAAGAACATACCAAGACGGAAAGAAGATCGGATGGAAAGACGGTATTCGCGCGCTGTATTGCATAATAAAGTACAATATCTTCCAACGATGAATCAATTTCAATACCGGGAAATAGATTCCGAAGGACGGGAAACGCTTGAAGTAATCGCGGGAAGTATTCATTTCAACAAATGGATGTATGACACGATACGACCGTTTTGCCAGGGAAAGATCCTGGAAATCGGAAGTGGTATAGGGAACATATCTACCTTTTTTTACAAGGAGCGAGCGGACATCACCTTAAGTGATATCCGGAACAACTATCGCGAGGAACTCACAACGAAATTTCCGGACGTTTCCGACATTCTGAACATCGATCTCGTCCACCCCGATTTTGACACTGCCTATTCAGCAATGCTCAACCAATTTGATTCTGTCTTTGCGTTAAATGTTATTGAACACATCAAAGACGATCAGCTGGCTGTCAAGAATTGTTGCAAACTTTTGAAACCCGGTGGCAAGCTGGTTGTGCTCGTGCCTGCCTACCAGTCATTGTACAATAGATTCGATCGGGAACTGGAGCATTATCGGCGGTATAATCGGAAGACACTCAATTCCATAATGCAAAAAGGAGGTATGCAACATATTTATGATCGCTATTTTAATTTCATGGGTATTCTAGGATGGATCGTATCCGGCGCCATCCAGAAGAACAAAACTATTCCAAAGGACCAGATGTCCCTATTCAACAAATTCGTTCCGATTTTCAAATTGATTGACCTTTTGGTTCTTAAATCCGTGGGCCTCTCCGTCATCAGCGTTGGAGT
Organism: Cyclobacteriaceae bacterium; assembly: GCA_044223825.1. Taxonomy (GTDB): domain Bacteria; phylum Bacteroidota; class Bacteroidia; order Cytophagales; family Cyclobacteriaceae; genus ELB16-189. The sequence goes on along the minus strand of JBGALO010000003.1, from coordinate 60,983 downwards.
CAAAACGTAAGGCGAAGATTTCCCGGTGCCGCCGAAATCGCGCCAATTCTTTTTATTCATTACGAAGTGCTACAGTCAAATACAACTTTCACTGCAACTTTGAATACCTGAAATACGGCCGCACGCACGTCACCCGGCGGAAAAATGGTAAATAACATGGCTAAACTTCGTGTTCAGATACCAATGTCTGAAGTTGTTCGGAACGTTCAAAGCAAATTCACTGTCCTCTTCACAAACGAAGGTTATTACTCGTTTCGAAGGGCAGTTATGGGATTTGCAACGGCCGCCTTGAAAACCTGGAAAACAACCGTGAGCAACGCCACCAGGATAATGCCGGCAGAAGTAATGACAAAAGTGTTAATGCTTATGCTTGTGTGGTAGACAAAACTCCCCAGGAATGACTCCATCAGGAAATATGCAATGGGACAGCCGATAACGATCGCTGTCATGCTCAGACTCACGAAGCTGCGTGACATCATCGTCACCAACTCGCTGACCGAAGCACCCATTGTCTTCCGGATGCTGATTTCTTTTCGACGTTTCTGTGCCATGTACGCAGCAAGACCCATTAGCCCGAGTCCGGAGATAATGATTGCCATTGCTGTAAAGCCTATTGCAAGTGCGCCCGTCACGCGTTCATTCTTATAAAGTTTTTCGAAATCGTCAGTGAGGAAAGTGTACTCAAAAGGATATTCTGTATTGTGCTTTTTGAATATTTTCTCGATTCGCTGAACCGTCTCCGCCTGGCCTTGATCCTTAAGCTTGATAAATACACGCCTGGCCCACTCCGGTTTGCAAAAAAGTATAATCGGATCAATGGCATTGTGAAGGGATTGACTGTGAAAATCACGAACAACACCAACAATAGTTCCCTCGGTACCCCATTGATTTATTTTTTGGCCGATCGGATTTGTCAGCCCCATGACCTCGGCAGTCTTCTCAGTGATAATAAAATTTGATGTGTCATTGAAGTTGTGAGAAAAGAGCCGTCCCTGAATCAACTTTAATCCCATGGTTTCGGGGAAATCGGCGTCGACGCAAACCGTTCTGAAAAATTGCTGACTGTCAGCAGGCTTTCCTGGCCAGTTGACGCTGCCATTCTGGTTGTTCACCTGTACCAGTGAATTGTCCGCTTTGGAAACAGACTCAACGCCCGGATCCTGGAGGACGTCGTTTCTGAATGCATTGTAATTATTGAACAATTCGCCACGGGCAGAAAGATTAATGATGGATTGTCGATCATAACCCACCTCTTTGTTCATAATAAAATCAATCTGATCGCGGACAACCAATGCGCTCACGATTAGAATCACAGTTAACGAAAACTGAAATACCACAAGCATCCTCCTCAGCGAAGCGCCTGCAAGGTTGGAAGACATATTGCCTTTAAGGACCGTTCCTGGTTGAAACGACGAGAGAAAGAAAGCCGGGTAACATCCTGCCATTGCTCCGGTGATGACTACCGTCACTATGATCGCCAGCAATAGGATAGGATCACTGAATTGGAGTGAAATCTGTTTGGAGACAAGGTCATTAAACGGCGACAGAAATATCGTTACAGTGGCTATGGCAAAAAACATTGCAAGGAGACTGATAAGCATCGATTCCCCCAGAAACTGAGCGACGAGCGAAATCCGCTGCGCCCCTACCACCTTTTTTACACCGACTTCTTTCGCCCGCGTCATCGCCTTCGCGGTTGCCATGTTCATAAAATTGATACAAGCAATGATGAGTATGAAAGCTGCGACGATGGAAAAGATCTGAACAAATTTGATTCTCCCTCCGTCAGGTCTTCCATTCGTATAATGTGAATTCAGATAGTAGTCTGAGAATTTTTGGAGATAAAACGAGACCTCATCGGTGTTTCCTTCCGCAGCAGCGCGCGTGTTTTGCAAATCATTGATCTGATGGGAAATCGAGCTGAGATTTTTTTCGTCATTCAGTTTCAGGTAAAGAGGATGGTTATAATTTCCCCAATTGAAACCCGTTCCTTGAATTTCCCGATATATTTCAATCGATATTAAGTACTCGAATCGCAATGAAGAGGAGTTGGGGAGGTCTTCGAAAACAGCGGCGACGACCATGTCCCTGTTGCTGCTGACGCGCACGTGTTTGCCAACTGGTTGCTCGTTGCCGAAGAGTCTTTTTGCCAGAGCCCGCGAAATAAACGTCCAACTTTTGTCTAGCGGTGGTACATCGATATTTCCTTCGAGAATGGTGAAGTCAAAGATCTTGAGCAGCTCCGGATCTGCGTATAAACCTTTTTCCAGAAACTTCTTGTCTTCGTACTCGAACAGTTGAGGTCCATTGTTCATGGTGCGGGCAACGAATGAAACACCGCTGACCTTTTCCTTGATTCCGTCGGCAAGCAAGCCTGGCGTTATCGGCCAGGTAATCGTGTCGGATCCGATCGACCCCAGGTTCGATACAACATGATATATTTTATCGGAATCCTTGTAAAGTTTATCCTTTTGCACTTCATCGCGAACCCAAAGGAAAATGAACAAGGTGCAGGTGAGTCCGGAGGCAAGCCCGGCAACATTGATCAGTGAGTAAAGACGCTGATTCATGAAGTTGCGAAATGCAACACGAAAGAAGTTGGTCAACATGGCATCTGTTTTCCCCAAGGGATCGACAACGCAGCAAATAGTTGCTTGAGTGGCTTGGATGAAAAACAGTAAGACTAAAAAAAAACTATTTTGACCTATGAGGATTCACCCGATTTGGATGATTGATGAATCAGCTATGCACTGATTTCCCGGATTTCGAAATCTTTGCCCTTGCCAAACTTGATTACGTCCTTGAGTTTGAACCGCTCGAGGGTCAGCAGATCTTTCACGTTGAAATCCCCGTTCGCAGTAATGCTTTCAATTACAAACTCGTACTTGTCACCATAATTGACAAGGCGGTATCTTTTTCCAACGCGCAAGACATCAAAAGCTAGGCCGGCCATGATTACAAATCCTCTTCGCGTTCAAGCATCAAAATTGATGCCTGCGGTACAATGAAATATTTTTCGCCTTCATACATCACTTCGATTGCTCCTTTTTGGAGAAAAATGGCGAGGTCACCTTCCTGCGCCTGGAGCGGCAGGTATTTTATCTGATCGTCCTTTCCTTTCCACAACTCATCTTCGTCTGCCGGCATGGGAAGGGGATAACCCGGCCCTACTTTAATTACAAAACCTTTTTGTATGCGCTCCTTTTCCTGGACGCCCGGCGGAAGATAGAGTCCGCTCTCAGTCTTGTCGGATTCTTTCGCAGGCCTGATGAGAACGCGATCGCCTACGACGATGAGTTTTTTCAGTTTGTTGTCAGGAGTAAGTTTCATTGAATGACTTCTTGGAAAACAAAATTAGAAAAGTTTGGTTCGGGCTAAAGCCCGGTCTGTTGGGTAATCGTTTTAGCCCGGACCTTAAGGTCCGGGCTTGTCGATTGGTGCGTATGTTGCGGCTTTAGCCGCGAGAATGATTATTCCCCTTCAAACAGACTCCCCTGATCTTTGTTCTTCGTAGCGTCGTCGTCTGTAGAGTAGAGCGGTAGCTTGTTAAGCTCTTTGCTTAACATCGAGTCCTGCGTAATGATCCCGCGCTGATTTGCTTCACTCTCGAGCCGCTCAGTATCGCTCTTCAGATCTTTGACACTGATCTGACGGGCTCTCCGCTCGATCGGCGGATTGAGCTTTTCCGATTTCTCAAACTCGATCACCTTGTCGAGGAGTTCTTTTGGCAGGTCAGCTTCGCTGCGGTATACGAGTTCGAAAAACTGTTTTGCAAAAAAGCCGTCAATCTGAATTCTTCGCTTCGACAGGTGAACGAACTTACCGATGACACGGCAAATGTTTTCGCGTTCTTCCGGACTCAATTGCTGTGCAAATTCATAATCCTCGATACGTTGCAACGCGAGCATGATAGGCTCGAGCGAATCGATTGAAATAATGTACACCGTATAATCGCTGAGCCGGTAGGCAAATTGTGTCAGGTGTTCAAGTGTGTTGCTCGGCACGACCAGAAACAGTTCACGGCGAACTTCATCTTCCCGTACGTACTTGCCGCTTTCTACCTGGGCCTTGATGTAGCTGGGAAAATTTCTTAGATCGTCGTTCGCGGGGCTTTTTGCATCAAAAATGATGTACTCATTATTAATCTTCAGGGTATTGTCGGGCTTGCCCTTGAACGGTACTTTATCGACGTATTCGATTGTGTATTGGCTGCACAACGCCTTGATGCGATTCCGCACATTGTCTTCGTGATTGATCCAGGTTTCTTTCAATCGCTTGATGCGCTCAATCTCTGCGAGATTCTTGTCGTTGATCTCCCGATCACGGTCGCGCTGTATTTTTTCCTGGATCTTTCCCAGTGTTGACATCGCATTGGAGTGCTCCGTCTTTCTGAACTCATCCTCTTTTTGAAGTTGCGTCAACTGTGTCCTCAATTGCTGAACGTTGCCATCATAATTCTTGATCTCTTGTTGCGCCATGGCAAGCTCATTGGCAAGGTCACGTCCGCGTTTCAGGTAGCTGTTGTTGGATTCCTTTAAGGTTGCGATCTCTGCAATGCTTCCCTCGAATTGTTTCTTCATCACCTGTGTTTCTGCCAACAGGTGCGTATTCGATTCCTGGATGTTTTTTGCGATGCCCTTTTCAAGTTCGAGACCATTGGCAAGCTTTGTATTTTCGGCTTTTAGATTTTCAACAATGGCGGCGAGTCGTTGCAGATCGCCATTGGCATCGATAAGCAGGGACTTGATCTTGCCCCAACCGAAAAGTCGCTGAAAGAAGCTCGCCTCCTTCAACTGATCGATCGCACGTTTTAGATTGTCAAAATTGAAATCCATTTTCAGACTTTAAGTTTAAAAAATATCCGCTGGCGTCAGTAGGTCACCACAATGTTAATGTGCGCCACGTGGTTCCCTAGCATTACGCCAGTGTAGAAAACATTCCTTAAGTCGTTTAGCTTGCTTGGCTTATTTTCCTTACTGGAAAACTCTAAGAACAGCTTCTTCCGATTAGATTCAGTAAAATGTTTCACGACAGATGCATCAATATTTTCTGCCCATTTCTTACAGGCGCCAAACATTGTTTTCGCATTAACTTGACTTACATACGTCCCTTGTCTAAACTCCATTATGAAAGTATAAAGCATAAGAATGCCTACTGTGCAACGTTCCGTGATTTGCTAAAATTCAATCAGCACCTGGTTCTTTTCCACAGTGTCTCCCTTTTTGATCTTCAATTGCTTGACCGTCCCTTCACCCTGCGCTTTGATTATGTTTTCCATCTTCATCGCTTCGAGCACGAGCAAAGGATCGCCTGCTTTAACTGTCTGTCCGGCGGTCACACGAAGATCGATGATCAATCCAGGCATCGGCGCTTTCAATGAATTGATTTTGCCGACCCCTGCGTTAGTCATTCCCATTTTCTCAAGCAGCAGGTCGAACTTATCGCGAAGCTGAACGGAATACTTCCGGCCATTGACTTTAAGTTCCACCGTCTTTGATTCATGATCGATTTTGATCACTTCTGCCAGATAACCTTTTCCATTGAATAAGATGTGGTAATGTCCATTGCCCAGCGCGGCGACGTCCCAATCCAATGGGTTGCCATTCACGGCCCAGTTGCCCGCTTCAGAGGTTATTTCAAATTCTTTACCGTTGGTCTGCACCTTATACATGTATCAAAAATAGGAAGTGCCGGGGTCGTTTGACTTAAAATATCCAAATTTGTTTCTCCCGATCCCGATGGCTATCGGGATCGGGATAGGCTAAACTCGAATTCAACCTATTTTCATTACTGATCGTGATCTGGAAAACCCTTCTTTCGGCAAACCGGCCGGGCCAAATAAATACTTCTTCGGAACCTTCGCGCAGCGCATTCGAACAGGACTATGATAGAATAATTTTTTCACATCCATTTCGGCGCCTTCAGGATAAAACGCAGGTGCATCCATTGCCTGAACATGATTTTGTTCATACGCGACTCACCCATAGTCTCGAAGTATCGAGCGTGGGTCGATCCCTTGGAAAGCGTGTCGGAGAAGTGATACTTCAACGTCACTCCGGACTTCAGAAAGATTTATCCCTGTTTGACTTTGGAGCCATTGTCGCCGCGGCATCACTTGCCCATGATTTGGGTAACCCTCCATTCGGACATGCCGGCGAAGATGCGTTGTCTGATTTTTTTGTGCACAATTCTTCATTCAGATCGGACGTTAACGACGCTGAATGGAATGATCTGATAAAGTTTGAAGGCAACGCCCAAGGCTTTAGGATACTCAATCAGCAGGAGTATGGTTTGAAATTGACCTGTGCCACGTTGGGCGCTTTCACAAAGTACCCTTGCCCATCCTTGTTTCCTGAAAGAGACAAATCGAAAAAGAGTCAAAAGAAGTTTGGATTCTTTCAAAGTGAGTCAGCAATTTTTTCAGATCTCGCAACGCAGTTAGATTTGATTAAAGGCGGAGATCGTGCGTGGGTGCGACATCCGCTGGCTTTTCTGGTTGAGGCAGCTGATGATATCTGTTACAGCATTATTGATCTTGAGGATGGCTGCAGACTGGGGCTCGTCAGTTTTGAAGATACGGTCGAGTTGCTCGCGCCGATTCTGAAAAACAAACTGGACCGGCCGCGAGTTGCGGGCAATGAAGGTTTGAATAAAAAATTGGGAACGCTGCGCGCTCTGACAATTGGAGAGCTGATCGATGCCTGCACGAACGTGTTTGTTGATCATGAACAAGCAATAATTGACGGAAAGTTTGACGCCGCATTGGCGGACCTTTGTGAATTTCACGGGGCCCTGAAGACCATCAGTGATGTCTCAGTGAAAAAGATTTACCGCGCGCGCCAGGTTGTAGAGATCGAAGCATCCGGACATGAAGTGTTACCTGGTCTCCTGAAGGAATTTACGACCGCAGGTCAACTGATTCGCAAGAGGAATAAATCGAGAAAGTATGAAAACCTGGCGCTGCTCTTTCCAATAGAAACACAGAGCGCAATTTTGCAAAGCGAAAGTGACTACCAAATGCTGCGCATCGTCATTGATTTTGTATCCGGGTTAACGGATAGGCATGCTTTGTCGTTGTACCGCAAGATCAAGGGAATTTCGTACTAATCCGGGTACACGCCCCTGCAGATCTCGCGGATTGCGCAGATGACATTGGATAATCTGCAAAAAAGAACTCTTTTCTGTGCGTGATCTGTGCGATCTGCGGGAGAACCTCTTCCTCGGCCCTTCCAATTTTAGTCTCCAAAACCCCCGGAATTACCTACATTTGCGCCTCTTGAAATTGCCTTTTTTGTGTGGTCGCGGATTGCAGATAGTATCATTCGTTTTCGCCTTCCTCTGATGGGTGTTATTGCTGTCATGACGGCAATAATGGGATACTATGCAACGAAGGTGGAATTGAGCTATGACATGACCCGGACTGTTCCCCCGAACGATCCGGATATGATATTCCTAAACAAGTTTAAAGATCAGTTTGGCGAGGACGGGAATATCGTCGCCGTTGGTCTTAAAGACAGTGCAATCTATCAGGTTTCGAACTTTCAGAAATTCCGTGAGCTTGGAGCAGACATCAGGAAGGTCGAAGGCGTAAATGAGGTGCTGTCACTGCCCCGCCTTAAAATCATCCTGAAAGACACCGCACATTCTAAATTCTATTTATCGTCGCTATTTCCGGATCAGGTTACATCACAGCAAGATCTAGACAGCCTGCTTCATGAAGCGGCCAAGCAGAAGATCTATATGAACAAGCTGGTGAATGAGGGCAATGGTGCAACGATGATGCTCATATCGGTTGAAAAAGGTGTCGCAAATTCGGCGAAGCGGGTTGAGTTGATAAACTCTATCCAGGCTTTAGGCGATCAGTTTTCAAAGTCAACAGGTATAAATCTCCGATACGCCGGCCTGCCGTTCATCCGCTCCGTTGTGGCGCAGCAGGTAAAGAAGGAGCTGGCATTCTTTACCTATATGTCCGCGATTGTGACAGGATTGATCATGTTGCTGTTCTTTCGCTCGGTGCGTGCGGTGCTTTTTTCGATGGTGATGATCGGGGTAATGGTCGTGTGGACACTCGGAACGATCGCATTATTTGGATATAAGATCACCTTGCTAAGCGGTCTTATATCGCCGGTGATTGTCACGATTGGTATTACGAATGCAATCTACCTGTTGAATAAATATCATGTTGAGTACGTGAAATTGGGTAATAAGGTGGACGCCATTCGTGTCGTGGTTCAGCGGATGGGACTCGCCACATTCCTAACGAATCTAACCGTTGCCATCGGGTTTTTGACATTATTATACACTGACGTAACCATCCTTCGTGAGTTTGGGGTTGTTGCTGGTCTGAATATTATCGCGCTTTTCTTCGTAAGCCTGGTCATGATACCTGGTATTCTTACGTGGCTTCCGGAGCCGAACGACAAACACCTTCGTCACCTGAACTTCAGAATACTTGGGTCATTTGTTCGTGGCATTGACTTGCTTGTCCACCGGGCAAGACCTGCGATTTACATTATCACCATTTTAGTTGTGGTGGTCTCTGCCTTTGGAATGTCAAAACTTGAATCACTTTCGTTCATGGTCGATGACCTTCCAGACGACAGCCAGATCAAAAAAGACCTTAAATTCTTCGAGGCTAATTTCAGCGGCGTCATGCCATTGGAATTTATGGTTGATACCGGCAAGAGAAGAGGATTGCTTCAGGTAAACAACCTCAGGAAGATCGAGACATTCGAGAATTTCCTTGATTCCATTCCTGTGATTTCTCGACCTGTATCGTTGGTGAGCCTGGTCAAGGCATCCAAACAGGCATTCTACAATAACAATCCTTCATTTTATACACTTCCTAGCAACCAGGAGCGCGGGTTCATCCTGCGCTACATGAAGGGTCAAACTGACAATAGCGGTTTGTTTAAATCTTTTGCTGATTCGACGTTTCAGAAGATGCGCATCAGCTGTCAAATGGCGGACATTGGTTCAAAAAGAATGGATTCACTTCTCACTGCATCCGTGAATCCTAAAATATTATCGCTGTTTGGAGACCCCAACGACCCGAAAACGGAAGTGAAAGTGAATGTCACGGGGACATCCGTGTTGTTTATCAAGGGAAACAAATTTCTCATCGCAAACCTGTGGGAAAGCCTGATCCTTGCGTTCATTCTCATCACGATTAGTATGGCGGCATTGTTTGCCAACGTGCGAATGATTGTGATATCACTGATTCCCAACCTCGTCGCAATGATGATCACGGCAGGACTGATGGGATTCTTTCATATACCACTGAAAGCGAGCACAGCATTGATCTTCAGTATCACCTTCGGTATTTCTGTCGATAACTCAATTCGCTTTCTTGCCAAGTATCGTCAGGAGTTACTCGCTACCGGCTTCTTTGTTCCGCGTTCTGTGAGCGAGAGTATCCTGGAGACGGGTAAAAGCATCATCTATACGTCAGTCGTGCTGTTTGCAGGCTTTATCATTTTTACTTTTTCCGATTTCGGCGGCACGATTGCACTCGGCATTCTGACGTCAACCACATTGGTCATCTCGATGTTTACAAACCTCATCTTGTTGCCAGCGCTGATCCTTACTTTTGACAAGCCCCGAAATGCAAAGAATGAAAAGCTTCTCATCGACGATTTTGATTCTTCCTTCTATGGCGAAAATGAGGACGAGGAAATCGACCTCGGAAAAATTAAAGTTCAGGGAGAGAAAGCCTGAGAATCCAATTTGAATTAATCAACAAAGACGAGCAGGTGCCTGCTTAAAGTTTGAATAGAATAATGAGTACAAAATACAAGGAATACAAAGAGCTGAATTTTGCGAAAGTCGCGGAGGAAATGCTGGCCTCCTGGGACAAGGAAAAAACTTTTGAGAAGTCCGTCTCTAACCGGGATGGCAAAACAACATTTACTTTTTATGAGGGGCCGCCATCAGCAAACGGTACGCCCGGAATTCACCACGTGATGGCACGAACGGTGAAAGATATTTTTTGCCGTTTCAAAACATTGCAGGGCTTTCAGGTGAAACGCAAGGGCGGCTGGGACACGCATGGCTTGCCGGTAGAGCTCCAGGTTGAAAAAGAACTTGGAATCACAAAAGACGACATCGGAAAAAAGATTTCAATTGAGGATTACAACAGGAAGTGTCGCGAGACTGTGATGAAATACAAGGATCAATGGGACGACCTGACCCGGAAAATGGGCTATTGGGTCGACCTGGAACATCCTTACATCACTTATAATAATGAGTACATCGAGACCTTATGGTGGATCCTGAAACAGTTTTATAACAAAGGGCTTCTTTATAAGGGTTATACCATTCAGCCCTATTCGCCATCGGATGGCACAGGGTTGAGCTCACACGAACTCAATCAGCCAGGGTGTTATAAAGATGTGAAAGACACTTCAGTTGTGGCCCAATTCAAGGTGAAGCGCGATTCGAAATCGGAGTTTTTGTTTAAAGGCGTCGATTCCGAAGTGTTTATTCTTGCATGGACAACCACACCATGGACTTTGCCATCTAATACTGCACTTGCAGTCGGCAACAGGATTCAATACGCACAGGTAAGTACTTTCAATCCTTACACTTTCAAGCCTATCAGTGTTGTGCTCGCAAAAGATCTGATAGGAAAATATTTTCCGGAAAAAAATAAAGACGCAAGGCTAACTGACTACAAAGGCGGAGATAAAGTAATTCCCTATCAAATTGTTCGGGAATTTTCCGGAAAGGACCTCGTCGGCCTCCGGTATGAGCAGCTCATGCCATATCTGCAACCACTCTACGATGCAGACAAGGCTTTCCAGGTCGTTGCTGCTGATTTTGTTACAACAGAAGATGGAACCGGCGTTGTGCATACTTCGCCTACGTTCGGTGCCGACGACTTCCGTGCAGCGAAACAAAATGGTATTCCCCCGATGACGGTTCGTGATGAGGCGGGCAACGAAGTTCCGACTGTCGACAAGAAAGGGAAATTTATTTCAGTCATTGGCGAACGGTTGAAGGAAGGGGTGAAAAAATTTTCAATCAAGACACACAAGCCGCTCGGTGCTGATGACTTCTACGTCAAGAATTATACCGACGAAGATGAGACCAATCCTGACTACAAGAATACCGACGTCATTATATCGATCATTCTTAAGGAGGAAAACAAAGCATTTAAAGTAGAGAAGTACGAACATACCTATCCACACTCATGGCGTACTGACAAACCTGTTTTGTACTATCCACTCGATGCGTGGTTTATTAAAACGACGGCCCTGAAAGACCGGATGGTCGAGCTCAACAAAACCATCAATTGGAAGCCCGAATCTACCGGAACCGGCCGCTTTGGGAACTGGCTCGAGAATCTCGTGGATTGGAACTTGTCACGGTCACGCTATTGGGGAACGCCATTGCCGATTTGGCGAACGAAAGACGGCAAGGAAGAGAAGTGTATAGGCTCAATCAGCGAGCTGAAAAGCGAAATAGAAAAAGCAAAGGCATCAGGTTTCGAGTCGCCCGTTACCGGTAACCGGCAACCGGTAACCGGGGACGCATTCGATCTCCACCGCCCTTACGTCGACGACATTGTTCTAGTAAGCAGCACCGGCCAGCCCATGTACCGCGAGCCCGACCTCATCGACGTTTGGTTTGACTCAGGTGCAATGCCTTATGCACAGTGGGGACTTAACAACGATAAGCTTAAAAAGGGAGACCCTCAGCCGTTTAATGGTGGCTGGGATGGTGCTTATCCTGCCGACTTTATTTCGGAAGGCGTTGACCAAACGCGCGGTTGGTTTTTCACACTGCACGCAATTGCAGCGCTGCTTTATGATAGTGTTGCGTTCAAGAATGTTCTTTCCACCGGCTTGGTCCTTGATAAGGATGGTAACAAAATGTCCAAGCGGAAGGGGAACGTCGTTAACCCTTTTGAAACGCTTGGAAAATTCGGGCCGGATGTTGTTCGGTGGTATATGATGGAGAATGCTCCGCCGTGGGACAACCTGAAGTTTGACATCGATGGACTTATCGAAACCCAACGTCGCTATTTTGGAACGTTGATGAATACGTATTCATTCTTCGCGCTGTACGCGAACATCGACGGGTTCTTGAAAAATGAAATGAATACCGGCTCGACATCGAGTCTTTCAACACTCGACCGGTGGATACTTTCGAAGCTACAGACTTTGATTATCGAAGTGACTGCTGCCTATGCCGAGTATGAGCCCACGAAAGCAGCACGCGCCCTGCAGGAGTTTGTGAACGACCATCTTTCAAATTGGTATGTTCGATTGAATCGCAAACGTTTCTGGCAACCGAGCACTGAAAAGACCTCCGGCAACGCAGCATTGTCTGCAGACAAAATAGCGGCATATGAGACTTTGTACGAAAGTCTGATGGTGGTGGCTCAGTTGATGTCACCGATCGCGCCTTTCTATTCGGATTTTCTTTACAGGAATCTCACCGATAACATCCGGGACAAAGCAATCAAGAATAACACACCGCTTCGCTACGACTCCGTTCATCATACAGATCTCGTCAACGCGGAAAAGAACCGAATCGATTCAGAACTTGAATTATCGATGGAGTATGCCCAGAAAATTTGTTCCCTGGTTCATTCCATCCGTAAGAACAGCAAGATCAAGGTGCGTACCCCGCTGAAGAAAGTGTTGCTTCCCGTCTTGGATGAGAAATTTGCACAACGTGTGAAGGTGGCGGAAGATATTATCAAGTCTGAAGTCAATGTCAAATCGATTGAATACATCGATGACACGTCTGGTTTGCTCATTAAAAAAGTGAAGCCGAATTTTGCCAAGCTCGGGAAACAATATGGCCCGCGCATGAAAGAAGTTTCAGCTGTCATCAATTCACTCTCGAAAGAAGAAGTAAATATCCTCGACAAAAAAGGCTCTCTAACCAAAGGTGGATTTGATCTTGTTTTGGAAGACGTGCTGATCAGTTCGGAGGATATACCCGGATGGGCTGTGGCTACAGAGGGTGGGATCACGGTGGCATTGGATATTTCCGTTACCGAAGATTTGAAGCGCGAGGGTATCGCGCGCGATTTCGTCAATCGGGTTCAAAATTTACGCAAGGACATGGGTCTGGAGGTTTTGGATAAAATTGGAATTGAGGTGGAAAAAGACGGCCATTCGGCTACGAACGCGCTCACCGAATTCAACGACTATATCAGGACCGAAACACAGGCCCTGACACTGGAGTTAAAGGAAACGGTTGCCGGGGGAACTGAAGTGGACATGGATGAGTTTGTATTGAAGGTCAAAATAAGCCTCAAAAAATAAAGATTGCCGGCCTTTTGCCGGAAACGATTAGATTGTCGGGAATGAAGATTTACAAATATTTCATAATTGCGTTGTTGGTAATTGCAATTGACCACACCGTGAAGCTTCTTGTTTACCAGAATATGTTTCTCCACCAGGAGATCAATGTGGTTGGGGAATGGTTCAAGCTGCACTACTTGCTAAATCCTGGAATGGCGTTTGGTATCAGGTGGCAGAACGAATTTGGAAAGCTTGCACTCACCTTATTTAGAATCGGCGCCATGGTTGGAATCGGCTGGTACCTTGTGAGGTCGGCCAAAAGGAATTCACACCCTGGCTTTTTGATTTGTTTGTCACTTATTCTTGGTGGTGCAGTAGGCAATGTTATCGATAGCATTTTTTATGGTGCATTCCTGAACAATGCACCTCAAGATTCACCTACGCCCTGGTTTCACGGGCAGGTAATCGACATGCTGTTCTTTCCGATGTTTGAATTCTATTGGCCGGAATGGGTTCCCGGCGTGGGGGGTGAGAGTTTTCTGTTCTTCAGTCCTGTTTTCAACATAGCGGATTCGTCGATCTTCATTGGCGTTGTTGCAATCCTGATATTTCAGCGCCGGTTCTTCAATGAAAAAGAGGAAGAGATCGTTGTTGAAACTTCAACGGTGACCGAAGTCAACAATTACAGTGCAGTACAATTGAATGAGAATAGTGTAGGGGAAGATCAGCAATCGAAAGAACAAACAGACGCAACAGATTTTCCGTCGGCATCTGCAAATTCCTGATCATGGCAGAGCAACTTATCATACCAACATCGACAGACAAGGCTTCGCGGTATGCTTCACTGGTTCCTCAGATCAAAGCATTGATTGAGACAGAATCAGATGTAGTTGCCAACCTGTCAAACGTTGCGGCTGCGTTGAAACAAGCAATGAATTTCTTCTGGGTCGGATTTTACATTGTGAAAAGAAATGAACTCGTTTTAGGACCGTTTCAGGGGCCGATCGCTTGTACAAGAATAGGTTTCGGTAAAGGAGTTTGTGGCGCGAGCTGGAAGGAGAAAAAGGTGATGCTTGTTCCCAATGTTGACGAATTTCCCGGCCACATCGCCTGTAGCTCCGATTCAAAATCGGAGATTGTACTGCCTGCCTTCAAGAACGGAGAAGTTGCCCTCGTGCTCGATGTCGATAGTGATGTTTTGAATGACTTTGATGAAGTTGACGAGAAGCACCTGCAGGAGGTTATGAAGATCGTGGAAAGTTTTATCTAAGCCGCAGAATCTCGTACCGTTCCCTCCTGAATTCGGCAAGCATTATCCCGGTGTGCCGAAAAGATTTTCGACATCTTTCCGGTAAACATCTCCGATAGGAATAACGAACTCTTCAATTTCAATTTTGTTCCGGTTGATCAGTTGAATTTTGTTTCTGGCCACAATAAATGATTTGTGGACTCGTATGAAATGATCGGGGTGAAAGCGTTGTTCCAGCGTTTTGATATAACCTTTTACGAGATACTTCTGGTTGCCCGCATAAATGATAGAGTAATCCTTTAAGCCCTGTATGTGGGTGATGGCATTCAGTGGAACTGAGATTTTCTTGGTGCCGGATTTAATGACGATCAATTTTTTTTCAGAAGGATATTCGAGTTCCCGCACATCATTTTGCTTTAGCTCAAGGAACTCGAGCGCACGGTTTACAGCGAGATTGAATCGTTCTTTCGCGATTGGTTTGACAAGGTAATCCATCACGCCAAGCTCAAATCCTTCAATTGCAAAATCGCGGAAGGCGGTCGTGAGGATTGTAACAGGTTTGGAGGTCAAGGATTTCAAGAAATCCAGACCACTTTCCCCCGGCATCCGGATGTCCAGAAAGAGAATGTCGACTGCCTGCGATTCAAGTGCCGAGGCCGCTTCTGACGCATGCGTCGCGGATCCTACAAGGCCCAGTTCGGGCTTGTCCTCTATGTATCGTTCAAGGACCTCACGTGCAAGTGGTTCATCATCGACGATCAGACAACGCCGTATCATGCCTGCAGGGTAAGTGATACAAAATAGCGTTCCCGTGAATCGATGATATTTAAGTCATAACGGTCAGGATATAGCAGGCTTAATCTCTTCTTAAGGTTTGTTAGTCCAATTGAATGCCCAACCACTTTCTGTTGCGCCGAAGGTTTAGAATTCTCGATTGTAAACGAAAGGCCCTTTGCATCAATGTCCAGCATAGCCTTGAGATGCCCCTTTTCTTTCATGTTGTTGATACCGTGCTTAAATGCATTCTCGAAGAATGGAAAGAGTATGTATGGTTCGATGGTCTTTATTGAAGGGCTGCCTTTTATCTGAAAGTCGATGTCGACCGGACGACTTTGACGAATTTTTTCCAATTCGATATAATCATGTATTGTGTCCAGTTCCTTGCTCAGCATCACTTTCGAACCGGAGTTTTCCAATAACATATATTCCATGATGCGGGAAAGTTTGAGAATGATTTCCGGTGCGAGATCGGATTTCTTCATGGCCAAACTATATAGGTTATTCAATGTATTGAAGAGAAAGTGCGGGTTTATTTGGGCGCGCAGATAGTTGAGCTCCGCCGACAGTTTATCAATGACCATCTGATTCATCCGCTTTTCCTGTTCAAACCAATCCTTGATGAAACTGAGCAAAAGAGATAATACAATATACCTGCATGCAAGGAAGAAATTCGAAACGAACTGAAAGGAAATTGATTTTTCATATTCTCCCCGCATAAACACTGGCAGATAATTAAATAAAAAATTGTTATACGCCAGTACGAAAACAACGGTTGACGTTCCAAGCAATAACCAGTAAGCCAGAATTTTTCCCTGCTTGAAAAACTTTGGTATCAGAATCAAAAGATTGGCATAAACCAACGCCATCAATAGTCCATTTCTGATGAGGATGTTCAGCAGATATTTATTAATGCTGAAGCGCGTAAGCTCGATTGAATCGACACCCAGCGAAATGAAGATTCCGCCCCACAAAAGAACGTGGTAAAATACCCATGATTGCGTCCATTTCTTGATCATAACCTGTCGCTTTAATAAATGCGTGCAACCAATTCTACGGTATAGCCCTGAACGGTTGCTCTACTATTATTTCGTTTGGTCTACTAACAATCGAATCCCCCAATCTGTCTTTTTAATTATCACTTGTTTAGGACACGATAATAAACATCATCTGATATTATATGCAAAATCAGTGTTCAGTTATCGCCGTGATCGCGTTGACTTCATTCCTTTTGGCTTGTGCGGGTAAAAATGACGAACCTGCTCCTGCCACCACCAACGAATGGAAAAAGCAGAGCAGTGGCACAAATGAAGTCTTGCTGGGAGTGTGTTTCACAGATGAAAACAAGGGGTTCGCGGCAGGTACTAACGGCACAATCAAAACAACGTCCAACGGTGGCACAACCTGGACGAGCCTGACAAGTGGTGCTTCGAAATTCCTTCGGGACGTTTATTTCACCAGTGCTTCCATCGGCACGTTGGTTGGCGAAGGTGGACTCATCCTTCGCACAGTTGATGGCAATACTTTCACAACGCAAACCAGTGGAACTGCTTTTGATCTTGTCCATGTACATTTCTTCAATGCCGATGTCGGAATTGCCACAGGTAACGGTGGCGTCATTCTGAAGACTACGAATGGCGGTGCGACGTGGTCACAGCAGGCAAGTGGCACAAGCGTCGAACTTCCGGGCGCATTCATGCTTGATGAAAATACCGCAGTTGTTGTGGGATTTGGCGGAAAGATCCTGCGGACTACAAATGGTGGGGCCACCTGGACTGCTGTTTCAGCTGGAATCACGAATGATCTTAGAAGTGTTTCTTTTTCGGGGAACACAGGTGTTGCGGTAGCGTTGGGAGGTCAGATCCTCCGGACTACAGACGCTGGAGCAAGTTGGTCCAGTGTTACCAGTGGCATCTCATCCAATCTTTACGTAGTCCAGTTTGCCGATGCCAATACCGTATACGCGGCGGGTACAGGTAAGGTCATTGTATCAAAAAATGGAGGAAGCTCTTGGACAACTTCGCTAACGGATTCTTTCGGTGGTGACATTTATGGAATGTCTTTAAAAGGATCAAGGGGTGCAGCCGTAGGGCAAGGAGGATTGATTCTTGTGAAGTAAGAACTCAACACATGCCAGGGTTATCACGATCTATGTTTGTGCTGCTGCACTTCTTTGTTGCAATGGGTCTCTCAGGCGCCAGTTGTCATGAGGGGCCGTTGATTTCAATAAAGGAAGAAGAAGTACAGTTTCAGTCAATTAATGTCGTATTGGCGGGCACATTGTTCGTGCCACAAAAAGCGGGGAGCATGCCAGCCATTGCCATTACGCATGGTTCCGGAAAAGATACTCGCTCTGCTGGCTTTCGCTCGCTTGCATCAAAGTTGGCTGGCGAAGGATTTGTCGTACTCATCTATGATAAACGCGGTGTTGGCGCGTCTGGCGGAACATATGAGGAAACACCAGATATGTCTATACCCGCCGGCGATCTTAACGCTGCGGTGAATTTATTGAAACAGCGTAAGGAAGTCGATCCGAAGAAGATTGGTGTTTATGGTCATAGTCAGGGTGGTTATGTTGCGCCGCTTGCTGCATCCCGCGAATCTGTCGCATTCTTGATTGCGGCATCTGGCGGTGGCGTATCACTCCGGGAAACCGTTCTTTATTCTTATTCCAATGATCTCAGGAATCAGGGATACTCGAACACTCAAGTCAACGAGGCAATTGACTTTGGGCGGAATCTCTTCACCTACCTTGCGTCGGGCGCAGGCTACACAACCGTTGATGCGGAATATAAAATCGCGGTAACAAAACCATGGTTTCCTTTTTACAGAAACATGGGCTTCGGTGATCGCCTTCCTCCCCCCTCAATGCTGGAACAACCTGTCTTTGATTTTTTTCGCCACATCGCCTATGATCCAATGGCAGATCTTCAGTCCCTTCAAATCCCGACTTTGGTTTTGCTGGGTGAAAAGGACTTGTCGGTGCCCACGGAAAGTTGTCGCGAAAAATGGGAAGCTGCGTTCTCTGATTCTGCACGAAAAAGTCTATTAACAACAATAGTTCTTGCAAACGAGGATCATTTTGATTTTGTGCGGTCGGGTGGCAGCGTTGAGTACAAGTCTTCATTCTTCATGCCGCTGAAGGAATGGCTGACTAACAATGTCCATTAATCGTATCCAGCAAGAGGATTACGACACCGGCATGCGGTAAAACCCGCCAATTTCCTACCTTTGCAAAACCCTCCGCCAATTGGTAAGGAAGTTCTTTCCACTAGATAAAAACTATCTTCTCGAAGCTGCTCAGCTTCGTGTGAAAGACCGACTCCTGACTGAACTAATTGAACGCGCAAAATTCTGCTATCAGCGAATACACAATCCACTCGGGTTGAATGACTCTTTCAGCGAAATGATTGCCGATTACAGGCCAACAGATCTCAAACCTCTTACGTCTTTTTACGAAAATCTTGCGGGAGTATACCGGTTTAAATTTGGGGAAGTACAACTCGGATTTCTTTGGGATGGTAAGGAGCACACAGACAAGTATGAAGAGGATTGGAGCAGTGTGTTCAAGCAATGGATTGAAAAATTGTGTGAAAGGCAACAATTCATCCAGGCTGTGCTTGATCTAACCGTGTTTCTGCCCAAAGATATATCTGTGGACGACATGCCAACCAAAACGATCCATCTGGCGGAGAACAGGATGAACGCGGTCATGCTTGGATTGTTTGAACTGAAGATTCATCCACATAAAGGCATCGTAAAGATGAAGGTTGCTTGAGTAAAGCACTACGCAAAACACCGTTTTTATCAGTTTCAAACGGTATCTTTTGATCAAAAAGCGTCAGGAGCTATCCGGAATACAACGCTCGCCCATTATATTTGATCACTAACCCCTGCCTGTCTATGAGAAAAATATTTATCCTCAGCAGCATTGCGCTAACTGCATTAATTCTTCTGTGGGCTTGGTTTTGGCGTGATGCGCTCTTTGCATTTATCATCGTTGGACCACTGATCTACATGGGCGTGGCCGATATGCTGCAGACACGTCAGTCAATCAAGCGGAATTTTCCGGTGATTGGCAGGTTAAGATATTTTTTCGAAATGATCAGACCGGAGATACAACAATACTTTGTTGAATCGAATACCGACGGTGCCCCCATCAACCGGAACGAGCGATCTGTCATCTATCAACGATCAAAAAAACAGATCGACACGATCCCATTTGGAACACAACTCAACGTCTATGCCGAAGGGTATGAATGGATCACACATTCGATTTCTCCCAAGGATTTTCATAAGATGAATCACAACCCGAGGGTTCGCTTCGGAGGTCGCGAGTGCAAGCAACCTTACGACATGAGTGTGCTGAATATATCGGCAATGAGCTTTGGATCACTTAGTCAAAATGCTATCCTGGCATTGAACACGGGCGCCAAGATCGGCGGATTCGCACATAACACCGGTGAGGGCGGACTGAGCCCATATCACCTGCAGCCAGGTGGTGACATCATTTGGCAGATTGGTACAGGTTATTTCGGAGCACGTACGGAAGATGGGAATTTTTCAGGGGATGCGTTTCAAAAAAATGCGACTCGTCCGAACGTGAAGATGATCGAGATCAAGCTGTCACAGGGAGCAAAGCCGGGTCATGGTGGAATATTGCCGGCGAAAAAGAATACGCCGGAAATCGCTGCGATCCGTCTTGTCAAACCTGGGACAACCGTTTTTTCTCCGCCTTTTCACAGTGCATTTTCGACACCCACTGAACTGATGCTGTTTGTGAAGAAACTCCGCGAATTGTCCGGTGGCAAGCCCGTAGGATTCAAGTTGTGCGTCGGGCGCAAGACGGAATTTCTTTCAATCTGCAAGGCAATGGTGCAATTGAATATTTTTCCTGATTTCATCACGGTAGATGGAGGTGAGGGAGGTACCGGTGCAGCACCACCAGAGTTTACGAACTTCGTCGGAATGCCATTGTTGGATGCCCTTGCATTTGTCGATAACTCGTTGCGTGGATTTGGTATCAGAAATGAAATGAAAATCATTGCGGCAGGAAAGGTTCTTACGGGATTCCATATTTTCCGCGCGATGTCACTCGGAGCCGACACCTGCAATTGTGCACGTGCGATGATGATGGCGCTGGGTTGTATTCAGGCTTTGGAATGCAACACTAATACTTGTCCTACGGGCGTGGCAACACAGGACCCTTATTATATGAAAGGCCTCGTCGTAAAAGACAAACAAGATCGCGTGGCGAATTTTCACAAGAATACAGTAGAAAGCTTTGTGGAGCTGCTTGGCGCTGCAGGACTTGACAATCCAGACAAGATCAATCGGACGCACGTATATCGTCGAGTGTTTATGAATTTAGTGAAAACGTACGAAGATATTTATCCTACTATCCCCGACGGTTGTTTATTGCCCGGCGGTGATGTGCCATTCGACTATGAGGAGGATATCAAAAAGTCGTCGGCAGAGGTTTTTGAAGTGGCATGATCCAATTGGCCCGGGATTTAAACCCCGGGCAATTAAATTCCGGTATTATTTTATGTTGTATCCCATTTCCTTCAATTGATCTGCATTCAATTGAATCACATTCACATCCAATTTGATCGGGCTCAAAGGCGCATCTGTTGAATCGGTCGGTACCGCAACAATCTGATCGACCACATCCATGCCTTTAAAGACTTGCCCGAATACAGTGAACTTATTGTCAAGACGGTGCTCACCATTTTTGTTTTGAACGATGTAAAACTGGCAACGGGCTGAAAGCATTTCAGGATTGTTGTCCCGGCCGGCGCCAACGGCTCCGTACACATGCCGGATCGAGTCGTTGAATTCTGGTTTCAGCAAATAGTTTGGATCGTGAAATCCCTCCGGCGTATCGGGGCAGCCACCCTGCGCGACGAAATTATTGATCACGCGATTGAACGTAAGCGAATCCCAGTATCCATCATTTGCGAGCTGGATAAAGCTTGATTTATGATTGGGCGTCTGGTCATACAGCCAGAAAAGAATTTCTCCTTTTTCTGTTTTGATTTGACCGATGGGATACGTCTTTACTTCCTTTTTCATGGTGCATGAAAAGAAGGACAGTATGATAAAGGCGAGTATTAATTTGTTCATGGTTCAAGTTATGAAAGTTTTGAAACACATAGGCAGATAGTCTTCTCCCTATGTGCCTATGCTTCTTATGTTGATGTGTTTCGATTTCTTAACGAAGTACCGCCAGGCACGTAGTGTTAATCATTGCTTACGACCTAAGAATTTCAAATGAAGAGTAATTCTTTACTTCTCCTTCCGTCTTCTCCACCTTTGTCACCTCTGCTATCGTCGGCCCGCGCTTACACCAATCCAAAAATTTCTGCAATTGTTCCTCCGGCCCTTCTGCCTCGATATACACAGTCCTATCATTTCGATTTTCAACAAAACCGTTAACACCCAACACCATCGCTTGCTCACGGGTGCAACGTCTGAAATTTACTCCCTGCACTTTACCGTGGACGATGATATTCAAGTGTCTCATCAGAAGATATAGTCCGTGCTGAGGAACGCCGACTCGCGGTTGCGTAGAATACTGCCGACGATAGTCTTGTTTTCAGAGGTTGCTTTAGCTGCCACCAGGGTCCTGATGGAGAACACGCGCAACGCGTCCGATACAGAAAGTGTACCTTCAGCAGAATCTTTACGTCCATTGAACGGAAAGGAGTCGGGACCGCGCTGACATTGTGTGTTCAGGTTGATGCGGCCCACCTGGTTTGCGAAAGCATCTATATAGTGTGCTATCCTCTTTGAATCTTTGCCGAAGAGGCTCAGCTGCTGACCAAAATGTGAATTGAGCACGTAAGCAACGGGTTCCGCATCGCTTTCAAAAGGAACGATAGGGATGACCGGTCCAAACTGTTCTTCATAATAAACCTTCATCTTGTCATTCACAGGGAACAGCACCGCAGGATAAAAGAAGGTTCGGTCAACGTCGCCACCGTTGGGATTCATGACGCGTGCGCCATTTGCCACCGCGTCGGCCACGAGACCAGCTAAATAATCTGTTTTTCCCGGTTCAGGGAGCGGTGTAAGACCAACACCTTTATCCCAGGGCATCCCCGGCTTAAGTGCGCCTATTGCGTCACAAAGCTTCTTTACAAAAACATCCAGGATGCTGCGGTGCACGAACAAGATCTTGAGGGCTGTGCATCGCTGGCCGTTAAATGATAGCGTGCCAAGGAGACATTCATTGACTGCGTTGTCAATGTCGGCATCCGGCAAAATGATGGCAGGATTTTTTGCGTCGAGTCCAAGTATTGCCTTCAGACGATGTGATTTTGGGTGAAGCTTCTTCAAATCATTTGCTCCCTTGTTTGTGCCGATAAATGCGAACACATCGATCTTACCAGTTTCCATGAGCGCGCCCACGGTCTCGCGGCCACGCCCGTAAATGATGTTGATAACTCCCTTCGGGAAACTATCGCGGAACGCTTCAAGCAACGGACGAATTAACAGCACACCATATTTTGCCGGCTTGAAGACAACCGTGTTTCCCATGATAAGCGCGGGAAACAGTGTTGTAAATGTTTCATTGAGCGGATAGTTGAATGGTCCCATGCAAAGCGCAACACCCAATGGGACGCGCCGCACCTGGCCCATGATTCCCTGCTCCTGAACAAACTTTGCTGAATTGCGGTCCAGATCTTTTAATGCATTGATCGTATCCACGATATAATCACAGGTCCGATCGAATTCCTTTTCAGAGTCTTTTTGTGATTTTCCGATCTCCCACATCAAAAGGTTCACGATAATAGTTCGCTGCTCACGCATTCTCGCAAGGAACTTTTCTACATGCTCAATACGCTCGATGACAGACATTAATGGCCATTGACCATGTCCAAGATCATATGCGGCGACTGCGGCATCCATTGCCTGTAAGGCTTCGGTCGATGTAAGCAATGGCGTGCTACCGATTACCTTTTGTTCGTAGGCGGATCCTTTTTTAATAAAAACGGGACTCATCACAGGGTTTAGGTCGCCTTGCCATACGCGGAGTTCGCCGTTTATTAAATACTCACGTTGCTCGATTGGTTTCTCAAGTCGGGCCGCCTGGGGAATGGATTCTTCCGTGGGAAAGATGTCAGCAAATAAATTACTCATGGGTTATTCGGTTGGATGTAAGGTAGCATTGACTATTGAAACAGCGTGCGAAGTTCCGATGCGGTCAGCACCGGCTTCGATGGCGTCGCGAACATTTTCGATGGTGTTGATTCTGCCTGACGCCTTGATTCCTGCTGCCTGGGTTAAGGATGATCGTATCAGCTTTATGTCGGATAGCTTTACATCGTATCCGGCGATGTCAGTCGTTGGACAAATAAAATCGGCACCCGCATCAGTGCAAAGTTTGCAGGCACCTGCAATCTCTCCGCTTGTCAGGTAGGCAGCTTCTATGATGACCTTCATGACCTTTTGATTTTCATGAAGAAGTTTCGAGCATCGTGCTATTTCAATTTTGGTCCAGGGAATGCCGGTTTTGAATGAGGTGGTGTTCCAAACAACATCCACCTCGTCGGCACCATTATCAATTGCACGTTTTATTTCGTCAAGCTTCGTCTCGGTCATGTTATAACCGAACGGGAATCCGGCAACGGTAATCAATGCGATATCTCTTGTCCCTATTTCCCGCTTAGCGCGTTTTACCCAAAAAGGCGGCACGCATATTCCCAGGAAATTGAAATGTATCGCTTGCTCGACGGTAATATCGATGTCACGAATCGTCAGCGCGGGACTCAAATTAGTATGTTCGATATATCGCGCGAAGTCCAATTCGGTCTGATTATGCGCTCGAAAGTTAAATACGAATCACGGAAGCACCAATAAGCTGAAAACGGTTGAAGAGAAGGATTGCTGTTTAAAAAATTGAAAAACTAACCTTTCTATACCAAGCACATCAATGCCTGATTCCGCAGATCTTGCAGTATTTCCGCTTTTCGATTGGGCGAATTTTCGGCGGTTTTTTGTGACCGAAATAGGGAGGCTTCATGTAGTCAGTTGGTTCACCACGATCCATCGTTTTTTCACGCTTCTCACGTTGACGCCAGGAACTTTCGATACGATCGTAGTACTCGCTTTGCGCATCGTATGTCACACTGCTTTTCTTCTTTTTCTTCGACTTTTTCGGACCGTAGTACTTGACTGGATTGACAGGTTGAAGTGTCGTTGGGAAATTTTTGTCCTTTGTATCACCGGGCGCGGACGACTGACCCATTGCCGTCGCTACGATCGCGACGCAGAAGAAACCGGTCAGTAATGTCCATGCTCTCATACTGCAAAGTTAAGTATGATTGCAAGCAAAATGTTTCAGCAGCAGCCAGATAATTTAATGTCTGATACCGCATTCAGGGCAATACTCCATTTTATATGCGGGATTTCGCTTTGGAATGCGTTTGTGGCCGAAGTAGCTTCGGTCAGAATACTGTGGCTTTGACAGTTTTTTCAGGATTTTTTTCTTCTCCCTGGCAGCCTTTTCCACACGATCGTAGAATTCATAGCGTGCCGTATTGGTCACTTTGGCCTTGCGAAATTTCACCACTTTTTGATGCCGTGGCGCATGAACGACAAGCTTTTTCGCAGGCTCGCGTGATGTTGGAACATTTGATTGCCCTTGCACAGCAGTCGTAAAAACAAGAAGCGCCAGTAGACACAGATATCTCAGGTTTTGCATAGCAGGGATAGAACGCTGCCACTGGCCAGTTTATTTTCTATGGAGATTGAAATGAGTTGTGATTTGCCAAAGCGCTTTGGCAGTTGGCGTTTGGCTTTGGCCGGTGCGTTGTTGATTCGGGATCTAACCTTCGATTAAAGAAACACTCTTGAACCTTAAACCTTGAACCTTGAACTTTGACCCTTGAACCTTGAACCTTGAACCTCGAACCTTAATTAAACCTTGAACTTTAATCTAGCTCGATTTCTCCACCATCATCGATTGCTGTCTCCTGTATATCCACGGCGGTGTTGGATTCTCTTCACGCCAAAGTCCTTTGCCCTGCACGCGCGCTTGCTCTCTCAGCGATTCAAGTTCCTGTATGGGCTCTCTCTCAGATGTCCATGCAAGACCTTCCTCCACAAGTTTTTTCCTCGGATCGGCTGCACCGTCAATTCTTATTTCACCTACGCGGTTGCCAAAACGATCCTTTCCATACATGACAATGGTCACATCTTTTTTCAACAACAAATGCTCTAACATTTTCTTCGCCTGTTCAGCGTAATGCTGACCCGGCTCCGGACTATCAATGCCGTGAAGAAGAACTTTATAGGTTTCGTTGCCCGAAGTAACCTCGATCGTATTGCCGTCAATCACCTTAGAGACGATTCCGTGAATG
Source organism: Cyclobacteriaceae bacterium (assembly GCA_044223825.1). Classification (GTDB taxonomy): domain Bacteria; phylum Bacteroidota; class Bacteroidia; order Cytophagales; family Cyclobacteriaceae; genus ELB16-189. The sequence goes on along the minus strand of JBGALO010000003.1, from coordinate 35,331 downwards.
TCTCCTTCGCCATAGCAGACAAACTTTGAAAAACAAATAGCCAGGACAATGAGGTAGTATTTCATAGGTGCGTGCGTCTTTTCCTGAAACAAAGCTGGCCAATTGGGCTTTGAGGATTTGATCCTTTTTGTTCTGGGGCCGACTGATGTAAGATTTCCCGATGTTTTTAATGGTGTATCATTCTGCCCATGAAATATGCAGGCCCTGACCTGTGATGGCGTATACTTTTTTGCGATCTCAATAAGCGCGAAATGCTATCGGATGAAATCCAGAATGGCGCGAATAACGAAATAGCCGCAGAGGCTGGCTAAAAGTAGGATTCCAAAATTTCTGGCCCTATTTTGATAGAACTTAATAGATGGCATTTTCATAAAACCCCGCCTTTTTGTTGTCGGCATGTTCAATGACTCCATAAAAAATCAAATGGACATTAATGACTCCGGTAAACGGTCGTCACAAAGGCACCAATTGACGGATAGTCCTTCAAACAAACCTTCGCAAAAATTATCAGTTATGGTAAGAAGCCTTGATTTTGGTGATTCCATAAGAGGTGATCACTTTTGCCGCGACGGCTCATTTTTAAAAATGGAAATTCAATGCAATTGCATGATTTTTCATACATGTCTGGTTACCTGAGTATTTAGGCATGTCGGACTAATAAATTTTTTCAGGAGGGCGTTGTAACTACTGATCCTACCACCTGCATCGTTTCAAGAGTGGGTTGATTCTTTCCGCCACGGGTTTCAACCGTGACGGCAAATGCAGCGGCGCCATTTATGTTCTTCATTTTTATTAATCCCCCCGCACCATCGAGATCAAACACGCCGGCATCCACTGGACTTCCATTGACGATCGCCCAAAGTTGGAATTGGTTATTGCTTGAAATCTCTTTCAATCGTTGCACGCTGAGATAAACTTCCTGCGTTGTTGGATTCCAATAAACAGATGCGGTGGCTAGTGGATCATTTGCTGTTCCTTTCATCACTACTCGCGTAAACGCGGCATTGAAAACTACATCGAGGTCATCGTGAATCTTGTCAAGCTTTTGATTTACCACATCATAATCTTCAGCAATGCGCGCATTTTCGGCTTTTATTTGAGCGAGTTCCACAGCGTTTTGTCTCCACAGTTGGTTGTAATAAAAAGCCAGGTAAGAAGAAATCAACGCGATTGTAATAGAAGCAGCGGCTGCATATTTCCAGAATGGCTTTTCCAACTGAAGGGTCACCACTTTGCCTTCGCCAGGATTTGCAATGCGTCGCATAAGTTTTTCTTTTACACCTGGCCTGGGCGCAATAGCATTGGCAAATGCAACTTTCTCAAGAGTCGATTCCACTTTGAGGAGTTCTTCGCGAATTTCGGGGTAGGTGGCTACAGCATGTTCAACACTGGCGCGTTCAGCAGCTGTGGCCTCGCCCAGAACATAAGTCTCCAGGATTCCGCTTGATATGTATTCCTGTACGTTCACGTCACTGTCAATATTGTTCTTAATTCCTGCATTCCCATTCTCGTTCTGGTTTTCACGGTTCCCAATGGTATACCAAACTCTTCTGCCACTTCCGATTGCGTGTACCCATTCAGGTAAAGTTGCTCGATTACAAACCTTTGTTCATCGGGGAGTCTTTTCAAAACATCGGCAAGCCCGATTGCATCGACCGTTGTTTCGGAAGATCCCTCTCGATCAATCTTACCTACGAGATTCGCAAGGTCGTCGGTTTTTTTGCTCTGGCTCATTTCACGTGACCTTGTCCGGTCGATCGCCTGATTTCTGGCAATGTTTAACATCCAGGTAAACAGCCTTCCTTTGCCGGAATCGTAGAGGTCAAACTTGTCCCATATCCTTAGAAAGACATCCTGGAGTACTTCTTCTGCAATGTCTTCCGATCGAACGATGCGTAACACCGTACTGTAGAGCGCCCCGGCATAATGATCATACAAGTATTCAAACGCTGCTTTATCACGCGAATGCAGCAGCGCGATCAGTTGTTGTTCTCCTATGGTCTTACTACTTGCGATAAAATACAATTAGAGCGCACAAAATATTGAAAAAGAATTCAGAGGAACAAGCGACTTATTTTTTAAGAAAATGAATCCAATTCCTTTATCAACTTCGTAAGCAGCAAACATAAAAAGGCCCTGTAGCAAAATCGCCGCAGGGCCTCGTTTGAATGTAAGATCTATTAAATGTGGATCACCTCGCCGTAGGCAGCGGCCGCAGCCTCCATAATCGCTTCGCTCATGGTAGGGTGAGGATGCACCGACTTGATGATCTCGTGACCCGTTGTTTCAAGCTTCCGTGCCACCACGACTTCGGCGATCAACTCTGTGACGTTATAGCCGATCATGTGTGCTCCAAGGAACTCGCCATATTTCGCATCGAAAATCAGTTTCACAAACCCGTCTGATGCACCGGCAGCTTTTGCTTTTCCGGACGCGGTGAAAGGAAACTTGCCGACCTTGATCTCGTATCCGGCTTTCTTCGCGGCCTCTTCGGTATATCCGACGGAAGCAATTTCCGGTGAGCAGTAGGTACAGCCGGGAAGGTTGTTGTAATTCAGCGGTTCAGGTTTCTTTCCTGCGATCGCTTCTACGCAAATAATCCCTTCAGCAGACGCCACGTGGGCCAGCGCCGGACCTTTCACGATATCACCGATTGCATATACACCAGGAACGTTGGTTTTATAAAAATCATCGACAACAACGCGACCCTTATCTGTCTTAACACCAACGTCTTCTAGACCGATGTTTTCGAGGTTGGTAGCAACACCCACAGCAGAAAGTACGATATCTGCTTCGATCTTGATTTCCCCTGTCGGGGTCTTGACAGTTGCGACACAACCTTTACCTGAAGTATCCACTTTTGTTACTTCAGAGCTTGTGTGAATCGTCATGCCGGCTTTCTTGAATGAGCGCTCCAATGCTTTTGATACTTCCTCATCTTCTACCGGAACGATCCTCGGCAGAAACTCAACAATGGTGACCTCCGTACCAATCGTGTTGTAGAAATAGGCAAACTCCACACCGATCGCACCCGATCCGACTACCAGCAATTTTTGCGGACGCTGCGGCAACACCATCGCTTCACGGTATCCAATAATTTTCTTTCCATCGATCTTCATGCTGGGTAGCTCGCGTGAGCGTCCACCCGTTGCGACGATAATATGTTTGGCTTCGTAGTCGGTCTTTTTACCTGCAGCATCGGTAACTTCAACTTTACCACCTTTCTTAAGTTTTCCGTAACCGGCGATCTGTTCGATTTTATTTTTCTTAAAAAGAAACTGAACGCCTTTGCTCATGCCTGCTGCTACGTCACGGCTTCTCTTTACAATCGCCGTCAGGTCAGGAGCGGCCTCCTTGACAGTAATGCCATAGTCGCTGCTGTGCTGAATGTATTCAAATACATTTGCGCTTTTCAATAAGGCTTTTGTCGGGATGCAGCCCCAGTTGAGGCAAATGCCTCCAAGCTCCGCTTTCTCCACTACTGCCACTTTCATACCCAATTGAGAAGCCCTGATGGCAGCCACATAGCCACCGGGACCAGAACCGATTACAATCAAATCGAAATTTGCCATGACGGGTGTTTTAAAATTGACGTCAAAGATATGTCCCAGATTCAATAGATACCATTTGAAGACCAGTAAATTATTAGCGCACTAAAAACAGTATTTTTACCTTTGACCAATCGCAGAATGCTAATATTTCAATTGAGAAATGAAACTTTTACAGAATAAAACCGCACTCGTTACAGGCGCATCCAAAGGAATTGGAAAGGCCATCGCATTACGATTTGCTGAAGAGGGCGCCAACGTGGCGTTCACCTACCTTTCAAGCGTAGAACAGGGCCAAGCACTTGAAGCGGAATTGACTGCGAAGGGCGTGAAAGCAAAAGGCTTTCGTTCCGACGCATCTGACTTTGCTCAGGCAGAAAAACTGATCAATGATGTAATCGCTGAGTTCGGAACGTTGGATGTGTTGGTAAATAATGCTGGCATTACGATGGACAACCTGCTGCTACGGATGACAGAGGATGCCTGGGACAAGATCATGAAAGTGAATCTCAAATCGTGCTTTAATACGGTGAAGGCAGCGACCAAGCCAATGATGAAACAAAAGTCAGGGTCGATCATCAACATGACATCTGTGGTGGGATTGAAGGGCAATGCCGGACAAGCCAACTATGCTGCATCAAAAGCGGGAATCATTGGTTTCACAAAGTCGGTTGCCCTCGAGCTTGGATCGCGTGGCATCCGCTCGAATGCAATTGCTCCGGGTTTCATCGAAACAGAAATGACCGCGAAGCTCGACGAGAAGATGATCCAGGTTTGGCGCGATGCAATTCCATTGAAGCGTGGCGGCAGACCAGAAGATGTCGCAGATGCCTGTGTGTTCCTCGGTTCAGACATGTCAACTTACATCACCGGCCAGGTCATCCAGGTTGATGGTGGAATGCTGACATAGCAGCGTGATAATTAAGAAAGCTTTCGAAGAAGTTGACTATTGACAAAGTGCAGTTGACAATATTTTCAGCAATCGAATCACTTACTCTAATCTGAATTTGACATAAGTCGACTTGACGCCTGGGAAAATTCTGTCAACTGTCCATGGTCAACTGCCCATTCGCTTACGCTAGCAATCGCTTCAGCGCAAACACGTCCATCACCTTCGCCTCACCGGCCACTGTATTCGCTGCCAGCTCACCGAAAGAAGGCCCCACTTTAAATCCGTGGCCTGAATCGCCTCCCATGATCCACAAGTTTGAAGCTTCTGGGTGTCTGTCGAGTACGTAGTCGGAATCGGGTGTCATCGTGTATTGACAAACTCTGTATTCAATAAGCGGCCTACCAACCATTTTTGGAAATCGTTTCGCTAATACATCCTGTGCCATTTTGATTTCTTCAGCACTGATGGTACGATCGTAAGAATCAAATTTGTCGGTGACGTTGTTATTGGTGGGGGGCGTGATCCCAAGTTTGAATCCACGGAATGCGCTTCCGGGTACTCCGAATGAACGAAAAGGTCCATCCAGATCGCGATCCATCCAGGTGGGCAGGTTATTTTCCATAAAATCAGATTCCCCTTCTGGTGTCGAAAAGAACAGTTCCAAAGCACGTGTCACTTTAAGCTTCTTTGTCACCAGAGGAAACAGTCTTGTAAGCCAGGGGCCGCATGCAAAAACATATTGATCTGCCCGGAGCTGTTGTCCGTTGCCGAGCGTGATCGAAGTGGCTTTTCCTGAGGTTGATTTATGATCGGTTACTTTCTGCTGGATAAACTTCCCACCTTCTTTTACGAAGAGATCTTTGACGGCAATACATGCATTTCTTGCGTCGAGATAACCAGCCTGCGGATCGTACATAACGTGATCAAGGCCTGCAGTGCTGATTTGTGGCCACCGCTTTCCTGCTTCAGCTGCGCTGATTTTTTCAAGAGTCAATCCTGCTTTTTTGTACATGGGCCATGCCACTTCCAACTCGTGCGTTGTTGGCTTATAATTAAAGAGCATAAGTCCGGTTTGATGAAAAACCTTCTGACCCATTTTGGACTCATTTTCTTTCCAAAGCTCTACCGCACGCAGGGTTTGATCGAAATAGATCTGTTTGTCATAAAAGGCACGTATGAGACGCGTTTCACCGCCGGAGCTCGATTGATTGTTTCCTGGTCCGAATTGATCCACTAGTGTTACATCCATTCCCTTTCTCAAAAGATGCAACGCTGTCCAACCTCCAAATGCGCCGGCACCTATAACGATTGCACTACCATTTGCTTTTAATTTAAGATGGTTTGTACTCGCATTAATCTCAGATGTTATTAATGGAGTCAAAGCACTCAGTGCTGCACCTTTTAAACCGAGTCGCAGCGCACTGCGTCTATTCATTTTGGATGTACTCATTTTCAAACTTTAAAATCTTCAAATTGTTCCGAACGGAGTGAGGAACGTCCTAACGAAAGTAAGGCTAACGAGAAATATTTTTGCAATTTTTTAACACGTGGCTTGGAAACTCTACTAAACTGCTATACGTTTGTGAAGTCAGATCGATGAAGCCTCAACGCTTGGTCGATTTATAAAGAAGCGCGGAGAGAAAGGCTCTGTGAAGCGCTAGCAACCATCCCGACGACGAGTCGGGAAAAAGGTGCTAAATCCTGCCCCGGGAAGGTCTCGGGGAACTATAAACCGATTGAGAAAATGAAAAACAAATCAACTCTCTCAAAACGTCGGCTCTTGCAAGAGCTGGTTGTTTCGTTAACCCGAATCTGTACTTCCATTATCACCGACATCCAGCGAATGCGCTTGTTCATGGTTCCCCCCATGCAGTGCGCGTGTTGTTGCTGCTGTTAACGGTAATCCAATTTATCGTTCGAATGAAAGCATGACTTAGTCAGTCATCGACTGCATTCCTATTCAATTGTAACATTTATAAAACTTATTAAACAATTACTGTTATGTCAAATCATCGTTTTGAAACACTTCAACTTCACGCTGGGCAGGAGGTTGATCCTACAACAGGGTCGAGAGCCGTACCGATCTATCAAACAACGTCGTATGCATTTAAAAGCTCAGAACATGGTGCGAACCTGTTTGCCTTGAAAGAATTCGGAAACATTTATACGCGCATCATGAATCCGACAACAGACGTCTTCGAAAAAAGGATTGCCGCGTTGGAAGGTGGTGTGGCCGCATTGGCTGTTGGCTCCGGACAAGCAGCACAGTTCATCGCGTTGAATAATATTCTTCAGGCAGGTGACAATTTCGTCTCAACTTCATTCCTGTATGGCGGAACGTACAACCAGTTTAAAGTTGCATTCAAACGCCTGGGCGTTGACGTTCGATTCGCTGAGGGAGATAAAGCTGAAGCCTTCGAGAGACTGATCGATGGAAAAACCAAGGCGATCTATCTCGAGACGATCGGTAATCCAGGATTCAACATTCCCGATTTCGAAGCAATCGCCGCGCTGGCGAAAAAACATCAACTTCCGCTGATTGTGGATAACACATTCGGTGCGGCTGGATATTTGTTTCGTCCGATTGAACACGGCGCAAACGTCGTAGTGCAGTCCGCAACGAAATGGATAGGAGGGCATGGAACTTCAATTGGCGGCGTTATAGTTGATGGCGGAAACTATAACTGGGGCAATGGTAAGTTCACGCAGTTTACGGAACCGAGTGAAGGCTACCACGGATTGAAATTCTGGGATGTTTTCGGTGAAGGCAACCCGCTCGGACTTCCCAATATCGCATTCATCATACGCGCGCGCGTGGAAGGTCTCCGTGATTTCGGACCCGCTATCAGCCCGTTCAATTCATTTTTATTATTGCAAGGTCTTGAAACCCTTTCATTGCGCGTTCAGCGGTCGGTAGACAATGCATTGGCATTGGCGCAGTGGCTGGAACAGCACCCGAATGTAGAGACAGTAAATTATCCTGGTCTTGCCAGCAGCACATACCATAAGCTCGCGAAAAAATACCTGAGAAATGGATTTGGCGCTGTGCTTTCATTCACGGTCAAAGGCACGAAAGAGAATGCTGCCAGACTGGTAGATAACCTTAAACTGGTTAGCCATTTGGCCAATGTGGGTGACGCAAAGACCTTGATCATTCAGCCTTCAGCGACAACGCATCAACAGTTGTCAGATGAAGAGCAGTTATCATCTGGTGTGTTGCCGACACTGCTCCGAGTCTCTGCGGGAATAGAACACATTGACGACATCAAAGCAGACTTCCAACAAGCATTTGACAAAGTATTCCAAAAACAACTTGCATAAATCAAAGCCTCTGTCCCTTAGCAAACTTCGTCGCTACGGGGCAGAGGCACACCAAATCCTATGAAAACAATTGCAATTTTTCTCTTCGCATTCGTGTCGTCAGCGGCTTTTGCGCAGACAACGCCTCCGCCCGCGCCTTTGTATGGTGAATCCATTTCATTAGAGAACGCGCGCAAAGTATTACATGCAGCACAGGCTTATGCCTTGGGCAAGCAATGGACCGTAGTGGTTGCCATCGTGGACACCGGCGGAAACCTGGTCGCCCTCGAAAAGATTGATAACACGCAGATCGCCTCAATCGAGGTGGCGATTGGCAAAGCAAAAACAGCCAACAATTTCAAAAGACCCACCAAGGCGTTGGAGGATGCCATCGCAGGTGGAGGTGTAGGTCTACGGGTTTTGTCTCTACCGGGCGCCGTTCCTATAGAGGGAGGAGAATTGATTCTCGTTAATGGAAAAATTGTTGGAGCAATCGGTATCTCGGGAATGAGTGCCGCTCAAGATGGAGAAGTTGCGAAAGCAGGAGTTGCGGCGCTGAAGTAAAGTTATTTTATGAAGCAGGATCATATTTTTCGTTATAAAGAAAACTTTCAGTTGGAAGCTGGTGCCGCGCTGGCCGGCTTTCAACTAAAGTATACCACATTAGGTCAGCTCAATGAAGACCGATCGAATGTAGTGTGGGTCATTCACGCGCTAACCGGAAGTTCGGATATCACTTCGTGGTGGCCTGGATTATTTGAAAATGGCGGAGCATATGATCCCAGGGATCATTTTATTATTTGCGCGAACACACTTGGCGGATGTTATGGTTCCACGGGTCCCTTATCAATCGATCCGGCTACCGGGAAACCATTCTATCATTCGTTTCCACAGTTGACCAACAGGGATATTGTAAATGCATTCGAGCTCCTTCGGCTTGAGTTGGGCATCAGCAAGATCAATACGATCATCGGCAGTTCGCTGGGCGGTCAGCAGGCGCTCGAGTGGAACATAAAGCAGCCGGAAATATTCAATCATCTCGTGCTGATCGCGTGTAATGCAAAACATTCACCATGGGGAATTGCATTTAATGAAGCCCAGCGACTTGCCATTGAAGCAGATGCAAGCTGGAAATCCAATGATGAACGCGCTGGACAGGAGGGAATCAAAGCGGCCCGCGCCATTGCGATGCTTTCTTACAGAAGTATCAGGGGCTATGCAGAAAGACAAAGCGAGCAAACCAATGATAAGATTGACGACTTCAGGGCGGCATCTTATCAACGTTATCAGGGACAAAAGCTCGCAGGGAGATTCAATGCATTTACCTATTGGATCCTTTCAAAAGCAATGGATAGTCACAATGTCGGTCGCAACCGCCCCAGCATATCGTCAGCGCTGAAGGCTGTGAAAGCAAAGACACTGTTGATTGGCATCGAAAGCGATTTACTCTTTCCGGTGAGTGAGCAGGAGTTTCTCGCGTCAGAAATTACCGGTGCAAGGCTTGAAATTATACACTCGCTGTATGGCCATGACGGATTTCTGGTGGAATTCGAACAGCTGAATACAATACTTAAAAGATTTTATCAACATAAACATGCCGAGAGTATTGCGTGATTCTGTCAGTGCATTCGGCAACTATTATTATCGACTAGACTCATGAAAAAAAATTTGAAATTGGGACTTTTTGGTTTTGGCTGCGTTGGTCAGGGCTTGTATCACGTGCTGCATGAAACCAAAGGTGTCAAAGCTGAAATAAAGAGAATCTGTGTGAAGACGCGCAACAAACCGCGCCCACTGGGTGAAGACATTTTTACGTTCGATAAAGAGGCTGTGCTTTCCGATCCTGAGATCGATGTCATTGTTGAACTAATCGACGATTCAGCTGCGGCATTCGATATTGTCAAACGTGCGCTTATAAGTGGTAAAGCAGTTGTTACAGCCAACAAGAAAATGCTCGCTGAAAACCTCGAAGAGATATACCACCTTCAACAACAATATGGAAAACCAGTGCTGTACGAAGGATCCGTTTGCGGAAGCATTCCCATCATCCGCAACCTGGAGGAATATTATGACAACGATCTGATCAACAGTGTTGAAGGAATATTCAATGGTTCCACAAATTATATTCTCACCAAAGTATTCGAAGAGCGGAAGAGTTATAGCGACGCTTTAAAGCAGGCACAAGAACTCGGGTTTGCTGAAAGTGATCCTGCCCTCGACGTGAAAGCATTCGATCCTAAGTTCAAACTGACGATTCTGATCGCCCACACTTTTGGTGTGTTCGTGAAACCAGAGAACATTATCAATTTTGGAATAGACCGGATATCTGCGGTAGATCTGAAGTATGCAAAGGATCACGGCTTAACCATCAAGCTGATTGCACGCGCATTTAAATCGGGTGATAAGATCTATGGCCTTGTTGCTCCCCAATTCATCGACAACATTCATCCTCTCAGCTCCGTACGCAATGAATTCAACGCGGTAACGGTGGAAGGAGCATTTGCTGAGAAGCAACTCTTTGTTGGCAAGGGTGCAGGAAGTTATCCTACCGGATCGGCGGTACTCTCAGACATTTCGGCGCTGACGTACGACTATCGCTATGAATACAAGAAACTTCATCAGGAGAATAAGCTGTCCTTTACAAATGACGCCGTCGCGGAGGTGGTTGTAAGCTTCACCAACCCATCACAAGTATCTGTTGCCGATTTTGAAAAATTCATCGGTGGCTACCAATCAAGTGGTCAGCAGAACATGCAAGGGCTGGTCAGGCTCGAAAAAATCCGTGAATGGTCATCGAAAGAGGGTATCAATGTGATCCTCGCCCCGGGCACTGGATTGAAGCCCCTTGTGCCGGCCAAAAAGGAGGAATTGGCGTACGCCCTGTAGAAGTGAAGCGCTCTACAGGGTTCCGCCAGGGTCGATTTTTTTGATGGACGAACCGTGTTTTACGGGTTAGGTGGATATATTTGTAGCCTAACTTTTTGATTAACATGCTGCCGATTATCTCGACGTCCATCATCGCTTTCACGATCGTCATTTTGCTCCTGGTTTTCCTGCTCCTGTTTGCACAGAAAAGGTTGGTGCAGTCGGGGCCGGTTAAAATTGTCATTAATGGCGAAAAAACAATAACAGTATCTGCCGGCAGTTCCCTCTTGTCGACGCTATCAAATGAGAAGATTTTTCTCCCTTCTGCATGTGGTGGAGGTGGAACATGCGCAATGTGCAAATGTGTCGTTGAATCTGGTGGTGGAGATGTGCTCCCGACCGAGCTCGGCCACCTGAGTCGTGCTGAGAAAAATAATCATGTTCGTTTAGGCTGCCAGGTAAAAGTTAAGCAGGACCTGCAGATCAAGATTCCTGCGGAGATATTCGGTATCAAGAAATGGGAATGTGAAGTTGTTTCTAACTATAACGTTTCAACATTCATCAAAGAGTTCAAGCTGAAACTTCCTCCAGGCGAGACCTTGCACTTCGAAGCTGGTGGTTACATACAGGTAGATGTTCCGCCGACAGAAGTTGATTTCAAAACGATGGACATCACGCCTCATCCGGAGTTGGGTCACCCTGCGAATGTTTTCCAGAGCGACTGGGACAAGTTTAAACTCTGGGGTCTCAAGATGAAAAGCGATGAGCCTATCTTCAGGGCATACTCAATGGCTAATCACCCTGCAGAAGGAAACATTGTGATGTTGAATATTCGCGTCGCAACTCCACCCTGGGATCGTCAGAACAATAAATGGATGGATGTAAATCCGGGAATTTGTTCGTCTTATATTTTCTCAAGGAAGCCAGGTGATAAAGTTACCATCTCGGGCCCTTACGGAGAGTTCCATATCAACCCGACACAACGCGAAATGATTTACATCGGTGGTGGTGCGGGCATGGCGCCGTTGCGAGCACACATCTTCCATCTTTTTCACACACAAAAGACTAACCGCAAAGTTTCATACTGGTATGGCGGTCGGTCGAAGAAGGAACTATTCTACACCGAGCACTTCAGAAATATCGAAAAGGAGTTCCCCAACTTTAAATTCTATATCGGTCTCTCAGAGCCTCTTCCGGATGATAACTGGAAGGTGAAGAAGAACCTCGATGACAGTGATGCGGATGGTTACCTTGGTTTCATTCACAAGTGCTTGTACGATAATTATCTAAAGGATCACAAAGCACCCGAGGATGTCGAGTATTATCTCTGCGGACCTCCAATGATGAACGCTGCTGTTCTCAAGATGCTCGATGATATGGGTATTCCGAAAGAGAACGTGAGGTTCGATGATTTCGGGGGATAAAATTTTTCGTACGAAAATCAAAATAGGGCATCTCAATGGGTGCCCTATTTTTTTGGAACCGGAATCTGTCACCGGTCACCAGCAATGGGCGACTGATCCATTTCCTTTTGCCCCTCCGATACGCTAGCTTTGATAAACCCTCGTATTCAAATGGATCTCACCCTTTTCTTTTCTCCGATAGAAGACAGTGTCCATTCTTCCATTTCCTCGACCTCTTCATTCTTAAAGAACATCCGGATTTTTGATGAAAAGATCCCTGAGTACAAAGGGAGTCACATTGCGATCATCGGTATAAACGAAACACGTGGGGCGGGGCATCATGCGGGCCAAAGTCATGCTGCCAACGAGATCCGGAAAAAACTTTATCAACTCAAAAAGGGGACCGGTCCTTACAGGATAGTAGACCTGGGTAATCTGAATCCAGGAATTGATCTGGAGGAGTCTTACGTGCGACTGAGCGAAGTGTGCAGGATTCTTTTGGAGAACAATGTCCTGCCCATCATCATCGGGGGTTCGCACGACATGGATTATGGTCAGTATTGGGCTTATGAAGGATTTGAAAAATTAGTGAGCCTGCTCAATGTAGACGCGTTCCTCGATTTAGAAGATAAGCATGGAGCCACCGCGGATAAGAAGCATTTGCACCGCATTCTATTGCATGAACCGAATTATCTGTTGAGCTATACGCACCTGGCTTATCAAACCTATTTGATCGATCCGGCATCGATCGGAGTACTTGAAAAATTATACTTCGAGGCATTTCGCATTGGCCAGATCAGAACAAACCTGGCGGAGATGGAGCCTGCTATCCGGCAGGCCGACATGCTGTCATTTGATGTGACAGCGATAAGATCTGCAGACGCCCCAGGAAGCGATCGCGCGCAACCTTTTGGATTGAGCGGGGAAGATGCCGTACAAATTTCCTGGTATGCAGGCATGAATGAGAAATTGAGCTCAGCTGGCTTTTATGGATACAGCCCTGACTTTGACGACAGTCACAAGAAAACGGCAGCGGTTGTTGCAACGATGGTGTGGTATTTTATTGAGGGATACTACCACAGGAAAAATGAACAGGATTTTAAAGGCAATGATTTTACAAAGTATACAGTAGCGATGCCGGTGGATCCTGAGAAACTCGTCTTCTACAAAAGCAAATTCACTGAGCGCTGGTGGATGGAAGTGCCGATGCCATCAAAATCTGTATATCAAAGAAACAGCATTGTGCCGTGCAGCTATTCAGATTATACGACGGCTACGAAAGGCGAGATACCCGATAGATATATTTCTGCGATGTCGAAGGGTTGAACTGAATTCTGGATTCTAGATTCTGGGTTCTAGAAACTGGGTCCTGGCTTGGAATACTACAATTCTGCGATCACCGTCCGTCCGCCTTTTGTAACATCGCCAATCTTCACTTTCACTGTGGCCTCCAGAGGCAGGAAGATATCGACGCGTGATCCGAATTTAATAAAACCGAACTCCTGACCCTGGTCGAGAGATTGACCCTCTTTCACATAACATTTAATGCGCCGCGCAAGTGCTCCCGCGATCTGGCGGAACAACACCTCAGTGCCATCCTTCATTTTAGCCACCACTGTTGTTCGCTCATTCTCAGTGCTCGACTTAGGATGCCAGGCAACCAGGTATTTGCCAGGATGGTATTTATAATAACTGATCGATCCGCCAACAGGCATTCGATTTACATGTACGTTGACAGGCGACATGAAAATTGATATTTGCTTGCGTTTCGAATTCAGGTATTCCGTTTCTTGAGTCTCTTCAATTACAACCACCTTCCCGTCGGCAGGAGCAAGAACGGTATTCTCGTTTTTCGAAATCTGAAAGATCGGGCTTCGGAAAAACTGCAGGATGATCAAATAAAAAGCAATCGATACGCCAAGAATAATGTTCTGCAGCGTGGTAGCTTCAGGCATGAAATAAGAAAATGCCCAGTTGATGGCGAAGAAGATTACCAGGAGAACAAACAGAAGCGTTCTTCCCTCTTTGTGAATTGTCATACGCGGATAAAAAAACCCTGAACTAGAAAAATTTCAGTTCAGGGTTGCAAAGTTATTGTAAATAATGCCTTAGTCCTAAGGGTGCGGCTTAATAGCCGCCGCGGTACTTGTACGTCTTCGACACCTTGTCGATGGCGACCATATACGCCGCAATACGCATCGATTGCTTATACTCCGTGGCCACTCGGTACACGTTGTCAAACGCATCCTTCATGATCCGGTCGCTGCGACGGTTAACGCGCTCTGCGGTCCACTTATATCCGAGGCGGTTTTGCACCCACTCAAAATAAGAGACCGTCACACCGCCTGCGTTGGCGAGAATGTCGGGCACCACGCTGATACCTTTTTCATAAATGATTGCATCAGCTTTCGATGACGTCGGGCCATTAGCACCCTCGACGATGAGCTTGGCTTGAATCTTTGAAGCATTGCTGACGGTGATAACATCTTCAGTTGCTGCGGGCACGAGCACGTCAACCGGCAGGGTCAATATTTCAGGGCCCTTCAGTTTTTGTGCTTCTGCATAGCCATCAAGGGTTCCGTTGTTGCCGTCGCGGAATTTTTGCGCTGCTTCAATATTGATCCCTTTCTCATTGTAATAAGCACCAGAGAGGTCACTGATCGCAACAACCTTCAATCCGCGTTCTTCGAGCAACTTGGCAGCCCACATACCCACGTTACCAAATCCCTGGATCGCGCACGTTGCGTTGTAGGGATTGATTTTGAGCTTGGCCATCGCGGCCATCGTACTGACCATTACACCACGACCCGTTGCTTCTGTTCTTCCGAGTGAACCACCAAGAACGATTGGCTTACCGGTCACAACTGCGTTCACAGTCATTCCGCGCGTACGCGAATATTCGTCCATGAGCCATGCCATCTCACGCGGACCCGTTCCCATATCAGGAGCAGGAATATCTTTATCAGCACCGAAGATGTCTACCATCGCAAGTGTATAGGCGCGCATGAGACGTTCGATTTCTCCAGCAGACATTTCGCGTGGGTTGCACTTTACACCACCTTTGGCACCACCATAAGGAATATCAACGACTGCGCATTTCCACGTCATCCAGGCAGCGAGCGCTTTCACTTCGTCGATGTTCACGCCCGGATCGAAACGAATTCCTCCTTTTGAGGGACCAAGGATCGTAGAATGAATCACACGATATCCTTCGAATACTTTGATGCTTCCGTCATCCATAGTCACCGGCAAGGAGACGATGACTTGGCGCGCAGGAACTTTCAATACATTGTAGATCTGTTCTTCCAGGCCGAGCAATTGTGAGGCGGTCTGGAAACGAGACATCATCGCTTCGAATGGATTCTCTTTATCGAGAAGCGGAGCGGGTTCAATATAGGCCATGTTTGATTTTTTAGTGTCTTGAAATCCGGAGCGATCTTGATATTAAAATCCGGTCCGAAAACGGTTGCAAAGATATATAATTTAGGCTCATGCGCCTGTTAAATGGCAAAAAGTTGATTCTTCCGTTTACCGATTTGAAGAGGAATAAAATTGTCTTCCGTCACCGGGAAAGCAAAGTTTATTTCGGGGGTGCACAAAGCGCGCAAAAAATACATTCCACGCGAAGGCGCAAAGTTCGCAAAGAATAAAACAGAACTTTGCGGGCTTTGCGCATCGCCTTCGCGTAGCCGCTTCGGCAGAGCAAGGCCTTTGCGTGGGGTCTCTTCAGAAAATCTCCAGGAATGCCACGATAAAAGGAGCGGATATTAACAGTCCATCGAAGCGATCAAGGAAGCCACCGTGGCCCGGAAGGGTGGAACCAGAATCTTTGATTTCAATGCTGCGTTTGAGCAGTGATTCTACCAGGTCACCATATGTGCCGCCGACGATAATGATCGCTGCGACTGTCAGCCACTGCCAAAGCGCTAGTGTATGGAAAAAGTTGTTCATCAAAAGAGCAAATGCAAGTGCGAGTACGGCTCCGCCAATTGCGCCCTCCCATGATTTTTTCGGAGAGATGCGTTCGAAAAGTTTGCGACGACCAAAGAGTGTTCCGGCTATGTAAGCGCCAGTATCACTGGCCCAGAGAATGAACAGACATCCGAAGATGATCTCAAAATTATAAGTTCCATTCTCGAATACGGCAATGTTGAGTAACGCGTAAGGCATTGCGACATAAAAGATGCCAAGGAAAGTGAATGCAATGTTGGTGAATGGTTTGCGCTCAAATTTTTTGTACAGCTTGATCATATACACGCATGCCATGATCGGGAAGATCAGAAAATAATATCTGTATGAGATGATTTTGTCTTCAATGAGGAACGAAAGAGTAAACACGCTCATCCCGCAAATCATTCCAAGTGATTTTTGAACGACCATTCCGTCAAGCCCGGCCAACGCGTAAAATTCCCGGAGCGTCATGAAGCATATGCTTGCAAAATAATTTTTTAAGAAAAAGAGCAAAAAGATCGTTGCGATCAGGGCTGTCACTACTAAGGGCCATGGTGCACTTTCAGTACTTTCGACATCGAAGCTGATCAAACCTTTTTGATAAAGGTAAAGGCCGGTGAGTTGAATTCCATTGTTGAAGAAGTGGGCAAGCACCGCCATCCAAAGATTGCCGGACCAATAATACAGGTAGCCCATGAGTGCACCCAATAACACCCTTGGAACGAATCCCATGAATTGAAGATGTATGGCACTAAAGACAATTGCGGCCAGCCAGATCGCAGCGTGTGGATTTCTTAGCGCCCTTTGAAATTCATTTTGAATTAGACCACGAAAGACGAGCTCTTCACCTATTAATTGATTTGATAAGTTCGGCTGCCATCGCTTCAGTGCGTTGTGCCCATTCTCCGAACCCTGCCATCCATTGTGGAAATTCAATGTTTGCGTTCCAGTCAACGATCGGCGAGATCGCAAACGCGAACGTGACGATCACAATAAAGATCGATATGATAGCCACTGGCCATCGCACGTCTGACTTGAAGAAGATATGAAGCTGTCTTTTTTCAACGACCTTGAGATAAAACCAAGGCAAAAAGATTAGTCCGATAGCCGCGCCAAGCCCTTGCGAAAGGACGATCCCGTTACTGTACTCGGGATGTGCAGCAGGATTGGCGACACCTTCCAGGAAGCCCACGCCATAAATCAAAGTTGCCGCGATGACACCGATTGTCGGACCAAGGATCACGAATCCAAAAATGAGCAGAAGGAATATTTGGAGCAGCGAGGAAACCGGCCGACGGTCAGAAACTAGATTCTCGCTCATATAATCGTTTTTGGCTATTTTTGCGGGCAAATATGGCGAATTCTTCCCTAGGAAGACGCATTGCTGAACGGACTCGTGGTAAAAATCGGTAACATATCGCTTGGAGATTTTCCCCTGCTGCTGGCACCCATGGAGGATGTCAGTGATCCGCCTTTCCGGGCGGTTTGCAAAGCTGGTGGCGCAGATCTGATGTACACCGAGTTTATTTCTTCGGAGGGCCTTATTCGAGATGCAGCAAAGAGCAGGCAAAAGCTCGACATATTTGAATACGAACGTCCCATTGGCATTCAGCTTTTCGGAGGTGACATCGGCAATATGGTAGGCTCAGCTGAAATAGCAACCGCTGTAAATCCAGATCTGATCGATATCAATTATGGATGTCCGGTAAAGGCAGTCGCGTGCCGTGGCGCAGGCGCAGCTTTATTACAGGATATTCCAAAAATGGTGAAGATGACGGAGTCGATCGTCAAATGCACGCATCTTCCAGTCACGGTGAAGACCCGGCTCGGTTGGGATGATTCGACAAAGAACATTACCGAGGTAGCCGAACGACTGCAGGATATTGGAATCCAAGCCCTCACTGTGCACGGACGTACGCGTGTGCAGATGTATAAAGGCTCTGCAGATTGGACACTGATTGCCGAAATCAAAAAGAATCCAAGGATTAAGATACCAATCTTCGGGAACGGCGATATAGACTCCCCGCAGAAAGCCCTTGATTATAAAAACAAATACGGTGTCGATGGTATCATGATTGGGCGTGCCTCGATTGGCGCACCGTGGGTATTCAATGAAATAAAACATTATCTGAAGACGGGAGAACTACTGCCTGCGCCAGACATCGCGGAGCGTGTTCGTGTATGCCGCGAGCACTTTCAGTTTTCGATCAGGTGGAAAGGAGATCGTCTGGGTGTTTTTGAAATGCGACGCCACTACACCAACTATTTCAAAGGCATGCCCGATTTCAAACCATATCGCACCAGGCTGGTGGAGGCTGATACGGCTGCAGAAGTTCATGCAATCCTCGATGAAGTGCTGGATGTTTATTCCATGCAGGCTGCGTGATCCTATAATTTCTTTTCACGCTTGTGGAAAATAAAACCTCCCCATTGTCTTTTGTTTTATTGATCGTCCTCGCGGTGATCTGGGGTACGTCTTACATTCTTATTAAGAAAGGTCTTCTGGCCTTCGAACCGGGACAGGTTGCGGCGCTGCGGGTGATGCTGGCGGGTATCATTTTTCTTCCATTCGCAATCGCAAAATGGAAAACGGTTCGCGGAGGTCATATTCCAAAATTGTTTTTGTCAGGACTTATGGCAGTCTTTTTCCCGGCGTTTCTGTTTTCCACAGCACAAAAACATATCGATAGTTCGCTTGCTGGAATTCTCAACACGCTTTCACCGCTTTGGACAGTCATCATCGGTGCATCGTTCTTTAATGTACGATTCAACCGGGCCGCGATAATCGGGGTGTTGATCGGACTTGCGGGCGCTGTGATATTGATGGTATCACGAAGCGGCGGCGCGTTCGCGTTTAACTTGTGGGGACTGTTGATTGTGGTCGCCTGTGCCTGCTACGGATTGAATCTTAATTTGATCAAATTCAAGATTGCCGATCTGGGTTCTGTAGCAATTGCTGCAATCTCCGTAGTACTCGTTTCGCCTCTTGCGGTCATCTATCTTTTTGGTTTTACAGATTTTACCCAGCGAATGACCGTCAACCCTGAAGCATGGAGAGCATTCGGTTTTATTTTTATACTCGCATTGATGAGTACTGCTGTTGCTAATTCCATTTTCAACAAGCTTGTAAAGTTGACGACGCCGCTTTTTGCCAGCACGGTAACGTATATCATCCCGATTGTTTCAGTAACCTGGGGAGTTCTCGATGGTGAATATCTTTACGCTACGCATTTTATCGGCATGGCAGCCATATTGAGTGGGGTCTATCTTGCCAACCGAAAATGAGATCAACTCAACTGTGCACCCGATAGGATGGGCAAACGCGTCGACTATATTATCGTAGGGCAAGGACTGGCGGGGAGTGCATTAGCGTGGGAGCTGATGCGACGTGGGAAATCGCTGATGGTGTTTGATAATCCTACGGCCAACAAATCTTCTGCAATAGCCGCAGGCTTATTCAATCCGATCACCGGCCGTGTGCTTACAAAGACATGGCAGGCCGAAACCATCTTTCCCTTTCTCCATTCATTTTATCAGGATGCGGAAAATATTTCTAAAGAAAAATTTTTGAACCAAGTGCCGATATATCGACCGTTCGTATCAGCAGACGAAGTGGCGCAATGGCAAGAGAAGCTAAGGCACGGCGGAATCAATGGCGTCGAGCTTGTCATGCATCCAGCCGGCAGCTTTGATATCCCGAACCCGTACGGCGGTATGGAAATTGTGAACTCCGGATATTTGAATGTATTGCGCTGGATTGAAACGGTAAGAAACGCGCTGATTGAAAAAAACAGTTTTTCGCAGACTGTATTCGCTGAAGACGCGCTTGAAACCGGGGGAAGCATTCAGTACAATGACATTGAAGCAGACAAGATCATTTTCTGTAACGGATTGCAAGCGTTAAAAGGGAAGTTTTTCAACTGGCTGCCGATACGGCCGCTTAAGGGAGAGACACTGGACGTCAAGCTCACTTTTGTGCCTGCACGTATATTTAACAGATGTGCCTACCTGGTGCCCACTGAGCAGGAAAATATTTACAAAGTTGGCGCAACGTATGACCATGCGCCGTTTTCCGAATCCACTACGACCAAGGGTCGCGACTATCTCGCTTCAGCCCTCCATGCTTGGCGCTCATCCGGAGAATAAAAACGTCGTGGTATTTAATGGTCTTGGAACTAAAGGCGTAAGTTTAAGCCCCTATTTTGCCCACCATTTAGCCACGTGGCTGGAAGGAAATGGTGACCTATCAACCGAGGTCAATATTTATCGGTTCAAAGCGTTATATTCGAGTTGATCGTGACTGACTTTATGCGCATGAAGGGTGCCTTTAGCACACTGGCGATTTTCGTTGTCTCTGCGTTATTTTCTCTTCCGGCGGTGGCTCAGAAGGCGAGTGAAGTCTTTGGTAAGAACCGAATTCAATACCGCACATTCAAATGGGAGTACGTCAGCTCCGAAAACTTCGATGTATACTATTATGACAATCGGAGAAAGGTAGCAACGGAAGCCACCCAATACCTGGAAACGGAATTTGACCGCATAACCGACCTGATCGGTTACCCACCTTATTTAAAGTCGAAGGTTTTTCTTTACAACTCAGTCACCGACCTCCAGCAGAGCAACATGGGGATCATGGGCCAACAATTTAATGTAAACGGCCAAACGTCATTCATCAAACCCTACGTTGAAATTGCACATCCCGGAACGCTTGATGAATTCAAGGAAGAGCTTATCTATAAAGTTGCGGATTTGATGGTCAATGAAATGATGTTTGGCGGCAGCCTGAAAGACATGTTTCAAAATGCTGTCCTTCTCAACCTTCCGGAATGGTTTATTGATGGCGCATCGGCATACGCAGCCAAAGGATGGAATGCCGAGATGGACGATTATGTACGCCAGCTTGTCAAGAGCAAGAAAGTTAATCGCGCGCTCAAAGCAACCGATGCAGATGCCGCGCTCATTGGTCAATCGATTTGGAATTATGTCGTGGAGAAATACGGTAAAGGCAGCATGGCCAATATCCTCAACTACACCCGTGTAATTCGCAATGAACAGAAAAGCATGTACATCACGTTGGGTGTGAGTTTCAAGCAACTCATGTCAGATTGGAAGAAATTCTATCTGGCTGAAGAGGACCGGGTCGCTCAAAGCTATGTTGCGCCAGCCGATTCACAGCGTTTCAGCCCGAAGCATCGGAAATCTGTCGTTTATACCACCGTCAAGATCAGTCCCGACGGAAAGAATGTAGCGTACGCACAGAACGATCGTGGAAAATTTGAAGTGATTGTTAAATCACTTGAAAATGGTAGTGAGACAAAAATTCTGGACGGCGGTAACAGGGTTTTCAAACAAACTGTCGATTATCATGTGCCGCTGCTTAGCTGGGCAGACTCGCACACACTGGGTGTGATTGGTGTAAAGGAGGGCGACTACATATTTTGGTTGTATGATTTGAGTACCAGGAGTACGCTACCGCGTCAGCTTCAGAAGTTCAGTAATATCAGAAGTTTTCACTTCTCATCGAACGGAAGATTGGCAATTATGAGCGCTGATGTGGAAGGACAGAACGACCTTTATTTGATCAGTAGCCGTCGCGATCGTACAAGGCGACTAACCAATGACCTGTTTGATGATTTCGATCCTTCGTTTATTCCAAACACCAACACAATCGTATTTAGCTCCAATCGCACCACCGACACAACAAACACAATTGTTAAAGATTATACCAAGATCCCGGCGAATTATAATCTGTTCATGTACAACCTGGACTCGACCAACAACATCGTAAACCGGATCACAAACACCCTCAGCAAAGATTTTTATCCGAAGGCTAAAGACGAAAACAATATCTTTTATCTCAGTGATCAGCGTGGTATCCTCAATCTTTTTCATTTCGACCGCCGCACGGGAGTCTACATTCAGGTGTCGAATTTCCCATCCAGCATAAAGGATTATGATATAGATTTTAATACCAGCACGCTCGCCATGGTGATGACCAAAGACCTGAAGGAAGATATTTTCATCCAGCGGCATATCAATCTTGACAAGCAGATATTTACGCCAGCCACGAAACGCAAAGAGGCACAGCAAGTAAAGTCAATCACAGAGAGAAGAAAGAAGGAAGCGAGACAAGGGATATCAATCAAGCAACTCATCAATGAGCGCCTTCAGAAAAAACAGGACACCTTGCGACCAAAGCCTGTTGTGCCTGACAGTGCGCGTCGAGACACAACTGCCGTAAATCCGAAGAAACCCGACATCAATACAGACAACTATTCCTTTGATGAAGAAAAAGTGCAGCCGGATACGACGATC
The DNA here is from genome assembly GCA_044223825.1 of Cyclobacteriaceae bacterium. Classification (GTDB taxonomy): domain Bacteria; phylum Bacteroidota; class Bacteroidia; order Cytophagales; family Cyclobacteriaceae; genus ELB16-189. The sequence goes on along the minus strand of JBGALO010000003.1, from coordinate 13,057 downwards.
GCACCAAAAACCATAGTGGTGCCCAGGAAAGAAGAAAAGAGTGTTAACACTGATGATTATAAGTTTGAAGACGATGCGGTTAAAAGTCAGAAGACCCCAGAGACCTTCTTGAGCCGTTACATGAAGGCGCGGGAGAACACAAGGATCAGCGGGCCATTTCCTTACGCGCCAAAATTCAGTTATGAAAGTCTGAATACGAATTTTGTGGTGGATCCACTACGGGGTTTCAGTATCAGGCTGGAGACCCAGATGAATGATATCCTTGAAAACTATAGGATCTTTGGTGGCATTCAGACCGCGTTCGACTGGAAGAGCGGCGACGTGTATGGCGAGTTTCAATATTTGAAATACCGCGTTGACTTTAGTGTACGCTATGACCGAAAAGTGATATTCTGGACGCAGAACGACCAACTGCAGAAATATACCTGGCAGAAAATCGAGTTCGGTGCCTCGCTTCCTCTAACCGTTCGACTGCGCCTCTCCGTAAAACCGTTCGCTGGTTATACGATGTTCGTAGATCGCGGCCCTGATCAGCAGGTGAGTCCGGGTCCGCCGGTATTTGCTCCAGCACAGCAACAGTATTATGGCGGTGCACGTGTTGACCTGGTCTATGACAATTCGGTCACCACGGGAATGAATATCATCGAAGGTACACGCGGCAAGGTCGGGTTTATCGATTATGAAGGTCTTGGAAACAAGAAGGCCAGCTTCTCACAGATATTCCTCGACGTGCGCCACTATCAAAAGATCTACAAAGAGATTGTGTTTGCTGTTCGTGGATATACCGGAACATTCTTTGGCAATGCGCCGAAAAATTATGTGCTCGGCGGAGTCGATAACTGGATCGGCAATTCAATCAACTACGGTGGTGTAAAGAACCCGCTGACGGTGAAATCGGGATACAATTCGCAGCTCCTCTTCACCGAGTTCGCAACGACCTTACGGGGCTTCGATTATGCAACACTGTACGGTACGAGCGTGGCGATGGCTAACGCCGAATTCCGCCTGCCGCTGGTCCGTGCACTCGCGGGTGGACCAGTATCGTCCAACTTTTTCCGAAACATGCAGTTCATTGCATTTTATGACATTGGCACAAGCTGGACCGGGGATCCGCCAATCAACTCACAGAACACCCTGCGCACTGTAGAAGTAAAGCAAGGCCCATTCACAATCGACCTCAAGCAATATCTTAATCCATGGTTGTATAGCTACGGCTTCGGCTTCAGAACCATGATGCTTGGTTACTATCTCAAATTCGATCTCGCGTGGCCAGTAGAGAACTATAAAGTCAAGGATCCGCGCTTGATGGTGTCAATCGGGTATGACTTTTAACGGATCATACCTGTAGCACGTGCTGCAGGGGAATCTTCCTATCTTGTGGCGGTAAGAAAAAATTTCCTTCATGCTTAAGTCAATGACGGGCTTCGGCCAGGCAAGTGCAACGGTTGAAGAAGCCACGGTCCTCGTAGAGGTCAAAAGTCTCAATTCAAAGTTTCTTGATTTGAATCTTCGGCTTCCCCGTCTTTTCACAGAAAAAGAGCTCGATGTCCGGAATATCATCACAGACAAACTGGAGCGGGGTAAAGTGACTGTTTCCGTGGAATACCTAAAAACCAATGTTCAAAATATCCCGCAGCAATACAACGAGGCGCTGTTTATCGCGCATTATACTGAATTGAAGAAACTTGCCGATCGCGTGATGGCCCCATATGACACCCTTTTTGAAATGGCGCTTAAATCACCTGACGTTCAGCAAAGTACCGACCAATCAGCGCTGGATCCCGCGGTGTACGACAAATTCTTAAAAGTCTTGTCGGAAGCAATCAGTCTGTGTGACGGCTTCAGAAAGACCGAAGGGGCAATACTGGAGGAAAAACTAAAGACCTATATTCAGTCGATCGGCAAAGCGTTGATAAAGGTGGAGGCACTCGACCCTCAGCGTATCGAGAAAATCAGGACGCGCATTAAAAAGAATGTGACAGAGTTTTTTGGTGATGAAGGATTTGATCAGAATCGACTGGAACAGGAGATCATCTTTTATATCGAAAAGCTGGACATACATGAGGAGCGTGTCCGCTTGAAGACGCACCTCGACTATTTTTTGAAGATCATGAACGAGCCAGTATCCAATGGGAAAAAGCTTACCTTCCTCGCGCAAGAGATTGGGCGCGAAATAAATACCATAGGGTCGAAAGCAAACGATGCTGAAATGCAGAAAGACGTAGTCATCATGAAGGAAGAGCTTGAAAAGATCAAGGAGCAGTTGAACAACGTGCTGTAGTTCGAAGGCTGGATTTTAATTAACTTCGATTTCTTCCCGAAAGTCATTTATAACTTTCATATGAGAATCATCATCCTGTTTTTTCTATCTGCGGGTTTTGTGACGCAAGCACAAATCGGAGCGAAGGTGCAACAGCAGGGGAAGATCCATGGGCTGTGGCAAAATAATGAGTTTGGATATGAGATGACGTTGATCCTTAATCAAGATGGGTCCGGCGAACTCGACGGCGAGCCGATCAGATTTGCCGAGAAAGGTAACGTGCTCGCGATTACATCGGGTGATAAAACAACTGACTATAATTTCAACTTGAAGGGGGATGCCCTGGCGCTGTCAGGAGGCGATCTCGAAAAACCCATCACATTTTCTCGAAAAGGTAAGGATACATCATCTCAGACAACCGTCACTGACGCGGCGTTCAGTGCAACTGATAAGAAACTCTTAGGCTTGTGGTCGGGAAACGGTGAGATGATTGAATTCAAACCCGATGGAACCTGTGTGTATCTCGGCAACAGCTTTCCCTACAAAGTATCCCAGGGCCACATCATTTTGACAACGGCCCAAGGCAACGTGATGATGGCTTATAATGTTGTTGGATCACAATTGAACCTTACTGTCAATGGGCAAAAGATTACCTATACGAAACCAGCAGGACAAGGAAGTGCTACCGCTGGAGCCGGTGGACGTAACGTCCCGATGGAATTGGTGGGGCAATGGTGTTATATGAATATGACGAGCAATTCTCAGACAAGTCGTTGCATCAATCTTCGCGCGGATGGCACGTATGTTTATTCCTACGAAGGATCGCGCAGTGTCAATACGGAAACCATTTCGGGTGGTACGGCGTCGCAAAGTGGGGATGCCGGCACCTGGTATGTGCAGGGTGATCGTATATACTATAACTCACAGTCCGCAGGGCAAGGATCTTATCGTTTGGAAAAGCGAAATCATCCGAAAAACGTCAACGATCCGATGATCGTCCTTGACGGCGAACCATTCGTCACTACCACAGCCAGAGCGCCGTGGCGTTAGCTGGCATCCGGAAATCAATAATTTGTCCGTGATTCCCCCTTCCATATAATGTGTGGCAAAGAGCGGGAATTTTCTCTACTTTTAATTGACCATCAAATCATTTGAATACTATGAAACGCAGAGATTGGCTACGATCAGCGGTAACGGCCGGGGCCGGTGTCCCAATAGGACTTTCCTTATTTCAGGAACTTGCAGCCGCTCCTGCGAGCAAGGCTGAGTATGAATTTTTCAATGTTTTTAAATCTGATCCGAAACTTGTAAGGCTCGGCTCAAATGAAAATCCATATGGGCCTTCGCCAAAAGCAAGGGAAGCAATCAAAGCAGCTATCATGGAAGGAAACCGGTATGGTTTCGAAGGTGGCGAAGAATTAAAACAATTGATCGCTGCCAAAGAAGGTGTTTCACCGGACCACGTTCTTGTTTTTGCCGGATCAGGAGAAGCGCTTGCAATCACGGGCCTCTCGGTGGGCGTTGAAGGCGGGTCGATTCTCTCTGCGTGGCCAACATTTCCGTTGATGATGAACTTTGCGCAAAAGTTCAATGCGCGATGGGATAAGGTGAATTTGGATGCGAATCTTGTTCATGATCTGGATGCGATGGCCGCTGCCGTTAAGCCCGATACAAAAATTCTTTTCGTTGTAAATCCGAATAACCCGACAGGAACGGTGCTCGATCCACACAAACTCAAGCAGTTCTGTATCGAACAATCGAAGAGGACAATTGTGTATTCTGATGAGGCGTATCTGGAGTTTCTCGAGCCCGCGCAACAGGTTTCAATGGTCGACCTGGTTAAGCAAGGACATAATGTGATTGTCTCGAGGACGTTCTCGAAAGTTTATGGGCTTGCGGGCTTGCGGGTTGGTTACATCGTTGCAAAGCCGGAACTCATTCAGAAATTTGGAAAATACCAGTCCGACACGATTCTGAATCAGGCAGGAATTGCGGCCGCGAAAGCGAGTTTGGGTGATGAGGAGTTCATGACGTATACGCGCAAGATGAACGCAGCAGCCAGAGGTTATTTCACCGCCTATCTTGATTCCAAAAAATGGTTCTATGGCAAGCCGATGGGCAACGTCGTGCTGTTCCCTGCGCCAAAGGATGGTAAGACCATTTTGGAGCAAACAACGGCAAAAGGATACCAGATCCGCGTGTGGGATTATTTGGGCAAAGAATGGTGCCGCGTCAGCATCGGTACAATGGACGAGATGAAGGGATTCGTCAAAGCCTTCGATGAGGTGGTTTCAGCATAACAGAAAATTATCATTTAAGATATCCCCGCTTCATGTCGAGGCGGGGATTTTATTTTTAATACGACTATGACACTCGGAGATTGGATTGGATTTATTGGCGTTGCAATTCTGTTGGTTGCCTACTTGTTAAACCTTATGAAGAAGATCACAGAGAGCAGTGTGCCGTACCTGTTGATGAATGCCGTTGGCGCATCACTGACATGCCTGGCGTCTGTGCTTATTGTGTATGTGCCCTTCATCATTCTCGAAGCTGTATGGACACTGGTATCGGCAGTGACACTTATTAAAGTTCTCAGGAAGGGTTGAATTCAGTCCAACACAGGAGGAAAACCTGAAAGTTACGATGGTTTGTGCGCCCGCAACGCAAACAGCTTATAACTGATATAAGCCATCAATGATGTCGTAAGCACAATTATAACGGCAAAATGTCCTGATGGAACGGAGAGCCACGTCGAAACGGACTTATCAATGTTATTAAGGCCCATCATCAAGACCGCGCCAAAAATCACGATCAGTACCAGGTTGTATGCCCTGGATTGACGATGCTCATTTGGAATGAGCGTTGGATCATTGATCAACAGGATCAAAAAGGCCGTCAATAGCGGCAATACAAGTCCATTCAATGCTTGCACAGCTAAAATGACAGGTATGGGTTTGATATTGCTGACACCAAAAGCGAATCCAGTGAAGAGCACCAACGCCCACGTAATTCGCTGTCGCTTCTCGCCCCAATTGAATACCGTAGAAGCAATGATAGACGCCGCGTAGGGTGATGTGATGGCGGAAGAAAATCCTGCTGCAAACAATCCGATGCCAAGCGCAACTCCTCCCATCGGCCCGATGCTTTCAGCAAGTGCCGTTGCAAGCTCATTGAAATTTGAAAAGGACTTCACCGCGGTGCCTGCAACGAGGATCGCAGCCGTAATCAAGCCACCGATGATTACAGAAATCGTCAGGCCGATACGCATGAGCGAAACCGTCTGCCCTTTACTGATTCCTGAGCCAAGAAATACATTGTATGGAACAATGGTGGTTCCGACCAGGGCAAGTGTAAGCAACTCGCTGCCGGATGGCAGAACAGGAACAGTGCCCGCAACCAAATAGTCGCTCAATGAAAAAGGCCGGCCAAGCGCGAGTGCGAAGAATGCAATGCCCATCATCGCAACGAGGAGCGTCATAAGCCAACCAATGGCGTCCTTCTTTCCGGTCCAAAGTATTACGGCAGAAAGCGCAGAAAGAATAATGGTTAGGGTGCGCGTGTCTACCGCCGAGATAAGTGAAAGGCCGGACGTTGCTCCCAGAATATTCCCGGCCTCGTATGCCGCGCAACCCAGTACCACGGGGCCACCCAATAAGAATTTCAGCCACTGACTTCTTTTCCTTCCGTATTTTATCTCCATTGCCTGACCCATGGACAGCCCGCTGGTAATCGTAAGTCGCGCGGAGACCTCCTGGAGGATAATACACCCGATCGTAGCAAAGACGACGGCCCATAGCAGGTCAAGCTGAAAAAGTGAGCCGGCAGTGGCTGCAGTTGTAACCGTTCCAGGCCCGATAAAGGCGGCCGAGATGACCGACCAAAGGATCACGCTTGAGATGGATTTGTTTTTGGCCATGTCTTTTAAAGATAGACAACCAATGTCATTCTGAGCTACCGTCCACTGGCTGTAATTGTTAGGTGGACACTTCCAAAAAGATTCAAAATTTCGAACCCGACCACAATTTGAACTTCAAAATTTCAAATTGCAGGAAGAGAGTAAGTTTAGTCAGCTACACCTTAAGTAATGCTTCAAATCAATAACGTGCGCGAAAAAAAAGTTGAATTCAGCAATCGATTGCCGGGATGCCGGATTACGAAATTGTTAATAACTTGTTCGTAACATTTAAAGCCCCGGTAAAAATCGGGGAGCCCAGAACCAATATTTTTGGCGTCTTGAAAATAATGTTAAAAAACCCCAATACTTATGAGAAAACTTTTACTACTAGCGTCGGCTTTTGTGCTGTCAGCCATGGGAGAGCTGATGGCGCAGGGGGTGACGACATCCTCTCTTACGGGAACGGTTAAGGATAAGAATGGCGCGATCCCTGGAGCGAACGTGGTCGCAGTGCATGAACCAACCGGCACTTCCTACGGCACGGTTTCAGATGCAAGCGGAAAATTCAACATCGTGAACATGCGGCCCGGTGGTCCTTACAAGATCACCATTTCATTTGTGGGCTACAAAACACAGACTTACACGGACATTAACCTCGCACTTGCTGAAGCGTATGTGATCAACCACACATTGCAGGAAGAGGGCACACAGCTGGAAGAACTTGTGGTTACAGGCGTTGCTGAAAAGTCTTTGAATGTTGAGAAGAATGGCGCAGTCACAAATATTTCCAGCAGGCAGTTACTCACTATGCCCTCTATCACGCGTAGTGTTAACGACTTGCTGCGTATGACGCCTCAGGGTAGTAGCGCCAACCAGGGTGCTTTTGGTGGTGGTAACTACCGTCAAAATAACTTCACGGTCGATGGGTCTGATTTCAATAACTCATTTGGTATTGGAGGAAACCTTCCCGGAAACGGAAATCCGATTTCGTTGGATGCGCTTGAGGCAATTACTATAAACGTTACTCCTTACGATATCCGGCAGTCAGGCTTCATCGGAAGCGCGATGAATGCAGTGACCCGATCTGGATCAAATACGTTCAGTGGATCTGCTTATGTCTTTTCGAGAACTCAAGGACAACAAGGTGACCAGGTTCAGGATGAAGTCAAGGTTCCGACCCAAAAGCTTGACATTAAGACTTACGGTTTCCGACTGGGTGGTCCGATTATCAAGAACAAACTGTTCTTTTTTGCCAACTACGAAGCGACGGATCAAATTAAGCCGGGACAGGCTAACCGTGCAGCAACAGCGTCTCAACCTTACGGAAGTGCACCAAATATTACAAGGCCGACCGCAACCGAGATGGACACTTATAGCACATATCTGAAGAATACGTATGGCTATGATACCGGCCCCTACCAGGATTACGATTTTAAAACCACAAACAAGAAAATCACAACCCGCCTTGATTGGAATATTAATGAGAATCACCGACTAAACGTTCGATACAGTTCGGTTGAGAACAAGTCACCGTCATTTGTAAGTACGTCGCGTAGCCCGTTGACGGCTTATAGCCCATCGAGTGCACGTACAGATAATACTGCGCTCTGGTTTAAGAATACCAACTATTACCAAGAGAACAATTTGTATTCGATTGCTGCCGAACTGAACTCGTCTTTTGGAGGAGGTAAATTCTCCAATACGTTGAGAGGTACATATACCAACCAGAACGAGCCAAGGAGTTCTGACAGCTCACCGTTCCCGTTTGTCGATATCCTCGATGCACCGAACGGTACGCAAGCCGCAGCTTCTGCGAGACCAGTAACATCATTCGGTTATGAACCCTTCACTTCAGGCAACTTGCGTGAGGTGAAGACATTATCGTTTGTCGATAACTTGAGCTGGACAAAGGACAACCATTCATTTACGGTGGGAGCACAAGCAGATTTCACTTCCACCAAGAACGGCTTTCAGCGCTTCGCAACCAGCTATTACACATTCAACAACTGGAATGATTTTGTTACAGGACAAAAGCCAAGAGATTTCGCGATTACTTACTCACTCCTGCCGGGATATGAACAAGCGTTCCCAACCGTCAAGACGTCCCAATTTTCTGTTTACGGACAGGATGAAATCAATGTGAATGATAAATTGAAGGTCACTGTCGGTCTTCGCATCGACAAACCAGTATTCAACGAGACGAAAGAGATTCAGACACACCCCCTCGTAGCAGCTCTTACTTTCTACGATGGAAGGAAAATAGATACCGGCGTGCTTCCTGATTCAAGGTTATTGTATAGCCCTCGCGTTGGATTCAATTATGACCTGAAAGGTGATCGTTCCATTGTTATTCGTGGAGGTACTGGTGTTTTCACTGGAAAGATTCCAATGGTGTGGATTGTGAGTCAATCGGGAGACGCAGGTTTGATTCAGTTTACCCAGACATACGCAGGCCAGGTTAATACGCCCGGCGCATTCAACCCGGATCCAGCTGCCTATCGGCCAGCGGTGCAGCCGACTCCCGGTACTGCAATTCCAAGCACAGTCAGCGCTTTGACCAAGGATTTCAAATTCCCACAGACATGGAAGTCGAGCCTTGCAGTCGACGCTAAACTGCCCTATGGATTCATAGGAACTTTGGAAGGCATTATTAATAAGGATATCAACGTAGCAAAGGGTATAAATCCGAACCTTACTGACCCCACGCCGCTTAATGTTGCGGGATACCCTGATAATCGTCCTATTTATCCTGCTGCAAACACGAATAAGTTTATCAATCCATTGACACCCGCAGGTTTAGCAGTTGCCCAGGGAAGTGCCTCGGGTACTGCGGCGTTCAACCCGGTTGTACTAGTAAATGCAGGACAAGGATACTACGCTTCGATCACAGCAAAACTTGAAAAGCCGCTCGCGAAAGGACTTAATGCGATGATTGCTTACACAAAGACAGCACAGCAGGTTCTCTTCGACGGAAGTGGCGATCAGCTTTTGAACACTTGGTCGATCACGCCGATCGTTAATAATTCTAATTTTCCTGAAGTTGCTCCTTCGCAATTCACCGTACCTGACCGGTGGATCATATCATTACAGTACAGGAAAGAGTACCTGAAGCACCTGGCTACCAGCATATCTCTCTTTTGGGAGGCATCGATCGCAGGCCGTTTCTCTTATACCTATTCGGGAGATTTCAATCGTGACGGCCAGTCAAACGATCTGATTTACATTCCAAAAAGTGCTTCTGAAATTGCTTTCGTACCGCTCACAACATCTGCTGGCACCTGGACTGCCCAACAGCAAAGCGATCTCTTTTTTAGTTACATAGCACAGGATGATTATCTCAGCAAGCATCAAGGTGAGTATGCGCAAAGAAACGGTGCGACATACCCGTGGAGAAATCAACTAGACCTGAGGATTGTTCAGGATATCTTTACGAACATCGGCGGTACTAACAACACCCTTCAGTTCACACTTGATATCTTCAACTTTGGAAACTTCTTGAACAAAGACTGGGGCGTGTATAAGCTCGTAAATAACTCTGCGTTGCTCGTGCCAACAAACACGGCTTCTCTCACTCCTGGTGGAACAACAGTTCCAACATTCCGTCTTGCAACGTTTAACAATGTTCCCGTTACAAGTACGTTCAGGAATGACAACAGTTATAACTCAACTTATTACATGCAAGTAGGATTGAGATATTCATTCTGACGGCTGTGAAAAGTGAGAAAAAAGAGGCCCGACGAGGGCCTCTTTTTTTGTTTGACACCAGGATACGTGTGCGCCACACGGTTTAGGTTCTGACCGTTTTTTCGTACTTTCAATAATGGCAAGACCTGCTTTTTTGACCTCAGCCCTTGCTTTGGCCTTGCTTTTGGGGGATTGCACGCAGAAAGGGGATTCAACAGAATTTGCTACAGATCCCGAGGTTCAGGTAGACCTGGAACAAATACGCGAACGTGGTTTTCTGCAGGCAATCGTCGATAATAATTCGATCAGCTACTTCATCTACCGCGGCCAACCGATGGGCTATGAATATGAGCTGCTGCAAAGCCTGACAAAGCACCTGAATGTAAAGCTGAAGATCAAAGTCATCAGTGGCATTGAACAGTCTATCGATCTGCTCAACCGCGGTGAGGGCGATCTCATCGCTTTTCCGCTGACGATCACACAAGAACGTACCAAATACCTTTCGTTTACCGACACGCAATTCAATACCTGCCAGGTATTGGTTCAAAAAAAGCCTTCTAACTGGCGCCGTATGCCTCCTGCCAGGCTTGAGCGCAATCTTGTGAGAAGCCCCGTAGAGCTTATCGGGAAAGAAGTTCATGTCATGAATGAATCTTCTTTCAAAGAGCGCCTGCAAAACCTATCTCAGGAAATTGGTGGTAATATTCTCATTCGCGAGGATAGCGCGGAAGCGGAAACGGAGTCTCTAATTCAAAAAGTTGCCGAAGGCCAAATCCAGTACACAGTGACCGACCAGACGATCGCAATGGTAAATGCTGTTTACTATCCGAACCTTGATATCAGCACGGTCATGAGTCTGCCGCAGCAAATCGCCTGGGCTGTCAGAAAAAACTCACCGGAGTTGCTCAACGCTGTAAATGGATGGCTTGAAGAGGTCAAAAGAAACGGAAGGTTTGCAGTGTTGTTCAAAAAATATTTTAATAGTCCTCGTTCGTCTCAGATTCGACTCACGAGTGACTATTCATCTCTTGGTGGAAACAAGTTGTCACCTTACGATGACGAAATCAAAAAAGAGGCTGAGATCTTAGGTTGGGATTGGCGGCTTCTTGCGTCGGTTATTTACCAGGAGTCTAACTTTCAACCCAACGCTGAATCATGGGCCGGCGCTGTCGGCCTGATGCAACTTATGCCTGCAACCGCAGAAGAGTTCGGGGCCCGTGATCGAACCAATCCGCATCAAAGCCTGAGGGCCGGCGTACGGTATCTCAAATATCTCGACAAGCTCTGGGGAAAATATGTCACCGACAAGGATGAGCGTCTTAAGTTCGTGCTGTCGTCCTACAATGCCGGATTGTCGCACATTATTGATGCGAGAAATCTTGCCAAAAAATATGGGAAGAATCCTGCGAAATGGGAGGAGGTGGAGATGTTCCTCAAGCAGAAATCAAATCCAAAGTATTACCGTGATCCGGTTGTAGTCGCCGGATATTGCAAATGCGAAGAGCCCGTAAATTATGTGAGGGATATCCTCAACCGATATGAGGAGTACAAGATTTTGATTGAGGAGGTTTAATAGCCCGGACCTTAAGGTCCGGGCTATTAAATGGTTCTATGTCTTTAAAGTTGTTCAACGATCTTTTTAAAATCCAGTGATTGCCACGTCGTTTCAATCGATGGCGTTTGCATGACCTCGTCCATAATCTTCTTTTGACGATGACCCATGTTCAACGCCGTGGAATAGCTCGTTTCATCGTGAAAGGTCACCATTGAATACAGCGGTACCCATCTGTCGGGATACAATTCATTGAGCTTTGCTTCAATTTTCTTACGCAACAGGAAATCAGGCGTCCCTACGAGGTCGCGCATCTCAATAAAATTATCGAGCGCAAGTTGGGCGATTGCATCGCAATCAGGCTTTCGCATTCGCTGAAATTCAGGCAGCACTTGCTTCCAGTCGTCGTGATAATTGTCCAACAATTGGTTAAGTACCCTGCAATCTTCAAATCCGGCGTTCATACCTTGCCCATAAAAAGGAACAATAGCATGGGCGGCGTCACCTATTAGCAGCGTATTGTTTCTTACCCAGGGAAAACATCTCACCGTAACGAGAGAGCCCGTGGGATTTTGATGGAATTCGCCAAGCAGATCCGGAATCAAGCCCGTTGCATCGGGGAAGGTTTCATCAAAAAAATTCTTAATCGCCTTATCAGTGTTCAGCGATTGAAAGGAGGGCTGTCCTTCAAATGGAAAGAACAGCGTACACGTAAAACTGCCGTCAGGATTGGGCAGCGCAATGAGCATAAAACTCTCGCGTGGCCAAATGTGCAATGAGTTCTTTTCAAGCTTCCATGTGCCGCCTTTCGCAGGCGGGATTGTGAGCTCTTTGTACCCATGTGCAATGTAGCTTTGCTGGTAATCGTACCGCTCGGTGATTTGCATTGCTCCGCGCACGGCAGAAAATGCACCATCCGCCCCTATGATATGGTCAAAGGTGAAGTGTTTAAAGACGCCGTCGGAATCGTGAACCGTAAGTTTTGTCTGGTCGAGGTCGACATGTTGAATGCGCTGATTGAAATAGATTTTTGCTCCAAGCCTTTCAGCTTCATCCATCAAGACCATATTCAGCCCCGCTCTGGAAATGGAGTTGATGAATTGCCCCTCTTTTCCATAAGGCAGATAGGAGAGATTACCATGGACATCATGCATCGTTCTTCCGTGCATCGGAATTGCAACAGATTTCATTTTGTCTGCAAGACCGACCTCGTCAAGGGCCCGAAGTCCTCGGTTGCTGAGTGCCAGATTTATAGATCGTCCTGCGGCGTCGCCACCCCCTCGCATGTCTGACCTTCGCTCGAATACTGAGACCGCGTAACCACGCCTTTGCAGGTAAATGGCAAGCAATGAACCGACGAGTCCCGCGCCGGCAACGGCAATTTTCCCTTTCACGATAGTGATTTTCTAAATATTTCTGCGAATTGAAGCACTTCTTCGAATGTATTATAGAGAGGTACAGGCGCGACGCGAATCACATTGGGTTCCCGCCAGTCTGCGATGACACCTGCTTTCTCCAATTTTTGAAAGACTTTTCTGCCATCCTTTTTCATGAGTATTGAAAGCTGGCATCCGCGTTCGTCAGGATTAGCCGGCGTGATGATCACAAAGTCGCGGTTATGCTGATCGATATTTTGTAAGAGAAACTCGAGATAGCCTGTGAGAAG
>JBGALO010000002.1:0-546347 GCA_044223825.1 Cyclobacteriaceae bacterium | reverse complement strand
GACCGACAAGGCGATTCAGTGGATTGGTGCACAGCGAAACTGTATGACGCATGACAAGCGCTTATCTCTATTTCGCTACCGGCGCTACGCACGCGCCGCATCATGCGCCTAAAGAATACATTGCTAAATACAAAGGGAAGTTCGACCAGGGATGGGATGGTTGAGAGAAGAAACTTTGCCAAGGCAAAAGCGCTTGGGGTGTGATTCCGCAGAATGCACAGCTCACACCGCGACCAAAAGAAATTCCTGCGTGGGATGAACAATCGCCAGAGCAGAAAAAATTGTTCGCGCGCCAGATGGAAGTGTTTGCGGGTTTTGCAGAACATACCGATCACGAAGTTGGTCGCCTTGTTCAGTCGCTGGAAGAAATGGGTGAGATGGAAAACACATTGTTCCTTTATATAGTGGGTGACAACGGTGCAAGTGCCGAGGGTGGGCTGCGGGGTTCGTACAACGAAATGATGGCATTGAATGGGATCCTGAGTGAGGCGTCACAGATGATGAATCATATAGATGATTGGGGTAGCCCCAACACATTCCCACATTTTGCGATTGGCTGGGCTCTGGCAGGTAACACACCTTTCAATGGACCAAGCAGGTGGCTTCTCACTTTTGGAGGCACACGCAATGGTATGGTGGTGCATTGGCCCGCAGGTATAAAATCAAAAGGAGAAATCCGTTCGCAATTCACGCACGCAACAGACATTGCACCTACGGTGCTGGAGGCTGCGGGACTTCCTTTTCCGAAGACAGTTAACGGAACGGAACAAATTCCTTTCAGCGGAACGTCGTTTGCATTTTCTTTTGATGATGCCAAGGCGCCGGACCGCCATACCACTCAATATTTTGAAATGTTTGGTAACAGAGGCATTTATGACAATGGCTGGGTAGCTTGTACCAGGCACTCAATTCCATGGTTGGTTGCTTCTTCAGGACCACTCGAAAAAGATGTGTGGGAATTATACAATGTCAATGAAGACTTTAGCGAGGCAAACAATCTCGCGGAATCAAATCCTGCCAAGCTGAAAGAGCTACAGGAGGTGTTCCGCACGGAAGCAATCAAGAATCATGTATATCCCATCGATGACCGTCGTGCCGAGCGCCTCAATGCAGAAATTGCAGGCCGCCCTGATCTCATCGGCAACAGGACGTCGTTGACATTGTATGAAGGAATGACTGGTATCACCGAGAACGCGTTCCTCAACATCAAGGCAAAAAATTACTCGATCAATGCACAGGTTGAATTAAAAGATGCATCAACTAACGGAGTGATCATTGCGCAAGCAAGTCGTTTTGGAGGTTGGACGCTTTACATGAAAGGGGGAAAGGTCCATCATGAATACAATTTCTTCGGCATTGAAAAAACAAACATCGTTGCTCCAAAAGCACTCAGTCCCGGAAAGCACGACATCAAATATGAATTCATAGCCGATGCACCAAAGCCTGCTACCGGCGGAAAATGTGTTCTGTATGTGGATGGTCAACAAGTCGCAGAAGGCCGCATTCCTAAGACTGTGCCTTTTGCCTACTCGGCAGATGAGGGTATAGATGTGGGGATGGACAACGAGACAAACGTATCAGACGATTACAAGGAAGGTGACAATAAGTTTAAAGGTAAGATTAACAAGGTTGTGGTATCGATCAAATAACGACCTGTTGTACTGAGGGAGGAGGTCATACGTCATGTGTGACCTCCTTTTTTATGGCCACAGTGTATTTTTTATTAGATTTCTATTCTTATGATGGATTCCCTTCGTGATTTTTTTGAGCACGCTTCACTCATGCTGCGGTTCGTGATGACGCTAGGACTCGTGCTCCTGATGCCACGACTGTTTGAGAAACTGAAACTGCCCGGAATCCTTGCCCTTATCCTGGCTGGGATTTTCTTTGGTCCAAAAGGCGCACGACTTTTTACGGAAGAAAGTAAGACGTTGATCAACCTGGCAATGATGGGTAAGTTGCTGTTGCTGTTTTTTTCCGGCCTTGATATCGAGTGGGATGTACTTAAAAAGAATTTTGGAAAATCATTGCGACTGGCGGCCTGGAGTTTTTTTCTTCCGGCGCTCATTGGTTTTTTGATCGGCGTGGTCTTTAACTACAACGTGTTAACCTCTGCAATGATTGCCGTGCTCTTCTCCTCGCACTCGATTATTGCATATCCGATTCTCGCAAAACTTGGATTGCAAAAGGCCGAGCCCGTATCAATAACCATCGGCGCGACAGCGATTACCGACATTGCCTCGCTCATCCTTCTGGCGGTGTGTCTGCCGATTCATACGACGGGATTCCACATAGGTCCGTTCGCACTTCAGATCGCGTACATCGTATTATTTATTCCGGCCGTGATTTTCGGTTTCAAATGGCTTGGTAAAGTAGCATTCCGACACCTCGGCGTAGACCCTGCAGAGCAAATGATATTTCTCCTGCTTGTCGTTGGAATCTCAGCTGAGGTAGCAAATCAGGTTGGCATTGAACCTGTCGTGGGTGCATTCCTCGCGGGTCTGGCAGTGGGCACCACCTTGCCCGAAGCGAGAGTGCGGAACCAGCTGGAGGTTCTCGGCAATACGCTTTTTATCCCGGCATTTTTTCTCTCATTGGGAATGCTCATCGATCCCATTGTCGTCCGTGACACACTTCAGCACCACTTCCCCATCGTTGCTGCTGTGGTATTCGGTGTCCTGATAACAAAAATGGTCGCTGCATGGGTAGCAGGTGGCAGTGTCGGTTATTCAAAAAATGATCGCCTGTTTATCGGATCACTGACGCTGCCCCAGGTTTCCTCAACATTAGCGGTTGCCCTTGTTGCTTATGAAAGCGTGAACGCGCAAGGCGAACGACTAATTGATGAGCCGATCTTGAACAGCATTCTTGTGCTCATGGTGTCTTCGTCTATTGTGGGAATGATCGCCACTGAGTGGGCAGCGAAACGCGTACTTGCCACAACGCCAGTAGACGCGGCCGCCGCATAGATAGACTACTCTAGTGCATCCAATGATTTCGGCTCGGGGTAAAAACGTATTTATCGCGGATTAATGCGAGATGACCGGCCACGTTTTTCAGCGTCCCGCAACACGATTAAAAAACCGCATACCAGGCTCATCTAATTTTGAGTTTTCAGGTACAAACCATTAATATTGCACTCCCATTTCGGGTACACTCTCCCTTAGCTCAGCTGGTTAGAGCATCTGACTGTTAATCAGAGGGTCCTTGGTTCAAGTCCAAGAGGGAGAGCGCAATACAGTGGTAATCAATCATTTAGAGAGGTTACCACTTTTTTTTTGCGAAATTCACGGATTCAAAACTTCATCTTTAAGGTCTCCTATACTACCCATGACTGACATCGAAAAGAAATTCGAGTACGCCGTCAGGAACAGTTTGAAAGTGCGACTCCAAATGTTCGACACGCCCGAGGATAAGTACATCCTTTTTTGGCCATATGCGGTCCTGACTGACCTGATTAATGGGGTCGAATATTTAGGGCTCCTTGAGCGACATTATTCTGATCCGAATACAGGCTACCTGGCATGGCCCATTTTGCTTGGAATAAAGAGTGTCGAAGTCCTGGATGAAAAATTCCAGCAACCGGATCGGGATACATGGTTTAAGATGATCAACTTCCAGCGTATGAAACTGCTGGCTGAGTTTGGATCCTCGCAGTGACCAGCCAAGCGTTCTCATCTTCTTCGTCCATTTTGACTACATTAATGGGCTATATGCGAAATGCTATCGCCATAATTTTGGTCTCCCTTTCGACCGCCGTTTTTTCCCAAACGCTTGTTTCACCTGACTCACGCTGGACTTCGAGGCTGTGGGATGCAAACTGGATCGCGCCTCAGGGCACCACGACGGGTGTAGTGTATTTTAGAAAGTCTTTTACGCTTGCCGAAAAGCCGCATCGATTTGTCATTCATGTTTCAGGCGACAGTCGCTACCGACTTTTTATCAACGGACAATATGCAACCGAAGGCCCGCAGATCAGCGACCTTCGCCATTACCGGTTTGAGTCGCTGGATATTTCTGAATTGTTGAAAGGTGGCAGGAACACGCTGGCAATTCAGGTGTGGAATCTCGGCGAAGAAGCTCCGGTATATCAAATGAGCAAGCGCTTGGCGCTGATCGTCCAGGGTAATGATTCACTAAGTGCTGTTGTAAATACAGATAAAACCTGGAAGTACCAGTCCGAACCTTATATCACACCAATTCATTTCGGCCCCGGGAATCCGGATTTGTATTATCACTATTACGCCGCTGGACCCATGGATAAAATATCCGCGGGCGTTTTGTGGGATTGGGAGAAGACAGACTTCAACGACACAGCATGGAAGAGCGCTTCTCAGTTGCAACGGGGAACGCCTTTTCTAAAGTCGGAATATGGTGATGCGCAATGGGAGTTGCTGGCCAGAAGTATTCCTTTAATGGAAAGGTCTTATCAATCCTTTCAGGCGGTGAGAAAAACTTCGAGCGCGGAGCGTAAAATATTGCCGAACATGCCCTTTTCAATCGCGGCGAATCAAAAGATGACAGTGTTGCTTGACCAACAACAGATGACAACTGCCTTCCCGGAAATTATTACCGAAAAAGGGAAGGGGAGTGAGGTCAAAGTAATCTATGCCGAATCGCTCTACGACGATCCGAAAAACAAAGGGCACCGTGATTCGGTCAATGCAAAGATTCATGGAGTATATGATCTCTTCTATCCAGACGGTGGCCGTGATCGAAAATTCACGACATTATCCTATCGCGCTTTCAGGTACGTTCAGCTTGAGATTACGACAGGATCAGAGCCGCTGACTATTCAAAAGATCGGCAGCTGGTTTACAGGCTACCCATTTCAAAAAATTGGGATGTTTAAAGCCAATGATTCTGAGCTGGAGAAAGTATTTGATGTCGGTTGGCGTACCGAGCGCTTGTGCTCATACGAAACTTATATGGATTGTCCGTACTGGGAGCGGTTGCAATATATAGGTGATACGCGCATTCAGGCGCTTGTTTCCTACTATGTTTCCGGTGACGATCGCCTGGCGCGAAACGCGATTTCCCAGTTTGAATGGTCTATGACCTACGATGGTCTTACCGGAAGCCGGTATCCTTCGGCGTTGCCGCAGTATATTCCGAACTATTCCCTCGTGTGGGTATTGATGGTGCATGATTATATGATGTATCGCAATGATCCGGAGTATGTTAAGTCCTTCCTGCCTGGAATAAAGAGAGTGATGGAACACTTCAGGCAATACCTGACACAGGACAATATGATGCAGCAACAGCCATATTGGGACTTCATTGATCACACATTCAGTACGAAAAAAGTGATAGAGGCAAGCCATTTCAAAAAGCTCACAACGAATTCCCTGTTTTACGCCTATACGTTGAGTCGGGCCGCAGACATTTTTGCGTTCTTTAATGAAAATGGACAGGCGCAGGAATATGGAATACTGAGTCAGCGAATCAAAGACAGTGTAAAAAAGCAATGCTGGGATGCGAAATCTGAAATGTATGCGGACACGCCCGACAAAACGTCCTTCAGCATGCACAGTAATATCCTCGCTGTGTTATGCGGAATGAAGCCAGGCGAGGATCAGCAAAAATTATTGAAGCGGATTGTTGCCAACAAGGGGATTACCCAAACGACTCTCTATTTCGATTTTTATCTGGCACGCGCGATGAATCAGGCCGGCGCTGGCGCCATGTATTTCGACATGCTTTCGAAATGGAAGGATTTGCTGAAGGAGGGCTTGACAACTTTCCCTGAAGGCGTTTCGCGCAGTGACTGCCATGCGTGGAGTGCAAGTCCGGATTTTGAAATGGCTGCGACATTTGCGGGCGTTGAACCACAAACACCCGGATTTAAGAAAGTGATCCTACGACCTCAACTGGATAAACTAATGAATGTTGAAGCGAAGGTTGCGCATTGGGCGGGGGAGATCCACGTCATTCTTGAAAAAAAAGGCAAAGGTCTTTCCGGTTCTGTGACACTGCCTTCCGGTATTAATGGCAGACTCGAATGGAGTGATAAGAGCATCGAGCTATTGCCTGGGAAAAACGAGATCAAAATAGAATAAGATTGAAGGCATTTGACGCTGAATTCGACGTTTTATTCTATGTGCTTATGCATTATAGGACGATCGAGCCAGAAATGAACAATTACATTTATAACAGGCTACAACGGGACTCTATGTGGCTATGTGTTAAAAATGATTGATTAACTTTCCAACAAGTATCGGTTTTGCGCTATGAAAAAACTTCTCATCATTCTCCTTGCAATGAATACTGTAACGGCTTTCGCCCAGGAAAAAATATACATCTACCCCTCAACACAAAAGACAACCATAGAAGGTGTTGACACAGAACCTCCTTTCATTGAATACTTCAAGGCGAATCCGGACTCTGCCAATGGGTCGGCCATATTGGTCGTTCCCGGTGGAGGTTACACGCATCTTGCTGACAAACATGAAGGTGTCGATGTTGCAAAGTTTTACAATCAGCATGGATTCGATGCTTTTGTGCTTCACTACCGGTTGAACAACGCAGAGCAAAAAGGTCACCGGTATCCGGATCAATACAACGATGTCACGACCGCGATGAGATTGATTAAGTCGCGCGCGAAAGAATGGAAGTTCAGTCCCGATAAAGTTGGAGTCATCGGCTTTTCCGCCGGTGGACATCTTACCTCAACGCTGGGTACGATGATCATGATTGGCGAGAAGGATTCAAAGAGTGTGTTGGAACAATACTCAACGAGGCCGGCATTCATGATATTGATCTATCCGGTCATTGTGCTCAACTCGAAATTCACACATAAAGGGAGTGCTGAAATGCTTTTGGGTAAAACACCCGACCCCAAACTGTTGGAGGCGCTTTCCACCAACAACCGTGTCACACCCCAAACGCCTCCCACCTTCATTGTCTTTTCCAATGACGACGATGTAGTGCCCGTGGAGAATGGGATTTTGATGTACGAAGCTTTACGAAAGGAGCGGATACCCGTTACTTTTCATGTCTACGACCATGGTGGTCACGGATACGGCATGGCACCTGACCTGCCTGTCGTCCACAGTTGGACCAGGCTCAGCATCGAATGGCTGAACCGGTTAGGCCATAAGGCTCAGAAACACTGATTTTTGTAAAAATAAAACCTTGGAATCCTTCATTCCGTTCATTTACTTTGTAAATCAAAGTACTTTTCATGAAAGAGATCCACGAATATGAAAAAGACCTGGCGTCAATCCGCTCGACGATGGATCGCTCGGCAAAATTCCTGTCACTCAGCGGATTGTCAGGCATACTGGCCGGATGCTACGCGTTGGCGGGGGCAAGTGCCGCCTATTCAATTGCGCAATACCCGATAGGTCCGGGAGACCACCGTTACCAGGACGACTTTGTCCTCGCGTTCATGGTAAGACTCCTTGTCATCGCAATAGTGGTGTTGGTTCTATCAATTGGAACGGCGTTATGGCTGAGCAATAACAAGGCAAAGCGTGCGGGAACAAGTCTTTGGAATGCTACATCCCGGCAACTGGTCATCAATTTTTCTATACCACTGATAGCCGGTGGCTTGTTTGTTCTTATTTTGCTGTTCAATGGAATGTTCGAAATGGCAGCGTCTGCCACCCTTGTTTTTTATGGGTTGGGACTTATTGCGGCAGGCGCCAATACGTTCGGTGAAGTGCGCTACCTTGGCTTTTTTGAAATCGTGCTCGGGCTCGCGTCAGCTGCGATCTCCGGATACGAACTTATATTCTGGTCCCTTGGCTTTGGCGTCCTGCACATCATTTACGGAGCGATCCTTTACAATAAATACGATCGGTGAAAAATCCGTTTGAAAATCTCGATAAGACCCTGGAGCACAGCGTTCGGCTACAAATTATGTCGGTGCTGATGGCTCAACCTTCCTATGATTTCAATTCATTAAAAGAGATTGTCGGCATTACTGATGGAAGTCTTGCTTCGCACATTAAAGCATTGGAGCGGGAGAAGTATGTAAGTGTTACCAAGTCTTTTATCGACCGTAAGCCCAACACGCGTTACAAAGCGACTGAAAGGGGACGAACCATTTTTAAGAAACACCTGGACGCCCTTGAGGCGCTGGTAAAGCAGCAGAAGAAATAATTTTTTTCCCCTATTACTTTGAAATAGAAAGTACTTTTAAACAGATGAAAAATAAACCTTAACTCGTATGGAAACACAACCCAACATTTTTGAGCGCCTGCATCTGTGGATTCAGGAATCGGTTACGATCAAGCTTATGTCAATCGGCTTTCTCGTTCTGGTGCTGCTCATTCCTTCGTCCTGGATCCAGGGCCTTATGCAGGAGCGTGAGCAACGTGCAGGTGACGTCATGCAAGAGGTATCTTCGAAATGGGCAGGTCCGCAAACGCTATCAGGTCCGGTGCTGGTGATACCGTATAAAGCCCAAAAAACCATCGATCGGGGAAAGGATGGGATCCAGGTCATTGAGTACACGGAACGCTATTTCTTTCTGCCCGAAAAACTTGACATCACCGGCGATGTAAAACCGCGAGTACTGCATAGGGGAATCTTTGATGTGGCTGTCTACCAGGCTTCCCTGAATTTTCAGGCTGATTTTATAATGCCTGATTTTGCATCACTTGGAATTGCCGCTGATGCCGTGCGCTGGAAGGATGCAACGATGATTTTCTCCGTCGATGACCTGAGGGGAATCAGTGAAGCTCCTGCCTTCAACGTGGGTGGGAAAGTGATGTCAACTGAACCTTCGTCGAGCCTTTTCAAGGTATTGGGAGAATATGCGAGCCTGGAAAATCGGGCAGAGGAACAGAAAAATGGAATTGTGGTACGACTGGGATGGCAATCACAGGCCGATTTTTCAGGAACAACTGCGGTGCGACTTGATCTCAAAGGAAGCGAGCGTTTGGATTTCATTCCTGCTGGGAAAACAACAACGGTAAAAATTGCAAGCCCATGGTCGACGCCAAGCTTCGACGGTAGGTTTCTCCCGGAGAACCGCGACGTTTCAGAAAAGGGTTTCACTGCCGACTGGAAAGTACTTCATTTCAACCGATCTTTTTCTCAGCAGTGGACTGCGGAAGCGTCACCGTTACCGGGCTCTGAATTTGGAATTAACCTCATCGTGCCAGCAGATCAATACCAAAAGAGTATCCGGACTTCGAAATACAGTCAGTTGATTATTATCCTCACTTTTGTTGCCCTTTTCATGGTAGAGATAACACGCAAAGTGCGGATCCACCCGTTTCAGTACATCCTCATCGGCGCCGCCCTGATCATTTATTATACATTGCTGATCAGCCTTTCGGAACAGATCGGATATAATCTTGCATATTGGGTTGCAACTGCGTCGACGGTTACGCTAATAACGTTTTACTCCACTTCATTCCTGAGATCGACGCCGTTGGTGACCCTGTTTGCATCCTTGCTGGTCATTTTCTACACTTTCATTTTCATTATTATTCTTCAGCAGGATTTTTCCCTGTTGCTTGGAAGCATTGGCTTGTTCATGATCGTAGGAGCGGTGATGTTTTTTTCCCGAAAGATCGAATGGTACAAGCAGCCTGCGATTTGACGAATACAAATAAAAAAACCCTGACAGTCTTTGTCAGGGTTTCTTTTGTTAAGGATGCAATCGATTAGAATGCGTATCCGAAGCAAAGGCCGGCACGCACAGTAAAACCATCAAAGGGAGTTGCATCAATTGATGGCGTACCTGAATCAATTTTAATATTCGAGCTATAGTAGCCGGGGCCAAGGAAGATATCGAGCGAAATGTGCTCTTTGAAAATCCACTGCTTTCCAAGAACAACACCACCTCCAAATGACGTTACAGAACCCTTGGTATTTGTACTCGCATTTGAAGCACTGAAGCTCTGATACCTAACAAAGGGCGCAATGAAAACACCTTTTGGTGCGTCGGTGTCCGAAAGATAGAAGCGGTACTCAGGTGTGAGACCGAAGCCATTAAACTTCGTGTCGCTGGACGAGTAGCCGGTGTAGAAGAATCCGAGTTGGAAGCTCTGATCGGCCTTTGTGGTCTTTTCATACTGAACATTGAACGTGCTGACGATCGGGCTGAAAATGTTGAGTTTAATGACGCTGCTTTGTGCGTTTGCTGAGAATGCAAATGCCGTAAGGACACACGCCATCAAAAGGAACTTCTTTCTAGCTCTTTTCATAAAGATTAAAATTGGATTAGTTTTTAAATGAATTGACTTATCCAATGTAATCAATCTTTTTCTAAGAATGGATATCGGTAATCAACGGGCGGTATGAATGTCTCCTTAATTGTCCGCATGGATACCCACCGCAACAAATTGACTTTCGCGCCTGCTTTGTCATTTGTACCAGACCCTCTTGCTCCACCAAATGGCTGTTGCCCGACCACTGCACCGGTAGGTTTGTCGTTGATGTAAAAGTTACCCGCTGAGTTGACAAGTTTCTTTGTTGCCAGCTCGATCGCGTAGCGATCCTGAGCAAGTATAGATCCGGTGAGCGCGTATGGTGAAGTTTGATCCACCAACTCGAGTGTTTGTTCGAAGTTATTCTCGTGGTACACGTAGATTGTAATCACGGGACCGAAGATCTCTTCACACATTGTAATGGATGATGGATCTTTCGTTAGGATAACAGTTGGCTCGATGAAATATCCCTTCGATTTGTCATATTTTCCACCCGCCAGTATTTCATTCATGGGGTTCTGCTTTGCCTTTTCGATATAGCCCGCAATGGAATCAAAGGCTTTCTCATCGATGACGGCATTGACAAAATTTCCAAAATCTTCAACACCGCCGACCTTGAAACTCTTCACGTCTTCAAGCAGGTACTTCCTAACATCATCCCACAGATTGGAGGGGATGTAACACCTCGAGGCAGCAGAACATTTCTGTCCCTGGAACTCAAACGCCCCACGCGCAATTGCTGTCGAGACTTCTTTCGCATTGGCACTCTTATGTACCATGATAAAATCCTTGCCGCCAGTCTCGCCAACAATGCGCGGGTAGGACCTGTACTTATTAATGTTTGCACCGATGGTCTTCCACATACCTTGAAATACGCCTGTGCTTCCTGTGAACTGGATTCCTGCAAAATCGCGATGCTTGAAGATCACTTCGCCCGCATCCGGCCCACTTACATATACCAGGTTTATAACGCCATCCGGAAGACCTGCTTCTTTCAGAATCTGCATGAAAACATTAGCAGAATAGATCTGCGTGTTCGCAGGTTTCCACACTACGGTATTACCCATCATCGCCATGCTTGTGGGAAGATTTCCACCGATGGCCGTAAAGTTGAATGGTGTGAGTGCAAAGGTGAATCCTTCAAGGGGCCGGTATTCAATCCGGTTCCAGACGCCAGGTGATGATTCAGGCTGATCGCGATAAATTTCGCCCATGAAATAGACATTGAATCTTAAAAAATCGATGAGCTCGCACGCTGAGTCAATCTCTGCCTGAAAAGCATTTTTGGATTGTCCCAACATCGTCGCCGCATTCATCTTGTAGCGGTAAGGGCCCGCGAGAAGCTCAGCGGCTTTGAGGAAGATGCTTGCCCGATGTTCCCAACCCAGTGCAGCCCATTGCTCTTTGGCGCCCAGCGCTGCATTGATCGCTTGGTCCACATGGCCCTGATCGCCGGCGTGGTAATGACCGAGGATGTGCTTATGATCATGCGGCGGACTGATCGGTTTTTTATTTCCTGACCTTACCTCATCGCCCCCGATATACATCGGTATGTCCAGCGTTTTTGCGCGCGCTTCTTCAAGCGCTTTTTTTAATGCTGTCCGTTCCTTTGACCCGGGTGCATAAGAAAGAACGGTTTCATTTTTGGGGTGAGGGATGTTGTAAAATCCTTTTGGCATGGTGCTGAATATTTGGTGGCTCCGCCTGCTTGAGCGGGGGATGCAAAAATACGAAAACCTACCCATGCAAAGACGCCAAGTCCGCAAAGGTTATGACTGGAAATGCTTGTCACCTTGCTAGCCTAGCGCATCGGCTATGCGTAGGCGCTTCGGCGGAGCAAGGACTTTGCGTGAGGCCTTAATCTGACAAGCAATAAGCGATCTTCGTCAAAGAATTCCTTTCAATTCACTCAACACCTTTATCTCATGTGTTACCTGTGCATCATGTTCGTTCCCGAAAGGATTGAAATACACGGTGTCGATACCAGCATCACGTGCACCCGCTATGTCGGTGTTGAGATTGTCGCCGATCATTATGGCATCGGCGCCGATGTGCCCAATCTCTTTTAAAGCAAAATCAAATATCTCCCGTGAAGGTTTTTTTCTCCCCGCACGCTGTGAGGTGACGATATTGGTAAAGTGATGCCGTATTCCACCCGATGTGAGTTTCGTTCCCTGTAGCTCGTCGAAGCCATTTGTTACGATGACCATCGGGTATTTCGATGCGAGGTATTCAAGCGTTTCTTTTGCATGCGGCATTAAGGTTTCTTTTTTGGGAAGCTCGCGCAGATACTCATTCGAAAATTCCAGGGACAACGGATAATCCTCAAGACCCGCTTCCACAAATACCTTGTGAAATCGCTGAAGCCTGATTACATCCTGACCGATCAGTCCTCTGTCATGCAAATCCCACAAACCAGTGTTGACGCGTGTGAACGTCTCAAAGAAATATTTGAAGCTCGTAATGCCTTTATCCTGAAGGCCATAATCTGAAAAGAGTGCGCTTAATGTCGTTTCGGAATTCGTCTCGTAGTCCCATAGCGTGTGGTCGAGATCGAAGAGGATGCATTTATAAGATTTCATTTACGGAATGAGAGGCAGGGAAATTATTTTGTTGAAAAATGGTGACCCAGTGGGCGTATGTGAAGCTTATTCAAAGCAAGCTCACGGTTGGTAAAAAGATTCTGGAAGATCTGTTGATCTTTTTGTAAAGCTGCATCGCGCCGAATAAACTCAAGCATCTGTTTAAGAATATCCTGGACCTCTTCCTTGATCTGGTAGAACACCCATTGATTGAGTTTTCGTGATGTGAGAATACCGGAGTTTTTAAGGTAAATCAGATGCCTTGATGTTTTGGCTTGCGTAAAATCGAGTATTCGCTCCAGATCGCTGATGCACATTTCACCATTAATCATAATGAGCATCAGGATCCGAAGACGCGAGGTATCCGAACAAGCCAGAAAAATCTGAGCGCCGAGGTCAATATTGAAATGCTTAAGCCTCACGATTTGCGTTACAAAGCCACGGGTTTCAGACGGGGCTGTTGGCGAAAATAGCAAAAAACCTTTGCTGTAATCCTGTTAGGCGAATCGTACCCTTCTCATTATCTTTGAAGTTCATGAAGGTGAGCAAAGTCTTTTGGTTGGTGGCGTTGGCGACGGTGTGCTTTATGGCTGTTAGCGGAGAATCTCAAGCACAAAATCGAAGAAAGGTAATTCAGCTTTCCGGTATTGTATTGGGAGAGGACAGTGTGAGCGGGATTCCCGGCGTACACGTGTATGTACCCAAAGCGGGCCGCGGAACAACTACGAATAACGTTGGATTTTTTTCGATGCCGGTGCTTGTCGGCGACAGTGTGGTGATCAGTGCCGTCGGATATATCCGCCACTCGATGATTGTCCCGAATTATCCTGATGAATTCATGACGGTTGTGATCGAGTTGGCGACCGACAACACCTTTTTGAAAGAGGTCACCATTTTGCCGTTTCCAACAGAAGAGGTCTTTAAGCAGGCAGTACTTGCCCTGAATATCCCGACCAATGAAAACGGGATTGACAAGCGGAATTTAAACGCCGAGCTCATGGCCCTTATGATGCGAAGTACGCCGATGGATGGCAATCTCAACTATAAATTTTATATGGATCAATACAACCAATCGTTGTATGATAAATCCGCCGTGCGAACGAATCCATTCCTAAACCCATTCAACTGGGCAAGATTTTTCAGGGACCTGAAAGCGAATAAGAAGTAGGGAATTGCGCTTTCGATACCAGGACAAGACCGACATATCGGGTTATTGTCACCTTTTATTAGTTACGTTTTGATTGAAAGTCATTTGCCATCATAGGCATCCTGCAGTTTTTGAAAATCGATTTTCACCATTTTCAATAATGCCTGCATCACGCGCTGAGATCTTTGTGGATCGTTACCGCCAAGAAGGTTTCCAAGATTAGAAGGAATCACTTGCCACGACAACCCGAATTTATCTTTTAGCCATCCGCACCGGGACTCTTCACCGCCATCGGCAATAAGTTTTTGCCATAGTTCATCGAACTCATGTTGCGTATCGACATTGACGTAGAGCGAAAACGCCTCATTTAACTTGAAATGAGGCCCTCCATTCAGCGCCATAAATTTGATACCAGACAGCTCGAACGTTACCAGTTGCACCTGTCCATTGTGGGGTGTGCGTGTCACTGTTCCTGGCTTCGAATCTTTGAAAATGGAGCAGTAGAAGTTCATCGCCTCTTCTGCCTGATTATCGAACCAGAGGAAGGGGACGATTTTTTGTGATTTAATTTCCATGGGGAGTAGAATATTGTTTTGAGGTTCTTGATTCTGGGTTTGGATTCTTGATTCCAGGATTCTGGGTTTCTCAGCGATCGTTCGACGCTGCCCCTTTAGAATAATTCATGTTTATGATTGAGTAGCACTCTTTCCATAATTTTAATCGTATTCATTACCAATTATAGGTCTTGTCTACTCAAATTCCTTTCGTTTTTCCTTTTGGGTCGGTTTTGATCAGGAGCCTCATTGAATATTCCAGGTTTCCGCCGATCAAAACTTCTCGTGTCGGTGTCTTTTTCCGTCCCCGGCGGTTCAGAAATTTCCTAAATTCCCACAATGAAGCGCTTATTTATAATAGCGATCGCAATTGCGACTCTGGCAGTAGTATGGGCGCTTTACCCCTCACAGGAAGTTGATTTCAGCAGTGACGTCAAGCCAATATTCAACAAGAAATGCATTTCATGCCATGGTGGTGTAAGACAAAAGGGTGGTTTCAGTCTGCTTTTCAGCAAAGATGCGCTTGCCCCCACGGAGTCAGGTAAACCTGCAATCATTCCAGGCGATGCAACCGGCAGCGAACTCATCCGTCGTGTGACGGCAACTGATCCCGAGGAAAGAATGCCATACAAGCACGAACCTTTAAATGAATCGGAGATAGCAACGTTACGTCAGTGGATAGAGGAAGGAGCAAGGTGGGGTGACCACTGGGCCTACGTGCCGGTTAAACAGGTAACACCACCGACACCCAATAGCAGCGATAAAGTAAATCAAGCCAATGAGATTGATCTTTTCATCCATGAAAAGATGAGCGCTGCTAACCTTAGTCCGGCTCCTGAGGCCGATAAAAAAACACTGTTGCGAAGGGTAAGCCTCGATCTTACCGGGCTGCCAGCACCCGAGTATCTGGCAACGAAATATCTCACCAATGATAGCCCGCAAGCTTACGAAGAACTGGTTGATGGACTGCTTAGCTCGCCGCACTATGGAGAACGCTGGACTGCGCCATGGTTAGATCTCGCCAGGTACGCCGACACAAAAGGATACGAACGCGACTACATCCGTAGCATCTGGCGTTACCGCGATTGGTTGATCAAGGCATTTAACGCTGACATGCCATACGATCAGTTCATCACAGAACAATTGGCCGGTGACTTGCTCCCCAATCCAACCGATGATCAATTGCTGGCAACTGCATTCCATCGAAACACGATGACAAATGACGAAGGTGGTACAGATAACGAAGAGTTCCGTACTGCAGCTGTGCTCGACCGGGTCAACACCACGTGGGAGTCACTGCTGGGAACCACATTTGCCTGCACACAATGTCACAGCCATCCCTATGACCCCTTTGTCAATGAAGAGTACTACAAGTTTGTCGCGTTCTTTAACAACACACGGGATGAAGACACCTATGAAGAATATCCGTTGTTAAAAGAGTTCAAGAACAAAGAGGATAGCATCGCTTTAGCTAAAATTATCGATTGGGTTAAAGGTCCACGCGCACAAGAGCTGTATGATTTTGCGAAGACAACGCAACCTGTAACATATTCGTTGCTTGGAACCTTCATCAGGAACAGCTCTATCAGCGACAATAAGTGGCTCATTTTCCGGAACCACGGTCTTGCTAAGCTCAATCAAATAGAGACTACGGGAAAAGACCACCTCATCATGCGTTACATGACGTTTGTGAACAAAGGAACTCTTGTTTTTCATCTTGATAATGAAAATGGTCCGGTGATCGGCCGCTTCTCACCACCCGATACCAAAGGGAAATGGGTATTGGGAGAAACGAATTTCCAGGGCGTTGACGGAAAACATGATATCTACCTCACGTATGAGAATCCAATCTTAAAAGATCCCCTTGGCGATGGAATCATGTTTGATTATTTCTATTTCACCAATGAGTTCCCGGGCAAAGGGAAGCCTGGATATGACGAAGCGAAAAAAACATACTGGAAGCTTCTTACAGCAGATGTCATCACGACACCAATTATGATGGAGAACCTTCCCATAAATACGAGGAAGTCTTATGTCTTTGAAAGAGGAAGCTGGCTCACGAAGGGAAAAGAAGTACAGCCAGGAACGCCGGCATCGTTAAATCCTTTTCCCGAAGGAGCACCCGATAACCGGCTCGGGTTGGCGCAGTGGATGATTAACGACCAAAATCCCTTGACTTCAAGAACGCTGGTTAACCGTGTGTGGGAGCAACTCTTTGGTGTTGGTCTTGCTGAAACGTTGGAAGACCTGGGTACTCAAGGCATCCAGCCAACCCATCCTGAACTTCTTGATTATCTCTCCTGGGAATTCATGCATGATTATCGCTGGAGTATCAAAACATTAGTGAAGAAAATTGTAATGTCCTCAACCTATCGGCAGGACTCAAGATTCGACGAGGCCAGCCTTCAAAAGGATCCCTCGAATAAATTCTATGCGCGTGGACCAAGGGTAAGACTTTCCGCTGAGCAGGTGAGGGACCTTACGCTCTCGGTTTCTGGATTACTTAGTACTAAAATGTATGGACCGAGTGTGAAGCCTTACCAGCCACCCGGTATCTGGCAGTCACCTTACAACGGACTTAAATGGGTTCGCAGCAAAGGAGACGAGCAATATCGCCGGGCAATCTATACCTATTGGAAGCGAACTGCGCCATATCCATCAATGATGCTCTTTGACGGGATTGCGCGCGAAGTGTGCTCAGCGCGCCGCATCCGAACCAACACACCGTTGCAAGCCCTTGTTACATTAAATGACTCGGTGTACGTGGATGCGTCACGACATTTTGCTGTTCGGATGGCCAATGCGGGATCCAATATCCGCGAACAAATTACCAACGGCTATGCGTTTGCAACCGGCAAATCAATTACAGAAGCAAAGCTCGCAGTGCTGCAGCGACTGTATGAGAAAACTTCAGCACCGCTGAAGAGAACGTCAAAAGATGCAAAACCCAGCGGTGACATTGCCATGGAATTGGTTGCCAACGCGATCCTGAATCTTGATGAGTTCTTAACAAAAGACTGACAATGAATTTTGATAAGATTTTTCAGGAAGCGCAGCAGCAGTCAGTTGAACTGACGACTCGCCGCCACTTCTTAAAACAATGTTCGGTTGGGCTTGGGTCGATGTATCTCGGAACGATGTTAGGTTCTTGCGGCGCGCCGGGAAACACTGAATTGCTTTCTGCATCTAATCCGCTTGCTCCGAAGGCGCCGCACTTTCCCGGTAAGGCGCGATCGGTGATCTATTTGCACATGGCGGGCTCGCCGTCACAGCTGGAACTTTTTGATTACAAGCCTGAGCTTCAAAAGTTAAATGGCAAAAGTTGTCCTCCTTCGCTTCTCGAAGGGAAGAGGTTTGCATTTATTCGCGGCGTTCCGCAGATGTTAGGTCCGCAGGCGGTATTCAGGCAACGCGGTGAAAGCGGAATCTGGATGTCGGATCATCTTCCCCATATGTCTGACATTGCGGATGAACTAACGGTTATTAAGACCCTTCACACCGATCAATTCAATCATGCGCCCGCTCAATTATTGTTGCACACGGGAAGTGCAAGACTAGGCAGACCGAGTATGGGAGCGTGGGTGACCTATGGCCTGGGTACAGAAAACAGCAATCTTCCAGGATTCGTCGTGCTCACATCGGGCGGGCGTGCCCCGGACGCTGGCAAAAGCGTCTTTGGAAGCGGCTTCCTTCCTACTGTTTATCAGGGTGTTCAATGCAGATCGGAAGGTGATCCGGTGTTATTCATTAAAGATCCGGATGGAGTGACACGCGACATGCGCAAAGCGTCGATCGATGCAATTAACGAGGTCAACAAACTTTCGTACGAAGAATTCAAAGACCCGGAAACGCTGACAAGAATTTCTCAATATGAGTTGGCGTATCGTATGCAAACGGCAGTGCCGGGTGTCATGGATATTTCTAATGAGCCGGAATACATTCATCAGATGTATGGTACCAAACCTGGAACAACTTGTTTTGCGAACAATGCATTGCTTGCGCGAAAAATGGTTGAAAACGGAGTGCGTTTCGTACAGCTTTTTGATTGGGGCTGGGATACGCATGGAACTGACGCCGAAGCGTCGCTTGATATCGGCCTTATTAATAAATGCAGATCAGTCGACAAGGCCACAACTGCATTGATACTCGATTTGAAACAGCGCGGTCTCCTGGATGAAACATTGATTGTGTGGGGAGGAGAATTTGGCCGGACGCCGATGCAGGAAAACAGAGAGGGTAAGCAGAATATTTTTAAAGGTCGCGACCACCACACCGATGCATTTAGTATTGTACTTGCTGGTGGCGGAATCAAAAAAGGATTTTCATACGGCGAGACTGATGAGATCGGTTATCATGGTGTGAAAGACAGAATGAGCACCTTCGATCTTCAGGCGACGATCCTGCATCAACTGGGATTTGACCACGAAAAACTAACTTACGAATTCCAGGGACGTCCATTCAGGTTGACAGATGTCGAAGGAAAAGTTGTCAAATCTATTTTAGTCTGACATATGGCCATCAATAGAAGAAACTTTATCAAATCTTCGGTCGGTTCCGGAATGGCACTGGCCCTCCCAAAACTTGAATTCAACATGAATAAAAAGATCGATTTGCCGCCCGGCACAGCGCTGAAGATCATGGCTACAAACTGGGGAATAGATTCAACCTATCAGCAGTTCTGCCTTCGGGCCAAAGAGGCTGGATATGATGGCGTTGAACTTGGTTGGCCGGTCGAACCATCTGAACAAAAGCAATTGCTGGACGCTGCCAAAGAGAATCATCTCAATCATGCGTTCCTGATTGGCGTTTGGGATACCGATGACTACGCAGCTCATCTCAGAAGTTTTGAAAAAAAGTTGAGAGAAGCAGCCGCCGTGCAGCCGTTGTATATCAATTGCCACGCTGGAAAAGATCATTTTTCGTACGATCAAAATCTTGCATTTATCAACCTAACAGCGAAGGTGCAGGCGGAGACGAAAGTTCCAATCTACCATGAAACCCATCGTGGACGAATTTTGTATTCGGCGCCCGTCGCCAAGACATACATTGAAAAACTGCCCGATCTCAGACTTACGCTTGATATTTCACATTGGTGCGCAGTACACGAATCACTTTTAAGTGATCAGGCGGCAACAATCACATCGGCGCTTAATCGAACAGAGCACATTCACGCAAGGATCGGTCATGCTGAAGGACCACAGGTAAATGATCCGCGAGCGCCGGAGTGGTCGAAAGCTGTGGAGGCGCACCTGGGTTGGTGGGATCAGGTTGTCGAGAACAAGATTAAGAACAAGGCGCAGCACATTACTTTTCTCACTGAATTCGGACCACCGGATTATCTCCCCACGATTCCCTACACCAGGCAGCCAGTTGCCAATCAATGGGACATTAATGTCTACATGATGCAGCTCCTTCGAAAGCGCTATAGTAAGGGATGAGTCTGCTGGATTATTTCGGGAGATTTCATCCTGGCCTCGTTCACATTCCTATTGGAACATTCCTTGGCATTATACTTTTGGAATGCCTTGCGCTCAAGCCCAAATTCAAAAATGTGTTGCCTGCAACCCGGGTGCTGTTTATGCTGGGATTCGTGGCGGCATCGGTAGCGGCTCTCACAGGATACCTCCACGCGCAGGCGGAGGATTTTGATGAAGAGCTTGTGAACATTCACATGATTCTCGGCATAAGCGTTGCCGTTGTCTCTTTTGTTGCGATTATACTTAATGGAGGAAAGGCGTCGTATTCGCGTAAGGCATATCTCGTTTCTCTCGCTGTACTTGGTGCGCTGACCGTTTTTGCAGGACATACTGGCGCGTCTATTACCTATGGTTCGCAATATCTCAATCCCGCGAACATCGCAAACGGAAACGACGAGGACTTTTCATCGATATCAAAGGACACGCCGTTGTATGCCGGTGTTATCAAACCAATTTTTGACAGGAAATGTATCTCCTGTCATGGTCCTTCGCGTCAGAAGGGAAAACTTCGTCTTGATACACCGGATTTTATTGCACGTGGAGGAGAAGATGGTGAAATCATAAACAAAAGTTTTCCCAACGAGGGAGAGCTTTGGCGCAGGATCATGCTCGAGATGTCGGATGATGACCACATGCCGCCCGTTCAGAAGCCACAATTGTCGAAAGCAGAGATTAGTCTCATTGTTTACTGGCTTGAGAACGGTGTGGATTTTACTGCATCACTTGGCGCAATTCCTAAATCAGATTCTATCATGAAGCTGGTACGTGAGTCGTCACCTGAGCAGACGATGGAGGATAGTGTTGTTCCAATGCCAGACGAGAAAATAATCAAAGTATTTGAGCGCGGTGGTGTTACAGTCTCGTTCTTGTCAAAAGATGATGGTCGAGTTGCATTGCAATTCATCAATGCAGAACAAGACAGTATTTCGTATTTGCT
This sequence comes from Cyclobacteriaceae bacterium, assembly GCA_044223825.1. Lineage (GTDB taxonomy): Bacteria > Bacteroidota > Bacteroidia > Cytophagales > Cyclobacteriaceae > ELB16-189. The sequence goes on along the minus strand of JBGALO010000002.1, from coordinate 525,484 downwards.
TTCTGCCCTGCCTTCCATCAATGAACAAGTCATCGAGATAAAAATGCCTGGACGTCATGCCAGCCACGAGGACTGGAAGAAATTGGGCGCTTTGAAAAACATCAGAAAACTGAGTCTTGAAAATTCAAATTTCTCTGATGAAGATCTTGCGTCGGTTCAGGCGTTGACTAAAATGGAATATCTGAATCTTATAGGGACAGCTGTGACGTCGGGTGGACTGGAAAAAATTTCGCTTCCGGAATTAAGAAAGCTTTATTTGTTCAAAACCGGCGTTGGCGAAGCGGACCTTACCAAATTGAAGCAACATTTTCCTAACGCGGAAATCGTTGTAGGAAATTTTCAAGTGCCGACACTGAAGGGAGATACTACTGAGCAGAAGGAGAAGTATGTTGTGCCGATTAATTAGTTGACAGTTAACAGTTAATGGTTAATCGTTAACAGTGACCGGATTTGCATTACTCCTGGATGACCGTATGAAGGTCGGTTGAGTGGCGTCAGTCATTACAGTCGTCTTTTTTGTGAGAGGCTTTGGGCCACACATCTCCCGCTCCCACGAATTCGCTTTGGTTGCAGCGATGCTCAGCAGTGCAACAAATCCCAGGAATACGATTGAATCAAATGCTTCTTTGAGGATGCTATGTTGTTTTGGAGGCATAATACGGGGTTTTGATCTACTCTTCCCCTATAAGACAGGCGGCGCCTGCCATGCCACTATCTGTTTTTGGAAAAATTCAGAGAATAAAAAATTCCGGCCTCAAAGCCCACCCAGGAGGTGATTGTTTTAAACCTGTCATCGGGGTCGCTGACGCTGGTCCGGATGGGTGTTCCGCCGAAGGACACATTGTTTCCCTGAGCAGGTCCGGAATATGAGCGGGGTGTCCCCCTGCCGGTGAAATTGGATGTTATCTCAGGTTGTTCTGTGAAATCAAGCGTCATCAGATTGAATGTCGGTCCGGCCTTCGCGTAAAAATTTTTCGCAAAAGGATATTGGAACATCAATTTCAGTTGGTGCTGCTGCGCGTTGATCTTGTAACCACCTTCGCTTATTGTCGCGATTCCCGAACTTGTGATCTGCTTCAGTGACGCAAACGTGTAGACGGGGCTGACGCTGAGCTTCCGAAAAAGGTGAATGTTGGTGCCGACTCCGAATCCCGTGCGTAAATATTTCCCTTCGGCCAGGCCAGAATTAAATACACCGTATATCGATCTGATGCCCGCCTGCAGTTCAATGCCGCCCGAAAAATCATTGACATAAAATCCGGCGGCTGCAAAGAAATTGCCGCGGGCACTTTTCCGGCCCATGTTGTTATTGACCTGCAACATCGTATTTCTCAGGTTAAGTGAGTCCAGTTTCCGAAGGTATTCACGATGAATGCGTGCAGACAGATCAACTGAAGTGGTCCCGGTAGTCATCTGGCTAGGGCGAACATGTTCAGTTTTGGAAACTTCTGTGACTGCGGGAGCCACCGGAATTGTCAGCGTTGGAGGAGAAGGAATAATCGCTCCTTTCTTAATAATCACATAAAGATTTTGGGTCTTGAATTCAAGATTCATTTCACTGCCCAGTCGCGTGAAGACCTCTCCAAGCGGAGTATTGGTGCCTGTATAGCTTATTCTCCTGCCGGGCTCAACAATGTTGGAACTGTAGATGAAATGAACGTGTGATTGCTTTTCTAACTCGCGGAGGGCATCTGAAAACCGGACGTTCAGAAAATCAACGGTCACCTTTTTCTCAAGGACATCCTGTTGCGCAAGAGCGCCAACGCCCATTAGCACAAGTGCCGGCAACAGACTAAGGACAACCTTTACCTTCAATGATAAACCCCTGGCCATCTTTTTTGATCGAGAGATTCAATGATTCAGCGATCAAATTTAGCATATATTCTGCAGTAACGTCATCAAATGATGCCGTAAGCCTGCAGCCGCCAATTCCCGAATTTTCCATGGTAAAGGAGTAAGGATATGACTTTTGCATCACCAGAAACACCTGGGAGAGGGGAGTGTCTTCGAACACAAATTTCCGGGTCGCATAGCTGGCGATATTTTTGTCTTCTATCGGCGCCACCTTGATTGGGGTTGTATCAGAAACGACCGACCCACTGTAGCCTGGATCCAGAAAACTGCTGTCGTTGGAAGTAGTGACGAGTACTTTGCCTTCTTCGACGGTTACATTAAGATGACCGTCCGTGAATGTGACGTTGAATGCTGTTCCAACTACATGAACGTCGGCAACGGGCGTGTGTACAATAAATGGTTTACCATTGTGTGTCACTTTAAAAAATGCTTCACCTTTTGATAATGTTACCTCGCGGGATTTGCCGAATTTCTCCGGGTAAGAAATGACTGCTTCTTTGTTAAGAACGGCGGTCGTACTGTCGGCCAGCACAACACGTTCAATCCTGGTCGCAGCAATTGTTTGCAGCGTGGCAACATCTTTTTTTGAATAGAAATAGAAACCGATACCTAGTCCGATCAAGAGAATCGCTGCGATTCTCAGCAGAACGGACTGGAGGCTGATGGTGCGCCCCTTTTTCTGAGAAGAGTCTTCAAATGTTTTGTGAACGGCAGTCCATGACGCGTTTACGTCAACTTTGACAGGAGCTTGTGCGGGATGAGAACGTTGCCATACCTGTTCAAAACCTTCGAAATATTGCTTGTTTTCGGCTTTTTCGACCCATTCGTGCAAAGCAATCGCCTCCTCAGGCGAAGCTTCACCTCCGAGGTATCGAGCGATCAGCTCATCGTTGATCAATATTGTTTCCTGTTGTTTCAAGCGGGTTCACGAAGGTTATCACGAAGTATTCTCAGTGCTTTGCTTACCTGATTCTCTATTGTGTTCACGGATATGCCAAGCGCCGATGCAATCTCGGCATATTTCATTTCTTCATAGCGGCTCATCATGAAAATGGTCCGGCATTGTGGCGGCAGATTCTGGATGATTGTCTTTATTCTTCCCTCCAGTTCGTTGGGGAACACCTCGGGATGCTGAACCTCTCTTGATTTGGATGCATCCTCCGTTTGAAATCGTAGCCTCACTTCACGGTGTTCAAGCCTGTTCAGACATTGATTATGAGTTGCTTTGTACAAATAGGATTTGAGTGTGCCGGTGATCGTCAACTCATTTCGCTTTTCCCACATCTTCATAAACAGCGTCTGTACGACGTCCTTTGCTTCATCGGCGTCCTTGACGATTGTGAACGCATATTTGCACAGATTTTCGAAATGCTGTCGGAATATCGATTGATAGATTGCTTCGTCACCATCGCGGAGGCCCTGGATAATTTTTTGTTCGTCTGGCGGAAGCACGTTCTTCAGTAGAGATGTTTCAAATCTTTGCCGGGCTGTGCGTCACCAGACCACTCTGTATAAGACAGGTGACTTGGTGTCAGCCACTATGCAAAATATGGATTTTCTGCGCGCGAATGCAGATTCTGGTTTTCTGTCTACAGATCCGGGCCGTTAGTCTCAATTAACTATGCTGGCTGATCGGGTTCAATGTTTGTCACTCCCCGTAATAGGCAAAGGGAGCCCAGAAATACGGGTCCTGGTACTGGGCGCCAAAGTCTCCCCGAATGAATTTTCGCTTGATCTCCATCATCGCGGTGGCGAAAGGTTTTTTCTGGTTGTAGACGAGATCATAAAGGCCTATCATAAACTGCATCGTTGCATCGTCTGAGATTGCCCACAATGAAACGGACATAGCGTTGGCACCCGCTTCCAGGAAGCTTTGTGTAAGGCCGATCACACCTTCGCCGGCGTAAAGTTTTCCGAGTCCGGTCTCACATGCGGAAAGGGCAACGAAATCTGCCTGAAGCTTAAGTTCTTTGGCTTCTGGTACTGTCAGAAAACCATCTTCACCTCCTTTTTCCGTAAGTGCCAGGGTGGTCACCACAGTTGAAAGCTCCGGGAATGTTGGGACAACCATTCCGTGCGTTGCAAAGTGAACAGCGCGGTACTTTGCAAGATCTCCACGCGCTGACATCGCTTTGATGTTGCCTTCGTCAAAGGCTGCACCTGTGATTACATCCACGCCGGCGACGCGTTTCGCAACTTCACTTACCTCTGTCATTGTTCCCGGCAAATACTTCCAACCTGATCCCTGCACGCCAATGGACGCGAGGTTCTCACGCTGACTCCGATGCTCTCTTGCGTTTTGAACCACCTTCATCTGAAGTTGCCTGAAGTCTTGCTCCGATTCTATAACCATTCCCTTTGCTGTATACGGCGCAAATGTTGCGCCCCCGAAGGCGATCATTGGCTTGCGCGCCGACGAGTATTTTCTCCCATTCAACATTTTCATTACCGTCATCGACGGGGCATAGTGAACCTCAAACTTTTCTGCGACATATTTTCCCTGCGCATCTCGCAACGCATCGAAGGGAATAAAACTGAGATAGCTGTCAGGCGACAGATATATTTTATTTTTTCCCGCGAGCAGGGGTTCAGCAGGGGTGATCAGCAGGTTGTAAAATTCTTTCTGCAGCTCGGCCCCAAGGGCGTTGTAGATCTCGGTGCCGGGAGCTTTTGTCATCATGAAACGGAGAACAGAAACGACTTCTCCGGTCTTGTCAGCGGTCTCAAGCCTGAAGGGATCAACGCTGGTACTTTCCGAGGCACGAAGTTTCATCGCCACCCCGTAGCCTTGGGCAAACTTATTCTGAAGGCGGGGTATGAACTCCGGATCTTTCCGGTACAATGGCAAAGCCTGAGTTGAAGTGATGACCAGCATTACAAACTCACTTTGCTCCGCCATTGCATACATGATGACCGCTTCGTTTGCTGCCAGCGATGCCTGCACTTCAGCAAGGGACACACTTGACAGACCCCGACCCATTGAAATATTTTCTGCAAGTGCTCTGCTGCGGGATCTCTCGATGGACGTGAAGAGCTTGTCGGACTGCCCAAGGCGTGCGTAACAGATATTTAGAAACTGATACGCGCTAATCTGCGACCGGATGAAGGAAGCGCGGGTTTCAGGAGGTATCATCGCACGACTTTCTTCGGCGAGTTTCACACTCTCTTCGAACACCTGCGCGGCGTCGGCAAATTGACCATTGAACCAATACAAAGACCCCAGGTTACTCAATGAAAGTATGGCGCTGTTAACGTTCCCCTCTTTCTTCTCCTTGTCAATTAATTCGCGATAAGTCGCATGCGCTTTTGCATAGTTTTTTTCCCTGAAGTACACCAATGCAAGGTTGCTCAGGCTGCTGTTAATCATCCCTTCAATGTTGTTCGCCTGTGCAATGCGAAGCGATGCCTCGAGATTCTCTTTCGCCAGTTGACGATATTGATTTCCCTCCGACAAAATGTAGACAACGCCCATGAAGTTATAGCCAAATGCTTCATAATAGGTTTTTCTTTCCGGTACATAAGGCGCAATAGACAGAAGTTCTTTGCTTAATTCTATCTCACCCTGCCTTGCAGAGAACGGTCTTGTTTCAGGATCAAATCCTTTCCCTTTAAGAAACTGTACCAGCAACTCACCGCGCAGTGTTTGTGAAGGCACAACTGACGACACCTGCAGTGCTTTCTCGGCTGCCCCGATCATGTTTTCATATTGACCATACGCGTTGTAATAATCGCAGAGCATGATCACCAACCGGCCCAGAAAAAACGGGCTATCTGCGTTGGTCGAAAAATAATAATTGTATGCTTCCCGCATGTACCGGAATGCGCTTTCAAATTCGCCGCCACTGTGCGCGATACCCGCGGCAGCAACGTACGTTTGCATGATCATTCCATGCGGTGTGGCGTACACCCTTTTAACTTCGTTAAAAAATTTGTCGAGCGAGGCGATGGCTTCCTTGGTTTTGCCTTCACCTGCAAACCTTTCTCCTGTGCTGAAGTTGGCGAAGATCGCGGCCATCTCTTTTCCGCGTTGCATCTTGTTGAATTCGGATTCAGCAAAAGCCTTGAGAGCTGTGAACTGCGCGGATCTATTTGCCTCGGCATCGATTTCGTGAATCAGTTGAGCGAAGTCTTCTTCACGATCAAAGAGCCTGACCGACCGCGTGATCCATTTCTTTGCCGCTTCCAGGTCTCCTTTTTCGATGATCTCCAGTTGGGCAAGGGATTTAAGTGGTGTTGGATTGATTGGGTCGAACCAAGAACCCTGTGTCAAAGCTTTGCGTGCCTCGGCATAATTACCCAATGCCAGCAGGCACGCACCCTGGCCCGACATTGCCGCCGAGCCGTCGCTGTACATCGCTGTCGCATCGCGGTAGGACTTCAAAGCTGCTGTATAATTGCCGGCATCGAAAAGTGCCTTTGCTTCCTGAAGCCTGATATCGACTTCATTCTGGGCATACGCGCCGGCGGCAAGCAGAAACAGGAATACAAAAGTTTTCATTTAAGAGCTGGTTTTGGATCAGGGAAAATTGCGTGATCGACAGCTCAACTTAAATACGCACTATATCGTATTTTCTGGATTCTATACGCGCCTAACTTGGTATCAGTTTGTGACCTCATACCGATGACAAAGTATCCATTCAATTGATGTTGTATTCAACTATTCCCGCTATGAGCAGATTTTTACTTGCATTTGTTCTTTTTACGTACCCCTGTATTTGTTTCGGACAGGCGCAATCAGGACCACACTCGGCAACCTCGCCGATTAAGGAAATAAAGTTTTCTGCCGACGGCAAGAGAATGTTAACCGCATCGTATCTCGAAGCCGCGATCTGGAACACTGAGGATTTTTCAGTGATACGGACACTCGATTTCAAAGCGATTGGCCTGCTGATCTCCGATGATTATCATTTCGTCACCGACCCGGCAATGAAACAACTCTGGTTAAAGGGATTCAGTCTGAGGGAAGGAGCGCTCGTCGACATTGACCAATGGACGTTTTTCAAAGTAGGCTATGATATCAACTTTATCTCTTCGACTGGTGTGGGGGTTTCCTGGTCACCGGCCGCTGAAACTTATCTTGTCAATCTGCAGACCGGCGAACGAACCCATTTGAAAGAAGTAGATGGAAATTATTTCCCGCATTTGTCGGCTGATGGCAAAACGATGCGATGTCCCGGAAAAGGAAAGAAAGATAAAGTGTACGATTTCTCTACGGGCAAATTTTCATCTGCAAAGGAAGAAGAGCGCCCCACAAGCAAATACTATGTCGACATTCAACCAGTGAAGGGAACGATCTCCTTCGGGGGCATTACGCGTCCTTTTGCGGTCGGCGGCGGGACGGTGCCCGAGTTCGCCAGGATCGTGCAGCAAAATTCGGAGAAAGCCGAAGTGATCGTGCTGGAGAATCAGAATACTTACGACCAGGCATTGAATGCCAAGACCTTTCAGAACTACCTGGTGTGGTATGATCTTACTAGTGGCGATGTCAAGCGGAAGATTGCGCTCAACGGATCGATTGAAGAAGCTAAAGCAATTCAGGCTGAACAAAAACGGATCGCGGATGAAAAGAAAGTTGCCGATGACGCTGCCCGCCAGGCGAGGATCGCAAACGCAAAACCCGGCTTTAAAGAATTCGATGCGAAATTCACGAACCTGACTGTTCCGTACGTCATGAACTACAGTGCGGCGCAAGGCTTCGCCCTGAACGACGCATTCTTCAGCGGCGATATGCCAATGAGAAGCGGTTCGGAAGTTTTTGGAATGGGAAGGATATGCTCGTGTTCAGATAAGTCCTCGTATTTGATCATGGTTCGCAACCGAACTGAATCGACAGACCTTTCCAATTTCATGATTGTGAGTTATGACATTGATGGCACGCGCCTGGGTTCGCGCACAATCGGCGCGACGCAGAAAGATCCAGCCGGTGTTACACGCCTGGATTTTACTATATCAGGCGGGTATTGCGGATATCAATTGAAGGCTGCTGTAACATATCCCAATGGTCATACCGAGGATCGAAGCTTTTCTTTCGGCAATTGCACTGTTCGCTAGGTGTCTTGACAACCAGCATGGGTTTTGTAAAGCTTTCACACGGCAGATTGTTGTTCATCCCTTCAATAATTGTCGCTTATGAAAAACAAAACCGCCGGTGCATAGCCAGAAATGCTACATACCGGCGGCTGCTTTGAAGCCTATGTAAAATCTCCTATCTCTTCTTGAACACGAATCCAACGTTCACTGTCAGATAAGACTGTGCAGGAAGGTCGGTGGTGCTCAATCCATAATTGTATTTCAATGCAAGAATGAGATCTACGCCTGAATTCATTTCATAACGGACACCGGCTTCCGGGCGGAATGCAAAAGCCCAGCTGTCTGTCTCAAGTGAATACAAATTCATCTCCGTGTTGCGGCGGGTGTACATCGTTCCAATACCCAGGCCTGCAAATGGATTGACTTTTTTCCCCATTCCAAAGTATTTGTCAACTGAGAAATAAATGGGAACTGCGTTTACGTAGCGGTATTGAACACCAGTAAGCGATACTGTTCCGCTGGTATACGTGTCAGATGCCCTGCGCTCATAAAAAACATTCCAACTCACATCGCCTCCAATAGCAATGTCGTCCGTGACGAGGTGGCGATACTCCATCGTTGCACCGCGAAAGCTGGAAGCACCGATGTACGATTGATTGTTTCCGGTGCCGAAACCCATGGAATACTGCATCGAGAAAGAACCTTGTGCGAGTGCCGGCGAGGATGATATCACCGCGGCTATAATCAAGAGTTTAATTAAATTCTTCATATGTCTCTTTTGTAAAAATGTGTTAGTTGGTCTTCAGGTACGGTGACTGGCCAAATACTTTATTGATTCCATTTGCCACCCTGTTTGCATCGTAGGAACCTGTAAGCAAGCCGTTGATCGCACCGGTCCACACGACACGGCGGCTTTCATCTGTACTTTCTACTTTTGGATCTACCAGTGTCATCACGAGAGTACCAGTTGAATAGCTGGTCACTGGAACGTATGGATAATACCAACCTCCACCGCAGTAATAAGGATAATACCAGCACCAGTAGTTCCCCCAGTATCCACCGTAAATAATCGTTGTGCTCTCCCATGCCGCCGGCAATAGCTGCACGTCCGGGTTAGCACTCACATCAACTTTTTGCCATCCAAGTGCTTGCATATTGGCGTTGATCTGGGCGAGTATCGGTACCGCGTAGACATCCTTTACATACTGTGGTGGCTTATTAGGATCGCCGGTGATCTTGGAGATCTTGTCCGGAATGGAGTAAGTTCCCTTGCTGACAAAATCAAAACTCTTGTCGTAGTTCGAATACGCGATGTCAATTTCTTCCACGTATTCCGGACCCGCAGGATAGCAGCCGTACAACAGTACGAGCACAGCGAGCGCTGAAATGGAGAGGATTTTTCTTTTCATATGGTTTGAGATATTAAAGGGTTAATTACAATGGTTATTCAATCTCATTTTTTTGCCGCAAAAATAGACGAAACGGTGTATCAGTCCCAATCACGGCCCAAGCAGGGGGCTATTTTCTGTGAACGGTCTCGTCCATAATTTTTTCTTTGATTGCATACTTAATAAGAAGTGTCTCAGCATTGTGATCAATTCAAAACAGTGTTCCCCTCGTCCGCAAATGTTTTGCTCCCGAACAACGTCCTGTCAACTAAAGACCAAACCTGTATTGAAGCCCGGTAATGATTTGCTGCCTTGACCCGAGAAATCCATACTCCATTCTAATCATCCAGTGCCTGTTATGCTGGTACTGTGTACCCACGATGAAATTCCACATGTCGGCAGGTCTTTTATCCAAAGAATACTGAACGGTAGCATGCTTCTCATCATTCAGTGCTCCATCGAGGCCAGAAAGAAATTGACCTGCCGCTGCCAATGCCCGATTTGCTGTTTCATATTTGGCAGCATTTACGGGATTCTTTTGCTCAAGCGCAGAGAGCCCGCTCCACCACGAGTCAACACTTGCCTGGGCGCTCGTCACTTTTTGAATACCTCCATCGACGCGTGCCTGCAACCCATTTGTATCTATGATTTCATTTAAGTTAAGCGACCCCTCCGTACCCGTATTTAATTTAAGTCTGAATCCGCCTGCCCATATTGCAAAATTCCTGTCGCGGGTCTTAAGCTGAAATGTCTTTCCGAAACGTGGGCCGAATACAAATGCAAACGCTGGTTTGTTGAGTTCAGCGATGTCATTCCACGTGAAGTTCATGTCGAGTGCCATCCATCCTCCGCCGACTCCGATCGTTGGAGTCAATCCAAACCCTGCCGTGGTTGCGTTGAAGTTTGCTTTGGAGTTCATTGTGATTACATTACTCCAGTTCCCACTTCCATCAGGTACGTAAATGCCGAAGTTCACGGTTGTTGATGGCTGCGACCGTGCGAAGATTCCATAGACATTGAGGAAGGGAAGAACCCAGACGTCGGGACGAAAATTAACGCCGGCCGCTTCCGATGTTGCAGCGTTGAATCGCACTACTTCATTCAGGCTGTGCATCGGACCATGATTAAATCCAAGCGCGAGATTTTCGATCACCAGATCCGACTTTTGCCACAGGTAGTTGATCCCCAACCCAGCAGAATAAGGAAGCTTGAATCCCCTTTCGGTGGCTTTCTTTCCCCAAATGGGAAGAACATATGGATAGACTGACGCTTTAATACTGTCGATAACCTGGGCATTCTTTTTTCCAACCACCTTGTCGGAATACACTTGTCCCTGGACTACGATGACATTCAATAAGCCCAGGGTCAGCATTAAACGAGTTAAATGTTTCATGGTTTATGGCGTATTACTTGTCGCAGCGGGTTTATTTGGATTCAGGAACATTTTATATCTGAGCTGTATGATATTGTCATCGCTGACGAAGTCGCCATTGATCTCGTCGCGGGTGGACTGACGTGTGTAGATGAATTCAAATCGGTTTCTATAGTCCAGCCGGTAGCCCAAACCCAATCTGGCGCGTCTTCGATTCGCAAATCTTTCATTGACCTGCTGATCGACAACGAAAAATTCTTCGTAGTCGGCAATCCCATACCAAAGTTTGTCTGTGAAAATATTGGGGCCATTAATAGCGATCCAGGCTTCGCCTTTCAATCGCAGACGACTGCTCGATTCCCAGTTCTTGTCTTCAATCTGATAGAAGGAGCGATGCTCCGCTTTGAAGATAAGGCGGACGTCGACGCGCTTATTTTGCGTCACATGAAATCGTGCCCCGAGTGTAGGATCGATGCCGAATGTATTTGTACCCTCTTTTTGCATTGTATAGTTCATGGGCATTGTGCCTATGAAATCCAGCCTTCTGAAATATTGCACTTCAAAAGTTGGGGAAACATTAAAGTTCCTCCACGTGGGTCCATCCAGCACCGTTTGATAGCTGGTGATCACTTCGAACAGATATTGATTGGCGAAAGGCAGATCCAACTGATAGTCCAGCCACAGTTGATTGCTTCGTTGCGCTTGAACGGAAACGGGCAGAATCAAGATCAGAAAAAAAGAGAAACATTTGATCATTTACCTTGCGGTGTTTTGATGTTGACTCGTTCCCATTCTCTTACCTTTTTTCTCCCTTCGTCGAACAATCTGACATAGTTGAACAATCTTATCCGCTCACTTGCTTCGGGTGCCAACGCCCCCCACAGCGGGTCGTACATTTTATATACAGCCATATACGCAGTTTCATCAGGGGGCGCGACCACGTCACTACCGAACAAAAATCTGTCAGAATACTTATTGAACAAGGAGGCGGACCTCTGAATTGTCTGCGGTGAACTCACAACATATTTAGCGACTTCATCCCAGGAAATGTCAAAATAGACATGACGAAACGCCGGGTCACTGAGGATGCTTTCCAGCATTGGAATATGCAGCGAAGTTTGTTCACCTGACACCGATATCGAATAGCTGACCGGATGAACAATCCGACCCAGGCCCGCATGAGCCCAAATGATTGTAGTTTGTGGATGGCGACGCAAGAGATCTTTCATTTGTTGAAGGTACACGGGCTCGGCATTTTCTTTTGCCATCGGCATATCCACATCATTGTGCAGAATGACGACAAGACCAACCTTTCCTGCGAATGCGAGAACGCTATCCAACGCAGGGTTGGCAAGGCTCGCGACTTCTCCTGAGACCTTTGATGATACAAACTCTTTATGGATGGAAAACTCACCGATTCCCGTAAACACACCCGGGAAGGTTCTTAAAACCCGCTCGATATGCCTGGCAGCGTACATGTCCGTGGGATTGAATCCGGTGATCATCGGATCCAGTCTGGCTTGTTGCTCTTTAGGCAATCCACGGTATTGCATCGCGATGACTGCGTCGGTAAAAGAATAATAGTATAATGGCGCATCACTTTGCAAATAGTACGTTGGACTAAAGTTCCCGGAGTTTTCGTACGACCATTGCTGCTGTAATGGGATCCCAAAAACAGTTGACCTGCTGACGCGATTGCCCATTAGCTCGAGGAACCTGGATGCCGTGATGCCTTCCTGTACGTAGTTCGTAAGATGAAAATGGCTGTCGTTAAACAGATAGCCTGATGATTTTCCTTTAACACCCTGTGAATGGAGTTGATCATGGCACGCGAACAGGAGAATTACTGCCAATGATACATTCCTGAATCTCATAACACGCACTGTTTACAACAATATATCTGTTCCTATTGTCAGTGTAGTTCCAGTCTGACCCGCTGCATACAAGCCAAATGTTCCGCCGGCTGCTGACTTATACACATGCATCGCCTGTACATTGATGCGCCAGCTTCTGGTCTTGTAAGGGTAAACATTCACGCCACCGCCAGCTTCCCATGGACGCCGGTTAAATTCGTCAATCAACCCCGACGTTACTCCGTATAAGCATAATTTTCCCGGCACCAACATGTACAATGCCTGGATATTATATCCCTTATCATTGATCGATGTGTATGGCACTGGTCCGTCAGCATCCATGTGTGAAAGCGTTCGGTTATAGAACTCAGTATGCAATGCAAACCCGCGATACTTGAAACCGGCATCAAACGTAAGAATATCATAGTCTGCCTCCTGAACTGTAACATCGTCAGCAAGTGCGCCGGTCTCAAAAAACAATACACCGTCTGACATGCGCACTTGCGTATTATCAGGACTCGGCGTGCCCACATTGTTGAATCTGTTCTCCCGGCTGTGGCACGCGCTAACGCCAAAACGCGTTGCCATTTTCCTGTGATCTTCAAAATCGCCGTTACCACCGCGGGGCCCAAACTCGCCAGTCGTTGGCATCCAGGTCAGCGACGCACTGGTGGAAAGATTCCTTGTAAGTTTCGCAGCCGAAATACCGAGGCTGCTGAGGTTGTTTCCGATCACAACATTATAATTCAGTCGCGGTACAATTTCTCCGCGGATAAAAAAGCCATTCGTAAATCCACCCCTGATGGCGTCCTCTGCCATGCTTCTGTCGGTAGAAGAAAAGAACGGGAATGGACCTTGCAGGCTGCGCACGCAAAGGTTTGGTGTGATCCCAATCCCAACACCAACATTTTTATTGAATCGGTAAGAGATGTTTCCGTACACGAGCGTTTGCTGGGTTGTGAACACTGTCCAAACAGTAGCCATGTACGTGAGCTTCGGTGTTCCAAGGTGACCGGTGAACCATATCATGGTGCGATGCCAGAAGATATCATTCCGGCCGGTGTAGGTCCGTTCGACGCCGCGGTGATCTGTCCATGTTTGTTCACCAGGCATCTGATTGAGGTATCGCGCCATGGCATAAATACTCAGATTCAAACTAGCGAACTGATTCTTCACCATTGCGAATCCCTTGCCCGGTGTGAATTCACCTGCTGCCTGGTTCCGATAAATTGTTTGATTAGGATCAACCTGCGTTGAATCTTCCGAGGCAACGTAGTTCTGACCAAATAGATCGTCCGGTGCGTAAACTACTACTGCAAAAAGAAGAAATGGAGCAAGAAACTTCATGGGTTCGGGGATCAAGGTTTGGGTTCGACGAGATATGGATTCACTTTAAGCTCTTTGACAATGTCATAGATTGTCTTTTGCGCTTTTACGCTATTGCCAACTTCATTCAGAGGAGGTGAAATAACTGCAATGCCAAACTTACCCGGGCAGACGGCAATAATTCCTCCGCCGACACCGCTTTTTCCGGGAAGACCGACAGCATACAACCATTGGCCTGAGTCATCATACAACCCGGCGGTTGCCATGATTGACATTGTGAATGCGCATGTCTCAGGTGAAACAACTTTCTTTTTCGTCATCGGATTGATGCCACCATTGGCCAATGTGGCTGCCATTACCGCGAGATCTTTTGCATTTACATTGATTGCACATTGCTTTGTATAGATGTCGGTGGATTGTACAGGATCGAAGTACATGCGGCCGTAAGCTTTGAGCAAATGAGCAATAGCCTGGTTGCGCAAGTTGTCTCCGGCTTCGCTTACATAAACAGGGCCATTTAATTTCAGTGGTGCCCCGGCAAATGCTTCATGTGTCTGGAGAATATTTTTCCACTTAGCGGCTGAGTCGATACCCGCAATGAGGCTGGACGCGGCAATAGCGCCTGGATTCACTAAGGGATTAATCTCTTTTCCTTTTTGTAGTTCGATAGCGACAATTGAATTGAATCGAAGTCCGGTGGCGTCGACGCCGATCTTATCCATCACGGCCTTCGGGCCTTGCTCTTCAATCACCTTCGCGACGGTGAATACTTTTGAAATTGACTGGATCGAAACGCGTGAATCCAGGTCGCCTTTTGTAAACACCTGACCATCGGCAGTGACGATGGCTATTCCGTAGATGTTCGGATCTACATTCGCGAGTTCTTTAATGTAGTCCGCATTTTTGCCCTCCTTCAGATTCTTGTATTTGTCATAGGCATGATCGATGGCTGCCTGATACGGCGAAGGAGTTGGGGCAGTCTTTCCTTTCTTTTGTGCAAAACTTTGTACGCTGACAATCATCATGATGACCATCATGATTGACGCACTTTTTGGTAGTCTTGTTTTCATATTGAATGTATTTAGCGTAGGTAAATTTTTTGTTTAGATGATCTCAGTTTCTATAAAATATCTGCGAGAAGTTGTATTTAAATGAAAACTGCACTTTCGTGATGGATGTTGACCAACCGTCGCTGAAGTTTTCCCTGTTACCGTATTGGAGCTCTACTGCCGCCATTGCATTTTTTACCGGGTAGTACATCAGATTGGCAATGGCATATTGTCCTTTGTGAAATGCATTTGCCCCCTGGGCGTCTGAATTGGTAATCGTGATCGAAGAATAACCGACCGAAGAAGAGAACTTTTCACTCCAGGTATGATCGAGGAAGGCAACGATGCCCATCACCGGAAGGGCCACACCTTTGACTGGCGTGAGTGGATTTCCTGGATTGTTTTTTATGCCGATGTCGACGGGTGCATCGTTCATGTAGTTTTCAACGCCTTCTCCGTAAAGGAATGATCCCCGGAAGGTATTACTCGCGCCCGCTTTCACGTTTGTGCTCAGGTTAAGTCCCCAACCCATTGCGCTTCCTGACAAATCGAACGCGTCATTGTTTTGGTCAACCCATTCAATTTTTCGGACAATACCCGCCAATTCAACATAACCGAATGGCATCGCCTGACGATATTCTGCAGACAAGTCGGGGAGATTGAAACGAGGTACAACACCGGCCAGCTCAACGCGACCTGCATAGATACCCTGGTCAGCGCTTGCACCTGGTCGTTCCAGTGCGAACGTTAGTCGCGTATCTCCCTGGATAGGCATGTAGCGGAACTGAACGTTGCGGAAGAAGACCATCCCGCTGGGTCCCCAGTATTCAGCTGTGTTTGGGAACACATCAATGTCCATGAAAGGACTCCAGTATTGGCCAACACCGAATTTTCCGAGCTCGGCATATGCGTGACGCAGACGGATCGTAGTCTGACCTGCGTCCACACCAGTACCAAACATTTCAAATTCGAAGTGAGTCTTCAATTCGCCAAGCGGCGTTTCAAAATAGTTTTTGAAGCCGAGGCGGGTTTGTCTCACGGAAAAGTAGACGCTTCCATCTGAACCATATTGATTTTTGAATGCTGGCAGCTTCGTTGGTCTCACCACATCGAACCAGTTAGGATCGATCTGGTTAGCGTTGTATCCGGCATCCATCATGATGAAGCCGTAGATCTCCATGCTTTTCTTGGGCTCGTCGTTTTGCGCTATCGATGCGCTGATGGAGAATAAAACAAACATCGCCGCGAGACTTCGAAGGCAATAGTTGTAGAGAGTTTTCATATTAGAGTTGTTAGTAGGTCTATTGTTTGACGGTTAAAATTCAGGTTATTTCATCGCCGCAGATTTGATATTTGTCAGCGACGAGATATGACAATTGTTAGGTCTTCAGGTTTCCATTTTCATGTGATCACAATTTGTAGTCTGTTTAGAATTTAGTTAAAGAATCCGCGCCCATCGCGATGTCTTTTCGGTTCCTGTTGCTGTTTTGCGATTAGTTGCCCGGTGCCGCAAACCATCTCGCGCTGGACGCCCAGGGTGTTGAACGCCCCCGTTAACAGGTCGAATTCTGAGCTGCTCATGTAGTCGTCGAGGGCGGCTTTCGACGACCAAAGGGAATAAAAATGATACGTGTCAGAAAGGTCGACATCCGTACTCAGGTTCTTACTGATACAGTCAGCGGGCAGGTGATTGAAAATGAATTTTGCGGTCTGTAAGAACTCGCGTTCTTTTTGCGCATTGATAGTTCCGGAGACCTTCAGGAAACAGAAAATATCACGTTGCATTGGCGTGTGTGTTTCCAGGCGGCTTACCCAAGAACGTGCCAGACCAACGCGCACCTCTTTTAGATATTGAATGTCAATGCGTTAGAGTGAAAATTATGAGATGTGATCATGAGTGATCACTTAAAGGGATCGACAGAATTTCGTGATACTCACGATATATCGTGACTTAAGGCTGGAATTTCAACTTAATAGTGATGCTCCAGTTTGCTCGGGGTCTTCCAACGCAGACTCCTCGGCGAAGAAATCCTGATTTTCAGTACCGGGTCTGACAACACCAAGCTTTTTCATTCTGGATCGCAGGGTGTTCGGGTGCATGCCGAGGATCGCGGCGGCTCCATTCTCACCATTGATTTTCCAATGACACTGCACCATTGTTTTGAGAATGTGCTCTTTTTCAACCTGCTCAAGTGTTCCGCCCTGCGATATGGCAGCACCACTGGAATTTGTGAAGAACCAATCGAGTCGCAGCGTTTCCGTTTCACTGGTAATGACAGACCTTTCAATCACATTTTTCAGCTCACGGATGTTACCGGGCCAGGGGTAATTCATCAATCTTTGCAAATCGGCTTTGGAGATTTGCATGAGCTTCTTGCCATATTTTTTCGAGTCTTCTTCAATGAAGTGATTGATCAGGGAGGAGAGATCTTCTTTGCGCGATCTTAGCGGCGGTATCGTGATTGGAAATACACTCAGACGATAAAACAAATCGTCGCGGAACCTTCCTTTTTTAATTTCGTTTTCGAGTGATTTGTTGGTCGCCGAGATAATCCTGACGTCGACTTTTATGGTCTTCTGTCCGCCGATGCGGTCGAACTCGCCGCACTGAAGTACGCGAAGGAGCTTTGGTTGCATTTCAAGTGGAAGCTCGCCAATCTCGTCGAGAAAGATCGTTCCGCCATCAGCTAGCTCGAACTTGCCTTTCCGTGCCTGTATTGCTGAAGTGAATGCACCTTTTTCATGTCCGAACAATTCGTCTTCGATAAGGTCCTTCGGTAGGGCACCGCAGTTTACCTTGATCATGGGCAAATGGCTGCGCGGGCTCAATCTGTGAATATGATCCGCAAGAATATCCTTACCTACACCCGTTTCTCCTTCAAGTAGGACGGGCGCATGCGTTGCGGCAACTTGCTGCGCTTTCTGCAAAACATAGGACATACCTTCGCTTGCTCCGATGATCTCGCTTGGCAAACTGATCTGCACCTGAGGGCCCGGAAGTTTTTCCATCTCAAGCTCATCACGCAGTTGTCGGATTGTCTTTTTCGATGCTTCCTCAGCAGTGACATCCCGCCCAGAACTCATTATTCCTTTTAAAGATCCATCTTCGGAATAAATGGCGGTGATCATCCAATTGATTGAAGCATAGTGCCCTGTTTTTGACTTTATATGATAGCTGATGAATGTTCCCTGACGCTGCGCCTCGACAAACTGATCATAAATGGATTTCAACCTTGAAGATTCCGATGCGGGGACAAAATTCTCAAACCAGTTTAGGTTGAGTAACTCTGCCTCACTCGTACATCCAAGTAGCTTGATTCCAAAGTTGTTGATAAATACGATTCGGCCCTGAAGGTCGAATTTCATTATGATGATCGGCGAGCTATTTATGAGTGATTGCCATTCCTGCTCCTTCATTTGAAGTTTTTTCTCGAGCTTAAATTTTTCCAGAACGCTGTCGATCACGCCCGCACCCATGATGGGCATAAACGCAAGGGTATGCATGTGCATTGGAAAAAATCGCGATAACCCAAAGAGTTTGATTTCAAAAAAGATTAATACCCAGTATACCGTCGTTGCCATAAAAAGCAGGCCGTATAGGGACATGCCAACGATCAACCAGCGAGCGGCTTTTCGCTGGCCGCTTCCTAGCATCCATGAAATTGTCATTACTCCATATATTAAGTTTATCGCGAACAATACAAACGCGAACTGGGTCCATAACGGCCGCAGCACAGGAGCTTCCGTAAAAAGCATGGCTAAGTAGGAGAAGAACGAAAAGAATGAAATCGACACTGGCCATAACATACCTGGACGCTTGCTGTAATGGAAAAAGAACCAGGGAAGAACCCCGTAGTATGCGAAGATGAAAACCCGCTTCAGGTGTACGCCTGTCTCGGTGGCTGCAGTGGCAGAAGTGATAAACCCGGTAGGAGGAAAAAAAATAAAAACCGCGAGCAAGAGCGCAAGTACACTTAGGGTAAGGTCCGATTTCTTTCCAGGAATGCTGAGGCCGATCCAGAGGGAGATCAGGCCCATTGATACAGAAATGCCGGCCGTGACAAGGCCTATACCATAGTAGATATCTTCCATTGAGGTGGTGGTAGCGGCGGGGTTATCCCCCAATTTACGAAGAATAAACAGGCATCATGCACCGAATATGCTGATAGTCTGATTGTCGATCCTGCCAGAATTTGCATACCCGAGGCAATGAAAAACTAACTTCATGACTTCCAAATACATACGATATATATCATCTGTACATGAGTTTCCCAGGCCGGAATTATTGACGAATTTTTTTATCGACGAATGGTAAAAGGCGGTTAGTTCAAAGGGTAGACAGCCCATCAAAGCAACCATACCGCGTTTTTTGTTGATTGCGTAAGTTGCTTCGAAGGATGAAAACAACGATTGCGATTCTTTCAGGGTGGATGAGTTTTGTACTGAGCGTCAACGCCCAGGAGAATCGTATTTCTGAATCACCAGGTTGGGGGTTGAATGCAGAAATGAATCTTTATTTTCTTAAAGACGACTTTATTGCGGTTCCGGTACTCCAGGCAGATAAGAATAAACTTCATCTCGAAGGCCGTTACAACTATGAAGATCTTCAAACATTCTCAGCATGGGTCGGTCGGAATTTCACGGGCGGCGGCAAGTTTGAATATAGAATTACGCCAATGATCGGTGGCGTGGTAGGACAGACGAATGGTGTTGCGCCGGGCCTGGAGATGACATTCATTATGGGGCACTTTGAATTGTATACGGAGTCAGAGTTCTTGATCGATGCTAAAATCGCCAACAACAACTATTTGTATAACTGGTCAGACCTTACCTATTCACCGAACGACCGGCTGTGGTTTGGTATCAGTGGGCAACGCACCAGACTATACAAAACTGCACTTGATATTCAACGCGGCTTGTTGTTAGGAGGAGCGTTGAAAAATTGGGAGCTGACCGGGTATTTGTACAATGTGGGGTTTGATAATCCGTTTGTGTTAATGACGGTATCAACGAAATTCTGATAGCTCAATTGTAGTTTCTGGGTGGGGCCGAATTTTCTTGAAGGCATATTTTTTTTGACTATAATTGCACCCTCGTTTTGAAGAAATCTGCTTCTGACGATGGTTTTCGGGGTGTAGCGCAGCCCGGTTAGCGCATCACGTTAGGGACGTGGAGGTCGGATGTTCGAATCATCTCACCCCGACTTCGCCCGCCAATCGTAGTCTTTCATAGATAGGTTGGCGGGCATTTTATTTTGTGCTTCGTTGCTTAATGCGTACAGGGCTCGTCCGGGGCAAGCCCCGGACGAATAAATCGTCAGGTGGTACGTAGGGTTTACAGCAAATCCGTAGGAGCGTTTGCAATATCACAATGTCGGCTTCAATGGGTCTACGAGGGCGGGCAGCCATCGACTTACATATTTCAAATGCCATTTGCCGAGAGGGCCCAGGCACGAGCATTTGAAAAATATCTCAAAGCCGCGCGAAACAATGATTTCATTCGGAAAAAATTTGCAGAATATTTTCTCCGGCTTGCCCCGATGCAGTGACGACGAAGTCGGAACGAAATCGGGGTTAGTGCATCACATTAGGGATGTGGAGGCGGCTCGCCCCGATGAAGCTTATATCCTCTAGTCCATAATTGCATCATAAACAAAACGTACATCGAATGTTATGTCTCCCTCGCTGACGATCTCGATGACGACACTTATTGGGTACTCATTACTTTTTAATGATCGTTCCCAAATTGCCTCGCCAGAAAGCGTTATCGGTTGATTTAGTGTAACTACTGGATTGAAATGATATAGACTAATAAGACCGATAAAGAATCGTGGGGGAAAGTCAATTGTAGCGCCAGTATTGGTTGTAGAGGTAACTTTAAATCCGATGTTCTGATGCCCTAGTTTTGTTCCCCACTCTGCTGGGTCTTTCCATGCGAATAATGGTACGAGCAAGATCTTCCTGATCTCGATAAAGGAAATGGAATTCATCAAAAGGAATTCCCACCTTCTATTGTTATTCTTTAGGGTGAACATTAAGTCTTGCTTCGTTTTTTGTAGCGCCTCGACCGTATAATTTGTTCCCTTTCCAATGCCATGTTTCACCAGAAGTTTTTTTTCAACCATCTCAATGAGGATACGCTTTACGGTTGGTAAAGGGATGTCAAGTTTTTCAGATATCTCACCTGATTTACAGCCTGGATGATTTTCAATGAATGTGTGGATTTTTTTCTCCCTTGGGGATATTTTAGCAAGGCTGTTACTGGTCTGAAATTTAGTCATCAACTGTTGTTGAATGTTAGATAGACAGTTGAGAAAGAATGTTACCCAGGGATACACATCTTCTCCAGGACGTTGGCGTTGACATTGCATCAATACGGCGTAGTATTCTCCCTTTCGATTTTCAATCTCGTGCTCAAAACTTACGTATTGAATCCAGGAATAACCCTGACGTAGCATCAGTAACGTTGCCAGTAAACGACTCAATCTTCCGTTGCCATCCTGAAATGGATGAATACTTAAAAAATCGTATACGAAAATTGCTACCCTGATAATAGGAGGGGTAGTGTTGTCATGGGTATACCAATCGATCAGTTGCCGCATTGCATCTTCCGTAGCAAAGCCAGGGTCGGTGGTTTGGAAAATAACTTGCTTGCTCCCGTCCGCTTGCGTGGCCTCAACCACGTTGCTGTGTTGCTTATAGTTGCCGCGATGCCAGGCATCTTTTTCACTGTGCTTCATCAAAATGTTGTGAAGCATTTTCAGATTGTTCTCGGTAATGTCGATATCTCTGAATGATTCCGAGATGATATCCAATGTTTCATAATATCCAGCGACCTCCTGTGCATCACGCTCTTCAAGTTTGGCCCCCGCCAGGTTCTTAATTAGCCTCTCGACCTCGTCATTGGTCATTTTTGAACCCTCAATTCGTGTTGAGGCACCCACACTCCGCACGGTAGCAATAGACTTAAGCTGCTTTAGGCTTTGACCTTCCCTCTTTTCAAGGGCAGTCCAGGCACCTCCAAATTTATCGATGTCGCTAAGGTCGTTGATCAGTTTCCAGTCAGGACTGAGGGTCACTGTATGGATAAAATTATTCATTTTGATACGTATTGATATGTAAATATACGTAAATTATCTACGTTTTATGAAAATGATACGAAATGATCTGTATTCGTGCGAAAACCTATCAATAAGAACACTTTCTCATTCTGCGGCGGAACCGGCCATCATCGCCTTCTGCAGTGTACTCTTAATCCGTTCACGCAACCTCAATTAGCCTCAAGGCGGTGATAGTTTCTCAAAGTCAGTCTGGCGCTAAAATTCAAGACGATTGTTCAAATCGCGACCAAATTTATTTTAGAACAGCCAATGAGAATGTGGCCGCTCTTTTCGTGTTTCATGGTCATTAAATTTGAGCCGAAGAGGGAATTGTACAATGACGGAACAAGACCACGTAAAACGTTGCCTGGAAGAAATTTGCAGGCAGAACGGCTTTGGCGGAGACAGCGGAATGACGCAGCGGAACTATGAGATGCTGAGCGATGCCATACGTTCCAAAACAGAAGTGGTGCTCAGTGTGTCAACGTTGAAGCGGCTGATGAACGGAGAGTTTAGCAGAACTCCTCAGCAAGCCACACTCAACGCAATCGCCGGTTATCTTGGATACAAGAGCTGGCAAGAGTATAAGAATTCCGGTTCCGGTTTGCAGGTGCAAACGAGTCCACGTCAGCAGCCGATCAGGAATGCTTCTGAGAACAACGCAAATATCAACTGGAACAGGATCGCAATATCATTTCTTATCGTCGTTGTGGTTACGTTCCTGGGTTTTGCCCGGCGATCATCTTCCGGCAAGGGATACGAAACCGCCACTTTCTCCGCTGGCAGCACAACGAAAAACGATATTCCAAACACCGTCGTTTTTAAATATGATGTCACATCGGTCGCTGCCGATAGTTTCTTTATTCAACAATCATGGGACCGGAATCGAAGAGTGAAAATTGACAGGAACAATCACACGCTCACGGACATTTACTATGAGCCAGGATACCATCTTGCCAAACTCATTGCGAACGACTCAGTCATTAAGACTTTCGGCGTCGGAATTCCAACAGATAAATGGGTTCATTATGCAAAGGAGCGGCTTGATAGCCCCATGCCCAACTATATTTCAGTTACCGGGGAAAACAAAGGGTATCTTGGAATTGAAAGAAATGACATTGTAAATAGCCTCATCGATCCTGACAAGGAGCTGACGTACTTCAGTGTTTATTTTCCAACTGTCTACGGAGGCAGCTGTGATAATTTCAGGCTAACATGCCGCGTGAGAGTGACCGACGTGAGGAACAATGCTTGCCCATACCTTATGTGCGAGGTGTTTAGTCAACACCGTTTCATGTTTTTCAGAAGTACGCCTCCCGGATGTGCCAGCCAAATGTTTGCAGGTTTTGGCGATGTGATATTAAGGGGACAAAACACCGATCTCTCCGGACTTGCCATGGATGTTCACGAATGGCAGGATATTGAGTTTACTGTGCGCGATAAGCACGTTAACATCCGGATCAATCGTACGGACCGGTACACCTCCGAGTACACAGTGTCTCCCGGCGTTATCACCGGCCTTGGCTTTATCTCAAATGGCCTCGCGCAAGTGGATTATGTGCAGCTAACAGCACTCGACGGAAAGGTCTTCTACAATAATGACTTTGACTAAGATTAAAAGCTACTCTCTAATTTCCTGATCTGCCCGAATAATTGAAACTTGCCGTTCGTTTCGTAATTGAATGGTAAGGTCAGTCATCGTATCTCTATGTCTGGTTGCCACTATGGCCTACGGCCAAATCAGTCCGGAAAAGCTGGCTACTGGTCGCATGGACAAAAACAAATGGCAAAAAACAGGTCAGAGCCTGCACAAGACTTTGGTGAAGGATTCATTGAATCCGGAGGTCCACTATGTCATGTCTCTTTTCTTCTTCACCAGCCGCAACCCTTACTTCGATATCGATTCTGCTCATCGATATTCAATAGCTGCGAGTAGAGTTTACGGAAAAGCAACTCCAAAAGAACGCGAGCGTCTGAAACGGGTACCGCTCGACAGTGCGAGTCTTTTTGCGTTGGCGCGAGGGATTGACAGCGCAGCGTTTGAGCGGACAAAGCAAATTAACACAGCGTCTGGCTATCAGACTTTCATGGACCGCTATGCAAGTGCACGCCAATTAAATGCTGCACGGGAGCTTCGGGATGAGGTTGCTTTTCTTGATGCGCTGAAAATCAACACCTGGAAAGCATACGAAGGTTATATGTTACAATATCCTTCGTCACGGAGAATTGGCGAGGCAAAAGAACGATATGAAAGACTTCTTTACGAAGACAAAACAAACGACGGACGCCTTGCCACATTCATTAAATTCCATCAACAATATCCTGAAAGCCGATACCGTGCGGAGGCTGAGAAAAATATCTTTCAGCTTTCGACGGCAACGGGAAGTGCGGCATCATTTCAATGGTTCCTGCGATATTATCCTTCTGGCAAATTCGCGACTCGGGCCCGCAACATTCTTTTTAGACTTCAGCAATCAGACGAACGAAGTTCAACAGATAGGCAATGGATGACAGATTCTCTCCGCGAGGCAGATCGCATTGCGGGTTCATACTGGGTCCCTGTTATTAAGTCGGGACTTTTCGGGTTTATAGACAGCGAAGGAAAAGAGGTAATGCCCCCTAAATATGCTACTGTCTCTGAAGAATATAAATGCGGTGATGTGACTGAAAACGTGCTTCTAACTTCCGCCGGATTGGTCGCGCGCAGCGGTAAAATAATTGCGAGTGGAAGGCTCATATCCGCGGAGCATCTGGGCTCAGGATTCCTGTTGGTTGTTTCCGACTCAGGAAAACATGTCGTGCACGAATCAGGATTCGCGGTCAGCACGGTTCCGATGGAGGGGGCACAGGTTGTTGCAGGTCAATTCATTGCTTTACAGAAAAACAAAAAATGGAGTATCCATTCTTTCGGCGGACAGCAACTGCTTGCTCACGCATACGACAACGTGACCGCTATTGACACGATCATCCTCTTGGTGAAAAACGGAAAGAAGATTGTCTCTACGCCTTACAGGGTTGCTTCGAAGTCGCGGCAGCAGGAATTTCGGGAGGACTTTGTTTTCGACGATATACGGCGATGGGGTGATGAACAGTACTGGGTCCGCAACGGGGCGCTGGAGGGTGTGATCGATGCAAACCTGAAATTTGTAATTCCACTTGATCGTCAAACGCTCCGGAAAGCGCCGTTTGGATTTGTCCGTGGCAAGGAAGACCGATTCTTTATAAAGGGATTGACAAAACTTGAGAACGTGCCCTATAAATCTGTAAGTGAGCGAGGTGGATGGATTATTCTTGAATCGGTCAATGGTGCGCACTCGTTGTACGACCGGCCGCTCGACCGTCTCGATAAGGGCGACAGCGCTTGGTTCCAGGGGCGCATGGCTTTCTTATTAGCCGCAGATTCAGTGAAAGCATTTCTTCCTTCTGGTCAGCGGTTGACATTTCAAAAGGATGTGCCGTTTAGAATTGAAGAATTTACGGACTCTTCGGCTTGGCTGATACTCGAGGAAAAAAAGAAGAAAGCTGTTTTTGATGTCGCGTCGGGAATAAAGCTTTTCACGATGGAGTTCGATGATATCGACGCAGTGGGTGACGGCTTGTTTACCGTTGCACGTGCGGGCAAGAAAGGAGTCGTTGACGAGAGCGGTAAAATATTGGTTCCAATTGAGTACGATGCAATTGTTGCTATTGGGAATGGTTCGTTTTCAATATTAAAGGATAAAAAATTTGGATGGTACGATGCCAAGACAAGGTCATTGATAAAGGCTGTCTTTGAAAGGAATATCAAGCCATACAATTCAAAACTCCACTCCGCGTTCAAGGATGGAAAATATGGATTTATCCTTCCTGATGGGAAGCCATTGAACAACTTTGGATGGGAGGAGATTCAATATTGGAACGATTCGCTTGCCTGGGGAAAGAAGAACTTTCAGTGGATTTTGTTCGACATTCAGTCGCAAGCCACTAAGGTCGACCGCATCCGAAACTTTGAAGTGATAAAGGATACTCCAGCCGAAAAGATTTATTTGATAAGACAAGACAATGCATTCGGTGTGATCAGCAGTCGCCGGGGAATCGTGGTTCCCTTGTTATACAGTGATATAGTCAATCTGGGTAATCGCGATATACCGTTGTACTTCACCGAGCGTCATATCGAGGAGGCAGGTATCTCGGTTGTAGTGTACTATGATCAGCACGGAAAAATTGTCCGGCGGCAGGCCCTGGAGACAGAAGAGTTTGAGAAGATCTATTGTGATAATTAAAGAGTGAGGCTACAAAGACACAGTGCCTCAAAGCCTCACAAAGAAATGAGTCCCCGTTTCAAAATATGCTCTTTGTGAGCTTGGTGCATCGCGTTCGCAGAGCTACGGCGGCGCGAGGTCTTGGTGCTAATTCCGATCTAATAATTTCATCTTATTCTATTAACCTCGATTCCTTATATTAGCGTCAACCTAATTGATATGAAACGCACGATCGTAGTCTTTTTAGTATTGGCATCAATTGCGGTGCATGCACAAGATAAACCGAAGCTTGTCGTTGGAATTGTCGTTGACCAGATGCGGCAAGAGTACCTGTACCGATTCGAAAAGAAATTTAGCGCGGGAGGATTCAAGCGTCTCATGGGCGATGGATTCATGTTGACAAATGCACACTACAATTATGTCCCGACTTACACGGGTCCGGGCCACGCATCGGTGTACACCGGTACCACTCCGGCTATTCATGGAATCATCGGTAACGATTGGTTTGACAAGGTTTCTAAAACGGACGTAAACTGCGTTGGAGATGAAAATCAAAAGCCGGTGGGGGACGAAAAAGGGAACGGTGATGTATCCCCCTGGAGAATGTTGTCGTCGACAATCACTGATGAACTGAAGCTTGCAACGCAGAAGCGTTCGAAAGTCATTGGACTTTCATTAAAAGATCGTGGAGCTGTGCTTCCGGCCGGACATATGGCGGACGGTGCTTATTGGTTTGATGGTCCGAGCGGAAAATTCATCAGCAGCACTTTTTACAAACCCGGACTTCCTGTATGGCTTGATAAGTTCAATGCGACCAAGCCGGCTGATAAATATTTTGCACAAGATTGGGCCACCCTTCTTCCGATTGACCAGTACACAGAGAGCGGACCTGATGATTCACCCTATGAAACTAAACTCCGAAGAGATGAGCCGCCGGTGTTTCCTTATAAGCTGAAGGAAATGCGACCGAAGTATGCAAGCAATGATTTAATCTCTACGACCGGGTATGGCGCGGACATGTTGCTGGATGCCGCGAAGGCTGCCATTGATGGTGAGGAACTGGGGAAAGATAATGTTACCGATTTCCTGGCCATCTCCTTTTCCAGTCCCGATATCATTGGTCATGCGATGGGACCGAATTCTGTCGAAGTTGAAGACGTTTACCTTCGCCTTGACAGG
Source organism: Cyclobacteriaceae bacterium (assembly GCA_044223825.1). Classification (GTDB taxonomy): domain Bacteria; phylum Bacteroidota; class Bacteroidia; order Cytophagales; family Cyclobacteriaceae; genus ELB16-189. Next base: position 498,093 of record JBGALO010000002.1, on the reverse strand, counting down.
AATATTGAAAACTTGTTATCGGAACTTGATAAAAAGGTGGGACAAGGTCAGTATGTTGTTTTCCTGACTGCCGATCACGCCGTGGCAGACAATCCTCAGTTTCTTAAGGATAACAAGATGCCGGCAGGAAATTTCAAGCAGGCTTTTGTTGAAGCCGGCTTAAACGAGCACCTGAAAAAATATTTCCCTGACAAGAAGGTGATTAACAGGATCAGCAACGATCAGGTGTTTCTCAATCAGGAAGCCTTCGCTGGGGATCCTAAATCTTCAGGAGTGGACATGCTTGTCGCAACAGAACTCATCTCGCAATATCTGATGAGCGTTGAAGGTGTTGCCGCCGTATATTCTTCCTCGAGCCTCAAATCGGCAGACTATGGCGAGAGAGGTTTGAAGGGCAGCATGGCACGTGGCTACAACCATAAGCGTTCAGGAGATATTGCCTACGCATTGCAGCCGGGTTGGATCAGCTGGGCCGGCGTTACGGGAACAACCCATGGTTCCGGCTATACCTATGACACCCACGTGCCGGTGTTATTCTACGGTTGGGGTGTAAAAAAAGGAAAGTCATCACAGCCTCACACCATCACCGACATCGCGCCGACGTTGTCAGTTTTGCTTCGCATAAAATTCCCGAGTGGATGTACCGGTCAGCCGATTGCTGAGATAGTTGATTGATAGAGTCGCCTGACAAGGAGGGCTCCTCGCGATTCATTCTCATCTGTTCAATGGCAATTGGGCTGGTCTGGATTTATATGGGCATTGTGCCCAAGCTGATGTTTCCGGAGACGGGAGAGAAGGAGATGATGCGGGGCTCAGGATTGTTCTTCGGTCATGAGAGCACTTGGCTTGCACTCGTTGGCGTTGTAGAAGTTCTTTTTGGTATAGCGGTCATCGTTGTCCGAAAAAAATTTTTACACATTCTCAATATTATCGGATTGTTGTGCCTTGCCGTGGGAGCGGGGATGGGCAAACCGGAGGTATACACGCAACCTTTTAATCCTTTTGCAATCACAATCCCTATGATCGCGTTGTCCCTTTTGGCAATGAGACATGCCAAGAGTTGAAGAAAAGACCCTCACCGCGCGACACCAGAATCCCCGACTACGCAGAGACTGCTTGTGCCACCGCTACAGGTCTGGCGACACGCGGTCGTCGGACAAAGCAGAATCCAGAATCCCCGACTACGCAGAAACTGCTTGTGCCACCGCTAAAGCTTTCGCGACACGCGGTCGTCGGGCGAGGCAGAATCCAGAATCTAGAATCCAGAATCCTCAACCAAACACCCCAAACAAATTCAATATCACCATCCCGATAATGATCGGTGCTACGAACTTGATGGTGAACACCCAGATTTGCGCGATGGTAAAACCAAACGCTTTTGACTTGAATGCCGGCGCGCCCTGCTCGATTTCTGAAACAATCAATGACGTGTTCATGATCCATCCCGCGTAGATCGCGGTGAAGAAAACCACGACCATCATCAGTAATGTTCCAAAGACATAATCCATGATGTCGAGAAAGCCCGTTTTTTCAATGCCAAGAATATTGACATGAAGCTTTGAAAAAAACTCAGAACTTCCGTTTGACAATGCAGATGGAATTCCAAAAAGGAACGCAACGATCGCAACGGTCCATGCTGCCTTTTTGCGGCTCCATTTTTTGCCGTCCATGAAATAGGCTGACGGTGCTTCCAGCATCGAGATCGTGGATGTGATCGCAGCAAGGAACAATAATAAGTAGAAGAAAGCACCTGCAATATTTCCCAATGGCATCTCCTGGAAGATGTTGGCGAGCACATTAAATACGAGCGTCGGGCCTTCGGTCGGTGACATATTGAATGCGAAGACAGCGGGAAAGACCATGAGACCAGCCAACAGTGCCACGCTCGTGTCCATTGCTGCTACCCACAAACTTGACGTTACGATGTTTTGACTTTTTGGCAAGTAGGAACCATATGTGATCATCATACCCCAGCCAACACCGAGTGAGAAGAACGCCTGTGTGAGCGCTTTCAACACCACCATGCCATTGATTTTCGAAAAGTCTGGAACAAGGTAATATTCAACACCTCGACCTGCACCTTCGAGTGTGATACTTCGGATGATTACCAGTATCAGTAGAACAAAAAGCATCGGCATCATGATTTTCGTGGCTTTCTCGATACCGCCAGACACGCCGGCAAGCACGATCCATGCTGTCAGCAAGATGACTAAACCACCAAGAGGAATAACGTACGCAGGGTTTGCAATAAATTCTGAGAACGAGGTTTTGATCGAAAACAATGAGTTATAGATATAACCGATCGTCCATCCTGCGATGACGCTGTAATAACTTAAGACCACGAATGTTACAATGAGCGGGAGCACTGCACACATCGCAGTCCAGAATCCGTTGGCTCCCGTTGCACGCAGTGCTGCAACAGGACTTTTTCCTGTAAGCCGGCCGATCGCGATTTCATTGATCAACAGGGGAGCGCCAACAAGAACAACACAAATTATATAGACAAACACGAATGCAGCACCACCATTCTCTCCTGTGAGGTAGGGGAATCGCCATACATTGCCCAGGCCCACAGCAGATCCGGCCGCTGCCATGATGAAACCGAATTTAGACCCCCATTGTGCTCTGTTGTCAGCCATGTATTATCATTTAAGAATTGGAAGATTGATAAATAATTTGAGAATCGAAAGCGTTTTATTCTCTGTGGGTAATTGCCGCGAAGGCGCAAAGTCGCGCAAAAATTATTTTACAATTGATTCTTGATCACCGCAAGACCTTCTTCAAAAGTGTGCGGCCTGTATCCCAATTCACGCTTGGCTTTCTCAATAATAAATCCCGTTTTCGGAGGACGCTTTGCGGGTTGCGTAAACTTCGTTGAATCAGTTTCTTTAATAAGGCCCTTGTCGAGACCAAAAAAATCTGCGGTCCTGATCGCGATGTCGTAAGGGGTCATCATCTCTTGGCCCGATATATGATAAATTCCCGTGGCTTTCTTTTTCGCGGCGAGGCCGCATCCGATGGCAAGATCTTCCGCCAACGTTGGCGTACGCCACTGATCATTGACAACATTGATCGATTTTCCTTCTTCAAGACTTTTCTTTACCCAAAGGACGATGTTTGAACGGCTCATGTCGGGTGTGACGCCATAGACGAGAACTGTGCGCAGGATTGCCCACTCGCAGTTACTTTTTATGACAGCCTCTTCGCCCGCAAGCTTGCTTTTCCCGTAGTGACTGATCGGATTCGGTTTGGCAGTTTCATCAAGTGGCCCATGCGTGCCATCGAAAATGAAATCAGTTGAAATGTGTATTAGTCTCGCATCAATATCGGCGCACGCATTTGCAATGTTCTCTACAGCCGTCACATTCTGCAGCCAGCATGCCTCACGATCAGTTTCGCATTGGTCAACCTGTGTCATCGCCGCGGTATGTATCACGACATCGGGCCGCGTCTCAGTCATCACGCTGTGGACCTGTTTCTTGTCTGTTACGTCGAGCAGGGTAAACTTTCCCCTTGCCAAAGGATATTTCACCGCGCTGCGCGCTGTTGCAACAAGCGCCACTTCGGGATCCTTATCCAGCAATGCTGCGAGCTTTTGCCCCAGCAGACCATTAGAACCAGTGACTAGAATCTTCAATCGTGAGACTTTCAATGTGGTTGGGTATTTGATAATCAACGCCACACCCCATTTTCAAATTTTCAAATCTTCAAATTTCCAAATCAGCCCACAATTGAAGCGGGGCCGAAACTTTAAGAGGACGATCCGCCCCATCGCGTTGGACATTGGCAATGCTGTCGATCACATTGAGTCCCTTAATAACTTTACCAAACACGGTGTAATCGCCATCCAGATGGGGCGCTCCGCCGACGGTTGTATACGCCTTCACTTTTTCAGCTGAGATCTCTTTCGATACCTTGGTGCCCGTTACCTTTTCTACACGTGGCACAAGTTCAATGAGTCGCTTTTGATAAGCGGGCATGTCTCCCGAAAAATAAAGCTGGTTCAATGAATCAAGAAGTGGCTTGTATTGCGGGTCCTCGAACATCTTCCTCAAACCTGTCATGAGTTTGTTCATGTCGGTTTTCATGGCGTCTACATCTGCCTGTGTAAACACCGTCCCCTGCACTATATAAAACTGACTTCCGCTTGATGCTTTTGTTGGATTAACCTGATCACCCTGACGCGCGGCGGACAAGGCACCTTTTTCATGAAAGAATTTCGGATTGAATTCGGCGGGGACCGTGTACTTTTTTCCGCCCATTCCAAGTGCTTCGCCTGGCGCCGCATGACGTGATGCAGAATCGCCACCTTGTATCATGAACCCAGGGATGACGCGGTGGAATAAGAGACTATCGAAATAGTGCTCTTTCGCAAGCTTTACAAAATTGGCTTTATGAAGCGGGGTCTCGTCATAAAGGATTGCCACCATGTCGCCGTATTCGGTCTTGATGGTCACGACATAGTCATTCTTTTTATTCTGCGCACAACTTGTGATCAACAGTAGGAAGCAAAAAAATACAACCAATGTTTTTGACATAACTATTTAATCAATAATGAAGGGGCAAAAATAAACTTATTCATTTAAAGTTCAAGGTAGGATAGGTCAGAGTTCAGAGTTCCGAAGTTCAGAGTTGCCGTCCCCAAACCGCACTCTTCTGATTCTGAAAACGGTTATATGGTTGAGCGACGCATCCTTTACGATGTAATGCAAACTTTGAGGTAGTACTCTGAACCCTGAACCCTAAACTCTGAACTCTGAACCCTGAACTCTGAACCCTGAACTCTGAACCCTGAACTCTGAACCCTGAACTCTGCTCTTATGTGATCTTCATCGAGGTCAGTCTTACCCGTTGAGCGCCTTTGCTATTTGCAACGATAGATCCAGGAATATCATCTTCGCACTTCCATTGCGCTCAAGGTGAAAACTTGCATCAGTTACAAGCTGGTTGGTACGTTCGATCTTTGCTACACTCATCACTTTGCTAAAATCTTGTACGAACTTCTGTTCGCCATTGCGGGTTCGTAAGATGTCATGTGCACCGGCCAGCGCAAGCAGCGTTTCGCGCATCATCGAAAGGGTGTAATGAAGAAACGATTGTTGTTGCAGGCGGTCAAACTCATGGAACTGATCGGCGAGTAACTTTTGCAAGCTTCTTGTGATCGACACCCGGCTGCTTCGAAAGAAATTCCTCAAGGTCTTTATCCGCAAGAAGTGGAACTACTACATGCTGGGTCCTCGACAGAATCGTAGGCAACAGCCTTTCAGGGTTGTTTGAAACGAGGAGGAAAAAAGTATTTGGCGGTGGTTCTTCCACGATCTTTAGAATGCCGTTCGCCGCCGACGGATGCATGTATTCCGGCTGCCAGATGATCATCACCTTGAATGGACTTTCAAATGGCTTTAAGGAAAGTGTCTTCACGATTTCGCGACTCTCTTCTTTTGAGATAATTGCTTGCTTGTCTTCACCGCCATAGGATGTCGTCCAGTCAGCAAGATTTCCGAAAGGCTGTTCGAGTAAAAATGTCCGCCACGATTTCATAATGTCCGCGCGAAAGCGTTCATCGTCTTTATCACCCTTCACGTTGCTCAGCGGAAAAACGAAATGTGTGTCAGGATGAATGTATTTGAGATTCTTGCTGCAGGCAGGGCATGCTCCACAGGCGTCGTCCTTGCCGCGGTTGGTGCAATGAAGATAAGTTGTGTATGCGAGGGCGAGCGGCAGATTCAGTGCGCCATCTCGTCCGATAAAGAGTTGCGCGTGGGCAACTTTGCCGTTCTTGACAGAGTTGACAAGCCGTGATTTTATTTCTGAAAGACCAGGGACATCCGAAAACTTCATGTGTCTTACAACTAAAACTTAACAGCAAACATTAACCCAACACCCAGTGCCTAGCACCCCGCCTCTATTTCTTCTCCCAAACTCTTTCCGCAGCCGATCCCTCAAATACATTCTTCAAAATTCTTTTGTCGACTTCTGTCAACACCTGCGAACGCCTCTCCATTGCCTTTGCCGCCGTCACATATGATTTCTCCAATTGAAACGTATCGAACCCAGCGGCACCACCCCACGCAAAAGAGGGAACGAAATTTCGTGGATAACCATCGCCGAAAATATTCGCGCAAACACCGACCACCGTGCCGGTATTAAACATCGTGTTGATGCCGGCTTTGCTGTGATCGCCCATCATCAACCCGCAAAAGGTCAGTCCTGTACTTTGAAATCCTTTCTTCCCATAATTCCACAACTTTACGGCGTCGTAATTGTTCTTCAAGTTCGACGTGTTGGTGTCGGCGCCGAGATTGCACCATTCTCCGAGGACAGAGCTTCCCAGGAATCCATCGTGTGCTTTGTTGCTGTACCCGAAGATGACGGCGTTGCTTACTTCACCACCTACTTTGCAGTGCGGGCCGATCGTAGTGTCGCCTTTTATCTTTGCACCCATGTTGAGTGTCGAACCTTCCATCAATGCAAAAGATCCGCGCACGAGACATCCTTCCTGGACCTCTGCATTTTTGCCAATGTAGATCGGACCATTCGTGGCATTCAATACTGCCGCGCGAATGATGGCGCCTTCTTCAATAAAAATGTTCTCTGGTGCATACACCCTTGTGTAGGGATCTTGCAGCGGGCTTGATTTCCTTCCCCTCGTAACAATGAGTATGTCAGATTTGATCTGTGCAGCGTTTTCCAAAAATATTTTCCAGGGCTTGTCGATGATGGTCACGTTGCCGCCATACTCCGCAGGGGAGAATTTCTCTTTGCTGAAATCAAACGAAGCAGCGCGTACAGCGAGTACCCGGTTTTCTTTACCCAGTACTTCGCCATTTTTCAGATTTCTTATCGCATTGAATACGCCTTCGTCGGGGCACAGGGCACCATTGATAAACAGGTTGTCGTCGCCGGGTGCCAACGGAAATTTCTCACTCAGATAATCCTGCGTCAAAAATGAAACAGGTTGACCCAGGAGCTTCTCCCATTTTTCAGCGATCGTCAGAATCCCCACGCGTATCGCCGCCACGGGTCGCGTCAAGGTGAACGGCATCAAATCAACACGAATCGCCGGCTCGTCAAATACAACAATGTTCATTGTGCTAAAGTATTACTTCGCTATTCAGCATTCAACATTCAGTATTCATACTTCATCTATAAATAAGAAAGGGCCCTTACGGACCCTTCTTATAAACTATATTTTAACGATGGCAATACTTCTTTCAGAGGCGACTTTCGCCTAAGCCAAAGCCTTTTGCTTAAGCTTTCTTCGTGTATTTCTTCTGGAATTTCTCCACACGTCCGGCTGAATCCAGGAACATTTTCTTGCCGGTGAAGAAAGGATGAGAAGCAGAGCTTACTTCAACTTTGATCACAGGATATTCTTTTCCGTCGGTCCACTTGGTGGTTTCCTTCGACTTCAGGGTCGAACGGGTCAGGAACTTGAAATCGCTCGAAGTGTCCCAAAAAACCACGTCTTTATACTCAGGATGGATGTTTTTCTTCATAAAACGCTACTCTTTTAATAAAGGACTGCAAAGATAAATAGCAGGCAGCGATTTGCAAGGCTAATGCCCGCAGATTGTTAAGAAAAGGCATTTTGGTTGTATTTTTGACGAAAATCAAATGGTCTCCCGCAGATCTCGGGGATCACGCAGACGGTGATCACCTAAATCTGCGAAATCAGCGGTATCTGCGGGAGGACAAAACATTTATTCTCACAGGTGGTTCCAACCCGATCGATCCTCAACATTAATACGCTGACCCGATTTTTTTCAAAAGGCATGCGATCTACCCCGTACGGACTACTGCTCTGTCTTTGTGCTGCCTTGCCTGTGTACGGACAGAGCACAAACGTGGCTTTGAACGAGGATTATTATTATCGCATCGACCGCTACGAAACGAAGTTCGGCAAGGTGATCCCGGAGCTCTTTACTTCGGTGAAGCCCTACAAGCGTTCAATGATTGTGGCCGCGATGGATTCTCTCGAACAAAAAGGAGGGATCTTCGAAAGCCAGGCGGATAAATTTAACCTGGAATACCTGCGTAACGACAGTTGGGAATGGTCACACGCCACTACGAGTGACAGTGAGAAGCCGTTCCTGAAAAGTCTCTACAAGAAAAAAGCCGACCTGCTGTACGTCGATAAGCCGGATTTTGACCTGCATGTTAATCCGGTGATGTACTTAGGAATGGGAAAGGATACGCGCCTGAATGACCCGGTATACATCAACACACGCGGCGTGGAGATCCGCGGTATGATCGACAAAAAGATCGGCTTCTACACATTCATCAGTGAGAATCAGATGCGCATGCCGGCGTATGCTTCCGATTATTCAAACCTGTACGGCTACTATGCGGTGCCCCACCAGGGATTCTGGAAGAGCTATAAGAATGGTGGTGTGGATTTTTTCGAAGCGCGTGCGTACATCGATTTTAATATATCAAAGCACATATGGTTTCAATTCGGCCATGACCGAACCAACATCGGCAACGGTTTCCGCTCTTTGATCATGTCTGACTTTGCGCCACCGAGTCAGTTTATTCGCACGAACCTTAAAATATGGAAGTTGAATTATCTCTTTCAGTTGAACAGAATGAATGCGCAGGCACCCGCGAGTCCTGGTGGCTCGTCCGGAAGCAATTCAAGATATCCCGACAAGTTCATGGCGTTCCATCAGCTGAGCATCAACATCGGAAAGAAATTTAACCTCGGTGTTTTTGAATCGGTCGTATTCGCGCCCGCAGATTCGATCAACGGTGGCGTATTTGAACTTAGCTATCTCAATCCAATTATCTTCTACCGCGCCATTGAGCAGCAAAATGGAAGTGCCGACAACATGATTCTTGGCTTTGACTGGAAATGGCTTGCTGTAAAACGACTTTCATTCTATGGGCAATTTGTCCTGGATGAATTTGTCCTTCAAAATATCAAGGCGGGCAATGGATGGTGGGCAAATAAGTTTGCCGTCCAGGGAGGAATGAAGTATGTCGATGTTGCAGGTATCCGCAATCTCGATCTGCAGCTCGAGGCAAACGTTGTAAGACCCTATACCTATTCCCACAAAAATCTTTTCACGAGCTATACGAACTATATGCAGCCGATCGCACATCCATTGGGTGCAAATTTTTACGAGCTCGCGGCCATTATTCGATATCAGCCACTGCCTAAGTTAAATCTGACTGTGAAATCATTTTATGCACAGACCGGTCGTGATGAAACGGCGGTCTCCATTGCCGCAGGAACAAAACTGACAGACTGGGGCGGTGATCCATTGAAGAGTTACAACCTTCGTCAACAGGACTATAACAATAAAGTGGCGCAGGGAACCGACAATAAGATCATGTATGCTGATTTTCTGGCTTCATACATGCTGAAACACAATTTCTTTATCGATTTGAAGGCCACCATGCGCAACAGCAAAAGTGACAACCCGGCCTTTAACAACAATACCACCCTTACTTCTGTAGCTTTGCGCTGGAACATCGCACCGCGGGCTTACGATTTTTAATTTGAATCAATGAACGTTTTTTTTCGGATACTTTCTTACGCTCGGAACATTGGTCAAAAGCTTGCCCTGTTTTTCCTGTTTTCCATATTCGGAATCATTTTCGGCGCATTTAACATCGTTCTTGTAATTCCAATGCTTTCGGTGTTGTTTAAGCAAGGGAAGTCCGTTGAAGTTGTTCCTGATATTCCGGACTTCAGTTTTTCAAAAGAATTTCTCGTCGATACATTCAATCACTACTTTCTTGGGATCATTCGTGATCGCGGAGCCCTCGATGCGTTATTGTTTGTTTGTGCGTTGATTGTAGCGTGCGTCGTCCTTGCTAATCTTTTCCGCTATCTCGAACGCGTGATGGCGACAAAGATCCGGGCCGATCTGGTGAAGCACATGCGCATGGATATTTTCCGAAGTGTCACGCGACTGCATATTGGATATTTCAATAATGAGCGCAAAGGAGATCTGATCTCAAGATTCACGAACGATGTGCAGGAGGTAGAGCAGGCCGTGATGAGCAGTCTGAAAGCCGTATTGAAAGAACCCATCACGATTGTCGTCTATTTCCTGGTGCTTTTCACGATGTCTGTCAAGCTTACGCTATTCACTTTGCTGGTCCTGCCATTAACGGGCGGCGTACTGGCGGAGATTATCAAACGACTGAAAAAGCAGGCTGTGCAAACACAGGAGTCGTTAGGAAGGATAGTTAATATCCTTGACGAAACATTCGGCGGGATGAGGGTAATTAAAGCATTCAATGCCAGGGGATACGTGATAAAAAAAATCGAGGAAGAAAGCACGCACTATCGCAAAGTGAGTAAATCGATGGCATACAAAAATGAAATGGCCTCGCCTGTATCCGAAATTCTCGGCGTCGCTATCATTGCCGGGTTGATATTCTTTGGCGGGAACATGGTGCTCGCGAATCCTCCGGAGCTGGAGCCTGAAGTCTTTCTGACCTTCCTCGCGATGTTTGCCATGATCATTCAACCTGCAAAAGAGTTTTCCAATGGAATTACTGCTTTGCAGCGTGGGATGGCGTCCGCAAAACGGATCTTCGCAGTGATAGATACAGTGCCGCTCATTGAAAACAAGCCTGACGCAATCGAACTGAAGAGTTTTCAAAAAGAAATAGAATTCAGGAATGTAAGTTTTGCGTATGACGCCAATCCTGTTCTGAAGAACATCAACATCAAAGTTGAGAAAGGAAAAACCATTGCACTCATCGGACCCTCCGGCGGCGGGAAGTCTACCCTCGCTGATCTTGTCCCGCGCTTTTACGATCCAATAGCGGGAGAGGTCTGTATCGACGGCATATCGCTGCGCGACTATGAGATTGAATCGTTGCGAAGGCAAATGGGCATTGTCACCCAGGAATCGATATTATTTAACGACACTATTTTCAACAACATCGCCTTCGGAATGCCGGACGTGGATGAAGCGGCAGTGATTCAGGCTGCGAAGATTGCCAATGCGCACGAATTCATTCTCCAGACAGAGAATGGTTACAAAACATACATAGGGGAAAGGGGATCAAAGCTCTCCGGAGGTCAACGACAGCGTCTTAGTATCGCTCGGGCCGTGCTAAAGAATCCGCCGATATTGATACTGGATGAGGCCACTTCCGCACTGGATTCAGAATCAGAAAAACTCGTGCAGGAAGCGCTCTTTAATCTGATGAAGAACAGGACCTCTTTTGTTATCGCGCATCGCCTGAGCACCATCCAACACGCTGATGAAATTATCGTCATCCAGGAAGGTCAGGTGGTGGAGCGGGGAACGCATGAAGCTCTCATCCAAAGCAAGGGATTATATTGGAAGCTCAGCACCATCCAGAATACTTCACATGGGTAATGCAATTGGTTTTTCCTGCCAGTTGGATTGTTCGCTTTTAAGGGAATTGCAGTATGTTTGAAAAGAATATCGCGTGATGAACCGAAAAAGGCTCCTTCTTTACCTGATTTTTGCTGTCTACCAAATCATATCATTCATTTTTACCATCCTGGTAGATGGTCACCTCGACCTTCTCGGATTGCTTAAATACATTCCTGCATTCAAATTTATCGCTGCGATTGGCGTAATCCTGATCATCGTCGACTTCGCCTGGTTTTGGATGGACTACCGCACCAATCGTAAAAAACTTGAAGACCAGGAAAAAGAGAATAATATCCTGAAAGCAAAGATTTACGACTACCAGGAAGCGGAAAAGAAATCCGGCCCTACCAAACCTGTATGAGTTACGAATCACTCATTACTCAAGAACTTACCCAGGCAGCCGATGTGCTGTCTTCCTTTTTAAAGGATAAATCCTCCCTGTCAAAAATCGAGCGGGCATCCGCGGTGATGGCGCAGGCTGTGACCGAAGGTGGAAAGATTATATCGTGTGGCAACGGAGGCTCGCATTGCGACGCCATGCATTTTGCAGAAGAGCTTACCGGTAAATATCGTGATGCGCGGCGGGCAATCCCGGCAATGTGTATTTCAGATGCAAGTCATATTTCCTGTGTCGGAAATGACTACGGATATGATTTTATTTTTTCACGCTATATCGAAGCCCTGGGTAATCGTGGAGACGTACTTTTTTGTTTAAGCACGAGTGGTAATTCAAAAAATGTCCTCGAGGCTGTTCGCTCCGCGAAAGAAAAAGGTATGAAAATCGTTGCTCTCACCGGCAAAGACGGCGGCAAGCTTGGACCTTTGGCGGACATAGAGATACGCGTGCCACACGCAGGCTATGCTGATAGGATACAGGAGGTACACATCAAGATCATTCATATTCTCATTCTCTTGATCGAGAAGCAACTTGCATAATGCATTAGATAGCGCCGAAGTGATTTCTCAGCGCACTTTGCGGTCTCTGCGGTTCCGCATTTTTTAAAACTCTGCCGACCACACAACATCGTAATGATCATTTGGTTGAAACTGATGGAATTTTTTGTCGAGCTCAAATTGCACGATCTCTGTCAGATCATATACATGGTGTGATTGTGTTGTGGCAGGATCGAAGAAAATCGCTTCTCGTTCACCGATCGCGACGATGTGCATGAAGTTTGTCATCCAGAATTTGCCGAGCAATCTATAGGCGAATGCAGATGCCTGGACGTTTTTCTTTCACGTCAAACGCTTGAGTTCCAGGGTGGAAACAGAAACGATGGAATCTGTCACGTAAGATTTCCTCTTGAGGAATCGGTTGAAACTCAAGACTACGCACCATTTTTTTTCTAAAGGAACTGTCAGTATTTCCTTATAAAATAACCATAGGGAAAAAGTGTGTCGCGAAAAGTCTTTCCTGGTTTAAGTAAAGTTTGTGGCCGTTATTCTACAGTTCATTTTTCCGGGTTATGGGACCCTGATTTTCGTCAGGAAATTGATTGGAAACTTGCGGAAACGATACGTATGCTACGTATAATCCCTGTTTTTTAAATTTTAGTCGGGTTAACTTTGCAGCTATGGCCGAAAAGATCAGGAAACAAATTGACCTTGATAAGGAGGTTATAAGGGAGCTGAAGATACTCGCTGCTCATGCAGACAAGGATGTAAAAAACTATTTGCAGGACCTCGTTGTCCAGCATGTCCGGGATTCAAAAAACAAAAAGTAGAATTAGGCCGCGGGTTTTTGCCGGATAATTTGATCAAGCATTTCCCTGAGAAGAATAAACTCAGCCGGTTTTTCAAATACGTAATTCGCGCCAAGGCCCCTTAGTTCGGCTGTTTCTGCCTGGTTTACCGACGTCGATAAGATTGTGATCACCGTGCTATCAAACTGGGATAGCTTTCGAAGCTCGCGGAGGCATTTTTTACCCGGCATCCGCGGCATGTTGATGTCGATGAATATATACTTTGGTGCAATGATGAGTTCAGAAATCAAGATTTCCATCGCTTCAAGAGGGCAAACAAAACTGACACACTGAACGTCGGGGTGGTCAGAGCGCATAGCACCTTGCATAATCTCGAGATCTTCAGCGTCATCGTCTATGTAAGACTGCAGTCTTCACCATAGGGTATCGTAATGAGTAAGATATACGTATCGTACATACAAACCAAGACTTAATGGTTTGAAACGAATGCATGGTAATCAGCCGGCACAAAATAAATTTGGGATGATAATTCTATTCCTTTCGGAATGCTGCGGCCCCGCACTTCCGTTTCCTTCGTTAGGTCGTAATTGGAGACGGTCAGCAAGCCAAAAGTTTGATTTCCTGTCAAACTATCAACCAATTTTCGCTACATCCTGAGAAATGAAATGTTGCTCATGTAAATCTTTTTAGCTGGTGTAAGATTATCGCTTAGATTGAACCGAAAAATAGACGTTATGGTGTTCGAATACATCAAGATTGCCTTTCGGCAACTGGTCCGCGAAAAAATGTTTTCACTTGTCAATCTTTCGGGACTTGCTCTGGGTCTCGCCTGTGTGATCTGCATTGTATTGTTCGTCAGAGACGAGCTGTCGTACGACCAGCACCTGACGAAGAAGCAACGCATATTTCGCGTTATACAAGGCGGCGACAGTGAGGAGCAATCTTCCAGTTTGCCATTCCCAACCGGACCCACGTTGATGAACGATTTCTCCGGGGACGTTGAGAGCCAGGTGAGGCTCTTCAATTTTCAGGCTTCATCGTTGTCGATCGTACATGAAGACCACGGAGTTGATGTTCCGTTCAATGAGCCGCACTTCTTTTTTGCCGACTCCACGTATTTCAAGATTTTCGATCATAAGTTCATTCATGGAACCGCTGACAAGGCACTGAACGGACCGAGCCTCGTCGTATTGACTGCCTCTACGGCAAATCGATATTTCAATTCCACCGATGTGGTTGGGAAGATTATCAAATTCGAAGGCAAACACGACTTAACGATCACGGGGGTCATCGACGATGTGCCACCGACCTCGCACTTTAAATTCGATTTCATCGCGTCCATGACAACGCTTCCGGCGATCAATTTCCCGATTCCGGAAAAAAACTGGTATTGGAATCCTGTTTGGACCTATGTGCTTCTTTCAGATCCTGATCGAAAGGATGAAATCATGCATGCGCTGCCGGCTTTTGTGCAGAAGTACTATCATCCTTCGATTAAAGATGAGACGGAGCTCAACCTGCAACCCGTCACCGACATCTATCTTCATTCAAGATCTGAATATGAGATCGGTGTTATGGGAAGTGCGCGCAACATAAAAGTGTTTTCCATCATTGGGATCGTCATACTCCTCGTGGCCATTATCAACTTCGTCAACCTGTCGACGGCTCGTGCTACGGACCGATTCAAGGAGATCGGCGTGCGCAAGGTCTCGGGTGCGGGCAGGCGTAGACTTCTTTTTCAGTTTCTTACTGAATCGGTCGTTGTGATATTTTTATCATTGCTCCTCTCAGGTCTGCTTGCCGCAGCACTGCTGGGTCCGCTGAATGTTCTCGCCGACAAAACATTTACGCTAAGCGATCTCTTCCAAACGCAAACGGTGCTTATCATGATCGGCATCGCATTGGCCTCAGGCTTGCTCTCTGGAATTTATCCGGCGTTATACCTGTCATCGCTAAATCCCGTGCACATCTTAAAGACAGGGGGCGCGAGCCCGGGAGGAAAAGCGTTTTCGAGAAAGGCGCTCACAGTTTTTCAGTTCGCCACATCCACAATCCTGATCGTAGTGACTATGGTAATTTACAGCCAGGTGAAATTCATGAAAGATGCGCCGCTTGGATTTGACCAGGAGCAGATTCTCGTACTGCCAGTGCAACGATCGTCCTTGGTTCCGAATTATGAGTTGTTCAAAGATCAGCTACTGGCAAATGATGCCATCACCAGTGTGAGTACCACCAACACATTGTTGGGAAAGGACTATCAGTCTTCGAATTATAAAAAGGAAGGGCAGGAGGAGATGTCATTCTATCCTTGCCTTTTTGTGCGGATGGATTTTGCGAAGACCATCGGCGTCAAATTGCTGGCAGGACGCGATTTCAATGACGAGATCACGGCGCCGGGATACTATGCGATGATCAACCATTCCCTTTGCAAGACGTGGGGATGGACACCCGAAGAGGCTATCGGACAAAAAATTACCGGTACGGTCGAAGGCGAGATGACGGTCGTGGGCGTTACGGAAGATTTTCATTATGCGCCACTCAAGCAAACGGTTGGACCGATGATTATGTGTCAAAGTGATTTCGCAAAGCACAAGGATTTCTTTACACGTTTCGTGATGGTGCGCATCAAACCTGAGAAAGTGAAGGAAACATTGACGTTCCTCTCGGAAACATGGGGTAAGATTGTGACCGAAAGTCCGTTCGACTATTTTTTCCTGGATGAGCAATTGAACGCAACTTACAAGCAGGAGGACACCCTCAACCAGATCGCGACCGTCTTCTCTGCGTTCGCTATTATTATCGGTTGTCTCGGCCTTTACGGACTTAGCCTGTTCACGTTTCGTAAGCGAAGGAAAGAGGTGGCCATACGGAAAGTGCTCGGCGCTTCTGAGACTATTATTGTGAGACTTTTCACGCTCGATTTTCTAAAGCTTGTCATCATTGGCTTTGCCGTTGGAGCCCCTGCGGCATATTTACTTTCTGAAAAATGGTTGTCCGAGTATTCTTACCGGATGCCCTTATCGCAATCGTATTTTCTGGTGTGTTTTGTCATCCTCCTGCTGGTCGCAGCAATTACGATCTCCTTCCAGACAATCAAGGCTTCGGTGGCCAATCCCACTGATGCGCTGAGGAGCGAGTAGCGATGCATGGATTCGTTTCATTTGGCTATTTTTCGCCCCAATAGACCGAACCAATAGTGCCTGTTAGAAAGATGAGAAACGGTATTTATGTTTTAATGCTTGCCCTCGTAGCATGCGCGCCAAAAAAACAATCACCAACCGACGCCGTTGCGACGCGACTTTGTAATTGCTTTAGTTCAAAAACCGTCGGCTCAGTGGAAGACCGCCTGACACCCTGCTTCCAGAGAGTTATGACAGAAAAACAAAAAGAGCTCGAGGCTGTGGGTAACCCGGAATTTTCTAAGGGGCAACTGGAAAAATTTGGTCTGGATCTGATGGTTGGAATCACGAAGGAATGCGATGCTTATTTTAAGGATGTAAGCTCATTGTATGACAATAGTTATCCGTTTGATTCAAGCGCATTGAATAAACAGGAGATCCAACGACTGACTATCAAAATAGAAAATGAAACCAGCCGCGACTCAGTGAAGGCGTTCTTGCATGATAAGGTTTATAAGTTGATGCAACGACGTCAATACACGGATGCCCTAAAGGACATACAACGAATTGAGTCGCTGGACAGCGCTGATTTTCGTGCGCACCTGGCAAAAGCGTTCCTGTTCAATCAAACCGGAATGTATGATGATGCCGTAGCAGAAATAGAAAAGGCCATCGCGCTTTCGGGTAATCCGAACATGATCCTGTACGCCGAGATTGCGAAGGGAAAACGTATGCGTGCGGCGAAGAAATAAGTTGGAAAAATGAAAGCTGCCAGTCTGTTAATATTTGCAGTCGGCTTAGTCGCGGTCGTAAACTTCACTCACGGGCAGAGCGCGTTAGATAGAAAAATTGCGCCTTCGCTATTAAAGGAAGATCTGAGGAAATTTAAATCGACTCTTGAGGCGTCGCAGATTGGATTGTACTTGTACACATCAAAAGATACGTTAGACAAAGTTTTTCGGAGAATAGAAACCTCGCTCGTTGTGCCTATGACAGCGATTGAATTTCATCGGAAAGTTGCGCCTCTGAATAAATATCTTTCAAACCTTCACACGATCTTCTGGCCCTCGGTTGAGTATGAAACCGGCAAGGAAACGGGTACGCTGCGATTTCCGCTGGATATCTATTGGAATGAAGAAAACATGTATGTGTTAAGAAATAATTCCAGCGTGGAAGTTCTGCAGGGATCTATCATCCGCAGCATTAACGGCGTGCGGGCAGCATCGGTTTTTCAAACTATGCTCGACGGAGTCCTGCGTGATGGGGCCAATTTGACGTATCCAACGACGCGACTGAGTCGCAATTTCAGCTATTACTATGACGTTTTGATTGGAAGTCCGAAAGCGTTTGAAGTTGAACTGATTGATCCGCAGGGTGTTCAACAAACAATCACAATGCCGGGCATGACGTCTTCAGAAATAAAAATGAACCGTGAGGCGAGATATGGACGCCGCTACAGTCCCTACGGTGAGGATTGGGATTCGTGGATCGGCGATAAGCAACCTGCATTGAAGTTAGAAGTTAAATCGTCCACAGCAGTGCTCACGCTGCGTACCCTTCATTATTGGACCATTCAGGCTAACGGTCAGAAATGGGAAGATTTTTTAGATGCTGCGTTCATACAGCTTGAAAAAAACAAAATAACAGACTTGATTATCGACATGCGAAATAATCACGGCGGCCACGATGTTCTAGGCATGCTCATGATGTCTCATTTGTATGACAGTGCATTTAGCTATTATAAAAAGAGATCTTCGATCATCAAGCCGCGTGGCAAAGTCGTGAAAACGGGAGATGTGTATGAAATAGAGGGCAGAGGGGAATGGACAGGGAAAGTCCAGCCAGCGTCCCCTATATTTAGGGGACGTGTTTATGTGCTCATGAATGGTTATTGCGCGTCGGCTGCAGGAGAATTTCTTGGACACTTGAAAAGTACCAAACGGGCAACCTTCATTGGTGAAGAGGCTGGCGGCAATCCGGTGATCTTCATGGGTGGTCAAACGGTTCGGGTTGAGCTGCCCAATACGCGTATGACCGGATTTCTTCCATTCGTATTGGTCGAAATGGACGTGAAAATGAAGAACACAGGACATGGTGTGATGCCAGATCACCAAATTGTTCCTTCTATTACGGATATTCTTGAAGAGAAGGACGTCGTCATGGACTTCGCACTGAAATTAATTGATAAACCAAAAAATTAGTGCTGGAGTAACCTAAAAGCGAAGCCGCATAAATTTCGTTCTCAACCCCGAAGTTTCATTAGCCTTCATGTTTTGATTTTGCCGCGCTAAAACAGTGTTTGAAAAATTGTCACTTAAAGAAAACTCTGCCAGCTCTGTCCGTCCCAAAATTTCATTGCAAAAAAAACGCGAGGAATCCGAAAGGAACTGTAGTCAGCAATCTTTTTTTACAGGACAATAAAGGATTCGACTGACTAATTCGAAGAAATGTATTGCGTCGCAACGTTCGTTATCCGTTGCCGCATCAGGTTATCCAGAAATATATCGGTATCTGTCGGCACAAGTTCAAGCGCCCGGCGGTAATTCTCTTTCGCTGCAGTCTTGTCACCGCGGGCGCCCGCGAGACGCCCCGCCGCAAAATAACCGCGTGACGAGTTGGGCATGGATTCGATCCAGACTTTTATCAGGGCTTCGCGCTTCTTGAAATCGTTGTCCCGATTAAAGCCCAACCAACTAAATAAATCGCTCATAAGTTTTGAAGAGTAGGGCTGCGGATTAATGTTCTTGATATTCCTGTATAGTGTTGTCAATTCTTCCGCCGAACCTGTCGACAACATTTTTTTAAGTTCGGACAGTGTTGGTACAGCTGGTAAAGCACCCTTCATATCAAAAGTGACAGAGAAAGTGGCAGGAATTCTCTCAACCACCCGCTGTACGGAATTGCCGGCACTGCCCAAGGTTGAATTGAGGTATGACAGCACTATCTCCGAGGCCCATCGATGACCCTGCACGACGTCGCCCGGAACTTTCCCCATGATCCCCGGGACAAATTGCTCATAGATCCCATAGTTGAGAAAGTAGTATTCTGACATCGTAGGAAATTTAACAAACTGCCTCTGTGAGTATTTAAACTCTTCGGCATGCACAGGCGAAATGCTTGGATGAGGGGCATAAACGAACAGCATTGGCAAGTTATACTCCACCGCATCATAGTAGGTGGTTTGCATGAGCATCTGTTTTTCACTTTCTGAAAGTATCCCGCCGTCGAGACTGATAAATCCTTTTATCTCGGGATGAGATGAAATCAGCGCAAGGCAGGTAGTGGCGTTTATGCCCGTTCCCATCATGACAATGCGCGACACATCTGCGTATGGGATTTTTTTCAATTCGCCGATGACATGGGCGAGATCTTGACTTTGAGAGGTCATTCCCCGCACAGAAATTTCGGGAAGGTTTGATGAAGTCCCTTTCAGTGAAGTAGAAGCGACGATATATCCATGACTGGCGAGAAACTCCGCCATGATACTCTCGGCAGTTGGAGATTTCCAGCATGGAAAGATAACGATCGGGAACTTTCCGCTGGCCGGCTTTGCATCTCTCGACGCCATTGTTTTTGCTGCAAACAATTTATTGAAGCCTGTTTCTTCTCGTGTTTTCCCAGCGACACCTTCGGAGTATTCGATGAATTCTTTTGTTGCAAGTTCTTTGCGCGCAGGTGTTAAAGTGGAATAGTCGAGGTCTGATGCTGTCTCCCAAACATATTCTTCAAAGCTGAAGCCGCGCTTCTTGTTTTTGACTACAGTGGGATACCAAAGGTGAATTTTCACTTGTCGGCCAGCAAGGTGAGGGAATGACTTCAGCTCAACGCCAGCCAAAGACTGATCGGAAATAGGTTGTCGTGAAAGGTCATAGGAGGAAATTGTTGTATACCCGATACCATACTTCCCTGCTGTAAAGCCTGTAGTGAGTTCAGCGTCCTGGGAATAGGAGGTAAGAGCGGACATCAGCGCGAAAAGCAAGCTGGTGAATTTGATGTTACGCATGCGTGAGGATAACTTTTCTTTGAATTGAGAATCAAAAGAACTCCAATCAATCGTCTTTTCTATCAACCTTTTCGCGGTATGTTAAATATTCGCAAAGCTTCCTGAGTAATGTTTTCCCGACCGAAAATGATCAGGTTTTATTGTCTTGATAAAAAGCCAACGGACAACGAAATAGACCACCTTTAATCCGTGGTAGCAAAAACATTTGGAAGCGCCGTTCATGGCGTCGATGCACGTACTATTACAGTGGAAGTAAATGTCACGCAGGGTCTTCACCTTCATATCAGTGGCATGCCAGACCTGGCCGTCAAAGAAAGCGAACACCGCGTGGAATCGGCTATGAAGACACTGCAGTTTTTTATGCCGAGAAATAAAGTTGTGGTGAACCTGGCTCCGGCTGACGTGCGCAAAGAAGGATCCGCCTACGATCTGCCGATTGCGCTCAGCATCCTGCAATCTTCAGCTCAAATTGAGGCAGTGGATCTCGACCGCTATGTAATTATGGGCGAACTGTCCCTTGACGGCAAGCTTCGTCCCATCAAGGGCGTACTGCCTATTGCGCTGCAGTCGCGGAAAGAAAATTTCAAGGGCTTTGTACTGCCTAAGGCAAATGCACGTGAAGCCGCCATTGTCAACGGTATTGACATTATAGGAGTCGAAACACTCCGCCAAGCCATAGATTTTTTCGAAGGCAAGCTCAAAATCGAGCCACTGGTGATCGACGTTCGTTCTGTCTTTCAAAACAAGTTCAACATCTATGATTCTGACTTCAGGGATGTACAAGGACAGGAGAACATAAAACGTGCACTGGAGATCGCGGCAGCGGGCGGGCATAACGTGATCAT
The DNA here is from genome assembly GCA_044223825.1 of Cyclobacteriaceae bacterium. Classification (GTDB taxonomy): domain Bacteria; phylum Bacteroidota; class Bacteroidia; order Cytophagales; family Cyclobacteriaceae; genus ELB16-189. The sequence goes on along the minus strand of JBGALO010000002.1, from coordinate 477,054 downwards.
GATTGGTCCGCCGGGTGCAGGAAAAACGATGTTAGCGAAACGGCTTCCAACAATCTTACCGCCTCTCACATTAAACGAAGCGCTTGAGACTACCAAGATCCACTCCATCGCTGGTAAGATTGGAAGGAATGCATCGTTGTTGACAAACAGACCATTCAGAAGTCCTCATCATACGATTTCCGATGTCGCGTAAATTTTTGTGGGGGTGAAAATGGCCTGTTTAGAGGCCATTTTAAAGGCTGTCCTTTAATTATCTGGGACATTGCAAGGGCAAATGCTCCAATTCTAGGTCGTCGTGTATAAGGCAATAAAGGCCGTCTCCTCGTCCCTCGATCACCCCTAGGTAGTGGAGGAACCCAATTTCGTCCTTACAAAAATTACGAGCTTTTATGATGGCAAATTGACCTGTCTTTTTCCAGCGAACCACAGTCTCAACCGGATAAACTTCGTGGTCTTTTGGGTGAGCCATTACTTGGCCTTCCTTCTCTTAATTGGTGAGGTTGATTTTTTTCCTGTTGCACGTACAAAAGGTTCAAGACCTGTCTTAAGCTCAGGGAACACTATAGGTTTCATTGGGGCCTTTCGCCTAGCATTCTTGTTGATCAATTGAAGCTGCTCAAGGACTTCTTCGTCGGTCAACGAATCATTCAGGGAGTTAATAGCGCCTCTGACCAAAAAATTATCCTTCAGCCGCGCGGGAACCTTGCTGTATTCATCGGTGATGGCCTTTTTGATGTCCGCTCTCATAACATAAAATTACGGCATTTGTAAGGAGATAAAAAAAGCCCGGTTTTTGGCCGGGCTAGTTATCCTAATGTTATGACTGTCTTATTTCGCTTCTGTCGAATTTTCGGGTTTGACACCAAATATTCGTTCCTTGAAATTCTTAGGCTTTACAAACTTACCCATCAGCAATCTCATAATTAAGTAGAAGATTGCCGTCGTACCTAATACAGAATAGAAAGCTCGACTTCCAATGGATGTTGAATCAGGTGTCAATAAGAACATCCCAGCAGCAAAAATGACTCCCATTATTATCAGCCACAATTCTCGTTTCATAGATCGATCTTTTATTTCGTTCAATTTAACCATTTCTGGTACAAGATTCAATCAGGCTGTCAACTACACCCCAAGCAACACCTGATGCAAATCCACCTGCTCCGGCGGTAAATCCGACGCCAATGCAACCGGTTACTGTACCTGCGCCGGGAATTACTATAGTACCTCCTGCTGCACCAGCAATGCAACCTCCCACAAAACCTGTGAAGAAACCTCTTGTGGCACTTATAAATACGCCACGCCAATTGACGGAACAATTGCCGAGGGTCTGATATTGGTCGTCAGGATAGGCAACAAAAATACTGCCATAGTCCCGCGCTGCACCTCCTGAGAAAACATATTGAGACCAAGCATCTCCCGCAGCCACATAAGACAAAGTCTCAACTTTCTGATCAAAAGATAAATTTGAAAGCACCACCTGAGAAACATACTCATCGGTTATTGAAGCTGCTTGGCCAGAATTTTGCGCACCATTCATATCGTCAAAGTAGTTTTGCTCAATCGGATTGCCGAATTCATCGGTAGTGCTACTTCGGCCAGCCGATGTCGATTTTGGGGAATACATACCAGCGGCGATTTTCGAGATATCATAGCTCGAAAGGCCAATGTGAAAAAAACCCTGACTCAGACGTTCTATGTTCTTTTTCGCAAGTCCTTCGGTGTCAACAACGACTCTTCCATTCTGGACCGACATAAAAGAACCAAGGTTTTTGGCCTGAAATTGAATCGTCTCATTGTGTGCATCTTTAAAATATGCAAACACTTTTGCTAAGCGATCAGCTTCTGAATTTGCGACTTCATCATTATTGTTCTTACAGGAAAATGCCACCCCGAGCAATACGATTGTAAATAGAAATTTTGTTTTCATAAAAAGATGTTTTGTGATTGGTTGAATAAAATGATTTCGTGAACCTAGGTCTATTTATTCTTTATCAGTGGACCCACATTCACTTAGTCTGGAAAACCGTACAGCCTTACAGTCTGGAATACCTTATATCCCCCAAGAAATTGCGAAGCACCAAGGTGTTTAGACGGGGAATTCTTGAAAACGTATTCAAACCTTACACTAAACATTCCTTTAGTTTTCTGAAGTATTATTTAGGAGGATATCTGAACCCGATTCAATAAACTTTGGGGGTCATTACAATGAAAGGAGGTGTTTCAAATGTCCGATGACCTAACCAAGAAAGGCCCGGCAGATCGAACTAGGATCAATATTCACGAGCCTTGGGAAGTAAAATGGTGGTGCAAAGAACTCGGATGCACCGAACAGCAATTGAAGGATGCTGTTAAAGCTGTCGGGGTAATGGTGAAAGATGTGCGACGTTACCTTGGTAAGTAAACCCCTCTAAAATCCAGTGGAAAGCCACAGGATTTTTTATTATCAGGAAAACAGTACAGATTGAAAATTGCAGGATGTCAATACTAGCGGCATCTTCGGGGAAATCAACTACCTATGGAAGCACCAAACGAAATTCTCAGCAATGAATTCAATGCGTTCCTCGAAAATACGAATGCAAAAATGCTAGGAGTAAACTTAAGAAAGTTACTAGTGGAAGTATTACAAACGAAAGTCAAAGACTCAAATTACATCGATGAACTCTTGAAGGACCTTGAGAGTTTATTTGCGCTGCTCGATGCAATCGAGCAATACAAAAAACCTCCGTCACCAGGGTTTACTAAAACGCTGAAAGAGGTTGTGCAAGCAATGAATAAATAAAACGTGTACCTTAGTTCAAGTCAAAGATTAACTTGAAATAAACTTATGAAAGCGGAAGCCGAATTTCTCAAAGAATTCAATATTAAAAAGGACGAGTTCAAGGCGACCGGTTTGGCGTGGAAGGACCTTGCCAAGATTCACGAAGACTACCAAGGTAAGCGGGATCAATACTTACCTACTGCAAAAGACATCGCTGAAAGACTCCTGCAAGTAAAAGCGGTACACTCCGTCAAATACAGGATCAAAGATGCTGATCATCTTATCGAAAAGATTATCCGCAAGAAGATAGAACGACCGGACGACGAATTCACTTTAGATAACTACGCCATAGCTATAACAGATATTATTGGAGTTAGAGCTTTGCATTTGTTCAAAGAAGATTGGCAAACAATTGATGATTTCATTCGAAAGACTTGGAAGTTGAAAGAAAAGCCGACGGCGAACGTGCGCAAAGGCGATCCTGAAGAAATTATTAAGGCATTCAAAGAAAAGGGCTGCAAAATAAAAAATCATCCCCACGGGTATCGGTCGGTCCATTATTCCCTAAAAACAACCCCGACACGTACCGAATTTGTTTCTGAGTTGCAAGTACGAACTATCTTCGAAGAAGGTTGGAGCGAAATTGATCACGCGATCAGGTACCCGTACCAAGTAAATAACGTTGCATTGGCGGGATATTTGACCGTGTTCAATAGAGTGGCCGGAAATGCTGATGAAATGGGAAATTATCTTCGCTATCTACAGAAAGAATTGAGTGGTAGAGACAAAGAACTGGAACTAAAAAAAACAGAAATTGACGAATTGAGAAATGAGATAAAGGACCTAAAGATCAGCGTTGGGGAAAAGAAGAAGTTGCAGGAAAGAATAGACAGAATAATTGCGGATTCTTCCGCTGCGGTCGCATCGCCAAGTCAATTTACTGTGTATGGCAGCACTGTTTTTGGTAACAATATGTTCGACCCTAGCAACCCGGGAAGCTATCTACAGCCTTACGTTGTGAGTGTTCAAATGAAACAATGCAGACAATGTGGAAAACCCTATCAACCATCAACAGCTTTGGTTGATCAAGGTTTGTGTCACACTTGTTCATTATTTTCGCCCGCCTTGACGCTTAAGCCTTAAAGTTCCTTTTTTCAGTATTAAGACAATTACTGTGAGGAAGATGTAATATTCATATCTCCAAGATTCATACACCATAACTCAAATTCAGAAGGTTGATATATTTCCCGCAATACAACCAGCTTCTTATTCACATATCCATTCCAAGTTGATTCGATGATTTTGAATAAATCAAGAGAAACATATTCGCTTAATCTTCTCTTGAGTTTACTGGTTGAATCAAGAACCTTCTTAATAATTGACCTGAACATTGTGTAAGAAACACTTCTTATCAAATACCTTTTTGAAAGAAATCCTTCCTCGATCAATTCTAGGGTATGGTCATTAACGAAATCAACACAAGCCTTTTCATTGTCATTGAAGTCCTGATATTTCTTAATTGATCTCCTTGGCTTGGATGCTACCGATTCACAAACTGGTTCCCCAATAATTGTTAAAGAAGCCTGCGGTTCATTATTTGGTATGATCAAAGAATTATGGAGGTACACGGTATTGCTTTTTCTCTTGCCCTCGTGGTCAAAGTTCCTGTTGATCGAAATGTGACCTTGGTCCTCAAGTTCTTTTATGATCTTGGAGATGGATGACAAGGTATAACCGAAGTTGTGGGCCATCTGCCTGAGACTATACTTGAAACCTGTTGTTGTGTCGGTGCCTTTTGCAAAGCCTTCCTCAAATGTGATACCCGGGTTCTTTTTAGTTCTGTTGTAGATTTTCCACAAGCCTAGCAATACTCTGTGCTTGTCAATATTGAAGTTTTTTGTCACTTCAATAGTAGGGTGATAAGCCCTCTCGAAGTTATCCGTTGTTTTAAGATTTAATTGTTTGTAGAGGTCAGCCCTCTTAATGATTCTGTAGCCATTGCCATATTTGAATGCCCATCCACTGGCTACTAATTTGTTCAAATAGGAAGCAAGGGAATTCCTGGATGACAGGTAATCCAATGCCTTGAATTCTTTCAATATTATTTCGTACTCGCTTTTCTGGATAAATGCAGGGTATGCGGTAACTCGGTTATTGCTTACTAAGTTGTGCAGTAAAAGGTAGAAATGAAAAAGCTTGACCTTTTCCGGGTCCTGTATAAATGTTGTCGAATTGGTCGAATACTTAAGTTCCATTTTTACCACAGTTAAAAAGGAAAGAGAGGTGATTGCCGTTCTGTGGTCAACAACCACGCTCTCTCAGCTTTTATTAGAATCGTTAATAAATACTAGGATTTAGCACAAACGACTAATCGCTTGATGAACAATTCAAAATATTTATTTGTGTGGGGCTAATCTGAGGGCCTTCAGATGGAATATTTTTGACCGGATATTCCGAACCGGTAGTACAAAGGTAGCAAAATCTTTGACTTTTTCAAGTTAGTGTCTTTCGCGATAAGCACTATAACTTTGCCGTGCCTTCAAACCAAAAGGCATTGAATACAATATGAATGAACAGGAAGTACGTAGAATTGTGGAGCAAGTTCTGAGTGAACGGGAAGTCGCCGAGCAAAGGGAAATTATCGCGTCCGATGATTTCAGGGCACTAAGAGGTGACTTGGCCGAAAAGTTCCAAGTGTCGGGGGAGCCATTTTTATGGGAAAATCCCTTTATGGAAGAGAAATTGTGCAAGCTGGTGAGACTTGGTTATTACAAGGAACATCCACGCTGGCCACAGGCGAGACACACTCTCATAAATGACATAAGGACAAATTTGAGAGCAGCGTAGTACACAACGAACATTCGATTATAAGTTAGCCACAGGTCCAAAGCCTGTGGTTTTTTTATTGCAGTTAGATAGGAAATTCAGATAATGACGTTGAGATTCGTAAACCAAAACAACAGGAAAATGCCACGACCATCTAGTTATAATGAACTTTCGGCAATGATTGCGAAAATTCAATCTAAAGCCTTACAAAGCAATTATGACCACTTTGAACTTCACCGGGATATAGGAAGTTTTTTTGAGGGATTCCTAAATACTGACTTTACTGGACTGCAAGTTCGAAACCTGAAACAACAACTCCGCGACTTAAAACCGCACGTAAGTCATTTGTTGATTGGACATCTCAGGAACTTGATTGAAGAAACTATTGAGGAAATGGATGAGCTGACTGATCCCGACGAAACACCAGGATTCAAATGAAAAAACATTTTTCTAATTAGAACAACTCAAGCATTGCCGCGAATAAAACTGTAACATTATTTTATCAAGATCGTATAAGGTCGTATATTTGCATTGCAATGATTGTTAAAGAACAAGGCTCCACAGGAGCCATACAAATAAAGCGAAAGGGCTTCTCAGAAATGGGAGGCCCTTTCTGCGTTATAGGGCATTTTCTAATTAGAAAAAATTAAACCAAATAAATATGAAACAGCGAGTTAAATCAGAATTCAAGAAACGTATGGAAAGTGCTTTCAAGGAAGCATTTAAGGACGAAGGAATTACAATTATGCCTGAGTTAGGAGTAGTAGTTGCATTTGGCACGGCCGCAACGAGTGAGTGGCTTGAGCACAAGCGAATAATTGATCAAGGCAAAAGGCTCCTAGTGGATTCATTTCACGAAAGTGATTACACTCTAGCCGATTGGAAGGCAATAAACAAACTGAAACAGTTAGGATTTGATATTGCCATCTATGACGATCCTGAGGTGCTTGATGGAGTGACCTTTTCGGGTGTTGCGATGACAGTATTTGACCTAGCCAACGGTGGCAAATTCACAGGCCATTCCGAAGTTGCGAATGGTGGTCTTGCTGTATTCAAAGAATGCTATCCAGAATTGTATAAAAACTTTGCTCATTATTTCGAATAGACTTTAAATTAAACCACAAATCAAAATGAAAACGTACCAAAAAGTTAGCGACCTTCTCCAATTATGGGTGGCTGATGGAAAATGTAACCTTGAGTTCTCAACGAGATTCGTATCAACAGATGATACCGACTTTCTTGAAGAGCTTATTCGGTATGCATTAGCAAGAAATCTTAAGTTAAAACTAATCGTAGAACCAGATTTGGATGTTGCGAACAAAGTGCATTCGATAGTAAAAGGCTTGGAAAAGGAAGCTTCCTATAATCTATCACTTCTGACACTTAGTATTTCTTAGATTCTTTCCCACAGGCTCCTAAATTCCAATCTATCAGCCTGTGGTTTCTCTTGCGGCAACTTTTCCAATTACAATTTTTCTAATTAGGTATACCCGAAGAATTCGCGGGCATCATTCGAATCAAACGGGAACGGCTTAACTATAAATTGATTCAGTATATACTCCCTAGGTCGAAAACCAACCTGATTAACCTTTATATCAACACCTAGGGGATAAATTTTCAGTATCTCATAGACACCATTGAGTCGTTCCCAAGCGGAATCCGGTGCGTGAACAGATATATGCCCCCCAACTTTCATCCAACTTAAATCATTCGCCATAAAAAAACTCTGAAATTGTTTTAGTCATTTTCAAATTTTCGTGACTTCCTACGTATTTAAAAGTATATGAAGAACAAAAATAGAAAAGGCAGACCAGTCAATCCCGCGCTGAAAGAACGAAATAGGTCCATATTCAATGAATTTCAAAAGATGTATGAGCCACTGAAATTAAGGAAGCAGTGGATATTTGAAGAATTAGGAAAGAGGCACAATCTTTTTTCGACGCACGTGGCAACTATAGTAAGGAGGGGCAAGAAGGATGAATTTTAAAGAATTAGTTAAGAGAATGTCCGATGTTCACGGGCTTTATCAATTCTCCAATCCATACGCTACAAGCGACTTCCTACTTCAATCGGGATCGAGCGATGTGGTTGTGGAGCTTAAGACCAGAACATCAAGCGTTGTTGAATATGACAGCGTACTAATGGAGGAAAAGAAATTGAAGGCAATGAGGCGATTGGCCAAGGAAATAAATGCGAAAGGATTTTATGTCCAGGAGTTTAGAGAATGCACGATGATCTTTGACATAAGCCGGTTCTTTAACGCCGATCCTGCTTTTGAGATTCAAATGTGCAGAAAGAACAATCACAGTGATGAAAAGGTCAATAAGCTCATTTTCTTCTTGCCTTATGTGGATGCCGACTATTTTTTTGATTCCGCCGGTAATCGCCTAAACCACCAGCAGTTTCTTGAACTAATTGAAAAAACTAATAGAGACAATAACAATTATTTACAATCAATATTTAACAATGAATAGTAAGAATGAAAAGGCCAACGAGACAAAAAGTCTGGTTGAGCGATTAAAGGAACGCACCAAGAACAGAGTAATCCAACAGGCTCAAAGAGTTCAAACTGTGGGTAATATAACGCTAAGAAAAAAGAATGATGAATAGTGTTTTTGGGAAGGTGTGCGATAAGTCTATGTGACAAGTCCGGGATAATGATGAAGCCATTTGCAGAAGCTGGGTTTATCTGCATTTGTATTGACTTACAACATTCGATTTCCAGAACCAAGAAACGAGGGTATGATCGAGTTGACGAATTTGGTAAGGGAAGAATTTATTTTGTCTATGGAGACGCAAGAAGCTGGAAGCCTACAGACTTCAAACACGATTTCTTCAAGCATTTTAAAATATCATTTGTGGCCGCATTTCCTGTTTGCACAAATGTATCGGGGTCAGGCGCACAGTATTGGCCGATAAAGGGATTGCCTCAATTGACCGATAGTCTTTTACTTTTCAATGCCTGTGAACAAATAGCAAGTTGGAGTGGTGCACCTTACTGCATAGAAAATCCTGTGGGTTGTATTCCAACGCATCACCGAAAACCTGACTACTATTTCCATCCTTGGTACTATGGCGACCTGTATCAAAAATATACTTGCCTGTGGACCGGAAACGGATTTGTAATGCCCGATCAACAATATTTAACCAAGCCAAAAGGTGTAACACAGCGAATAATTGATCTATCTCCAAACCCTGAACGCAAGGACCTTAGATCAGAAACACCACAGGGATTTGCCAGAGAAGTCTTTAAAGCAAATTTTAATAACACTGAGGTTGACAGCATACCCACTAACAAGCTGAAAAGCATTATGTGGGTTGAAGATTCCGAAAAGGGAACTTAAGAGACAAAACGAGTTACTTGAATTACTTAAAAAAGAAAGTCTTACAAGGGAAGAAATTGAAATAATCTACGAGGAGTTTAATCCCGGAATGATTTCAGAGGTAGGAAGTGCAGGAGCATTTTTTACGCCTCTTGGCCTTGCACGAGATTGCGCGTTGTTTACTCCAAGATCAGGTCATATCGTAGACGTTTGCGCTGGAATAGGCGTTCTATCCAGAGCTTTATTTGATTATGACAGCTATGACAAGAAGATCAAAAGCATAACCTGCATTGAGATAAACCCAAAGTACGTTGAGATTGGAAGAAAATTATGTCCCCGTGCTAAGTGGATATGTTCAGATGCTTTTGACCAAGACCTGTGGAAGGAACTAACAAAGGACTTGAAGGATAACCGCTTTGATTCTTGCGTTTCTAATCCTCCATTCGGTCGAATAAAATCTCTTCATCAATCCGATTGGCTTTCGTACCAGGGCAACAAGGACCTTGAAGTATTGGAGCTTTGTCTGAGGTTCGCGAAAAACGGATATTTTATTTTGCCTGTGGGATCAAGCCCTTTCAAATTTTCAGGTGAATTATTCTACAAAGAACAGATGGGTCGTGAATTAAAACGCTTTATCAAAGGTCAAACGATGCCATTTACTATGACAGCCGATGGAATCGACTGTGATGTTCACAAAGACGGCTGGAAAAACCTTAATGGAATAAAGGTAGAAGCCGTGAATATTGATATATACCCGTGGAGCTTAACGGAAAAAGATGACTCTATGCAGTCCGTTAATATTCAATAACCTTTTCGACGTGTAGCAAATCACCATTAAAAGTGAAATCATAAGGGCCACTATTATGGAATTCGCCAATCGACTTGATTTTATTAGTTCGTTGATTAACGGCCCACGCATTGAACCTGTCGTGACCGAATCTAAACAGATCATCACTGAATACAAACTTGAACAGGCTTCCATTTCTCAATGTTGCCCCGTTCGACACGGGAAAAATCGTTCTCATAAGATGTGACTTACTACCCCCTAATTTACGCATATTTTTAGAGAGACTCCCTAGCCACGGCATAGGCTCTATGGTAAGCAGTTGTTTCATCCGAAAACTGTTCAGTTTTACCATTTTTGTCCTTAACTGACTCCCCTAAAGAAAGACCGGGTTGCATTAAAGACCAGTAGCCTACAAACTTTGTTTGACCTGTATTTTGGTTGACTACCATAGAATCAACTGTTATCCAAACATCGGTTTCACCTATTGTGACTTTTTTTGTCATAGAATTAATGTATTTAAACAATGAATGAAAGGAAAGGAATACTGGACCAAGCCAGCAAAGAAACTTATAAGCGAATATAGCGAACGTTCTGTTTTTCAGAAATTCTATCAATCAAAAGAATGGGTTAAGCTTTCCAATTATGTTAAGAATAGCTTTCCAATATGCCAGCACTGCAATAAAGCCTATAGCTATGAGGTCCATCACGTTCATCCATTAGCCACAGAAATAGGTTGGAATCTCAGGCTTTCTTTATATGATGATGATTACAACCAGAACCTCATTGCAATCTGCAAATCCTGTCACAGTAAGGAAACGAGAAAGGAGCAGATCGAGACGGTCAGAGCAGAACAACAACGAAGAATAGATAAGCGAATGAAGCAATTGGAAATAGAATAACTTGCAATTCAATACGGGCACAATACCCTTTCCCAATTCTTTGGAAATTTCTTTGCTGTCCACATCCGTTCGATATCTTTCTTAGTAGTCAATACCTTAGAGTAGTAAATGACTGCGATAAAATTTTTGTATTGAGGGTCACCAATATAGTTTGTGGCATCTACTATGAGTTGATCTATGTAATCTTCAATGTTTGATTTGGCCTTAGCATATTTGTATTCAATTGCAGTTTCAAGTTCCGGCACCAAAATATCTGGATGATAGGTTTTGAATTTTCCGATGAGTCTTGACGTGGTGCTGGGCTTTATGTCGAAATACAAACTTAGCAGCCATCTAATTCCTCGATTAATATCTGATTCATTTTTTGGTTGAACCTTGAGGTGATGTAATATTTTTGGGGTTTCGTCAAGTATCCCTATTAATTTTTGGTAATCACCAGTTGCCTTGATCTTCTTACTCGTTAAAGGAATTAGAGGCGTAACGTATTCATATAAATCTGCTGCGAGGACGTTGTACCTAAAGTCCTCGACGATCCGCATTGCTAGAATTGATTCATTATTTAGGAACCTATTTTCAAATGTTTTTCTAAAGTTGAGTGCAAACTCACTGAGTTCCTTTCCTTCAACATAGATGAGAATTGTAATGTAAAGCTGCTTTACGTTGTAGATTAGATTTTCCTCATAATGCTCTTCAAAGGCGTAATCCTGTTCTTCAGTGCCAAAGTCTGCTACTCTTCTTATTAACGCGCGTAGTTCGGTAATTTGCTCTTCGAGATGTTGTAGTTCCTTATCTGAAAGCATTAGCTGGTTGTTTAAGTTGTCTAAAATTACAAAGTCTGTATAGTTAATGTCTGGGGGTACTGTGTTTTTCTAATTAATCCTGTGGTTGTCAAATCACCGTCCCCCCGTCTCCTTTACACACACGTCAACTTTTCATAGCCGGAAGACGTGGGTACCCTCCCCCTATAACTTTTTTGAGTATTTATTGCTATGAAACGAAAAGAAGAAGCAAGACTCAGAGAAGTTATTAACGAAATCCTGGTGGACCAAATCAAGGACAGCGACAAAATATTAATCGATGATCTAATTGACTGGATCAACATAGGCCAAAATGCCAAAGCCGATTTGAAGGATGCAATCAAGGATGGCGAAAAATCCAATTGGCAAATTCTTACAACCATAGCGATGGCCTCAAAGCAGATTCAAAACATTATGCAAAAGCTCAACATTACACCAGACAAGAGAGCAAAGAAAAATGACCACAGGCCCAACAAGGGAATAGATTTGAATTCATTTCTGAATGAAAACTAAATTACTCCCATCCCAATTGCCGATTACCTGATATTTTCATTGTCGCGTCAATCAATTTGTCTGATATGAAATCTTGGACAAATGATCGTCCTAGAAGGTCGACATTCCAAAGCGGTGAGTGGTACGCTTGAGTGTCCAAATGATATTGGAAAAACATTATTTGCACATCCCGTTCCCGCAATTTCGATTTTAAGATTGTGTAGTAGATTCCTCTCTCGTTTACCTCGGAAGCATTTGTGAAATCAACGATCAGTGCAAAATGTTTGTAAACGTAGTGTGATACTTTGTAGCTTGGACCATCAACAACCTTGGAAAAATTCTCGAAAGCATCTTTAAGATTATCTTTCCCTTCGGTATATTCTCCCTTCAATACTAGAATTTCTAGTGAGTTCCAAACGTTGTTTAAAGAGCTTGAAAAATTCTTAACCGTATCCTCATAAGCAACAGTCATATTGAAGAACGTTGACTCAAAGCTTTGGGTTGCCAGTAGATTATTCTGCTTCACGAATGCATCGCTTTGTTTTTTGAATTCTACACCTTGTGCCTTGAATTCCTCGCTTTGAGTTTTCATTTCTTTTTGTTGAAGGAAGATGGTGTAGATAATTCCACCAAAGGCGAGGCCTGAAAATAAGGCATTCACCGCACCAAATAGATCGCCAAGCTGACCTCGATGATCCCATTTTCCTACGGAAACAATTATGATGATGCCAGAGATAAGCCAAAGACCTACTATAGCGAAGCCTAGTAATATTGGGAGTTTCTTATTCTCAATGGTGAGGGCATACCACTTTGGTTCGGATGCTTTTGATGGTATCCGAGATTCTACTTCGTTTTTTAGGATAGTCATAACAGTGAAAAGGAAAACGATTACAAAGAACGTGAATGTAAATATGGACAGGGCTAGCGCCCAAAATTCATAGTTGGTCATTATATCAATTTCAGTATTTGTTTCTTGAGAGATTGGAAATTAGAATTCAGCCGCAAGTATTCTTGCAAAAGTTCATCGTCAATTGTTTCGAGGAGTTGTCCAAGCTGATCGGTAGTTAGGTCTTTGTATTGATGCAATGCAGGAAATTTTTCCCCTTCGTCAATCGCAGGTTGAATGATCCGTTCGAGTTTCTCGTAAAGTGCGTTGCCAAAGTAAGCTTTGAATTGCGTCAAATTGGCTTGGAGATTAGAAACCACGGATATCTGTTTATAGAAGTGTTCGTGTAACATTACGGTTTCTGACTCTGCTTGACTCTTAAGCCCCTCAAAGGTTTTGGCTATCTTCTCGTAGTAGACACGATCCGCTCCTTGAAGAGTTGTTTCATCAACTTCATATGTGGTCGCGTGAATCTTCGTGAATAATAGAACTCTATTGGTAAGGCCCACCGATTGCTTTCTGAATTCAAAAAATTCCGTTAACAGACGTATCAGTTCCGGTTTGAGGCTTTTTTTAAGTCGTGCGGTGTCGATCCGCGAGGTGACTAGAGGCGTTATTAACCCTCCAACGATAACTCCCACCAAGGCAATAATGGCTTCTGTCATTAACTGTGTATTTAAAGGTGAATGCTTTCGCCAAAAGAATACGTTGTAACGCACCTCAACAGACTCAACTCTTACATCACGGGAATAACCAGCACAACAATAACGGCTGGTAAGTACGAACGCCTCGCGGTTCAACGATTTCTTGATTTTAAAGATAAGTACAGTTATCGAGAATCGGAACTTATGAGGGTTCTTAAGTTCTGTTCTCTGCTCAATCTGACAACTACCAAGGAGGTGAAGCAGCTTGAGCTTATGGATTTTCAGGTTTTTATTCTTGCTAACCTTTATGGCTTATACCTGGGCAACTCGACCCGGGTGTTCAATACTGGCATAATTGAATGTGGCAAGAAGCAGGGAAAAAGTTCTTTGGCTGCGGTGCTTTGTCTGTATGAATCAGTAGCAGACAAGGAACTAAATGCTTCTGTCTTGTTGATCGCCAAAAACAGCAAGCAAGCCAAGACTGTATTCAATTACATCGAATCAATCATAACCGTTAGTCCTCTGATAAAGGACCTGTTCACTATCAACCGGTCGATTATCTACAATAGCTCAACCACAGGCAAAAACAAAATCGAGGTTATACCAGCCGATCCAAGAACCGTCCAAGGTAACAACTGCTCATTTTCAATAGCTGATGAAGCAGCGCAGTACACAGACCGAGAGATGCAAGCTCAAGCCAACATCTTTACCGGTATGGCTTCAAGGGTCAATCCTTTGCAGTTGATAATCACCACAGCCTCCAATAATAAAGCTGCTCCTTATTATGACAAGCATCAGACGGTAAAGAATATTCTGGACAACAAAGGCACTCCGAATGACAATGTATTTGGAATAATCTTCAGTCTGGACGACAAGGAAGAAATCTATCAACCTGATAAATGGAGGAAATCTAATCCCGGTATAGGTCAAACGGTTTCCCAGGATTTTCTCCTGAGTGCCTATGACAAGGCGATTCTGACCAAGGGTATCGATTGGCAGTCCTTCTTGACAGATAACCTCAATCTGTTCACTGATAACCTTATTGAGAATTGGATTGACGATGAGACAATCAAAGGTTTGCTAGGTAGAAAGTCCATTCCAACCGGAAGTACAGTTTATATCGGTTTGGATTTGTCTGCTCAACGCGATTTAACCTCAATTGCGATCTTGTTTTATGACAAGAAAGCCGACGAATTTATTGTTGAAGTGATTCCAATATTCCCGAATGGATCGGAGAATAGGATTAAGTCAGGATCGGTTGACCTGTCCCGTTGGTTCGGCACCTATGACGAGGTGCTATTTGGGGACAAAAACATAGTGCAGTGTCAAGGATCGACCCTCGATGAGGAGATAGTTATTCAAATTTTTGAACGATTAAATAAAACATACCGGATTGAAAGAGTTGGAGCGGACCCGTGGAATAGCAGACTTCTATTGGATAGACTTAACTACAATTTCGCAGTTAATGTTGATGAAGTGAGGCAAAATGTCCAAACTCTTTCCTTCCCTTTAAGAATGGTTGAGAAGTACCTCTGTACTGGGAAGATGTTCCTTCCAAACAACCTTTGCTTACGATGGCAATTCCAGAATGTGAAGTTGTACGTTGACGTAAACAACAATATCAAGCTAAATAAGATTCGGGGCGAGGCAATAGATTCAATTGTCGCAATCAATATAGCGATGCACCAATTTTTGAAAGCGAATTCTGATGATTTGAATTTCAGAAGGGAGTTCGACAACCTCAAACCTGCAGCCTAGATTTCCTTTTAGATTCAAGTATTTATTGATTGATGGCGAATATCTTTCAATCAGTACTTAATTATTTCAACTCAAAGAATGTAACAAACGACACCAACTTAACCGTCGGTCGTATAGCCGAAATAAACAAGGCTTCGATTGCGCAAGCAAGCAATCCCTCAAATCCAGATTTTAAATTGAAGGAAGCTGAGAAAATCAGCACTGTTTATGCCTGTTTACGAATCCTAAGCGATAACATTTCAAGATTGCCTTTGAATGTCCTGTATGACGATGGCAAAACTAAGACGTTAGCAACAGATCACAGGTATTATAAATCCCTTAAGTACAATCCAACGGTTTGGCAGACGTATCAGACTTGGATAAGTACAGTTATAGTTCACTTGTATCTAAGGGGAAACGCTTATTGCGCTATTAACCCGGATGGAACATTAGAAATTATTCACCCGGACTTGATAGACGATGTTGATATGTTTGCCGGTGAGCTTTGGTATTACTCTAAGGCACTGGATAAGATTTTCAACTACAAGCAAATTCTTCATTTCAAACTCTTGAGCAAAGATGGATTAAGGGGATTAAGCCCTATTAAGTCAATGGCAAACGAAATTCAAATCTATTATAAGAGCACAAAGACAATTGAAAACAACTATTCACAAGGTTCAAACAGCAAAATATATTTAAAGCCGGTAACTGATCAGTTCTCAAATCCCAAGATCAAGGAACTAATTGAGGAATTCCAAAAGAATTCTGGAGGCTACCAAAATGCAGGGTTGGCTGGTGTTATTCCACTTCTACACGACCTCCAAGTTGTTACCATACCCCGCGAGGACGTGGCAATCCTGGAATCAACTAAGTTTTCAGAGGCTACGATATGCAGCGTAATGCAGGTTCCAGTTTGGATGATTCGTCCAGACGTGAATATGCCATTCAACACCTTTGAACAGGCAAGGCTCAACTTTGTCAACAACGTATTGGGATCGGTCATCAACATTCTCGAAGCTTCATTGAATGACCGGTTATTAACCACAGACGAACGCGACCAAGGCTACAGGATTGAATTTGATAAGAAGGTATTGTTTGACGTTGACTTTAATACAAAGGCTAATGTTTACAAGACGCTTGCGTCTATGGCAGTGGTTTCTCCGAATGAAACAAGACGGGCTTTTGGTCTTGACGCTTTACCAGAGGAAAACGCAAGCTATCACTACACTCAAATGCAGATGATCCCGATTGAAAAGATCGATTACGAGAACTATAAACCCGTAATGCCGATCAGCACAAAAACAGAATAATCTATGAAACTAAAGTCGATAAAGAGAAATGGACAAGGAGTCCTTGAGAAAAGACAACTTGTAATATCAGGGTTCGCACCTGAACAAAGATCAGCTTACGGGGTAAGAGCAGGAACCAACGAGCAAAACGAAAGATACCTTCAAGGATATGCAGCAGTCTATAACTCGCCGTCCAAGGTGATAGGTGAATTTGTCTCAATAGATGGGGGCGAACCTCAATACAGAGAGTTCATCGAAACGCTTTTACCGGGGTGCTTTGACAGTGCTATAGCCGACCCAAATCTGAATTGCATCCATTCGATAGATCACAATTTTGAAAAGATGGTCTCTCGCAGCAGGTCGGGGACCTTGAAGCTGGAACTCGACACTTTCGGATTGAAATACACCTCGTTAATGCCAAGGAATGTGACCTATGCGAATGACGTTTACGAGCTTGTCCAACGCGGAGACTATACCGACAGTTCGTTCATTTTTGAAATGGCCGAGGACGAAAGCGAAGACTATTGGGAGGAGAAAGATGGAATGTTTTACCGCTACATCCGTAAGGTGTCCGCCATTTATGATTGTAGCACGGTCGTCAACGGAGCGTACTACTTCAGCAACCCACAGACTCAGGTAATGGCAAGGACTTACAGCCAGGTATTAGATCAGGTTAAAAGGGAGGAACAACAGGTAGAACCTGAAAAACTTGAGATTGTCAGCCCTCAACCAGAACCTGTTATTGACGGCAGGGGCGAAATTGAAAAGCTTGAAATAGAATTATTCCTATTACAGCATACAAACTAGAATATTCAACTATTTATAGTCAAAACACATAACACTTATCATATCGAATATGATTTAATGAACGAATTAAAAAATAAAAGAGATGGCCTCGCAAAAGAAATTAGAGGTATTCTCGATACTGCTAAACGTGAGAATAGCAGACCACTTACAGCCGATGAGAAGGCTAAAATAGATACTTTGACAGCCGACGCTGAAAATTATAATAAACAGATTGCCGCAGAAGAATTTTTGGAGGATCAAAAAAGATCAGAAGCAAGAAAGCATTTTGAAAATAAAACCGAAGAAAACAAGTTAAATGAAGCCTATGACGTTGGTCGCGCGTTGCGTAATCACATTACAGGCAAACCCCTTGATGGTGCGGAACTCGAAGCACATCAAGAGGCACTTAGAGAGATTGCATCAAAAGGAGTTCAAAGAAAGGATGCAAATTCCCTTTTGATTCCTTCATTGATCACTGAAAAACGTGCAACGCTCTCTGTTTCCAACCAACCTGCCCTTGTTAAAACCAACTTACTTGATAATATTTCAATGGTACAATATCCAGTTGTTTATAAACAATTGGGTGTTAGTGTATGGAACAATGTTCCAACCGGTTCTTTTGCAATTCCTTCATTGCAAAATATTATCGCGGGATACGCGGTAACCGATTCAACTGCATCAGATATCTCTTTGACAAGTGCAGTAAAGACACTTGCTCCGCGTTGGATGCAAGCAACAGCAGCATTCACAAGAGATTTCTTGATGAGTGCAACTGACTCGATGCAATCTCAAGTTTTTGGGAAATTTGGCTATGCCATTGAGTCGGCAACCGACAAACAACTTATGTTTGATTTAACAGGTGCCACAACAGCAGCAAGCTATAAGACCACAGGTGCGACACGTACCTATAATGGCATTGTTGCATTGAAGAATGCTATCCCGTTTTCTAACGCATTTGTTTGCTCCCAGAGAGGTAGCACCTTCTTAATGTGTACTCCAAATATCACTGGAACCACAAGCTCGGCAAGTCCGATATGGGCAATCAATAACACAGTTGCGGGTGTTTCAGCGACAAGTTCATTTGTTGCTCCAAACGGGTTATATGCTTTCGGTGATTTTTCACAGTACCATATTCCAATTTGGTCTAATGCTTACGAAGTATTGGTTGACCCTTACACTGAAATGCGTAAAGGAAATATCATACTCAATGTCTCTAGAATTCAAAATCAGGGGATCGGAAATCCGGCTGCATTTGCGGTAGCAACACAAGGATCATTTGTTTAATTAATGATAATTTAATTCTTATTATTCTGAAGCCACAGGTTCAAAGCCTGTGGCTTTCTTTTTTACTGGAAGTATTTATTTGATATGTATATCACTCGATCAAAGACATACAGTCAAATAGCACTTTCAGAGATAAAAGAGGACCTAGATATCGACAGTAGCGACGTAAGGTACGATGGTCGAATTCTGAGACTAATCAAAAGTGCGGTTGCAGCTTGCGAGGATTATATACAGGATGATGTGGTATCAACGTCTTGTATCCTTGAGGAAAATTCCTACTTCGTTCCTTTTACTTACATCGATTATAAGATTAATCAACCCAATATTGTTGTCTCCGCGATCACGGTGGTTGATAGTAGTGGCAAGTTCACTGTTCTGCCAACAGCTAACTACAATATCGAGAAATACAGTTCCTATACGGTGATAAGATTCACCACTTCAATAACGGGAAGTGTCTTGAAAATATATTTCACTTCCGGATTTGCCACTATCCCTGAAGCAATCAAGAGGGCCATAAGCATCAAAGTGAAGGAATTCCTGGATGTGGATCGCTCAGGATATATCAGCAATGCCACAGAAACGAGAATCTTCGAGCGCTTACTTAACAATTATCGCAATCTCATTTTCTCCTAATGATCGCAAAGCCTCTAACTGAAAGATTGGAATTGATGAATATGATATTCACTGGAAACACAACTGGTGAAGGTGTCGAGGTCCCAATAACATTTGCTGTAGTTTATGCTTCATTGACAAAGCAACAAGGTAGTGTTAGGTTCAATGATGGACCCGATTACTTTGACAATGTAAGTTTCTACCTCAGATATTTTCCCGGACTTGAAAAGAAAGGATTAAGAGTCAAGTACAATGATGGCATTTACAAGGTTAACAACATTACAGTTATTCCAAGGAACGAGGCCCTAGTTCTTGACTGTGTTCTCGCGCTATAGTATGGCTAGCAAGGATTTTGATTTGAATCTAGAAGGGTTGAAAGAGCTTAATCAAGCCCTTTCGCAACTACCTAATGATGTGAATGAGCAGATAGTTAAAGACCTCAACCGGAAGGCTGCAAATATCGCTGCCCAGGTATTGAGAGAAGAAACCCCTGATTCAACTTCAAGCACAAGACGCTCAAAAGACAAACTCTCGAACGCGGTCAAGGTAGTGTCATCAAAAACTAAGACTGGTTTTAGTGTAGGCTACGATAAGCGAAAGGGGTATCCTGTTGTTTGGCTACAAGGAGGAACACGAGTTCGATCTATAAAGGGAAAGGGTCATCGATATCGTAAATCTGCCAATCGAGGAAAAGTCAATGCACGACCCTTTGTACAAGGATCATTTGAGAAAGCAATTCCTAAGGTTTTGGATTTTATGCAGGTCAACTACCTAAAGACCATCAACCAGAGTATAAAGAAACACCTCAGTCGATTGAAGAAATCCTAGTATTTATTCTCGATGAATAAGGCTCTGATTAATTCAATCAAATCCCAACTGTTTAAAGCTACGTCCGGGATCACCACAACCAATATTTATTTTCTATTCCTTCCAAACGAGGAATTGCTCAAGACGTTCACCGTCACCTTTGAATTGAATACAAAGGACATAACCCATTCGTTTGATCAAAAAGAATTGGTGATGGATTATGAATTAATAATCAATATCAACAATCCCAAGTACGAGCCGATTTTGGATTACACAGTATTTATCAAAAGCAGGATATACGAATTAGTAGGTCAATTGCCAGCAGTCAAAACGGTCAACCTGTCAGACGAGGCACTTGTTTACAATTTCGATCTTGAAATATATAATGGCCAATTGAGGTTCGATGTGAATTACTCAAACGCCTAATAACATTTAGAAAAGACATTTAAGAAATGGCAGTAAAATATTTTGAAGACCCATCAATAAAAGGATTCATAGCAGTAAAAAAGCAGATGGTAATGAACTTGACAGATGCTAACATAAGTTATCAAACAGCAACAGATAAAGTAACAACATTTGATGATGCTTTTGTTGACCAATACTTACCGACAACTACGAGTTGGACAGCAGATGCCACAGGCGTAGTTACGGATACAAGTACAGGTTATGCGGGTTATGCGACTGGAACAACATTAACAGGTTCGACAAACGGTCTATTAATCCTTGAGACAATCAAGAACAGACAGATTGTGACATTCAAAATGAAGATCGATGCCTCAAACTATCAAAACGGTTCGGCGATCATAACCGATTGCAGTCACAAGTACGGAGTCGGTAAGAATGCAACTTGGAGTTTAAAGCTACAAGGAACGGGAGCACTAACTAAATCAACCACCTAATGCATTATATTAAAGATCATCCAGTAACTATAGATTTCTCCGTTATTAGGGCTATCTGTGGCAAATTGCAGATCAAGCTGAATGAATTTGAAGGAATTGTAAATAATCCCGACAATACATTAAAGCTTGCAGTTGAGGCTTTCAATAGAGGTGCGAAACTTGAAGGAAAGGAACCATTGAATGAACCGCAAGTCGAGGAGATTTTGAATAAAGCGTATTCCGAATTCATCGTTGTATTCACCGAATGCGTTCTTGAAATGTTCACACCTGCAAAAAAAAACTAAAAGGTCAGCCAAGTGGTGAACCTGTGGAGGTGTCTTACGATTACTTCCTTTCTCTTTTTGTTAATTATTTCAACCATTCAGTTTCAGAGTTTGAGCTTTTGACACCAGTTCAGGCCAATCGGATTCTTTACGATAAATCTTTAATTGATAACAGCAAGCTTCAATTCTTTCAGGTCGAGATTAGAAATGTTTGTTTCTATGCAATTAAATCATCAATGGGCGACACTTCGCGGATCAGGAAACCGAGCGATTTGTATCAATTGGCATTTGAGGAAGAACAAGCGAGGGAGGAATTTGAGAATTACAAGGCTCCAAGTCTTGAAGCGATCCGAGAAATAGAGGCTCTACTTTAAAAAATCGAGAAACTGCATAAACATTCCCATTAACCCGAAAAGAATTGATATTATGATTGCAAATATTGTAAGTCGCAATGCTAGCATTGATTGTTTGTTAGCGTCGATTGCAAACTTCCTTGCATCCTGCAACTCTAAGTAATCAATATAATTGTAAATGGCCGTGGGTAGAAGGGAATAACTGTCATATTCAGGATGTCCCTTGAGGTCTTCGTCCAGCGCAGGATGGACAAATCCCAATATATGATTTGGATTGTCACCAGTCGAACCTGAATACGAGCATAATCTGTTCCTGATATATCTGTATTCTGCGAGTTTTAAATCCAAGTCATTTTTCATTTCGACCAAAGTGAATGCTTGGCGATTCATTCCATATTCCGTTACTCTAAATATTAGATTTTGAGTACCTGAAAGCTGCATAAGATCAAGGGGGTTTTGTTTTCGAAGTTAAGTATTTATTGAATGATCCCCGTGATGTGGATCGTTCATTAAATGGCAGGTCAATCAAGTATTATTCAAACATTGATGCTCAATATTGAAGCATCAACAGCCCAATTAACACAACAATTAAATCAGACAAAGGGTCTATTTGGAGGTTTACAAAATTCAATCGGTCAGGTTAAGAATGTTATTGCGGGTGCTTTTGCAGTTGGTTCAATTGTAGCAGCCACTACCAAACTTTTTGAATTCAGTCAAGAGATAGGAAATCTCACCAATCAGATGAAGTCATTGTCTGGATTGGTTGGAAATGATCTTGTTGAAGCTACAGCCAAAGCAAAGGCGATCAGTGACACCTTCAACGTACCTTATGAGAAATTACTTGAAGGAGCTAGGGCTATCAGTAAGGAATTCGGGGTGAGCATTCCCGATGCTCTTGAGAAGATCAAGCAAGGATACGCCTTAACTGGATCGGAGGAATTCCTGGATATTCTTAGGGAGTATCCCGGACAATTTGCAAGTGCAGGAGCCTCAGCAGATGACTTTTTTAAGATTGCGACTCAACAAATAAATGAAGGTGTTTATAGTGATAAGGGTGTCGATGCTGTTAAGGAATTCAGCTTAAGAATTCGTGAATTGACACCTGCAACTAATGACGCATTAACTGCGATTGGTTTGTCTGGGAAGCAGATTCAGCAAGAGATTGCGAACGGAACATTGACCAGTTTCGGAGCACTTCAAAAGGTCTCCCAACAACTCAGAAATTTCAAAGATGATTCACAACAGGTCGGAATGGTCCTTGCGGATGTCTTCGGAGGACCGGGTGAAGATGCTGGTATACGCTACATCAAAATGCTTGGCGATACCAACCTTCAATTTAAGGACTTGGTAGCGACCGCTGACGACGGGGTAAAAGCTCAATTGCACCTTGCAGATGCCAATGAAAAGTTAGATAAAGTTTGGGTTCAGTTATTCGGAAATGCAAAAACCACGAGCAACGAATTCAAAGCTCAATTAACTGATATAGCTGTTGATGCTTTGCAAAAGATCAGAAAAGGCATTGTTGACATTTCGAATTTCCTGATTGACACCTATAACAACTCGATTCTTTTCAGGTCAGCAATAATTTCACTGGTGACCTGGTGGAAGACGCTTTTTGAAGCGGCCAAATTAGTTTTCAATTTGATTATAGATCAATTCAAAACTTTTGGACAATTGATAAAAGCAGTTCTCACCGGCAATTTCAAGGACATTCCAAGTATCATCAAGCAATCTTTTGATGAGAGAATAAACGACATCAAAGTTGCGGGAGAGAATACAGCTCAGGCTTGGAAGGAAGGGTTTGAGAAAGTTACCAGCAAAGAGAAGATTAAGTTGATTGATGACGCAGGTGTTCAAAGTCAAGCAACAACCGCTGCGAGGATTTTCAAAGAGACATTTAACGGTCAAGCAGTCGGTAAATCCATTAAGATCACTATGCCAGAGGAGCCTTATGAAGCTCCCGTATTTGGCTCAACTCCCGGAGAGGTTATTGACCAAACTGTCAAGGCCGAGAAAATGGTAAAGATTACCCTCGAACAGGCTCAAGCCACTAAAGCCGCAACGAGTGCTTGGTCAAACTTCGGACAGATAATAGAAAAAAATGTGGGTGGTCTTGCTGTTAATGCGGTTGATTCCCTTGGAAGTTCTCTTGCGGAGATGGTTACAGGTCAAGAGTCCGGTTTCAAGAGTTTGGTTAATTCTATTCTTGGTGGAATCAGACAAATCATTAATGCCCTGCTTGCTCAAAGTATTGCCTCGCAGGTGGCATCAAATAGCAAATTCGGCTTACCGGGATTGATTGCTGCGGGAATTGGCATAGCGGCAGTTCAGGCTCTCTTTGCTTCGATCCCGAAGTTTGAAAGTGGTGGTATTGTTGGAAACTCCCCATTGCAATTGATTGGTGAGCGTGGACCGGAGCTTATTTCAGCGCCAGCAGGATCAAGAATTTATTCCAACTCAGAAACTAATAGACTTCTGAATAGCTCTAGCAGCATCAACATAAAGATCGAGTCTATAACCCGTGGTGAGGACATTCACTACGTGGTGAAAGAGATTGAAAGAAAGAGGGGGAACACTAGATAATGGGTTACAAGACAAAATATACATCTAACGTTACTGATCATAGCGGAACAACCTTTGTCGTGAATCTCTTAAAGAATGGTTACACAAGTACTGCCTCAACAATAACGCATTATTCGCCTAATCCTTTGATTCTTGATTACAGAGGTGACAGAAATGACACACCAGGTTCAGTAAGGGGATCGGAAGTGACATTTAATATCTACGTCAAGGAAGCAGATAACAACAAGTATGATGAAATTGTTGAATCCAATTACAAAGACTGGATGCTTGAGATAAAAAATAAAGCTAAGTCAACATCTTTTGCCAATTCAACATTTACAGAGGATAGTTATGGACACGCTTGGACAGCAAAGACTATCAATACCGTAATTATACCACCAGTGACAACGACTACAACAACCACAGCACCGCCGACTACAACCACAACGACTACGACGATGCCACCACCGTCTGAAATTGTTGTTAGTTACTCAACGGGTACTTGGCACGGAACACTTAGTTATGCAGTCGGCATTAACGTAGTCATTAACAATCTTACTGCTAATGGTTATTCATCGGCAGTTTGTGGTGGTGGAGCGGAAGAAAGTGACTTCATTTCAAATCTCACGATCACGGCTGGTAGCACCTCAGCAAACCAAACGCACGGGGGTTTAACCTGTGATTCAGCAAGCTTGATTATTTCCAACACTGCAACAATCAATGGAGTAAGTAGATCGGATGGTGAAGTTTGGACTGAATCAATGCAAAGACTAACCCTTACCGTATTGCAACGCTCCTGCAGCACTTATTCTTGTTAACCTATGGCAGTTAATACCAACAGATTATTAAGATCGGTGAACTTGCTAAAAGAATTCACAGTAACCGCAAAGGGTGTGTATTCCGATTTGATCGGAGCAGCTACAAACCACGGGACATTGACATTTGATTTTTATAATTTGTCATTCTCGGTAGTCAAATCGGTGACCTTTAGCCTAACTGGATCAGCAGCAGATTATAGTTATCTGTATTCTGGATATACGTCAATTACTTATGTTGGATTCTATTGCACCGCAACGGAATCAAATACATTTCATTTTAATAATGGATGTACTATTGATGAGGACCACCTTGTTTGGCGTGGCTGGATAAAGCCCGAGAACATTACTCGTCCTTACTACAGAAAATCCTACACCTTGGCACTTACGGCAATCTGTGGACTGGCAGATTTAAAAAATGTACCGTATCCGACCCAACACGTCACGGGATATACCTCATTGGTAAGGATTGTTCAGAGATGTTTGACGGAGAATGGTATACCGCTTGCGATAAATGTCCAAAACAACATCTATGAAAATATCTTGATGGGTTCAAATCAGGTGATGTTCAATAAGATTGAGGCCAACCAGGAACGCCTTATTAAATCTGTGGAAGGCAGAATAACAACCATTGATTGTTATTCTGCCCTTGTGTATGTGCTTGGAGCTTTCAATAGCACCATTTATCAGGCCAATGGAACTTGGTATGTTCAACAAGAAAACGAGAACGCGAATTATTTTGCTGAATTTCCTTTCGATAATGTGGCCACCTATGCCAGAGACTACTATGATAGAGCAAGAGACGTTTCAATACGAGGTATCCTTGCCGATAGTGATGAACTTTCAAAAATTCCACCATACAAAGCAATTGAATTAACGTATAGAAATAGAAATCTTGACCTAGCAGATTCGATTGTGCCAAATGGAACATTTGATTCAAACATTACAGGATGGGCAAACTCTGGGTTCACAACATTCGCTTGGGACCCAACGAGCCAACTTGCGGTTGGGGATACGGACCCGAATAGCGTCAGGTATTTTAAAAGTCCAGCATTTACAGTTACTAAAATCTCAGATGCCGATTACCTAGACTTTCAAATGGATATAACATTGGCGGGGATAGCATTCAATACACCCGGTGATGTCCTGTATCCGCAGTACTACAATCCGTTTGTTCAATTCTCATTAATAAACCCAACAGGAGGTACTGTGTTCGATTTTCAGCAAAGAATTGCAGACGGGACAAATACTTATTATTCGTCGAGCAAGAGATTTAAGATGACCAGTACTGGTTCCTACCAACTCAAGATTATTGTAACTCCTGACGGTGGTACCGATTACGACGTTACTGCCTTTCAATTCGACAACATCAAGGGATTTACCCGCTACAGCGATCCAGACCTAACGAAAGATCATTTCTACCTAGGAGAGGTTTCAACGGGAGCGGTGAATAAACTTGAACTTGAAACATTCTTTGGTGATGGTATTCAGAGCGACGATATTTCAAATCTCAAAGTTGGGAGTTCCCTTACTTCAAACTGGTCAAGTAACAACGGTTCCGGGGGTGAAAATCTTCACCTCCAGGATTTATTAATTCAGATGAAGTTGATGAACTACTACAGTTTCAAGAATTATTTGAGACTCACATTGACTCGTTGTGATTACGTCACATTCAATACCGTGGTAACTAACCAATCCAAGTACTACTCGATCATCAGTTATAGATACGACATCCACAACCAATACTTGGAATTGGAACTTGAGGAGCGATTAAATACACCTCCAACAGTTTCTTATTCGGATTCCACACTTTCCACTATCGACGGTGAATAGAATGGCTCTCTTGAGAGTATTTATTGGGGTATGAGCTTGAACTATCTTGATTTAACCGATTCGGTAAACCTAAACCTAGTATTTGAAAAGAATGAAGTTGTCAGTAAGACCATCCAGTGTTTTAATAGCGATGGTTCAGCATTCGATTTTAGTATCTATTCAGCCTCAACCTTATGTGTTAGAATCAGCCCGGATTCAAGTATTTTATTAACTCTAAGTCCAACACTTCAAACGGGGGCATTCAAGGTTTCTTTTACTAATTCTCTTTCAGTTGGCGAGTACACTTACTCAATGACTTTGAAATACAACTCATCGGGTATTGTGCGCCAATTTTTAAGAGGCAAAATCAGTATTGTTGACGAGTCATACGGGGACATTCCAAATACGGTAACCAACGTAACTGTTAAAACTCCTGTGGCATTCACAGGTGCAACAACCTACTTAACAAAAGGGATTTTTAACACATACACCGGAACAACTGCCCCTGCAACATATGCAAGTAAGTTGTTATTCAATACCTACACAGGAACTACAGCCCCTTCAACCTATCAATTAAGGTCAGCTTTTAACTCCTACACTGGATCAACATTGCCAAATCAAATTTATTCAGGGGCAAGCACTCCTTTTATATATGACAATCAGGCGACAGTTCAAAACGCATTTGCTTACAAAAGCAATGTTGACATAAAAGGACAAGGACAAATAACACTTACCAACGGATCGGGGAACATTACAGGAGTTGGAACAAACTTTCTAAACGCAACAACCGGACGGGGTTTATCTTACTGGTTTAGCCTGTGGGTTAAAGACAGTTCAAGCAAATGGTATAATATCTATTTGGCAACAATACCGTCGAACACAGGCGCAACGATTTCAAAGGTTCTTTCGAGAAATCTTATACGTTTAGGAGGTTATATAAACGACGGTGGCAATGCATACGGAGGTAGTCAAGTGTACCCGACATTACCTAGCACATTTACCGGAACAACCGGCACCTATGATTACTGGATAACTCGTAACTGGTCAGATGGTTTATTTTCAACAGCAATGGGCAACAATGCCTATGCTGATAATTTTTCATTCGCTTGGGGCGGTCAGGCAGTGGCTGTAGGTCAAACATCACTGGCGTTAGGTCGTCAGGTGTACGCATTAGGTTCTAATACAATCGCACTAGGTACAGCAAGTCAAGCCCTCGTTGTTGGAGGTACAGCAATTGGTTATCGTGCGATAACAGCACATCAATATGCAACCGCATTAGGCGTAAGTGTTGCTGCAACAAACGCAGGAGCAGTTGCAATTGGTTTCGGTTCTGATGTTGCGGGTTCGGCTTCTGATAAGCTGGTGCTTGCATCAGGGATTAACGCCATTAACGTTAGCTGCAATGATTCAAACCAAATTGTAGGACACGGGGCACAAGCTCAAGGTTCAGGCGTACTTGGCGGTATGAATGGAAACGTACCAAGCAATTCAACTTATTCAGTTACCGTTGGGGGTTATGGAATAAAAGCCACATCAGGGGTTTCGTATACTGTGTTCTTGCCAAAAGTGAGAATAGGTTACGGTACATCAGGAGCGTTAACTTCTGGCAGCACTTCCAATGATGTTATTGTACGTGGTGCAGCAGGGGAATTGATGGTAAGAGATGCATTAGGAATTGGATTGGGAACGCAAACATATACCGGAAAGAAAACCTTTGTTGCCTCAACTTCCGGATCGGCAGCTTTAAACATACCATCGGGTGCTACGGTTTCAAGCCCTGGTAACGGTGACCTGTGGATTGATGGCACAGGAGCAATAAAAATTAGAATTGGTGGAGTCACCAAGACAATAACAGTTAGTTAATAGAAGTAAAATGAAAGTAGAATTTGGATACCTAGCAACGGCAGCGGCAGTTTCGATGAACTTCATCGATGAGATTAATGCAGTGATTACAACAATAACTCTTTTAGCCACCCTAATATTTTGGGTAGTAAAAAATGTAAGGCTTTTGAGACAGAAAAAAGACCCCGATTTAAAACCACCGATTCCAGCAAATGGATCACCTAACCCAATTATTGATAGAAATAGGGGTGAGATTTAGAGGTCTGAAAAACAGAACGCTAAAAAGCGAATCAAAATTGAGTATCTAAATTAGCACTTAGAAATGTGCACTCTAAAATAGGAATGTGGGAATGGGCGCTAAAAAAACAGTAAATAAATACTAGCCCTAGTATCGTACTAGTTACGATACGTGTTAATTTTGTATCATAAATAAAACAAACAAAAACCCCTGCCATAAGACAGGGGTTTGTAAATGAAAAGGGGACGTAACCCAAGGTGTTCAGATACTGGTACGTAAAAGACACCCGGGCTCCGCGACCAACCTGACTGGAATGTCAAGCTTCTTTAACCCAAGGCTCTGCTCGAACAGAGCCTTTCGTTTTTACGACGACGTTGTAAAGATAGCTGTTAAATTGCTGACCGATGCAAATTCGATCGGACATTTTATCCAAAACAGAAAGTGGGACGATGTGGGATCAAGTGTCAATGCACTGACTCGTGTTACTTGATGTCACATTACTGTAAACTACTTCTGCGAAATCGATTCAGATTCGTTGTTTTCTTACACTCGCGACCCAATAAGTATAAAATTATTCCGCTTTCTCCTCTACGGAAAACAGGACTAAAGTATTGGTTCAAGTCTTGCCAGAAAATCGAGCAAAACGATCCACGAATTTTCTTACAAGAAAATTGTATGGTTTTCCGTGCAAAAATTTGATAAAAAATACCGTTTTAATTCAAGAAAATAGATCACTTTTGCGACCCCAAAAAAATCGACTAAAAATTCAGAGAGGAGAATTCTACACTCCGATATTTTTCCCACGAATTTTTTTTGAAATTTTTTGAAGCGCAAATTCTGCTCGAAAATTTAACGGAATTGACGCTGTAGAATTTTTGGCTATTAGAAATAGATTTTTTGGATTGAGAATTTTTGTAGCGTCAATCTCATCTAATTCTTGCCAATCCTCTAGAAAGTATTTTCCCTTAGAAATTTCTCCACTCGTTTTTATGTATCCAAGAATATTTGATCTTCGAGAAATTGTAAAGAAATAACGCACGTCGTCGCCATTGGCCCAAATAAGTGAACTTTTTACCTCGACCAAAATTGGCACATCTTGCAGTGACGTATAGATTTCTTTTACTTTTCTAGAATCACACTCATAAATTTTGACGTATTCCACAGCGTCTTTTAGGTACGTGTCAAAAATCTCCCGAGAATATTGCTTAATAGAGGGACTTCCAAGATTAGCTAATTTTTGAAGCTCGGAAACCTCCTTGTTTTGAGTGGCTATTTTCTCGTCAATTTTTTCGAGCTTCTGATTGAGGTCAGATTTGAAGCTTGCAAATTGCTTGATAGTAATTTGACCAGCCAGATTGAGCTTAACTAGATTGTCGAGTTGTTTACTTATTTCTAGGGACTCTTTTTCTGAGTTGCTTAATTCAATCTGCTTATTCTTTAGGGTCTCGACTATGCTGCTCTGGTGTTTAGCTTTTCCTTGGGCCGCATCTGAATGAATTATTGGCTGACATACATAGAATAGTGCTTTTAGAAGCTTGTCGATATTGACCGATGGATTTCCACAGTACTCACTATATCTCTTACTCAAACATTTGTAGGCATTGTCTCGGTTATCAGCCCTTTTGTGCATAAAGTAACTACGTCCACATTTGCCACAAATCAGCAGATCGGAGAGGGGATTAGGATATCTTCTATTATTGTCCTTTTTATTGTAGTTGTCGGCGAGTCTCTTTTGAACCCTATTGAAGGTATCCTTGTCAATAATGGGTGTAATAGGGAAGATTTCTCCTTTGTGCCTTCTTTCACCTATATATATGGTATTAGTGAGAATTCGGTAGATAGTGCCATCTTTCCAATTGTAATCAGTCCCTTTTTTTAGAATCCCGTGCTTTTGTTTGAGTTCCTTTTCAGCGTACACCTTATTGTATCTGGTTTTGATGCCCTCTGAATTGAGGTACTTGGCTATCTGCATTGTCCCTAATCCCGACAAATACTTTTCAAATATTAGCTTAATGACCTTGGCTTCCTCGTCATCAACCACGAGCTTCTTATTCTCACTTTTGTAGCCGTAAGCCATAACTAGGCCGGTTCCAGAACCTCCATTGGCTACGCTATTTCTAATTCCTGAAATTGACCGTTGTTTAATAGTTTCTCTCTCCATTTCAGCAAACCCAGAAAGAATACTAATCAACATTGTCGTCATTGTTGATTTTCTACCCTTTTCGTCAAGGGTATTCATATTTTCTTTCTTTATATAGATGTTAACTCCTTTGGCCGCGAGTTCCTCTATAGTATTGAGGACATCCATCATCGACCTGCCCAAACGTGATAACTCCCAGACAAGGAGATGGTCAATGCGTTCCCGGTCAATAAAGGCCAATAATTTTTTAAATTCTAAACGATCGGCAGCTTTGGAGGCTCCGGTCACCTTTTCCTGGAAGATTTTTAAAATATTAAATTTTCGATATTTCCCGTACTCTTTAAGCTCCTCAATCTGACGTGCGTTGTCTTGTTCCTCGGTGGAGACTCTTGAATAAATAATTGCCTTCATAAATGGGTTAAGTTGGTTGCTAACACAAAAGTCCTCCCCATCGTTCCTTAATGCAAGGGATGTGGCGCTTGTTGGTGGTGGCGGCATTCCGCAGCCTGGCGAGATCTCGCTTTCGCATAATGGAGTGCTCTTTCTTGATGAGTTGCCGGAGTTCAAACGAACGGTCCTCGAGGTCATGCGTCAGCCGATGGAAGAAAGGCGCGTGACGATTTCGCGCGCGAAAGTATCGATTGACTTTCCGGCAAATTTCATGTTGGTAGCGAGTATGAACCCGTGTCCCTGCGGCTTCTACAATCATCCGGAAAAAGAATGTGTTTGCGGACCAGGCATCGTTCAACGCTATCTGAGCAAGGTTAGCGGCCCGCTCCTGGACCGAATCGATCTCCACGTGGAAGTTGTGCCGGTGGGCTTTGATGAGATGACCGCGCAGCGTAAAGGCAACACCAGCGAAGAGATCAGAGCGCGTGTTGTAAGAGCGCGCGAAATACAATCGAAGCGATTCGAAAAGCAAAATCAAATTCATTGCAACGCAATGATGTCTTCCAACATGGTAAAAGAGATCTGTATTATCCAGGATGCCGGCGTGAAGTTGTTAAAAACCGCCATGGAGCGACTTGGTCTCTCGGCAAGGGCATATGATCGCATCCTGAAAGTGTCGCGCACCATCGCCGACCTGGCAGGAACCGATGACATCAAAGTTGAGCATTTGGCAGAAGCGATTCAGTATAGGAGTTTGGATAGGGATGGGTGGGCGGGGTGAGAGTTTTCGTTCGCATAAATGCTGGTATGGATGGTACGCATTTGGTGCCGCGACCGGTAAAGCTGATAGACTGCGTTTGCAAAATCTCGCAACCTGCAGCTATGGATTGAGTAAGGGGTTAAACAATTTAGAGAGAGTATAAAGGGGATGCGGGATCACATCGAAAAGGAGCCTGAGTCGAACCCGAAAAAAAGCGAAAATCAGAACTGAGTACAAAATATGTCTTAATCCATAATGTATCTTAGCCTGCGAATTCCGGCAAATGGAAATGCTTGCAGCGCTTAATGTTAAAGACTCTACACTCTCTCCACGTGAGAAGGAATTTCTCGACAAGAACGGTTATCTGAATCTCGGTCAGTTGTTATCGAAGGCACAGGTCGATGAGGTCAACGTCAAAATTGAATGGCTGATGAATTCGGAAGGGGATAAGGCGGGCTCAGAACTTCTCGACTCACCATACATCAGACATCCAAAGGAAGCAGGTGCCGATCGACTGGCTGATTTGGTGAATAAAGGTGAAGTGTTCGATATTTTTTACACGCAGCCGCGTGTGCTTGCTGCAATTGCGCACGTACTCGGGCCAGATATAAAACTTTCATCCCTGAATTACCGTGCTGCCAAGCCGGGTATGGGGTTGCAGAGACTTCATGTTGATTGGCATGAAGCTGTAGCTCCGGGCGACTATACAGTATGCAACTCGATCTGGCTGCTTGACGATTTTTCAAAAGAAAATGGAGCCACCCGCATTGTTCCTGGTAGTCATCTTTCTGGTGCAATGCCTCAGGCGGTTTTGATAGATCCGGAGGCATCTCACCCTGATGAAGTTATTATTGAGGCGCCCGCGGGTTCGGTTTTTATTTTTAATTCTCATGCATGGCATGGTGGTACTACCAATCTCACGAGCAACAGCCGGCGATCAATCCACAGCTACTTCTGCAGGCGGGATCAACCGCAGCAAGTAGATCAGTCGCGGTACATAAAAAAGGAAACGCTTCAGCGCTTAACCCCGGCAGCGGCACAAATTCTTGGTTTGAAGTGATACTGACATTCAAGCGAATTGCGTGAATAACGCTGGCCGTGATGTCCTCTGCTGGTGAACATGTTTTTCTGAAATAAGTATGTCGAATTAATTAATTCGGGCGCTTAGCCTGCGGGAATTCAATAATTCTGCATGGTCAAATTCTCAAAGACTATGAAGATTTATATCAATGCATTGTATTACCTCATTTTGAGTTACACGCTATCAGCCCAGGGGCAAACACAAACGAACGGGCCTGCCGCGGAGCTGTTCAATCTTGGGCGTCAAAAGGTTTTTCGCGGGTTTTCATTTTCGGCCGATCAAAAGCACTTGTATTTCGATAGTTACACCTTGGCGCCGTATTCGGGTGGCGGTAGACCAAAACTTTTTCGTTCGGATTGGTCCAAGCGAGGCTGGTCCATTCCTGTCGCCCTGGAGTTTTTACCTGGAGCAACGCATCATACGCCAATACTGTCACACGATGGTAGTCGGCTTTATTTTACTTCAAGCGCGCCGGCACCCGGAAAGACTGTTGAAGGGGATCAGAATATTTGGTATGTCAACGCGACATCCACAGGCTGGTCGGAACCTGTGTTTCTGAAAGAGATCAATACGGATGCTGATGAAAGGGTCACGTCTGTCGCATCGAACGGAGACATTTACTTTACATCGAATCGTCAGGGAGGTGCAGGTGATTCGGACATCTATTTCGCGTCGCGCTCAACTACCGGATTCGGCACACCGAAAATTCTTTCTGACTTCAATTCACCAGCGGAGGAAATTGCAGTGGCGCTTGATCCGCAAGGTCGATACCTGATAATCCAGAGACGAACCAATCCCTACACGATCGATTTGTTTGTGAGTCTTCGCGAAGGATCGAAATGGACGCCTATCAGACCACTCAAGTACAAAAGACACAATCCCCAATCAACTGCCAGCTATTATTCACCGCGTTTTCTTCACATAGAAGACGAAGGAAATACTGTTTACGTAAACATAAATTTTCTGTTATATACACTTTCTGCAAAGGAGCTACTTGAAAGCAATGGAATTCAAACTGCTGCAATTGGCTTGAAAGACTCAAAACCACTTCCCGTTGCAAGACGAAAATACGGCGAACCTGTTCCTTTTGCTCCCAACCAACTTCAGGTAAACAATGGCTTTCGGTTGTCACCTGACCAAAAGACCGCTTATATCGCGCAGTACAATCAAAAATTCCTGGACAGTAGTTTACCGGGTGAGCAGCGAATGCTGATTATGGAAAGCAAGTTGGAGAATGGCACGTGGAGTGAACTTAAACCAGTACCCTTTGGCGATCCGAAGGTTTCTTTTGAATATAACCCGGTCATCTCGCCAGACGGAAACCGCTTCTTTTTCAATTCGCGGATGAATCCTCCCGGTTCCGCAGACTATAACAACACACACGATAAAAATAATTTGGTATATGTGGACAAGTTACCCGACGGCTCGTGGGGCCCTCGGCATTTCGTCAGTGAGTTGGCAACCGACAACGCGGACGAGGATTATTGTTCGGTCGCCGCCGATGGTACGCTGTATTTTCACTCGGAGGAACCCAAAGGATCCGGAAACGGAGAGATTTACGCAAGCGAATGGGCAAACGGTAAGTACGCCGAGCCGCAACGACTGACAGTATTAAGCACAAGGGACAACGAGGAACACACCTTTGTCGACCCGCGTGAACGTTTCATAATCTTCATGACGGCGAAAGTACGCACGAGTAAAATACACGAAACCGACTTGTTCATAAGTTTCAAAACGGGAAATACCTGGTCAACACCACGCGCGTTGGACAAGGTCAACACGCGTGAAAATTGGGAGATGACACCCTCAGTCTCGCCCGATGGGAAAACGTTCTTTTTTGAACAAACGCAAAATGTGATGCAGGTAGAGTTTGAAAGCCTTTTGCTGCCGGCAGAAAAAAAACTACTCCGGGATAGTCATTAGATGGCGATTGCCGACCGTTTGAGAATATTGCTTTCTGAAATCCGATGGCGTGACATTGTTGCGCTTTTTGAAAGCAGTATTAAACGACGATAGGGAATTGAATCCGCAGTCGTAGGCTATTCCTGCAATTGAAAGGTGACTACGGGAGGGATCTTTAAGTTGTTTTTCAGCAGCTGCGATCCGGTAAGCATTTGTCAATGCGGTAAAATTTATCTTGAGGTGCTCATTGAGGATGAATGATATTTCGTGACCGGGAACCTTTGCAATTCCGGATAGGCGCTGCAGCGAAAAATCCGGCTTCAGATGTTCCTCGCGTTGCTCAAAGACAGCCAATATTCTTTGAAGTCGCTCACTGGATTTTCCTTCGGACAAATTCAGGTTCTTATATTTTTGCTTAATGCGCGTGAACAAGGAATTGTTTCTGATCGCAAGAAATGTCATCAGAAATATGAGGAAGGAATACACCGTGGGGCCCAGGATGTAACTGTTTATTCGGAGAATGTAATTACCGAAATACGCAAGCAATAGAAACGTGAATGCAGTTAATAATATGGCAACGCCTTTCGATTTGTTCCACCCTTCTTGTTTGACATGCTTCTTGAAATCGAGCCAGTACCAACATATATAAATGAGCGTGTAGAAAAGCAGGACGGTATAGCCGCCTTTGTACCAAAAATTGTCGAGTGACAAATAAGGCGAAAATGACAATATCGCAACGGCAGGGATAAAGTGTAATCCGAGCATTTGTCGCCATTCGAAGTGCTTTCCCAAAGACCGGGTATACAGCAATAACATGGGTCCCGCTGCGGCATGTGCAGCGAATCCGATATTTAACACCCATTCAGAAACGTCATCCCCGAAACTGTAAAGCGTCGACTTTGCGGCTCGCGTTGCGACGAATAATAAGGCTAGACCAAGGAATAGCCGATCCGGATTTCGCGTAGCTTCTGAAAGAAAATAGATGCTTAGCAGCAATGACAGCACCACACCCAGCCAGCAGATAACAAATAAAAAATTCTCCATCCGGTAAATTTATTATTCTGAAATAAAAAGAGATTAAAAGAGCCGATTAAATCCCCCTTTCGGATACACGCCTTTTTATGATTACGGCAGTGTTTCCCTAAAAGGACGCTAGCACAAGGCTGTTGTGAGCATGATTGTTTTGCGAATGTGATGTTCTATTCCCTTACACTCAGCCTGACTTGAAGCTGATGAAGCAGTGTTTCCATGCGGCGCATTTTTTTAAATTGCGAGCGATGAAACGAACCATTTTTTTGTATGGCGTTGCGATGGCGGGACTCATCATTGCGTTGAGGTACTTCGAGTATCGCCTGTTCGTGCGTGATCTTTCGTTGGAATTTTATGTCGGCATAGTTGCTGCGTTTTTTACTGCGCTGGGCGTCTGGGCCGGACTGCGCCTTACACGTAAAAAAGTGATTATCTCTTCGACGGAATTCAAGCTCGATGAGGGCGCGCTTGAAAGATTGGGAATCAGCAGGCGTGAGAAAGAGGTACTTGACCTGATAGCCAGTGGGCTCTCAAACCAGGAGATCGCCGACAAACTGTTTGTTTCATTAAACACCGTCAAAACCCATTCTTCTAATCTGTTTCAAAAATTGGCCGTGAGCCGTCGCACCCAGGCCATCCAGCGGGCAAAGGAACTGAGATTGATTCCGTAACAATCTTTAACCCGCCCGCGAGCCACCTGGCACCCCCGACTTCGCAGAAACTGCTTACGCCACCGCTAAAGATTAGGCGACACGCGGTCGTCGGGGCGGTAGCCAATCCCCAACTATCTTATGCCCTTGGTAAGCCATCCTTTCGAATGAATTTATCCTAAAGGCGCGAATTCATACTTTCGGGTGAAGGATTTTGTGGCTGCCAAGCGAATTTTTGCAGCGTTAAACAAAACCACAATCACATGAAAAAAGTAGTACTGACTTTCGGACTGTTATCGGGCGCGATCATCGTGGTGCTCATGTTCGCCACCATGCCGTTGCAGAACAATGCACAATTGCGCAATTCGGGACATCTGATCGGATACACGACGATGTTGATCGCGTTCTCGATGATTTTCTTTGCGATCAAGTCTTACCGCGACCAACACCAAAATGGCGAAATCACTTTTGTAAAAGGATTGCAGATCGGGCTTTTAATAACTGTGATCGCCTCATTGAGTTATGCGATCGGATGGGAATTCTATATGAAACTGTTTGCGCCGGATTTTATGGAGAAGTTTACCTCCCACCTGATTGAAAAAGCAAAAGAAAGTGGCATATCGGGGGCAGAGCTGAACGCCCTTGAGATAAAATATGAGGGCTACAGGGAAATGTATAAGAACCCTGTGATTCGCTTTGGAATGACGCTGATGGAAATCGTGCCTGTCGGAATTATTATGAGTCTGATCCCCGCCGCCTTACTCCGTAAAAAGAAATTCTTACCTGCCTAACAGCCTTCACATGAAAGTCATTGGAATTCACGCAATCTATTTTGCGTCACAAAAACCTGAACAACTGCGATCATGGTATTCAAAACTCCTTGGAATCAATTCTCATTTTTTTGGAATTGATATTGGGAATCAAAAGACGTTCTCCACCAAATGGAGTCCAATCCACGCGACCGATAAAATGATCTCGCCTGACAAGCAGTTTGTGTTTGCCTATCGCGTTGATGATCTGGGTGCGCTGGTTGAGTCTCTCAAACAAAACAATTATGAAGTCACTAAGCTTGAAGAATCATCTGAAGGAAACTCGGCTTATGTCTTCGATCCTGTAGGCAACAAGGTGATCCTGGTACAGCCCTTCAACGTATTGCCGGAACCTGCTTCGGGTCCTGCAGAGCGTGTCACTGGACTTGGTGGGATTTTTTTTAAAGCCACAAATTCAAAAGAACTCGGTGCATGGTATGCAAAGTATTTGAGCTTTGATGTCACGGAATGGGGTTGCTCATTTCAATGGATTGATGCGGCAAAAAAGGAAGCGGAAGCACCAGCAAGCACTGCGTGGAGTATTTTCGCGTCGACTTCAAAATACTTCGATCCCAGTACCAAAAGTTTCATGATCAACTATCGGGTCAAAAATCTCAGTGACCTGCTTACTTCACTCAAGTCAGCAGACGTTGAGATGGTAGGAGATCCGCAGGAATTTTCTTACGGGAAGTTTGGTTGGATCCTCGATCCTGAGGGTAACAAAATCGAACTCTGGGAACCGATCGACGGAGGATTCTAAGTCTGGGCGCCCACAAAGCAATCTCTGCGAAGTCGGGTTTTAGTGGTTGGTTCGTAGATTTATGGGCTGGAACCAGAACCCAGCACCTAGCACCAGCCATGCTCCCCATTTTCAGCACGCAACAAATTCGGGAACTCGACGCCTTCACGATCGAGCATAAGCCGATCAGTTCAATTGATCTGATGGAGGCTGCTTGTCGCGCATTCGTACAATGGTTTGTTGAGAGGTATGATGGGTCTCACCGGGTCACGGTGGTTTGTGGAAACGGAAACAATGGTGGTGATGGTCTCGGAATTGCGCGAATGCTTTGTGATTGGAACTACCCGGTTACCGTCTGGTGCGTGAAGGGGGGCAATAAGGACTCTGAGGATTTCAGAAAGAATTTCGATAGGCTCCCGCCCAGAGTTAAAGTGCATACATACGACAACTCAAGTCGACCCGATGCTTTTGACTGCGATGTAATTATCGATGCTGTGTTTGGTTCCGGTTTGTCACGGCCTGCTGATGGATTGTATGCCGACGCCATCAATGCAATCAACAAAACAAACGCGACCCGCATTGCTGTCGATATCCCATCAGGATTGTTTGCCGACAAGCATTCAGAAGGGGCGATCGTGAAAGCGGATGCAACGATAAGTTTTCAACTTCCAAAGCTGGCGTTCTTCCTTCCTGAGAATGCACGCTTTGTTGGTCGCTGGCATTTGGTTGAGATAGGCCTGGATAAATCATTTATTAAGAATACTGACACGCCCAATTATTTCTTAACACGCCAGGCCGTTAAAAAGATACTTCGTAGTCGTCAGACCTTTGATCACAAGGGAACGCATGGAAAGGCATTATTGGTGTCAGGAAGTTTTGGCAAAATGGGTGCGTGTGTCTTGGGGGCAAGTGCGGCGATCAGGGCTGGGGTAGGACTATTAACTGTACATGTGCCTAAAACCGGATATGTCATTATTCAATCGTCCGTACCCGAAGCGATGGCCTCAGTCGATGTTGATGAAATGGTATTTACACATCTTCCTCCAACAGATGAATATGATGCGATTGGCATCGGACCTGGAATCGGACAGGATCAGCAAACCGTAACCGGTCTTCGCGATGCGCTCGGACGCGGCAAACCGATGGTGATAGACGCTGATGCATTGAACATCATCTCGTCAAATCGTGAGTTGTTACAAATTATTCCCGCTGGAAGTATTCTCACTCCACATCCAAAGGAATTTGAAAGACTCAACGGTCCATGGCGAAACGATTTTGAAAGACTTGCCATGCAGGTGTCAATGGCTCGCGCATGTAAATCCGTGATTGTTCTTAAGGGTGCCTTTTCCTCAATTGCTACACCGACAGGTAAGGTATACTTCAATTCCACAGGCAATCCAGGCATGGCGACGGGAGGCAGCGGAGACGTACTCACCGGAATTCTTACAGGCTTTCTCGCACAAAAATATTCAGCAGAAGAAGCGGCGATTTTGGGCGTGTATATCCATGGGTTGGCTGGCGACATAGCGGCGCGGGAACGCAGTATGAATTCACTTGTCGCCTCGGACATCGTGTCATTTCTGGCAGCAGCGTTCAGGGAATTGTGACTTTCTTCTCGTCACAGCATTAGGCAAATAGTCGATTTTTCGAAGATTAGAGCCCCATTAGATTTAAAAAATATGTTGGTATCGGGTAAACCTTTGGCCTCTCATTTGTATCTAAAGAGGGTGCAACGACGTACATATCAAAATAATGCGGTTGGCTAAAACTTTATTTTTAAGCGCGTTTATGGCCCTTGTAACCCAATTTGCGGTGGCACAGGGGCATGATTCGTTTCCCCAGGATCCTAATGAGGCCGCCAAACTGGTCAAAATTTTCCCCAACCCGGCGGCCGATTACCTGAGCGTCAAATTTGAAACTCCAAAAGCGAAAACAATCAAATTGACACTCCACAATATTATCGGCAATACGATGGAAGTCGAAAGTGAGCTCGTGGACGAATATGAGATTCGTCTGCGCGTGAAAGATCTACCGACCGGTGTCTATGTGCTGGCTGTCAAAGAGGATGGCGCTCCTCAGAATTCATTCAAATTCCTTAAGCGCTGACCTGATTTCAATAGTCATTTGGTTTCTTTATTTTTCAGGACCCTTATCCTGAAAATTGAAATACATTCTCGCTGTAGATGTAGGTACGACGAGCGCTAAAGCCCTTGTCGTAAGTCAAAATGGTGAAATACTCGCCACGGCCCAGGAATTCTATCCAACACAGCGCCCGCAGTTGGACTATGCCGAACAAGATGCTCCGAACATTCTTGCCGCTGTAAAAAAGATAATGAAGGATGCCGCTTCGAAGGTGGCTTCCAAAATTGACGGTGTTTGTTTTAGTAGCGCCATGCATAGCGTTATGGCAACTGATGACCGCGGCAAGCCATTGACGCCTTTGATCATATGGGCAGATCTCAGAAGCAGTCTTGAAGCACGGGAAATTGCGAGTCACGGTGGACAAGCGATCTACGAGGAAACCGGAACGCCCATTCACCCAATGTCACCCTTGTGCAAAATTGCCTGGCTTAAAAAAAACCAGCCATCGCTTTTTAATGACACCACCCGGTTCATCGGCATTAAAGAATACTTATGGTTTGATTTTTTCGGAGAATTCCTGGTGGACCATTCCGTTGCGTCAGCATCGGGACTCTTTAACATTCAAACAAAATCCTGGTCGCAATTAGCAATACATGCTGCCGGTGTTGCACCGCATCAGCTATCGACACCAAGTTCGGTTTACACGGAAAGAAGAATCAGTGCGACAAAAGCCGCCGAGTTAGGCTTGACAGCGGGAACTCCTTTTTTTCTTGGCGCTAACGATGGTTGTCTGGCCAATCTTGGAAGTGGCGCCATGGATGATCAGACATTGTCGCTTACTGTCGGAACAAGTGGCGCTGTGCGTAAAGCCGTGAAAGAAAATCGCCCTGATCCCAAAGGAAGGATATTCAACTATCTCCTCGACGAGCAAACACTTATCAGCGGCGGCGCCACGAACAACGGTGCAATCCTGGTACAATGGTATGCCGAAAAAATGCTGAGAGAGAAAGTTAACGTGAAGAGTTTTGGCGAGCGTGCCAATCTGGTCGAGCCTGGAGCTGAAGGATTGATCCTGCTTCCTTTTCTTCTCGGTGAACGTGCGCCCATTTATGATCCGGAATCAACTGGAGTGTTTTTTGGCGTTTGCCAACGACACACGACAGAACATTTCATGCGCGCAATTCTGGAAGGAGTAGGCTTCGCATTGTATTCCATCGCTCAGATTGTTCGGGAGAATTCCGGGGACTTCTCTCACGTGATGGCCAGTGGCGGCTTTGTCAAGTCATCGCATTGGGTACAAATCGTATCCGACATCTTTGGAAAAACTTTTATCGTCCGCGGCACAGATGACGCTTCATCCCTCGGTGCGGCCCTGATGGGGTTTCATGCCCTCGACGTTAAGACTGAATTTATTTTTCCGAATCAACAGACATTCAATCCGAATGAACAACATCATCGGAGATATCAACAATATTTTTCAGTATACGAAAACCTATATTCGAAATTCGCGTCGGAATTTCATTTACTTCACCAGGCAGTTAAAGGTTGATTATGTCCTTTTTGATTGTTTTTGCTTGTATTGTTCTCCTGCTGGTGTTGATCTTGCTTAAGCTCAACCCACTACTCGCGATCCTCATTGTATCGATTGTGTCGGGCCTTGCACTTGGTATTCCGCCCGATCAAGTTGTGAAAGCCATTCAAACCGGAGTCGGTGATACGCTCGCTGGACTCGCATTGGTGTTAGGCCTCGGCGCGATGTTTGGAAAAATGATCGAGATCAGCGGTGCCGCGCGACAAATCAGCGATACGCTTGTAAGAAAATTTGGAAAGGAAAGATTGCCATGGGCAATGGTGCTTACCGGACTTATCGTTGGTATACCGCTATTTTATAATGCAGGCTTTATTATTCTCGTCCCGCTTGTATTCTCCGTCGCTCGCACGTCGAATGTCAATTTGCTTTGGGTAGCTGTGCCAATGGCGTCGTCTCTGTCAGTAACCCATGGATTTCTTCCGCCCCATCCGGGACCAACAGCGATTGCTGCAATCTTCCATGCGGATATTGGAAAAACGTTGCTATATGGATTGATCCTCACCGGCCCGGTCTCAGTCGTAGCGGGTCCTGTTTTTGCAAATTTTGTGAAGAAAATAAAGCTTGGAGAAGTGAAGCAGCCAGTGCAAACGGATATGCCGGGCGCGCTTCCGTCTGTGACATTGAGCTTTAGTCTTGCGATCTTTCCAGTTGCGCTTATATCGCTTGCCACGATTGGAAAAAGTTTCTTGAATTTTACTGATCCTGTCTTTGGCTTGATCGCAGAACCCGTCTTTGCACT
This sequence comes from Cyclobacteriaceae bacterium, assembly GCA_044223825.1. GTDB lineage: Bacteria > Bacteroidota > Bacteroidia > Cytophagales > Cyclobacteriaceae > ELB16-189. The sequence continues at coordinate 434,431 of JBGALO010000002.1, read as the reverse complement.
GTTATTGGCATTGTTACTGGCTTGCTATTTTCTTGGCTGGCACAGAGGAATGAATACCGCCCAAATGATGGGCTTCCTGCAAGATTCGATCACGGGCGTGGCAATGATAATGATGGTGATTGCCGCTGGCGGCGGGTTCAAACAGATATTACTTACCAGCGGGGTTGCTAATGAAGTTGCAGATCTGGCGACAAAAATGTCGTTGTCGCCGATTGTGATGGCCTGGGCAATTGCTGCGCTGGTACGGGTTTCGGTGGGCTCGGCCACTGTCGCGGGCCTTACCGCTGCAGGAATTGTGTCCTCATTGGCACAAGGGCCAGGAGTAAGTGCGGAGATGATGGTGCTCAGCGTAGGTGCGGGTAGCCTGATGTTTTCACATGTGAACGACACCGGTTTCTGGATGTTTAAAGAATATTTTAATTTGACGCTTAAGCAGACCTTCCTGTCGTGGTCGTTGATGGAAACGATCGTTTCTATTCTCGGGCTCGCCGGTGTTCTGATTTTGAACAGTTTTGTAGAATCCAGGCTGAAGGGATTAGTACAGTAGCCGCACTTCATGCGCTGCCACAGGCGATGACAGGACGCCGTGTCATATGGATGATGGTGCCAGCAGGTCAGGTTGTGGATGTTATTTTAAATAATCTGAAAAATTACCTGAACGCGGACGATATCATCATCGACGGGGGTAACTCATTCTATAAAGATTCGATTTCACGTGCAAAAGAACTTGAAAGACAAGGCGTGTACTTGCTCGATTGTGGTACGAGTGGTGGAGTAGGCGGGGCGCTTAATGGGATATGTGCAATGGTAGGCGGTTGGAAAGATGCATTCACATATTGCGAGCAATTGTTCAAATCCATTAGCGTTGATAAAGGTTATTTGTACTGTGGCAAAAGTGGTAGTGGACATTTTGTGAAGATGGTCCACAACGGTATCGAATACGGCATGATGCAGGCGATCGCCGAAGGCTTCGAACTGATGCATAAACATAATCCAGCCATGGATCTTGCCGCCATTGCCGATGTGTGGGGACATGGCTCTGTTGTAAGAAGCTGGCTGCTGGAACTAACTCAGCATGCGTTGCAAAAAGATAAAAACCTTGAATCAATTAAAGGCGTGATGCATTCTTCAGGTGAAGGCAAATGGACAGTGGAAACGGCGCTGGAGATGGGAGTTCCTGCTCCAATCATCACCATGTCGTTGTTAATGCGTTACCGCTCCCAGCAGGACGATACTTTCTCCGGGAAAGTAGTAGCGGCATTGAGGAATGAGTTTGGAGGACACGCGGTGGAGAAGAAGTGAGATGTTGCCTGTTGCCAGTTACCTGTTACCTGTCGCCTGTTGCCAGTGGCGATTTCGATAGGATTGACTTTTCAGTAACGAAAAAAGAGATCCGGTAGCAGAAAACTGGTGACTGGGAACTGGTGACCGGTAACAGGCACCAGGCAACCGGCGACCCTTTCACATTTCAACAAGCTTTCTCAATTCCCTGGCAAACCCCATCACTTCCTCTTCCTTCGTATCCCAGGAACACATGAGTCGTACTTCGTGGATGGATTCGGTCCAGACATAGAAGGGATATTTCTTCTGTAACTCCGGAATCACTTGAGGCGGCATGGTTGCGAACACACCGTTGGCATCGACGGATTGCGTAATCTTTATTTGCGGAATTTTCTTAAGCTCAGCTTCCAATAGTTTTGCCATTGCGTTGCTATGGGATGCATTTTTCTTCCACAGATCGTTTGTCAGCAGTGCATCAAATTGCGCGGAGATAAAACGCATCTTTGAGTTTAGCTGCATTGCCTGCTTCCGCAAAAACCTCGTGTGTTCACCAAGCCCCTGTTTGAATAAAACCACGGCCTCGCCAAAAAGCAATCCATTCTTGGTTCCTCCAAAAGAAAGGGCATCGACACCAGCGTCCCGCGTAAAGGCCGTAAAATCCCGACCAAGAGAAACGGCGGCATTTGCGATGCGGGCGCCATCCATGTGGAGTGATAAACCTTTTGATTTGATGACTGCTGACAACGCCTTTATTTCGTCGATCGAGTACACCGTCCCGAATTCTGTTGATTGTGAGATGGAGACAACGCCTGGTTGTGGATGATGTTGATCGCCAATTCGAATGATCTTGTCGGCAAGTTGTTGCGGGGTTATTTTTCCATTGCTGGAATCTATTGGGACGATGCGACATCCGGTAAATCGTTCCGGCGCCGTGGATTCGTCGACGTTGATATGGGCACAATTCGCACAAATGATGGAATTGTACGAAACAGTAAGGGCTGAGAGACCCAGGACGTTGGCGCCAGTGCCATTATAAACAAAAAAGACTTCAATGTCCTTTCCAAAAACTGCTTTGAATTTCTCAATGGCAGATGCAGTAATGGGATCGTCCCCATATGAAACAGCGTGCGCTTCATTAGCATGTGTCAACGCCTGCATAATCTCTGCAGGTGCGCCTGCGTAGTTGTCGCTGGCGAATGATTTTATGATTGCCATCGGATTAGAAAGTGACGGGCAGCGTGACTGTTTCGCCTTTACGTTTCACAACGACGTTGATGGTCTGGTCTTTTTCAAATTTCCCCAGCGCCCCCATGTAGTCTTCGATATTTTTGATTTTAATATCGCCCATCTGAACAATCAGATCACCGGCGAGGAGCCCTGCTTTTTGCGCTGGCTTTCCATCGCTGACGCCGTCGATCTTCAAACCTTCTTCAGTTGAAGAATAACTGGGCATTACACCCATAGTAACTTTAAAGGAACGCGCACCACTCATAGACTTGCTTTTTGTGGAAAGGAACGCAAGCTTAGGATCTTTGTCAACTGTTTCGATGAGTTTGATGATGACTTCGAGCACTTTTGCTTCTCCTTCGTAATTGATCTTTTCCCAATCATCACTTGGCTTGTGATAATCACTGTGCGATCCGGTGAAAAAATGGAGCACAGGCACATTCTTCAGGTAGAATGATGTATGATCTGAAGGTCCCGTCCCGGAAGAATCAGTTTTGATCGGAACTTCGGTGGAGCTTAACCTTTTAAGAAGCGTTTCCCACGCCGGGCTAGTACCCGAGCCACTCACGGTGACACCATTTTTTGTGTCTAACCTTCCGATCATATCCATGTTGATCATGTAGTTAGCATTGGTCAAGCCCATCGTCGGGTTCTCTGCGAAGTATTTTGATCCCAGCAACCCGAGTTCTTCTCCTGAAAAGCAGATAAAAAGGAAATTATTCTTTTCGTTGATTTTATTATTCTTAAAATACCTCGCCAATTCAATAACACCTGCTGTCCCTGATGCGTTGTCGTCCGCGCCATTATGAATCATCCCTTGTGAGTTTGCCTGCAACGAGCCCGCTTCCATCCCCAGACCAAGATGGTCAAAGTGGGCGCCAATGATCACGGTGTTAACGGCTTTGTTGTCGATGTATCCAATAACATTGTAGGCGGTGCCTTCAGTTCCGGTGCCATGCACGCCGGCTTTGAATGGAAACTTTTGTGTGAATGATCCTTTGTCTCCTTTTGGAGTAAGACCTATCTGCTTGAACTGGTCCTGTATATAGGCAATCGCAAGCTTTTCGCCGGCGGTCCCAGTTCCGCGACCTTCGAGCGAGTCGCTTGCCAACACTTTTACGTGCTGACGGATTTTCTTTGAGTCGACCGACTGTCCAGAACAGCTGATATTAATCAGTGCCAGACAAGCAAGAGTGAAAGTTACCTTCATCATTGTACGACGGTAGTGTTTTGTGGCCCGTAAAAGTAATCGCCAATTGATTCCCTCCACGAGCCGTTCCTGGTTTTTTTGCGCATCCTTTGTCCATTTGCTATTTTTGATGAAACGCCTTAGCCATGCCAGCCCCTCCCAAGCTCGTTCTATTAACCGACTTTTCGCCCCTTTCTAAAGTTGCGATGAGATTTGCACTCAAGCTTGCAGCCCCACTCAATGCCGAGTTTACGATTCTTAATATCATCCGTGTGGACGGAGCGCCGAAAGCGAATATGCGATTGAAGCAGATTGAGAAATCCTTGACCGAAATGGCAGAAGAGGAGGGAGACGCGCTGATCCAGGAGTTGCGCGCCGAGGTGCGGGGAACCTATAAACTTTCCTTTAAGGCAATAAGGGCTCATACCGTGGCTGAGATGGTAAAACGGTACGTAGAAAAAAATCCGACTAACATGGTCGTTATGGGGTCGCGCGGCGCATCTGCTTTAAAGAAAGCCGTGCTTGGTGGAACAGCGGTGTCAGTTATTGATGATTGCCCTGTGCCGGTATTGACGATTCCTGACTTTGCTCAATATAAGAACCTCGAACACATTGTTTACGCAACCGACTACAAGAACCTTCAGAAGGAGTTGGATACAGTGGTGGAATTCGCTCAGATTTTCGGCTCACATGTGCACATGATTCACGTTGTTCATGCTATGGATAAAAAAGTCGAAGCTGAAACGCAGGCGGTTCAGGATGCAATAAAGAAAGCCAACTATGATAAGCTGAACTTCAAGCTGATCATCGACGACGATATTCCCGGCGCGATCGACAAATACATAAAAGATACCAAGGCCGACTTGTTGACGACCTTTACGCATCATCTCAGCCTTGTAGAAAAACTGTTTGCAAAAAGTATAACACGCAGACTGGCCTACCTCGGCACCATACCGCTCCTGGCCATCAAGAGAAAATAAAATTACCCTTAGACCGATTCCGGCTTCCGCTTGCTCCACACCAAATAGAAAGGCACGCCGGTTAACATAAGCCCCAGCCCCATCAATGCTTCCCGTGGACTTCCGATTAGGGTAATGCCAATCAGCGCAACACAAAAGAGTATGAAAAAAGCAGGAATGAATGGATAACCGAACGCTTTATACGGCCGCGGTGCGTCTGGCATCTTGAAACGAAGAATAAACACACCAAGAGCGGTTGCGCCATAAAAGATAAAGGCTGCAAACACGAGCATATTCGTTAACTGATCAAAGCTGCCCGATAGCACGAGCAGACTGGCCCAGATCGCCTGGATAAAAAATGCTTTTGATGGTGTGTTGAATTTCGGATGAATGTATGACGCCCACTTGAAAAATACGCCATCCTTCGCCATTGAATAGTAAAGTCGCGGTGGCATCAATGCCGTGGTGTTTGTGGCACCCAGTGTTGTAAATAAAATGAGCACAGAGATAAACATGGCTCCGGGACTTCCCATAAAACTTCTTGTGACCTCCACTGCTGCAATTGCATTCTGTGTTTTTGCCACATCAACGATCTGATCGATCGGCATCACGAAGAGATACGTGAGGTTAATGCTTACATATACGAGAATCACAAACAATACTCCGAAAACCAGCGCGAGTGGAAGGTTTCTGTTCGGATTTTTTATCTCACCGCCCAGGTAACCGGTTGTGGCCCAGCCTTCGTATGCCCAGAAGGCAGCAAGCATAGCAGCAAACATTTGCTTGATAAGTGCTCCGTCATACCAAGGGCGTGATACATAGCCAATGGCATTCGTTTGAAGGTTGGTGATACTGCCGCCGCCGATGGTGAGGCCCAAAACAATGATACCTGCGATCACCACGGTGACGAGAATCAATATGATTCGACTCAAGCCCTCTCCGCCGCGTAGACCCCTGTAGTTTATGTAGCTCAAAATAAGGATCAGGCTGATCGTCATCAACTTCACGCCGAAATTGTCGAAAGGAGTAAAGATTCCGAACAGGGAAATTTGTTCGATGGAAGCAGGGAGGTGCGGTAACGAAACAAATTCATTGAACGATTGTGAAAAAACATATCCGATGGAGGCGAGGGATGCAGAGCGAATGACGGTAAACGCGGTCCACCCGTACAGGAATGCAAAAAAGCGATTGTATATTTTTTTAAAGTAGACATATTCACCGCCCGAGTCGGCCAGCATGCTCGCGATCTCGGCGTTGCTCAGCGCGCCGCAAAGCGTGATGAATCCGGCGAGCACCCAGCACATCAGCACCAGCCCAGGTGAAAGCAGCTCTGCCGACATAGGCGCCACTTTCTTGTACACGCCAGAGCCGATTACGGAGCTTACCGTCAGCATGAATGCAGAGAAAAGTCCGAGTGAGCGGATCAGTTGGCCTTGGGGTTGAGCAGAGGACATAGCGGTCTGTTAGATTTGCTAAACATAGGGGAAAATTGGCTGGGCAGCAACGTCGGCACCCATTGGCAGTGTCATGAATACCGGAGAGACAACTGCTGGCGCAATCCTTCCGCTGATCTCGCAAATCGCGCAGATGAATACAAATAATAAATAAATCAAAACAAAATCTGCAAGATCAGTGCGATCCCCGTCCGACGGGCGTCAGCCGGGTGCGGCGCGGGAGGAAAAAAATTAGAATGCTGAATGTTGAAAGTGAATTCTGAAGATTATTTGTGCTTCGGAAATCAATTTTCTAGAACTCCGCATTCCCCGGAAATCTCGGGAACGGAATCACATCGCGTATGTTTGTCATGCCCGTCACGAAGAGCATCAGTCGCTCGAAGCCAAGTCCAAAACCGCTATGCGGTGCGGAGCCAAACTTTCGAAGCTCGAGATACCACCATAGATCTTTTTCCGGCAATTTAAGTTCATTGACGCGACGCAAAAGATTATCGTAGCGTTCTTCGCGCTGAGATCCTCCGATGATTTCGCCGATGCCGGGGAACAGTACGTCCATTGCCGCAACAGTTTTGCCATCGTCGTTCTGCCGCATGTAGAATGATTTGATCGCAGCAGGATAGTTGTACAAGATCACCGGTTTTTTGAAATGCTTCTCAACCAGATAACGTTCGTGTTCACTTTGCAGGTCAACGCCCCACTGATCGATCAGAAACTGGAATTTCTTTTTCTTGTTTGGGTTTGAATTTTTCAAAATGTCGATGGCCTCTGTGTAGGTCAGTCGCTGAAAATCATTTTCAACTACGAAGTTGAGACGTTGCAACAGCCCTAACTCACTTCGCTGATCCTGTGGTTTTGTTGCTTCTTCTTCGGCAATCCGTTTATCCAAAAATTCGAGGTCCTCCTTGCAGTTGTCAAGGGCATAGCGCACGAGGTACTGCAGGAGATCCTGCGCCAACTGCATGTTGTCATTGATGTCATAAAATGCCATCTCCGGTTCGATCATCCAAAACTCAGCGAGGTGGCGGGTTGTGTTTGAGTTCTCTGCGCGGAACGTGGGACCGAAGGTGTAGATATCTGACAACGCCATCGCGTAAGTCTCGCCTTCAAGCTGTCCTGACACAGTGAGGTTTGTTTCACGGCCGAAGAAGTCGGCTTTGTGATCGACATGTCCGGTCTCGTCAAGTGGAGGCTTCGCGGCATCCAGCGTAGTTACTCTAAACATCGCGCCAGCACCTTCTGCATCCGAGCCTGTAATAATGGGTGTGTGTATATAGAAGAATCCGCGGTCGTTAAAAAATTTGTGAATCGCGTAAGCCATGTTATGACGGACACGCATCACGGCGCCGAAGGTATTTGTTCTGCCCCGGAGGTGGGCGATCTCACGAAGGAACTCCATGGAATGCCGCTTGGGCTGCAATGGAAATTTCTCGGCGTCGCTGTCGCCGAGGATGTCCAAAGATTTCACTTTCACCTCAACCGCCTGGCCTTTCGCCGGGGAAGGGATAAGTGTCCCTATTACAGAAATGCAGGCCCCCGTTGTTATCCGGCGGACGATGTCATCGTTTAGAGAGTTCAACTCGGCAACGACCTGGAGGTTCTGAATAGTTGATCCATCATTTAGCGCAATAAATTGGTTGTTCCTGAAGGTTCGTACCCATCCTTTAACCAGGACTTCTTGTCCGGTCGGCTGTGTCGACAGCAACTCTTTGATCTTTGTGCGCTTCATAATTTTTTAATCGGGTTGCAAAAAACGCGATTTTGACTTGGATTCCAAAATAGGACAGTCATCGTTAAAGATATCCCGGACCGCATTGAACCTGTGGTCAACAGAATCATTTCCGAAAGCTTTCATAGCCATCTTTGATATGGTAATTTTGAGGTTCCAATCAGATAGATGCAGCGACTCGGACTCAGTCAGAACCTTCAGCAAAAGCTGTCACCGCAGCAGATTCAATTTATTAAACTGTTGCAGGTGCCTACCGCCGAACTTGAAAATCGGATCGAGGAGGAGCTCGAGATCAACCCAGCGCTGGAAGAGGGTGCAACCGACGAAGCTGACACCAAGGACCAGGATGATAATTCCACTGAAGAAGGGGATCAACAAGAATCAACCGAAACCGAAGGAGAGGTAGATATTAAGGACTACCTGCAGGACGACGACTACAGCGGCTATAAGTCGCAAAGTGACGGAGATGATGACGAAGACCGTGATCTCCCGATTCCCATGGCATCATCCTTGCACGAAAGTTTGTTTTCTCAACTGGGATTTCTTGGACTGGATGAACGTCAATATGCCATTGGCAAGCAGCTCGTGGGCAGCATCGAGCAGGACGGATATATTCGCCGGGACATGGATGCAATTGTCAATGATCTCGCATTTTCTCAGAACATTGAAACTACGCCAGAAGAACTGGAACAGATCCTGAAGAAAATTCAGGGATTTGATCCTCCAGGAATCGCGGCCCGCAACCTGCAGGAGTGTCTGTTACTTCAATTGGAAAGAATGGACGACGGACAGAACGTTGATGTGATTGTTGCCAAGCGAATCATCAAGGAATGCTACGAGGAGTTCACGAAGAAACACTTTGCCAAGATCCTTAAGAAGCTGGACCTCGATGATGAGGAGTATATCAAAGATGCCATCGATTTGATCGTGCGGTTGAATCCTAAACCGGGAGGAGAAACGACTTCCGGTATGGTAAAAAATCAGTATGTGATTCCTGATTTTATTCTCACAAACAATAATGGAAAGCTGGATCTGTCGCTGAATTCAAAAAATGCTCCGGAACTCCGTATCAGCCGGTCATACACAGACATGTTTAAGGCGTACGATAAGAGCGATAAGAAGGACAAGAAACTTAAAGACGCCGTGACCTTTGTAAAACAGAAGCTGGATTCGGCGAAATGGTTTATCGATGCAATCAAGCAGCGTCAACATACACTGATGCGCACCATGCAGGCAATCATTGACTTTCAGTACGATTATTTTCTGGAAGGCGATGAGACCAAGTTGCGCCCGATGATTCTGAAAGATATTGCGGAGCGCATCAACATGGACATTTCCACCGTTAGCCGTGTGGCAAGCAGCAAGGCAATTCAAACCGACTTCGGCATATTCCCATTGAAGTACTTCTTCTCGGAAGGTATTTCGACAGAGTCGGGCGAGGAGGTGAGTAGCCGCGAGGTCAAGCAGATCATCAAGGAACTCATTGAAGGTGAGGATAAGAACAAACCATATTCCGATGAGAAGATCGAGGAGATCCTGAATCAAAAAGGCTATAACATCGCGCGCCGTACCGTTGCGAAATACCGTGAGCAGCTGAATATTCCTGTGGCTCGCCTTCGAAAAGAAATGTAGTTTAACATTTATCAGAAAATGAAGGTCGCGGCCCGCATCATTTCTTTTTTATTTCATCCACTGTTATTTCCGACCTATCTCGTTTTCGTGCTCGCTTGGTTTATCCCAAGGTTTTTGCTGATTCCGTCTACGGCTACGATCAAATTTGCGGCGCTGGTATTTTCAATGACTTTCATTCTTCCTGCTGCGAACCTCCTGATGTTTAAAGCGTTTGGAACTATACCGTCGCTCGAAATGCATAACCGGCGCGAGAGGATCTTGCCATTTGTTTTAATAACGCTGGTTTATGCAGTCATCGCAGGGATGTTTTTTTATAAAGTGAGTGTGAATGTTAATTTCAACAAAGTGATGCTGATAGAAGTAGCCCTGGCATTTGTAGCGACCCTGGCGACTTTTTACGAGAAAGTGAGCATTCATAGTATGGCCATTTGCGGGGCGTTGGGAATTGTTGTGCCATTGAACAAAGCTGTTGATGATGGATCTTTGGTGCTGCCAACCGCTGTGCTGTTGGTCGTGGCAGGCATCGTGATGTCAGCACGCTTGTATCTGAATGCGCACACACCGCGACAGATTATGTATGGGGCATTCCTTGGATTCGCTGTGGCTTTCACGGGAATGTTGTTGTTGTTTTAACGTAAGTACTGTTGGGCATTAGCTCTAAACCCGAACTCTGAACCCTGAACTCTGATCCTTTAAACTCTGAACTCATATGACCTACCAGTTTCTTAAATACGATGTAAGTCAAGGTGTGGCAACCATCACCCTGAACCGTCCTGAAGTCTACAATGCGTTGAATGACGAGATCACTTATGAACTTCAGGATGCATTGAAGGCAGTTGCAAAGGATGATGCAGCAAGGGTAGTGGTGCTCACAGGAGAGGGGAAGGCTTTTTGTTCAGGTCAGGATCTGAAGGCCACACCGGCAGGTACGAAGCGCTCTTTTCTCGATTCACTCCATAAGCGCTACAATCCGATTATTCGCGCAATGCGCAATTTACCCAAGCCGATCATCTGCCGGTTGAACGGAGTCGGTGCAGGAGCAGGATGTTCATTGGCGCTTGCGTGTGATATGGTTATTGCGTCTGAAGAGGCAACGCTAATCGAAGTGTTTATTAATATAGGATTGGTGCCTGACTCAGGTTCGTCTTATTTTCTTCCCCGATTGGTTGGAATGGCAAAGGCCTTTGAGCTTTGTGCGATGGGCAGTAAAGTCAAAGCTGAGGATGCGTTGAAGCTTGGTATGGTGAACAAAGTTGTTCCTGCCGCGGGATTGGATGCGGCCGTGAAAGAGTACACCGACTATTTTGCGAAGGCACCAACGAAAGCCATTGGCATTATAAAGAAGATGCTTGCGAAGTCAGCTACATCCAATCTCGATGAGATGCTTGACTATGAAGCATACTGTCAGGAGACCGCCGGCCTAAGCCAGGACCATAAGGAAGGAGTTTCTGCTTTCCTGGAGAAAAGGAAGCCAGCTTTTGTTGGTAAATAGTGTTATCAGTTAATCGTTAATGGTTAATAGGGAGGAGACTTATATTTTGAAGCACTCCTATTAACTGATAACTATTAACCGATAACTATTAACTGATAACTGAATCCGATCCTGATAACCCATACCGAAAAAACAAGGGAGACCAGATTCAGTACGCGATACCCTAGAACCCGTTGACCGAGATCCCGATCGTCACCGAATTCATTTGAGTCTGAATGGGCCCTTTGCCGGCCTGGAACATTGGGGAGATGTTGTAATAGCAGAAGAGACTGAAGCCCCCGATGCCTACGCGGCCATACATTCCATAACGGTAGGTACTCATGCCGTGGAGCTGTTTTTCTTTTAAGCTCTTGTTCTCACTTGTTGTTTCGACGTAGTCAATCTTGGTGAAAGAGTCGTAGAGCCAACCAACGCGACCACCGATGGAAACATTGAAACTGCGTGCAATGTCTTCCGGGTTTGTGTCGTAGCGAAGCTCGAGCGGCATTTCGAGATAGTTGTTAACAAGCTGTGACCTTTTGATTTCAGTACCTGGTAGTACGTCTGTTGCGGGTACCAGCGGGTACGTTCCGTCTGCGATTGGTTTGGGAGCCAGCGTATATTCGTTGGTCATCTTCCAACGCTCGAGACTAAGGCCGAGGCCCGGATTGATGCTGAAGTTGCTTTTGAATAGACGGATTGGGTACTGGTAATAAATGTTGAACGTCCTTGACCCCCAGAAGCCTACTTTAAAGTCAGGAGGCACGACGCCGTTCTTGAAGTTTATGCCTAGCTCGACCATGATCGACCCGGGGATATCGGGGCGAAAGGACTTCTTTTTAGCGGGCGCGGTGGATGACTTTACTGCTGTGCTATCCTGAGAAAACCCTGCGATACCCGTCAAAATGAGCGAGAACAACAGCACCGAACGTAACGCCATAAGTACTTTTCAAAATTTGAAGCCCCAAAAATAGCTTTTTTGACCGAGGGGCAAAATCGCCACTTTTGTGGAGTAGATTAATGTTTTAGATTTGCGGTCTTATTTCAGATGAAATAAGGGGCAGGAAGGTTGCTTGGGCCACAAAAAGACAGGATTCAAGTGTTGCCGATCCTCCAAAAACGGACCCGTAGCTTAACTGAATAAAGCATCTGACTACGGATCAGAAGACTCGGGGTTTGAATCCCTGCGGGTTCACGACAAAATCCCGACCGAGAGGTCGGGATTTTTTCTATTCAACATTTTTGAGTCCGATATTCAGAAAATTGTTAGCCGCGGATTACACGGATGGACACGGATTAATGCATTTCAATCTGTGGAGATTTAAGTTATCTGTGGCAAAAAAGTAGATGGGGCAAGGGTTGATTCAAAGTAATCACAGCCGATTTAAACATCGATAAAAAAACAGATGACCACACACTCCGCAAGCGAAGGAGTTTCGTTCACCATCCGCCGCCCCACCGAAGCAGACGCGCAGTCGATCATCGATTATTCTAAAATTCTTTTTGCGTCTACCGACCAAGTCCTCACCACGCTCGAAGAGTACACCATTACCCTTGAGAATGAGAAATCCTGGATCAACGGTTTTAATCAAAATCCAAATGCACTCGTGCTTGTAGCCGAAGTGGACAAGCAAATCGTAGGGTTGTTGTTCTTCGTTCCTCAAACTAAAAAGAAGAATTCCCACACGGGAGAGTTTGGCGTGAGCGTGCACCCCAATTTTCAACGCAGAGGTATCGGCAGAGCATTAATCGAGAGTCTCCTGGAATGGGCTCGATTGAATGCCACCATCGAAAAAGTGTTTCTGAATGTATTCGCTACAAACGCACACGCAATTAAGTTGTATCATGATCTGGGATTTATTGAAGAGGGTAGGTTTGTGCGGGCGATCAAGCAATTGAACGGTCAATACGCCGATGTCATCCAGATGTATACTTTGACGTCTTAGGGGATGATAATTTGATTTTTCCGTTTTTTTGTCTGTAATCCGTGTAATCCCTGCCTCCGCCGACTGCGTGTCGCTAAAGCTTTAGCGGTGGCGCAAGCGGCTACGCGCAGGCAGGCGTGGCTAAAAGGCAATTTTCCCCTCGCCATTTGCACGCTTTATCATATTTTGCCGTTCTAATTCTTTTATAGAACTCCATTTTCGGCCTTAAATGCTTCTCCGTCTTTCTTACTGGCTCAACAACGTGGTCGTCCGCTGGCAGTTGCTGGTGACGGTAATAGTGATCTGGGGCGTGAGCGTTTGGCTGAAATCGAACTACAGCGACGACGAGTCGAACTTATGGCTGGTGATGAATGTGTTTCTAATCATTATTCGCTGGACGATCGTCGGACTTTTTGCTGCGAGTTTGTTGTTCACTTTCATTGTATGGCTGTTATTCTTATACAATATCAAGCACAAGAAAATAAGCGTGCAGTTGCAGTTTGGTGAAGGACAGCGCGCAGAAGCGGGTTTCGTTCCGCTGACGATAACGCTAAATGGCCCCGTTATAAGGCCTCTTCTGGGAACCGTGCAAGGACGACTCGTATTTGCGGGGAAGGCACTATCCAATTCCATTGTTTTAGACACTGACATATTTAAGAAGCGGACATTGTCACGGCTCGCAATAAAGGGTACAGGAAAAACATTGCTGCATGACCGTGGCATATACGATGTTGAGAAGGTGCACATTGTTTTTTGCGACATGTTCAATCTCATTGCATTGCCGCATGAAGTGCCGTTCACACAACAGATCTACACTCTACCTAAAGCGCAGAAAGACAGTATTATTAAAGCGCAGCCTAACACCACTGAAGAACAGAAACATCGCATTGAGATACCGAAACGTGTTGAAGGCGAATATGTGAATTACAAAGAGTTTGAAACCGGTGATAACATACGTCGGATTGTATGGAAGATCTATGCAAAAAGCGGTGAACTGGTAGTGCGTGTTCCGGAGACAAAAGATCCTTACGCATCGCACTTATATTTCTATGCAAGTTTTTTTGAAGGGTTCGAACTTAAAAATGGAATTTTTGACAAGGAACTGCTGAATGTTTATAAAGACAAGCTGCGCAATGTATTTGAAGCGTTGACAAAGAACGAGTACGATGTCCGGATTCCCGCAGATCAGGAGGTGCCGAAGCTTCCTGGTATGAGTGACAAAAAGATTGAGCTGTTTCAAATCACTGCGGCTTCATGGCAACGGGAAAAAACGCCCAATGATTTTGTTGAACCGAATAAGGCTGCCTTTGTGTGCCTTTCATCGCTTGTTCCCGCCTCGGAAATTGAGATTTTGATGCGAGCCCTTCCCTTCAATGTATCCGTGATTGTAGTGAAGATGTCGGATGCGATCCGGTCGCCATTTGACATTCAGCTGAAGAATATTTTCTTTAAACCAGAAAAGCAGCCGTCTGACAAGCTCCAAAGGCCCTGGTTCTTGTCACCATTGAGGAACAAACTAATGAAGAATGAAGTTGAAATTCAGAAAGTATTAAAGCAACGAGGTAACGCGTCTTTGATAAGTGCAAAGGAATTTTGAGATGGTGAATCGGGAATATTTAACGCAAAGAACGCTAAGCGGAAGGTTAATGCCGCAAAATAGCAAGGGCTTCTTTGTGATCTTTGCGATTAACCTTTTCGATCTTTGCGAGAGATGTATTTCTGGTTCGGTTAGTCGGCAAGCTTAATGAACAAAGAGAAACTCAAACAGCTGTTCGCGAGATGGATTTTCGTCGTAGTTCCCACGGCGGTGATTGGGTATATTACCCTGCGGTATATTAACTTCTCCTATACGGCATTCAATTCAGGTATTGGCACCCAGGCCCTCTACTTCACGTTAGGCTTGCTGTTATCCTATTCACTTTATTTTTTCCGCGCACGCTGGCTGATCACATTTGCAATACTCTGGCTTGGCTATTGGATCATTGGTAAGGTCATCGTAAGGCTTCCCGGTGAATTCGATGTCTTCTACGCAACAACGCGATTTCAATTGCTGGGCATGGTGTTCTTGATAGGATGGCTTTTTGGATTTCTCTTGGAGCGCGTTCGGTTTTCATATGTCATTCTTTGCGGGTTGATGGCAGCCGCTACGCTGGTTACCACTTCGAATACAATCGATGTGAGTCTGAGCTACATGCTGTTGCACCTCGTACCGGTAGTGGTCTATGGACTTTATATGTTGTTCCTTTCGCCGTTGCTGCGCGACGGAATCGAGTTTGACTTGAAAAAATCCGGACGTCTGCTTTTGCGATTTGCTGTCTTCCTGCTACTGATCGTGTCTGCATTCGTATTGGTCGAAAGCCTGCTCAAAGGAAATCTCCAGGCGGTTGAAAAAGAGCTAGCGGCGCGCGGGGCTAAAGAAGGTGATAAAAAAGACAAAGGCGGTTACGACGAACGCTATGGACTTATGGAGTCGAAGGACAATGCGTTCAAGTTGAAAGATACGATGCGCATCAATTCGAAGATGAGCCAGTCCGACAAGCTCATGTTCTGCAGTCGCCTGGATAAGTTTTTCCCCGATGGGTCGCCAATGCCGATGTATTACGTCTATCACTACCTAACTAAGTATGATCAGACGATTGAAAGCTTCACCCGCGACGCCGATGTTCCATACTTCGATGAATTCGATACCGATCCGTCTGATTTGCCGATGTATCATGCCAGGGCTGATTCAAATGTGATCAGAAATTCACTTGCCAGGAAAGGCAGAACCGTCGTCGAGTCCCAGATATACCTTGCAGCCAATACATGGAAGCATGCGCTGCTGGCTCCTGCAGGTGCTTACTATGTGCAAACTATCCCGGTTGAAAAAGATTTTCAAAGCCAATTTCTGTCGGCCTACAAAGTGCGATCCTATGCTTCCGATCTGAATAATGCATACTTTGTTTACAATCCCACCGCCAACCCCATGCTCGCTTCAATTCAGGAAGCGCGCTACGAAGAGCTGAGAAGTGTGCCCAATTACAGAAACGTTGACAAGTCATTCCTTGAATACTATACAAAAATGCCGCGTGGTGCTTTGTACGATTCGATCACAAAATTGGCTGTGTCGATAACAAAAGGAATCGACAAACCAGTTGATAAGGTTAAAGCCATTCAGGATCACTTCATGCAGGAGGATGAGAATGGCAAACGGATTTTCACCTATACCTTGAAGCCAGGAGGTAGTCCGAACGATCCGAATATTCCTACTGCTACCATGCTCGGCAATTTCCTTTTCAAAACTCATGCGGGCTATTGCACTTACTATGCAGGTGCTTCCTTATTTATGCTGCGCGCGTTGGGTATTCCGTCACGGTTTACAACAGGCTTTGCTACCATCAACCGAAGTGACAAGAACAAGGGGTGGTATTGGTTTTACGCAAGTCAGGCACATGCGTGGACGCAAGTTTATTTCCCTGGATATGGCTGGCTTGATTTCGATATGACAATCGGGAACGAAGATCAGCAAAGTGCGCCCAAGCCGGATGGCACGCCGCCGTTGCCGCCCCCAGAAGCGTGGTTAGTACTCAATGGAGTTGCTGATGGTACTCCTGACATTGCCGGAAAAAAACTGGATGTGTCTTTCAAAAACCTGATCTACTTCGACAAGGAATTTGGATTGTCAAAGCCTATGAGCCGAACAATCGATGTATCCATGTGCCGGATATTATATGATAAGAAAGACACAACACTGTCTGTCATCGCGTCAGGCGATTCTGTTGTGGTTGTCTCTTATAAAGATGAAGCGAAGAGAATCCCGAAACCACGGGCCGGCGTTTCAATCGAAGATCAGGTTGATGGCTTCCCGAGACCAATCGTCGCTGACGAGATTCACATAAAATCCAAAGACAAGGCAAAGAAGGAAGAAGCTGCCCGAAAGAAGAAGAGCACCGAAGAAAAAGGAATGACCGTAAAAGAGATACTTGCGCTTGCTGCAAAGATCGTAGGCGGCACGATCTTGTTCGTTCTGCTGCTTCCATTCCTGATCTTCGTGTATCTGATGTTGCGGTTGGCACTCACAAGCGAAACAAGGGCTAAAGCGGATCGAATCTATCAGGCTGCGCTGTACAGATTTCACATGGCGGGCACAGAACGTGAGGGAGAGACACCGCTTGAGTATGCCAGGGCGAAAGTCGATCCTGTTTTCAATGCTGGGTTTGCTGAGTTCATGAATATTTATTTGAGGCTTAAATATGGCTCGAACACTTTGCGTGAAGGCGACAAGGAAGTTATTGATAGGTTTGCTGCTGGAGTAGGACCAGCCATCCGGAGGACTCGAGGATTTGTAAAGACATTCGTCGGCTACTTCGATGTACTGCTCGCAGCGAGATACTTCCAAAAACCTGAATCAAACGAATTTGAAAATCAACCACCCATATGAGTGACACCAACCATAGTGCCAAGCTTTTAAAACTGATTGAAAACATCGAGAAGATCATTCGCGGGAAACCGCAACAGATCAAGTATGTGATCACGGCACTGCTTTCGCGCGGCCATATTCTGCTGGAGGATAATCCTGGCGCCGGAAAAACGGTGCTTGCGAAAACCCTCGCGCAATCCATTTCTGAAGGAGCCGCAGATGTTCATGTGCCAGGCAGTGGTGTGGCATTCAAGCGTATTCAGTTCACGCCGGACTTGCTTCCCATGGACCTCATCGGCTCTTATATTTTTGATGAGACCAAAAAGGATTTTGTTTTCAAGAAAGGTCCGCTGTTTACCCACGTCTTGCTCGCGGACGAGATAAACCGCGCTTCACCAAAAGTTCAGAGCGCCTTGCTGGAATGTATGGCAGAGAATCAGGTTTCGGTGGGTGAGACCACGTTCCAACTGGATCGGTTCTTTTTTACGATAGCAACACAGAACCCTATCGAGATGGAGGGGACTTATCCGCTCCCCGCCGCACAGCTTGATCGCTTTTATATGAAGATTACATTTGGTTATGTGAGTGAGGATGTCGAGTTGGACATCTATAATAACTATCTGGCCATCGGCGATGTAAAGCATACGGTAAAACAGGTGTTGACCTACAATGACATCATTACGCTGCAGAATGAGGCGGAACAAGTTGTTATTCATCCGGAGCTGGTTAAGTCAGTGGTTAAGATTGCCCACGCAACACGGAATCATCCGGAGATAGCGTTGGGATGCTCTACCCGTGGCGGTATAACGTTCATCAAATGTCTGAAAGCATGGGCGCTGGTCAATCAACGTTCCTACGTGATAGAAGACGATATTCGGGCATTGTCGCACCCAGTTCTTCACCATCGCCTTATTTTCAGGAATCGCGACGCTTCGAAGACTGCGTTGCAGCAGATTATTGATCAGGAAGTGAACAGGCTTGCAAAACTTGGCATTACAAAATAATAGTAAATGAAAGTCTGGCGACGATACGTGCTCCTCGGGTTGGTAATGATAGCGACGCTTCCCGGCGTTCTTCGCGCGCAATCCAGCGCGCGTGGGGCAATCGACCAGGAGAGAGCAGAGGTGTCGTTTTTGGAAGACAAAGCCCTTGAAAAGTCGAGAAGCTGGATACGACAGGACAGCACGTACTATGTCGGACATCTTTATTTCGGCGGTTACTTGTTTTTCCGTGCGAATGATAAGTTAGGATTTACGAAAGCGATCACGCCATTGAAAAAAGCAATGGATCTGATCGAAGAGGAGTTTGGCAAGCAACTTCGTGTTCGCAGCAACAGCTACGCGACCTACAGCGCCGTATTCAGGTACCAGTCCGACTATGGGCTGATTACCTACCTCCTTGACAGATGCTATCAAAACGTTGAGATGCCCGATAAGGCAATGGAGGTCTTGCAATCCGTTCGAGACAAAAACATGCAACTTGAGAATACGGTGACTCCCTACAATACGATGGCGTGGATCTATCACCGTAACAGGGTTTACACATCGAAACAGTTTCCTTTTTTAAAGAATTCTGTGAAAGAAAATGTCGCGACGGCGAACAAATATCTCGACTCCGCGATCATGAAGCTTCAGACGGACATGCCCATGAATGCCGGACTGTTTGACCCTAATTTTCTGAACAGACAATATCTCGGCACCTTCCACTACAAGGCGATGATTTATGATTACAAGCTGGAGATAGATACAGCTGAATATTATTACAACACACTCCTTCAAAACGGCGCGTATTCGAGTAACAACTATGCGGAATTTAAACTTGCCATGGGTGAGTTCCGCGAGGCGGATTTGTTCTTTAAAGAAGCTGAACAGCGTGAAGCGAGCCCTGAGAAAACCACGAAGGAATATTTCTACATGCGAGGCACGCTCGAAACCTATCGCGCGCACCCGGAATCTGCTGACACCTTGCTGAACGACGTGTTGAAGGCGCAAGGAGCTACTCCGGGGTATGGATGGCACTGTATTGGACTTGCGAGGGCCTTGCATTTCGAAGGACTCACCGAACAAAGTCAGGAACGTGCCAACAAAGCAGCGCGCTTCCAGGAACTTCACATCGGTACGACCTGGGGACAGGAGCAATACAACCTCGCCGTCGCGTCGTTGAACTACATCAACCAACTTCAGTTTGAAAAGGAATACATGTTCGAGCATGATGAGTGGTGGTTCTGGTTCAATCCGGTGAACTGGTATAAATGGCTGAGTTACTCCTTCGAGATCAGACATCACAAGCTCGTGCTTGCTTCGCTGGTTGCTGAAAATCCAGAACGCGAACAGGTGATCTACACCATTTTCTCGCCGGAAAACCTTGTGACTTTCGATGAGGTTTATTCCGTGATCGATGGATTCGGCAACGAGTATTTTATAGATGTCTATAAGAAGTTGCTGGCGACCGACAAACGTCCGCGTGTAAAAAAGTATTTCCGGTACTTCCTGGGTAAGCTGTATCTCGCTGAGGGCAATGACAGCGAAGCAAGAAAATACTTCCAGCAAGTGCTCGATGATCCGGAGGCCGACGATGAATATCAGAAGATGCTCTATGCAAGGGTGTATGAAGGGATGGCTCAAGCTAGCGCTGGCGACGAGCAAGACAAATGGACCCAGGACTTTTACCGTACCTTTCCACAACTCGTGCCTTTCTCAGGATTGACGATGAGCTTCCGGCTTGAGGCCAGCGCAGAGTCTGATGCCCAGCAGGAAATCCTTGATGGATTGAAGAATTGTTCGATCGATTTTGGCGGTGATTCGAATGCACCCTTGGTCAGCGTATTTTTCAGAGAAACAGGCGATGCGGTGAATGTTGAGTATTCAGTCTTAACAACCAATAGTGACAGAATCACAAGCGGATCATTCCGCGTTCCTAAAAATGAAATTGGAAATGGCGGAAAGCTCCTTGCGTACCGATTATTCAAAATCAACAAAGAGAAGATAGGAGAGAAGCCTGAGGTAGCAGAGAAACCGAAGGAAGAGAAGGCGGTTTGAGGCCGCCAGATGACAGAGGAGCGAGGAAATGTCAATTTCGACATAGGCCTGAGAGTGCAATTCAACGGATATTCAGCAAAAGAAATTCTATATGAGAGCTCTGTTAGCCGTCTTTTGTCTTTATGTGCTGTCGTCAACACTTACGTTCGCACAGGAATCGAAGGTTGCCTTGGCTGATGCAATCCGTAATATTCCGGGTGCAAAAGGTGAAAAGTTCTTTCAGGCGATGACGAAAGAGGGAATGAGCCTGGTCCTATATTCCCCGAAAGGGAAGGATGAGCAACGTCCTCATAAGCGCGATGAAATATACATTATCGCAAAGGGGAGCGGACGGTTTTTTGATGGATCAAAGACTTATGATTTTGTCACCGGTGATGTCTTGTATGTTGCCGCGGGAGTCGAACATCGATTCGAGTCATTTTCAGATGACTTCCTAACCTGGGTAGTGTTCTACGGACCGGAAAAATAGAATCCCCAGCTTCAGGTGGTCCAGCTTTCATGCTTCTTCCTGAAGTAAAACAAAGAGGCAAGCATGAGAATGCTTCCTGTCGCGGACAATACATACCCTGAATACACAAAGAAATCCAGCCAACTCACGTCGTGTTGTCCGAAGTTTTTATAGATGACGGCAACCACACTTCCAACATATCCGAACGAATCGGCGAGGTTGATGAGAAAGGCGACGGTACCAACATATTTGAATGCAGCCAGCAGGCGATCGAAAAAGATGCTGTTGAATTGGATATATCCGAAATAAAGTCCCATCCCGATCAGGGTCATCCACATTGGTGGCGAAATCATTTCCTGATGGAATGCGAACGTCGCGATGCCCACCAGCAGCATGCCGAATAGTACCATCAGGTGGTTGATAACCAGGGCTGTCCTGTTGTTCTTAATTACCATCAGCACCGCGATTGCAATTAACACTGTGATCGACACGGGTGTTTCCGTTTGTGTAAAAATCCCAGGCTTGTCGCCGTATCCCAGCGACTGCCATATTTCAGCTGAAAAGTTGTCACGGAACTCGCGGAACGCAGTGAGGAGCGCATAGCTCGCGATCAGTAGAAATAACCCAGGTCCAAACGTTTTGACAAATTTCAATCGCTCCGGCCCTGACATTGGCATTCGCTTCGTACGCAATGCTTCATCCTCAGCGGAGGGTGGAGGAAGTTTATCAATCAGCCAAAGGAAGAGCAGTAATGGAATAAAGAAAAATACGGCCGCAACAAATGGCATCCAGAATTCACTTACGCCCCAGTCGCGCATAATAAGTCCGCCAACAGTTTTGCCGAACCCGGCGGCAAATATGAAGCTAACGGAAAGGCTTGCGCCCAATACCTCCGTATTTTTTCTTCCTTCGAGGTATCCAAAGACAAGGCTCCAAACCATTCCCAAAGGAAGGCCATTGAAAAAAAGAAAGATAAGGCTATAGGGGTGCGGTGTGATGGCAAAGAAAAGCCACGACACAGATGCGATACTGGTGAGGATCAGAATGCCTTTTGTGCGGTGCATGGCTTTGAGCTCCGAAACAACCTTGATCCCGACGAACTTGGAGATCATGTAACCCAATACCTGAAAGGTCACCATCCACACTTTGAAGTCGATGCCGGCGTATGACAAGCTCGCGTAGGTTGCTACCCCAAAAGTCTTTCGTAACGAAAAGATACACGTGTAAAGACAGAATGAAGTGACAGCGCCATACAGCGTGAGATTGAATGTGCTTGTACGTTTGAGCCAGGATGTGACAGGATGTATCGAATTCATCTATGAAATCATGTGTTCAAAATGGCTTGTGCAAAAGTCGCAGAAGAATTTCCGCGACCTTGGCGTGTCCGTCCTTTGCGTTCTCTGTGTGAAAGGTTCTAATTATTTTCTATAATCCAGCGCCGGCTTCCTATTGCCGATCAATGCTTCGTATTTGAAATTCTCGCCGCGTTTCTTCTTGAACTCTACCCATGCGTCATCAATGGTCTTCTGATTGGAGAACATATCGATCGCGGTCAGTGCCAGTGTTTTTGCTGCAACCATCATTCCTTTTGAACCAATTGTTGTTCCACCAGCTGCTACGGCTTGCCAGCTGTGAGCCGCTGTTCCAGGCACCCACGTCGCGGTGCTCAAGCCAACGGTCGGGACAACCCAGCTTACATCTCCCACATCAGTCGATCCGGAACCAGCATCGTCTTGTGCTTTCAGCGGTGAAATCTGGTTCGTGCTTTCCAGCGGCAGCGCCTGTGCCTTGAATGTTTCCTGGATCTTCGTTGCGAATTCTTTTTCCTGCTGATTCAGCGTGTAACCACCAACGGTGTGCAGGTTCGCATCCATCACTTTTGAAAGTGTTTCATTGCCTAGCAGGTCGTACACGCCTCCAGTGACTTCAATTTCGACGCGTGTCTCGGTGCCCATCGCCGCACCTTTTGCTGCCAGTTCAACGCGATCCCAGATTGCTTTCACGTTGTCGCGCTTTGGATTGCGTACATAATAATATACTTCTGCAAATGCGGGAATGACATTCGGTGCTTCGCCACCTCTTGTAATCACATAGTGAATACGTGTTTCCTGGGGAACGTGCTCGCGCATCATGTTCACCATCGCATCCATTGCTTCGACGCCGTCGAGTGCGCTGCGTCCGCGTTCAGGCGATGCTGCCGCGTGAGATGCAATGCCATAGAATCTGACTTTTCCATTCTTGTTTGCGAGTGAAGATCCGTAGTCTACTCCGTTTGTTGAACCGGGATGCCAGTGAAGCACTACATCCACATCGTTAAACAATCCTTCACGAACCATGTATACTTTTCCTGAGCCGCCTTCTTCAGCAGGGCAGCCATAAAATCTGATGGTGCCTGGTTTTTTATTTGCAATCATCCACTCTTTTACGGCAATGGCCGCAGCGGCAGACGCCGTTCCGAACAGATGATGTCCGCATGCGTGACCTGCTTTTTTACCGGGAATTGGTTTCAACTCTGGAACGGCATCTTGTGAAACGCCGGGCAGCGCATCGTATTCCCCCAGAATACCCACCACCGGTTTGCCTGAACCATACGTGGCCGTAAATGCCGTAGGTTCACCGGCTATGTTTGCCTGAACCGTGAATCCTGCATCTTTCAAAGTTTGTTGAAGTAATGCAGAGCTCTGTTCCTCTTGATAACCCACTTCGGCAAATTCCCAGATCTTATGCGCGGTTGTGGCGTATAGATCGTATTTGGAATCGATGGATTTAATGACGTCTTGTTTGGTTTTTAAGTTTTCCTGCTTTGTCATTTGCGCATTCGCACCGCTAAGGCAGAAGACAAAGGCTACCAGAAGTGGGAGATTCTTGTTCATAGTTTTAAGAAGGTTGATTACCAAAGTACTGATTTAACTGCCACAAGAGAAGTGAAATTATGGCAGTATGATTTTTTTATCATAAGATAACTTTACTCTTGTTAATCGCATAAACTTAGATTAAACTTGGATTCGGATTCTCCCAGAGGAATAACCCATCCTAGTCTATTGAACTTTACCCCCGGCTGAGATCACGCCCGAAGTTCATGAATTAGTTTTTTGGTTGGCTTCCTTTAGCGTGTGTCCCTGGCGCTTGGAGAATTCCGGAATCGAAAATCTCATGAAATTCTTTGTGCGTGGCTTGGTGAGCTTTTGTTTCGGTGCGTCGGTATTGAATTCGATCGCACAAGAAACGAGTTCTTTCAAGAACCTGAACGGCACTCCGGTGATTTCAAAAAAAGTACAAACAATTTCGTTTTACGAATCTGGATGCATTAAGACAATAGCCGGAACCGGTGAGCCAGGCTACTCCGGTGATGGGGAGGTCGCGCTGGTCGCGCAACTAAATTTTCCCCAGGGGATTGTCGCTGATAAGGATGGCAACCTTTACGTTGCAGATTATAAAAATAATGTTGTTAGGAAAATAGAAAAGCGAAATGGGATTATCTCGACAATTGCGGGGTTAGGCATAGCGGGATTCAGCGGAGATGGAGGCCTTGCAGCCAACGCTCGTTTTCATGGACCAACTGGGCTGGCAATGGACAGTCGCGGTGACCTCTACATTTCTGATTCATTCAATAACAGGATCAGAAAAGTGAGCCTTACGACTGGAATTATTTCAACGGTAGCTGGCAAAAGTGAGACTGTTGGATATGGTGGCGACGGAGGTCCGGCAACAGCCGCTTTATTGAATTGGCCTCGGGGCATTGCGGTAGACCGGCGCGGGAATTTATACATCGCCGACAACAACAATCACCGCATTAGAAAGGTGACCCCTGACGGCATCATCACCACGCTGGCTGGTACAGGCGAGCGCGGTTACAATGGCGACAACATTCCGGCGCTGCGCGCAAGGTTACTCTTTCCGTCAGGCGTGGCTGTAGACGACAATGGAAGTGTTTATGTAGCAGACAATAACAATAGGAGAGTGCGGAAAGTGGACTCAGCTGGGATCATATCCACTTTCGCGGGCGAGAAAAACACCATCGGTTCATATGACGCGGCGGCGCGATCTGGCATATTTCCAGTGTCGGTGTCCGTGGGACGTGGAGGAAAAGTTTATATCGCGGACGAGTTGAATAACAACGTAATTACAGTCTCTCAAAGCACAGGGTTGATCGAGACGGTCGCGGGAATCGGACCAGGTGAAGAAGGAATGCCGCAGTATGCAGGATATCCCGCTGACGCACGACTTGTCTGGCCCGATGCAGTCTATGCTGATACTTCTGGAAACGTGTATATCTCCGATTCAGGCAATAACACAGTGAAGGGTGTTTTTTTTAACGAGTTGCCAGATAAACAAATAGGTGACAATTCGTTTGAATTGGTTGCAACTTCATCTGCCGGACTTCCTCTTACCTTCACAAGCAGCAACCCGGCGGTGGCTAGCGTCAAGGGTAATATTGTTACGCTGGTGGGAATCGGCCAAACCCAAATCACCGCTACTCAGGAGGGCAGTGAGAACTATTATCCCGCCAAACCTGTGTCGAAAACGTTGAATGTGATGCCTCTAAAATCTCAACCTATTGTTGTAAATGATATCGATGGAAGAATGCTAATGTACCTTGTGCGCTTTACGCGTGACCCTCTCAAGATGTCCGTCACCGCAGGATTGATGATGGCCGGGCTCGTATGGGCAGCAAGCAGACGGCGGTATAAGAAGAAACTCACACAATTGCAGCTCCAGGCAAGGTTACGCGCAGAGAAAGAGCGAATCGCGCAGGATTTGCATGACAACATAGGTAGCCACCTCACATCGATTAATTTTAGTCTTTCGCAACTTGCAAAGGGCGGTCGCCTTGCTGATGACAAGTACCAGGCTCTAACGCAAAGTATTCATTCAACCATTCTGGAACTTCGCAACACCATCTGGGCGATAAATAAGGATTCAGTTTCGATAGCTGAGTTGATCGACAAAGTTAATAACTTTCTTTGGAGACTGTCCCGGTCTGTTGAGGACGTGAGATTTGAAATGATACCCCTCAATGAAGATAAAGAGTTAAACCCGTCACAGGCAATCAACATTTTCAGGATCATTCAGGAGGCGATAAACAACAGTCTAAAGCATGCAAATCCGACGAAGGTTACGATTTCGTTTTCAAGAGGATTACCGAATCATTTAATTGTTAAGATTATTGACGATGGGCGGGGATTCGTTGTAAATAACAAGCCGAGCGGGGAGCAATATGGTCTCCAGGGCATGTACAAACGGGCGTCGGAAATCCAGGGAGAACTGAATATTAAAAGCTCTTCGGAATCAGGAACTTTAGTTCAGCTCATTTTCGAACTAAACAGTATCTCTAGTTAAACAAAGTCTTCGCTTTGTTTAAAGCTTCCACCTTGTTCTTTACCTGGAGTTTGGTGAAAATGTGCGTCATATGACTTTTTACCGTGTTCACGGAGATAAAGAGTTTTGCAGCAATGCGGTCGTAGGTCGTTCCCTCGGCAACAAGCTGCAAGATTTCTACCTCTCTGGTACTTAGGACGGTTGAAGGGTCGACGGAAATATTTTTAGATCTGTGTTCGAGCTTTTTAAAAAAGGTGATGGCTTTTCTTGCAATGCTCGGCGACATTTGTGTTCCCCCGCCACTGATGTCAAGAATGGTCTTTAAGATAAAAGAAGGGGATTCACTTTTTAAAAGGTAGCCAACCGCTCCAGCCCTAAAGGCATCGAATATCATCTCGTCTTCATCCGAAATGGTAAACATGATGACATCGATTTCCGGATGATTTGCTTTGATTTCGCGGGTCGCAAGGATACCCTCGTTGGGCACCGCGATAGAAATGTCCATGAGAATGACTTCTGGCCTTTTTTCCTGTGCCATTGTTTTGAGGTCTTCAGCAAAACGGAGCCCGCTATTGCTGGTGAGCACGGAATGAATCTCCTCGAAGTCCAACAATTCACTGCGCAGCCCTTTCGCCAGGCGCACATCGTCGTCGACAATAGCGAGCTTGATCATACCTGTAAAAATAAGTGCTGCCTCGGTGTGTGACAATAATACTTTCGGGTGATTAGGCCACACTTGGCAAGAATGAATTACGCCTTTCAGGTGATTGTTTCAGCTCATGTGCAAAATGAACTTTGATTGATTTTCATAAGACCTGTTAGCGTTGGGGCCATCAAAGCAAGTAGGGCCGAACTACCCCAAGACGCATCATTACAGGTTGTACCGACCAGGAATGAGGTCCGGAAATTCAGGACTAACACGATTTAAAACAATAATATGAGGAATTTTTCCGTACTGAACTTGTTTTCGTTGTGCGTGGTGTTGCAGGCGGCAACTGCTCAAACTCCTACCATCAATAATTTTTCACCACAGAGCGGTGTAGCCGGAACTTCCGTCATCATTACAGGGTCAAATTTTAGTTCGACTCCCGCCAACAATACCGTAAAATTCAACGGTGTCTCTGCGACAGTGAGCGCGGCAACGACCTGTATGCTTTTTGTGACAGTGCCATCCGGCGCATCCAGTGGTCTGGTTTCGGTAACGGTCGCTGGTCAAACAGGCACCAGTCTCAACAAGTTTGTGCCCGGTTCATCAAACTTTTATGGAGTAGTTAGTTATGGAGGGGCGGGGCTGGGAACCATCGTCAAGGCAAATTCTGATGGTACAAATCTCTCCGCAGTTTACAGTTTTAATGGATCACCGGACGGTGGCAGTCCCCAATCCAATGGACTGGTACTTGCCTCCAATGGGAGGCTCTATGGCACAGCATACAACGGAGGATCAGTTGGTAACTACGGAGAACTTTTCGAATTCGATCCGGCAACATCTGTTTATACCAAAAAAATTGATTTTGATTTTACAAACACCGGCGGTTACCCGGTTGGAAGTCTCATCCAGGCTTCAAATGGAAAATTGTATGGCCTGACAAACGTGGGCGGTGCTAATAATGTCGGAGTGGTCTTTGAATATGATATCGCTTCCTCAGTCTTGACTAAGAAGGCGGATTTCTCGGTCGCATCCGGCTACACTCCCAATGGAGGACTGGCCCAGGCACCCAACGGCAAGTTGTACGGAATGACATATGCCGGCGGCGCGAGCAATGTAGGTACTGTTTTTGAATTTGATACAAGTACATCTGCACTTACAAAAAAGGCTGATTTCGACAGGACGAATTACGGCGCAAATCCTTACGGAGGATTCGCCCTGGCAAGCAACGGTAAGCTCTATGGATTTTTATGGCTTGGAATCACCGGCAACAGCAACGGCAGCCTCATTGAATATGATCCTTCGACCTCGACGCTAACAAAAAAACTTGATCTGACGGCCTCAACTGGCGGCGCATTGGGTGATCTCGTGCAGACGTCCAACGGAAAAATGTATGCGAACACTTGGGCAGGCATTCTCGAATACGACATTGCAGCGGTGACTCTTTCGAGAAAAATCACCTACAATAATGCGGCGTCTTTTGGAAGCACGCCGTACTACAATGCGATGACTCAGGGTTCGAATGGGAAACTCTACGGTATGAATTATGGAGGAGGGTCGAACGCGGTTGGTGTTTTATTCGAATACGATCCTTCCTCTGTTGCATTTCAAAAAAGATTTGACTTTGATGTTACCAATGGAAAGAACCCCTATAGTGTTAACCTTATTGAAGTCCCAGCATATTCAACACTACCAACAATCGCCAGCTTTTCGCCGACCAGTACATCGCACGGCACCGGTGTAACAATCACGGGCACAAATTTTATTGGAACCACGGCAGTTAGTTTCGGTGGTACCGCCGCGCAATCGTTCGTTGTCAATTCAGCTTCTAGTATTACCGCTGTAGTCGCTGAAGGATCGACCGGAGTTGTTTCTGTTACCAATGCCAGTGGAACAGTTACAAGTTCCGGCTTTACTTTTGTGCCCGCACCAACGATCACTTCATTTTCCCCTTCGTCCGGGGCCGCAGGCACTTCTGTAGTAATAAATGGGGCGAACTTTTCAACAACTCCGGCAAACAACATTGTTTACTTCGGCGCAACAAAAGCGACTGTCACGGCAGCGACTACAACACAGTTAACGGTAACCGCGCCAACGGGATCGAGTTATCAACCAATCAGTGTACTTGTCAATGGTGTTCTTGCATACGCTTCAAAACCATTCCTGATGACATTCGCGGGCGGCGCGGGCATAACCACCGCATCGTATGCATCGAAAGTGGATCTTACGACAGGATTGAATCCTTTTTCATTGCAGTCAGTCGATGTCGACGGTGACGGGAAGGCAGACCTTGTTGTCTCTAATGCAAATACCAGCGCCATCTCCGTATTCAGGAACACAAGCTCAGGACCGACTAACATAAGTTTTGCACCAAAAGTCGATATCGCCACGTCGGCCCTTCCGTCAGGCATATCGCTTAACGACGTCGATGGTGATGGCAAATCAGACCTGGTTGTTGCATTTCCTACACCTGCGAACATTGGAATATTCAGAAATACGAGCACAAGCGGCTCGATCACCTTTGCGTCAGAAATTGATCTCAATTTTACACTTGGAGCGCTGGTACCGCAGTATCTCGCAATTGATGATCTCGATAAAGATGGTAGAAACGATATCATCGCTGCGTGGGGATCGTCGGCGTATGTCTTTCGAAACCAGGGTACCGGCCCGGGAGCAATCAGTTTTGCGCCTTACGTCCTGATACCATTTGCGAGCGGTCCGGGCTTCGTCACCACTGCAGACATTGACAATGACGGGCTTGTTGATATCGTGGGTGTATCAAGCCAATTGACTGTTCTTCGCAATACAAGCACCGGCCCGGGAACAATAAGCTTTGGGACTGCGGTAAATTTTCTAACCGGCAACAATCCGCTGTCGGTAGCCGCCGGAGATTTTGATGGCGATAATAAGGTCGATTTGGTGGTGACAAACTCACAGGACGTAAACCTTTCTGTTTTCAGGAATATTAGTTCGGGAACGGGATCTATTGCTTTTGCGCCGAAGACGGATTTCGCAACAGGGACGCTTCCTTATGCAGTGGCGCCGGCGGATTTGGATGGAGATGGTAAAATTGACATTGCCGCCACGGACGCCACGGCCAATACTATCTCAGTGTTGGTTAACACAAGTGCGGGAACTGGCTCTGTAAGTTTTGCAGCGAAAGCGGATCTCACCACGGCCGCTTACCCAAGATCAATAGCGATCGCGGACTTCGATAATGACGGTAAGCCGGACCTCGCCTCGGCCAACAACACGGCCACATCTGTTTCCGTGCTTCGTTACATCTTGCCGCCGTCTATTTCATCGTTTGCGCCGACAAGCGCGCCTGGCGGGGCTACCATTACCATTACAGGTACAAATTTTACCAATGCTACTGCTGTAAGTTTCGGGGGAACACCAGCGACTTCATTCAATGTCGTTTCACCGACTTCGATCACGGCCGTTGTTGCGGCGAGCGGGTCATCAGGCAACGTTACGGTTACGGCGCCGGGAGGAACAGCCACGGCGTCTGGCTTCACATTCTTTCCCTTACCAACGATTGGTTCATTTTTGCCGACCAATGCAACGCAAGGGGCCACGGTGACATTGACAGGTACCAACTTCTCAGGTGCTACAGCCGTGAGTTTTGGTGGAACGGCAGCAACTTCGTTCAATGTCGTTTCACCGACGAGCATCACCGCTGTAGTAGGGGTCGGTTCCACCGGAAACATCTCGGTGACTACCGCCGGCGGGACTGCTACAAAGCCGGGATTTGGGTATCTGCCACAAGCACCGACGGCTTTAGCAGCCTCATCGATAACGCAAAATTCATTTCTTGCAACATGGAACACAGTCCCGTTAGCGACAGGTTATTACATAGATGTAGCGGCAGATAATCTCTTCAACATACCGACCTATACGAACCTTGGTCCAACGACTGGCACGACGTATACAATTCCATCACTAAATGCCAGCACAACCTATTATTACAGAGTGCGTGCTGCCAATGGCAACGGAAGCTCAACCAACTCCAATGTAATTTCTGTCACCACATCATCGAGTGGTGGTGGGGGGGGTGGTGGAAGTGTGCAGGCGAGTAGTATCGTTTTTGGTACGCCAACAACAAGCGCTGTATCTTTAAGCTTCACAGTCGGTGACGGCGGTGCACGTCTGGTCGTCGGCAATACCGGATCTGCTCTGGCCGCCGGGCCGTCCAATGGTACCTCTTATACTGCCAACACTGTTTTTGGAAGTGGCGATGCCGTTGGAACAGGCTTTGTGGTTGGGAGCGGGGTATCTAATGCTGTAAGCATCACCAACCTTACGCCGGGGTCAACCTATTACTTTCAGGTTTTTGAATACAACGGCTCCGGCGCATCCACATCTTACAATCCAAACACCGCGACGGGAAACCCGGCAAGTATTACGATGGTCTGCGCAGCTCCGGTCGCTACTGCCGCCACGGCAGTCGGGCAAACCTCGTTTACGGCAAACTGGAATGCCAGCAATGGTGCCACTGGATATTTCGTTGACGTGGCAACCGCAAGTGATTTTTCAACCATGGTATCGGGGTACAGTAATGTCTCGGTCGGCAATGTCACCTCATATCTCGTCAACACTGGTTTGACGGCAGGCAATACCTACTACTATCGCGTGCGTGCTTCGAACGTTGCCGGACCTTCGGCGGCGTCGAATTCCATAACAGTGGTCACAGTGCCTGCAACGCCTGTCGCTGCGGCAGCCACCTCTATCACACAGACCGCCTTCACCGCAAATTGGGGAACGGTGAATTCAGCAACGAAATACTTCCTCGACGTATCTGCATCAAACACTTTCACATCTTTTGTCGGCATTTACAATAATCTCGATGTAGGCAATGTGTCAACGTATGTTGTCAATGCAAGCCTTGCCGCCGGTACCACATATTATTTTAGGGTCCGCGCGAACGGCACATCAGGTGTTTCAGGCAGCTCGAACGTAATAGCTGCCTTGACAATTCCACCTGATCCGTTAACGACGGCGGCCACGGCCATCGCTCAAACATCTTTCACCGCCAACTGGAATGCGAGCGGCTCCGCGACCAGCTATACAATCGATGTTTCGACCTCTAACACATTCACGACGTTTGTGACTGGCTATAGCTCGCTTTCGGTGGGAAACGTTACATCTTATTTAGTTGGAACTAACATTACAGCAGGCAATAACTACTATTATCGGGTAAAAGCGACCAACGCTTCAGGAACTTCCGGATTCTCCAACACCACCCTTCTTGTTACCGTACCCGTTAACCCAACTGCTACCGCAGCTACATCCGTTCTGCAGACATCATTCAATGCGAATTGGAATTCATCGCCCACCGCAACAAAATACTTTCTTGACGTCTCTACCTCCAACACATTTACTTCTTTTGTAACAGGATACAATAACCTCGATGTCGGAAACGTCACGACACTTGCTGTGAATACGGGATTGGCGGGAGGTACCACTTATTACTATCGCGTGCGTGCAAGTTCGGCGTCAGGTCTTTCTGGAAGTTCTAACACCATAACGGTGCAGACTATTTCGCCAGACCCGGTAGCTACCGCAGCGACCGCATTGGCACAGAGCTCATTCAGTGCCAACTGGAACGCGAGCACAGCGGCTACCAATTATCTACTCGATGTCTCAACATCAAATGCTTTCACTTCTTTTGTTACGGGATTCAACGGTCTCTCCATAGGAAACGTGACTACATATTCCGTCAACACGAATCTCGTTGCCGGGACGACTTATTATTATAGAGTGCGGGCTCAGAGTCCAGCAGGGATATCAGGCAACTCCAACACTATCGTGCTTGCGACGATTCCGCCGGATCCTATCGCTGTTGCCGCCACCACCATTCAGCAAACTGCTTTCACTGCAAATTGGAACGCCAGTACTTCGGCCACTGGATATGTGCTTGACGTGGGTGATGCAACCTTTTCCAGCTTCCTGTCTGGGTACAACGGATTGTCAGTTGGCAATGTGACAAGCTACACTGTGAATACCGGCGTCAATCCCGGCACAACATATTACTACCGGGTTAGAGCCGTGAGCAGTGCCGGCACATCGGGAAATTCGAATAGCATCTCGACAACGACCATCCCACCAAATCCAACGGCGATCGCCGCGCAGAGCATTGCTCAAACGTCATTTGTCGCAACGTGGAATGCGAGTACCGGAGCAACGGGTTATTTTCTGGACTTGTCTACGGCAAGCAATTTTGCTACGTTCGTCACTGGTTATAGCAACCTGTCCGTCGGCAATGCGACAACGCAGTTAGTGAACCTTAACATTACTGCGGGTACCGTTTACTACTACCGCGTGCGTGCGGCTAATGCGGCCGGCCCGTCGGGCAATTCAAACACGATAACGTTAGTCACAACGCCGCCGAACGTTGTTGCAACGGCGGCTTCTGCAATTACAGAGACTTCATTCTCCGCAAACTGGAATTCCAGTGTCACCGCAACAAACTATTTCCTCGACGTTTCAACGGCTAATACATTTTCGTCTTTTATTATCAATAATCTTTCCGTCGGTACCACTTCTTCAGTGGTTAATACCGGCATTACAGGTGGGACAACATATTATTACAGGGTTCGCGCATCTAGCGCATCGGGCACATCCAATAATTCAAATACGGTTTCAGTTGTGACCGCGCCGCCAGCACCAGTCGCAAACCCAGCCACGTCACTGGGTCAAACATCATTTACGGCGAACTGGTCTTCTGCACCGACCGCGACCGGGTATGAGATAGATGTGTCGACCTCTAATACCTTTTCTTCATTTGTAACAGGTTATAGCGCATTGGCTGCCGGCAACGTTTCTTCCTTACTGATTAATCTCAACGTCACGCCCGGTACGAACTATTATTATCGCGTACGTGCCACGAGCGCCTCGGGGGTATCGGGCAACTCGAATTCTGTGACTGTTCTCACCATTCCGCCAAATCCTATTGCCACGGCCGCATCCTCAATAGGGGAAACATCATTTTCAGCGAACTGGAATTCAAGTGTCAGTGGTGTCGGTTATTTTATAGACATATCCTCATCAAATACTTTCGCATCGTTTGTTGCCAACAATATTTCTGTTGGTAATGTTGTCACGTACCTAGCCAATACTGGGATTTCCGGCGCAACCACCTACTACTATCGTGTTCGTGCATCCAATGCCTCGGGTACATCAGGCAATTCGAATGTTATATCCTTTGTGACTGCTCCGACCGCGCCTGTCGCCACGGCCGCCTCTGCGATAAGTCAAACCGGATTCAACGCGAACTGGAACGTGAGTCCGACAGCAACAGGTTACTTGCTAGACGTCTCAACGTCAAACACTTTCTCGCCACTGCTCTCATCTTATAGTAACGTCGCTGTCGGAAACGTGACGACCTATCTTGTTTCGGGTTTGTCTTCTGGAACGACATATTACTTCCGTGTTCGGGGGTCAAGTGCTTCAGGAATTTCAGGAAACTCCAACACAATTTCAATCACAACAATCCCTCCGGATCCTGTGACGGCCACTTCGACGGGATTGAGCGAAACGGCCTTTACGGCGAATTGGAATCCGAGTTCCTCAGCAACAGGATACTTTCTGGATGTGTCCACGTCCAACACATTCGCGTCGTTTGTCGCGGGCTATAACAACAAGTCTGTCGGAAACGTAACGTCGATACCAGTAAACTCCGGCATCAACGGCGGCGTCACCTATTACTATCGGGTTCGGGCGTCGAATACGTCCGGTGTATCCGGAAATTCCTCTATAGGTTCTGCTTTAACTTTGCCACCCGCACCGACGTCGCTTGCAGCAACATCGATCTCGGCATCAGGCTTTACCGCTTCGTGGACCGTCACGCCGGGAGCAACCGGA
Organism: Cyclobacteriaceae bacterium; assembly: GCA_044223825.1. Taxonomy (GTDB): domain Bacteria; phylum Bacteroidota; class Bacteroidia; order Cytophagales; family Cyclobacteriaceae; genus ELB16-189. The sequence continues at coordinate 399,854 of JBGALO010000002.1, read as the reverse complement.
TATTTTCTTGATGTGGCTACGGACAATGGGTTCATTTCTTCAAACACGCTGTCCGTTGGAAACCTGACATCATTTCCCATCAGTGGATTGGGTGCCGGTTCCACATACTATTATCGGGTTCGGGCTGCGGACGGCAGCGGAAACTCGGCCAACTCAAACGTTATTTCGGTCACTACGAGTGCGGCTGGATCGGGCGGAGGTGTGCAAGCAGCTAACCTTTCATTTTCATCCGTAACGAATTCATCAGTCAACGTAACATTCACTTTGGGTAACGGCACCGCCCGAATCCTTGTGGTGACTCCAGGTGCGGCGCTTGCAGCGCTTCCATCAAACTCAACGACATACAACGGCAACTCATCATACGGAAGTGGAACACCCCTGGGAACGGGTTTTGTGGTTGCCAATGGTGCAAGCAATTCCGTAGTTGTGTCTAACCTCGCAGCTGCAACAACCTATTATTTCCAGGTCTTCGAATATTCGGGAGCCCCGGGCACTGAGAGTTATAATACCGCACAAGGCCTAAATAACCCCTCAACTAAAACTACAATTGCAATTGCTCCGACTACCCAAGCTACCGCATTGCAATTCAGTTCAATCACAACAAATTCAGTCGTCGTCAGTTTCACGCGTGGGGACGGAGCATCAAACTTGCTCTTAGCGAAAGCGGGGTCTTCCATTGCCACGGACCCATCGGCCGGCAGCGGATACACGGGAAATAATACTTTTGGAAATGGAAGCCCAGTTGGCTCAGGCTTCGCTGTTGGGTCGGGTTCTGGACCGATTACAATATCTAATCTATCTCCAGGCACCGCATACTACTTCAAGGTTTATGAGTACAACGGTTCGGGGAGCACCACAAACTACAACCTGAATAATGCAATTGGAAATCCAGCGTCGATTATTACGGTTCCATCACCGCCAGTGTCAGCAGCGGCTACACAAATAACGACCAACTCGTTTGTTGCTAACTGGGCAGCCGCGACCGGCGCGACCGGCTATTTTGTTGATGTGTCGACAGATAATTTTTCAACCTTTGTTCCGTCATATAACAACAATGCAGCCGGTAATTCCACAACAGTTTCTATAAACGGACTACTTCCCGGCACAACATACCAGTATCGAATTCGCGCTGCAAACTCATCTGGCAATTCCGTCAGCTCAAATGTTGTTTCCGCGATTACCATCCCAGCAACGCCGGTAGCGCAGACTGCGACATCAATCAGCCAAAATGGATTTAACGCGAACTGGGCTGCGGTAACAGGTGCAACAGGTTATACGCTCGATGTTGCGACCTCCGCAGATTTTGTTAATATCCTGGCAAACTATAACAATCTCCCGGTGCCCGGGGCAACAACAGCAACTGCAAGCATTACCGGGCTCACGGCCGGCACCAACTACTTTTACCGTATCAGAGCATCGAATGCAAGCGGGACTTCTTCTTCATCAAACAGTATTCAGTTGACCACTTCATCACCCGCGGTCGCCCCGACATCCAGAACCATTCCGACACTGACTTCGGGAGGAGCCCTTGAAGATTATTCAATGTTTTCGATTCCATTGGTTCTTGATAAGAATGACAGTTTGATTTCAACGATTTTTTCTTCTCTTGGTGCGCCGGCAAAAGACAAATGGCGTCTTCTTCATTGGAATGGTGATCATGACACCGAATATGGAGTTGTTGGTGGGCCGACTACGATAGATCGCGGCAAGAGTTATTGGTTCAATTCGGTGAGTCCTCCTGCTTTCACAGTGTCGGGGATCGAGTTTTCGAAGCCTTCATTCTCAATGACCCTTTTGCCCGGATGGAACCAAATTGGAAGCCCATATAATTTCGACATCTCATGGTCGGATGTAATCTCGGTGAATGGTGCTTCAGGTAAGGTTGAATCCACCCTCTATAAGTACAATCCTTCAATCCAGAATTTCGCTTCGACAGATAATCTCAAGGCGTGGGGCGGGGCATTTGTGTTCAATGGCACCGGCGGAAACATCAGTTTGACAATTCCAAAGACCGTCAAGCAAGCAACTGGCGGCCGCCTGGCTGCAAACCAGATGGGTAATGAGTTATCCGGCGATAATTGGTTGATTTCGCTCAAACTTTCTTCTGCTGGTGTTGAGAACGATTTGGTTGCATTTGGCATGCACCCTGACGCACATCGGGAATTCGATCGCTACGATGCAGTCACGCTTCCGAGGGTGTTTAAATATCTTGAGATGAGTTCAAGTCACCCCACCTTTTTTGCTACAAGGTTCAATAAAGATGTGGTCCCGTCTGCCAGCAGCTACAACTGGACGTATCACCTTAGCTCGAACCTCCAGGAAAAGACTTCTGTGTTGAGTTGGGACCGTAATGCGTTTGGCGACAACGACGCGCAGATCTTTTTATATGATCCCGCAGTCGGAATACTTATCAACATGAAACAGACCAACCAATACGTCATTGATATGAGCATTAGTAATACACTGAGCTTTTTTTATGGTGCAGACGAAAAGAGCTTGAGACCTAATGTCAGCGGCATGGTCGTTCCTTATCCTAACCCAGCATTCAGCCAGATGACGATTCCTTTTTTTACGGGACAGAATGATTCAGATGTGAGTATTGAGCTCTTTGATATGACTGGTAGGATGGTGAAGACGCTAATTAGTGGTTCTTTCAGTGCCGGAGTTCACACTGCCGAATGGGATTTGAATGATCTCGCAGGCAATCGTGTGCCTGCGGGCATGTATTTGTGCAGGCTATACAATAATACCTCTGCGGTACAGATTGTTAAAGTTATTGTCCATTAGGCAAAAAAATCATGATATGAAAATTATTGTCAATGCAATTACCTGTCTCTTGAGTATCGTCATGCCTCTGTTTGCGGGCGCCCAGAGTTTCAGCGGTCGAACGAATGATATTGTTCTCAATTTCAAGACGCCGGTAAATACCAGCCTGCCGGTTATCACATGGAAATCACCCCGGCTTGAGTTCACAAACAGCCAAAAGGATAATATTTTTTTGGAAGTTGCGATTGAATCGGAAGTGGATCTTCGTTCGGTAAAAATAGTAATTGGTGACAATGAAAAATCGTTCGAAATCATCTCGCCCAAAAGCATTAATGTGAAGCAGCAGCTTCGGTTGCAGGAAGGTTCGAACGTACTGGAGTTTATCGCAGAAAATGTCAATGGTGGAAAAGTCAGCAGTACGAGAACGGTCCTCTATGGGAAGGATGTGCTCGCCAACGCTGTGGCCATCGACCGAAAAGATTATGCGCTCCTTTTTGCTACCGACCAATACGACAATTGGACAGACCTCGTCAACCCCCTTGACGACGCGCGCAGTCTTGCGAAAGTGCTCAAAGAAAGGTATGGATTCGAGACGGAAATCGTAGAGAATCCGAATGTCGAAGATGTGTTCGGCAAACTTCGCGATTACGCCGAACGGAAGTTCAAGCCGCAAGATCAATTGATGATTTTTTTCGCAGGACACGGATACTTTGATGACACCTTCGGTGAGGGATTCGTGGTTGCCAAAAATTCACTGCAGAACGACAAGGGAAAAACGTCATACATCTCTCATAGTCGCCTCAGACAAATCATTAATAATATTCCCTCGGAACATGTCTTCCTTGCTATGGATGTTTGCTTTGGGGGAACTTTTGACCCTGTGATTGCGAGCAATCGTGGACAGATGGAATCGGGCGAGACGAATGAATCGGAATTTTTGGTGAGGAAACTCGGACAAAAAACGCGCAAGTATCTCACGTCCGGCGGTAAGGAATACGTGAGCGATGGGATTCCTGGCAAGCATTCCCCGTTCACCCTAAAGATATTGCAAGCGTTCGGCGACGGCGGAGGTGCGGACCGTATCCTCACATTGTCTGAAATAAAAACCTATGTCGAGAAATTGAAACCGGAGCCACGATTGGGTGGATTTGGAGACGACAAGGCTGATAGTGATTTTGTCTTTGTTCTAAAAAATTAAGCACATGAAAAAAATATTGCACTGTGCATTTATGGCGTTGGCAACGCAGGCATTCGCCCAGAACTTTAGCATCCGCAAAGTAGAAGTTGCTGGCGATAATATAAATATCTACTATGACCTGCTGGATTCAGTGACATCAAGAACATATACGGTCGACCTCTATTCGTCAAGAGACAATTTTGTATCAAGACTTGAGAAGGTGAATGGTGATCTGGGATTGGAGGTGAAACCTGGTGGAAACCGCAAAATAACCTGGGCAGCAAAGGAGGAGCTAGGGAGTGCCTTTGAAGGGAAAGTCGGCCTTGAGGTTCGGGGAAGGGTATACATACCTTTTGTCAGGCTCGAGGGTCTGAACAGGATATACAAAAGAGGAAGGGCCTTCCCACTTACATGGACCGGGGGGACACAACAAAACATCTTGAATTTTGACCTTTACAAAGGTGAGGAGAAGATATATCCGTTCAGTAACATCGCAAATGTTGGCAAGACAGATATCAATATCCCGACTTCTGTCAAGCCTGGCAAAGATTATTATTTCAGAATCACTGACAGCAAGAATAAGGATCAGGTCGTTAAAAGCGCCAACTTTTCTATCAAGCGCAAAGTACCTTTGCTTGTAAAGATAATTCCTGTCGTTGCAATCGGCGGAGTCATCGCTGCGCTGCCCAAATCGTCAGCTCAAAACAAGGATATACCGGACCCCCTTGATCCTACAGGAATTAGTCATTGATTGATTTGAATGGAGTAATGGCTACAGTATGTCTGTTTATCGCACGCTTCTCCACGCGTGTCACAATTACGATCAACACTATGATGATTAAAATAACGAACAGCAAAGTGAAGACCTTCAACACTTTTTTTAACCGCATTTCTTTTTCATGACGTTCAAGCACCGCGCCATAGTTGCGAAACCGATCGGAACCGCGTGCTGTGAATTTTTGCCGCCTCAGACGTATGTCATGCTTACTCATCGTACTTCACATTAATATTAAAATTCCTCCGCAATTTGTCCAACGCCCGGTAAGTTCTCATTTTCGCTCCGCTCTCAGTCATATCGAGGATAAATGCGATCTCTTTAAAATCCTTGTCCTCAAAAAAACGCAGCTCAAGTACCTGGAGCATGTCGGCGGGCAGATCTTTCAAATAACCTAGCAAGCGTTGGATGACCTCTTCGTCGTAGTCTTCATTGCCACGTTCGATGATCTCACGAACCTTTATTTCTTCGATGCTGTAAATCTTATTGCCCTTCTTTTTGCGATAGAATTTGTTCACTTCATTTGAAGCAATCTTGTAGAGCCACGCAGAAAATGGCAGTCCCCTGAATTCGTATTTCGAAAGATTGTTGAGCGCGTTGACGAACGTTTGGGATGAGAGGTCTCCTGCCGTTTCTTCGTCATCGGTTTGGCGCAGGATGAAGTAATAAATGCGGTCAAAGTATCGTTCGTACAGTTCGGCGAAATCTTTGGGATTGCGCTTGGACCGCTCGACAATCGACTGCTCGCTACGGATTTCTTCGTCCGTCATGGGTTTGGTTCTATGTAATAATCCTAAGATGCTGTGGAAGTCACAAATCCATAAGTCCCGCGCAAAGGCCTTGCTCCACTGAAGCTATGCGAAGGCGATGCGCAAAGACCGCAAAGCCTCATTTGGCGACTCCCCTTATTTTTTAATTTCCTTTGCGAGCTTGGCGTCTTTGCGTGGTTGCATTTGCCTCCTTAACCCTTAACTCCCAATAATCACGTATCTTAAGTGACCGCAAAGACCGTTATTTATACTGAATTTTGAACAATAATTGATGTACCGGCGAACGCTCATCCTTCTCTCTTTTGCGCTTTTTTCCCTCCTTTCAGAGATCGAAGCCCAGCAGTTTACGCTCCGTCAGTACACCGCGGTTGATGGGCTGCCACAGTCACAGGTTAACGCAATCCTTGAAGATAAATACGGATACCTTTGGATCGGAACTTCCGGCGGCGGTCTTGCACGGTTCGATGGCAGAGAGTTCAAAGTATATTCCACACTCGACGGCCTGCTCAGCAATATTGTAACGTCGCTCTTTATCGATTCTCACCAGAACGTTTGGGCTGTTCACCCACGTGGACTTACACGTTTCGATGGGCTCAACTTCAAGAGGTTTCAACCTGAAACATTGCCTGAAGGTATCAAACGCGTCAGGCGGGTAGTCGAATTCAACGACACGATTTTTATGGTTTCAAATCCCGGTATGATCGGGAAAATATATAAGGACTCGATTTACTATTGGTCCAAAAAAATCCTGCCGGGAAAATCAATTTTTTTCACACATCTATCGCCGGAAAAAGAGGTGTTTTTTTATCTGAATGATAGTTCTTTTCTCGTGCCCACGATTGAAGGGTATCGAAAGTTTTCACACACAAAAGTCTTCAGCAAAGCATATAACATTTTCAACCATGGTCAGGAAGTATGGGTTGATACTGACAGTGGTTCTTTTGCTATGGATCTTAAACAAGGCACGTTTGCCAAAAGGAAGAAGCTTGTGGACCGATATATTGTTTGCTATGACCAGTCCTTCGATACCTACTGGACCCGCGATGAACGAACACTTTTCAGAGAACGTTTGGTAGATGGAAAAATATTAACCGATACAGTGCTGCGCGACATTCCAATCATGAATGTCCACCTTGATGAAGAAGGTAACACGTGGTTCGGCAGTGGCGGCAAGGGTCTTTTTCGCTACTACGCCCAGGATTTTGAAAGAAAGGGCTCATCCAGGTTTAACGTCGTAATGGCGATTGAAAAAGATGACGAAGGCGCCGTATGGGTTGGTTCCAACGCATTGTGGAAGCTGGACAAAGGAAAAGCAAAAATGTATCCCCTTCCAAATGGGAATGATGACGGGGTGATGTCGATACGGAAGTCGCCTTCAGGCGATTTGTGGATCGGATCGTATTCCGGACTTGGAAAGTATTCACGTGCGAAAGACAATTTCACCTGGTATACACGGGAGCACGGTTTATCAAGCGCGTATATACGGGCATTGGAATTTGATGAGAAAGGTGGCCTGTGGGTCGGGACAATGAGCGGGGGATTGAATTATTACGATGGGAAGAATTTCAAATTCTATTCTGAAGAGCAAAATGTCCGGACGAAGAACATTTCATCACTTTGCTACATTCCGAAGCACCAATCGTTGTTTATTGGTTCTGACTATGGCGTGAGTGTATTAAAAGGAAACGCGATCAGTTACATTCCACTACCCGAATTCGAGAATACGAGTGTTTATTCACTCGCTGTGTATCGCGACTCGCTGTTGCTTGCTGGTTCCGGCGGCGCAGGCATCGCAATTTTTGATCCGCGCACGTTCGCCAAAAAGTTGATCGGTCCTCATGAAGGACTGCCGTCGGGCTTTGTATTTTTTGTTGCGACAGATGAGCAGGATCGAATCTGGGTAGGTACTGAGAAAGGAATCACCCGCCTCCGTCTTGACAAAAATCTGGAGATCATCGAAGAAAGGGATTTTGGATTTGATAACGGTCTGAAGGGAATTGAGACCAATCAGAATGCGTACTACATATCGCCCGATAAAAAATATTTCGGCCTCATCGACGGTTTGTATCAATACAACGAATCTTTAAACATTCCGCATAAAGCATATGGTGTACACCTGACGGATCTGGAAATATTATATGGCGAAATTCCAAGTCGTCAGTTTGGCAGTAGTCTCGAGGGATTTTTTAAAATCCCGACCGGTACGGTCCTTCCGTCGGACAACAATCACATTACTTTTTATTTCAACAGGGTCGACAAGCGATATCCACGATCTGTCCGTTATAAATACTTTCTCAAAAACTTTGACAAAACATGGTCTCAGCCAACCACAGTGGGACGGGTGACCTACAGCAATCTTCCGCCGGGCCAGTACGTGTTCAATGTTCTCGCCACGGACAAACTCGGTAGCTGGGACGCACAACCTTTGGAATATTCATTTGTGATCAAAGCACCGTTTTATCGGACTGCTGCATTTTACGCCGTGGTGATTAGTATTCTCGTGGGATCATTGGTTCTGTTCTTCCTGTTCAGGATGAGAAAAAATATGTCGAGGTTGATTGAGGTTGAGCGTATCCGTCAACAAGAACAGGATTCCTTGCGAAAAGAAATTGCACGTGATTTTCACGATGAAATGGGAAACCAGCTCACGCGGATCATCAACTATGTCAGCCTCATGCGCCTTAATGGCAATGGCAACGGTCATGGGCCCGACTTATACCACAAAGTCGAAGAGTCAGCAAAATATCTTTATAATGGAACGCGTGATTTTATATGGGCGATAGATCCGGTCAACGACGATCTTGGGAAACTGTTCTTGCACGTTCGTGATTTTGGGGAAAAGCTTTTTGATGAAAAGGATATACACTTTCGTGCCTACAATGAGACAAAAGAGAAGATCAAATTGCCGTATGGATTCAGCAGGGAAGTGAATCTTATCTTTAAGGAGGCGATGACCAACTCATTTAAGCATTCCGGCGCTGCTAATGTGTCGTTTTATTTACGTCCTTTGGATGAGGGATACGAGATGGTGCTTGAGGACGATGGCGTAGGTTTCGACCAGGACAAGGTGAAATCGTCCAATGGAATAAAAAATATTCGCTCAAGAGCTGACAAAACAAATTCAACTTTAACCATAGAAAGAATGCCTGGCGGCCACGGCACGCGGGTTCAACTCAGATTTATCACCACAAAAAAGAAAACGTATGATACCGGTAACGAAAAAACGCGTGCTCATCATCGAGGATGATGCTGAGATTCGCAACAGCTTTGTAATGATTGTCAATAGTTCGCAAAAGTTTGGCGTAGTGAACTCCTACGGAAATTGTGAGGATGCGATCAAGCACCTGGCACAGGATAAACCGGACTATGTGCTGATGGATATCGAACTACCTGGCATGAACGGCATACAGGGAACGAAGATTGTGAAAGACAAAAGCCCGCACGCTGAAATTATCATTGTCACAGTGTATGAAGACAATGAGCTCGTTTTCGAAGCGCTGAAGGCTGGCGCCACCGGCTACATCACCAAGAGCTCCAATCACCTCGAGTTGTTGTCGGCGCTTGAAGAAATATCGAAAGGCGGCGCGCCAATGAGCAGCAAAATCGCGAGGCTCGTCATCGATAATTTCCACATCAATCCGAATTCGCCGCTCACAAAAAGGGAAACTGAAATTCTTCAACTTATCTCTGAAGGCAAAACCTACACGCAGATATCAGAAGAACTCTTTATCTCTAAGGAGACGTCGAAGACACACATCAAGAATATCTACTCAAAGCTTCAGGTGAATAGCAAGTCGCAAGCATTAGCGAAAGCGGCCCAGGAGAAATTGATTTAATGGAACTCCGCGTGGAGATTGCAGAGAATTTCCACTGGCGTGTGTTAAGCAGAGTCCCTTTCAGTAGACTCTACTTTGAAGGTTCCGAGCAGAGTCTCGCGTAAGCGGACTCTGCTTTGTTTTTAAGCAGGGCTCGTGTTTAAGCAGAGTCCCTTCAGTAGACTCTACTTTGTAGGTTCCCAGCAGAGTCTCGCGTAGGCGGACTCTGCTTTGTTTTAAGCAGGTTCCTCTTTAAGGACTGGGATAATGGACTCTATTTTATTCCATTTGCGGTCTTTGCGGCTTTGCGCGGGCAAACCCCAGATCGCGGGATTTGACGCCACTTAAAGACCTAAAATCCCCAACCAAAGGTGATTCCTTGAAAAATGGTCGAAGGTATCTTTGATATGTATTTGGGTAAGGTAAGGTGGCTGCTATCATGGTCATGGGTGGATTTGGAGCAGCCACCTATTTTTTTCAGATAGTTACAGTTTCCCTGACGGTGCACACGTCAGGGTTTTTTTTGAATGCGTCCAAGCTGTCTGCCAATGCCGAAATCCTTTTCGGTTGAGTCAATTCAAAGCTGAAATTGTCGGCACCACCATTCCCGTTGTTTGCCCTTGAAATGTCATTCATGAATGATTAGCTTTTGGTTTTTAAAACGCACCCATGAAAAGACTTTTCATCCTTTTGCTGACGGCAGCCACCATCAGCGGATATGCTCAAAAGAAAAAACAAGCTCAGCCCGAAGCTGCTGCACAATCGCCCGCTCCATCGGTTTCACCGATCGAAGCCAAGACTAACGGACTGAAAAAATTTCCCGGTTTTTTTGAATTTTATTATGATGAAAAGCAGGACAAGGTTCTTCTCGCGATAGAGAAGTTTGACACCGAGTTCTTATATGTGGAGTCCATTACAGCAGCCGTGGGATCCAACGACATCGGTCTTGACAGGAATCAGCTTGGACGGGATCGGGTTGTTAAATTTGAAAAGCGCGGCCCCAAAGTATTGCTCACAGAAATAAATCTGTCATTCCGTGCCATTAGCGATAATGCTGCCGAGAAGAAGGCCGTGGAAGAGTCATTTGCTCAATCTGTTCTTTGGGGCTTCAATGTTGTAGCCGAAGATGCAGGAAAAGTTCTGGTTGATGCTTCTGATTTTCTGCTGCAGGACGCGCATGACGTGATTGGTACATTGAAGGCAGCCCAGCAGGGCACCTATACATTGGATAAATCCCGTTCGGCGTTTTACACGCCCCGTATCAAAAATTTTCCACAAAACTCCGAGTTTGAAGTCACATTGACATTCACCGGTCAGCCTACGGGTGCCTTTATCCGCAGTGTTACGCCTACGCCATCAAGTGTGACAATTCGCGCGCATCACTCTTTCATTCAGTTGCCGGACAACAATTACAAGCCGCGCAGGTTTGATCCGCGCGCAGGGTTTTATAGTATGTCTTACTACGATTATGCGACGCCAATCAGTGAGCCCATCGAGAAGCGGTTCATCACAAGGCATCGCCTTGCTAAAAAGGATCCGTCGGCTGCCGTAAGTGAAGCGGTGAAGCCAATTGTCTACTATATGGATCCCGGTGCACCCGAACCCATCCGTTCAGCCTTGATTGACGGAGCGCGTTGGTGGAACCAGGCATTCGAAGCAGCCGGATACAAAGACGCATTTCGCGTGGAAGTACTTCCACCCGACGCCGATCCCATGGATGTTCGTTACAATCTGATAAACTGGGTACATCGGTATACGCGTGGATGGTCATACGGCGCATCGATCACCGACCCGAGAACCGGCGAAATCATCAAAGGTCATGTCACGCTTGGATCACTTCGTGTTAGACAGGATTTTCTCATTGCCGAAGGACTTCTAGCGCCTTACGAAAATGGCAAGCCTGTATCAAAAGAAATGGAAGATATGGCATTGAGCCGCCTGCGCCAACTTGCGGCGCATGAGGTGGGCCATACACTTGGTTTGTCACACGCTTACTCGTCAAGCTCAGAGAACCTGGCATCTGTGATGGACTACCCGCATCCAGGCGTTAAGCTGGCGAACGGAAAGATTGATCTCAGTACGGCCTACGACACCAAGATCGGCCCCTTTGATAAAGTGATGATTGCTTATGGATACCAGGATTTTCCGGCAAACACGGATGAAAGTATCGCGCTCAACTCCATCATTCAAAATTCACTCAAGGCCGGGCTCACCTTTTTGTCCGACCAGGATGCACGTCCTGCAGGAAGCGCTCACCCTTACACACACTTGTGGGACAATGGAAAAGAGCCGGCTGACGAGTTGAATCGTGTGATGGAAATACGTGCAGTCGCCCTCAGAAATTTTGGGGAGAATAACATCAAGCCGGGGGCACCCATGGCTACTCTTGAAGAAGTGCTCGTGCCAGTCTATTTCTTTCACCGCTACCAGGTCGAAGCGGCATCGAAAGTTATTGGCGGACTCAATTATCGATATGCTTTGCGTGGCGACGGTCAACCCATTACCGAACTTTTGTCACCACAACACGAGCTGAACGCCCTTGAAGCGTTGATCAAGACCGTGCAGCCATCGGCACTCATGTTGCCAGAAAATGTCTTAAGGATCTTACCGCCGAGACCACTCGGGTATCAGCGACATCGCGAACTCGTCAAGTCACGGACCGATCTTGCGTTCGATGCACTAGGCACCGCGGAGACGGCAGCCGATCTTACGTTTAGCATGATACTCTATCCCGCGCGGGCGAATCGGATCTTCGAACACCATTCACGCGATGCCCGGCTTCCATCTCTCGAAAGCGTTATCGACCGCTTGTTAAGCGTTTCAATCAGGGCCAATCCGAAGAATGGTTATGAAGGAGCTGTGCAAATGGCTATTGACAATGCTATGTTCACGAATCTTGCGAGACTCGCGTTAAGTAAAGATGCGTCTGCGCAGACAAAAGCTATCGCCTCGTTAAAGCTGCAACAATTGAAAGTGTGGTTGATTTCCCGCACAGCAACAAACGATGAGGAATGGAAGGCATTCTACGGTTATCTCGCTGCGCAGATTGGAACACTTGAAAGTGCGCCGGAGGAATTTAAGTCAGACGCGTTGTTGCCTGCGCCTCCGGGAATGCCGATCGGCGACATGGATCCATTTTATTGCGGCAACTAGTCCATGATCCACACGACGGGACTTGGCTATTCGTACGGCCGGCAAAAAAAGATAGCATTCACCGACTTGCATGTAGCAGCAGGACAACACTGGCTTTTGCTTGGTGATTCCGGCAGCGGAAAGACAACTTTACTTCACTTACTGGGTGGGTTGTTGAGATCGTCGGAGGGGCAAGTCGAAATAAATGGCACGAACATTTCGACCTTATCTGAGTCTGCCCTCGACCATTTCCGCGGAAAGAACATAGGCTTCGTGTTTCAGAAGAATCATCTGATCAGCGCGCTTACGGTAAGGCAAAATCTGTTGATGGCTCCTTTTTTGGCTGGCATCAGTCAGGATAATGACCGCGTTGAGGCTGTGCTGGCCCAATTGTCTTTGTCTGAAAAAGCTAATTCAAATGTTAAAGCTTTGAGCCACGGGCAAGCGCAGCGCGTAGCCATCGCCCGTGCAGTGCTGAACCACCCTGCATTGATTCTTGCGGACGAACCAACATCAGCGCTCGATGACACGAATTGTGAAAAAGTGATCGATCTTTTGCTCGAAGCATCGACGCAAAACAACGCTACACTGGTTGTCGCGACGCATGACCAACGCCTCAAAGCGAAAATCAAAAACCAGTTCAGGTTATAATTCCCGCCAATGAATTTAATAAGACTTGTCTGGAGTTACCTGAAAGCAAAGCCATTGAATACGGGCTTGAATATCTTCCTTCTTTCGTTGGGAATCGCTGTGATCACCGTGTTGTTGCTCTTCAACAACCAGTTGCAGGAGAAAATATCGACAAACGCTAAAGGAATAGATCTCGTGGTGGGTGCAAAAGGGAGTCCTTTGCAACTGATCTTGTGCAGTGTTTTTCAAATTGATTTTCCCACAGGGAATATTAAAGTGCGGGAAGCTGAAAGAGTCGCGCGGCACCGAATGGTGAAATCGGTAATTCCGATGGCGCTCGGTGACAGCTATAACGGCTACAGAATTGTCGGGACCACAAATAAATATGCTGAGCTTTATTCGGCTCAGCTAAAGTCGGGCAACTGGTGGAATAAGAATCTTGAGGTGACCCTGGGGGCTACAGTTGCGCAACTCTCACAATTAAAGATCGGCGATAGGTTTGCAAGTGCCCATGGGCTTACAACCGATGGCCATGACCATGACGAAAACAAATATATCGTCGTGGGAATCATGGATAAGACAAACTCGGTGCTTGATAATCTCATCCTCACGAATGTGGAAAGCGTTTGGAAAGTCCATGAAGAGCATCCCGATTCGATAGCTGTGGTCCCGCCGGTAAAGCCATCCTCAATTGTTCCCAGTGTCGAAAGCACCGACTCAGTAAGGGAAGTGACTTCGCTGCTCGTGCAGTACCGGAATCCACTTGCGGCCATTCAGCTGCCCCGATTCATCAATACCAACAGCTCAATGCAGGCAGCGTCTCCGGCCTTTGAGACCGCGCGTTTGTTTTCCATCCTTGGCGTGGGAGTGGAGGTGCTGCGTGGATTTGCCTATGTGCTCATACTCATTTCAGCCCTCAGCATATTCATCGCGCTATATAATTCACTTCGTGAGCGGCAGTACGACATGGCAATTATGCGTTCGATGGGCGCAAGCCGCGCTAAATTATTTGTCGCCATGGTGATGGAAGGAAGTTTTCTCACGCTGTTGGGGAGTTTGATTGGTCTAGTCATCGGACATGGAGTTTTGTGGGCGTTTACAAAACTTGTGGCAGAAAGCGAGAAGGCGGGTGTTACTTCATCTGTATTTTATGCCGGAGAAGGATATATCATTGTCGCCAGTCTGGTGCTTGGAATATTCTGTTCAATAATTCCCGCAATTCAGGCCTATCGAACCGATATTCACAAAATTTTAGCCGGTAATTAGAATTCCAACGAAAGGCATAATTTTGAATCTATGAAATATCTTCTGTCATGTATCGTTGTGGCCGCGATTGGAACACAATGTCTTGCGCAATCCGACGGCTGGTCTTTATTTGCCAAAACGAAGTTTGAAGCTAAATACAGCGACAAAGCGGCCGAGTACTTTTTGTATCCGGTGTTTGCGCCCGAATTGAAAGATCTGGTCGGCAAAGAGATCTCCCTGGAAGGCTACTACCTGCCAATCGATGTCGATGGGGATGCCTACATCATACTCTCAAAATTTCCTTACAGCCAGTGCTTCTTTTGCGGTGGTGCTGGGCCCGAATCCATTGCCGAAGTTACTTTTAAAGCCAAGCATGAGAAATTCACGATGGATCAATACATTCGCGTAAAGGGGAAGCTCAAGCTGAACGAAGGAGATATCGATCACGGTAATTTTATTCTGGAAGAAGCCACACTGATTACCAAGTAATTCATCTCGCGAAAAGCGGTAAACCCATCATCAAAATAGAAAACCCTGACTCGTCATCAGGGTTTTATTTTTTTGAAGGTATTCTAACCTCGTTGTAATTGAAGTCTTGGATAACGAGTCTTCATCCATTCGAATGCACCGAACAGTACTCCGCAGAACACCAGGTTTCCAACAATCATATTCCTTAAATAGGGAAGGGCGAGGTAATAACATTTCATCAACCCACTCAGATCGGGCGTAAATGGCAGGCCGGTGGTAACGTCGCGGCCACCTGTGGCCCACATTCCAAAATCAGATACAATCCAGTGGATGAGACCGGCGCCGATCCCTGCGAGGACGACGTTTAATACTGTAACATTTTTGATGAAATGTCCGAGCATTACAACGAGCGCAAAGCTGCCGTAAATCCAGTACGCATCCGGGTAAAAGAAAGTCCAATGATCAAAGTAGTAGATTCGATTCAGGAGGACGTCACTGATGAACAGCGATGCAAGTGGAACCAGGAAAGCTTTCCAGCGATCGGCAAAGTAACAGCCACCAAACAATGCGATCGCACCGACCGGTGAAAAGTTGCTCAGCACACTGAAGACGGGGCTCGATTGCACGAGCCTGAACGCCGCGGCCGCTATGATCATGACGATCAATACAGTTGTGCGTGGATGAAGTGATTTTATCGACATAAAAAATCTTTTTCTGCCCGCAAAAGTCGGTTAAATAAGGGTAATTAGAAAGGATTGTCAATCGTTTAATGCAACTTAGTTGCAAATGAGGAGGACAAATCTATATTTGCAATACTATTTGCGATCGTGAAGAAAAACGGGTCATATACTGCATTGATTTGCGTGTTGGCGTTCAGCCTCCAGTTCAATCAGGTTGCCCTCAATTTCTTTCACAACAGACACGACGCACACAAATCTTACCAGACGCAGAGCAATGATGCTCAGTTTCATGCCCATGGTGATCATTGCAAGGTTTGTTCTCTCGAGACCTTGTTTCACCTGTACTTTGAGGCGACTCCCGATTTTGGCTTCCAACTGCCTGAAGAGACCATCGTTTCGGTCCCTGTTCTGGCTACCGTTATTGCGCACGAAGATTTCATAAGAGGCCGCGCTCCACCTTTCCTGAGCTAATCACTTACGTCGATAGATTGATGCAATCGCATCGATTTATTCTCATTACTGCTTCATCAGGAAATGATGAGGCAATTTATCACTCGTATTACAATCAGATTTTGTAACGCATCTAATCGATTAGCGCAATGAAACTTAGCTATACCTTCCTATTCATATTGGCCTTTTGCGCTGCAGGCGTCACGCATGCGCAAAGCAGTTTGTCCGGCAAAGCAACTGACAAAAAAAGCCGGGAGCCTCTTCCTTATGTGAGTATTTATATTCCTGACCTGCATGTGTTTACGACTACCGATTCTTCAGGCAATTACAGATTCGAAAAACTTCCGGCGGCGACTTACCGGATCCAGATAAATGTGCTCGGATTCAGACCTTTTTCAGAATCTGTCACCGTTAGTGGAGCAACCATCAGAAATTTTGAGTTGGACGAAAGTACCACCGAGCTTGCCGAAGTGGTCATCACCGGTTCTTCGAAGGCTATTGAAATAAAGCAATCGCCCATCTCTATCGCGTCCGTTAACAAACAATACTTAACGTCCAATTTATCCACCAACATCATCGACGCCATTGCGAAAATACCAGGTGTCGGAGCGGTGACCACCGGACCAAATGTGTCCAAGCCCATCATCAGGGGATTGGGCTTCAATCGCATCCTCACACTCTTTGACGGAATGCGACAGGAAGGGCAACAGTGGGGCGACGAGCATGGGATTGAAATGGACAACTACGCATTTGAGAGGATAGAAATCATTAAAGGTCCAGCAAGTTTGATGTACGGATCAGATGCGTTGGCCGGCGTGGTAAACCTGATCCCGGCGCAGCCCGGCAATGAAAACAAGATTTCAGGCAGTGTCATCACCGAATATCAATCCAACAACGGGATGTTTGGCGCTTCAGCATACGTAACCGGCAATAAACACGGCGTTGAGTGGGGAACGAGAATATCACAACGGACAGCGAAGGACTTTCAAAATCCAGTTGACGGCCGGGTATATAACACTGGATTCAGGCAGACAGATATCAACGGTTTTTTTGGAATACACAAGAAGTGGGGAGGAAGTCATCTGCGGCTATCCTTGTTCGATAACTTACAGGAGATACCCGATGGGAGCAGAGATTCCTTGTCGCGGCAATTCACCAAACAGATCACCGAGAAAGACGATTTCCGGCCGATTGTGAGCAGCAGTGAGTTGAATTCTTACAGCATTTCCACGCTGCACCAGCACGTTCAACATTACAGAGCGTATCTGAAGAATAATTTCTTTTTTGCCAGGAGCCGATTGGATGCAAACCTGGGTTTTCAGCGTAGCATCAGAAGAGAATTCAGTCATCCCGAAGAACCTTATCAGGATATGGCGGGTCTTTATCTTCAACTGAACACCCTCACCTATGACGTTAAGTATTTCATACCGGAGTTCAATCATTGGGAGACAGTAATTGGTGCCAATGGGATGTACCAGTCGAATGATGTTACTGGTGGAACCGAGTTCGTGATCCCATCTTACAAACAATTTGATTTCGGGGGATTTGTGACGGTAAAGAAAGACTTCGGGAAAATGAATCTTTCCGGCGGCGTCAGGTATGATCGCAGGAATTTTAACAATCAGGAATTATACGCAAAACCAAATCCCGTCAGCGGCTTTGAGCAGCCGGTGACAGGAAACGACGTGGTTGGTGCCAACAAATTGTTTGACAATTATTCAACCGCGTTCAATGGAATGACAGGAAGTTTGGGTGTGAGTTATTTGATCGACGATGCATGGTCATTGAAACTGAACTTTTCAAGAGGTTATCGTGCTCCGAACATTTCCGAAATCTCGGCTAACGGAGTTCATCCTGGCACCAATCTCTATCAAATCGGCAATAGTCAATTCAAACCGGAATTCAGCAACCAGATCGATGTTGGCGCTTCATTCGCCGCAAATAACGTCAATGCCAGTGCCAGCCTGTTTGTAAACCGAATTGACAATTATATCTATAATAAAAAGCTTCTTAAGGCGAATGGTGAGGATTCTCTCAGCGTCAGTGGCAGCGTCGCGTATCCGACCTATCAATTCCAGCAAGGAAACGTATTGTTGTATGGCCTTGAAGCGAGCATCGACTTTCACATTGTCAAACAGCTTCATTTTGACAATTCCGCTTCGCTCATTTACGGTGACAATAACAGCTATTCAGGCTCTCAAAAAACAGCGGAGACGCGGTACGTTCCCTTCATGCCGCCGTTCCGATTTATTTCTGAACTCAAATATGAATGGAGTGGTAAAAGTAAACTCTTTGACAAGCCTTTTATCAAAATACAAATGCAGTACACGGCTACACAAAACAGGGTGTTTACCTATGATAATACAGAAACGCCGACGCAGGGATACACGCTTGTAAATCTGGGAGCCGGGACCGATCTAAAAAACAAAAATGGAAAGCAATTTCTTACGGTATACCTGCTCGCCAACAACATATTTGACGTAGCCTTCCAGGATCACCTGAGCCGGTTGAAGTACTTTGAGCAATATTCAGTTTCACCCAACGGTCATCTTGGCATTTATAGCATGGGAAGAAATCTGAGTATTAAACTCGTTAAAAGCTTTTGAATTACTTCGCTGATCCAACCGTCGACTTTTTCATCAGCATGTAATTCTGCTTCTTCGTGCCCCAATGGTAGCCGATTGAGAAAGGCAATGCCTCACGCTTCGATGATAGTTTATAAGCTGAGTCAAGATCTGCCTGAAAGCGTGATTCACCGAACTCCTTGACTGGCATGGCATATTCTCCAAACAACTGGACCTGCCAGTCGAGGCGCTTTTTGAATTCGCGATAAGGTACTCCAGTATCATCCTGGAAGATGCCGACGGAATTTTCCATTACAATCTTTCTTATCCGGGAAAAATTATCGCGGTGGAGAAGATAGGACGCTGATTTCATGAACGTGTGGTAAGGTCCGTTTCGCACAATGTATTCGTCGAGCCCGGGTCGTTCACTCATCCCGTTGTCATTCACATTCACGCTGAAGTAACGAAGATCCTTAACGACCTCTGATCCGTGTTCACGAAAGCGAAGATGGACGCCTGCCGTATTGTATAAGCCAATATCGCCGGGCGACATTGAATGTTCCATACCGGTTGAATCAATGCGAATGAATTCCTGGCTAATGAGCTCATGCCCGGTTCGCTCGAGGAAGAAATACAATGGAACAAGGACTCCGCGAAGATTCTTGATATCGCGCTTCATCTTACTTGTGATGAAATAGCTTTTGTTAAACACATCCAGGAGTGAATGCTGCAGGCTGTCCAGAAAACGACGACGAAATTCAGTGGTAAGGGTGTCGAAGCGTGGAGCCGGCGCTATGGGTTCAAGGGCGACAAAAATGTATTGTTTCGCATCTGGAAACAGATAATGAATATGCATGAAGTCAGGCCCCGAGAACGGATAAAATACTTTCAGCGAGTCTCGTTGTTCACCGGCCAGGTTTTGTCTTTGCCAGTCCAACATTTTGCTGAGCCTCATATTATAAATGCGTGACCAATTGGAATCTGTGGCGATTTTGAAATCTTTCCATGCCTGCTCTTTTTCCAATATTGAAAACCTGTTCGAATCATGTTGTGGAATCCCCGCAACGTAAAGTCCGAGTGCATCCAGCAGTTCATCTTTCGTGATTTCGGGCTTTACCGGGAGCGCGACGGTATCGCGTGTAATCTTCACTGTATCAACAGTCGTAACCGGCTGCTGATCTTTTCTCCCGGTGCAAGCGCCAACTACCAGCGCCAGGAGTAATGCCATTTCAACTTTCAATCTTCTTATCTTTTGAAATGCTAAAATATATAATCGCTCCGGGAACCATTGTGCCAAGAGAATAGAAAATTATTTTCGGATCATCTCTGAACATATAATAGATCATCCACGAAGTGACGACTATAAAGATGAGTGGCGGAATCGGATACAGGGGCAGCTTGAAAGGTCTTTCCTTGTATGTCCTTCGGATGAAGAAGATGGCAATCACCGTCAGCATCGAAAAGATTGAAAGGCTGATTGAAATGTATTGAATAATCTCCTTGAAGGTGCTCACAATCACCAGGAAGATCGACCAAACCGCTTGCAATAGGATCGCCACATAGGGCATGTTAAACCGATTAGTTACTGAAAGTTTTTTCAAGGCAGGAAAATCTTCACCCATTGCTTCTGTGATGCGAGGCCCTGCTATCGTCATTGCGCTTAGTGTTGAAAGCAGGGCGGTGCTAAACAGCGCTGAAAATATCTGACCTATGCGCGGGCCGAAAAGCTTTATCGCGACAACGTTGCCGATGTCGTTCTGTCCTTCCAGTTCTGCGAATGTTGCCGAATACAGAAACATACTGTTTAATGACAAATAGACGATCACAACAGTGGAAGTGCCAAGGATGAGTGCCCGCGGCAAATTCTTCACGGGGTCTTCAAGGTTGCCAGCGATGTATGCTGCTGCATTCCATCCGGTGTAGGCATACACCACAAATACCAGTGAAACAGCAAAGCCCGGTGTTAGAATCAAATCAAGGTCGCCTTCTTTCGGGAGGAAACTGATCCCTGACAATGAATCCGATGACATGAAGAATGGGGCGAGGCAAAAGAAAACGATGAGCGACAGTTTTATTGAGGTTAAGACAGTTTGTGCGCGACCACCGGTTTTAACGCCGAGAAGGTGAATCCCTGAAATGAGGATTATGCTGGCAACAGCAACGACTTTCTCATTGATTCCCAGCAGGACAGATGAATAGGCGCCTATCGCTATCGCGACCGCGGAAATTGCGCCTGCGAAACCGACAATGGTGCTCATCCAGCCACTCATAAAACCAAGGACAGGATGAAATACTTTCGCGAGGTAGTAGTACTCACCGCCAGATCGCTTGAGGGTTGTGGCTATTTCGGCGTAGGTGAATGCCCCGCTCAATGCCACAATGCCGCCCAGCAACCATAACACTAGAATTACAAAACCCGAAGGAAGTGGCCCGACCTGGTAGCCGAGCGAAGTGAACACGCCTGTTCCTATCATGTTGGCGATCACAAGCGCAATGCCGACCTGCCATGTGTATTTTGCTGTACTCATCTTTGCGGGCAGAAGATGGTAATATTTTCTCAAACGGTGAAAGGGTATCTGCCGAAGGCGAAGCTGCGAACCTTCTCAGCAGAGTCTCCCAAAGGGGACTCTGCGAAATAACAACTAAGTGGCATGTTATGCAGCGTCCCCTGATGGGAGACGCTGCTCGGAACCGGAGACATTTCTTTTGCTTGAATTTGCCCTACGCGCTGCCTACCTTCCCCAACTATTGATTAATCGAAAAATGAAAAAGACCCTTGTCCTCCTGTTCGTATTTGCATTTCCGATCATTGTGTCGGGCCAGGTACCGGATTCAGTTTATTCGAGGCAGCACTACGACAAGTTCGAATACCGCATCCCAATGCGTGACGGTATCAAGCTATTCACGGCGGTCTATGTCCCCAAAGACAAATCAAAGACATATCCAATCCTCATGCAGCGCACATGTTACAGCGTGGCTCCATACGGTACTGATAATTTTCCTTCCAGGAGATTGGGCCCATCGCCGTATCTCATGAGAGATGGATACATTTTCGTCTACCAGGACGTTCGTGGCCGATGGATGTCCGAAGGAACATTTGACAACATGCGGCCAAACATTCCGGGGAACGATAAGAAAAATACATCAGCGATCGACGAGTCCTCGGATACCTGGGACACCATCGATTGGTTGATCAAGAACATCAAAGGGAACAATGGCAGAGTTGGACAATACGGAATTTCGTACCCGGGATTTTACACTGCCGCAGGTATACCCGACGCGCATCCTGCGCTGAAGGCTTCTTCGCCCCAGGCGCCGATATCCGATTTCTGGTATGACGATTTTCATCACCAGGGCGTCTTTCTACAAAGCTATCTTGCCGCGTTGCCTGTCTTCGGGTATCAGCACAAGGGGCCGACCGATAAGAGTTGGTATGATGACAAAATCACGCGTCTCTATGAAAAGGATCCCAAAGATGGTTATGCATTTAATCTTGATTTGGGACCACTCAAAAACGCAACGGATAAATATCATAAAGACAATTTTTTCTGGCAGCAAATAATAGATCATCCTAACTATGATGAATTCTGGCAGAAGAGAAGTTTGCTGCCCCATCTTTCCAATGTGAAGCACTCCGTTATGACTGTTGGAGGATGGTATGATGCGGAAGATCTCTACGGTCCACTCAATATTTACAAGAAAATCGAAACTTCGAGCCCGGGCACCTACAACACAATTGTCATGGGACCCTGGAGTCATGGAGATTGGTCTGTTGAAAAAGGTTTTCAAATGATCAACCACATCTATTTTGGAGACAGCATTTCTACATTCTATCAGCGTGAGATAGAACGCAGATTTTTTAATTCGATCTTAAAAGAGAATAAACCCACAGGACTCCCTGAAGCGTATATGTTTGACTGTGGATTGAAGCAGTGGAAGACATTCGCTGAATGGCCGCCCAAGGGAATGCCTCCGACAAAATTATACTTTGGAGAAAGTGGGAAGTTGTCGGTCAATGCACCGACCCCTGTCGAGGCAGTATTTGAGTATGTGAGTGACCCTGCCCATCCTGTTGCTTACACATCACAGACGGAAGGCCTCGTCTTCACGCCTCGACGCTTTATGACTGACGACCAGCGTGAAGCGTCGAGACGCCCCGATGTGCTCACCTTTCAGACCGATCCATTGACTGAAAATCTTACGCTCGCGGGAGAGATTGCGGCCAAGCTCAAGGTTTCCATGTCTGGTACGGATGCTGATTTTATTGTGAAACTTATTGATGTTTATCCCGCTGACGAACCTAATGATCCAAGAAACCCCTCCAACATTATCATGGCGGGATATCAGCAGCTCGTGCGCAGTGAAGTTTTTCGCGGCCGGTTCCGCAATAGCTTTGAAAAACCAGAGCCATTTGAACCCGGCCAGCCGACGGATGTTGCATGGGCGCTTCAGGATATTTTGCACACTTTTAAGAAAGGTCATCGCGTGATGATTCAGATTCACAGCACATGGTTCCCATACATCGACAGGAACCCGCAGAAATATGTCGATAACATTTACAAAGCCGAAGCGTCGGACTTCATTAAGTCGCAAATTAAAGTATATGGCTCTTCCAGCGTAGAGATCGGCGGCGGCGAAAAATTGAATACCAGGATTGAAGGCATAAAAAAATAGACGATGAAGAACGTACTCCTGATTGCAGCAATCTTTTTTGCAGGCAACGCTTATGCACAAAAGCGTGGATATGACACGTTGCCCAATCTTCCGGATCATTACAACAAACGTCTTGCAAAATTCCGTGCAGAGAAACCAGAAACAGGGAAGATCATGTTTCTTGGAAACAGCATTACGGAGGGTGGGAACTGGCGGAAACTCCTCAAGGATTCTTCTGTGGTCAACAGGGGAATTTCTGGTGACAATACTTTTGGCGTGATAAAACGGGTTGATGAGGTGGTGCGGTGGAAGCCGTCCAAACTGTTCATGCTGATCGGTGTAAACGATTTGTCGAAGAGCATTCCAAACTCCGCTGTGATCGAGAACATATTCTCGATCATTAATATGATACATTCAGGTTCTCCGGAAACCAAGATCTACGTACACAGTATCCTGCCTGTCAATCCTGGTGTCAAGGGTTTCATGACACGGTTTTCAAAACAGAGTGATATCATTGAAATCAATATGCAATTGAAAAAATATGCCGATATCCTGAAATATCAGTATGTTGATATTCACAGTGCATTCCGGGACAGCAAGGAATTATTAGATGCGAGATATACCTATGACGGGCTCCACCTAAATGCCGCCGGCTATCAGCATTGGGTTGAGTTTTTGAAAAAGAATACGTATCTCGAATGATCATGAAACAACGTGCGGAGGGTGCAGGGAGAGTTCCTTTTATATTACTCAGTGTAATTTTCTTCTTCAACACGGCTTCGGCGCAAATCACCGCCGTTAAACTCGCTGACATTGCGGGCGGCATATCGCCTGACCCGGGTATTGTTATCTGCCCAAAAGATCCCCGGAATATTGTTGTCTCCATGGCCCCTGATAAGGTCTTCTATTCCATCGATGGCGGTGTAGTGTGGAAGGACACTAAAATCACATCGCGTTATGGCGTGAGGGGTGGAGTAAAAATTATTTCCGAAAACAAAGGCCACTTTGATCTTGTGCACTATTGCGATCCCTCCAATCCGTCACGAACCAACGACAGGTTTGCATTGCAAACATCGGATGATAAAGGGGCGACCTGGGAGGAAGAAGCCGTTTTTGGCAATCCGCCCGCTTCGAAAGAAGACAAGGAAACAAGGGATGAAACAAACTTGTCTTTCAGCATTCATCCAAAGAAGAGAGTCCTGTATGGTGTTTGGACACAGTCCGATAAATTTGGCATGACAGATCCCAATTGTCATTCGAACATCTTATTCGGTAGTTGGAACGGTGGTAAGACGTGGGCAAAGCCAGTTCAACTCAATCAAACACCCGGAGATTGTTCGGGTCAGGAGGCTTCCGCAGGAGGAGCGTCCGTCGTTATGGATTTGGATGAAAGGCTCTACGCGGTATGGTCAAATCAGGGATTGATATTTTTTGACCGATCCTATGATGGTGAAGTTTGGCTAACACGGGATTTGGCGATCGCCCATCCTGAGACCATGACGCTGAATATCCCCGGGTTCAGTCCTATTACGGCTCGACCAACACTGGTCGTAGACCAGACCCCAACAAAGTTTCACGGCAGCCTATACATTGTTTATGCAGAAGGGAAGAAGGGTTCAATTGACGCAAACGTCGCGCTACTGCGATCCACAAACCGTGGCGATAATTGGGTAGGACCTACCCGCTTCAAGAAAGATGAAATCATGGGGCAGCAGTTTGCTCCGTCTATTGCCGTCGACCAGACAACAGGACACGTGTTTGTCGTTTGTTATGAACGAAGAGACTATGAAGATCCAAAAACAGATATCGTTTTGTTTTACTCCAAAGACGGCGGGAACAATTTTTATCAAACACTTATTTCCAGTTCACCTGTGCCCGTGAAAGGCAACAGCGTGAATCCGTCCACGGGCATCAGCGTTCACGGGGGAATCGTAGCAATCACCTGGACTCAGATTGATGGTGATAAGGCGAGTGTTTGGACAGCCGTTGTAAAGGAAAGCGAACTTAAGCCACGCTAGTTCAGCAGTCCTTGTTTTCTGTGTCGCAGATTTGCCCTTGTGCGACCATTTCAGAGCCTAGTTCGGTGAACATTTCGACAAATGCAGCGGTCGGCTGAGCACCGGAAACCCCGTATTTATTATTGATGATAAAAAAGGGCACTCCGCTGATCCCACGCTGATAATTGACTTGTTCCCGCATAGTCACTTCTTCGAGATAGTCATCGTTCGCGAACATGTCGTTAAGTTCTTTTTCGATCATGCCTGCGCCAACCGCTACTGCGATCAGGTTGCGTCGATCGGAGAGGTCAACGCCTTGTTCGAAGTATGCCTTCATGAGTGCTTCGTTTACTGCGGCCTGCAAATTTGATTTACCAGCCAACATGATAATGCGATGCGCATCTCGCGTGTTAGGAGAAACCTTTTGTTTGCTGAAGTCGAAGGAAAGCCCTTCTGTGCGTGCGATTCCTGTAACGTGTGCAGTGATCTGCTCATATTTTTCGACGCTGCCGAATTTAGCACTCAGATATTCCTTTTGATCTTTGCCCTTGGCAGGCATTTCCGGATTTAGCTCAAACGGTGAGAACTTCACTTCAAAATCAAATCTATCGCGCAACTCGTCAATTGCTTTTTCCAGGCGTCGTTTGCCAATGTAACACCATGGACAGACTACATCGGAGACGACTTCTATTGTAATAGATTGTTTCATATTATTCAGGCTGGGTTAATAACAAAGCGAACGGGGAAAGGTTCCGTATCGAATCAAGTTGGATTGCAGACGGTCCCTCCACAACAATTGGAGATGCATTCTTAACAATTTAATTGACTTTGTTAAATTTGCGCCTTCAAAAAGAAAAAACCACAATTCCATGATTGCTGACAAGCTGAAATTCAAAGTAAAAGACCTTTCGCTGGCCGAATGGGGCAGAAAAGAGATCAAATTGGCTGAGGCCGAAATGCCTGGATTAATGTCGATCCGCGAGGAATTCGGCAAGAGCAAGCCATTGAGCGGAGCCCGTATTGCCGGTTGCCTCCACATGACGATCCAGACAGCCGTTCTCATCGAGACGTTGAAAGAGCTTGGCGCAGAGGTTTCCTGGTCATCGTGTAACATCTTCTCCACACAGGATCATGCAGCGGCGGCTATCGCAAAAGCAGGCATTCCCGTTTTTGCATGGAAGGGAATGAACGAACAGGAGTTTGACTGGTGTATTGAGCAGACATTGTATGCATTCGAAGGGGGCAAACCATTGAATATGATCCTGGATGATGGTGGGGATCTTACGAACCTCGTTCTTGACAAGAATCCCCAACTTATTGCGGGCATCCGTGGAATTTCTGAAGAGACTACCACTGGCGTTCATCGCCTGATGGAGCGTGCGCAAAATGGAAAGCTTCCGTTGCCAGCAATTAACATTAATGATTCTGTTACAAAATCGAAATTCGATAACAAGTATGGCTGTAAGGAGTCCCTTGTAGATGCAATCCGCAGGGCAACTGACGTGATGATGGCTGGAAAGGTAGCCGTCGTGGCAGGATATGGTGATGTAGGAAAAGGTTCAGCAGCATCACTTCGTGGCGCCGGCGCACGGGTCATCGTTACTGAGATAGATCCGATCTGTGCACTGCAGGCAGCTATGGATGGCTTCGCTGTAAAGAAAATGGATGACGCTGTGAAAGAGGCGGACATCGTTGTCAGCGCGACAGGAAACCATGGTATTGTCGTGGGACGCCACTTCGAAAAGATGAAAGACAAGGCCATTGTTTGTAACATCGGGCATTTCGACAATGAAATCGATGTGGCATGGCTTAAGAAAAATGCGCAGCGTGATGAGGTGAAGCCTCAGGTGGATCTGTACACACTGAAGAATGGTCGCCAGGTCATCCTCTTGGCAGAAGGTCGTCTCGTAAACCTGGGCTGTGCAACTGGGCACCCTTCATTTGTAATGTCTAACTCCTTTACAAACCAGACCCTTGCACAGATTGAGTTGTGGACCAATCACGGCAAATATGAAAACAAGGTTTATATGCTGCCGAAGCATCTTGATGAAAAGGTGGCATTCCTGCACCTGAAGAAAATCGGTGTGGAGCTGGAAGAGCTTTCTCCAGAACAAGCAAAATATATCGGCGTGGATGTGAAAGGACCATTCAAGCCTGATTACTATCGTTACTAACTCTCTGCTTGCAAATCAGAGGGACCCTGGCGGTCCCGATTCCCGATAGCTATCGGGATCGGGACGTCGGGGTTTTTTATTTAAGGGGATTCTGGTCGCTAGTTGCTGGGTACTGGTTGTGCCCACTTTGATTCTTATGGCTATTCTTCGTAGGTGAACGCGCGCTGGCCCACTTTAAGGCGAAGAGTGGGTTGGGACTTTGCTGGCTACGGGAGACTCGAAACCTGCAACCGGAGACGGGCAACACGCAATTCGTGACAACACGTAACTGGTTGCCTGTCACCAGTCACCGGTTCCCCTTCACCCCCTGCACTTGTCGAGCAGGTTGCTCAGTTGGGATGCTTCGTCCTGTGTAAGTTGGATGCTGTTCTTTTGAGATTCATCGATTCTGGCATCAATCTGCTTGAGAACACCAAGGCCTTCTTCCGAGATAATGATGTCAGCAGCGCGCTTATCGTTGGGGCATTGTCCTTTGGAAATGAGCCCTTTTTTGATGAGACGATCGAGTAAGCGTGGGATATCAGAATTTTTATCGAGCATTCTCGATTTGATTTCTACGCCGGAAATTTTGTTTGGATGTTGTCCCCGAAGGATGCGAAGGATATTGAATTGCGAAGATGTGATGCCGAAGGGTTTGAAAAAATCTTGTTGTTTTCCCTGCAGCCAGTTCGCTGTATAGATTAAGTTGATCGCAACCTTCTGGTAGGCGTTCTTAAATTTTGGTTGCTGGATCTCTTCTTCGATTTTCATGAAAAAAAACCTCACGCGAAGGCGTCAAGTCCGAAAAGTGATAAATGTAATGATGCGATGTTGATCTCGATCGCCATCTTAATCTGTTGTTTTCTTTAGTTTGAGACAAATAAGAAGGGGAGCCGCAGCTCCCCTTTATCTTATTTAAGCTGCTTTCTTGTTGAGCTCGAGTTTACAAACCACTTCAACCTCATCGCTTACCACAGCGCTTCCATCCTGCATCTTGCTGCCGAATTTCACACCGTAATCCTGGCGATTGATTTTGCCATTGAGTTTGAAGCCTGCTTTTACACCGCGGCCTGTGTCGATTGTACCACCGTAAGTAACATCAAACGTTGCGTCTTTAGTAACGCCTTTCATCGTTAGCTTGCCCTTCAGCTGATATTTGCCACCCGCCTTAGACAATACGCCTTTGAAAGTGAGGTCAGGATATTTTTCAGCATTGAAGAAGTCATCTGTTCTCAGGTGACCATCACGCTTTTCGTTGTCAGTGTCGATGGAAACTACTTTTGCAGAGAAATCCACATCAGCGCCGTCGAAGTCCGCATTCTTGCTGACTACAGTTCCAGCGAAATCCTTGAAGTTTCCAGATACTTCAGACACGACCATGTGCTGAACATTGAACCCAATAACTGAGTGAGCCTTGTCAATGTCCCAGGTTGTTTGAGCATTCACAGCTCCGGCGAAAAGCACAAGAGCAAACAAAACGTTTAGTTTTTTCATAGTTGTTTTTTTTGGTGATGCAATGATAACCACAAATGATAAATATATGTTTAAACATCTATTATTAAATTTGTAACTATCTGATTACGAGGAGTATATTTTTTATTGGGCCACTATGTAGCAGTTAGACCAAATGAAATAAAAATCACGTGATTATGAGGGAATTTAATATTATCGAGCAATTTGAGAGGTTAGGTCAGGAATCGGTCAATGATCGCCTTTCGAGGCATTCAGAACCAAGGAAAGGGATTTATGATAGAGTTTATTGCCTTCTTCGAGAATGGCTTGACTCACTTTATTCCTTTTGGCGCGCTCCTTCTTCGAGTTCCCGGGATAGAGTTCGTAAACGATTCGGTCGTTAGCCGCTTTGATTTGACACGTCCAGTACAGCAGCCCCATGAGCATAGGTTTCGTGTCCATGTCGTTAATAATGTCGTTTTTGAATAAATCATCAAGGCTTTCCATAAGTTTTTGATCGTTTGTTACGGTTCTGAAATTGCAAGAATATTTGCACTTTTGATAACATGATAATTAGGCGTTAGCCTGATTCTTTGGGCCTCAGAAACTGGTAATCTCTAGCCGCACAAAGGATTGGATTGACGCTCACGATAAGGCGTGGGCGGCATTCATTCTTTGCGGCGTGGTATACCAGTACCCTGAGGCGGGATTGTTTGTTGTTCCACGCTGATTCGTTTTATATGAACCGTATCGTCAAGCTGCTGGTATGTGCGGCGTTGTTAGTCTTAATCTGTGGAGTAGGCTGGATAATGGACACTTATTGGGATGCCCTTGCAATAGACGAATGGGCGTTAATGATTGGTTACGGTATGATCGGAGCGGTTTACTTTTTGGCCTTCGCTTGGACGATCAGCGTAATAATTAAAATACTCGAATGATTTATTTCTTTTTCGCGGCCTTTCGGCGCTTCTTCACCAAGTCAACAAGCGAATGATTATCTGCCTTTTTAGGTGGATTCGCCAGTATTTCCATTGCCTCCTCAAATGTCTTATTGATCTTGAGGGGTTTCTCGTTAGTGATTTTTTTGGGCTTCACAGGGCAAATTTAGGTATATTTTGTTCCACTTACCGACCCTTATTAATCCCATGACAAACGATGAATTGATTGATAGAATTATTAAAAAAATGGTTTTTCGTCAATATTATTCAAAAGAGGAATTGTGGTTGATGGCTAACGATGGGGTTTTGAATTTGGATGCCGACAAGAAAGAATCTATAATATCTCTGCTCAAGCATCACAAGTTGATCGAATGGGAAGATTTTGGAGTGCTGGATTTTAAATATTGCTTATCTGAACTTGGAAATTTCGTTAAAGAATCCGGTGGTTGGATCGAATACAATAAAAAGCCGCTACCAATCGAACCGCCAAAAGAACCAATGACATTCAAAATCATAGCGGCAATAGAAAGTCTTGTAATAATTATTTTTGTTCCAGCAGGATTGTATATACAATCCACGAGTCAAACGCTAGACCAAGAAAACAAATCATTGAACACAGAATTGCGAATGGTGCGTCATCAGAGAGATTCCCTTCAGCATTTTTCAGAAACTCAGGCAACACAGATAAAAGTTTGCGACTCATTGCTGCAAGTTAGGCAGAAGTCTATTGAGTCACTTTCCAAACGGATCGGCAACCGTCGGTCCCGCTAACCCATGATGGAACCGCGTAAGCTCTTTGTAAGTTATCCGGCGACCTGCCGCGCGCACCATTGCGAGTTCAAAACGCTGGAAGTCATTGAGTCGGCGCGTGTTGTATCGGAAGGTAAATTCATTGCAATACGCGTCAAGATGTTTGAACGATACGAAGTGATAAATGCCGACGATGCCACGTTTTAGTAGTGACCAAAAACCTTCGATTGTGTTCGTGTGAATCTTACCAGCAACGTAGATGCCGTCACTATGTTTGATAACCATGTGATCGAATTTAACGCTAAGATGTTCGTAGGCGCGCCATTCGTCCGTCATGATCGTTGCACCCGGTTCAACCTTACTTTCAATGATTGGTTTTAGTGTTTCAAGATCGGTTTGATTCACCTTGCGCGCATAGACTTCGTGACCACGTTCTACGATACCAAGCACGGCCGTTTTAGAGCCGGACCGGCCAAAGCCTTGTTGCTCTTTTTGCCTCTTTTTAGCGTGTTTATTGCGTTCTTTGCCGCCAATATAGGCTTCGTCGATCTCGACGGTATTGCGGAATTGTTCATTATTCGGCGTGAGCATTTCGCGGATTCTATGGAGCATAAACCACGCGGTTTTTTGCTGGACGAATATGTCGCGCGCGAGTTGCGCGGAACTGATTCCCTTCTTATGTGATGTGGCAATATAGACGGCCCAAAACCATTTGTTCAATGGGATCTTCGTGTTCTCGAATACCGTTCCGATAAACACGTTGTACTTCTTACGGCATTCACGGCGCGCGCACTTGTAGGTCTTGCCATTCTCAAACTTGTAATACTTGTCGTGGCCGCAATGAGGACAACGGGGGCCGTCTTTCCAGCGTAGCGATTCAAGGTGTTCGCGGCATTTGTCATTGGTCGCGTAGACTTGCTGGAATTCAAAAAAGTTGGTGTAACGCTTGCGAATTCTCATAAAAAAGAGGTTTCGCAAATATGGTTATTTTTTGGTCAAACTGCTACATAATTACCTTTTATTGTGGCCAATAATTTTTCATTCGAGTGATAAACCCAAGACCCGTAAATCGCGGTATATGTTCTGTTATTTTTAGGACGTTGGTTTGAAAACAGGGGTATGGTCCGTCGCGATCGCGATCAATTATCGCGTGATTGAACGAGATGTTGTGATTGAACGCGAAACTCAGTGGGCGTCATCCCTGTCACTTTCTTGAACACAGCGTTAAACGTTCCCTTATTGTTAAATCCTGTCATGTACGCCACTTCAATAACATTCAATTCCTGTCTCGTACTAGCACGAAGTAATTCCTTAGCCTCCTGGATTCTTTTCATATTGATATAATCAAAGAAGTGCATTTTGTATGTCTGATTGATCACCTGTGAAACAAAATGCCGTGTCGTCCCAAGGCGCTCAGCCAGCCTTTCAAGCTTGAGATCGTTTTGCCGGTAAAGCTTCTCTTCATTCATCAGTTTCTCAAGGTCACGCGCCAGCGTTGCTGCCATGGACTCCGGCATTTTCGACTTATGGTACTTGTCAACCGGCTCATGGGGTTGCTTACGCTCGATCAGCAGATGTTCGATTTCACGTGCCCGATCCAATTTTAACGCGCTACTGAGATTCATCCCTGCAGTGACATGTCCGTAGCTACGTGCACTCCAGGCGACCAGCGCAATCGATGAAACACTTGTGAGCGATAAAATGTAATCCAAGGTTAATGTATAAAAACCAAAACGGAAGGAGATCTCATAAGTCAATGTCAACAACGTGAATGTCAAAAACAGGGAACTGATCAGTCGGGCCCAGCTCCTCATGTAACCCACTCCGGAACGTTTGCTGATCATGACAAAAAGTGAAGCACTGTAACATAACATGTGCACGATCTTGAACCAGGGATAGAACATTAGAAGCTGTCCAAACGGCACATCGAGAACATGATTCAGTTTCGTGTCTGTACTGCTGAAGTAAAATGGAACCTTCAGACCGAGGGTGACTACAAACGGCAAGAAATGCAGCCAATACTTCCCTAACGGCTTGTCATTGCCGAATGCATCATCGAAGAAGATATACAGAAGGGGGCCGTATAATAATGGAAAAGTGAAGCTCACGTCGATCGCCCATCCTTGACCATAGATCAGATTGCTCCAGAACAGTACGTACTCGAGCAGCATAATCGATTGGAGGATCAGGTAGAGTCCCATCAGGCGGTCCATCCTGCGTGAGTGCTTCGTACCAATCAGTCCCGCGCCATAAAATAGCCCGATGAACGCGAAGCCACCGAATACCAGTATCCAGTAGTCAAATGTGGGTTGTGGCAGATTCTCCAAGGGACACGAAGATAAACGCAATCATCTTAAGGCACATAGGTCATCAAAAGACCACCTTGTCCAACAGCGCATGCCTTTCCATTGCTGACAGCAAGGCCATACAGATCTACAGAAAAATCGGGTGCCGATGATTTTTTCCAGGACACTCCACCGTCGGCGGACTCTATGATTGTGCCGGTTCCAACAGCGAAGACTTTATTTGTATTTGCAAATTGAACAGCATATAAATCCTTGACGGTTCCGCTGCTGATTTTAATCCAGGTCTTTCCGCGGTCTGTCGATCTTAATATTGTGCCTCCAAGTCCAACAGCAATTCCTGTATCGTTCATAAAGTGAATACTTCGCAAGTCCGATGATATACCCGATGCAGCCGATGTCCACGTGGCACCTGCATCAGTGGACCGAAGAATAGTTCCGCCGAAGCCAACAGCACATGCTTCCATGTCGCTGAGTACAAATATTCCCGGCAATTCAAGGCTCGTTCCTGTTGACGCTTTCTTCCAGTTGGCGCCGCCATCGGTAGTCACAAGTATAACACCCTTTTGACCTGAGATCATTCCCATGTTTTTGTTCAGAAAATTTACATGAACCATATGTTCAGTTGTTCCACTGACTTGCTGGCTCCAGGCAACACCGCCATTGGTGGTTCGAAGAATTATTCCGGATTCACCGACAATCGTCCCGGTGGTGACGTCGGTAAAACAAATGTCCCGGAGAAAATTTGATGTGCCGCTTGACTGGTTTTTCCAGGTAATGCCGCCATCGCCAGTCGAAAGAATCGTACCGTTGGTGCCTGAGCAAAATCCGTGTGTTTCATCCGGGAAAGCTGTTCCTAACAATACCTGGGACGTACCGCTGGACTGTATTTTCCAATCGGTCTGAGAAGGGGAAGGGTCATTTGATTTACACGCAACCCCAACGACCAGCCACAAGAGCAGCAATGACTTCTTTTCCATACGCTTTTTTCAGTAAAGTTCATCTGCGGTGGAAAATGAAGGTCATTCCCGGCAAAAGAATACCTTTTGATCGACGAGTATTCTTTAATACGTGAAATTGCGGCGATTTTTTGTCCGACCGAAAAAGAAGATTCAAAGGTGGTAGCAGCCTACAAATTGATCCAGTAGGTTAGCTTTAATACAAGGGCCCTCAACTTGGGCTGCCCGACATAGAAAATCTCATCATGCGATGAGGCTTCGGCGAAGTAATTGTCGGTATAAACCAGGTACAAGTCTGACACTGGCTTGAATCGCCACTGCAGGCGTGAGTTGATATTCAGATTCTGAATCTGGTTGTTGTATTGAAAATAGGTGGTCCAGAACAGTTTCCTTGAAAATGTCAGATCGAACTTGGGGCCGAGGAGAATTAGATCAGCGCTATTGTAAGGCGATGGAAGGCGGATCCTGTTATACGTGAAATTCATAGAAATCACGGCATGTGGCTGCAACCGGTAGTTGATTGTCCCATCCAGGTTCACGCGTGTTCCATTGTAATACTGGCCCGAGCGCGTTTGGAGGTTGTAGAATATTTTCTTTCTCCCATTCGAAGTGAAAGAGGCGATTACAGAATTCCAGGAGTAGGAGGAGCCAGCGGGTAAGTTCACGGCATTCCCCGGGTCAGCAGGAAATGTCGGATCGAATGGGAAGAACGCGAGGCCATAGTCGTTTCTTATCCGGATAAAAAACTGCGCGCTGTTCTGGAAATTCACGGTGTACCAAAGATTGAAGTCAGCATCGGTCAAACCGAACTGTTGATTCCAAATCAAGTCTATGTCGGTGCCAGGCCCATGATTGTTAATCAGCTTCGACTTTGGATAGAAGCTATAATACAATTCCGGTGCAAGACGACGAAAATTCTTCCGCGGGGCGTATCCGACTTCCGGATTGTAGTGTGCACCGATATCCTGCGCGAGCAAATCGATCTCGAGGTTCGGCACGCGGTACGTCATCTGGGCAGTGGCGGCATAGCTGCTGTCGAGATTTCTTTGATCAAATGAGCGATGATAGAAAGCTTTTCCGGTAAACCGGTTATCTCTTGATGCAAGATTGTACTCAACACCCACAAGGCGATTGTAAGCGGTGTCGTTAAACGCCTGCTTGTTGATCATAATCATCCCGATGTTGGAGCGAGTGAATACTTTCCGCTGCACCGCCGCCACGGTATAGTTGACAGATGGGAGATTGATTGAATTGTCTTCGGCGGCCTGCATGGTCATAAGTCCAATCCGCCAATTGTTGTTGATTTTTCCGCTGAGTCGCGCTCCGCCGTATATCCGATTTGAAATATTTTGTCCGGTGGAAGGATCCCGTGTAACGCCGATCCTTCGCGAAAAGAACGGGCGCATGTTGGAATATCCGAAGTTCGCAAACAGGTCACCGTTTTCAAGAAAGAACTGGCGTTTCTCCGGGTAAAAGATCTCGAACCTGTTCAGGTTTGTGACCTGCTGGTCTACTTCGACTTGTGAAAAGTCCGGATTGGCAGTAAGGTCGAGATTAAGCGCTGGCCCGATAGCGACTTTTGCATCTCCTCCTACATCGGGTCTGGTGTCTCTTGGCGTGCCTGCTTCGAAATCTTGTTGTGACTTCACAGCAGCATACGGTATGATGGACACGTTGCCGCCTGGATGCTGCAAAGGTTGGTCCCAGATCAACTCGCGCATCGTGGCAAGGTTGATAATGGGATAAACCCGTGCAATAGGCGCCCACGTAGAACGCTCCGTATAGTGACTGTCTGTCCGATAGAAATTCAGATGCCATGAGTCAAGTCCGTGCTTGAACCGCAGCGTTTTAAAAGGGATAGCCAGTTCACAAACCCAACGGTCGCCAAGAATTTTAGACTCTGAGTACCACTTATTGTCCCAGTTGAGCGACAAGTCATCGAGTGTCGCTCCGCCATTGGAAATAAGACCCTCGCGCTGCACACCGAATGGCGTGATACCAAACTGAAATCCGTTTGTCTTGTCTTTGTAGGTGTCGAACAGTACGTTGAAAGTGTCTACAAATCCGCCGCTGAAGTCTCGGCGAAGAGAGTTTGTGATGTACTTTCTGGGACCCATGCTGTACATGACAGCATAAACGTAAATGAACCGATCGTCATACAACATGCGTACTTCGGTCGGTGCTTTCGCATACGACGAGTCGAATGGAAAATATTGCTTGAAATGTTGTGCGAGATCTGCCGTCTGCCAGTCGGGCTCTGTCATCTCACCGTCGATAACGATGGGGCCGGTTGCCTTTTTCACATGTAGTGCACCATCCTGCGCATAGGCGGTCGTCGTAGCAACGAGAAGACATAAGAGACTTATCAGGCGCATGTAAGGGGCCTAATTATACGGAAATGCCACCAATGCACAGCGCGTTTTTCTCAGGACGGTTTATCCAGATAAAAATCGGAAGTCAGTTTCTTGTACGCTGACGTTTCACGTTCTCCGGACTCATATAGTACCAGACTGTCCTCTTCGCAGAAGCGGGTATCGAAAGCAAATTCCATCAGGGATCGTTCCTGGGCTTTTGAAGCGCGGGTAAAAAATCGTGTGTGGCGGATTATGTAAAGCCCTTTTTGCGCGGCCTTTGTCACAAAGTAAATACTTTCCTGAGCGGGTAAAATAAGACTTAATCTTCCGGAAGGTTTGAGCAACCGGATTACTGAATCCAAAAGGATTTCAGAAGTCAGCGTGGAATCGTGGCGTGCCACGGTCCGTCCTTTGCCTGGAGGCAACAAACTGTTGGTGAAATAGGGAGGATTCGAAACGATCACATCATATTTTTTTTTCCGTTCAAATGTCTTGATGTCTGTATGGAAGATGTGAACTTTTCCCGGCCAGGGCGACTGTGAGACGTTTTGCTGTGCCTGCTTTGCGTCTGGTGCCAACAACTCCACGGCGTCAATGATTGTGTCTTCATTTGTTCGTTGCGCCAGCATGATTGCAATGACGCCACAGCCGGTTCCAATATCCAAGATAGAGGTCGCGGATTCAACCTTGGTCCAGGCACCCAGCAACACCGCATCCGTGCCGACTTTCATCGAGGCATCATCATCACAGATCAAAAATCGCTTGAACCTGAAAATGCTCATCAAAACTTATTTCACAGCAGCGATGACCTTTTGCATCAGCTCGATCTTTCCATCATAACTATGACTCACACCAAGTCTGACAACAACAAGTTTTTTTGATGGGATGATGAAAACATACTGACCTTCAAATCCTTCCGCGCCATACTCTTCATTCGGCAGTCCGGGATGATAACATTTAGCGGCATCATTGGGCGCACCGGCGTTAAGCCACCATTGCGCGCCGTATTGGCCGATGGGTGCCGCGGGCGCGGGAGTGGAGGAATACTTTACCCAGCCTTCCGGAAGGATTCGCTCACCATTCCAAACGCCATCATTCAGGAACAACAATCCGAATCGTGCCCAATCGCGGGCGGTTGCATATCCATAGGAAGATCCGACAAGTGTTCCCGATGCGTCCGGTTCAATCAAGGTGTGGTACATGCCAATTTTAAAGAAGAGTTGTTCGTATGGGTATCGATGATAGACACTGTCGCCGACCGATTGGCGGATGATCTTTGATAATAAATTGCTGGTACCGCTGGAGTATTCAAAAACTTCATTCGGTTTGAATTCGGCTTTTTTTGAAGCTGCATAGCCCCCTTTATCGTCGCTGTTCATGAACATGTTGTGAAAGTCGCCGGGAAGGAAATAGGATTCGTTCCATTCCAGTCCGCTGCTTGCATGCATGAGGTCATTCAATGTAATATTTCTGCGCTCATCATTTTGCCATTCCGGGACCGGTGCTGGTTTATTCAGATCGAGCTTTCCACTTTTGACCACGGTCGCCATGATTGCGTTGGTAAGACTCTTTGTCATGGACCAGCCCATGAGCATCGACTTGTGACTAAAGCCTTGTGCATATTTTTCTCCGATGATCTCGCCGTTGTACACAACGACAACTCCCAGCGTGTTTTTTGGTTTTGCCGGATCGGCATCGGTGAACGCTTCTTCCAGGGCCTTATCTAAAGCGTCGTAATCAACCCCATCGGCTTTGTTTTCCGACAGCACATTTCCCATAGGCCAACGTACTGTATCCTGATCAATCGTGGGTGGAGTTGCTGTGACAATCTCCTGGGAGCGCAACTGTTCTTCAGACCGCTGTGCAATCAGCGTGCATCCAAGACCTCTCCGATAGATTGCTTTTCTGCTCGACCACAGAACCTTTGCGGTAACGGAAAGAGAATCCTGAATCTGGATATCTGCTTTTGACAATCCCGGAAACACCGAGAGTTCCATCTGTCGTACACTTTCCGGCGAGCGCCCCATCACAAAGACACATGAGCACATCGTTTTGGCGGCCATCCCTGACATAATGGGGGGAAAGGTGAAGCCGAGGTAGATGAGCCCAACGATGAGGATGGATGTAATGAGATAGAGCGTGTATTTGAGGAAGCGTTTGAGGAGTTTCATAAGCAGGATCAATTAGAGCTGAATGATGAATGTTGAACAGCGAATGTCGAATTTTGAAGTGGCCACTACTTCTCAATTCACTATTCAGCATTCATCATTCGCCATTCTGCATTTAATTCATTTTATTAAAGAGGCTTGAACTGCTCAAATGCCTCTTTGCAAGTAAAACAATAGTGCAGCGAACGGCAAAGGGTTGGACCGAAAGGTGATCTCATTTCGGTGTTTGTCCCACCACAGCGAGGACAGGCCGTGTGTTCGAGAATTGACAAGTCCGCAAAAACTTGACGGGCATCGGGAGGAGGAGCGAGGCCGAACTTCTTCAGTGCCGCCTTTCCCTTTTCTGTAATCATGTCAGAGCTCCATGCCTGCTTGAAATTTACTTCCACCTCAGGTTCTCCGATGTCATGCTTTTTAAGCACATTGATTACTTCATTCTTCATGATGTCCATCGCAGGGCAGCCCACAAACGTCGGCGTCATTTCAACCCTGACATGGTGGCCATCAACAGAGACATTGGTGATCACGCCCAGATCGACCAGCGAAAGAACCGGTATCTCCGGGTCTTTGACTTCATCGAGCCATGTGTAAACATCCTCGCGCGTGACAGTCACCGTGTCCATTATTTGTACAGAATATCGTAGGAGCCCGGGATGATCTGATTCAGGTGGTGTTTCATGTGGCTGATGTAATCCTCTGCCAAAAATTGCAGTGTCAATTGTTTCGATTCGAGCTTTCCCACATCAGCTGTTTTGCCGTAGTTGCCCTGAGGCATCGTAGTCAGCACGGAGCATATCTGCTCGTTGACAAGTCTCCAGAGCTCGATCACATCCGCTGCCGGGCGATGCTGGTAATCATTTACTTTCACCCAGAAATCCTGGTCGTAGAAAATCTTAGGCGGCGAAACCTCATACTGCGCCGAAATGAACCTTCTGAGATTGTTGTGTCCCGAATCAATCAAATGGCCAAGCACTTCCTTTTTGCTCCATTTGTGTGGCAGCGGCTTGTTGGAAAGATCCTTGTCTGAAATGCGTGATATCCGTTCGGAATATTCCGTAACGATATCGTTCAGTTCATTGACCACATGTTTCATTTTTCGGGGGTTTTAATGTTTACCATTCTGCCGTTGGGTCGATCCGGAAGACCTCGCTCATTTCGTCCAGCATAGGTTGCAAATGCTTGCTGTGCTTGCCGACGCGCCCGCCGGAGACCGGAGTGATGAGTTGCCAGTCAGGAAGATGTAACGATGTTTGAGAAATGACTCCGGTAACAGAGGCCTTCCATGCTTCCATTAATTTCTCTTCCCCTTCGAACACGCCCGATGAGATGATTTCATTCTCGAAAGGCGACGGTTCGAAAATACCCAGGGCGTAAGGTGTTATTTCGTTAAGGGAAGATTGCAGGCGTGAGATACTTTCCTCCGTTGCAGATCCAAGCTGTTTCACCCACGTATTACCGTGCAGGGTGTGATACCTCAGTTCTCCCTTGATTTTGTTCGCCACTAAAGCAAGTGGCTCATAGGTGGACCGGCTCAACATTTCCCATCGCAATGCGTCAGCGGTATCAAACATGAAATGACGAATAAGGCTGAAATCGTATTCGCGGTTGGGAAGCTCAACGAGTACACAGTTGTGGAATTGATTCGCATTGCGCGTAAAAGCAACGATGTCCGGCGCTTGTTCGCCTAATTCGTTCAGCATTGTGAACAACGCGAGACTTTGACCTATTTTATCCTGCGCCATCGAGGAGAACGCGATGTCTTCTTCCAGAAGCGGCCCCATGCCTGTCCATTCAGAATTCCTGTGACCAAGAATCAAGAGATCATCGGCCATTTTGTAGAGCAGCTCTTTTAACGGTTCTTGATTCATACTTTGCGTTGCTGGAACATGAGTCGATAGTGTAACACGTAATACAGTCCGAGGGGAACTGTTACATAGACGAGTGAGCGTACGTTGTAAATCAAATTCAACAAGATCAATACGTAGATGCTGACGCACAGCGCGGTCTTCAATATTCTGAATCCAGGGTCATTGATGTTGATTGTTTCAATGAGCTTCCCGGTTGCCAGGAATATAAATCCGATGTAAATGAGATAATGATGCGGATCCATTCTCATCCACATCAACACAATGCCGCCCATCATTAGCAGCACCGCAATGATCTCACATATTCGTTGATACATCCGCCAATTCATATCAGCTTTTTTGTCGTTCCAGGAAGTTCTTGAGTTTGTCTCCGCCTTTGTAATCTGCGGCATCCCTGAATTTTTTTTCCGGGAGCGTGAGCCACAGGTCGCGCTCCGCAGGACTTGTAAAACGGATATCTGCTGTGCGAATGGCCCAAACACAATACGCTGGCTTTGTGCCGAATGACTTCTTTGCTTCACTCATGGCTTCTTCCGGACTTCCGGCGTTGACCGTTCCAACATGTATGGTTTGCTTGCCACGTTTTGGCAGATGATAGATTTCGTAGGAAGTCTTTTCAGATTTCGACGTAACGTCCGCAATCAAGTCATAGACGTTCTGTGTTCCTTCCGTCAGAGGCGAAACAAACACATTGCGTGTATCAACTACATATAGTGAAACGCAGGTGAACCGTCGCGTAAAGGCCTCCTTAGATAGCACGTACGCAAGTTCAAGATTGGGAGCATGCACAATGCCTTCATGCTGAAATGGCTTTCCATCTTTCGGCTGAACAAAAACTTCAAACGAGCCAAACTGATCGAGTGCCACTTTTGGTTTGATGACGCCGGGTTCGCCGATGGATGGCAGCCGGTGTACGCGTGGGTCCAGGGAGTTCATTTACGCGAGCGGAGTAACGTAAGCGGTCTTAGGCGTCTTGAGTGCATCGCGCACCCATTTGCCGCGCTCTTCGGCGATTCTTCTGACTTCAAGCCTTTCCTTGTTGCAAGGTCCGTCGCCATTGATCACCCTTTTGAACTCTTCCCAATCCGGTTCTGTGTATTCCCACTTTCCAGTGTCTGCTTTCTTCAGCAGCTTGGGATCAGGAATGGTAAATCCAAGTTCCTTGATTTTCGGGACATACATATCCAGGAACTGATTCCTCATTTCGTCGTTGGTACCCATCTTCACTTTCCAGCGCATGAGTACTTCTGTATGTGTCGATATCTTGTCGGAGGGTCCGAAGAAATGCATCATCGGGGGCCACCAGCGGTTAATGGCTTCCTGAAACATTTGCCGTTGCTTCTGTGTACCAGTTGCGAGGAATATCACACAGTGATGACCGTATTTGAGGTGGAAGGATTCTTCAGCACAAATACGATCGAGCGCGCGACAGTACGGACCATAGCTGCCCTTCGCGTTGGCAAGCTGATTGACAATAGCGCCCGCATCAACAAGCCAGGAGATGAAGCAGCAATCAGCCCAAGTGAAAGTGGGGTAGTTGAAAATGTTTGAATACTTCGATTTGCCTGTAATGAGATCGTCAATCATTTGCTCACGCGACTTTCCCAGAGTTTCCGCTGCGCTGTACAGCAACTGTGCATGACCTACCTCATCCTGCACCTTGGCCATGAGCGACATTTTTCTTTTGAAACCGGGTGCCCGCGTAATCCAGGTCCCTTCCGGAAGCGCGCCAATAATCTCGCTGTGCGCGTGTTGCTCAATCATGCGGATGAGTTGCTTGCGATAGAGCTGTGGCATCCAGTCCGTGGGTTCGATCTTTTCGCCACGGGCGATGCGCGCTTCAAATGCGGCGAGTTTCACCGGATCTTCCTGCGCGACACTGTCTGTTTTTATTCCTTCGAATGTATTTCCGCCTCCGTACATAATGCAATCAATTTTGGGGTCAGGAGTGTACCTAACAACCGTTTGCAAAAATAACAAAGATGCCGGAGGAAAGATGCGTTTCCTGCAGAGAGAATACGCTAACGGCGCGGAATTCTAGCCCTTTGGCTTTTTGAGTCCATTTACGAGCATGTCTGAAAGCTGCTGACCGAGGCTCTCAGGAACGATGTTGCTTTGTGGATCGTACCATTGCGGCATCCAGTTCAGCGAAGAAAAAAGTGTCATGACCGCAAGTTTCTTGTCGATGTTCTCCTTGAACTCTCCTGAATTGATGCCTTCGGCGATGATGTCTTTGAAGCGGTTGATGTAATTGATCCGGAGCAGCAGAAACTGTCGGAGATACGGCTGGCTCAGGTGGCGGTGTTCGTTCATAAACACAGCAGACGCGGTGAGATCCTTTGCCATCACTTCAATGTGACCGATAATTCCACGGCGCAGCTTTTCGCTTGCCGGTCCTTTTGTCTTTTCTACCTCTTCCAACGATTTTCTGAACTCGCCTGCCATATCGAAGCATAGGCTTTGGAGGATTTCTTCTTTGGACTTGATGTGGGAGTAAAGACTTGCGGCCTCGATGCCAAGCTTTTGGGCCAGGTCCCGCATCGAGGATGCAGCATAACCCTTCTCGCGAAACAGCTCTGCTGCCTTGCGGATCACTTGCTCCTTTCTGCTTAGGCTGACGGTCGGTTCCATCGATGATTTAGGTTATCTTTAACCGACGAATATCACAATGAAATTTCTTTCAGTCAAAGAATACTTCTACAAACTTAACACTATCGGCTTCATCGTCCTACTTCTTCCGATGGGTGTGTTCGCTTTTTTGTATTCGCGTGCATTGAACACTTGGCCGCCTATGGCAGATCGTAACGGAGTTATTACGAACCTCATCGCCGTGGGTATTATCGTAGCCGCAGACCTAACGATCGTTCACTTGTGGTGGATTTTTAAGATGAATCGACTTCGGGCCCTGATTGAAATATCCAGGAAGATGGATGGATACTTTTCGATGATGGTGACAAAGATGATTGTGTACTGCATGACGTGCCTGGTGTGCGCTGGTGGGTACTACTTTAGTGGAAGTGAATGGTTCTCCGGATTATTTGTGATGCTCGAACTGGCGCTGATCCTGCAGTGGCCTTCGCGTAAGTCTTTCTGCGCTCAGCTCTCTCTCCGCAATGACGAGAAGGCAATGATCATGCAGAATGTTGACTTCTATCAGAAGCGATAGGGATCTGAAGATCCTTCGATAAGTGTGGGGCTTTATACAATGCACCCACGCAAAGAAGCAAAGGCCATCAAGATAGTGTGATTCACCTTTGCGAGCTTTGCGCGTCGCCTTCGCGTAGCCGCTTCGGCGGAGCAAGGCCTTTGCCTGCCTTCGCCGAAGCGGCTTCGCGCAGGCAGGCGTGAGGCCATTCTTATAACGTAATCCCGAAACTGAATGCCTGCAGCTTAGGTCCTTTGTTGTCGGTGAACAACTCATTCATATCATAATTGAAGAAGATGTCGGTATCTCTGAATCCAATCTGAAGGCGCAATCCATACCGGACATTATTCAGGTAGAAATTGTCGTGATCGTGCGATTTTTCTTTTTCGCCGCCCTCGTAGTACATCTGTTTTGTGTAGCTGTCGATACGGTAACCCGCATAGGGCCCAACGCCGATCCTGAATGAGTTGGAGTGACCACCATCAAAGATTGAGGTTTTACGCGACTGATCTCCGAAGTCCAGCATCGGAACGAGAAAGGCATTCACGTAGGCAATAGTCAGCTTGCTTTTGCGGAAGTCAAGGTTGCGCGTGTCTTCAGAGAAAATGACGCCATTGTCATCTTTCGTGATTACCGTTTTTTCATTGTTGAATTTGAAGTTGTACCAGCTGACGCCGCCGCCCCATTCAAGGAAGAATTTCTTCGCCATACGGGTGCGCAATACCGAATTGATGCCAACATACCACGACCCCCACGGTTTGACGGTATACAGCTCATTGCTTGCATCAGGAAATTTTCCATTCTCCAGGTAGTTATTCGTGCCCAGATCAATGTTTAGGGAGTGATGTGTTTTGCGGCTCCAACGCGATTTGCGTGCCTTTCTGTTTTTTTCGTAATAATAATAGTCTTCATCATGTTCGCGGTCACGGTCCCACTGCTTGACGGGTTCTGCGGGCATGGTGGTGTTGTTTACGGTGTCCTTCAGGTAGTCTTTCGAAGCTTTGGCGGGTGCAGTGGAGTCTCTTTCCTCGAGCTTTTTAACCATGTCGTCCATCAAGGCCTGGAAATTATATTGCTTTAAGGTCTGG
The DNA here is from genome assembly GCA_044223825.1 of Cyclobacteriaceae bacterium. Taxonomy (GTDB): domain Bacteria; phylum Bacteroidota; class Bacteroidia; order Cytophagales; family Cyclobacteriaceae; genus ELB16-189. Next base: position 355,557 of record JBGALO010000002.1, on the reverse strand, counting down.
AGATCTTCTTTGTCCTTGATGAGGAATATCACCTTACTGTCTTTACCAACTTTGATGACCACAGAGTCGGGGTTTTGCGCACCGGCGCTCACCACGATGAACATTAAAATTGCCGCTATTGTCATTCGTGTGTTCATATCTCAATGTGTTTTGGTGGGTGATTTCTTTTTTGAATGGGCGAACAAATCTTCCTTCACGATTTTCAGGCCGAGTGGAGAATCTCCGTTCTTGACGTTCCGCGCGAACTTCACAACCTTCCCCAACGAGGAGCTTTTAGGAGCTTCTTCGACTGCCGGCGAAACGGGGATGACAGGATCAAGTGTGTAAGTGATCACGATAGAACGTGTTGCAACCTTTGATTCCTGGATTGGTTCGATAGTTGGCGCCTCAGCGATCGTGTTTATTTCTTCTGACAATTTTTCACTTGGCTGAGATTGTGGTTGGACTTCAGCTGTGACAAGCGCTGTCGAAGTCAAGGCAGTTGTAACGCTCGCTTTCTTAATAATTTTTCTATTCCTTTTTTGAGGTGAAGAAACCGTTGCCAATGGCTCGTTTTGTTTTGCCACGACGGATTCCCTTGGCGTCTCTGATGTATTCTCCTTAGGAGAATTATTTTGCGACATAACTTCAACGGGCGTTGATTGTCTTGTCGCTGTCAATCCGATGGCGATCACGCCAATGAGCAGCACGGCAGCCCACCCGATCCATGCGACCTTGTTATTTTTTTTTGAAAGATTAGTTGCTACTCTTTCCCATCCGGCGGGCGGTGGAGGGATTGAATGGTTTGCAAGCCTTTCATTGAACAATTCTTCCAGCTTATTCATTTCTCTTTCAACTTGATTTGAGTTCTTTTTTCCATTTCGAGCAACCTTGCCTGCAGGAAACTCCTTGCGCGGCTCAGTTGCGACTTAGATGTGTTTTCGTTTATACCGAGCTGACTCGCGATCTCTTTGTGAGAGAATCCGTCGATCGCATATAGGTTGAAGACGATCCTGTATCCGGTCGGAAGTTCCGCAACCAATTTCATGAGATCATCGGCTTCGAGCTGCCCACCAAGTGCGCTAAAATCAACTTCACGGTCAGCAGCCTCGAGATCTGTTTCGAGGTACATGCTTCGGTTTTTTCTTAGGTAGGTGAGCGATTCATTTACCACGATCCTGCGAATCCATCCTTCAAAACTTCCATCTCCTTTGAACTGCTCAATGCGATCGAATACTTTGGTGAATGAAGTCACGAGCACATCCTCAGCTTCCATCCGGTCCTTGATATAGCGGCAGCAAATTGAAAACATCTTTCCGGCCATATGGTCGTAAAGGGCTTTCTGGGCGGCGGGTTCTTTGCGCCTGCAGCCTTCTATCAATTCCGTTTCTCGCGCGCGGTAAATCTGAAACTGCATTAAAGTCTTTTCACCCATAAGATGTGAATACGGGCGCGTTGGTTGCGTGGGTGTAAAAAATCTGGAAAAAAGCCCTTAATAAGAGGCGTCGTAATCCACCGTGATCGTTTTCCAGGCGTATTGGCCGGATTTTACGACGACGGGGTTGATGTTGTTTTTTTCGTCGAAAAGATTCGCATAGAGGCCATTCTTTTCTTTAGTAAAAATTGAATAGACGCCAGGTAGCAGCTTCACCTTAAAACTACCGTCGGCCTTGGATTGGACCGTTGCCACTAATTTGGTTTTGATGTCACGAAAGAACGGTCCGACCTGTGTTACATCTTTTATGCTGGTGATTTCATAAACGAGAATCTCCCTTGATGTTCCCTGGTTCGGGGAAAGCATCGATTCTGGGCCGGGCATTTGATTGCCGGAAACCCAGAAAACCTGACCATGCAAGCCCTGCTTTTGTGAGAACGCAAGCAACGAACTCGCGACAAGGAACAGTGCGAAAAAATACTTCATTCAGGTCAAGGTAGTGGAGTGAAATTACAAATTTTCACCTTTGAACCGCCGATACCCCAGCAAAGATTTTTCCTTTTAAGGTATGCGCGATCGTCAGATGCCAGGACACTCAAAGACCTGGCCAATGTAAGCGCGTTTTCTAGAAATGATAATTCCATCGCCCCTTTAACTTTCGACAGGTGCAAAAATGGCATTCACATTTAAATAAAGAAATACCTTTATCCACGATTGGCATCTAATTGAATAAATATCGGAATGTCTATCTGACTAACAGTCGTAAAGCCAATCCCCCAGTGTACAGTATCAGCCAACAACTGAATCGCAGCCTGCAACCCGCAAACGCATCTTCTGGTACTTTTTATTTTTTCTTCATCGATGAAAGTGAGGCATAAAAAATAGCCTAACGCTTAACGCGGGATTTTTAATTTGAAAGCCAAATCCGCGTCACAACTCCATCTTGCTACCGGTATCGGCTCCTATTTTTTGATGACTTCGGGATCACCTCGATGAGAGACGCTGCTTGCAATTCCCTTTTCGATTTCAAGCTGGTTGGTCACGTTCACCTTTGCAATAGAAGCGCCATGTGCTTTCACATAACAGTCTTTCACTTCATAACCATAAGCGCGCAGACTCGATGCGCCCACAATGTCCGCGTCCATGAACTTGCCACTGCCAGTCAGTTCAAGCGATGAAGCCCCGGTAAGTTCTACATTCAATGTTGTCGCATTGATGTCGCCTTCTGCGGTTACGGCACCTGTTAATTTCACGTCCATCTCGTTTTCATCGAACCCGCGGAACTTAAGCTTGCCGCCACCCGTCACATCCAGCTCACGCAGCTCCGGCATAGTGATGTTGATGCGCATTTCGTCCGTGCTCAAAAGGTTCCGCTTCCAGAAGTATTTGTTGCGGCTCTTATAGTCGATCACTAATGTTTCGCCGCTGACATATACGTCATATCGTTTCCGTTCTGATTCCGGCCCGTTCATTTCGACGGCGAATTCCTCGCCTTTGCTTATCCGCACATTGAAGAGTCCCTTCATATCGATCGAATTAAAATCCTTGAGGCCGAACTCATCGCGGGTACCATCTACCGTTGTCGGTGTCACCGGACACGAAACACACTCGATGCCGTCTTCCGTCATTTGCCAGGTCTGTGTATCCTCATTGAGCGAGAAGCGATAGTAGTCCCTGCTTTGAATGACGTGCGTGTTAATGAGTCGCCACAGATCCGCATCCACAACAAACTTTTGCTTGTATGGGACGAATATATCGACGTCGAGTCGTTGCGCGCGGAACTTCGCGTCTGGCTTGAAAGTGATATTGGAGTCGAAAGACAGCGTGCTGTCTGACTGAACAACATTGTATTCAACCATCCGGGCATTTTCGCCTGCTATTTTTCTGGAAGGTCCCTGCGATTGAAAGCGTTCAACGACTTTGATACCACTTCCGTCGTAACCCCGCAATGTGATCGACGTCGCGTGATAATCGTCCATGCCGGTTTCATTAATCCGTAGATAAGGTGTCTTGCCGCTGAAATCATAGGCGTTTTCAACTTTGTATTCGCCTTCTTCCTTGAATCCGTAGATGATCTGTGGCAGGCTGAAACTGATCACCGCCACGCTGACAAAGAAGATCACAAACATGGACCAACCTGCAGCTGCGCTGAACACGATTCGTTTGCTGATGACTGAGCTTCCCAGCAACATCACGAAAAGAGCCGGAATGAATCCTGCGAGGAAAGTGAAGATGATCGTCCACGTTGGGAAGCTGTTGCGAATTGCGCCAAGCGGAAAGTTCGGCGTGCTGAGATACCAATCGGAGAAGATCTCCCAATGCGGCGCGTTGATAAGTCCGATGATGATCCCAAAGCTGAAAATCATCGCGAACACCAGGCATAGTCCGGTAAGTAAAATCACGAGCCCAATGGCAACGCGTATTACATCAAGCAGGACACGGAAGACAGGACCCAACGCGGACAAGAGTGCGCCAATGGCACGGAAAGGAAAAAGGATGATTTTAGTGAGAACACTTTCCTCCGAACCGTCTTTCTCATTCATCCCTTTCTTGACGGTCGACTCAATATTGGAAAGTGTTACAGGCTCCCCCTGCATCTTCATTTTTTCCGTGATAGTCTTGGCCTCGGGCAATACGATCCAAAGGATGATATAGAGAATCAACCCAACACCGCCGAAAATGGCAAGCAAGACAAATGCGACCCTAACGATAGCAAGATCGGCGCCCAGGAATGCGGCAACACCCGATGCGACGCCACCCAGCACTTTTTTGTCCGGATCCCTGTACATTTTTTTCATCGTCGGTTCGTCTTCTACCACTTCAGTAGAAACTGGCAACACAATCCACAACACGATGTAGACGATCAGGAATGCGCCGGAGCTTGCCAGCACCAGTAATGCAAAGAACAGTCGGGGCCATACGGGATCTACGTTGAAATATTGTCCCAACCCTGCGCACACGCCTCCCAATATCTTCCGGTTAAAATCGCGGTACAATTTCTTGTTGGCGGCCGCAGACGCAGTCGACGCTCGTTCGCGCGATTCATTTTTTGTTTGTTCACTGCCACCCGCAAACTCCTGCTCTTCCGCCGCCTTGAAGTCACTCACGCTTCCCATGGTGGCGATGAGGCTATTGACATCTTCTGATGTGATCACCTGCTTCCCATCATTAAGCCTGGAGAGGAAGATCTCCGCTATCCTTCCCTCGATGTCGGCGAGGATTTCACTATTATCGTCAAAAGCAGCAAAATACTTGTTGACGGCATCGAGGTATTTGCGAAGGGTTTCGTACCCATCTTCTTCGATGTGGAAAATGATCCCGCTGATGTTAATACTTATGTTCTTTTTCATATCTCAACTAAAAGATAGAAGGTGATTGGTTATGATTGAGTTATTGGATGACCGACTTTGATTTTTGCGTAATCTGATCTGTCGAGTGAATTAATTCCTCCCAGGTTTCGGTGAGGCCCTTGAGAAATTGAGTTCCCGACTCGGTGAGCTTATAATACTTCCGCGGCGGTCCCGCTTTAGACTCAACCCATTTATACTCCACCAACCCGGCATTTTTCAGTCGGGTGAGAAGCGGGTAGAGTGTTCCTTCCACCACGATCATCCGCGCCGCTGTCAGCTCGTCCAGCATGTCCGATGCATATACTTCTCCGCGCGATATAATGTGGAGGATGCAGTATTCCAAAATGCCCTTTCGCATCTGGATTTGTGTGTTTTCAAGATTCATACATCACTATTAATTCTGACCTCTTAGGGCATTATACGGTAAAGTACTATGTATGGCCAAGTAGTATGCAATTTTTTTAAGCCTTTTTTAGAAGAATTTCGAAGGTTTCTGAAAAACTCCACGGGAACCCGCTCGTGCTTGCGTCACCGAGCCAAAGATCCGGTACACCCGCGAAGCGGCGGCTGGTGCAAGGGCGATCGCTGAATTTTGTCGAATTTTGGGCCTGAATGGCATTTACATGCGCATGCGATGCTGTATTTATCCTGTTGACAAGTCTCATTTTCAATGAATAAGGCCTGGGCGGGTACGATTTGTGGTGTTTTGATTTTCGCAGGTCTGTTGGGCTCAACGCACGTGTGCGCCCAGGTTTCCAATGCCTGGATCAATTTCAGTCAGGATTATTACAAAATACCTGTCGCAAAGAGTGGCGTCTACCGCCTGACCTATGCTGATCTGCAGGCGGCAGGGGTGCCGGTCGGTGCAGTGGATCCGCGTCGAATCAACCTGATGCGCCGCGGTGTTGAACAGGCAATCTTTGTTCAAGGTCAAAACGACGCGACGTTCGATCCGTCGGATTATATAGAATTTTTCGGCGAGCGAAATGACGGAACCCTCGACAATGATTTGTACAGCGCCCCGGAGTTTCAGCCGCACAAGTATTACAACTTATTCAACGATACGTCCGCTTACTTTCTTACGTGGAGCGCGCTTCCTGTTGCCGGCAAACGAATGGGAAACTTTTTTGAGTTGAACAATTCCGGAATACCAAAAGAATCTTTTCACAATGCACAGCAGCTTCGTGTGTTGGCTAGTCAATATTCAGGCGGGCTCACACAACTTGGAGAAATTCAGGGAACCGTTTTTGATCAGGGGGAAGGGTGGACCGGAACCGCATTCTGCACGCTCTTGTCGGGATGTACGGGATTTCAGGATCAGATTGTCAATCAAATTATTCATACCACAGCAGGGACAGCGCCTCAATTGGAAATAATTCTTGCCGGACGAAATGAGCAACAGCACCAGGCGGACATTTTGGTCGGGCCCGATCCGTCCTCACTTCGTTTGCTGACGACGTCCACGTTCATTGGCTTTCAAACTGCATTGGTCAACCTTCCGTTCGTCCCTTCTGACGTCAGCGCGACCGGCAATATGATTGTGCGCGTGCGCATTGTTCCCGGTTCAATTCCCGATTTGATCAGCATCTCGAGCATTAAGGTGACGTTCCCGCAGGATTTTGATATGGCCGCGATGACAGAGCAATATTTCAATCTGAATCAGAACGCGAGCAATAAGTCGTATGTTGAGATCACAAATCAACCATCTTCGGTGCGGGTATGGGACATCACCGACAAAAACAATGTTGGACAGATTGGAACCATTGCAATCTCCGGCGGAGTTGCCGCGGTTGTTCCGGAAACCCTTTATGGTAGAAACTTGTATGCGTCGGGCACAACACTCACAACATCATTGCGGAAGGTGAGCTTCCGTTCACTTACGCCGAAAGACTACATTATTATTTCCCACCGATCATTAATGAAGCCTGCTTTGGGTTATGGTGATCCCGTGCAGGCTTATGCTGCGTATCGCGCGTCACCCGCAGGCGGTGGTTATGATACGCTGGTGGTTGGCATTGATCAACTTTACAACCAATTCAATTACGGCGAGACTTCACCACGTGCAATCTTCCAGTTTATGAAATTCATCACAGGAGGAGGGCGCCCTCAATACCTTTTTCTTATTGGCAAAGGACTTGATGTGTCACAAGGATTTTATCGAAAGACTTCATTTGCTCCCGGCGACCTTCGCGACCTTGTTCCACCGGCGGGTACGCCTGGCGCAGATATGGCATTTACTGCAGGCCTTGCAGGAACGGCTTATGAGCCGGCAGTGCCAACCGGCAGGCTTACAGCTTCTACACCTTTACAGGTCGCAGCCTATCTGAACAAAATAAAAGAATCAGAATCGTTGCCATTCGACGATCTGTGGAGAAAGAACCTGCTTCATCTAAGTGGTGGCATCAACGCAGGAGAGCCTGAAGCTTTTCGTGGCTATGTCGATGGATTCAAGGCCACGGCAGAGGATTTCTTTCTGGGTGGCAGTGTCGAGACGGTCTCAAAGCAAACTCTGAATGTCGAGCTTGTAAATGTGAAAGAGCAAGTGAACAAAGGTGTTGATCTGATCACATTCTTTGGTCACTCTGGCCCAGGCACGATTGACATCGACATTGGCTACGTGAGTGACCCGACGCTGGGCTACAACAACGCAGGAAAATATCCCGGATTTCTCATCAATGGATGTAACGCAGGAAGATTCTTCGACAACCGCGTGACGTTTGGCGAAGACTGGATGCTCACGGCAAACAAAGGTGCTAAGGCATTCATCGCGCACAGCTTTTTTGGTTTCACAACTTCATTAAAACTATACAGCGATATTTTTTATTCAGTCGCATTTGGTGATTCAGTGTTTCTGCGGAAGGGTGTTGGCGATGTGCAAAAAGAAACCGCTAAAAGATTTATGGCTGCTGCTGGTACAAGTCTGTCGGCAATCACGCAGGCGCAGCAGATGATGTTGCTGGGTGATCCGGCGGTCGCGTTGTTCGGCGCATCGAAGCCCGACTACGCAGTTTCAAATGGAGCTGTATCTATTGTGTCATTGGACGGAAGACCTGTGACTGCGCAATCACAAACATTCGCTGTGGATGTGCTGGTTAAGAACTTTGGAAGAGCTCAACCGGGGCAAATCAAACTTAAAGTTATCCGGACGTTGAACGATAACTCTACAGTAAGCTATGATTCGCTTTTCGATCCCGTGAAGTACAGTGACGTATTGCGGATCGTCATTAAGAAAGGGAGGAACAACAATGAGTTTGGAAACAACAAGTTCAATGTCATCGTGGATGCCGACAACGTCGTACCCGAATTGAATGAATCCAACAATGGCACTTCACTGAATTTCTTTATTCCCTTGAATGGAACAAAGAATCTATTCCCAGGGCCCTATTCCGTCGTTGCTGCACAATCCACCGATATCGTTTTCCAGCACACCGACCTCACGTCGGGAACAAGGGCATTCAAGATTGAGATTGACACCGCCGCGACGTTCGACAGCCCTTTTCTGAAAAGGCAGACCATTAACGGAAAAGTATTGGCGAAGACAAACCTGAAGCTCTTCGCTGACGACTCCCTTGTCTACTACTGGCGCACCAAGCTCGATAAGCCGCTTGCCGGTGAGAGCAATGATTGGGTCACGTCTTCATTTGTTCATATCGCGAATAGTCCTGAAGGCTGGGCCCAGATGAAATTTCCTCAACTGACGGAAGACCCGGCAGTCGGCCTGAATAAAAATCCGGATCTCAGCAGACTTGAATTTCTAGAGACTGTTACGACGATAGATCTGAAAACATATGGCAGCGCCAATTCAACTTCCTATACGCAAGTGTCATTGAAGATCAATGGCAACGAGCGTAACATTTCGACACAGCGCGGGCCCTGCCGGAACAACTCTATCAACCTCGTCGCGTTCGATCGCAATTCCGCAGCCCCGTACCTTGGTGTAATCTATCAGGCCTTTTTCGATGCGCGCGCCTGTGGGCTCACGCCGCTCGTGATCAATAATTATGTTCCGTCGGAAACAGATACTGGGCTAGGGGACGATCTTATTCAATACGTAACCAATATTCACGCGGGCGATTCAGTGATTATGTATTCAATCGGAGATGCTGGCTATGCCGCGTGGTCGGCAAACGTGAAGAACAAGCTGGGTGAATTGGGAATCGCATCTACGCAATTGTCAGGGTTACAACCCGGTGAACCGTTCGTTATTTACGGACGTAAGGGCGCTGCCGCAGGGACGGCAAAAATTTTTCGTCCGACACAATCGCCGGCCAACGCGCAGGAACTTGATGTAAGCAAAACAATTACCGGACGATTTAGTAATGGTACACTGAATACTGTGACCATCGGACCCGCACAAAAATGGACTCAATTGCTTTCGCAGGTTTCGCAAGCGACAATAAATGATGTGTATAGCGTCGACGTAACAGGAATCGATCAAAGTGGAAATGAAACTAAGTTGAAGACAGTACTTTCCGGCACAAGTAGCCTTGCAGACATTGATGCAAAGACGTATCCTTTTTTACGATTGATGCTGAATATTCAAGATCAGATCGACCTTACACCTGTGCAGTTAAGACAATGGTTCGTGACATTCACACCATCGCCTGAGGGTTTGCTTACCTACGCCGGAAGTCTTGATCCTGAAACCGTTCAAGAAGGGCAGGTTTGGAAAACAAAATATGGGTTCACCAATATTTCATCGAAGACTTTTTCGGATTCGCTGTTCGTGAATGTTGACCTGTTTTCAGGTGTCAACAAGACAACGCGCCAGACATTTAAAATAAAGCCGCCTGCACCGGGAGATACGACGAAGTTTTCTGTTGCAGTGAATACACTGGGCAAAGCAGGTGTGAACGATGTTACTGTTTTTGTAAATCCCCGACAGTTGCCTGAAATGTACTATGACAACAATACGCTGAGTCTTTATGGGCATCTGTTGGTCCAGGCCGATAAGAACGGTCCCGTGCTCGACGTCACAGTCGATGGCCGCCATGTGACCAACGGTGACGCCGTAGCTGCGTCGCCGGTGATCGCGATGAAGGTGATTGATCATAACGCCTTTTTGTTAAAGAAAGACACGACCGGCGTCAACCTGTACATGAAGGCACCCTGCGCGACCGGAGATTGTGGGTATCAGCGGATTAATTTTTCACAGCATGATGTTGAATGGAAACCGGCAACCGCGACGAATGATTTTCAACTGAATTATCATCCTGCGTCGTTAGCTGTTGGTGAATATTCATTGAAGGCAGAGGCTGTCGACGCCAGTGGCAACAAGAGTGGTGACGAACCGTATGAAGTAAGCTTCATTGTTACCGATAAAGATTCTTTTGTATTTAAAAGCGTTTCCCCGAATCCATCCGCCGACAACTTTCATTTCAGTTTTTATCTCGCCGGTCCTCAGATACCCGATGATTTTTCACTGAAGATCTATTCGCCGACAGGAGGCTTGATAAAAAGTTATGGCCGCGCCGTGATTGATCAGCTTCACATCGGAACAAATGAAATCGTTATGGATTCCAATGATGCTGCCGGTATACCTTTTTCGAATGGGATCTATCTTTTTAGAATGAACGTAGTAATGGGAGGAAAGTCGTTTGGCCAGAGCGGGAGATTGGTGGTTGTGAAGTGAGCGATCTTCTTTACACTCTCCTAATTCAATAGCGTGATACCTTCGAGATTCGCCTGATTATTTTTCAGGAACGCATAGGTTAAACTGTCTACGCGGCAATTGATGAATTGAACTTTTTTCAACCTGTCATTATACTTCAGAAAGGTGTTTAAGAGCGTTGCGTTCTCAAATTTGACCCCGTAAAATGAGCAGGCCTCAAAGTGGCAATTCTCGAAAATCCCTGTGAAGGTCATGTCGCTGATGTTGGCTTTATTGAATGTTGTAAATTTCCATACAACATTTTCTACAATGTTGCTTTCCAGATTTGATTCAAGAATTTCAGCGCCCGAAAAATCAGCTTCAGAAAAATCGCATTTTTCGATATTGCTTCTGAAAAATTCAGCGTCAATAAACGAACACTTATTGAACTGGCTATCGGAGACATTTGAAGTTTGGATTTTACTCTCTCGGATGACGGCGCTTGAAAAATCGCAACGTTCAATATTATTCTTCCCAAGAATCAAACCTGATAAATCAGCGTTTACAAACTTGCAGTTCTTAAGATTGGACGAACTGAATTTTTCTTTTAAGTTTTTTAAACCCGAAAAATCCGCATCGCTCCAGTTGCCTTGCGACATGTCCCAATTCCAATCAAATTTTTTCGCAGCGTTTGTCTTAATTTCTGCTGCAGTGCGTTTTTCGACAGCCGGGGTTGCAACTTCCTCATTTTGAAAATTGCCTGAGAAGTAGTTAAGGTCCACTCCAAGAATTTCTGCCAGGCGGCTTAAGGTTGAAATGTCGGGCATGGATTCGCCACGTTCCCATTTGCCCACGGCCTGTGGACTGATGGATATCTGTTGTGCAAGGTCTGCCTGTGAAAGCCCGATTTTCTTTCTTGCTTCTACGATTTTTTCACCTATTGACTTTAGATTTAGCATCATAATACGTTTTGCTTTGTAACACACAAAGGTATTTGATGTCGTGGTTAAGAGGTAGCAAAGTCCGCTACCAATAGTTGCTTTTGCACTACTTCCAGTTGTTTTTCGGCAACCTCTGGTTGTTTTTGTGTCCCATCCTGAATTTTGATTGGATTAGATGCTTGTTTGTTGCACGTTCAAACGACTGGATGCGGACAGTGAGGTCTTGCACGGACGTTAATTAATAACCGGGTTGTTTCGCTGATGACTGGTGAAGCCACTCATAACTTTTGCCATGATTCTTACTTTTAAGAAGCGCGGCACGGTGCGTAGCGAGTAAACCAGAATCTTCGATAATAGTCCGGGTACAACATTAGTTTGTTTGCCAAGAGCCGCGAGAATGGAAACCCCCAGCTGTTCCGGCTTAAGTGCTTTTCCCATGCGCATATTCGCGCGCTGCCCAAATCCACTTTCGACCGGTCCCGGTGCAACTGCTAAAACGTCCACGTTAAATGGTTTCAATTCTATCGAAAGTGCTTCGGCAAACGACTGAATGTAGGCTTTGCTGGCCGCATAGTTCGCGGCGTAGGGAACGCCTTGAAATGCAACGAGGGAACTAAGAAAGATGATGCCGCCCCGCTGTTGCTGTTTGAATTTTCCGGAAAAATAGTGGGTAAGTGAAAGAACTGCCTCACAGTTTACGCGGAGCATGTCTATTTCTGAATGCAATGATGAATCTGAAAATAGACCAGATGTTCCATATCCGGCGTTGTTGATCAGCAGCCCAATATCGAGTCCTTGCGCTGTCTGAATTATCTTTTCGATCCCGGCGCTTTCAGATAAGTCCGCAATGACTGATTTGACTTGAATATTTTTTCTGCGGATTTTATTTGCTGCTTCTCCCAAGCGATCTTCATTTCTCGCATTAATAATGAGGTTGAATCCTGCGTCCGCGAGCTGCCTGGCGAGTTCAAGTCCAATGCCTGACGAAGCACCCGTTATAATTGCCCATGAGCCATATTTGCTTTTTAGTCGTGCCTTTTCTTTTATTGAAAATATCATAGCATTCTTTGTTTAAATGACCGACAATGTTCGGGTCACATGACAAAGGTGCATGAGGGGCAATCCGAAATGCATTAACAAATGTTAATGTTTTTAATGCTGGCGAGGCTGACGCTTGGAAATTTCACCTCTTTTCAGACGGCTGAGATAGACGGGCGTGATGCCCAGGTAAGAGGCAATCATGTGCTGTGGCACCCGGTTATGGATGTTGGGAAAAACTTCTGTTATGCTGTCATAACGCTCTTTGGCCGATCGCACATAAAGATTTTTCAGCCGGTTATCCTGATAAATAAAATAGAACTCGGCGATCAGCCTCCCAAGGCGATCCCCTTGCGTTAAGTTCTGGTAGCCCCAGTCAACTGCCTGGCGTGGTAGCACGATTGTTTCTGTGTCTTCTTCAGCACGGAGCGTATAAAGAGACGGTTGCTTTAAGATAAAACACGAGTAGTCGGCGATGAACTGGTTTTCCAATGCAAAGTGCAGCGTATTCTCATTGCCATCTGCATCGTTCGCAATGATGCGAACCAATCCTTTATTGATAAAAAATATCTCGTTGGGAATAATACCCGGTCTGCTCAGTATTTCATGACGCTGAAACTTTCGGATAATGCATTGGCTTAAAAAGGAATTCAACTCCTGATCGGAGATTTCAATCATTTGCCTTATGGTGCTCGATAGTCGCAGCATAACATTTCATTGCCTGTAATGGTTTGCCCTGATGTTGGTCGCGGCGAGCTTAACCGTTTCATCAATGCGCTTTGACCTTGTCTCGGTTTTTTTAGCGTTCAGTATCCATTCGAGAATAATTCTTTTTGACGACGGTGGGAACGCCATGAAGTGTTTGAAGGCTGTTTTATTCTTGTTGAAAGCTTTTTGAAGATCAGCAGGAATAACAGAATTTTGAACTTCGACCAAGGCTGTCCACGTTCCATTTTTTTTCGCGAGATCGATCATGGCCTGACCTGCCGGTTTCATCTGGCCCAGGGCAATCATTTTTTCTGCTCGTTCACGGTTGGCCTTGCTCCAATTGCTTTTGGGTTTTCGCAATGCGAAGAATTGATATTTGCTTTCTGTATTGCGTTTGTGTGCGATACTGTCGATCCAGCCGAAGCAGAGCGCTTCTTCGACAGCTTCATCATAATAGACACTGGGTGTCGAGCTGCCTTTGTGATAAATTATCAGCCACACGGCTTTTGCGCTCTTATGATTCTTAGTCAGCCATTGACGCCATTGATTTCTGCTTTCGGCGTGAAAAGTATCGACACCTTGATGAGTCTCCTTTACCATGACAATGCTTTTCCGTCTCTGAAAAATCCCCCAGTCGGTCCGTCATTGTCAAGGGTAGCAGCCCAAACAATTCCTTTGGCGCCATCTGCGACTGGTCGGGCGCCCCATTGCTCGGTGCCAGGGTAGGTGGCTACAAACCCGGGGCAAACTGAATTGATTTTTATCGATGTTCCTTTTAGTTCGTTGGCAATCTTCACAGTCAATCCATTTAATGCCAGCTTGGTAATCGCATAGACTGGTACATTTCCCTGATTGTTCGACATACCAAACATCGGATCAGTAAATGAGCCTGCGCCGCTTGAGACATTGACGATTCTTCCGGCCTGACTTTGTTTGATCAAAGGCATAAATGCTTTGATCATTCGCCATGCGCCGAGGAGATTGAGGTCGAGTGCGTCATGAAAAAATTTGCTTTCGGTATTCAAGAGATTTCCGCCCTGATCATAATATCCTCCGGCATTATTAATGAGCACATCCAGCTTTCCGTGCTCATCTTCAATCTCCTTCGCAATATGATTTACTTCCACCTCGTTCGTGACATCCAGTTTCATACCTGCGACGCCGATCCTGGCTGCAAGCGCCCTGACTGTAAGCAGATCCCTTGCCGCAATGATGACTTCATAACCCAATGCTGATAACTGCTTTGCCGTCTCGAAACCAAGGCCCATTTCCCGGCTGACGCCGGTGATCAAAGAAATCTTCTTCATGGAGTGTGTGATTTCTTTGTCTAACAGTCAATGCTCAGGAATGTTCTGATAATGCAATGACCTTTAATGCATATTTACATTCAGGTACTTTTTACCAACGAATACGCAGGCTCTACCTTTTCCTGAATATCATCACCCTTCAAAATTTCCTGAAACCGAGGATCGTAGGCCTGAAGCCTGCTTTGAATATATATTTTTCCGCCAGGCTGATTGATATATGACATGAGCATGGCGCGGTTCCTTTTCCACACCTCTTCTTCGATGAGGCCATCGTGGTAGTGGAGAAAAATGTTTTCACACATTTTTGTCATGCTGAACATCACAAAAATGAATTGCGCGCGCTCTTCATCCGTTAGCGATGAGTAATCATTGCAGCCCTTGATGCAAACATGAGACCCCGTGGCGCTGGTGGCGATGGAGCAGGTCCATTCGAACTGTTGCTTCAGCACCGAGTCGCGGCGGCTTGCGCGGGTACTTTCGCTATTCTCTTTGATCTGGCGCGCCAGGTAGACAAGCGAGACGATGACACCGATGGCGCTTAGAAATTCCGCGATGAGGGTGAGTAGGCCGGTATCCATAAATTGTTTTTATGGAAAGCTAGTAAATTCGAATTGAGAAAATATGTGCGTCCGGCTTACAAGATATCCGGGCTAAACACGCATGTGAATTCAATTATTCTTGGCCTACTGACAATTGTTCCCGATTGAATAAGGTTCTGTCAGCATTCCACATGCGTCCATTTCCCCCAAGGTCAACAACCACTCCGTTAGGAGGGACCCTTCTGACAATATTTGAAATGTTCAGGATTTCTCGTGTAGCGTCGTAGCTCCACTCAAGATAGTACTCGCAATTCTTTTGCGTGGAGCTTTGGGCCTGTGTCCTTTGTGTCGCCTGACCCGTGGAGGCGGTTGATCGTTGAGCAGTGGCGTTTGACCTAGCTGCATCAGCGTTTGCCCGTGCAGCATCTGCATTTGCTCTCGCAGTAGCTTCTTTGGATTGTTGTTCTTCTACCTCAAGAACCGCGAGTGATACAACGGCAGCTCCGGCGACCACATCACCTAATGCGCGCCAAAAGCCACCCTTCCGTGCTTTCTTTGCTGTCTGCGCGTCCTCCAGATTCGCTTTTGCGAATTCCTGGTTAACGACCTGCTGACCACCCGCGAATTTTACAGTTGAGCCATCAGCCTTGGTATAGGTTCCATCGCCGAACTTATCGTTTACAAACGTGCCGGAGTAAACATCGCCTGTAGTGAATTGCAAAACTCCATTCCCTTGCTTGGCGCCAAGCGAGAATTGTCCCTTATACACATCGCCCGTTGAATAGCGGTACGATCCAGTACCATCACCACAATTTCCTTCGTAACAGCCGGGCTTCTTTGACTCGGCGATCATTTTTTCCTTTTCTGCAATTTTCTTTTTTATGCGGATGGTAGCTGGTATGACGGCTTCGTTAGTAGCATCGAAATTGGCGGCGGACGTCAGGTCAACCAATGCTCCATCGAAGTCGAGGAGGATCTCTCGCGTGATGGCCCGATTCAGGAACAACTCGGATCTGATTGAGTTTTCTGTTCCTGACGCTTTGCCTTCAGCCTGCTCCTTTCCATATCTGTTGATGGCTTCGTCAAATGATTTTAACGCTGCGCTGGGGTTGCCAAGAGAAAGTTGTATCTCACCGAGTACCGAGTACGGAAATGGACGAAAGGGAATGCTTTGGTGACTCTTACCAACCTCTATGGACCTTTCCAAATAGTAGACTGCGTCATCCGGCATGTTTTTTCCAAAGTAGCACCGACCCGCCTGATAGTAGGGGTACCAGTCGTTAGGACCTAACTTGATTGCTTCTTTGATGTATACAATTGCTGAGTCATACATCTGATTCCAGCGGTATGCCCATGCAAGTTGAGAAATGGCGGTCTTCCTCACAGCCTTTCGAGCGTAAGCTTTGGTGTATTTCAATTGATTTTTATAGTCCTTAAGCGAATTGTAAGCAAAGGCGAGCGCGATATTAGCTGTGGTATCATCCTTAAGTGAAGGGTTGATCGCAATGGCTTTCAACATATAGTCAGCAGAAGCCTGATATTCCAGCATTCTCCAATGATAATTCGACAGGGTTTTGTAAAACTCATCGCTCTGTGTATAGTCTTTTTCTATTGAATTCAGAATTCTGCCAGCCTCTTGAACTTCTTCAAAGGTGTTACTATTGACCAGTTGTTTGGCACGCGCGAACTGATCAGCTTGAGCGTAACTGCGGTGCGCGAGCAGACATATGCAGATGCAGGATATGGTTAAGATGAAATAATTCTTCATAGCAAGGGTTAGGTTAGGTTAATCCAATATAAGTATTGGAACCCTCACCACTTTGCTATTGATTTTCTCTTGCAATGAAATAGCCTACGCCGAATCGCGAGTCGGGATAAAGCTGTCACCGTTAGTACATTTATTATCAGCGATGATACGCGCGATAGGAACGTTAATACACTTGGTGGCGGCCTTAATCAATAGATGGATAGTATTACGGAAGAGATGGATGGTGTTTGCGCCGTAGTTTATTAAAACGGTCTCCCCCTGAGGGATCTAATCAGATCGTGCTCACCGATTAATTTTCCTTTGCGATAGAACCTGACTACACCGAGTCGCGAGTTGAGATGGAGACTGTCGCCGTCAATATATTTGTGTGGACCTCTGATCAACAGATCGCATTTTCCGTCATTCCGGTAGAGCAATAATTCCAAGATGCCATTGTACTTCAATTGCGCTTTGACCGCCTTTTCCCTGTTGATGTCCAGCTTGCCATCTGTAACGCGAAACAGAACCCTAACCGGAGCTTCCGGATTCTCGACCCTGCCAGAAAACTCAAAGTCGAGCTGCTGTAGGTACCATTTCTTCTCTTCTTTTACACCATTCACATGCCTTGAGAACGTCCTGGTTGCGAGAAATCCTAAGAGTCCGATGACACCGATCCATATGATCCATTTCTTCATGGCGAAACTTTCTTGTGCACGAATGCTCGCAAGCGACATGCCACAAAAAATGCCTTACAAAAAAGTGATTTGATGAAACGAATGGGTTCCAATTTGAGGCAATGGAATTGGTTCCCATGAGTGTCGTTCGCAGTGGCATCCCGATTGTCATCGGGTTCAGAGACGCCACGCCATGATGGTGACGATAACACGACCGCTATACTGAAAACAGGCCTGCAACTTGCAATCATCACCTTTCTTCAACACAGTAAATCAATCCCTTAACAAATCCTGGCACCGCAGCATCAATGTGTCCGAAGCTGCTGTATTCGGCAGTTTTCATCTTCAGGCCACGATAATTCTGGGCACGAATTTGATTTCCAAATGATTCGAGTATTCCTTTTGACTCATCGTCGGTCATGTCTTCACTTCCCATGCTGATATAGATGTTTAATGGCACCTCATTCACCGCGTTGAGATTTTTCACCATGTCAAAAAGGTACCGATGATTGTAGTGCAGGCTGGGGCTTGCTGACACGATGTTCTTTATTGTGAATGAATTTTCAGCAATGGATTTTAGTCCATAGTACAAAGTGAAGTAGCCGCCGAGAGAATGTCCACACATTGTGGATGCATCGTTGTCGATATTGTAATCTTTCGAAAGTTTTGGAATTAATTCCTGGTCAATAAACTCTTTGAAGTTGTCTGCGCCTCCACTCAAGACCATTTCGTATTCAGGAATTGCGGTCGGGAAGGTGTAATCTCTGGATCGTAGTGAATCCATAGCCTGAAAGTGTTTATAACCTACACCAACGACAATTGATTTTGGAATTTGTCCTATGAATGAATAAAACTTCAACTCTGCAAGCGTTGATTCGAAGAATGCGTTGGCGTCAAGAATGATGATCAATGGATACCTTCTGCTTGAATCACGACTATATCCTTTAGGTGTTGATATGAAGAGCTTAAAAGTATCCATGACGTGACTTGAATACATTGCGTCGCTTAATGGATCTGAGTAGCAATCTGAAAACTCCGTGAGGGGAGTACGTTCAATTTTGTCGTGCTTACCGCAGGCAAGGAGGGTGCACACAAGGCCCATGGTAATCAGTTTGATTGTCATTCGATATAGTTATGTGTAAGAAACAGGATATTGAATCATTTTTGGTCACTGCATACGCTTTCGTTGGCTAACTTTTGTCGTCAATAAGCCAAAACGTCTGCACTAACTTAAAGCGTTTCATTCAATAGTCAGTAATACTTTTCTTCCGAGCCCCAATTCGATTAATTTGAACAGCGTCGACAACTGAATGTCGCTATGTCCATTTTCAATCCTTGATATAAAGCTTTTTTTGGTACCTGTCTTGTCCGCCAATTCGTCCTGCGTCATGTTGGCGAGTTCCATGACGTTTTTCAATCAGTTGATCAAAAGTTGTCACGAATCTTTTTCTCTTCGTTTTTGTTTCCATTTGGTTTTTGCAACAAGGTATTCTGCTCTAATCTTCAATGCTTTATCGATTTCCCCACTGGGTGTTTTCTGCGATTTCTTTTGGAACCCATTAAACAGTACAATTAAGTTGCCTTCATCAAAACACGAGAATATTCGGTAAATATTTCCCTGATATTCCACCCGGATTTCATAAAGACCATCAGTCCCGGTCATGTGTTGAAAAAACTTCGCGGGAATTCTCTCGGCGACAGAAATCACAAACAAAACGTGTTCAATCTTGTCTTTAACCTTGTCTGCCTGACTATCATAGAAATCAAGAAAATAATTCCTGAAAAAAATGATTTCCCGAATTCTTTCCATTGCAAAGTTAACTTAAACGTTAACAAGTTCAAACCGACTAGAATGTCTATTCGATCAGTTTTCGATCTTGGATTCTGCTTGTTTTTGGATGCGATCCGAGCGGGACAGATCTCCAGAACAATGCGAAGGTCAGCATCGTTGCTCATCGATGTGGCAATTTGCGACGAAGGAAATCCGTACAAATTCTAAGGGAAGCGGTAGCCGTTTCGGCGAAGACGGGCGTCGGGGACACCGCGCAATAGGGCGGTGGAACACGCGCGCTATATCTGGTTGATTTCTTTTATGAAGTCCAACGATATGTTATGCTTTGTTCGACCCGAAATTCAATGTCGTAGAACTCGTCTTTTATTTGGTTGTTAAGCGTATCTATTAGTCCATGATTTTTAGCATACTCATAGTCAGACTTGTTATTAAATGTTACGGTGAATCTTGGTAGCCAAGTAATTTGCTGGATTTCAAGCGTCGGTGTCGTAATGGGATGCCGGTAGAAAATGTTATACAGTTGTTTGTACTGTCCTGGATCTAGTTTTTTCTTTTTAAGGAATTGATAAATGAATACTGCCGCAAGTGACAAAGCGAACAGAAAGTAGAAGGTGACGGACTGCATAATTGTTCAAGATGGGGCAGTTGGGTTCACTTCTTTTGTTTCTTCACATACTCAACGAAGCCATTGAAATAATCATCGACCGTTTTCTTTTTTATCTCTGACCATTTGTCCCGCGCCTGTATAATTTCCTTGTCCCCTGATTTGCCGTCCATGCCTGACATTACAGCGCCCATGCCGTGAAGACTTATCCACCTATGATCGTAGTCTTCTTCATTACTTCTCACAAAGTCAACTACTTTTGTAACTGTTTTTTCTAAAGTGTCGATGTTTTGAAAAGCATACTTGTTGATGTCTGGGCCATACTCTTGGTTCAATATTGAAACTGCCTGCTTTGCTGAATTATCAAGGCAAAGATTTACGTCATACCGAGCCCTTAATTGCGCCGCATAAAACCAAAATGTTGCCACCTCTTTCTTGTCTTGGTTAAAAAGCTCTCGAGAGAGTGCGTACAGTACTGGAGGATTGTAGTAATTAGGTTTTGCTAACACACTGTCAATTGCTGCTTGTTTTGATTTCTTCTTTTTTCCAGTCAGTGCTTTTATAGTGTTATTGTGTCGTTCTATATCAATTTCCTTATAAATTCCCTTAGGCTCAATTTCTGCTGTTTGTCCGTGACAGAAAGTAAGTAGTCCGAACGTGGCTGCAACTAGCAAGTAAAATCGTCTCATTAGTAAGTTAATTTGTTTTGAGAGATAGTTTACTCTTTACCGGCACTGACCACGGAGCCGATTCAATTGCCCACAAGTATTCGTTATGTGTACCTGGTTCATCTATCACATTATCAAATTTCCACTTAGTGAACATAGCACACCAATACTTACTTCGTTTGTGCATCTCATTATTAGTTGGGGAAAATTCTATTCTCCCTCACTTACCCTTCCCCTTCGCTTCCTTCATCGCCGCATACACAGCATCGCCTTTCTTCAACGCCGCCAGTTCTGCGTCAGTGAAATAACTCAGGTCCTTCCTGCTCACGAACTTCACGAAGCTCTCATCCACTTTGCCGTCTTTGGTGACGTTGGAAAGTGACATGCCAAGGTTCTTCGAAAGAAACAAATAAGCAGCGAGGCGCTTACTCAAGCCGTAGTCGTGTCCTTCGTTAACGAAGTGGGCATTTTCAACGAGGTTTTCTTTTTCGTAGAGTTTATAAATGCTTCGCGCGAAAGGATATTCCACTTTCTCGTTGTTCTTCGTCCAGTCTTTACCATCAGAGATCAGCAACATCGGCCTGGGCGCAGCAACGCATGCGATCTCGGCATTCGTAAAAATGGTTTTACCGGCACGATGGATAGGCATGCCGCTTTCGCAATTGCATCCTCCAAAAAAGTGTGAAGCAACCATCACAACGGGTATCGATACTTTTATGCGATCATCCAGCGCGGTAAGGAGGAATGTCTGTGTGCCACCACCAGAAGCGCCGGTGACAGCTACTCTGTTTGGATCAGCTTCCGGTTGGCTCAACAGGAAATCAATCGCCCGCATGCTGTTCCATGTTTGAAATTGTACGCCACGAGGTCCTTCGTGCTCCAACTGCTGACTTTCGCCGTAGCCAACCATCTCGATAGAAAATACAACGGCTCCCATCTTTGCGAATGTTGCGCAGCGTGATTGCATGTCGTTACGAAAACGGCCGTAATCTTCAGCTTTGTCCCAGTGGCCATGCGGACATAGAATCGCCGCTAATGACTTCGGTGCGATTTTCCCCGTCGGCTTGTAAAGGTTTCCGGTTACATAAAACCCAGGAATGCTTTCAAAGACGACAGCCTCTACGGTGTAGCCGTCCATAACTTTTTTATTGCGCGATTTAGCATTGAGTGGCGTGCGTGCAGGCCACACCTCCATGTCCATTCCTTTCCTTAACTGTTTCTTAATACTGTCGGCATGCTGCTGCCAGTCTTTGACGGACTTCATCCGGCGGGTCAGCGCCGCAAGCTGGTCAGCGCCTTGTTTTTCGGTAAAATATTCCCCCTGACATAGTTGATCAGATTGCGCAAAAGTTGCGCAAGTCATCAGGAGCATAAAAATGCACAGGGTAATTCTTGCAATCGAAAGTTGCATAAAGTTGAATTTTGGTTGGATGAAGGTATGGTGTTACCAAATATAGAAAATGGTGGGGAGCTTTATATTTTCTTTGTAGTTTACGATCATGAAGGTATACAAGACATCAGAGGCTGCGATCATCGAGCATGAGGGGAAATTCTACACGTCCAAGACGCCGTGGGACGAACTCATCAACCGCGATAACCTGTATTCATATCTTTCAGACGCGACGATGAAGTTGCCGAAGGCAGCAGGTCTGCCATCCAACATTCAGGCGCCTGTCGGAAGTCAGGAAGTGTGGGCGTCTGGCGTCACATATTTCAGAAGCAAAGAGGCTCGCATGGATGAATCCAAAAAATCCGGCGCGTCTGTATTTTATGATAAGGTGTATGATGCTGAAAGGCCCGAATTGTTCTTTAAATCTCTTCCGTCACGTGTCGTAGCCAACGGCGGCGTTGTGAACATCCGCAAAGATTCTACCTGGAATGTTCCTGAGCCGGAACTGACTTTATTTATTAACAGCAAGGGGCGGATCGCTGGGTATACCATCGGTAATGATATGAGTTCGCGCAGCATTGAAGGCGAGAACCCCTTGTATCTTCCTCAAGCAAAGACCTATGACCGCAGTGCTTCACTGGGTCCATGCTTGTTGGTATTGGAAAAACCTATTTCTCCCGATACAACAATTTCCATGGAGATCAGGCGCGGCGGAAAAGTCATGTATCAGGATCATGTTCAGATCAGCATGATGAAACGCAAGCACGATGAGCTTGCGGGCTTTCTGTTTCGTGAAATGGATTTTCCGGCAGGCTGCTTCCTGATGACAGGCACGTGCCTCGTTCCTAATTCCGAATTCACGCTTGCGGTTGGAGATGATGTGACGATTTCTATTGATGGAATTGGTACACTTGTCAACAAGATCGGAATGCGCTCATGAGAATTTTGTTTTATGTATGCCTGACCTTCCTGGTCATTTCGTGTGCGCCAAAAAAATCCAACGAAGTTGTATCTAACAACGAACCTGTTGACACAGTGAGAGGATCTTTCGGTTTTGATAAGACGTTTCTAAACAAATACAAGAAAACGGTTCTACTCGAATCGGGTGCAGCGAAAGTTATTGTCGTTCCCGACTACCAGGGGCGTGTGATGACGAGCACGGCTGATGGTGACAAGGGCTCCAGCTATGGATGGATCAATTATGATTTGATTGCTTCCGGACAACTCAAATCTCACATGAACGCTTTCGGCGGTGAAGACCGGTTTTGGATGGGACCGGAAGGAGGGCAGTACGCGATATTTTTTCCGAAAGGGAGTAAGTTTGATTTTGAAAGCTGGCAGACACCGGCGTTGATCGATACAGAGTCATTTGATGTTGTGTCTTCAGACAGCACTGAAGTGACATTTAAAAAGATAGGATCTGTTAATAATTACCAGGGGCTGGAGTTCAAGGTTGATGTTGAAAGACAGATCCGACTGTTGACAGCCAATGAAATTTCATCGGAGTTTGGTATCGATGCAGGTGAATTGAAGGCGGTTTGCTATCAAAGCACGAACACCGTAGCAAATGCCGGTGACCGCGACTGGTCAAAGAAGGATGGGTTGTTGTCGATCTGGATACTCGGGATGTTTATTCCAACACCGGCGACGACCATCGTTGTGCCGTATCAGAAAACAAATGATCTCACGAAAGTCACAGATAGTTATTTCGGTGCAATTCCTTCAAATCGTATTGTTAAAAATGATTCGATGCTGTTGCTGAAAGGTGATGGAAAGTTCAGGGGGAAAATTGGAATTGCGCCTTCGATCGCGAAGAATGTTGCGGGCAGCTATGCGGCTGATAGAAAAATACTCACGCTTCTGAAATTCGATGTCGATCAATCGAGTGAATATGTGAACTCAAAGTGGGAGATACAGAAGAACCCTTTCGGGGGTGATGCAGTGAACGCCTATAATGATGGTCCGCTGGCAGATGGATCACAGATGGGACCGTTTTATGAAATTGAAAGTTCTTCGCCGGCGAGGGAATTGAAGAAAGGGGAGAAGATCACGCATAGGAGTATTACACTTCATCTTGAGGGATCGGAGGAAAAGTTGGGTAAGGTGGCGGAGAAGGTGTTGGGGGTGTCGATTAGCCATATCAAGAATTCATTTCGACAAAATTAGCCGCGAAGACGCTAAGGCGCGAAGGAGAGCGCTAAGAAGAACTCTTCGCGTTTCTTTTCGCGTTCGAGTCCTCGCGGCGAAGAAGAAGCGCTAAGAGTTTTTGTTTCGTCGGCGGATAACTCTCCGAATTCCATTTTTGATCAATGGAACATGAAAATTAATAATGAAGCCTAATTGGAGATCTGATAGTGTTAAATGGCTAAGAACTTGTGCCATCCAAACCGGGTTAACCTGATCTACAGCCTTGGTTTCTATTACAACTTTATTTTCGACGAGGATGTCTAAACGTAGTCCTTCATCAAACGTCATTCCATCGAAATGGATAGGTATTGACACTTGCCTTTCGACCGTAAATCCTGCTTTACGAAGTTCATGTACTAAGCAGACTTCATATATCTTTTCAAGCAGACCAGGTCCAAGTTCATTGTGTATTTTGTAGGCAGCATTTACTATGGCTTTGGCTATATTTTCTTCTTCTTTTGTAAGTCCGGATGTTTGTTCATAATTCATAATGCCAAACTATGAACGGCCTAGTCCAATCGCAATCCGGATTTCCTGATCATTTGGATCGGAGATTCTTCTCGTTTCTTTGCGTCTTTGAGCCTTTGCGTCGAAATGAAAAAAATTAGGCCGCGAAGGCGCTAAGACGCGAAGGAGCGCAAAGAATTCTTCGCGTTTCTTTGCGTCTTCGAGTCTTAGCGACAAAATTCAACGGTTATTTTCAAAGGATTAGCCGCGAAGGAGCGCCCAAAGAATTCTTCGCGTTTCTTTGCGTCTTCGAGTCTTAGCGGCTAAAAAGATGGCCTACTGAGACATCGTACTCTCGAACGACTCCATCAATCGCCTCATCGATGCTTTAAGCTCAGCGCCCACAGGCTGCCCTGATTCATCAAATTTATTTCGCAATCCCTGTATCAATAGCGTCGACTCCGTCGGCATCTTTGCTCCAACGGTGTTCATGATCAGCACCAGCGATTCAAATGCCTTTTCTCCAAGTCCGGAAGCAACGATGACGGCAACAGGTTTGTTCAATAAAACTGTGGTCGGGATTGTCCATTCAATCGCGTTCTTCAATGATCCGGGAAGACTGAAAACATATTCAGGCGTACAGAAAATGACGCCATCAGCATTCTCAATTAGTTTCAGGAATTGAGCAACTGATTCGTGCTCATCGACTTTAGCTTCAGGATTGAAATGCGGAAGGGTGTCAATCCTGTTAAAGATAGTGATGTCCAGCCGGTCTTTGGCTGCAGCTGCAATCCCCTTCAGGATGGATTCGTTAGTCGAATTTGTTCGCGTGCTTCCGCAGATGGCGAGGATTTTCTTTTTTGTCATTCGACGATTGAAATGTTTACGTCAATTCGAGTCAGCAGTAATTTTCCGTAAAGACGCTAAGGTGCTGGGAGTTCTAAGCATACTTGTTTCAATCTTTGCGTCTTCGCGCCCAGCGGTTAATCTTAGACGGGAATAGAGGACACCAAAAATCTCGGCATGGCTCTCTTCTTCGATGCCTGCTCGTACGCGAACGCAACTTTGATAATATCTGGCTCCTTGTACTTTCCTGCCATGAATGACAATCCAACCGGAAGCTCTTGAACAAATCCCATGGGCACGGTGATATGTGGGTAGCCTGCCATCGCCGCGGGCGGACAGAAATAATATCCTCTGCCACCACCATCGCCATTGATTAAATCAATCGGACGTGCAGGGCCCAGGCTGACTCCGGAGATCGCATCGAGATTGTTTTGTTTCATCAGATCATCGATGAATTTTCTTGAACCAAGAATTTTGGCGAGGGCTTCTATATACTCTTTTGAATCAAGACCGCCGCGTGCTTCGCTGGCCTCAAGCGTTTCTTGTTTGAAGAATGGCATCGCCTTGCTTTCGTTTTGTTTATTAAACGCGATCACCTCCGCAAGTGATTTCACGTTCCGGTTGCCTTTCGAAAGGTATTTGTTCAAGCCATCCTTGAATTCATATTGCAGCACTGCCCCTTCGCCACTGCCGAATTGTTCGCCTACCGGCCTCAACAGATCCACTTCTACAATTGTCGCTCCTTTGTCTTGCATCAGTTGCACCGCCGCCCTCATCAGTGCCACCACACCTTCGTGTCCTTCAAGTGAACCTTTATCAATGCCAATTCTCTTTCCCTTCAATCCGTCGACATTCAGGTATTGTGAGTAATTTTTTTCTGAATGACCGGCGCTCTCCAATGTGACCCTGTCTTCTTCGTCGACACCTGCGATGACGCCAAGCAAAATTGCTGCATCTGTAACAGTTCGTGTCATGGGCCCGGCGGTGTCCTGTGTTATTGATATGGGAATAATCCCGCGACGACTGACCAGCCCAACAGTCGGCTTTATGCCAACGATGCCATTATGTGATGCCGGAGCGATAATCGAACCGTTTGTTTCAGTACCGATTGCGACGACGCAAAAATTCGAAGCAACGGCTGCACCTGATCCGGAGCTTGAACCCGATGGATTGCGGTCGAGCGCATAAGGATTGCGGGTTTGTCCGCCACGGCTACTCCAGCCGCTGGTCGATCGCGTCGACCGGAAGTTTGCCCATTCACTGAGGTTGGTCTTGCCCAAAAGCACGGCGCCTGCTTTCCGCAATTGCTTCGTAACGAATGCATCTTCCATCGATTTGTTTCCTTCGAGGGCAAGCGAGCCGGCCGTGGTCATCATGTTGTCGCTGCTGTCGATGTTGTCCTTTATCAGAACAGGGATGCCATGAAGAGGACCGCGTACCTTCCCTTCTTTTCTTTCGCGATCCATGCTGTCGGCGATTGAAAGCGCGTCAGGGTTGATTTCAATGACGGAGTTGACGCGCGGACCATTTTTATCCATCGCCTCAATTCTTTTCAGATATAATTCCGTAATCGATCGGGAAGTGCGTTTCCCGTTCGCCATGTCCTGCTGGAGATCATAGATCGTCACTTCGTTCAATTCAAAAATATCTTCAGTATCGGCGGATTTTGTTTTGGGGTTCTCGTCTTTCTTTTGGGCGGGTTCACAGGAGACCATCCCAAGTGTTGTAGCAGCAACCGTCGCGACTGATGCATTCTTTAGAAAATTTCTCCGTTTCATGACGATATTATTTATAGGGTTAGATTCTTTTGAATTGATCCTTGAAAATGCGCACTGGTTAACTAAGGCCGGTGAATATAGGTTCCAGAGGAGCAAATAGGAAACAACAGACGGATTTTGATTTGTGCAGTGTGATATAAGGGATGAGAGGTCAATGACCGAGCGCAATCCGCAGTTCCTGTTCTGATAGGGGCTTGTTGAGGTAGTTTTGAATACCCAGCTGTTGTGCACGCCTGATGTCCGCCGAATTTTCAGAAGAGGTGACGATAATGATGAGTGTTTTGTCAATGTTCGGAAGATCAAGCCGGTGAAAGGCTTCAATAAATCCGAATCCGTCCATGATCGGCATATTGAGATCAAGGAGTATTACTTCGGGAAGGGCCCGCGACTTGAGGTAGTATTCGTTGATGAGCTCGAGCGCTTCGTTGCCATTGCGCGCCGTATGTATCTCGCCTATGACTTCGAGCGTCTGAAGGGTCTTTTGATTGAGGAGGTTGAAAATCTGATCGTCATCTACAAGCAAGACGTCTTTTTTCTTCATCGCCGGATGTTCGGAATGGTAAGTGTGATCGAAGTACCCTGATCTTTTTCGGAATCAAGTGTAATGCTTCCCCCCATCATGTCAATGGTCTCCTTTACGATATAGAGCCCGAGTCCGGATCCGTCACTGCGCTCTGTTGCCCGGTAAAACATGTCGAAGACATGGCTCTGGTATTTTTTTGAAATTCCTATCCCGTTGTCTTCCACGACGATTTTTACGTTCTCAGGATTTTTGAAGACTTCGACTTTTACGAAAGGGTCTTTCTTTGACGCGTCATAATATTTGATAGAGTTGGAAATCAGGTTTTGCAGAAGAAATCCCATCCGGGTTTTTCCGCAATAGAAAGCGGGCCCATCATGTACGGTCACTTCCTGTTTGATCCCTGTTGCGCCATTGATGTACTTCATGTAGTCGAAGGCCTTTCCCAGTACATCGTGAAAATTGATCTCATCGACTTCTTCGTCCAGGCGCGCATTTTTTGAATAATCGATGATCTGGCGTAATGTATGGTCCAGCGTCGAGATGCTCTTTTCGATCATTGAAAAATATTGCGGGAGGTCCTTGATATTATTGGTTTGAAGTTCTTGTCGCGATAGACGCACAAGACCCAACACCGATAATAGCGGCGCGCGAAGATTGTGCGACGTGCTGTAGACGAAGCGGTCCAGTTCCTGGTTGAGTTTCTTCAGTTCTTCGTTCTGGATCCGAAGCGCATGGGTCGCTACTTCATTATCTTTTTCAGTCTTCTTTTTATCGATGGCGCTCTTTATTGCAGCAGGCAGTCGCGTGAGATTTGATTTTAAGATGTAATCGTCGGCTCCTTCGTGGAGACAAGTCACCGCGAACTCTTCAGACACTGCGCCGGTCACAAGGATAAATGGTACATCCTTGGTTTTTTCTCTGAATATCTTAAGCGCCTCAACCGAATTAAACTGTGGCATAGAGTGATCTGAAAGAACCACATCCGGTTCAAAGGAATTAATGGCCTCTTTGAATTCATCCCGCGTGTCGACGCGTTTTGTTATGAACTTAATACCGCCTTTTTGTAACACTCTTTCGATCAACAGGGTATCCTCATTGACATCCTCAAGCATCAATATCTTCAATCCCTTTTCCATTGTCAATCAATAATAATTTGTCACTATATATTGCTGGGGCTCTGGTTAAGAACAAGCCAGAATAATCCAAGGTCTGTTACTGCCTTCACGAACTGATCAAAGTCGACCGGCTTTACAATGTATGCGTTCACACCGAGTTGGTAAGTTTTAACAATATCACTTTCCTCTTTTGAGGACGTCAGCATTACTACGGGTATGAGTTTTTTCCTTTCGTCAGCCTTCAGTTTCTTGAGTACCTCGATACCATCCACCTTTGGCATTTTTAGATCGAGGAGAATAAGTCGTGGCATTGAATTTTCATCATTAAAGATATAGTCCAGTGCCTGCTGCCCGTCTTCAAGATGAAGCAGGTGATTGGCAAGATTATTTTTCTTCAATGCACGGATCGCAAGGTTCGCGTCATCGGGATTATCTTCTACAAGTAAAATTTCGACCGCGGCGTTCACTTGAAAATGGTTTAGTCAAATTGCACTTGCAATGATACAACTGAATTCAACGATCAATATCAGATAAAACAGTCCATTAATAAGGGAGGTTTTCGGTATGTAATCAAACTCCGGAAAGATTCGGCGCAAATCGAATAAAGCACGCGCGAAACAAACCAGGGCTCCTAAATATTCTGTCATTTTGTAAAAATGAACCAGATGATACCCGCATTGCCGACAATAACACCCCCTTTTGGGTCAAGTTCTGACCGGATTGCAGTATTAATTTTACGAATTCCGATAAAACCTTACATCTGTAATTTTAGAGGTCCGTTGTCATCTTACTAATTATGAAAAGCCCCCTTTCTCTTTCTGCGAAATGAAGTGTATTGTTTTCAAATGGCATATTGAAGGCATGAACGGGAAATGCAGTATTACGCAGGAAATGCGGGAACACACATGTATCCTTGTTAATTAAAGCCACGTTCTAAAGGATGCTTTAGAAAATTAAAGGATTATTTAGTTTTCAACTTGATGAATTCAGGCTCATAAGATCTTCTAATCAAATTATAATTATTGTTAAACATGAGAATTCTAATCGTACTACTGGCATTTACCGTAACCGAAGTTTGCGCACAGACACAACCTTCGAATAACATTCAAAATGAAATTAATGAGCAGGTTTGGAGGCTATTTATTCAGTACTTCAACGCGAGAGACCAGGTGCACTTGGCACAGGTTCATAGTAAAGACGTCGCGCGGGTGCAACAAGATGCAAATCGTATCCTCGGGGCCGCAGAGTATTTCAAAGAGCCAACCGACGCAGAAAAGGAAAAATTAGCGAATCGGAAGACGTCGCTTGAATTGCGTTTTATTCAGCGAATTGCGAATGACAACAAGGCGTTTGAAGTTGGATATTATAAGACCACCGTCACGAATATCACGACAGGGGTATCACGAACCAGCTACGGAAAATTTCATGTCTTGCTTGGTAAGGAAGATAACCGTTGGAAGATTCTCATGGATGCGGACGGGCATGAGAACACCGATGAAGCAATTTTTCTTACCGGAAAGCCAATTGAATAATTATTTTTCCATTATCCCGGCAAGTATTCGCATTGCTTCATGGGAAGTCTCAATGCCGTGGCCTATATTCTTAAGAACGTGAACTTCTTTCAGGTTTTTGATTGACCTTTTTGCGTGTGTAATGGATTCCTGGTACGGAAAGAGCAAATCATGATCGCCTTCCAGTAAATACACGTCGGAAGTCACTTTCGACAACTCTTCCTCGGTCATCCTGTAAGGCTTGTCGGCCTTATCGATGAATCTCATCAATGCAAAATATTCATAATCGATAATGAGTGCTTCAGCCTCAGTTGACAACTGGTGGGTCGGTCTGCAGAACACAGCGTTGTCCAGAAATTTCTTAACATTTCCCCTGGTGGGGAATATAATCGGAAGCATGTTGTAATACAGGTTCTTCAAGGAGAGTGAAAAATTCTGAAGACATCCAGGGTTCAGGAGAATTGCCTTGCCTACTTTTTCAGGGGCCACCGCACACAACTTCATGCAAACGGTCCCGCCAAAAGATGCTCCTGCCACAACCGCTTTTTCAATGTTCAAAGTTTTGAGAACTTCAGCGGCCCATTCTCCATAGCCGGTCGAGCGGATGTCGGGTGTGTTGCCATCGCTAAGACAAGGTTGGCCGTTGGTATCGACAAGGAATATTCGATAGGTTTTCTTCAGCTCTTGCAATCCATTGTCGAGATCCCAGAAAAGACTACATGTCCGAAAACCTGGAAAGATGACAAGCGTTTTCAAATCTTCACGATTTCCATTGATGTTCCAGATTACCGTTCGTCCCAGTGTCGTAGCGATATCTTTTCTTCCGTATTGACAACCGTTTAGTTTCTCGAGTCGTCTCACCCAGTCTTCAAAGTAGCGCTGGTCTTCCGGCGGGTTTTTGAATTTCGAAACAGATTTTACTTTCATGGGGACGTTTAGAATTTTCTGCTTAGCTGCTCAAGAACTTTATTGGTGCGTGCACCTGAGACGCCGGTGCTGGGACATTTTCCTTTTCCCAACAATTCGTCTACAATCGTTTGGATTAGTGGCTGCTGTATGTGTTTTGGGATTTCAAATTTCAGGACCTCTTTCTTTCCGTCGGCTACTTCTACCGTTACCGAGAAATCACCGAAGGTAGGATAGGAGACTTGCCCTTTGCTTCCAATGATTGTTGTGACTTCGCATTCCGATGCGGTTGATGTCGTAAAGCACCACATGCCTTGTCCCAATACGCCACTCCCGAAACGAAAAGTTCCTGAAACAATATCTTCAGCGGGATAAGCCCCTGCATGATTAGTTGCGAAGCCTTGTGCTTCAACGATGGGCCCAAAAAGAAAGTCCATCAGATCAAGCTGGTGACTCGCGAGGTCATAAAAATAGCCGCCTCCCGCGACATCAGGATGGATTCTCCAATTGTCTGCCTTTCCGCTGGCGCCCACAATGTCCGGCTGAATGGGTTTGTTCATCGTAATGTTAACGTACCGGATATCACCAATCACGCCATCCGACAACAGCGATTTAATTTTTAAAAAATTCGGCAGCATGCGGCGGTAGTAGGCAGTGAACAACGGAACGTTTGCTTTGCTACAAGCGCCGACCATTGACATACATTCAGCATGGGTTCGCGCCATCGGTTTCTCAACGTACACTGGCTTTCCGGCCGCAGCCGCTTTCAACGTATATGCCTCGTGTACATTTGGTGGGGTCGCGATATAAATTGCGTTTATGTCGGGATCATTGATCAGCTTATCAGCATCGTCATACCATTTTGGAACACCGTGACGCGCGGCATAGTCTTTCGCTTTGGCGCCATCACGACGCATCACGCCGATGAGCTTTGAGTTCGGAATAAGTTGACAAAAAAAGCTTCGCTATGAGCGGCCTTTAGCTTTTGGCTGTTGGCTTTTGGCAATTCGCAACCAGTTGATGAAATTGAGGAACAACTTTAGAAGGCCAAAAAGCCTGAACCCTTCAATTAATTCGCTGCCTTATGCGCCTCTATATTTTAATCCTTGCGAGTATTGTCGTTTTTGGATGCACGGATAAAACACAGCAGCACAGAAACCAGATCGCTGATGAAATTGAAAACTCTCTTAAGATCGAGAGCCTTGCGAAATGGTATCCACAAGCAATGGATACTGTCTACGGAGGATTTCTGAGCAGTTTCACTTTCGATTTCAAGCCGACCGGCGATCAGGATAAGATGATCGTCACGCAAGCACGGCATACCTGGACGAATGCGAAAGCTTTTATTCGCTATCCCGAAGTGAAATACTATCGGGAGGGAGCTGTTCATGGTTTTAAATTCCTTCGGGACTTTATGTGGGATAAACAATATGGGGGTTTCTATTGGCTGGTAGATCGTGCGGGTAATGTCAAGGGTGATTCTTCAAAGACGGCGTATGGAAATGCTTTCGGCATCTATGGTCTTGCCGCGTACTATGAAGCTACTCATGACACGGCGGGTTTGAATCTGGCAAAAAAAGCCTTCCTATGGATGGAGCGGCACAGTCATGATCCAGTTGCAAAAGGATATTTTCAGCACTTGCAGCGCGATGGTACGCCCATTACCCGCAAACCAGAAACGCCTTCAACCTCCGATCTTGGCTATAAAGACCAGAACAGTTCTATTCACTTACTCGAGGCGCTCGCGGAACTATACCAGGTATGGCCGGATCCATTATTGCGTGAACGTCTGCAGGAGATGCTGATCTTGATCCGCGACACCATCACTACTGAAAAAGGAAACCTTACTCTTTTTTTGCAACCTGACTGGACGCCCGTGTCTTTTGCTGATTCAACCGAAGAGGTGATTATGAAGCACCGCAATCTTGATCACGTATCATTCGGTCATGACGTCGAGACAGCATACCTCATGCTCGAAGCTTCTCATGTCCTTGGGTTAAAGGATGACAGCGTTACATTAAGAAAAGCGAAGCGCATGGTTGACCACGCATTGCGTAATGGCTGGGATGATGTCAAAGGCGGGTTTTACGACGAAGGATATTATTTCAAGGGACAGCAGGGAATCAAGATCATTCGCGATACAAAGAACTGGTGGGCGCAAGCCGAAGGAATGAATACATTATTAATGATGGCCGACTTGTTCCCGCAGGATGAGATGCAATACTTTTCGAAGTTTGAGAAGCTATGGGGCTATGCAAAAACAAATCTTATTGACCACGAAAACGGTGATTGGTTCGCCGGCGGAATCGACAAACAGCCTGAACTTAAGACGGCATTGAAAGGACACATCTGGAAAGCCTTCTACCATCAATATAGATCAATGGCGAATTGCATGGATCGGTTGAGGAAAGTCAATTTGTCCCGATAGCCATCGCGATGAAGATTTGGAAAGTTGAAGATCGACTTTTTTTACAGCTTGAATGGTACTGCGATTACCATTGCCTGCTGTTCGCGTTTGCCGTTTCTGGTTGCGGGATTCCATTTGGGGCAAGCTCGTAAAAGACGAACAGCTTCAGTTTGACAATCTTGATCGAGTAATGGTTTCTCAGCCTTGTTGAGACGACTCGCTTTTACTGGCCGTACGGTTTCATCTTTGATGATTCCATCTGCATCTATAATCATTTCGACATAGACATTTCCTGAGAGCCCTTGCTTTGCGGCTTTCTTTGGGTATTTAAGATTGCGTTGAACGTATTCGTTGAATTTCTCCTGGCCACCGGGAAACTGCGCCGGAATTTCCACCATGATACCCACTTCGTCGTCGCGAAGCGAGTTAGTTGCGGTCGAGTCGTTCGGAGCTTTTGGCATTCGCTGTCCGATCAAATGGAGCGCCTGCGTCAATAAAAAACAAACGATTATGATGATGTGAATCCGCGCTGGCATCTCAAAGCTCTTTTGTCATACGCCACATGCCCCTGAGCTCGTCTTTGAAATAAGGCATGTCGAGATGTACTTTATCCACTTCATGGAAACCCAATTTTTTATAGAACGCAAATGCCGGAAGATTTGTATCGATCACGCCAAGCCAGATAATCTTCTTTTTCTCACGAACCGCGAATCGGCAGGCATCATTAATCATTCGTTCGCCCAGCCCAAGTCGTTGATATGCAATCCTGAAGTATATTTTTTCAATTTCGAGTGCAGGATTTGGATTGCCGTCAAAGTGAGAGTTTAGTTTCAGTTTCATAAAGCCAGCAGGCTTCCCCTCAACGAAAGCAAGAAAATAGCGGATATCTGGATTTTGCAGATCCGATTTTATTCCCTCAAACGAGTATACTTTTTCCAAATACCACTCGAGTCCGCCCGGGTTCCAGTGTGATGCGAAATTTTCTGAATAGGCCGTCCGGCAGGTTTCAAATAGTACCTCCAGATCTTCAGGAGTAGCGACGCGGACTGAAATATCTGTGATTTTGTTCACAGCACTACATCAAAAGTTTTCCTCGTAAAAAATTTTTCCCGCGGAGTTGGACAGTCGCGCGAAGTTTACACTGCCCGTGCCCTGGAAGCGATAAGCCAGTCCAACAATTTTTACGGGCATCATGTTCGCCTGAAGCTTAAACGCTTCTTTATCGTTGATGAAAATCCAGGCTAACTTATCTTTAAATACGAGCTTGACCTTGACCCAGTCACTGAAATCGACGCCCAGCGCAGAGAGGTCTGCACGACTCCCATCGTTCCCCATTAAGTTCAGTTCACCAACACATCCCTTGATTGACAAGGGTACGACCATCGCAGCGCCTTCCATTAAAACGTGGACTTCCGTCATTTGACACACCGCGGAACCTTCCTTATAATCATTACGCACCTCGGTTTCAAAAATAAAATCATCGGAACGCACGTCACCTAAATCGCGCACATTATAAAATGCTACCCACGGAGGCGTCGGTTGTAAGGGAACATTGGACTCTGATATTCTTTTGATGGACAATCCCATTGCGCCATCACGGTTGATGTTATTGTCTGTGACATAAACGGGCACGGGCTTTTGTTCAATACAAGATATCCACCCATTTGTCTTGATAAACAGGTTGTGCTCCTTCACAATCTTCTCGTTTACAACGAGCTTTGCCTGAAAGAATCCTGGGTAATAATATATCGACGTGTGGTGCTTTCCCTCCCGGGTTACACGTTCGCGCAGCCGCGTGTCCCACGACTGTTGAATAAAAATGGTATCAGCTTCACCCGCAGCTTTGGCATCGTAATCGAAGATCACGGTGTTCGGGACTCCCTCGTCTACCGTCTTTTTACTACTAAACTGGAATTGAGTTGGGTCAGGAGGAGGACCTGATTTCTTTTCCATTTTGATGACAACGAAGGTGCCGGCTGCAAGCACAAGAATAGCAAGGCCAATGATCCAACTACTCCTGCTTTTGCGCGTAACCGGAGGCACAGGTGGTTCTACTGGTTGGCCAGACTGTCCGATCGCGGAATGTGCGTGACCGTTACCGTTCATAGGACTATGGTGCTGGGTGAACGCCCGCCAGTTTTCAAATCCAAGATATTGGGCGAGGGTATTCAGTGTTGTGATCGTAGGTCGGCTATCGTACCGGATCTTTCCCCAGATTCGTTTGAGCGTCGCGATGCTCAGGTTGACGTTTGTTACCTCTTGTATTTTTTGTCCTAGTAATTCGTAGTCGTTAGTCGCCCACGCTGCGGGATCGCCCCAGCCCAGCTTTTGCTCAATGAGCGTCTTGCACTTTTGAAGGAAAATATCGTCGGTTTCTATTTCCATGATGGGCGTTGTAATTCTGTTTGAACAGACTTGCACAAAGCTTGTATACAACTTTCAGGCCTTGTTTGATTCAAAGTTGCGTTTTTAGCGACAGATATAAAAGCCATAAAGTGTCACCCAAACAAGGTGTCAAAAAACTACTAAAAAATCCTATGAAAAAAATTCTACTGACTGTTTCATTGCTGAGCCTGTTCTTCTTCTCATTCGCACAACAAGCCGATTTCGAAAAAGTGCCAACCGTGGCGTGGAGATTCAAAACATCGCAGCCCATTTTCTCTTCCCCTGTTGTCGTTGACAACGTGGTTTATTTTGGAGGCATTGACAGCACGGTGTATGCACTCGATCTTGGGACTGGTGGCGTGAAGTGGAAGTTGAAGACCAATGGTGAGATTCGTTCAACCGTGACGATTGCGGGTGATAAACTTTTTCTCGTGGGCGGGAATGGCGTGCTGTCATGCCTTGACAAGAATACCGGGAAGCCCGTGTGGCGAAAGGTATTTGATAACACAGCACTTTATATTGCGGAACGCAAATACGATTTCGCCGATTATTTCACGTCCGGCGCGTTGGTTCATAACAATGTTGTGTATTTCGGTTCCGGCACTGGAAAAATGTTTGCATTCAAGGCGGATAACGGCGACTTGCTTTGGACATTTCAAACCGGCGACATGATTCACAACACGCCGGCCGTCTTGAAGGATAAGCTGTATTTCGGATCTTTTGATGGACATGTCTATGCATTAAATCTTCAGACCGGTGCACTTGTTTGGAAGTTCAAATCAGTTGGACAACAGTATTTTCCGAAAGGAGAGATGGCAGGCGCTCCTGTAATTGCCGGCAATACAGTCTATATCGGTGGCCGCGATTTCAATCTGTATGCCCTTGATGCAAACGAGGGCACAGGAAACTGGAACAGGAAGTTTGACGCAGGCTGGGCGTATGCGCTGACACCGGCCGATACAATCCTATATGTTGGGACAGCAGAAGACCGATTGATGTTGGCGTTGGATGCACGAAACGGCAGAGAGTTATGGAAGACCAATCTCAAACTTCACATTTTTGGTCGTTGTGCAATTTCACGCTCTTTGGTGTATGTGCCTACCATCTGGGGGAAGTTATTTGCACTCGACAGGAAAACAGGTGCGACGCGGTGGGCGTTCTCGACAGATGGATATAATAGTAATCATGAAAAATACTTCAATCCTGATGATACTTTCGGGGCTGGTTTATTTAAGGCGGTGAGAAATTCTGCCGACCTTATACCACTTGAATATAAAATGGGCGGCATATTTTCGGCTCCGGCCATTTCGGGCGAAATGATGGTGATAACCACCACTGAAGGAATTGTTTATGGTTTGAAAAAATAGAGCATGAAAAAAGTTATTCTGTTTGTCTTATTGATCACTTCTTTTTCGGCGATCGGTCAAAGCTATCGCTATGATGTGGAGAAAGTAGTGGAAGGAGTTTATGTGTTGAAGCCCGTGATCAACGATTACCGTTGGGTCACCACCAATATCATTCTGATCGTGAATGAGCGCGACGCACTTGTCGTCGATAGTGGTCTCAATCCTACAGCAGGAGCGGACGCTATACGTGAAATAAAAAAGATTACACCATTGCCGGTTAAGTATCTCGTTAACACACATTGGCACGGTGATCATTGGCAAGGCAATGAAGCTTTTGTAGATGCCTACCCTGGCATTGAGATCGTTGCGTCCGCGGAAGGTCGTGATGGTATCATGCGAAACGGCATGGTGTGGGTGCGGCAATATTATTTCAAGTATCTCCAGATGATGGTAGACAATTATGAAAGTGGAGTGAAGAAAGGTTTCCTCGAGGAGGGCAAGCCACTCAATCAGGCGCAAATGCAAACTTTAAAAGACGGTCTTGCTGATGTTAAATCAGATATCGAAGCAATCAAGAAGATGAAACCAACCTTCCCAACAGTAACCTTCGATAAACTGATGACCATACGACGTGGTGGGCGCGACATCGAGGTGCATCATCTTGGTTGGGGAAACACGACGGGCGATGCGGTGATCTATCTTCCAAAGGAGAAAGTTTTGATTCCGGGTGATATGGTTGTATCGCCTTCACCTTATGAATCCGGCGCGTTTTCTCGTGAGTGGCTGGAGTCATCGAAGAAACTCCGGACGTTTCAGTTTGACCATTTAATTCCAGGTCATGGTGAAGTGCAGCATGACGCTACCTATTTGGATTTTCTCAATGCCCTATTTGCGGAGACGATCAAACAAATTGACGCGGCGTGGCTCAGTGGAAAATCAACGCTGGATGAGGCAAACAAAGTTGTTACCCATGCCAGTGTCGTTGCCGAGCTGTCAAAAGATCCTAAGAATGCAAAATATCTGAAAGACCTTGCTCCGGATTTTGTGCCGTCGGCAGTAAGAACTGCATGGCAGAAGACGAAGGAAGGGAAGCTTTAAAGGACTAGTTCAGAGTTCAGCGTTCGGGCTTGCGCGGCGCTTCGCGTGGTCGGGGTCAAAGTTTAAGGCTAAAGTTCAAGCGTGCCCGACGAAGCGTCTCGCGTAGTCGGGGTTCAGATTTAAGGCTGACGCGCTTGATCGCATTTTATCGTTAGTTGCAAGCTGCCAATAGCCAAAGGCTAACAGCTAACGACTACATCCTCAATTTCACTACCACAATATCTCTATCCCGGTCCTTGCCAACGGCAATCACTTTTCCGGTTTTGTCTGCTGCATAGCTTTGACCCCCGTACGTTTTGCCTTTCCACGGACCGTCGGAAATCTCTCCAATGAGATCGGTGCCTATCACGGGGCAACCAACTTTCTTCGCCGCGTTCTGTACAACTTGCTCAAGCTCTTTGCCGTGCTCGGGCCATTCCGATTCATCGGCAGCCCAACCATAGGGGATGAGAAGGAGCGAAGGTTTCTTTGCCTGCATTTTCGCGAGAACGTCGTCTTGAAATGAATCGGCACAAATGAGCATGCCGATGCGGCCGAATTTTGTTTCCACTGTCTCAACCGGACCCCCCACAGAATAAGGAGGTGTCATTAATTCAGACAGGACATTAATCTTTCGATGCTTCAGTAAAATTTTTCCGTTGTCATCGATGAGCAGTGCAGCCCCATAAAGACTTTGATTTTCCTTTTCATCGAGGCCGATGCATAGATGGACTGCGTATTTCTTAGCGAGGGCGCATAGTCTATCAGAATCAGGTCCGGGTATCGGATTTGCTCTTTTGTGTGCTGCCGAATTGAGCCATCCCAAAAGACTCGATTCAGGAAATGTTACGATGTCGGCGCCTTTGCTCTTTGCTTCGATGATAGCGTTCTCAATCCGCGCGAAGTTGCCTGCTACATCGCCGTCGAGCAGAAAGATCTGGGCCATCACCACAGTGACTTCCCTGGACTGGGATAACGCTGCCATTTGAATCAACGTGAATGCTAAAGTTAAAACATACTTCATGTGAGTTCGTGAGTTCAGGGTTCAGAGTTGTCGATGGGTCTCTCGAGCAGTTTGGTTCAAAGTTCAAGGTTCAAGGTTTAAAGGAACGCGAACTGCCAACAGCCAATCCCGATAGCAATCGGGACCAACAGCCAAAAGCTTCTCACGCTCCCCGCACATGCCAGCAAACTCCCGCGATATCAATGATCGCAACTTCCCGACCCCATGGCTGTTGCTTCGGTGGATTGAGTTTTACTTTGAATTTCTTCTCCAGCTCCTTTGCGGAAATTTCCTTCCAGAATTCGTCCAGGTCGTCGACGATTATTCGCATCATGAGATTTTCTGCAAAGTGCTTGTCGTTGAAATTCTGCAGAATGAATTCGCAGTTATCTTTTTTAAAACCCACGTAGTCACCATTGTCCCACTTCAGCTCAAATCCAAGTGCGACGAAAAATAATTTCGATTGC
This sequence comes from Cyclobacteriaceae bacterium, assembly GCA_044223825.1. Classification (GTDB taxonomy): domain Bacteria; phylum Bacteroidota; class Bacteroidia; order Cytophagales; family Cyclobacteriaceae; genus ELB16-189. The sequence continues at coordinate 315,797 of JBGALO010000002.1, read as the reverse complement.
TGGAAGTCGGGACCGCCAGGGATGAAAGGGGAGAGGGATTTAAAGTTCAAAATTGAAAGTGAATTTTGAATGATGAAGATGATGAAGTTTGGGTAAGATAATACAGGACCTCATTTTATTAACACCCAAAGCTTCTTTTCAAAACGATATTTAGTGATGATGCGCTCCACCAGGACCATGCACGTGTCCATGCGCAACTTCATCTGCTGTAGCGGCCCTGACCTCCCTTACTTCGACATCAAAGTTTAATTCTTTTCCGGCAAGGGCGTGATTGGCGTCGATGGTGACCTGATCCAACCCTACATCTACGACTGTCACAACCTGGTGGTTCCCTGTGTGGAACTGCATGCCTTTTTCCACCTTTTGGGCGCCAAAGGCCGAGCGTGGAATCTTTTGAACCAGCTTTTCGTCACGAACACCGTAGCCTTTTTCTGGTGCGATCTTAAGCTTCAACTTATTGCCTTTCTCTTTTCCTTCCAATCCTTCCTCCATTCCGGGAATAAGATTTCCTTCTCCATGGAGGTAGTACAGCGGATCGCGCCCCTCGCTGCTGTCCAGGACCTCACCTTTATTGTCTGTCAGTTTTTCCTTGTGGTTTAAGGTTAGCCCCCGTGCGGACGTTTGGTCCTATCCGGATTGGGTGTCGCCTGCAAATGCTAAACCTTATATATATTCACTTGCGCTGGTCTGTTGCATGACTTTTAAAGATTAGTCATATTTGCAGCCCCAATGATGCCTGAGTGGCGGAACTGGTAGACGCGCACGACTCAAAATCGTGTGTCTTCGGACGTGCCGGTTCGATTCCGGCCTCGGGTACGCTGAAGTAGACCCTGGAGCAAAGCGCTTCAGGGTTTTGCTTTTTATAACTGGTTTTTTGTGCGCTTGCTCAGGGTCACTTCAGCGTCGTGAAGTGCCCGACGTAAGGAGGTCTACTTCACGACACTATTAACTGATCGTCTTAGCTGTAACCAGCGCGCTTCGGGTTTTGTTTTTTAAGACGGATCTCTAGCGCTTGCTTCAGGGGCACTTTATGGACCTGAAGATCGACAAAGGAGATCTGCTCCAGGGTGATATCAACGCATTTGTGACTTTGAAACAACTCTCCATGTGTTATTTTAAGAATTTGCTTTAGCGAATTGATCCTGAAAACATGATTTTATTCAACCAACTCAGATACTACATTTAACAGATGCCATTGCCTTACTGCGTTTACATCTTATTCAGTCGTAAAGACTTTCTGCTTTACACAGGCTTCACAACAAACACTGATCGGTGATTGCGGGAACACAACGATGGCAAAACAAAGAGTACTGCACCACGCAGACCTTTGGAATTGATTTTTTGTGAGTTCTATCTATTCGAATCTGACGCGCGAAAACGTGAAATGTATTTTAAGACAACTGCTGGTAAGAAAGCAGTCAAGCTAATGGTGGGAGAAACATTACTAAATCTTGGATATAAAAGGGCTGCAGGAATAATAATTGGCGACGATGAAGAGTGATTTCTTTTAGTTAACTCGACAGTTGTCACACATTCTACGAAATCCCAAGTTGTTAACAACTTGAGAATTTTATTGTTTGAAGGCTTCGATAGAAGAGCTGATGGAATAAAAGTTTTACAATACGTTCGCACCGGCACGCGTCGGAGACGCCGCGCCATAGTCTCGAACACGCGCGCTATATGGAGTTCGGCTAATTTCCTTGTATGGCTTAATTGGGCGTCAACTTCTTGATCGAATGAGGCCCAACGGGCCGCGATATAAGCTGCGAATGGCAGCGCCATTCGCAGATAGTCTCAATGTTGGCCAAAGCGCCAAAGGGGCGAGATAGTGTCAAGGAGATCGTCTGGAAAACATTCATTGATACGTAAATATGATCTCCTTTGTCGTTGCGACATTGTGTTGGGAAATCAAGCAATGCCACAGTCCCTTGTTAAGAACTTTCTGCACATCTCGTTCAGTACAAAGCATCGCGTGCCATTGATCTTCCCGGATATCGAGGGTGAGCTCTACAGTTATCTGGCGCAAATCTGTAAGGACCACGAATGCTATCCCTTAAAAATTGGTGGCTTTGACGATCATGTTCACATCGTATGTTCGCTATCGCGAAAAATAACTCTTTCAAGCTTCATCGAACATCTAAAGACCTCATCGTCGAAATGGATGAAGACCAAGAGCCCGAGGTTAAGAGACTTTTATTGGCAAGGCGGCTATTATGCCGTTTCCGTTAACCCAGCGAATCTTGACAGGCTCCTCCATTACGTCGAAAATCAACGACTGCATCATAGTAAAGAGAATTACAAGCAAGAGATCACCACGTTGCTCGTTGAGAATGGTATTGAATACGACGAACGATACGTTTGGGATTGATCCCTGCCAGTTGGGCCTGAAACATCTTCAACGCCTTTTTCAGCTACGACCAAAGGTCGTAGCTGAAAAGAATCTCGCCCCTTCGGGGCTCGTTATGTAATTGATTACATGTTGCTTTCTTGAAAGATAATCGTGGCAGAGCTGAATCAGGGCAATCGACTCTTTCACTGTTGGACAAGGCCCAACGGGCCGCAATACTTTTTGCGGATGGCAACGCCATTCGCAAAGAAATTCAATGTCAGACAAGCCCCAAAGGGGCGCGACTAGTTCCTGCCGTGATGGGTAATTCTAGTACTCCCAAGCGACGTCCTCATATTTTCTTATCCACAATCAATGAAACTTTACAACAAACTTCGAAATTAGGGGTATGAAGATTTCGATCGTAGCAATTGCAGCGCTGATAACCATCTCAGCACAGGCGCAGACTTACAAAGTAGGCATTTTGAAAATGGGCCAAACTGTTAAGAACGTCGAAGGCGTTATCGTCATGGCGGATACGGCAGTGACTTCCACCATCGATGGCCAGACAACAACGATGAAGATCGTCAGCCGTAAAGGATTTACTATTCATGTGACAGATGGAACGATGCAGCACAAATACATTGTGTCACATGGAAAGGGCCGGCTCCACGGATTCACGTACGATTGCTCAATAAAATACGAGCTCGACAAACGCCATTCCCCCGGGCCCCATCCTGTGTACATGTGCGCTGTTGTTCGCGAAGGCGCTGAAAAGACAGGAAAATAGTATCCGAAGACCTGGAAACCTTTAAGCCATTCATCATTCCCTCAATTGGGGCGATTTGATTTTTTCCTACATTCATCAGCCTAAACCTGATGCCATGAAAAAAATTGCCTGCCTCGCTGCATTTCTAATTGTAGCCGCCCCGTCCATTGGCCAAAACATCTGGACTCCCGACAAAATCATGACTTATAAAAACATCACGGAGACTAATATTTCTCCGGATGGAAAACTGATTGCCTATGTTGTGAATGTACCGTTAATGGAAGGTGAAAAATCTGAATACAACAGCCAGATTTGGGTTGCCGCCACGGATGGCTCTTTCAATGTTCAATATTCAAGAGGTGCAAAATCTTCGTCTTCACCGCGCTTCTCGCCTGATGGTAAACAGCTTGCATTTCTTTCCAGTCGCAATGGCGATAAGAACCAGGTTTTCGTAATGCGAATCATGGGCGGCGAACCGGAACAAATAACAGATGGAAAATCCGGCATCACGTCGTTCAAATGGTCGCCCGACGGAACACGCATTGCTTACCTCATGAAGAATCCAGATTCCAAGGAGGAAGAAAAAGCAAAGAAAGAAAAGACGGATGTAATCCTTGTTGATAAGAATTATAAGTACGATCACCTCTACGCTGTTCCCGTGACTGCCGACAAAGCAGGTAAACGGAAGGTAAAGCAATTGACATCGGGGGAATTCCATGTTAATGGGTTCGATTGGTCACCAGACAACTCGACGATTGCATTTTCGTTTTCGGCCAACCCTACCATTAATGAAGCGGGTCTTGAATCGGATATTTCAACAGTTCCGTCTGACAGCGGCAAGATGACTTCATTGGTGAAAAGGCCCGGTGTCGATTCAGGACCTGTGTATTCTCCCGATGGAAAATGGATTGCGTTTGAGTCCAGCGGCGGACAGCCCGAACGCGTCGGTCTAAAAGATATCTATAAAGTGGCCAGCGCGGGCGGTGCACCTGTCGAACTCCAAAAGACGCCTGATCGCAGCGCGGATATCATTGCATGGGCTCAGGACGGAACCCATTTGTTTATTTCTGAGAACTACAAAACATCCCAAGTATTGCTCGCTTTGCCGTCGGGTATGGATGTCAAAATTCCGAAAGGCGATTACCTGACTTATTCTGACTCCAAACTTCCAATTCTTACAAGCGTAAAAGGGACAAGCAACGCATTCTCGGTAAGTAAGAATGGAAACGCAATAAGCTATACGCTCGAAGATGCCAATACACCTGAAGAAGTATTTGTTGCCGGACGTCGCGGTGAGAATAGCAAGAAACTGAGCAGTATCAATGCAGACTTTAATCCACCCGCGCTTGGAAAGACTGAACTCATTTCATGGAAATCGAAAGACGGTATGCAGGTGGAAGGCTTGCTCACATACCCCGTTGGATATGAATCGGGAAAAAAATACCCTATCGTCTTGCAAGTTCATGGTGGACCAGCAGGTGTTTTCTCACAAACGTATACAGGTGCACCCGGAATTTATATGACGCAATACTTTGCGCAGAAAGGGTTTGTTGTGTTGCGCCCCAATCCCCGTGGCAGCACGGGTTACGGAAAAGAATTTCGTTATGCGAACGTCCGCGATTGGGGTTATGGCGATTACCAGGATTTAATGACAGGCGTTGATCACGTTTTGGCAATGGGTATCGCTGATCCGGATAAGCAGTTTGTAATGGGTTGGAGTTATGGCGGCTATATGACTAGCTGGGTTGTGACGCAAACAGACAGGTTCAAAGCCGCCAGCATGGGTGCGGGCTTACCAAATCTCGTGAGCATGGTCACTACGACAGACATTCCCGACTACCTTGTTGCTCATGCAGGCGGTAAGGAATTCTGGGAAGAATACCAGGAATATGAAAAGCACTCTGCCATTTATCAAATAAAGAATGCGAAGACCCCCACTCAAGTCATTCACGGAGCAAATGACCTTCGCGTCCCTTTCACGCAAGGGCAGGAGTTTTACAATGCGTTGAAGCGCAAAGGCGTTGATACGGAAATGGTGGTTTACCCGCGCACGCCCCATGGTCCAACGGAACCGAAATTCTTGATGGACGTGTCGCCCCGGATCATGACGTGGTTTGAAAAATATTTGAAATAGAATCCGACATTACCACGAAGCACAAACTGGCCTGCCGACAGGGACACAAAGGTTCACGAAGTTGTGATCGGATCACTGCATTCTTAGTGCTTCTTCGCGCCTTGGCGCCTTTGCGGTTACCGCCGAGTGGGTAATCAAAAAAGCATTGATTAAAAAACTCAGCCCTACACTCATGCTTTTTTTTATCGTAGCATTCATCTTTTTATCCGGATCAAACATGGACTTCCTTTCAGACCAAAAAAAGAATGAACGCGTAAGAAATGCGTTTGATGAAAAGAAAGATATCGTTACACGACAATTAAAGACAATTGGATTAATGCCTGACGATTTTCACCTGCTGGTGGTTGCGTACAAGGATGAAGACCGTCTTGAACTTTTTGCGAAAAAGAAATCATCAGATACCTATCGCCTGCTGATTTCTTATGATGTGTGTGCACGTTCAGGAACGCTTGGACCAAAACGCCGGCAAGGTGATGGCCAGGTTCCCGAAGGTTTTTATCACATTGATCGCTTCAATCCAAAAAGCAAATTCCATCTTTCGCTGGGTGTGGATTATCCCAATCGGTCGGACCGCATCAAGTCAACGTCGAAGGATCCTGGTGGCGATATTTTCATTCATGGTGATTGTGTTACCATTGGCTGCTTGCCGATGACAGATGATAAAATCAAAGAGATCTATATCTATGCTGCTCATGCCAAAAACAATGGGCAGCATACTATTCCTGTTTATATCTTCCCTTTTCAGATGACAGATGCAAACATGAGCAAGTATGCGTTGCTTCATGACGGAAATCCCGAAATGGTTGCGTTCTGGAAACAAATTAAACCTGGCTATGATAGATTCAGCTCAAATCACCAGGAACTCGCGATAAAAATTAATTCCCATGGTGACTACGTCTTCTGATTCCTCTTTTATCTTTTTCCAGGGCTTTGTCAAGGCCCTAAGCCGTATCAATGCGCTTCTGGTGTTTGTTTTAATTTCGGTTTTTCACCCGTGTCTTTCTCAGAAGAATACGGTGGCGGAGATTACAGCAATTGTCACGCGACCTTCAGTCGAAGCTCCACTTACATTTTTGTGCGCTGATGAAATGCGTGGACGCGATACCGGTTCACCAGAACTTGATATCGCAGCCAACTACATCGCTTCGCAATTTCGGGCAATGGGTGTTGCGCCAATATCTGCATTGAATGGCTATTATCAGCCAGTGGATTTGCAGCGAATCCAACCGGCAAAGGCGGCATCACTCGTGCTGAATGACCATGCTTTTCAGCTGGGCGAACAGTTTGCGATATTATCTGGCTCGTCCGGGGAATGGAACGGAGATTTCGTTTACGCAGGGTACGGGTCACCCGAAGAAATGCCCTCGGATATCAAAGGGAAACTCGTTCTTTCTATTGCCGGTGCAAAAGGAGTGTCGAGCCGTGAACCGGTTTTCATCGCATCTTCAGAAAAGCTGGACCGCGTCCGCGCAGCAGGCGGTGTCGGCCTCATTGAAATAGTACCATCTTCATCCGTTGCATGGAATTCTGTGATCGCGTCATTCGGGGAACACACGCGGACCTCGATCAGAACGGATAGTAAGATCATTCCGCACATCTGGATCAAGGAGTCACCCGACTTTGGTCTGAATGAGATTTCCAGGGTAAGCAAGGGCAAACTATCCATCGTCGGGCGTGAATCGAAGAACATTTTCTCCAAAAATGTTCTGGGCTTTATCGAAGGCTCGGATAATCCGCTCAAAAACGAATATTTGGTAATCACGGCCCATTATGATCACCTGGGTGTCGGCCCCGCTAAAGGGCAGGATTCAATCTACAACGGTGCCCGCGACGATGCAGTGGGTGTGGTATCCATGATGAGTGCCGCACGTTTTTTTTCAAAATTCCGACCAAAGCGATCAGTATTGTTCATTGCTTTCACGGGAGAGGAGAAAGGCCTATTGGGTAGTTACTGGTATGCCGATCACCCTGTTGTTCCCTTGCAGCAGACTATATTTTGTTTGAACAGCGATGGTGCGGGTTATACCGACAAGACGATTGCAACTGTTATTGGTTTGAAACGATCGACGGCGGAGGAAAATCTTTCGAAAGGTTGCGCAGCATTTGATATCAAAGCGGAGATGGTCCCGACACTCGATAAAATTATTTTTCAGGGTACCGACAATTACAACTTCACTAAGCACGGCGTGCCATCAGTTTGCTATTGCCCTGGTTTTCGCGCGTTTGATGCCGAGCTGCTGCGATTCTATCACCAGCCTTCAGATGAGGTCGCCTCTCTCGACTTCGAATATCTGATGAAATTTTTTCGTGGTTTTGTCTATGCGAGTCACCTGATCGCGAACGATCCAAAGCCACCCGCATGGACCTCAGGCGATCAGTTCGAGTCCCTTGGAAATACCTTGTACCATAAGAAATAATGATTACAATTACTCAGCTTATCTACATCAATAAAGGAGAAGAGGAAACGTTCGACCAGTTCGAAGCGATTGCAATTCCGCTCATTTCAAAATACAATGGCAGGCTGCTGCTGCGTCTCCGCCCTCCAATGGAATCTTGCATTCAAAGAACCATCGATTTACCGTATGAAATCCATCTTGTCGAGTTTTTCAATGAGCAGGATCTGGAAGCGTTCATGAAGGATGAGACTCGCCAATCATTTTTGCACTTGAAGGAACGCGCTATCAAATCAGCAATACTTATAAAAGGAAACAGGATGTAACTCCAAAGTGGCCGGATACTTTGCGGTGATCGTACACAGGCTATCGCCATGGCCTTGGCTTATGCCGTTACGCGACGTACTGTCAACCTGGAATCCTACTTAATAACCACATCTCCGCCTTCTTCAAATCATTGAATATCTCAATCGAAAACCCGCGCTTGGCTGCAATTTCCTTCCAATAATTTCCAAACTCCATTCCGGCTGTGCTGAATGCCGCAGCAATCAAAACGTGTTTCAGTTCCGGCTGGACAGCCTCATATCGCTTTACAATATTGAAGGCCTCCGTAAGAGGTACATTGATTTGAAGTCCGGTGTAGTCAACCAGTAGATAATGCTTACCGGTTTCATGCAACTTTTGAAAAATCATTTCAGATGCTTCAACCATAGAAGAAAGGGTCTTGCGCACGCCGTGCCCTTTTACCATCAGGTATTGGTCTTTGACTTCAAATGTTACCAGTGGTTCCACTTATCAAATATCAACTTCGTGATTGATGCAAGCTATGTAAATTTAAACGGATCGTTGTTTTTTGTTTAACCATAGAAGTCTTATGTACGCGATTACTCCACGTCGCCAGTTCAGCACGAACCTCCTTCTTATTCAAATTTTTGCGCTGCTATGTGCCTGCAGCAATGATCAAAAGAACTCAGGGTGGCCAATATACCGTGGTGATGAAGGTAGCAATGCATATTCGCGGCTGAATCAAATCAATAAGACCAATGTTGCGCAACTTCAACCCGCATGGACGTATCGTGCCGGGCGTGCATCTGAAAACACTACGCTGGAATGCAATCCTCTTATCATTGATGGCGTGCTGTATGGACTTTCTCCCACGGTGCGCGCATTTGCTCTGGATGCCAGGACTGGCAAGGAACTTTGGGTTTTTAATCCATTCGACGAGGATCATAAACAAGGTGGCTTCTACAGGGGATTGACTTATTGGTCAGAAGGCAATGAGAAAAGACTGTTCATTTCCGCCGGTCATAAGCTCATGGCACTCGATCCTGAGACAGGAAAGCAGTTTCATGATTTCGGTGAGAATGGATTTGTGGATTTGAAAAAGGGATTGCGCGCCGGAGAGGAGCGGGAAGAAGATATCAAGAATACTTCACCTGGAATTATTTATAAGGACATGATTATTGTGGGATCAGTCACTGGCGAGGAATATGAAAGTTCGCCCGGACACATCAGGGCGTATGATGTCAGGACTGGTAAGCAACGTTGGATCTTTCACACTGTACCTCAGCCGGGAGAATTCGGTTACGATACGTGGAAGGATGGGAATGAGAGCTCAGGCGGATGCAATGCCTGGTCCGGGCTTAGCATCGATAGCAAAAGAGGAATTGTATTCGCTGCGACAGGATCACCGACGTTTGATTTTCATGGTGGTGAGCGGATTGGCAAAAACTTGTTCGGAAATTCGGTTCTGGCAATCGACGCGTCCAACGGAAAGCTTATCTGGCATTATCAGACTTTGCATCATGACATCTGGGACTATGATCTGCCTGCGCCACCGAATCTGGTTACTGTGCAAAAAGACGGCAAGCTAATTGACGCTGTCGTTCAGCTTACGAAGCAGGGATATGTATTCTTCTTTAATCGTGAAACGGGTGAGCTTCTGTATCCAGTGGAAGAAAAACCGGTAGCCACATCCACAATGCCCGGCGAGGAGTCGTGGCCTACGCAGCCTATCCCATCCAAACCTGCTCCGCTTGGTCGGCATGGATTCGATGAAAATGAAATCACAACCATCTCAAAAGAGTCGCATGACTATGTGTTAGGGCTCACGAAGAATCTTTCATGGGGAAACATTTATACGCCACCTGCGCCAGAAGGTCTTGTTCAAATGCCCGGTATGCGTGGTGGTGCTGAATGGAGTGGGGGATGTGTCGACCCCGAGACAAACATGATGTACGTCGGAATCAATAACATAGCGAACGTCGTGGAGATGGAGGAACGCAAAGAAGATGATCCAAATGCACTGTCTGAGATGACAATACCTGTTGCTGGTCAGTTTCTTTACCAAAAGAGTTGTGCCGTGTGCCACGGCCTGGATCGCGGCGGTAATGGCGCATTTCCGAATCTCGTAAATATTGGAAGTCGGCTGAAGTCGTCAGAAATAAAAACGGTGATGAATGAACCGACGGGTCGGATGCCGTCATTCAAGAGCCTTCCTGAAGTTGATAAAGAAGCCATCATCGCTTTCCTTATTGATTCAAAAGACAAGAAGCTTTATCGACCCGCTGTTCAGATTGAATCCAAGGACAAACCGAAGCCGAAGCGCTACCGGATGAAGGCATACAATTTTCTCAAAGATCAGAATGGATATCCCGGCACAAGGCCACCCTGGGGCACACTGAATGCGCTTGATCTTAACACGGCAGAAATTAAATGGTCAGTTCCGTTAGGTGAATATCCTGAGCTTACGGCCAAGGGTATTGCGCCAACCGGCACTCAACTTTTTGGTGGTGGTATCGTGACAGCCGGTGGAGTGATATTTATTGGCGCAACAGCGGATGAAAAATTCAGAGCCATTGACAAGCAAACAGGAGAAACTTTGTGGGAATACCAGTTGCCTTGCGGCGGATATGCGACCCCTTCAACATACACGATCGACGGCAAACAGTACGTTGTCATTGCAGCTGGGGGTGGAGGAAGCCAGGCAACGAGAACTGGCGATTACTACATCGCCTTTGCCTTACCCTGACACGCTATAAGTGTAGATTGGACAATTAATTTTAAACCTTCATATTTGCTCAATCCCGACGAGCGGGTTTGAAAAGTATTGTGCTTTTGTGAACTTGATCAACTTGAATTAGCATGTCAAAATATACTGCCATACAGGAGTCGGCTTTTGAAGCCAATATGCAGTTGCCAGCATTGGGCCTGGTGATTTTTACGTTCGGAAATGTGAGTGTGGCAGACCGGAAATTGGGCGTCTTTGCGATAAAGCCAAGCGGAGTGCCTTATGCCGATTTGAAGCCACAGAATATGGTACTCGTTGACTTCGAAGGTAAGGTCGTGGAGGGAACGCTTCGCCCTTCGTCAGATACGTTAACACACGCGCTGTTGTATAAAAAATGGAGCGATATCGGTTCAATCGTGCATACGCACTCGACTTATGCTACTGCCTGGGCTCAGGCGCAACGCGATATTCCCATATATGGAACTACACATGCTGACCACCTTACGGTGGACATTCCATGTGCACCTCCCATGGCGGACAAAATGATTAAAGGGAATTATGAGTTCGAAACCGGCAACCAGATCATCAATTGCTTCAAAAAGCGAAAGCTCGATTACCGCGAGGTGGAGATGATTCTGGTGGGAAACCATGCGCCATTTGCGTGGGGAAAAACTGCCGCGAAAGCGGTTTACAATGCAGCCGTTCTTGAAGAAGTAGCGAAGATGGCATGGCTGACGCAGCAGATCAATCCAAAAGCAGGGCGACTAAAAAAATCGTTGATTCAAAAACACCATGAAAGGAAACACGGTCCAAATTCTTACTATGGACAGATTGAAAAATAGATCGACTTATAACCACAGTATCTCCATGAAAAAAATTGTATTGTATCTCATTGTTGTGCTGGCACCTGCCTTCGCTTTTGCACAAAGCACAGACTATCCAATTCAGGTTGTCCCTTTTACGAAAGTGAAGCTCACTGACAACTTCTGGTTGCCACGGATCAAGATCAATCACACGGTTACGATTCCGGCCTCATTCGCGAGATGTGAAGAGACGGGCCGTGTTAAGAATTTCGACATGGCAGCGGCAAAGAGTGGTGCCTTTTGCACCATCTTCCCGTTTGACGACACGGATATTTATAAAACGATTGAAGGAGCTTCGTTTTCACTGAGCTTATATCCGGACAAGAAACTTGAGATGTACATAGATACACTCATCACCAAGATTAAGAATGCCCAGGAGCCGGATGGCTATCTCTATACGGCAAGAACAATTAACCCTGCGGAACCTCACAAGTGGGCAGGCAAGGAGCGTTGGGAAAAGGAAAGAGAGATGAGTCACGAACTATATAATTCCGGTCACCTGTACGAGGCTGCTGCTGCTCATTACCAGGCAACTGGTAAGCGCACCTTACTGGACATCGCGCTAAAAAATGCCGACCTGGTTTGTTCTGTTTTCGGTCATGACAAGAAGCATGTTGCGCCCGGTCATGAAGTTGTAGAGATGGGTCTTGTGAAGTTATACCGCATCACGGGAAAAAAGGAATATTTGAACACGGCCAAGTATTTTATTGAAGAGCGTGGACATTTCAATGGATACGATACAAAGAGCACCGATCCTTGGAAGAATGGGGCCTACTGGCAGGACCACATTCCTGTTGTTGAGCAACGCGAAGCTATCGGTCACGCCGTTCGTGCCGGGTATTTGTATTCTGCCATCGCAGATGTCGCGGCGCTTACGGGCGACAAGCAATTTCTCGCGGCAGCCGACAGTATCTGGGAGAATCTTGTTCGGAAAAAGATCTATGTACAAGGTGGTGTAGGGGCAGTAGGTGATGGCGAGCGCTTTGGAGATAATTATGATCTGCCAAACAGGACGGCATACAACGAGACGTGTGCCGCAATCGCAAATGTCTATTGGAATCATCGCATGTTCCTGCTGCACGGCGATTCAAAGTATATCGATATCCTTGAGAAGTCACTGTACAACGGACTGATCTCCGGAGTCGGCATGGATGGTAAATCATTCTTCTATACGAATGCAATGGAGATCCGTAACAATGTGGAACATAAAGACAAGGAAGCCGCCCGTTCGGGATGGTTTCCCTGCTCATGCTGCCCCACAAACGTGGCCCGGTTGATTCCATCCGTGCCCGGTTACGCATATGCGCAAAAGGGGGACAATATTTATGTCAACCTGTTTATGACCGGAATCGCGTCGTTAATGGTTAACAATAAGTCGGTGCAGATCGATCAGGTCAACAATTACCCATGGGAAGGAGCGCTGACGTTTAAGGTAACACCCAAGGTTTCGCAAGCCTTTAATCTGCTCGTTCGTATCCCTGGATGGGCACAAAACCAGGCGATGCCCTCAGACCTGTATAAGTTTGTAAATAACTCTGATAAGAAAGTTGAAATTAAGATCAATGGGCAGGCCGTTGACTATAAGATTGACAAAGGGTATGCAGTGTTGTCGAAGACCTGGAAAAAGGGTGACGAGGTAGTGGTGAATCTTTCGATGGAAGTGAGAAGAGTTTCTGCGAATGCCAACGTAAAAGATGATATCGGAAAAATTGCATTGCAACGCGGACCGCTGATGTATTGTGCTGAGTGGCCGGACAACAACGGCAGGACAAGCAATATCATTCTTCCCCGCGAAGTGAATTTCATCACCGAATTCAAGAGTGATTTGCTCAACGGTGTGAATGTCGTGAAGGGACAGTCGATCGTGCTGGTTGTCAACAAAGATGAAGAAGGTGTTTCAACGGTTAAGCAGCCGTTTACTGCTATTCCATATTATGCCTGGGCGCATCGTGGAAAAGGTGAGATGGAGGTGTGGTTTCCGGAGAAGGTGACTGACCTGGAAATCATATCAAAGTAGAATCCCGCGCAAAGGCGCAAAGATCGCAAAGGTTTTTTTTGAATTTTCTCCGCGAGCTTTGCACCTCCGCGTGGGGAAGTTTCATTTAGTTAACTTCTATGAACCTCTCCAATGAGAACGCCTGCGTTCGTTCCGAGAACAACGTTTTCACGCGTCCCCAAACGCTACCAAACAGCTCTGACTTTCGATAGTTTTCAAGATCAGCGGCGCCGTTCCAATGACTCAGCGTCGAATAACAATTGGGATCCTCTGCATCTTTGAGTAATTGCAAATGTGTACACCCAGGAAAATGGCGGATCGCTTCCTTATGGCGATTGAAGATTTCCAGAAATTCTTCCACACCTGCTTCGGTGAAGTGCATGCGAACGATTCGAATGAGCATGTTATTGATTTGAGATTTTGTTCGTCGATGTCAAGTAGTCGATCGGGATTAACGGTCCTTGGGGATTAAATTGACAACTACCATAGTCAATAGCTTCCCGATAGACATCGGGATGTCAATTGTCAACTTGTTCATTATTCTTCAAACACAATATTCACCGGACTATCATAACTCAGTCCCAGCAAGTCACTCGCGTTGCCTTTGTATATCCCGATTTCTAAAAGTCCAAGACTGTTAAACAGTAAAAAGCAATCGCCCTGTTCGGCCTGATGATAACCCGTATGTATGCGCCTCATCTTCTCGCCTCCAAAACTTACTGTGTAAACTTTCCCTTTGCTTAACAATTCGAATGTGCCTTTCTCAATGTTGGTGATGAGGTTCCCAAATCCATCCACGCGTATCACATGACCAAGAATTTGTTTTTTGGTTGCCTTCACATGGCGATCGGTCATTTTCTTGAATGTCGTGAGCGGCGTTCCCAACGTAGTAATTGATACGCCACTGGCAAGCTTTGCAGCGGCAGGCGCAAGTATATCGCGTTCCGGGAAGGTTGTGGCTATCGTGGTAATCACGTTCAGCTCGACGATGTTCTGAGGTGTCTTGTCGCTGATGAGACCCAACAAGCCATTATCTACGCTGACGAAGAAATGATCCTCGAGCTGAATGGCAAGAAATGAATCACCGCGGTTACCCGCAGCGTCTACGGCAACAATATGAACGGTGCCCTTTGGAAAATCCCGAAAGGCAGATTTCAGAACGAAAGCACCGTGTCCAATGTCGCAGGGATTGATTCGGGTACTAATGTCTACGATGGTAAGGCCCGGGTTCGTGCTGAGCACTTTGCCCTTGATGGCTGCCACATAATGGTCGCTGTCTCCGGAGTCGCTAAGCAGGGTGACGATGGCCATCAGGATTTATCGTCGGTTCCGAATGTATCGGGAACCGGATATTGATTAGTTTTGTCACGAAATTAAACCATTTTCATATTAATTCATTGATCGAAAAAACCATCACCCTGGACAACGTGTCGCTGGTAGATTTTCTGGGCACAGGGAACAAAAACATCAACGAACTCTCCTCGGCGTTTCCGAAAAGCCGCATCGTTTCCCGAGGGAACGAGATTCTCATCAAAGGCGAAAATGCCGATGTCATACAGATCACGGACATTTTGAATTCACTGATTGACCACTTTCATCAGTTTGGCAGGATCACAGAAGAAAACGTGCGAGGGTATGTCACGCAGGAAAGACAAGAGTTTATCCCCGACGACTCTCCCGACGGAATACTCTTATATGGTACTAAGGGCCATCCGATAAAGATGAAGACCCAGAACCAGCAGCGCCTGGTTCAATCGGTTAAGGAAAATGACCTCGTATTTGCGCTGGGGCCAGCCGGGACGGGGAAGACATATGTTTCGGTTGCGCTTGCCGTAAAAGCATTGAAGAATAAACAAGTCAAGAAGATCATCATCACAAGGCCTGCGGTCGAGGCGGGTGAAAACCTTGGATTTTTGCCTGGCGATCTGAAGGAAAAAATTGATCCTTACCTGCGCCCGATATATGATGCCCTCAACGACATGGTACCGTTTGAGAAGCTTCAATATTACATGGAACGTGAGATCGTCGAGATTGCCCCATTGGCATACATGCGCGGTCGCACGCTCAACAATGCATTCATACTTCTCGATGAGGCACAAAATACAACGCCCATGCAAATGAAAATGTTCCTCACGCGCATGGGCCCGGAATCCAAAATGATTGTGACCGGAGACATGACGCAGATCGATCTCCCGGGCAGACAAAGCTCCGGATTGAAAGAAGCTGTTAAGATACTCGCTGCAGTAAAGGGTATTGGAATTGTAGAGCTCAATGAAAAAGACGTTGTTCGCCACCGACTCGTACGCGAGATAATCGAAGCTTACCAAACCAACAGCAACACGACTCACAGCTAGTCAGTAACTTTTCATCACTTATTTTCATGTGAAGGTGCATAGATTCTTCTATGTTCCTATGTGGCTATGTGGTTAGTCTCCATTGCCTTGCTCAGGAGAAAAGGATAAATTCCTTTCATGCAATGGATCCCTTTTGCGATGGTGCGTATCGCCATCATTTTTGCCGTCGGCGTCTTGGCATGTATTTACTTTCCTGACTTGTTGCGCGGAGAGACCATCATGGTTTCAACGCTCGTATTGACGTTTTTTTATTTTCTCATCAGGTTTTCATTACAAGCACATGTCATGAAGTTCTGGACTGGTGTAGTAGGATTGTCTGCGGTGTTTCTTGGAGGATATTGGAGCGTGATCCTTCGGGATGAATCGCGGAATCCCGGCCATATCATAAACCGTCAGGAAAAGATTCTGGCCTATCAGGTAAACCTGATTACTTCATCAGAAGAAAAAGAAAAATCGTGGAAGCGGACGGGTGCCATCGTGAGGATTAAAACCGCGACCGGATGGAAACTTGCCTCGGGAAAGGTGAATCTCTATTGGCCTAAAACGGAAGAGGTTTACAACCTCGACTACGGCGACGTGTTGTTGATCGCCGGTGAACCGCGTCTTGTGGAAGGTCGATTCAATCCCCACGAGTTTGACTTTAGGGAATTTCTTCGCTTCAAGAATATTTACCATCAACATTTTGTCAAAGGTGGACAATGGACCCTGATACAAAAATCCCAGGATCATGGATTTCTATTCTACGCCAACAGGGCGCGAGCGTGGTCTGTCAATAAGATCAAACGGTTTATAAACTCGCCCAGGGAGCAGGGTATAGTCATTGCACTCGTATTGGGTGTCACCGACGGGCTCGATAATGAACTGCTGACGGCATACGCTGCCAGTGGTGCAATGCATGTGCTGGCTGTATCTGGACTTCATGTCAGCATCATTTATGGAATCTTACTTCTACTTTTCAAGCCGTTAGGGAAAGGGCCAGCCGGCCAATGGTTCATTGCTGTTGTGAGTCTCATTCTTTTGTGGGGATATGCATTTATCACCGGCCTTTCTCCATCGGTATTACGCGCTGTCGCGATGTTTTCGTTCGTAGCTATAGCCAAGCCTATAGGTCGGAACACAAACATTTATAACACCCTTGCGGCCTCAGCCTTTTGTTTGTTGCTGTACGATCCATTCCTGATCATGTCCGTTGGATTTCAACTTTCTTATCTGGCCGTTTTGGGCATCGTGTACTTTCAACGTCCGATTTATAATCTGTGGGAGCCAAAGTCATGGTTTGCAAATTGGGTATGGCAGCTTTCATGTGTGTCGATCGCAGCCCAGATTTCAACCATGGCCATTAGCTTATTGTATTTTCATCAGTTCCCGGTGTACTTCCTTCTGGCCAATCTGTTTATTATCCCGGCATCTTTTGTAGTGCTGATCGGAGGTATTCTGCTGCTGATCATTGGCGCTCTGACTACTATAGCTGCCTGGTTGGGCATCTTCCTTGAATGGTTTGTGCGTCTCATGAATGAGGGAATATTTCTCGTCGAAAGACTTCCGTTCAGCGTCATCGACGGTATTCACATTTCATCTCTTCAATCCTGGCTGATTGCACTATTTACGCTCGCGACTATCGCGCTTATACAGTTTAGAAAGTTTGCCGCACTTCCCATACTACTGCTATGTGTCGTTTTATTTTCAGTCGATTCATGGGTCCATCTTTCATCGGAAGTCGAAAAAGCAACCTTTAATGTTTACCGGGTAAACGGTCATAGCGTAGTTGAGTGGACGAACTACGGCCAGGCAATTATTTCTACCGACTCGATTGTCGTCGCAGACAAAAAGGGAATAAAATTTCATATCGAACCGAATCATCTTGCCCACGGAATCCGGAAGATTACGTTCGCAACGACGACACTTCCAAACGGGTTTTCGGTGATAAGAATGAAGGAAAAAACCTTTATGTGGATCAGGTCTCCGAAGTTTGAAATGCCTGACCATGTTTCGGCAGACTATCTGATAATAAGCAATGATGCAATCAGCTCGTTGCGCGAGATTTCAAGCCATATTCAATTTAAAGCGGTCGTTTTTGATAGCAGTAATTCTTACCGTTATTGCAAAAGAATGTCTCTGGAGGCTGCCGAAATGAAGATTTATTCACGCTCGGTATTGACCGACGGCGCATTTACGATCGATATTTAGGCTATGTTGGTAAAATATACCGTTACAGACCGGATTGCGTACATCACGCTGGATAGACCTGAAAAAAGAAATGCTCTCAACCAGGAGATGGTTTCTGAACTGAAAGCTGCATTTCAAAAGGCTGCCTCTGACGAATCTGCAAAAATCATTGTTCTGCGCGCAAACGGAGATGCTTTTTGCGCGGGTGCCGATCTTGCATACCTCCAACAGTTGCAGGGGTTTTCGTATGAAGAGAATCTCGCCGATTCTACCCATTTGAAAGAATTGTTCCTGCTGATCTATACGCTTAATAAAGTGGTAATTGCTGAAGTTCAGGGTGCTGCCCTGGCAGGAGGATGCGGACTTGCAGCCGTGTGTGACTTTGTTTTCACTGTGCCTGAAGCAAAATTTGGATACACAGAAGTGAAGATTGGGTTCATCCCGGCCATTGTGATGATTTTCTTGTTGAGAAAAATCGGAGAGGCCCGGTCCAAAGAGTTGTTGCTGAGTGGAATGCTGATCACCGCTGAAGAGGCTAAGGCAATGGGTATTGTCAACCGCGTTGTCGACAAAGCGACGCTTTCGCAGGATGTAAAAGATTTTGCTTCGAAGCTCGTGACTACCACTTCGGCACAATCGCTGCAGCGCACAAAAAGTATGGTTGCGCATGTACAGCATATGAAGCTGGAAGAGGCGCTCGACTTTGCGGCGCGGCAAAACGCCGAGGCGCGCGGTACGGAGGATTGTAAAAAGGGGATTGAAGCGTTCCTGTCAAAGAAAGATCTGAAGTGGTAATTCAATAGCTTGTCGTCTCCCGAATCCATTCTAAAGCAATACTGGGGTTATGATCAATTCAGAACACCGCAGCGGGAAATTGTTCGTGCGGTTCTGGAGAAGAGAGATGTTCTGGCATTACTCCCTACGGGTGGAGGTAAGTCGATTTGCTTTCAGGTACCCGGTATGATGATGGACGGCATTACGCTGGTCATTAGTCCGCTGATCGCGCTCATGCAGGACCAGGTCCAGCAATTGAAACAGCGTGGCATTCCGGCCCTTGCTGTTTACTCTGGAATGAGCCGGCAGGAAATCGATATCGCGCTCGACAACTGCGTGTACGGGAAGTATAAATTCCTCTACCTTTCTCCCGAACGACTTCGAACAGAAATATTTATTGAGCGTTTTCGTAAGATGAATGTTGCGTTCATCGCCGTTGATGAAGCTCACTGTATTTCACAATGGGGATATGACTTTCGCCCACCATATCTCCAAATTGCCGAGTTGCGTGGGATAAGGCCTGATCTCCATTTTCTGGCACTCACCGCGACTGCAACCAAACTTGTTAAGCAGGATATCGCGGAGAAGCTCGGATACAAAGACCCGATCATTTTCCAAAAAAGTTTTTCCCGCGACAATCTTTCATTTGTCGTTCGGAAGACGGAGAACAAAGAGAGAAAGATTCTTGAAGTGTTGAGGAATGTACAAGGTACAGCGATCATCTATGTACGCTCACGTAAGGCCACGGTGGACCTGAGCCGCTGGCTGGAACGACAGAAAGTACCTGCCACTTTTTACCATGCAGGGTTAACGCATGACGAACGCATGAAGCGGCAGGAGGAATGGATCAGCAACAAGACCCGGGTGATGGTGGCAACGAATGCTTTTGGAATGGGTATTGACAAGGCTGACGTCCGGGTCGTTATTCATATTGACCTTCCTGAAAATCTCGAAGCATACTATCAGGAAGCAGGAAGGGCAGGTCGTGATGGTAAGAAATCGTATGCGGTTCTCATCTTCCACGAGGTGGATGCGACGGGGTTGCGAAGCAAAGTACAGCAACAACATCCTACACTCGACTATCTGAAAACCGTATACCAGGCTTTGTGTAACTTTTTTCAGGTAGCCGTGGGAAGCAGCGAAGGAGAAAGCTATGATTTCGACCTGGAATCCTTTTGCACGCGGTTTGATTTCAAAACGTCCTCAGCCTTTGCAGCATTGAAGAAACTTGAAGAAGAGGGGATCATTCAGCTCAGCGAAAATTTTTACAGACCGTCAAGGGTGCACATTGACATGGAAAAGACGCGCCTATACGAATTCCAGGTTTCCAGTGCGAAGTTTGATCCAATCATCAAATCGTTGTTGCGCTTGTATGGCGCAGAACTTTTTTCCGATTTTATTACTGTCGCTGAGGCATCTATTGCGAAAAGCCTTCGGGTAAGTCAGGCTGTGGTGCGCGAGCAGTTGGCGCAACTCACAAAGATGTTGGTACTATCGTATGAACCAGCTTCGGAACACCCACAGGTTACTTTCCTTACCGCCCGGCAGGATGCGGAAAGACTACAGGTCGATACGGCAAGGTTGGCGGCGAGGAGGGACCTGGCGCTCTCAAAGATGGAGGCAATGATCAACTTTGCGGAACAAACGCACCGCTGCCGAATGCAGGTGGTACTTGAATACTTCGACGAACACTCGTTCGAAAACTGTGGAAAATGTGATGTTTGTCTTGAAATGACAGTTGATGAACTGGAAACCGCCGTCAATCCATCCGACCACCACTTATTTGTTGAGGTTGTCAGAGAACTGGTCGACGATGGCAAAATCGCCTACGATGATTATTGGGTTTTGCGGCGATGTTAGATTTATCGCTGTAAATACCGAAGGAATTTAGCCACAAGGTCCACCAAGTTCACTTGGTAACACTATTGTGCTCCTTTGTGTTTCATTGGGTACCTTTTGGCGAAATATTGACATAGAAGAACGCGGACGGTAAAGAAATATTTGGTTGGCATGATCGCAGCACACTGCTCGGAATCAGGTTAACCTATTTACTAGCTTTTCAATCGCAGTTTGCAATCAATGCGCTGCCTTCAAGTACGCCCAACCTGCTTCTTGCTTCGATACGATCTCAACCATCGCGGAAGGAACAACAACGGCCGTTGGTAGTAATGCATCTTTGCCGATCTTCATTCGCCTCATGGTATTATTGCACGCAGCAAATACGATCCCTTGTTTTGAAAGCTCTTCAACTTTCGGAGCAACTTTCGATTTACCCTTGATCAACAGATTCAATCCAGAACTGTGACAGACAACTTCGATCTGGGCTTTTGGCCACGCCTGGCGAATGTTTGCGACCTGCAGTACGATGGACGACTGCTCGGTTGAATCACCTACGGTGAATTGCATTACCATCTTGTGAACTTTGTTGTCAACTACAATCGGTTCATCCTGTGCTTTCAATTGGAGTGACAGAACTGCAAAAGCAAATACAATGAGATACTTCATGGGTGTAAATTTTATTAAGCAATAAACAATTTTTTTCAACTCGATTTTCCCTACAAAATGTTAATTATTTCGCAGGCTGCTCAATAATTTCCTTGAAAGGTCCATACTTGTGTTGCCTTTCACTGAATGAATCGGCATATGGGCCAAAGGGATGATCTACTGGCTTTGTCTCTATCTTCGGCCAGTCCCCGGCGAATTTCTTATCAGGTCGTGGCATACTCTCAATAAAGGCAGCAATGTCCCATGCCTGCTCCTGTGTTAATGCTGGCTTATCAAACGTAGTTCCGTTTGGCATATTGGCAAAAATATAACGAGCCAGGTTCGAGATCCGATAAAGTCCGGCAGCCGTGTTGAAGCTGTTCGGACCCCAGAGAGGTGGATAGATATATCCTGGAGCATCCTCGCTGAGCTTTTGCCCTTCTCCGCCACGCCCATGACAAATCAGGCACTGCTGCATGTAGAGATTTTTTCCTTTTGCCGGGTCAGCGGCCCGTGGCAGCCATTCTATCTCGATCAGTCCCGATCCCTCAACTTTCGTTCCTTTTGGGACATCTTTTCCGACCCACTTGATATAGGATACCATCGCCTGCATTTCTTTCGATAACGAATCCAGCGGCTTGCCATTGAGGCTTCGTTCAAAGCAGTCGTTGACACGCTTTTCAATGCTTTCCAGGCCACCCGACCTTGCCCTGAACTTTGGATATTGAGAGGCCACCGCGCCGTAGTTGTTGCCAAAAGGTTTAGTGCCTGCTTCGAGATGACAGTTCTGACAATTCATGCCATTACTGATGTGCATGACGGAGCCTTGCGGTCCGAGGTATTTTGCAGTGTGTGCAATCAGATCACGGCCATAGAGGATAAGCTCACCATTTTTGTCGTTCTGAACGGCTGTGATGTCAGGCCCATGCCAGAGTACTGGTTTCTTATTCTCTACCTCCGCGACAGGACTCGAATCAAAAAATGTCGGATTGTATTTCAGCGTCAGCGTAACACATAGCAACACGACCGTCAAAAAAAAGATGACGACGATTAGCCTGAAGACGCGGACAATTTGATTCATAGATCACAGGCAAGGTATGTCTATTGCAGAATTCTTTAGTCGTGGATTACAGGGACGGGCCATGATTAGTTTCTGTATGAATAAATAGATATCTCCGTCGCCCAAATAGATTTGCGTGCTATAACAAATCAGGTTATGAAATCCAGCGGATGTTCTATTCCAACGCCTTTACACCCGGCAATACTTTTCCCTCGAAGTACTCAAGCAAAGCGCCACCGCCGGTAGATACATAACTTACTTTCTCGTCGAATCCGAATTTTGCTACCGCAGCCGCTGAGTCACCACCACCGATCAAAGAAAACGCACCTTTATTTGTTGCCTTGACAACTGCTTCTGCGACTGATTTTGTTCCACCCTCGAATTTGTCCATTTCAAAAACTCCCATCGGACCATTCCAGAGAATTGTTTTAGAATCTTCGATCACTTTAGCGAACACATTCCGTGCTTGCGGTCCGATGTCAAGTCCCATCCATCCGTCCGGTATCGCATTGTTCATAGCAACCTGGGTGTTCGCAGTTGCGTCGAACTTATCGGCAGCCATCGAATCAATCGGCAGGTGTAACTCAACGCCCTTCGACTTTGCTGTTTGGATAAGTTCTTTGGCCAACGAAAGCTTGTCGTCTTCTACCAGCGACTTTCCAACATTCCCGCCAAGGGCCTTGAAGAAAGTGTAAGCCATACCGCCACCAATAATCAGGTTGTCGACTCGGTCAAGCAGTTTCTCGATGATCAACAATTTGTCTGAGATCTTGGCACCGCCCATGATCGCTGTAAATGGTTTAGTGGCACGTTCCATGACTTTCTTCGCATTGTCGAGCTCAGCAGCCATCACAAGTCCGGCACATTTTGTTTTGAAGAATTGCGCCACAATCGTTGTTGAAGCATGTGCGCGGTGTGCTGTTCCAAACGCGTCATTTACATAAATGTCTCCCAGCTTCGAGAGTTTTTCCGCGAAAGCCACGTCGCCTTTCTCTTCTTCTTTATAGAACCGGAGATTTTCAAGTAACAGTACTTCGCCAGGCTTGAGTGCCGCGGCCTTCGATTTTGCCTCATCGCCGATGCAGTCGTTGGCAAATTGAACTTTCCGTCCGAGCAAAGCTTCCGTTGTGGAAATGGTATGCTTTAATGAGTATTTATCTTCCGGGCCTTCTTTTGGCCTGCCGAGGTGAGACATCAAGATGCAACACCCACCATCCCTGAGAATTTTGTTGAGTGTTGGTATCGTTGCACGAATGCGGTTATCGTCTGTTACATGGAAACTTTTATCGAGGGGCACGTTGAAGTCCACACGAATCAAAGCACGTCTGCCGGCGAAGTTGATATCATTAATTGTTTTCATGTATGATAATGGTTGTGATGAATGCTGTCTTAATCTCCGAATGAAATACCAAGGCCCTTGGCGGCCTTCACTATATATGAATTCTTGTCGACGAAGCTCATTTGTCGTGTCGCCTCTTCCAATGTTACTGATGTGATGGTATTATTTTGCCAGGACACCATGCGACCGAATTTTTTTGCCAATACCAGTTCGAAGGCGTGAACTCCCAGGAGCGATGCCAGGATCCGGTCAAAAGCAAGCGGGCTGCCGCCGCGCTGAACGTGGCCAAGCACAGTTTCACGTATATCGGCCTTACAGCCGGCCTGTTTTAATTGCTTTGAAAGCTGGTAAGCGACACCTGCCAGGCGAACATGTTCAGAACCGCGGTCGCCCTCCATTGAAGTGATTGTTCCGTCTTTAGGTTTCGCTCCTTCGGCAACAACAATATTCACAAAGCCGCGCCCCCTGTGGTAGCGGGTGTTAATGCGTTTTACAATTTTTTCAATATCGTAAGGAATTTCCGGTATGAGGCATACCTCCGCTCCACCTGCAATTGCCGTGTGAAGCGCGATCCATCCTGAGTCGCGACCCATTACCTCGAGGATCATGACCCTGTGATGGCTCTCAGCCGTCGTCACGAGCTTATCGAAACTGTCCGTCGCAATCTGTACCGCAGTCTGAAAACCGAACGTCACATCGGTTGCGCAAAGATCGTTGTCAATGGTTTTTGGAACGCCTATAACATTGAGCCCTTTCTTATAAAGTGCCTGCGATATTCGCTGCGATCCATCGCCTCCGATATTGATCACCGCATCGAACCCAAGCTGCTGAATTTTCTTTACGAGCTCTGTACTCCTGTCTTCGTACTTCATGGATCCATCCGCCTGCGGCCTGGGAAATTTCAGCGGATTCCCTTTGTTCGTCGTTTTAAGTATAGTGCCTCCCCGAACGTGTATCCCCGCGGTCACTTTGCTGGTGAGTTTGATAATTTCGGGAGGGTCACTGAATACGCCGCCGAAGGCTTCGATGCTTCCGTAGACTTCCCAGTCTTTCTCCTTGCGTGCACGTTTGGCAACACCGCGAATAACAGCGTTAAGACCCGGGCAGTCGCCGCCACCTGTAAGTACCAGTACTTTGTATTTTTTTTCCATCCTTATTTCCAGTTCGCGGGATCGAGCCTCCATGCTTTCACATATACAAGCTCTTCCTCGGTAATGAAATTCTTTTGGAGCGCCTCCTGGAGGAGATGAGAGAAATCACTGAGACAAACAAGGTCCACATGTTCCGATGCGAAATTCTTGTCAGCAGTTTCAAACCCGTAGGTAAAAATAGCCACCATGCCGGCGACCTTTGCGCCCGCGTCACGCAAAGCCGACGCCGCCTTCAATGAACTTCCGCCAGTGGAGATTAAATCTTCCACCAGCACCACAGACTGCCCTTTTTCAATCTTTCCTTCAATCAGATTTTCCATCCCGTGATCTTTCGGCTTGGGCCGTACATACACAAATGGCAACTGTAATTCCTCCGCTACAAGGGCCCCCTGCGGAACTCCGGCTGTTGCCACTCCTGCGATTACGTCCGGCTTTTTGAAATTGTCCGTCACGGCAAATGAAAGGCAACGCTTGATATAGGACCGAACTTCCGGATAAGACAGGCTTAGCCGATTGTCGCAATAAATGGGTGATTTCCAGCCGCTGCTCCAGGTAAAAGGCTTTTTGTAGCTAAGCTTGATCGCCCCGATCTCCATTAACTTGGAGGCAATCGGGCCCGCGGTGCTTTCGATTATTTTTATGCTCATTGAATTGGCAATTTATCAGGAAATGGCGTCAGCACAAGCGTTCGCCACGCCCAGATTTGCGGCCGCATTTATATTAAAAAAGGAGAAAAACACGGTTGGCGGTCTCAGAAATATTCCATTTTTTGCAGTGTTAAGAATCTATGGATCTGTTCGTCAACGACATCCCGATACGTATCCTGCAGCCCGGTGAGAGGCCAGAGGAAGGCAGCTTCAATTCGGATATCAATGCCAGGAAAGAGTCGATTGGCAAAGCCAAGCTCATCAACCACGTATGGATCCATGATGCAGGCGTTGATCACCTGAACGCGGTGCTCGATCAGGTGAATACCAAGGTACCAACCCATTTGCTTTCATTGGATATCACCGTCGATGACTATGAGGCTGTGAAGTTTTTCCTGGAAAACAAATTCAAGATCGTCAAGGCGGCAGGAGGCCTGATTAGAAAGAAGGATAGGTTCCTGATGATTTACCGCATGAAAAGATGGGACTTGCCGAAGGGAAAAAAGGAGAGCGGTGAGAAGTATAAGCAGACTGCTGTGAGGGAGGTTGAGGAAGAATGTAATATCGATGTAAAGCTTGGACCAAAACTCTGCACCACCTGGCACACATACACAATGAATCGTCACGCCATGCTTAAGAAAACACGATGGTATGTGATGGATTTAATCGATGATTCGAAAAGCAAGCCCAGCCTGGAAGAAGACATTGAAGAACTGCGCTGGATGACACAAAAAGAAGTTTACCACGCGCTCGAAAATTCTTACAATTCTATCCGATTCGTGTTCGAGCAATACTACAAGCACTTTGAGAAGGTGGGATCGGGCAAATAGTGTATTTCGTATTTCTGGTCTGATAAACCGAAAAATGTAAAACACTAAATGTAAAATCTAAAAGTGGGCCTGAATTCTGAACTCTAAACTCTGAACTCTCTTAAAGCTCGTAAGGCAGCATATGAGACACATTCCCGCCATACCTGTGCACCTCCCGGATGATCGAAGAATTGATCGCGGCAAAGAGGGGAGAGGTGATAAGGAATACTGACTCGAGATCGGCATTAAGGTGTCGGTTGACTTGCGCAATGCTGTTCTCGTATTCGAAGTCGGTAGTATTGCGAAGTCCGCGCAGCAGAAACCGTGCGTTGTGTTTCTTAGCTAACTCGGCAGTGAGTTCAGAATAAATGATTACACTGATTTGCGGAAGGTCCTTGAATGTTTGCTGAATTTTCTCAGCCATCATTTCTATTTTAAAATACCGCTTGTCTTTTGCGCTGTTGTAGCCAATAGCGATGATGATCTGGTCGAAGAGGGCAAGTCCCCGAAGTACAATATCCTCGTGGCCTTTCGTGAAAGGATCGAAGGAGCCTGGAAACAAAGCGATGTGCTTCATTCTGGAAGTAGATTCATGGAGTAAAGATCGAAGAAATGATGTTCCTGGACCTCGTCGAAGATATATCCGAATTTCAAATGTGCAGGGCGGGGACCGAAGGAAACGTTTCGTACGTATTTCACAAATTCCTGGTAGTGTGGCGAGTTCTTTCCAATGTAGCCCCACAACACCACCCGGGTTGTTTCCTGATCCATTCCCATCGCCTTCATCACAAGCATGATATATCGGACGTAGTCGGCGAATTGTTTAATGAGAAACTGGTTGTAGTAAATAAGCTTTCCATCTTTTACAAACAGAACGTGCAGCTTGAACCGGTCGACATACACGAACAGGGGTTGATCACGCATGACAGCCGCCGAATTCAAAACGCCCTCAATCAATGCACAAGATTGATGGTACACCTTTAATGTAGAGTTCGCATACACGCGCTTTAACCAGTCCATCATGGCGTTCTGAAGGCAAAAAACCGTTACGGCGTCCGACTTTTCATTGTGACAAGACGTAACGCTCTCGGTCTCCTTATCGAACGACGCGTTGAATTTCAGGTATTCATCTTTCGCTTCTTCTATGAACAGCGCCGACGGTACCTGGATGAATTTATTGTTCTTGATGGATACCCGAACTTCTTTCCAGAAGCCAGCCATGAGGTACTCATGGGAGTCGAACAAGCCTTGAAGTGCCGTTTGAAGTTCGGCTTGCGAGTTCACTTCATTGAAGACATAGTCCTCAAAAAAAATCAGGCGGCTGTCGTCACTGTCGACAACGGCCACCTGAAAGTCTTTTGCCCCGATTTGGGCCAGCAAAATATAACGCTGAAGTTTCTCCTCGTCGAACTTCTCGTCCTTGATCTTTTTGATCAGCTTATGTCGCGGGGCAAGGGATGACAAAATATTTTATTATTCCCAATTTCCTGCTGTAGCAACGTCGGTGCGTGAACCGAAACGCAACGGCTTGCGTGTCTTCTGCTCGTTGCTCTCCTTACGCAAGGGGTTGATCGGCTTAGGATCTTTCACCTCGATCACGTCTACCATCAGGCCATTGCGATCAATTTTCTTTACGAAAATATCGAACATAGCGCCGGGATTTCCGGGAACCTCGCCGAGCTTAGTGACATCAGTATTTTTATCGAAAACGTAGTTCGAATAATTTATCAGGATCTGACCTTTCGTCACCGGTTGACCTTCGGTAACGTTTGCCAATGATTCGATCACGCCGTTCTCGGTGAAGGGGGGCTCGTTCGTCCTGTCACCAACCTTGATATAATATGCTTTCATGTTCTTCACAACTTCCTGACCTACCTTGACGCGGAAGCCCATGAACGTGCCGTTGTCTGTGGCATTCATGGTGTAGTTCTTTTTAAAGATGCGCTCTTTGGCGGAAACAAAACCCAGGGTATCGACGTGGACAATGACTTCCTCACCACCATATGCCTTTTGTTTGATCTCCTCGCGGCGCTGAAGGATCGGTACTTTGGCTGTAAGGATGAAATTGGCCAGTGTATCCCAGCTTGCAGTGTATTTCCCATTCTGTTCCTGATATACACCCTCGGCTTCACGGATAATCTTGAGTTTTTCAATGATGGCCGCTTCGGTGGTCTGGATTTGTTCAGTGGTGTCTATAACTTCCTGGATGCCGCTGTAGAGGAAATAGCCCAGTCCAAGGCTCAAAAGGAGTAAAACGACTGTGAGGATTCTGGTTAAAGTCATTGTGGTTCAGGTTTAGCTTGCAATAATAAGTTCGTTTTCTGAGATTTTTAAGCCCTAAATGGTCTTTTTTGGACCAAAGGCAATTATTTCATTTCAAATTTTCAAATATCCCGTCAGTTCTCTCAGCATCGCTGCACTGGTGGCGAATCCAAAGACGCCATGTTTCTGATTTTCAGGCAGGTCCCTGACCTCCGCCATCGTCATAAACTTCACGGAATGAATGATCTGGGGCGCATTTCCCATTTCGGGGTCTCTCCCCACCAGAAGTTGTCCCGCCTCAGCCGTTACATTAAAAAAGATCTCGATGGCGTGAAGGGGTGCCTTGATGAACTCGCAAACAAACTGTTGGTCACGAACGTCAACCTGCAGCCCGGTTTCTTCCAAAAACTCCCGCGTCAGGCAGGATTCCAGCGATTCGCCGAAGTCAACACCGCCGCCGGGAGGCGCCCAGAAATCATGTCCATATAAGCCCTTGTGGTTGATCATCAGGATCTTTTCGCCTTGCCAGCACAATCCGCATGCCCGCACCCTTATGCGGTTACCGTAAATTTGCTGAACTGTTTTATCCAATGTCGGGTTGTGAAAGCGTTATTGTCATGAATGCCTAATTTTGTAAAAAATCACGGATTATGAAGAAGTTATTTTTGGCTATCCTCCTTGTAAGCGGAGTGGTTGCGTTCGGCCAATCGAAGGGCCCGGCCATCGCATGGGAAAAATCAACTTTTGATTTTGGCGATGTGCCGCAGGGTGACAAAGTCGAGCACACTTTTAAGTTCAAGAATACGGGAAATGAGCCTCTCATCATCACGAACGTACAGGTGACATGCGGTTGCACGACGCCGAAAGGATGGGCACGCGACCCGATCGCACCAGGTCAGTCAAGTGAGATTACAATCGCTTTCAATAGCCTCGGGAAGTTTGGTAAGCAGAACAAAGTAGTCACGGTGGTTTCAAATGCCGCAAATCCTGAAGGTGGACAGATTTCTTTTACCGCTAACGTCGTCGAGAAGAAGACTAATAATTAGGGTCGCTACACTCGTGGATTTATTCCTGCAGAGAAATCGCGAAGGAACCCCCGCGCGTGCATGCTAAGCCTTACCAGGATTTGCTAGTGTAAATTTTTTTATGGTCTCGATTCCGAGCAGAGTCTCCTGTTAAGGGACTCTGCGATCATCGCTTTCGAAGCAGAGTCTCCTGTTAAGGGACTCTGCGATCATCGCTCACGGCTCAATGTGTTCTAAAAAAACTCCACGCCATCACAGCCCACCCGCTAAGCAACAATAATCCGCCAATAGGTGTAACAGCGCCCCACATTGTTTGGCCTGTCAACGAAAGTATGTAGAGGCTGCCGCTAAATACGAGCGTCCCTGCGACAAATAACATTGCACTGGTGCTCATGCCAGGAAATTTTTCAGCAAGAATTCCGGCCGCGAGTAAAGCCAGCGCGTGGTAAAACTGGTAGCGCGTGGCAAGCTCAAATGTTTCTGTGCGGTTATTCGCTTCGAGCGTAGCTTTCAAGGCGTGTGCTCCAAAGGCACCAATCGCGACGCTGAGAAATCCGAGGATGGATGCTGTGATGAGGATGATGCGTTGATTCATAAAGCAGCTTTTAGGTGTTGGCTTTGGCTATTGGCAGTTCTGCGTAGTGAGGGAGGGTATAAATGGATGAACACATATTTTCAAACCTTCATTCCTAGTCAACGCGTTCCAAATATTGCGGTTCCGACTCTTACCATGGAGCTGCCTTCTTCCAGCGCAATCTTATAATCTGAGCTCATTCCCATCGACAATTCTTTCATGTGAACGTTGGGTGAATTCTGTATTGCTTTCATTTCATCGAAGAGTTGCTTCAATGATCTAAATTCATTTCTTATTTGATCACGATTGTCGGTAAGTGTTGCCATTCCCATTAGGCCGTCGATGGAGACGAACTTGAATGCCGTGGGCTCTGCAGAGGTTAGAAATTTTTTAACCTCGTCAATATCCCAGCCGAATTTTGTCTCCTCTTTCGCAATATAAACCTGTAATAGGCAATGGATAATCCTGTTGATTTTTTCGCCTTGTTTATTGATCTCCTCAAGAAGTCTTATGCTGTCGACAGAATGTACTAAGGCAACAAACGGCGCGACATATTTTACTTTGTTCCGCTGGAGGTGACCGATGAGATGCCATTCAATATCCTGGGGCAGTTGTGGTTGTTTGTCTGTCAGTTCCTGGACTTTGTTTTCACCGAAAATCCGCTGCCCGCAGTCGTAGGCTTCCTGGATCAGCGAAACGGGATGCGTTTTGCTTACAGCGATCAATCTGGCGTTGAACGGCTTAAGCTCCTCACGGAATTTTTCTATGCTATTTTTGATCGCCATGTATATCTTTAGCCCTTATTCCAAAAAGCAAACAAAAATATGGCTATCCTCGGAACGTTGCTGAAAAGGGGAATAAAACTTCGGGAAAATCTTGATCAGGAATATTCTACGCCGTTCGAGCTTCAGAAAAATGAATTGAAAGAGCTGTTGATCACGGCCAGCAATACCGAATTTGGCAAGTATTACAATTTCCAGCAGATACTCAGAACCTTTCGCAAAGGTCACAACGAATTCCACAGGCATTTTCAGAAAATACCGCTCCACGATTACAACAAGATCTACAAAGACTGGTGGCACCTTGCCTTAAAGGGTGCGAAGAATATTTGCTGGCCGGGCCGAATGAAATATTTTGCCTTGAGCTCGGGTACGTCGGAGGCATCCTCCAAATACCTTCCGGTAACCAAGGATATGACGAAGGCTATTCAGAAAACGAGCATCAGGCAAATCATATCGCTTGCGAAATATGACTTGCCCTCGGAATTTTTTGAGGCTGGAATTCTTATGATCGGAGGGAGCACACACCTCAACCGAAAAGGAAGTTATTTCGAGGGAGACCTCAGTGGCATCCAGGCTGCGCGCCTTCCGTTCTGGTTTCAACATTTTTACAAACCCGGAAAGAAGATTGCACGCACCCGAAAATGGGATGCGAAGCTTGAAGAGATCACGCGCAAGGCGAAAGACTGGGATATTGGGATTATCGTCGGTGTACCGGCCTGGATTCAAATCCTTCTTGAGAAAATCATTGCGTATCACAAAGTGAAAACCATTCATGACATATGGCCAAACCTTCACGTCTATGTTCATGGGGGTGTCTCGTTTGATCCATACCGAAAGAGTTTTGAGAAACTTTTGGCGCACCCGATCTACTTTATTGAAACTTATCTCGCATCGGAGGGATTCATTGCCTATCAGGCAGAACCGAACAAGCGCGAGATGAAGCTGGTACTGAACAATGGTATTTTTTATGAATTCGTACCGTTTAACGACGATAATTTTCTTCCCACTGGTGAGCTTAACCCAAACGCGAAAGCACTTCTGATTGACGAAGTTGAAGAAGGTAAAGAATACGCATTGCTGATGTCAACGTGCGCGGGTGCATGGCGCTATCTTATTGGGGATGTAATCAAATTCACGTCGGTGGAGGAATGCGAGATCGTTATCACAGGCAGAACACGTCACTTTCTGAGTCTTTGCGGTGAACACCTTTCGGTTGATAACATGAACAAGGCGGTTGAACTTGTGTCCAATGAAATGAATATTGAGATCAAGGAATTTACTGTAGCCGGGATCCCACACGGTACACTGTTCGCCCATCACTGGTACCTCGGCGTTGATACCAAAGTGGATAAGAATTTTTTGAAAGATCGCCTGGACCATTACCTCAAGCAGCTTAATGATGATTATGCGGTTGAAAGGAGTGCAGCCCTCAAAGACGTCTATGTTGATGTTGTGCCTGTTGAGCGATTTTATCAATGGATGGAATCCAAGGGTAAAGTTGGAGGCCAAAATAAATTTCCTCGGGTAATGAAGAATCTGCAATTTGAGGACTGGAAATCATTCGCCTCAAAGTGATCGGGATATTTCTTAATGGGTTGCAGGTTGGTATCGTCCTCGCGTTCCTGATCGGACCCGTCTTCTTCACTATAATACAAACGAGCATTGAACGGGGATTTAGCCGAGGTGCACTCATTGCCCTCGGTGTATCGCTAAGTGACATCCTCTACGTCGTCATTTGCTACCTCGGATTTGCACAAATAATGGCGGACTCAAATATGAAGGTTTACCTCGCGTATGGAGGTGGCGCCTTGCTCATCGGGTTTGGCCTTTACCACTTGCTTGTCAAGAGCCGCAAAAGCACCACCGATCAACGCGGTACTGTTGGCGAGCGTCGGCCCTTCATGTATATCGTAAAAGGTTTTCTAATCAATGGGATGACGCCGATGGTACTGTTCTTTTGGATCGGTACAGTAAGCCTGGCTACGATTAACTACGGCTATACGACACCGGGTGAATTTGCACTTTTCTTTGGAGCGGTTTTAGGAACCGTACTGGCGACTGATATTCTCAAAGCCTATCTGGCGGACAAGCTCAGGTTATTATTGACACCCGCGTCACTCAGGGTCATCAATGTCGTGATGGGACTTGCGCTCATCTTCTTTGGATGTGAGCTTTTGTTAAAAGCGAAGACAATTACATTTATCTGAGACATCCATCAATCCTGAAGGACGTTGCTGATGAAGGTTGATTTTAAAAGTAGCCATAAAAGGAATAGCATTGCTGCCCAACGCACGTAGACAAAATAGAAATCTGTGGTGTCCTTAAAACGAGTTTCCTTGATTTCAGCCTTTTCATATTGATCGATCTTCTGAAAAACCTGTTGCAGTGCTTTGTTGTCTGTTACGCGAAAGAACTCACCACTCCCGAGCTCGGCGATTTTGCGCATCGTGGTTTCATCCACCGTATTGTTGACCATATTGGGTCGTCCGAAGAAATCTTTGCCGTAAGGAACAAGCCCTTCTTTGCCGACGACAATCGTATAAATTTTGATATTGTAGGCGGCAGCGAGTTCGGCAGACGTGATCGGATCAATATTGCCGGCGGTGTTGTCGCCATCGCTGATCAGAATACAAACCTTTGATTTGGATTCGGACTCACGCATGCGATTGGTGACCACGGCGAGGGCGCTGCCAATCGCGGTACCCCTGCTTTCAATCATGTCGAAGCTGAGTTCATTCAGGTAGGAATACAAGAGATTGTAATCGGTCGTCAGGGGCGTCAGCGAGAAGGCGTCACCGGAAAAAACCACAAGTCCGATTCTGTCCTGGATGCGCCCTTTAATGAAATCGCGCGCTACATTTTTGGCCGCCTCCAATCGATTGGGAGTAAAGTCTTCAATTTGCATTGACTGAGAAATGTCAATGGCCAACATGATGTCGATACCTTCAGTCCATTGCTCCACCTTTTCGTTGGTTCGCTGCGGCCGCGCGAGGCCAATGAGAATCAGCGTCACGACCAAACCCAGTAACAATTCAGGAAAGAGCCTGAGTAATGTAAGGGGTGAGCTCTTAAGATCCGCTTTCGCAAATGCGACAGGCAGTTTTTGATTGAAGAAGTATCGCCACAGCCAGCGGGCCGCTAGTAATAACGGCACGAGCAGTATTCCATACAAAAACAAGGAGTATGCCCAGGTGTACCCGCGAAACGTGGACGGATAAAACCATTCCAATGACCAGTAGTTCAGGCTATCCATTCTTCACTTCCTCCTCTTTTTTTAAAAACCTTTCGTGAGAATATGACTGAAGAAATTGAAAAGCTTCCAGGGACGAGTTTACACCACCGTAGATTGTCCTGTCTACGGACTTAAGCGCATGTTCGAGTTTTGTGTCCCCCACCAGACGCACGATTTCGCGTGACGTAAGCTTCAGGTAAGGATAGTCTTCAAGACCTTCCATATAGTCTTTCCAGATAATTAGTGTCTCCTCTGCGGCACGCGCAGAAAACTGGGAGCCTAGCCGCCCGAGTGCACCATTGAATCTTTCGAGAAACTCCTGATAACCTTTATTCAGGCGCTTGAGCGCAAAATATTTGCGAATGCGCTTTCCGAAAATTAACCACCCCACGATGAGAAGAACCACGAGGGTTCCAATGCCGATCAGCACCAGGGGATAATTCAAAATCCATTTTACTTTCTGATATGCCGTGTTCGCTTTCAGCGGGAGCTTTTCAACAGAAACCGAATCGGGAACGGTAGCCACCTGATGGCGCAGAGATACATGATCCAGCGGAGCAAAGACAGCCAGACAATCTTTTTCCTGGACAACAAACACGGGGAGGCGTAGCTGCTGGATGCTGTCAATTTCGAATGTGGTCAGCATATACACTACACTGTCATAACTCGTGTCGCCTTTCGTTACGGTAGGAAAGAATTTTTTCCTGGAGATTTCGAAAGGACTAAAAGTGTAAAGTGAGTCTGGAAAGATAATTTGCCTTGACGCAGGGTAACGCGCAGTTAAAATGTAGGGAACCGATTCTCCGATGCTAAGGCTATCTGCAAGGAAATATCCTTTTACCCGTGTGCTGTCCTGGGCAAAGCCTGTTCCGCACCCCAGTGCCACAATAAAAATAAACGACGCCGTCAGCTTCATCCTCACAACTAGGAAGTCTTTAATGATTTGTTTCTCACCTTGAAGAGACGCAGGAGCTTAGGAACAAAGTCCTCCTCGGTGTTGATCGATAGATAATTGATCTGGTGCTTCCTGCTGAATTTCATCAATGCGGATTGCCGCGTCGCGTGTGTTGATGCGAGCTGATCCCTGAATTCGCCAAATGAAGTATTAATCCACAGCGTCTTTTTTGATTCTTTGTCGAGGGCGGGAATGATGCCAAGCTTCGGAAGATTGGTTTCGCGATTGTCACTGATCTGTATTACTACGAGGTCATGCTTTCGTGCAAGAGACTGCAGATTATGAAAATACCCTTCGTCGATAAAGTCTGAGATCATGATGATCACGCTCTTGCGTTTAATCGAATTCAATGCAAAGGAAATCGCCTTCGCCAGATTGGTCTTGGCTGATTTTGGCTTCAGCTTCTGAATCTGGGAGAGAATCTCATACGCCTGTCCCATTCCCTTCTTGGGCTTAATAAATTTCTCACGTTCATCCGAGTAGCATATCAATCCAATCTGACTGGATTCTTTTGCGCCGGACATGGCGAGGACACCGGTGATTTCCGTGGCGATGTCGAATTTAGTCTTTCCCGGGCTTCCAATGTTTTGAGACGCGCTTACGTCAAGTATGAAATAGATCGTTTGCTCTTTTTCTTCCTTGAACGTTTTAATGAACGTGCCATGGCCCTTTGCGGAGACATGCCAGTCTATCGCCCGGATGTCATCGCCATACTGGTAAGGTCGCACGTCGTCGAACTCAAGCCCAGAGCCTTTGAAAATCGAGTGAAAGTCACCCTGCATCTGGCTATTGATGGCTTTCCTGATCTGGATTTCATACCTCCGAAGCTTTTTCAGCAGTTCCCTCACTTACGGCATCATTTTAGAGGCGCTAAAATATGGTTAATTTGCGCTCGCCAAAAGAAAGATTTGTATGAGATTCCGGGGGGTTCTTTTAGTATTCTGTGACCAAGGCCCAGATGGCAGATTGGATGATGGCGCTTTATATAGCAGAGGCACGTCTCGTCAACCTTCCGATGCCACGTGATACCGTATATAAGCTGTTTGTGCCATTCAGGGATTCACTCCTCCGAGCCAAGAGTCTGCAGGATTCTACCCTGCGCAATTCTTTTCAGTATTATCTTGACAACCCGGCAGAGATGGAATCGATTTATGATATCGTGATCGATTCACTCAGTTTGAGGGAGCAGCGGTTGTTAAGAGCTCCTATCACTCCGTAAACGCCTGCATGATTTATCCTGCGGATTTTGAAGCCCGGCTCGGATTTGACCAAATCCGCCAGCGCCTCGCGCAGTACTGCGTCGGAGAACTCGGAAGAAAAAATGTTTCGGCCATCGCGTTCATGACCTCTGCCGACCCGATCACGGTACTTCTTCATCAAAACCTTGAAGCGCGACAAATACTTGATCAGGGCGATGCCTTGCCTGTGTACACCTATGATGATCCATCCACTTGGTTTGATACGGCTGCCATTGAAGGGAATTTTTTAGAAAGTGGGGACTTTTTGAAAATCAAAAATGCGTTGGATAACGTTGAGCTTGCACTATCCTTTCTGGAAAAAAATAAAGAAAGGTATCCCGCACTCCACCGGCTAAGCCACGGTGTCGGTTCGGGGAAGCGCCTGCGCGATGCGATACGCAAGGTTATCGATGACGATGCCACCGTTGTAGACAACGCGTCGCCAACGTTGGCAAAGGTCAGGCGACGGGTGAGGGAAGAAGAGCAAAAGCTGCGCCGCGTTGCAGACCAGATTATGCGAAAGGTATTGGAGCAGGGTTGGAGTCCTTCGGGCTCTAATCCGACTATCCGCGATGGTCGCCTCGTTATACCGATTCTTGCAGAGCACAAGCGGAAGATAAAGGGTTATGTCATCGACGAATCTGCCACTGGTCAAACAGTTTATCTTGAGCCTGGCGAAGTGATGGAAGCGAACAATGACCTTCGGGACCTTGAGCTTGAAGAAAGGAAAGAAATTGTGCGCATCCTTCGTGAGCTTACATCATTTCTTCGTCAAGACCTTCCGGAAATTGAAAATGGATATCAATTCATGGGGTGGCTGGATTTCAACAAGGCCAAAGCAAAATTTTCCCGCGATTTATCGTCGACAATTCCGGTGATAAAACCCGGTCCTGCGCTGCATTGGAAAGTTGCGCGGCATCCATTGCTGTTCTTCAACCTGAAAGGAAAACGCGCATTAGTTCCACTTGACATCGCATTGCCTGATGACAGGCGTTTCCTCCTGGTGTCAGGACCGAATGCGGGTGGAAAATCCGTATGCCTGAAAACGGTAGGCCTCATTCAATATATGTTTCAGTGTGGATTGCTTGTGCCCGTGCGTGAGGATACGGTCATGGGTATCTTCAATAGCATCTTTCTGGATATCGGCGACCAGCAATCAATTGAAAACGATCTCAGCACCTACAGTTCACATTTAAAAAACATGAATTTTTTCTTGAGGCAGTCGGATCCGTCCACACTGGTACTCATGGATGAACTGGGCGCCGGCACTGATCCGAATTTTGGAGGTGGCATCGCAGAGGCAGTATTGCAGGAACTGGTTTCAAAAAAGGTATGGGGTCTCGCAACAACACACTATTATAATCTGAAAGTATTCGCAAGCAATTTCCCCGGGATGCGAAATGGCGCAATGCTGTTCGACACTGAGCATCTCTTGCCGCTTTTCAGGCTGGAGATAGGAAAACCCGGAAGCTCTTTTGCGCTGGAGATTGCGCGTAAAACGGGCTTGTCTGACGCTACGTTGGATAATGCTGAAAAGATTATCGGGAAAGAATTGACGGGCCTGGAAACGTTAATGAAGCAAGTCGCTGATGAAAAGCAAAAACTGGAAGCCCGAAGCGACGAGGTCAAGCAGCGCGAGGAACAACTTGAATCAACCCTTGCGCACTACGATGAGCTTGTAAAGAAGCTTGAATCACAAAAGAAAGATATCATCAATAGCGCCAAGGCAGAAGCTTCTGTGTTGTTGAAAGAAACGAATCGTGAAATTGAAAAAACGATACGGCATATCCGCGAAAACAAAGCTGAGAAACAGGAGACAAGAAAAGTACGGCAAGGGTTAAAAGACCTCGAAAAAAAGGTGAAGCCCGCCTCGGTCCCTCAAATAAAAATTTCTGGACCCATACGCGAACAGGATAAAGTGAGAATGATAGGAGGTGAAGTGACCGGAACGGTACTAACAATCAAGGGTAAGACAGCAATCGTTCAATTTGGTGAATTGCGATCTACCGTGAAGACGGACAGGCTCGTGAGAAGCGACGAGGTAGCCGTTCAAAAGACGATGCGCCCGGTTACGCGTGGCATCGAGCTCCATCGTCGACAATCCGATTTTACGCCTGTTCTCGATGTGAGAGGTAAACGCGTTGAGGAAGTGCTGCCGCTGCTTCAGCGATTTATGGACGATGCGGTGCTGCTAAATCAGGCTGAGGTAAAAATAATTCACGGCAAGGGAGAAGGAGTTCTTAGAAAAGTAGTTCGCGAGTATCTCAAAGGCCTTCGGGGAGTCGAGTCCTTCAAAGATGAACATGCTGATCGGGGAGGAGAAGGATTGACAATCGTTGTGTTGAAATAAAAAACCCCGACGTTTGTGGTCGGGGTCATATAGGTTAGATTCTTATAACTTATTGCGGCTTAAAGGTAAATACCCAGTTTCCTTTGACATTGTTCGCGCGACCCGCGATCCCGGCACCAGAATAATTGAATGTCATTTGTAATTGCGTGTCGGTAACTGAATATGTTATGGGAAGACTGTCATCGCGCGTCAACTGCGTTGCAAAGTCTGTTCCGAAAGTAAATTTGCCTGAGGCAGCCCATGGGCTTAATGCCGGCCTTGCGGTAGTCGAATAATCGAATGTTGTCTGACCGGCGGTGCCGCTTGGTTTCATCGTGAAACTTGTATAGCCTGCTTGATCGACACCGTCTAGCTTGGCGCTGGTAGCAACCCAGTTTTTGGAAAGCTTTGTCAACTGCTGATCGGTTCCGCTCGGCGTGGGCTCATTCTTGGGAGGGCAGCCAAAAAGCATTGGTAAGACGAGGACAATTACAGCTACGGGTAAAAAGCTTTTCCTTTTCATGCACGGTGAGTATTAAAGTCAAACATACTAAAATAAGGGTATTTTCTAAAGCGGCGGCGACGCTGAAAGCCCGCTACAGCGATTTAATGTAGGTTTTGGCGTGTATGTAACCGGGCGACGGATTCAAACTTTCGGGCCATTTAGGGTGATATAGATTTGCTACTTATAATCTAAAAGATTGATTTTCAATGCGTTGGATGGAAATTCGTTTTCGAGGTTGGAGCCGATGAAAATCATGGATTCTGAACCTAAAGACGTCAGGTTTTTCCAATACCATTGAATGGCAATCTGGTCAAGATTGGTGGTAGGCTCGTCAAGAAAGATCATTCTTACATCTGAAAAAAATGCCAATCCAAGCTTCAGTCGCTGTTTCATTCCTGACGAGAATTGGCCTATCGTTTTTTCCCTTGCATGGGAAAGTTCCAATTTGTCGATCAGCTCGGGGACATCTTTGGCAACTCTCATCTTTTTAAATGAAAAATGGAATTTCACCATTTCTTCCAGGGTTAGCTCTTCAATAAGCTCCATATACGGAGCAGCGATCACCAGATCCCTATAAGCTTCGTCGATCGCAATGGACTCTTTCGCTGATTGAATGGTTATCGTGCCCACGGAAGGAGGGAGTTGTCCCCATAATACTCGCAGCAACGTAGACTTCCCTGATCCATTCGGACCGGTGATGGCATAGATCCCTGGCTGAAACGTGAAGGTCAGGTCTCGGAAGATCCAGGAACGATTAAACCGTTTTCCCAGGTTCTCCGTCTTCAAGATCATTCAAAAGAAGTAATGCGTGTGGAAAATCCCTTCATGACGCCGCGTTCCGAACTGCGGATAAAGTTAACGATGTAATCACGCTCGGTGCTCGCTGGCACTTCCTTCTCAACAAAATCCAAAGCCTTGGAATTGTTCATTCCCTTGAGGAAGATAAATCGGTATATCTCCTGGATCTCGTTAATTTTTTCCGGCGTAAAGCCTCGGCGACGAAGGCCAATGCTGTTCACTCCTGCATAAGTCAGTGGCTCGCGCGCTGCCTTTGTATACGGTGGCACATCCTTTCTTACAAGGGAACCCCCGGAAAGCATTACATGGGCACCAACTTTCACAAACTGGTGGAGAGCACTTGCACCACCGATGATCGCCCAGTCTTCAATGGTAACGTGACCCGCGACTTGTACCGCATTTGCAAAAATGCAGTTGTTTCCTATGATGCAGTCATGAGCTATGTGCACGTATGCCATCAGCAAACAGTTCTTTCCGATGACGGTCTTGTGCTTATCTGCGGTACCACGACTGATGGTAACGCTTTCCCGTATCACCGTGTTATCGCCGACAAAAGTCTCTGTTTGCTCTCCGGCAAATTTCAGGTCCTGCGGGATGGACGACACCGAAGCGCCCGGATAGATCTTAACATTTTTACCGATGCGCGAACCTTCCCAAACAACAGCATTCGGGCCGATCCAACTTCCGTCACCGATGACAACATTCTTTTGGATGGTAGCAAACGGTTCAATGATAACATTGTTGCCAATGACTGCGTCAGGGTGTACGTTGGCGAGGGGATGATAACTCATGAATCTTTTCTAACGATACTGGCCGTCATGGTTCCTTCGCATACAAGCGTATTTCCCACATAGCCTCTTCCATACATTTTTGCGATACCTCTTTTGATTGGTGCGAGCAGGTCACACTGTATCACCAGTGTGTCTCCGGGAAGCACCATCCTTCTGAAACGAAATTCATCGATACCCAGGAAGTATGTCCAATAATTCTCAGGATCGGGAACTGTATTCAATACCAATATCCCCCCGATCTGGGCCATCGCTTCAACCTGCAGCACGCCAGGCATGACCGGATTGCCGGGGAAATGACCTTCGAAGAAATACTCGTTCATCGTGACATTCTTAACACCTGCTACGGTTTCCTTATCGAGGTAGATAATCTTGTCGATAAGCAGGAATGGATAACGGTGAGGAAGTGTCTGTGTGATCTTTTTAATGTCCATCACGGGAGGCAATGATGGATTGTAGCGTGGAACACCTTTCTTGTCGGATTCGACCATCGCCTTCTTCAACTTTTTGGCGAAGGCAACATTGGCAGCGTGTCCCGGACGCGCGGCAAGAATCTGAGCTTTCAGCGGACGACCCGCCAGCGCAAGATCCCCCACAATGTCGAGGAGTTTGTGACGCGCAGGTTCATTGTTATAGCGAAGCTCAACGTTATTTAGAATGCCCTCTTTCTTCACTTCAACCGTCGGCTTATTGAGCATTTTCGCGATGTTGTTCAATTCATGTGGTTCGATGATCCGGTCAACGATTACGATAGCATTGTTCAGATCTCCACCCTTGATGAGGTTGTTCTTATAGAGCATTTCCAATTCATGCAGGAAGCAAAACGTCCTGCAAGACGCAATTTCTTTTTCGAATTGCTGGATATTGGTAATGGACGCGTGCTGACTGCCAAGGACCGGTGAATTGTAGTCGATCATTACGGTCACTCGATAGTCGTCCAATGGCAAGGCCGCTATTTCTACATGGCGTGCGCTTTCGCGATAAAAGATAGAATCCTGGACCTCAAAAAAATCTCGCAATGCATTTTGCTCTTCCGTGCCGGCTTCTTTCAGCACTTGAACGAACTGGATGGAACTTCCATCCATGATTGGTGCTTCGGGACCGTCAATCTGAATCATTACGTTGTCGATCTCCAGGCCCACCAGTGCAGCAAGCGTATGTTCAATCGTGCTGATGCGGGCGCCGCTCTGTTCGATGGTTGTTCCACGCGACACGTCCACGACCCGATCACAATCAGCATCGATAATAGGTGATCCCGGCAGGTCGACTCGTTGAAATTTGATTCCGTGGTTTGGCTTTGCCGGCATGAACGTCAATGTGGTCTGAACACCTGTGTGGAGTCCGACGCCAGAGATCGTGACCGACTTCTTGATGGTTTGTTGCTTGTGATTAAGCATTGCTCAAATTGGTGCGCAAATTTAAGGGTCCCGGAGCAGTATGCCAAAATTGGCCTCAGCGCAGGGGCTTAATGGTCACCGTTTTGGCCATTGGACGCGGTTTCAACCGGATGCGTGCGGTTTGCGTCCATTTTCTTTTCGAGTTCCCTGAGCCGGTAATTAAGGTCGGGTAACTTTTTGAAGACCGCATAGGAGCGAAAATATTCCTTGATATCGAAAGCGGGGGACCCCATTAGTTTTTCACCCTCATCGGTAATAGACTTGGAAATGCCTGATTGAGCTCCTAACCCGGTATTGTTGGCAATTACGAGGTGTCCTGCTATCCCTACTTGTCCCCCGATCACACAATTTTCCCCAACCTTGGAAGAACCGGAGATACCGGCCTGTGCGGCGATAACGGTATTTTTTCCAATCTCCACGTTATGTGCCACCTGTATGAGATTATCAAGCTTGACTCCCTTGCGGATAATCGTTGAATCTCCAAAGAGTGTTGCACAGTCGATCACCGTGTTAGCGCCAATTGTGACATTGTCTTCAACGATTACGTTTCCGAGCTGAGGAATGGTTTTATAGGTGCCGTCTTCCTGGGGTGCGAAACCGAATCCGTCAGAACCAATTACGGTCCCTGAGTGAATCACGCAATTGTTGCCGATCCGCGTGCCCGCATACAGCTTGACATTAGAATGCAGGATCACATTGTTTCCCAGCGTCACGTTATCACCAATGTATACATGAGGGTAAACCTTAGCATTGTCTCCAATCGTGACTTTATTTCCGATGTACGAGAATGCACCTCTATAGATTCCTTTGCCAACGACGCTACCTTCTCCTATAAAACTAGGTTGCTCGATGCCAGATTTTTGAAAGCTGATGAGCTTATGATATTCCTCCAATAAGACCGTGAAGCTCGAATAGGGGTCATCAACAAGCACCAACGAAGAATGGATCTCTTTTTTTGGTTGAAAATCTTTCTGAACGATTACAGCGCTTGCCTTCGTTGTATAAATGTATTGCTCGTATTTCGGGTTCGCAAGAAACGCGATTTGCCCTTCCTTTGCGTCCTGGATTTTGCCGAGCATGTTGATTTTCTGATTTCCATTGCCGCGAACCTCTCCGCCCAGCATGCCCGCAATCTGATTTAATGTGAATTCCATAGGGATCGGGGTTTGAGTGTCGTCGTCAGCCCGAGCTCAGTCCCCATTCAATTGTAAATGACCAATTTACAAAGATAGGTTTTTGGGCCAGCATAGGTAGTTTTTTTTCACGATTTTGCTCATGGCCTTGATATTTGGCAGATCTGAAGCCTGGGCGACGTCCACGAGATCACCATTTTTCATGAGTATCTGGATAGAGTTTCTTTCCGATAAGTAGGCCTCATTGGAAACGGTTCCATGGGAGAATAGATAAGCCGAATCACTTTTGGCCAGTTTCCATTCTCGGGTAATCGCATCTTTTACCTTTTCAACATCTGACTTTATTATCGGCTCAGTGGAAAGTTTGATTTGAAAAAGTTTTCTATCAAGTAACATCTTGCATAACCGCGACAGGACTGGATCTCTGTGTGATTGCCAATGTTTGACAGCGCCCCATACGTCATTGTCGTCGAGTGATCCAAACGAGGTGAGTAAATTCCTTTTTTCGGAAAAGTCTTCGAGGGTAAATCGATTGTGGATAAACAATGAAAGCGCTTCACTCGCTGGCAATGCTTCGCCGGACGCTGCAAGGTATTGCGCGCGCTTGATGATGTTTACCAGGAGTCTCTCGGCGGCGACGCTGGTTTTATGCAAATACACCTGCCAGTACATCAGGCGTCTAGCGTTCAGAAAACTTTCGATGTTGTATATGCCCTTCTCTTCTACGACGAGCTGACCTTTCGAAACGTTAAGCATTGCAATGATACGATCCGTTCCAACGGCTCCCTCACGTACGCCGGTGAAAAAACTATCTCGGTTGAGATAATCAAGCCTGTCGATATCCAGCTGAGAACTTACGAGCTGGTGAAGAAATCTTTTTGAATAGGTGTTCTGAAATATTTTCACGGCCAACCCAAGATGTCCTCCGAACTGACTGTTCAGCTCCTTCATGAATAGAAACG
This sequence comes from Cyclobacteriaceae bacterium, assembly GCA_044223825.1. Taxonomy (GTDB): domain Bacteria; phylum Bacteroidota; class Bacteroidia; order Cytophagales; family Cyclobacteriaceae; genus ELB16-189. Next base: position 271,542 of record JBGALO010000002.1, on the reverse strand, counting down.
AAATGCTTTCATGCTTAATGTGTGTAAGCAATGTCTCTTCTAATGCGTGGGAAAAAGGTCCGTGACCGGTATCGTGAAGCAGCGTTGCGATTTGTGCCGCCTCTATCTCCTCATCTGAAAGGTCTACACCTTTTGACCTTAAGATGTGTAGTGCCTGCCCCATTAAATGCATGGCGCCCAATGCATGGTGGAACCGGGTGTGAATGGCGCCTGGATATACAAGTTCCGTAAGCCCCAGTTGTCGGATGTGCCTCATCCGTTGCAGGAATGGATGCTCGATCAGGTCAAATATCTTTTCACTTTTGACCGAGATAAACCCGTATACGGGATCGTTTATGATTTTATTCTTGTTCAGGGGATGTCGTTAATGGTTATTGGCACAATAAGTTGTCAGGAGTTCGTTAAAAGGTTTCGGAAGTGCATTCGACTGTGGCATTGTGTCTTATGAAACGATATTCTGGAGTTACTCACCCATAACCGTTAACTGATAACTAATAATTAACTTGTATCAAAAAATTTCATGCAAAGATATTCGATTTTGTGGGCAGATGATGAGATTGATCTTTTAAAACCTCACATACTCTTTCTTCAGCAGCGTGGCTATGATATTACACCGGTTAATAATGGTGCGGAGGCGGTGGAGCTGAATGAAGGCAGGAATTTTGACGTGATTTTCCTCGATGAGCATATGCCCGGTATGTCGGGACTCGAAGCGCTCGGACAGATTAAGACTGCAAAGCCCAACGTTCCGGTGGTGATGATTACCAAGAATGAAGAGGAACAAATCATGGAGGAAGCAATCGGTTCGAAGATCGATGACTACTTGATCAAACCGCTCAATCCCAGTCAGATCTTATTGTCGGTTAAAAAGATCCTCGACAAGAAGAGTTTGGTAATGGAGAAAACCACATCCGACTACCAGCAGGAATTTCAGAAAATAAGCATGGCCTTTCTCGATGATCTGAATCATGAGGCATGGGCCGATATCTATAAGAAGCTTGTGTTTTGGGAACTTCAAATGAATCAGGCTGATGCCAGCATGGCTGAAGTGCTGGAATCACAGAAGGTGGAGGCGAACGTTAATTTTTGTCGTTTCATCCGGCGGCATTTTGAAGGATGGCTTAACGATCCGAAGGCGTCAAAGCCATTGTTGTCACATCAACTGATGAAGAAGAAGATTTTTCCAGAGATCAACGCGAATCGCCCAACGTTTCTTATTGTAATCGACAATCTTCGGTTAGATCAGTGGAAGGCAATCGAGCCCGAGTTGCTTGACTTTTTCACAATCGAAAAAGAAGAAACGTACTATTCAATTCTTCCCACGACAACTGCATACGCCCGGAATGCAATCTTCTCGGGTATGTTGCCATCTGAGATGGCGAAGACGTATCCAGAACTTTGGGTGGGCGAAGATGAAGAGGAGGGTAAGAATAATTTTGAGGATCAATTTCTTGAAAAGCAGATACGCAGAAACAACCTGAATATTAAATTCTCCTACCACAAGATCAAGAAGCTGGAGGAAGGTCGTGACCTCGCCGACTCTGTATCGAATCTTTTCACAAACGACCTGAATGTCATTGTGTATAATTTCGTCGACATGCTATCGCATGCACGGACTGACATGGCGATGGTTCGTGAGCTTGCACCCGATGAGGCGGCTTACCGGTCCATCACAAAATCATGGTTTATCCACTCTCCGTTGTTGGAGATAATGAAAAAGATATCGGAGCATAAGGCGCGCGTAATCATCACCACCGATCACGGCACGATTCGTGTGAAGAAGCCGTTCAAAATAATAGGTGATAAGAATGTTAACTCGAATCTTCGGTACAAGCAGGGCAAGAATCTCGGTTACGAAGGTGACAAGATCATGGCGGTTAACAAACCGGAGCGCTTCTTCTTGCCTAAGAACAATGTTTCCACCAGCTATGTATTCGCGATCGAAGACCAGTTCTTTGCGTATCCGAACAACTATAATTATTATGTGGGCCTCTACAAGGATACGTTTCAGCATGGGGGCGTAAGCCTGGAGGAGATGATCATTCCGCTAATTTTCTTAACTTCGAAGAATGCCTGAACGGTGGCAAGCAGCGAATGGTGGAGAAGGCGTGTCTCAGCATGAATTGAAAGATGTGGTGACGGAGTTGTTCAGGGCTGCCGGCGACACGAATGTGTGGCTTTTATATGGAGAAATGGGCTCGGGAAAGACCACGTTAGTCAAGGCGATCGGAAGTTGGATGGGGGTCGACGAGGGAATGAGCAGTCCGACATTTTCTATTGTAAATGAATATGAAAGTGCGAATGGGAGAAAGATCTATCATTTTGATCTCTACCGCATTAGAAGCGAAAACGAGGTTTTTGATGTTGGTGCGACAGAATATTTTGATTCCGAGGAGCTTTGCCTGGTCGAATGGCCTGAGAAGCTCGGGTCCCTTACGCCGGCGGATCACTTTAAAGTGAAGATCACCACAACCGGACCTCTAACGAGAAAAATCGAATATCAGCGGGCATGACTGCGAAAACAAAATCTGGATTTGAGACGCTTGCAAAAGCAAGTGTATACACACAAGAGCAGTTGATGAAAGTGAAAAAGGATAATCATACCTTTTTCATAGGCCTACCAAGAGAAATTTCGTTGCAGGAAAATCGTATTAGTCTCACCCCTGACGCGGTTGGAATATTGATCAGTCATGGTCATGAAGTTTGGGTCGAAACAAAGGCGGGCGAAGGGTCCAAGTTTTCAGACAAGCAATACAGTGAAGCGGGGGCGAAAATTGTCTATTCACCGCAGGAAGTTTATAAAGCCGACATTATTCTGAAGATTGAGCCGCCAACGCTCGAAGAGATGGAGCACTTCAAGCCCGGGCAAACGCTTATTTGCGCGTTGCAACTCGGTCACCTGAGTAAGAACTTTATCGATTCACTCATCCAACGCCGGGTAACTGCATTGGCGTGGGAGTTCATCGAGGACAAAGTGGGTGGAATGCCCATCATCAGGAGCATGAGTGAAATTGCAGGAAGTACGGTTATGCTGATTGCAGCGGAATACCTAAGCTCTGTCCATGATGGAAAGGGAATAATCCTCGGCGGAATTACCGGGGTGCCGCCGACGAAAGTTGTAATTATCGGTGCTGGGACAGCTGCCGAATATTCTGCGCGCGCAGCGTTAAGCCTGGGCGCTGAAATACAGGTATTCGACAATCACCTCTACAAGCTCCGGCGAATCAAGCATACGTTAGGGCACCAATTCTACACTTCGACAATCGATACTGCGACACTGGCAGAAAGTTTAAAGTCAGCGGATGTTGTAATCGGTGCACTGCGAGCGGAAAAGGGGCGTGCAAGACATGTGGTGTCCGAAGAAATGGTCAGTCACATGAAACCCAATTCGTTGATCATTGACTTGAGTATCGACCAGGGAGGGTGCGTTGCCACATCCGAGATCACAACACACTCAAAACCGGTATTTCGCAAGTATGATGTGATTCATTACTGCGTTCCAAACGTCGCTTCGCGGGTAGCACATACTGCCACCACCGCATTGAGTAATATTTTCACCCCAACAATCCTGCGCGCTGCTGAAGAAGGTGGTGTCGAGGAGATGATCTTCTCGCACAAGTGGTTTATGAAGGGAGTGTACACCTATAAAGGTGGGCTCACGAATGAATCTGTTGCCCGCAAATTCGGTATGAAGTACAGGAATATCGATTTGCTGCTGGCGGCGAGGGTGTAGTCATGGGGCTAAAGCCCCACGCGTTGTCGTTACGCCATTAGCCCGGACCTTAAGGTCCGGGCTAAACGAATACCCCTGAATTACGGGGCTTTAGCCCCGGAAAGCTAGCTTTCTTGAGATTGTCCGTTTAGGTGCATAAGACAAAATAGTCCGGGAAACCGTCAATGGTTCGCTAATTTTTTTCGGTGTCTCCGCAGTGCATTCGTTTTGTGAATGAACAGAGGATTCAGGTTTTAATCAATATTGCAAACTCATTAGCGATTGCCTTTCATGGGGATAGCGGCGGGATATACTTTGAATGGAAGAACAAAAGCCTCATTGAACCTGAGGGCGTATTTCTTATGATCGTTGGTATGTTTTTAGCTATTTTTACACTAGCGTCATATTGGTATCTGCTCGAACTGACCGGCAAGGACTATGAGTAATTTAGAAACAGCGGACTGGTTGATGATAGCTTTTGGCATCGAATTCATCGGCGTTTGGGGTGCCATTCTTTTAATGGTAAGGAAATACTATTTCAAAAAGAGATGATTTGAGGTGGTACCCTTAGCCTTAGTTTCAAGGCCATGGCTATTCATATTCAATCACCCCAGGCTCTTGAGATTCTCAGTCAACGACTTGATCTTCGCCTCTGCATCCGATTTCTTTTTTCTCTCAGCTTCAATAACCGCAGGCGGTGCCCCCGATACAAATCTTTCGTTCGACAGCTTTTTCTCTACTGAAGCAAGGAAACCCTGAAGGTATTCAATCTCTTTATTGATCGACTCGCGTTCTTTCGCAACATCGGTTTTGCCCGCCATTGGAATAAAGCATTCTGTAGTGCCTACTAAAAATCCAGCGGCCTGCTCGACTGCTTGGTTTGTAAACTCGAAGTTGGTCAGGTTGGACAACTTACGAACAACCGCAACCCACGAATTATCCAGCATGGATGCCGCCGCTTTGATCTTCAGAGACAAGGGTTCCTTGGGTGAGATGCCTTTTGTGTTTCTCACGTTCCTGACTTCACTCACGATATTGAATGACAGTGCTGCTTGTTCAAGCAATGTTGGTGTGACTTTGCCAGGGATTGGCCAAGCAGCAACAATCACGCATTCCTTATCTTTTCGTTCCCTCAATTCATGCCAAAGCTCTTCAGTAATGAAAGGCATGAAAGGGTGCAGCATTTTCAGGACATTTTCGAAGTGCCGAACGGTGCTTTCATAAGTCTCCCGATCGATGGGTTTCTGATACTCCGGCTTAATGATCTCAAGATACCAAGCACAGAAATCATCCCAGATCAGTTTGTAGGTTGCAAGCAATGCATCTGAGATACGGAACTTTGAAAACAGATCATTCACTTCGGTAAGTGCCTGGTTAAAACGCGACTCGAACCAGTCGATTGCGATTTTATTTTCAACAGGCATGGGCTTGTCTTCAATTTCCCAACCCTTTACGAGCCTGAAAGCATTCCAGATCTTGTTGGCAAAATTTCTTCCCTGCTCGCAAAGCTTTTCATCGAACGGTAAATCGTTCCCCGCTGGCGAGCTGAATAACATTCCCGTTCTCACGCCGTCAGCGCCATAGCGTTCCATGAGTTCGAGTGGATCGGGGGAGTTTCCAAGCGATTTTGACATTTTGCGCCCCAGCTTGTCGCGAACAATGCCGGTGAGATACACATCGCCGAAAGGTTTTTCATCCAGGTATTCGTATCCGGCAATGATCATTCGGGCAACCCAGAAGAACAGAATCTCCGGAGCAGTGACGAGCACGTTAGTAGGATAGAAGTAAGCGAGATCCTTATTTTTTTCTTTAATGATTTTTCCGGTGCTTTTGTCAAAGTACTCATCCTTGAATCCACCAAAGACGGCTTCCGGCCACAGCCAGGATGATGCCCAGGTATCCAGCACATCAGGGTCTTGCCAAAGATCTTTTGCAGTGAAAGTTTTTCCCGCTTGCTTCGATGCGAGTGCGAGCGCTTCCTCCGGTGTTTCGGCAACGACAAAATCGTTCTCACCTTTTCCATAATACCACGCCGGTATCCGATGTCCCCACCAAAGTTGACGCGAAATGCACCAGTCCCTGACGTTCTCCATCCAGTGACGATAGGTGTTCTTGAATTTGGCTGGATAAAGTTTTATCTCATCTTCCTCGACAGACTTATAGGCGCGTCGCGAGATTTCTTTCATTTTCACAAACCACTGCAGCGAAAGCTTTGGCTCGACTACAGTGTTTGTACGTTCAGAGCGGCCGATGCGCGTTGTGAACTCTTCTTCTTTAACGAGATGACCAGCTTCGCGTAGGTCCTTAACAATTTCCTTCCGGACAGCGAACCGATCCTTGCCAACATATTTTGGCATTTCGCTTTTTTCGTTCAATGTTCCATCATCGTTGATCGTATCGATCACCGGGAGGTTATGGCGCAGACCTATTTCATAGTCATTTACATCATGCGCCGGAGTCACTTTCAAACATCCTGTTCCAAATGCTTTGTCAACATAGTCGTCGGCAATTACCGGAATCTCTCGATTGATGAATGGCACCAGTACCTTTTTGCCGATGAGCGATTTGTACCTTTCATCTGTGGGATTCACAGCAATAGCGACATCACCCAGTATCGTTTCGGGGCGTTGTGTTGCTATTGTTACCCACTCATCAGCATTGTCTTTAATCTTATAGCGAACGGAATAAAGAACTGAACGCTCGCCTTCCTCTTTATATAATACTTCTTCGTTCGATAGCGCTGTCTTCGCTTCACAATCCCAGTTGATCATCCGGAGCCCGCGATAGATGTATCCTTTTTTGTATAGATCAACGAATACGCGAATGACGGCTTTGTAATAATCGGGATCCATCGTGAAACTTGTCCGATCCCAATCACATGACGCCCCCAGCTTCTTCAGCTGTTCGAGGATGATGCCCCCATATTTCTCCTTCCACTCCCAGGCATACTTCAAAAATTCGTCACGTGACAAGTCTGATTTCTTTATCCCACGTTCACGGAGCATTCCAACGACTTTTGCCTCTGTTGCAATAGAGGCATGATCCGTACCCGGCACCCAGCATGCCTCCTTGCCTTCCATGCGCGCCTTCCGCGTCAGGATGTCTTGTATTGTATTGTTGAGCATATGGCCCATGTGCAGCACACCGGTGACGTTGGGGGGCGGAATCACAATGCAAAAAGGCTCCTTTGCCGGATTTGGGCTGGCGTGAAAAAAACGCTGTTCCATCCAGTAGGAATACCACTTATTCTCAACTTCTGCGGGGCTGTATTTGGTCGATAGGGACATGAAAAACCATTAAAAATGTGGGCAAAAGTACGGAAACCGCGCGGAAAAATCCGATGCCAGTAGTCGCTTCGTACATTCTCGTGATTAGCACTAAAGCTGCCAACAATCCTTATGAATATTGCGCTGACACACGAAAACAGAACAGTCTCAATTCAATGGAAACAACTGTGGAGCCTCGCTTCGTTGTATGGATCTATTGTCATCGGGTGGATCGCCTATCAGAATTACCAGCCGAAATTGCTTGAGAAGTTTCAGTTTACTGAATTCTCTTTATTGTTGACGATTGCGCAAGGGATAATCCTGATCGCTACGCCGCCCGTGGCGGGGAAAATCGGAGATAAGTTTCGGATGAAGAATGGACACCGGCTGCCCATCATCACTTTAGGAATATCGTTCGCAGCCATGGTATTTATGGCCGTGGCGTTCACATTGTTCACAAATCCAGGCGATATCTTCAAATGGATCTTGCCCGTCCTCATTGTTCTGTGGCTGATTTCGATGAGCATTTTCACAAGTCCGGCGCTATCCACCGTTGAACTGTTTACACCGGTTGATCGCTTGCCCAACGCGATGGCTGTGCTCACCATTGTCGGTAACTTATTGTACGCGCTTGAACCCGTGATTGTAGATATCATTGACTATCTGGGTGCACCGCTGACTTTTGTTTCGGGAGGTCTCGTCGTCTTTTTATCCGGGTATCTGCTTCGGGAAAATTCCCTCGGACTTTTTATTCACGTAGGAGGTGAATCCTCTCAAAGAAAAGACACAAGACCTGTCACTCACAAAATATTCATTTTTGTGATGGGAATTGGAATGGGGCTCGCGACATCGGTTATGTTCAACCTGTTCCCGCCTGTCTTTACTAAAGTCCTTGGTATCGATGGAAAGTTTGTGTTGGTGGTGATATTGTTGGCCACAACAGTCCTGTCAATTCCGATGAGCAACATTGTAAATAGGTTGGGTTTGAAACGTATTTTTTACAGGAGCATGGTGGTGATCTTGTTGTGCATGCTATCGATCCTTACGACTTCTGCAGCGCCAACAATAATAGTTCTCACGATTGTGTTCGCGGTCGTGTACACGGGCCTTTCAGTGAGTACGTTGCCGTTAGCGATCCAGGTTTCCGGCTACGAGGAAAAAGTGTTTTGTGTCGGGATATTTTTTAGCGGCGTTGCGCTGCCCGATGCGATTATTAAGATTTTCGTCATGGTCTGAAATACAGAAAACTGCAGAGAGGGCGCGAAGCCAAAAAAATCATTCTTTGCGCTCTTGCGGTTTGTCCATTACGACATTCTGATCCGCCACGCTGCTGGATACAGATTGTTCACACGGTTTTGCAACACATTGACCCACCCGAGGCCGAGGCCTTGATGCTCGACGAGCGCAAATCCAACGGGTGCATCCAAAGTAATAGTGTCTTTTCTTAGATAGCGTATAGCATCATCACGATTCAATTCAATTCTTACAAAATTGTCTTTGTTAATTTCGGTACTGAGCGCCAATGCATGGTCGGGAATGAATTTATTTCTCATAATTTCCAGAACGGCGGTGCCGGCGCCAACGACATTCAGATTGTTAAGCACCAACTGTAATTCATTTTGCTTCTTGGCAGGGAACATGCGCACGGTCTGGTTGTGAAGAAGAAATAGTCTGTTTTCCGGCGAGCGAACCCATGATCCTATTTCTTCGAGCGCTGTCTTTGGCGGCGATGTAAGCGTATCCTTTGTTTTGAAATGACGATTTGCCACATCGCCTTTTTTCTTCATTACTGATAAAAAAAATCCTTCGCCCTTAACTTCGTGAGGGTACAATTGATAACCCACTACTTCACTGGTTCCCAACGTAGCTATGCGCCAGGCAGGAGAAATGTTCAGTTGTATGAATTCAGGATCAAATTCTTTTTTGAGCCATAGCATGTTGCTGATATTCTCCTGCTCATTGTAAGTGCAGGTAGAATAAATCACCATTCCTCCAGGTTTGACGGCGGGCCACACGTCGTGCAGGATGCGCCGTTGCCGAGATTCGCACAAGTCTACATTTTCAGGTGACCACTGTGTCGCGGCGGCGGGATCTTTTCTGAACAGACCTTCGCCGGAACATGGTGCGTCGAGAACCAGTGCATCAAAGAACTCGGGCAGACGCTGAAAATTCTCTGGATCATTGTTGGTCACAATGACATTTGAGTGTCCCCACTTCTGAATGTTCTCCGCGAGAACAGCGGCGCGGCTGCGAATCACTTCGTTGGAAACAAGCAAACTGTGCTCGCCGATCAGACTCAGCATGTGCGTCGACTTGCCGCCGGGAGCGGCACATAAGTCAAGAACTGTCATCGGCTGTTCCAGCTTAAACGATTGCCTGACCGCTGCTTCGAGAAACATAGAGCTTGCTTCCTGAACGTAGTATGCGCCTGCGTGCAATCTTGGGTCGAGGGTGAATGTCGGACGTTCGGATAAGTACCGACCGAATGACGACCATTGAACCGGATCTCCCTCCAGATCCTGGATTTTCTTTGGATTGATTCGGATGCTGACAGGTGGAACTTGTTCCAGCGCGGCGCGGAAATCGACGAAGCGATTTCCTAAACCTGCTTTCATATAGTTTTCGAATTCTTGCGGAAGATTGAGTGTCACCGTCTGGATAGAAGTCTGTCGTTGCGATCTAAGAGAATATGCGCGAATGATTTTTTGCTGTCACTGTATCCAAATTAGATTAATTTTGAAGAACATAAAAAGGATTCAGAATGGATGCAAATGACCCGAAGCTGAGAAGCTGGATTGACGTACCAACTGGATCCGATTTCCCAATTCAAAATCTCCCATTTGGGATTTTTAAGACCAGGTATCTCTCTGCTGTGGCGGGTGTAGCGATAGGGGATTTCGTTCTTGATCTGGTTTACCTTCATGAAAATGGATTTCTGGATGGGCTAGGCCTTAGTCCAGGGGTCTTCAATCAACGATATCTGAATGATTTCTTTTCAATGGGCCGGGGAAAGGTTGGAGCCGTCCGCGAAAGGATTTCTGAATTATTGTCGAAAGACAATGATGAACTCCGTGATAACCCGGCGAGAGAGATTGCGCTGGTACCGATGGCTGAAGTTCAGATGTTGCTGCCGGTCAATATTCCTAACTATACGGATTTTTACAGCAGTGAGGAGCATGCGACAAATGTTGGCTCTATGTTTCGCGATCCAAAAAATGCGCTCCTGCCGAATTGGAAACATTTGCCGGTAGGCTATCATGGAAGGGCGTCCTCTATCGTCATCTCTGGCACTTCAATTCGTCGACCAAAAGGGCAGATCAAAACATCTGAATCTGAGCCACCAGCATTCTTTCCAACGCGTAAGCTGGATTTTGAACTTGAAATGGCGTTTATCACCTGCACCAACTCCCAGTTGGGCAAACATATTTCTGTAAAAGAGGCCGAGGATAATATCATTGGTTTTGTGTTGTTTAATGACTGGTCGGCGCGCGATATCCAGCAATGGGAGTATGTTCCTCTGGGTCCCTTCCTTGCCAAAAACTTTGCATCTTCCATTTCCCCGTGGGTAGTGACACTGGACGCGCTTGAGCCTTTTCGCGCTGCTGGTCCCGAACAGATCCCGCATGTTCTTCCGTACCTGGCCTTCGAGGGGAAGCGGAACTTTGATGTCCAGCTCGAAGTGTTGCTGGCGGCCGGCAATGCCGACCCTGTGACGATCACCAGGACAAACTTCAAATACATGTATTGGAACATTGCGCAGCAGCTTGCGCATCATACGTCCAACGGGTGCAACATTCAAGTTGGTGATGTCTATGCGTCCGGTACAATCAGTGGTCCATCTCCAGGCTCATACGGTTCATTGCTCGAGCTTACATGGAACGGCCAGAAGCCGCTTCATCTGCCTGATGGAGCCGAAAGAAAATTTATTGAGGACGGAGACACAATCATCCTCAAGGCTCATGCAGAAAGGGATGGCGTGAGAATTGGGTTTGGAGAATGCAAGGGAAAAATTCTGCCAGCTGAGTAGGTCTCGGCTTTTACAAAGAAGAACATGGTCACGATAGATCCGAAATCACTGACGTCGTCAAAATTTCATGCCTATTTATTGAGCGCTGTGGTGCCACGCCCGATTGCTTTTGCCAGCACAATCGATGCTGCCGGTAATGTCAATCTCAGCCCGTTCAGTTTTTTTAATTGCTTTAGTTCCAACCCTCCAATTCTCGTGTTCTCGCCGTCGCGTCGTGGACGTGACAACACAACCAAGCACACGTATGACAATGTCAAGTCTGTTCCTGAGGTTGTGATTAACATTGTAAGCTATGAGATGGTTGAACAAGCATCCCTGGCAAGCTGTGAGTTTCCCGCTGGTGTGAATGAGTTTCATAAGGCCGGCTTTACAGAAATCCGCTCAGAGCGCGTAAAACCTCCGAGGGTGGGTGAGTCGCCGGTATCTTTCGAATGCAAGGTAAATCAGGTTATCGAGCTAGGCACGCAGGGCTCGGCGGGGAATCTTGTGATTTGTGAAATACTGTTAATGCATATTCGGGAAAATGTCCTTGACGAAAATGGTCGCATCGATCCACTTAAACTTGATGCCGTCGCACGCATGGGTGGGGATTACTATCTTAGAATGGGCGACAACAATATCTTCACCGTGCCCAAACCAAGTGACAAACTTGGAATAGGTTTCGATCTGATTCCGGAAAGCATCAAAAGAAGTACCGTTCTCACTGGCAATGACCTTGGCCGGCTGGCGAGTGTAGAAAGCCTCCCGACCGACTCTGAGATTGCGGCAATCAAACAAAGCGAAGATGTGAAAAAAGCTTTTTCAAAAGGTGGAGACGCGCCGCACCAGCTCGCTCAGCAGCTCATTCGCATTGGAAATCCCCTGGATGCCTGGAAGGTTTTGCTTGCAAAGCCATGAAGGTGCTAATAAGTTTTTTTCTGATTTGTGTGATTCACAGCGCGCATGCGCAGATTGAATCATACGACATAAATACGGTCGCTGAAACTATTAAAGTTGAAGGCTATCCTGATTGGATCGAATTGACTAAGGGTTCAGTATGGATTGTGAATGATGCCTTGAACGCAATCCAGTACTTCGATGCGAAGACAAATTCCATGATGCGTTCTATCGCCGTCAACAAACCGTGTGCAGCATTCACCATTGGTTTTGGCTCGTTGTGGGTCATGAGTTGCGGCGACAATGCGCTGAAGAGATTTGACATTGCCACGGGGAAAGAGTTGGCGACGATTCCGATGACCATCGCCGACAGTGAGGGAAGCATCGTCGCGGCTTTTGAATCTGTTTGGATCCTTTCCGATGAAAAAGGCGTGCTTACCCGAGTGGATTCGAAGACGAATACCGTTGTTTCAAAAATTCGCGTCCGTGCGGGATCGTATGCCGCTATGGCTGGTTATGGTGCTATCTGGATCACTAACACAAACGATGGTTCCGTAGAACGAATTGATCCGTCAGTGAATCGGGTTGTCGCGAATATTCCCGTTGGCAAGCAACCGCGATTTCTGACGCTGGGGGAGGGCGGTGTTTGGACATTGAATCAGGAAGATGGGTCAGTAACCCGTATCGACCCACGCACCAATAAAGTTGTAGCTCACATTCAATGTGGCGTGCCGGGAACGGGCGGGGATATTTCCGCCGGAGAAGGGTATGTCTGGGTCCGTGCAAAAAAGGAACTCCTCCTGGCAATTAATCCGAAATCGAACAAGGTGGTAGCGAAGTTTGGACCCGTTGCAGGCAGTGGAGCTGTTCGCGCAGGAGGTGGATTCGTGTGGGTCTCCGCTCACGATATAAACGTCGTATGGAAACTGAAAGCCTCTGTTGTTAAAAAGATAAGGTCTCAATTGAGTAAGTTACTTGTACCGTGGTTTAAGTGATTTGCATTGCGATAACCTTGAATTTTCCCGACAAAGACCAAACCATCGTAAATTGTTACGGCTAAAGAGCGATTGATCAATTACGGACCGCAATGGGTTTAAAGAAATACGTAGGCAGCCATTTTGGGATATGGGTATTGTGGTACCTGTGTCTTTCGGCGATGAACGTATCTTTTGCTCAAACCGGTACCATACAAGGAATTGTAATTGACGCGAAGACCGAGGAGCCATTACCCTTCACAAATATTTTTGTCAACAACACCACCATTGGTACATCCGCTGATGCACAGGGAAATTTTAAACTTCAACACGTACCCATTGGCCCGAATGAACTGGTGTTTTCGTTTGTGGGATATCAGCCGCTCCAAACCAGGATCGACCTCGGAGCAAATCAGGTACTAACCTTAAACGCGAAACTGGCTCCTGATGAGCAGGTGCTCGAGACAGTTGTGGTCGAAGGAAAACGGGACAAAGTTTGGGAAGAGCAACTCAAGCAATTCAGCAAAAGTTTTTTGGGGAAGTTTGTTTCTCCCGATGAAGTTAAGATCGTTAATCCCGAAGTGCTTGAATTCAGAGAGGTGGGACCAATACTTTTTGCCACTGCCTCGGATGCCATCCAGATAGAAAACAATAAACTGGGTTATACTGTCTTTTATTTTCTAAAAAAGTTCCATTCGACAAAAGGAGAGGATTATACAATTGTGGGCAACGCGAGATTTGAGGAAATGAAAACTCATGAGCCGAACGTTGAATCGAAGTGGGCGGAGAACCGATGGGAAGCTTACCAGGGCTCGATCAGGCATTTGTTTTCATCAATACTCAAATCGCAAACAAGGGAAAGCGGTTTTGAACTTTATAACGACAAAACAGGCTTTGAAAATAGTCCTAAGACGTCTGTCTTTCGCGCAGAGCTCGGGAAGACTATTGAGCCGTACGACACAAGTAAGCTGACCATCGTTGCCGAACCGTCAAAACAAACTTTTTGCATTTCTTTTAAGACCAACAGAATTGAAGTCCATAACACAAAGGTTGCTTCAAGGGTCCGAAACTATGATGATATAATTCACCAGGTTTCCTGGCTTGAATTTAAAGACACGGTGCGTGTTGACGTTTCCGGCCGCGTGACGGATCCTGAGCGCGTAATCGCGTCAGGATATATGAGCGCCCTGCGCGTGGGTGATCAATTACCAAATGACTATCAGCCTATTAACCAAAGAATGCGCAAAGCGCGCGATGCCGACAACCTGTATGAGAAAATCTATGTTCACACGGACAAAGAGTATTATTACCCTGGCGAGCGAATTTGGTTCAAGGCATATCTGAACCGGTATGCCGGCCCGGCTATCGCATCCGCGAGTAAGACGCTGTATGTCGAACTGTTGAACCCTGCCGGAAAAATCATAGCGGAAAAAATCATAAGGCTTGATAGTGGCCATGCAAATGGAGATTTCATCCTGCCAGATTCGGTTGTTGCAGGAACACATTTTTTACGCGCATACACCAACGTTCAAAGAAATTTCGGCGATGGGAAACTATTTGCGCGGCCTTTGCCGGTCCTGAAGATTACGTCAAAACCCGTTTATCCCAATGAGTCAGAAGAACAGGAAAGCAAGCTCCTAAAGGTCACTGCAAGTAAAACATCGTATAAACCGCGGGAGAATATCACGCTCACTTTTGAGCTGAAGGACGAATATGGCAATCCTGCGAATGGGGACGTATCTATATCAGTTACCGACGCCTCACAAGTGATCAAAGCTCCACATTGGGGATCCATTCTCGAGAAGTTTCCTATCCAGAAGACGGATGACATAAAAGCAGAAACAGCAAAATATCGCGCCGAATCCGGCTTCAGTATTCGCGGTCAGTTTCGCAATCCAAAAGGGAAGGGTGAAAAAACTGATTTGAACTTTATCCGGTTTCATCCGAGTGAATTTTTTGTGGTCGAGACGGATAAGCATGGATTTTTCACATTGCAGGATCTGCAATTTGAAGGTGAAACGGAAGTATCTATGAACTCTGTGAAGGGGCCACTGGCAGGCAAAGTGAAATTTTTGGCGCGCGAAGTGCCATCCTTTTCTGCGCCAAAAACCTCATATAGCATCAACACGACGGATGCGAAAGCAGCCCAGCGGATTCTTACTGGCTATAATAAGCCGCTTGATTCCAAAATGTTGGAAGAAGTCGTTATCAAAGGTGAGGTTGATGACGGTTTCAGAAAAAAGCCCATCGAGACAAACAACCACGCATATGGCGATGTAGGACAGTACGTTTTTGGTGAAGAACGGATCAAGACGCAATTCCCGAATTTACTTTACACGCTCCAGGCGCTTCAAATCGCCGGCTTGTTGGTTAACCCAAACGAAGGGGCCGTTTATTTCGCACGCCATTCCAAACCAAAGCTCGGCCCCGGCGATGATGCGGAAGTTTACAAGACTTATACCCCGCTGGTGACGCTTGATGGTGTTCCAATGCTTGGATCGGCAGGGGAGGCATTAAGCATAATTGATCCGAGCACGGTGGGTTCAATTGAGGTCACGAAAAGCCAAAGTACGATCAGGGGTTCACTGGCGCCATTTGGCGTCATCGCAGTCTTTTCGAAGCGAGGTGCTAAAATTGACCGATCAGATTTCACAAGCGCAAACTTTATAAAGGTCCAGGGCTATGCAGTAGCTAGTGAATTCAGACATCCGGATTATAAAACTAATCCGAACAGTTCGGAGCCTGACTACAGGTCAACGTTGTACTGGAATCCGCAAGTCACCATCTCGGCATCTTCGGGGACTGCAGCAGTGTCTTTCTATGCATCGGATTTAACTGGAACTTACCGCGTCGTTGTTGAAGGCGTTAACGATCAGGGAGAACCCGTCAGAAGCGTAAGCTTCATCACGATAAAATAGGGTTCAAACCGAACTCTGAACTCTAAACTCTGAACTCGGAACTTATCGGTACATAACGGCCTTAACCGCCTTCACCGTTTTCTCAACGTTTGGTAGTATCTCCTGGATAAGTGTTGGCGCGTAAGGCAGGGGAGCATCCCAATTGTTTATGCGATGAACAGGAGCATCCAGGTAATCAAATGCGTGCTTCTGAATGTGGTACGTGATCTCTGTAGCAATAGACGACAATGGCCATGCCTCCTCTACGATGACTAAGCGGTTTGTCTTCTTCACCGACTCAACCACGGTAGCATAGTCGATAGGACGCACTGTCCTCAAATCGATGACCTCTGCTGAAATATTTTCCTTCTCCAGTTCGGTGGCAGCAGCGAGTGCAACCTTCATGATCTTTCCAAAGGAAACGATCGTCACATCAGTGCCAGGCTTCTTTACATCTGCAAGTCCGAGTGGGATGAGGTACTCCTCAGCCGGCACTTCTCCCTTGTCCCCGTACATCAACTCTGACTCCATGAAAATCACAGGATCCTCATCGCGGATCGCAGTTTTTAGCAATCCCTTCGCATCATAAGGATTCGAGGGAACAACCACTTTCAAACCAGGTGTGTTGGCATACCAGTTCTCGAAGTTTTGCGAGTGCTGGGCTCCCAGTTGTCCTGCATTTCCAGTGGGCCCGCGGAACACGATGGGAACATTATATTGGCCGCCGGACATGGAATACATTTTGGCGGCGGCATTGATAATCGTATCGATCGCTACAAGCGAGAAGTTGAAAGTCATGAATTCAACGATAGGTCGTACGCCGTTCGACGCAGCGCCGACGCCAACACCGGCAAAACCCAATTCAGAAATCGGCGTGTCTATTACGCGATCAGGACCAAATTCGTCCAGCATGCCTTGACTCACTTTGTAGGCCCCGTTGTACTCGGCCACCTCTTCACCCATGATAAACACGCGGGGATCTCTGCGCATTTCTTCACTCATTGCCTCACGCAGGGCTTCACGGAACTGGATTTCTCGCATAGGATTTTTATAAGGAGCGTAAAAATAGCAGGGGAATCATCAGTTTAAAAGGAATAAGGCATTTTTTGGCAGGTGTTGTTGTATTTCCGGAGCATTGGACAAACAAAAAACCCTGACCGGGTGGGTCAGGGTTTTCATAATTGTTTTCTCAGTTCTTATTTCAGCGCATCGCGGAAAGGCTGTGTTGTAGCGAATTTGCTGAATTCAAGGTCGGTAAGGGCCTTGTCTTTCAGACTCTGGTCTGCAGCTACTGCCTTCTTCAGGTTGTTAACTACGCCGTCAGCATTTCCTGAGCGGGCTGATGCTACAGCGGCGCCATAGAATGCTACAGCCATATTGCTGTTCTTGGAAGCTGCCTCATTGAATGAATTCAGTGCGTTTGCGTAGTCCTTTGAGAGGAGCTGAGCAAGACCTTTGTTAAACAAGTTCACATCGGTAGTCAGCGCAGAAGACTCAGAACGCACTGCGGCATCATACTTTGCAGTAGCGATCTCAGCAGATCCTTTTACGCCGTTCACACCGCGAGCGACATCATTGCTTGCGCCATTGAGGGCCTTATTGGCATAGCTTGCAGCCTTGTAAGGGTTGCCCTTCATGAGCGATACGGTTGCAAGGTTGGCATTAACCTCAGGAGTCTCTTTGATTTTTGAAGCCAGGTCGAGCTGAACCTGTGCCTTGTCGGCAAATTCGCTTGTGCGTGCAGGATTCTCGATTGCCATCTGCAGGTATGCAGCGCCAAGGTTGTTGTGTGCATTCCAGGTAGCTGCCTTTTTGGTGGAAGCCTCATAGATTGCGAGCTTCTCCTCTAAAGAGGGAGTAAGTGTTCCCGCATACATCAACTCTTCTGCAGTCAGTGTTTCGTTTGAACCACCTTGTGTAATCTGCTTTGCGAGCACAGAAATCTCAGCGTCTGTTTTCTTCTTTTTCACAGTGAGGATCTCAGTCTTTGCAGCGCGCAGTTTAGGATAGATATCCTTGAAAACTTTCTTATAAGAAGCGATTTTCTTCATTTGCTTCTCCTGGTCTTCGAATGAACCACCGCTGTTGATGATATTCAGATAAGCTGATTTCTCGTCAGCAGAGATGCCACTGTAACCAGCAAGTGCGTTCTTAAATTCTGTCCAATCGTCAACTACCGGCTTCAGGATAAACTTGATTGAATCGGCCATTCCTTTGTAGTCATATTTCTTCATCTCGGCACGATAGAATTTCTCGATCGCTTTCGCACGTTCTTCAGACAGCTTGCTGTTGATTCGCTCACGACCTTCAGGAGAGTGTGTACCGGTGATAGAAACTGTACGGGTCAGGTTCTTTGACGCGATGAACGCATCCAACTGCTTTCCTTTGTCGCTCTTCGTTTCCGAAGGACGGAGGACTGACCTTCCCTGCTCAAAGTTGAAGTCAGGGATGATGATAGGTGTAATTTCTTCTTTGTTATTGTAACCATGGTCTGCCCATGCAGCATAATACGAGTTTTGTACCAGCTTGCTGGTTGTAATAACGCCGACTGCGACGTCCATCCGTGGGCTCGTTGTTTTTGTTTTGGTACCTTTTTGAGCTACACCTTCGACCTGCAGAACACCAGTCTTGTAAGCGGGCTGGTATGCGAAGCTGAAATTTTTGGTGACTTTCGGTTGCTCTGTGGCGGCAGCAGGATAGTCATCGCCTTTGAATGGGATCGGCGCCAGCGCGATCTCTTTGTCGCCATATTTGTAAAAGCTGTTGAGGGTGTATACAGTGCCCTTCTTCAGCATCTTCACAGGTAATGCGGCGGCCATTTCATAGGCCACTGTGTCTTTGTGGACTTCCAGCGGATTGGGTGTCACCGTCAGGTTCTGCTGCTTCGCAAGCTTGATCATGTTTGGAAGCGTGCAACCGGCAAGGCTCAACATGCCGATGATCACTATCGAATATACTACTTTTCTCATGGGAGGTTTTTTAAGGTTATCAAAACGAGCCGCAAAGTAACGCTAAGCCGTTTTTTTTGCAATAATAGTCAAAAAAATAAAGATTTGGCCCTCGGGTACCGTGTGGAGGCCGTATATTTGCGATTAGAATTTAACCATTCGGTAAAGTGCATTTTACCAAGGTAAATGAAGGAATTAAGCCCATGGAGGAGCAGTTGAAACGGTTGCAGCACTTTTTTCAGGAACACGCTTTTGGCGTGTGCTCGACGTTGGGCGAAAAGCTCGGAATTGCCTCTTCAAGCATCCGTCTTTTTTTCATTTATTCGTCTTTTCTCACACTTGGCTCGCCGATTATTATATACCTCGGCATGGCATTCATTCTGAACATGAGAAAGCACCTTCGCAGGAGCAATAGTTCTGTGCTTGACTTCTGAGTCTTAGTTTTTAAGCTCGGCATATTTCCGCTTGCCGGCAATAAAAAATTGCCATACAATCAATCCGCTGTATTGGGTCGGAGGCTTTTTGAAACCAATCGGCCTGGTGACTTTTCTGCGACGGTGTTCACGCGGCCAACTGCTCACAAAATGAGCATGTGCTTTTAACACGGACCAGGCGTCTGGCCACGATCCTGAGATGCCAAACGTCAGTGAAGCAATCCAGTCCAGTATGATCCTTACCGGGAACTTATAAATCAATTCTCCGGCTGGGAGATTTTTGTAAAGCAGGCTTAGACCGTTCTTAAAGTTGAGGTACGTCTTTCGCGGATTATTTGCTGAAAGCGTCCCACCATAGATCAATCTCTTCCATGTGTGCAAAGAAATCCTCATCGAAGCCTCCCATTTTGTGAAAGAGGTTTGACCGAATCATCATGCACGCACCAGACGACCAAAATATTTCAACAGGCTCATCATACTGGTGTTCATCAGGTTCAATCGCATAAAATAATCGACCGCGGCAAAATGGATAACCCAATGAATCAATAAAACCACCGCCCGCGCCCGCATACTCAAACAATGACTTCTTTGTCTGAGATAATATCTTCGGTTGAACTGATGCTACAGCTGCGTGCTTGTCCAATATGTGAATCAGGGGATCGATCCAGCCGGGCGTAACTTCTACATCAGAATTCAGGAGAATAAAATATTCAGCGTCTATTTTTTTGAGCGCATGGTTGTATCCGCCGCAGAAGCCCAGATTTTTTGGGATACGTATCAGGCTGACGGATGGGAATTCCTTCTCGACCAGCTCGGCAGAGCCATCGGTTGAACCATTATCCGCGACGACTACGGCGAAGGGTGCGCTGTGGTCAACGACACCCTGCAAGAATTTCCGCAGCAAAGCGCTTCCATTATAGTTAAGTATTACAACGGCAGCTTTGATCATCCCATCATGCCGGTTAGGTCCAGCCCTGGAATGTTGGGTAATAATCCGTCGGTACTTTTCTTGAGTTCTTCTTTCGCCTTTGCGTCTGCCTCGTCCATCGCTTTGTTTACGGCCGCTACCACGAGATCCTGAACAACTAGCTTATCATTTGATGTAAGCAAGGCCGCATCGATGTCGACGCTGAGTAGTTTCCTTTTGCCATTGACCTGGGCCTTTACCATCCCGGCGCCAGCCTCGCCGGTCGCAGTGATCTTATCGAGATTGTCCTGGGCTTCTTTCAGACGCGCCTGCATCTCTTTCACTTTGCCCATCATTTTCATCATATCCAGCATAATCTCTGAGTATTTCTAAAAAGTGAATTGCAAAGGTAAAGACTTCGACGAATTTATCGGATGAGTGCTACCATCCCTTCCTTAAAGAAAGTGCGGCCCGCCTGGTCGGTTATCTCAACTTTCCAAACATATGTCGATGGGGGCATGGCTTTTCCTTCACGGCTTCCGTCCCAGGATTCATTCTTGTCAGTGGCGAAGACAAGGCCGCCCCACCGGTCGAAGACTTTCATGCTGATCTTGCTGATAAATTGACCAGAAACTCTGAATCCTTCATTCAGGGCATCGCCGTTGGGAGAAAATGCTGTCGGATAATACAAGTTTGCCTCTTTGATGAATTCAACAATATTGGAGACGGACGTTGTAATCCCGCTGGCATTCGCGTTCGCCTTGATCACATATCGAACTAATTGGTTTGTCGCATCCGGCTGGTCATCGGTGAAGGTGGTGTCTGTTACAGTGAACGTTCTGACGAGCGCGCCTGCGAGATTATATTTTTCGACACTATAATTTCGAACACCGCCAGTATATCCTTTGTAGGCGCTCCAGTTGAGAACGATGGCGTTACTTTTTTCAAGTGTACCTGCAAGGCGGATCGGACAACTCACGATTCCGGGCAGAGCAATGTTGTCACATTTGTCGGTGTAGTTAATCTGATAGCAGAACTTCCCATCAAGGGTGTATGTGTTGTCGGTATAAGACGTGGTTGGCGTCAAACTCAAAAAGGCGAGGTTCGATCCTTTCGAAGACCGCAACACTGAATAATTTGCCGTCGTGAACTTTGCGTCTTGTGTCCATGAAAGCGCTACTCCGCTGGTATTGACGACGGACGTTACATCTGTGATCGAAGTTGGGATCTTGTTCGAAAAAGCCTTCACACATTTTTCCAATGAAATGCTTTTGCTGCCACCTCCATAGATCGTTGTGATCTGGTAACAATAGTCCGTTTTACAAACGATGTTGGTGTCGTTGAATGTTGTGCTGGTCGTATTGAAGAAACTGACTTTGTTACGATTGATGTTGAAAGTCGAAACACCTGAAATATTGCCCGTGTTCATGACAATCTGGTTGACGTCGCTTTGTGCCGTAGCCGTAAACTTGTTCGTACAGACGATTGTTGAGGGTGTGCTTCCATTGTTGCAAAGGTCGACTGCGCTGAGGCGGAAGCAATAATAGTTGTCATCCAGCTTCAGGTTCGGGATTGTCAATGTGGAAAGACCATAAACATTCTGCAGCAATTGAAAATTTGAAGAATTGTTTACTGCGACCTCCATCTTGTAGAGAACATTGGGCAGGGTGGTAAAATCAATCTTGACGCTGGTCGCATCAATTGATGTAAGGACAGAAATTACCGGTGCCGGCAGCACGGTTTTCATCGTGAACGCTTGTGTCTTGTTCGCACAGTTGTCGTCAGAATTCAGGTGCCTGCCCCTGACCGCAATGGTGTAGCCGGTAGGCTGCGGTGGGGCTGGGAGGGGATAGGTAGAAGGACCTGCCTGGATGTTGTTTGAGAATGGCAATGTGTATTCCGGCGTACCGTCATTATTAAAATCAATCACATATTGATCATAATTATTGTCTACGACACGAATATAGGTTTGCTGGTTGGCGCATGAGTAGATCTCGAAATTTGGTTGGATATTCTGATCGACTGTGATGATGATGTCGTCCTGGCCGACGCTTTGATAAAGGACTTTTAGGGTGTAGGTGCCTGGTGTTGTGTAGGTATGTGTAAACTGATTCTGTTGATTCGTGTTGTTGCCTTCATAATCCATCACGCACGGCTTTCCTGGTGTGCAATCACCGACAAGGAGATTGGTCAATGTGATGGTAAACGGCGCACAACCCCGTTTTTGGTTGACCTGGAATCGTCCGAGCCGGCTTGTATAGGGCTGTGCATTCGCTGCAAAGCCTGCCACCGTCAACCAAATTAAAATGAAAAGATGTTTCCTCACGGGATGTTCCAAAAATGCCTGCTATTCATTCTCCAAGTTAACCTCTTTCAAAAATTTCTCTGTATGGACCAGGTCGGTATGCAACAGCCGATCCTTCTCTATAAACGGTACGATCGTTCTAAAAGTATTCGTGAATTCCTCCAGTCGGGGTGAGGTGAGTAGCGGCCGCCTGAAATGCAACGCTTGTGCCGCTGTCACAAGTTCAATTGCTAGAATTGAAAACACATTGTTCACGACCCTAAACGTTTTTAAAGCCGCATTCGCACCCATGCTTACGTGGTCTTCCTGTCCGTTCGATGAAACGATGGAATCAACTGACGCAGGCGTGCAGAGCTGCTTGTTCTGACTTACTAGTGATGCGGCGGTATATTGAGGTATCATCAATCCCGAGTTAATACCCGGGTTCGCGACGAGGTAATTAGGCAAGTCACGCGCACCACTGATAAGTTGGTAGGTCCTTCGCTCGGAGATACTTCCCAGTTCGGCGACAGCGATCGATAAAAAATCCAATGCCAATGCCAGTGGCTGACCATGAAAGTTACCCGCAGAAATGATTTCGTCTTTCTCGGGAAAGACGTTAGGATTGTCGGTAACGCTATTGATTTCGGCAAGAATTACTGCTGTAGCGTAGTCGATTGCATCCAGCGTGGCGCCGTGCACCTGCGGTATGCACCTGAATGAATAAGGATCCTGGACGTGCTTTTTCTTTTGGGCGATCAGCTGACTTCCTTCCAAAAGTCGTCGCATGGAAGCTGCCACTTTTCCCTGGCCGGGGTGCGGTCTGATTGCGTGAACCTTTTCGTCAAAGGGTTCGATGCGTCCATCGAATGTATCGAGCGACAACGCACCGATCCTATTCGCCAGCTTCAGCAATCGATGCGCATGGATGATGCACCACACACCGAATGCGCCCATAAACTGTGTTCCGTTCAATAATGCGAGACCTTCTTTCGCCTTGAATCCAATCGGTGACCACTTGAATCGAGCCAGGATTTCTTTTGATGGATAAACCTTTCCTTCAAAGTTGACGTGCCCCATTCCGATCAACGGAAGGGTGAGGTGCGCGAGCGGCGCCAGGTCGCCAGAAGCGCCCAGTGAACCCATTTCGAAAACACAGGGAAAAATATTGTTGTTGAAAAGGTCGGCCAATCGCTGCACCGTTTCCAGTTGTACTCCTGAGTTGCCGTATGAAAGTGACTGCACCTTGAGAAATAACATCAGCCTGACAATCTCATGTGGTATTTCGTGGCCCATGCCGCAAGCATGAGACATTACGAGGTTCTCCTGAAGTTTGCCAAGATCTTCTTTCGAAATGTTTTTATTATAGAGGGACCCAAATCCTGTGTTGACACCATACAGTGGCTGGCTGGTTGTGGCGATCTTTTTATCCAGGTAGTCGCGACAGTTGATTATTTTCTTCCTGGCCTCTTCAGAAATTGTAATTGTGCACGCGCCGGACAAAATCTTTTCAAGATCCGGGAGCTGAAGTGTTCGCGATGAGATCGAGTGGGTCATTTGCATTATTTAAATGCTGCGAGGATATTTTCGAGTGACAGCTTCTGTTGATCACCGGTCTTCATGTTTTTGAAAGTGAGTAACCCGCTTTTCATTTCGTCTGACCCAATGATGATCGTATATGCGATCTTCTTTTTGTTGGCGTAGTCGAGTTGCTTTTGAGGTTTTGTAAGGTCCGGGTAGATCTCGGATGCAATTTTCCTGGCGCGAAGACTGCTTAAGACCCGAAGGCCATATTTGCGACTCTCGGCATCGAAGTGGCAGATTAAAACCTGTGACGATACCAATGTCTCTTCGGGGAACAGTTTTAGTTCTTCCATGGCATCGTAGATTCGATCGACACCGAAGGAGATTCCTGTACCGGAACTTCTTTCTTTTGAATCAAATACAGAAGTAAGATTGTCATATCGACCGCCTCCCGTTACGCTGCCAATGGCGACGTTATTAATTTTTACTTCGAAGATGCAGCCGGTGTAATAGCTGAGTCCACGGGCCAGGGCAATATCCAATTCAACATGAGTATCGCCTGCATCATAATCTTTCAGAAGGGAAAGAACTTCTTCGAGCTCGCCGATGCTTTTTTGTACTGCGGTTTCAGCGCCAAACTCTTTTTTCAAGAAAACGATTTTTTCATCTGTTGATCCTGAAAAATTCAGAATGGAAAACACTTTGTCAACCGCTCCTGAATTGAAACCCCGCGCAGTCAGCTCTTCACGGACCTTCGCTTCACCGATCTTGTCAAGCTTGTCAATGGCTACGAACAATGATCCTTCCTTTTCTTTTGCTCCGCTCATAGAAGCAAGACCCGACAGTATTCCGCGATGATTGATCTTGATCGTATAGTCAGTAAGTCCAAGGCCCTTGAATATTTCATTGATCATGAGAATGATCTCGGCCTCGCATATGAGAGAGTCAGTTCCTACTACATCAGCATCGCATTGATAGAACTCGCGATATCGTCCCTTCTGAGGACGGTCTGCGCGCCATACTGGTTGAATCTGATAGCGCTTGAAAGGGAACGTGATCTCATGTCGATTCATGACGACATACCGTGCGAACGGGACAGTGAGATCGTATTTCAATCCTTTTTCGGAGATCTGGAAAGCAATGCCCTTCGAGTCCTTCGACTGGAGCTTTGTTTCGTCGGCATCTTTAAGAAAATCGCCTGAGTTGAGGACCTTGAATAACAGTTGATCTCCTTCTTCACCATACTTGCCCGTCAGCGTAGACAGGTTCTCCATGGCGGGAGTCTCCAGTGGCTGGAAACCATACTTTTCGAAGACCTTGCGGATTGTATTGAAAATAAATTGCCGTTTGGCCATTTGAGCCGGTCCGAAGTCGCGCGTGCCTTTCGGCAAAGTGGGTTTCTCCATAAAATTCAGGGGTTAAAACTAACAGTATTCGACCGAATTAGGCTGTTTTCCGCTTAAATCAGTGCAAATCATTGTAATACCGGGAAAGGGGATTATTTTTGCGCCTCTTTTAAACGAAGGAATTATGGCAGTCACCCGTCTCAAGCGCAAGAACCGTAAGGATAGAGCTAAATCAGCACGCAGAAGACTTTCGCTCAAGCTTCAGAATTTCCAGCCTGTTGGGAAGTCTGTGGACATCGAAAAGATCAAGGAGGAGTTCAAGGCAAAAAAGGAAGCCGCAAAGTAATTTGAAGATGTGCTAATTTGAAAATTTGAAAATGACGGGCACAGTGCCAGTTTGGTTCGTGAGCCAATTTCTAATACGTCAAATGTTCAAATTAACGCTCCTCTCTTTCCGAGTTCAATCGCCTGCATTTTGGCGATTTTTCCTGCATCGAAATCCATTCTTATTATTGTTTTGATGGCATGAAATCCATGGTTGCCCGCGGCTCCTGGATTGATAAATAGCATCTTGTAGTTCTCATCTTTTTTTACGCGGAGGATGTGAGAATGCCCGCAGATGAAAACATCCGGTGTCTTTTCTTTTAAAATCTTTTTGACGCGGGGATTATAGTTTGGTGGCGCGCCGCCAATGTGGGTCATCCATACTTTCACACCTTCGCATTCGAACCAAAGGTCTTCAGGGAACCTTGCCTGCAATTCCTTATCATCAATATTTCCGTAGACCGCCCGCAGCGGCTTGAAAGCCTGGAGTGTCTTGACGACATCAGATGTTCCAATATCTCCAGCGTGCCATATCTCATCACAGTCTTTAAAGTAGTCGAACACTTTCGGATCGAGATGACTATGGGTGTCTGACAGTAGACCAATCTTCATCGGTTAATTCAATTTTGAATTTGAAGATTTGAAAAGTTTGTGTGAAGAGGTCTATTTATATCTCTTTAGCGTTACGCGGATGGTTACGGTTTGATGCAATCCTCCAAATCTTTCAGCAGCTTGAAGAATGGATCGTTCTGTGGATTGTTGCAAAGCAGGATGATAGTCTTATCTGCATCGATATACCGAACAATTGCTGTTTTGTATCCTGGATTGTCTCCGCTGTGCCAAACAACTTTTCCAAGGCCCGGATGACTATAAAGCATCCAGCCGAAGCCATATTGTGAGAGCGAGTCACTTTTCAGTTTTGCCGGAGTATAGGCGGCTTCTAGGGAAGATTTTTTTAAAACCATTTCGGTGTATAGTGCGCGATCCCATTTTAATAAATCGGAAGCAATCGAGCTGATTCGACCAGGACCCTTTCGTCCACCTGCCCATATCGTGTAATTTGATGATGGAAATGAATCTGCACGGATATACCTTGTCTTCTCAGGAACATATATGTAACCGAGGGCAAAGTTCTCCATCGAAGCTTTTTGTTCTGCGCTTCGCAAATCAGTTGAGATCATCTTCAATGGATCGAGGATCCGCTCGTGCATGAACTGAACGAACTCCTTTCCTGATGCCTTCTCCACAATTGTCCCTAACATCACATAACCTGTGTTGCTGTACATGTATTTTTCTCCAGGTTCAAAAAGTTTGTCGGGATGGTATTGGATAAGATAGGCGATAATGTCATCGTTTGTTGCGACTTTCGTTTTATCCCAATGTTCATCGAGTAATTTGAAGTAGTCCGGCAAACCGGAGGTGTGGTTGAGCAGGTGACGTACAGTAACATTTTTATACGGCAGGCCGGGCACATATTTTTCCAGGGGATCATCCACACTTAGTTTCCCTTCTTCCTGTAGCATCAGTATCAACGCTGCGGTAAATTGTTTCGACACTGAGGCGAGTTCGAAGACAGTGGCAGTGTCGATCGGCGCTTGTGTTTCAAAGTTCTTATAACCAAAACCCTTGTGATAAATGGGCTTGCGTTTGTCAGCCACCAGCACGACGCCGCTGAAGTCCTTGTTGGCGTTCATAACCGAGTCGATTCTCGTGGCAACACTTTGTGGCGCTTCTTTTTTGGGTTGGCAAGACACGATCGCAAAGGCTGCGATCATCAAAATGAGTATTTGCTTCATGGTGAAATATACCCACGCGAAGACGCAAAGCGCGCAAAGTCCGTGCATTTCTTTGCGGTCCTGGCGCCTTTGCGTGGTGGGTATACAAAAAAAGCCCGCAACTCTCATCGCGGGCTCTTCCAGGGTGTTTTTATCTTGTTACTTACTCTTCTTCTTTTTCCTTTCCATTAATGTACTTGCTCATCTTGGCGGCATGAGCTTTCAGAATATTTGCCATACCATCATATTGCCCAAAGACTCCCTTATCGTCCTTGAAGATGAGAGGTGAACCATAAAATGTTCTCGTTCCGCAATAGAATTGTCCAAGATTTTTTGCGTCTGGATCTTCGTCTGCGGTGCGGCCTGGATTAGGCCCTAACATCATCGTAACGACGGCATTCACACCATAGTCGCCTGTAGTTTGTTTCAATTTCCGTGTGCATATGTAGACAACCACCACGGCGTCTACACCCAGACCCTTTGCAAGTTCATAGCCAAGGCTGGAGGTTAGCTTTCTGTTGGCAGAGAATACGCCGCCCTGGAAGTTGGCAATTATCGATTCGTCATCAGCCTCGTTGGCAACGAAGAAGTTGCGATATCCTTTTCCGGTGGGCGCTACTTTCAGGTTTTCGACACTGGCGGTCACCACCTGTGTATAATAACCACCTGCTCGCCGTTTAGTGATTTCAGTCTTTTCTTTTTTGGCGGATTCCTGACTGAAACCGAAATAGTATTCAACCTTTTCGTCCGTGTCCAAAAATTCCTCGGGGGTGAGGAGATCAATGCCATTTTCTTTGAAAGCTGCTTTTAATGGCCCGATACTTTTATTGTAAAATCCGTCAACTTGCGTTTGACCAACACCATTTGGTGTACGCCATACCGATGCTGAGATTGTATTGCCGTTATTTTTCGTCTTGCCTTTTCCCGGATCGTACAGGTAGTAACTGATCAACGCCACTTTTTTCGGTTTGGGGTTGACCAGATCCATATTGGCACTATATCCAGCACCATTTGCATGGCGACCTTCTGCAGGGAAATCGAAACGCACCTTAATTTTTTCGCCATCGGCCGTTTCTTTTTGGAAGTCAGTGGGGTCGTTGTTGAGACCTGTTGATTTGAAATCCGCACCGTTTCCTACAAGCGCCATCACCACCTCTTCTCTGATCTTAGGTTGTGATACCGCGGTCTTCAATGGGGTCCATTTGTTATTGTCAAGCGCTTCAATGTTCACACCCTTGTCTTTCAATAGTTTAACCATATCGAATGGATTACCATAACCAGTCACGTCAAGATTCCTGTACCACTCAGGTACACCCATGCCGGCTTTTTCAAAGTAAGGAATGCCCGCCTGAATGTTGGCATTACGTTCGTCGGCAGGCAGGTAGGTCATTGCGATTTCATGAAGCAGGTTGCCACCTGTCAGTGCGCTTTTGTATTCTGGCTTTGCGCCTGCGTTGAGTAACATCGTAAGGCATTCCGTACAGTTGGTGTAGGTGACGGTGTTTTGGATTGCAGAAAATATCAGTGCTTGAGGATTGCCCATTTTGGCGAGCTGATCTTCGTACGCCTTCACCAGGTACTTATTTGCTTTCTTGCCTTTTGCTTTTTCTTCTTCGAGCATTTTCCGCACAGGGGCGGCAACATCTACTTTCACCTCTGCAACTTTGTTGGGATCTGCACCTGCCTGGAGCAGGAGCCTCATAACTTCGACAGCATAGTATCGTGGCGCTGCAACGAGTGCCGGATAGGATCCTGAATTCACATCGGCGCCTTTACTGATCAGGTATGATGTTATTTCGGGCCACAGGTACGCTACAGAGATCGCGGTCTGTCCCAGGGCGTTGGTATAATTTACATTCGATCCGCCCTCCACATTTTTTTTGACAGTTTCGAAGTCGCCTCCGAACGCCGCCTTGATGACTGCATCATTGTCTTGCGCTGTTACCATACAGGTAATCAAAACGCCGAAGAGCATAATGATAATTCTTTTCATAGGGGTTGGTTTTGTGTCGAGTCAAATGTAGATCGACCTCATAGCCCATAACATACCCTTGAGATTGTATAATTCAGATACCCGCGGGAGGGTATATCCCCGTACCATAACTCTGCAAACGACTTATTTTGGGATCAATGAAGGCCTTTTTGCCTCATCATCAAATACTTACTCTGTGACAGTCATCGGGAGGGGTACCACTTCAAGAATGTACCCGCTGTCATTGAAGATAAGCTTATAATCTTCGGTCCCGTGCGTCACACGTGCCTCATAAAGGAGGCCGCCCGTATTCGACTTTATGACGAGGCTTTGCTGAATGCGAAACGCATGGTACGTTTCGCGGAGATGTTTCCTGACTCTTTTTGGAAGAGCTCCTTTTTTAATTGAAGAGGCCTCGGCTACATAGTTACCCTGAAAGTCAAACAGAACATAGTGCGGTTTACTGTGAAGAAGAAAGAATGCCTGATAGCCCTCTGGTTCCTTGCTCCATGTGACGTCTGCTGCGAGGTGAGGGTGCATTTCTGATAGAATGATTTTCGACTCCTTTGGTACGTGAGAAGCATTAAAAAATTGCCCATGGCACAGGCTGCCAGTGATAAGAAATGCTGCAGTCGAAAGTATTTTTGCGAAGCTCATACTGAGTGTTTAGAGGCAATCAACCTCCGGCAGTCACACAGAATGAGATGAACGGGCTATTATCGGCTATGATTGGTTGGATTGAGGAATGCGAATGGTAAAAATTGTGCCCTTCCCGTAGCTGCTATTAACCTCAATCGTACCTTTCAAAAGATCAACAAGGTCTTTTACAATTGAAAGGCCAAGACCTGATGAGCTTTCACCACCCGTGGGGCGCGCGCTAAGCCGCTGGAATCTGTTGAACAACTTGCTTTTGTCTTCTTCTTTGATCCCGGGGCCATGGTCTTCCACATCGAATCGAACATACCCGCTGTCTCTGTTGATCATTATCTTCACAGGCTTTCCTGCGGGTGAGAACTTAATGGCATTCGAGATTAAGTTGTCGAGGATACGGACGAGAACATCATGATCTGTGATCAGACCGGGCACTTTGCTGTCAAAGATGAGCTGAATATTTTTCCTGAATGCCCATGCCCTGAAATGTTCGTCGAGCTGACTGATGACTTTGCCAAGCAAAACGGTCTGCGAGTTGACTTGCATGTTGCCATGCTCGATGCGGCTTAGATCCAATAAATCGGTGATGAGCCGATTCATATCCATGCATGTGCTCTCCATCAACTGAATGTATTCTAGATGCCGTGAAGTCAGCTTATCGGAATCGAGTTTCATCAGATTGAGGAGGCCTGTGATGCCGGTAAGGGGCGCCTTGAGGTCATGCGTGGTAATGCCGAGGAAGTGATTCTTTTCTTCGTTTACAGCCAGAAGGTTTTTGTTTGCATCTTCGAGTTCGCGTGTTCGTTCCTTTACTTTTTGCTCTAACTGGACATTGAGTTCAGTGAGCTGACTTAGAAGCCGCTTGTTATCCCGGTCCCGGTTTGCGATGGTGATGAGCGCCGCGAGGGATGTTATTCCGATCAGGGCAAAACTCGAAAAGCGAATCACATCTTCCACGAAATATCGTTGTTCCAGATTTTCGCTACGCTCTTTCAGCAAGGCTTGTTCATGTTGAATAAAATCCTGCGTCCAATACCGGATGCTATCCATGCTTGTTTGGGCCGTTTTCATTCCTGCGAAATGGGTGGCACTGTCACGCCCGAATTGTTGCATGATAAGTAGGCTCTGTTCGAGGTCGGCCCTTTTGCGGGCAACCAGAGGCAGGATGCGTTGTTCGAGGAGCTCACGTTGTCGTGGACTCGTGGTAACAAGTGTTGAAAGCGTATCCATGTCATGGTCAATATCAAGGACAGCTTCATGATAGGGCTCGAGAAAATTGCGGTCCGACGTGATCAGGTAGCTACGGTGACCAATTTCCATGTCTTTCAGAAGCAACAGAAGGCGGGTAGATGCCTGAATGACTTTGTAGGTATGAATAACGAGGGAGATCGATTCTTTTTTTTGTTCAACGTTCAGGTATGTGATTACTGTGCTCACCACGGTGAGGACGATCGACAGAATCAAGAGAAAACGAACGCGGAAGGATTTCACGTGGGTGTGAATGGGTTCAGGTAGTGTATTATCAATTACGAAGTTAGAAAGCTTCGGCTATATTAATATATGTGCCTTGGGAATGATTGCCAAAACCTGCATCGACGCGTAGGTTGAGCTTCTCACGTGGACGCAATGCGTATCGCAAACCAACCCCAAAGCTTGGCTTGAGATCATGAAGTTGAAACAGATCCCATAAATTTGTTCCGACACGTCCCACCCCCGCAAACGTGGTGAATCCCCAACGTTCGCTTACTGGTACGCGCCACTCTCCTTGAAACGCCATCATACTGCGGTCAGTATAGCGTCCCTCGTAATATCCACGCATATAACTGCTCGAGCCAATATTTGCGAGATCCCTCACGGGTGTATTACCTGTATTGTTGACCATATTAAATTGGAAGGCAAGCACGCGGTTCTTTCGAAGGGGGAAGTACTTACGTATATCAAGGTTATGAAGTGTAAAATCGAAATCGCTTCCGATCGCATGATTATAAAATCCAATATAATACTGAACATAAAGTCCTTTGGATGGACTGAATGCATTGTTGCGGCTGTCCCACGTTATGAGTGCACCCGCTCCTGAAATCTGCCCGCCATACCTGCCTGTAATATTTTGCTGGTCGAATAATCCACCGGCCTCATATTCAAACGTGTAGACGTTTTGATATTCATAGCTGACTCCCAGGTAGAAATCGGAGACAATTTTTCGAAGAACTTGCGGAAAAAGATCATATTGGCTGATGGCGTATTTCTCTTCGTTCTCTGGTGGAGTGTCATTGCCCAGACCCCAGAATCGATCCGGAAAGTGACTTGCCGACGCGATAAAATGAAAAATATATTTTTCTCCGGGAAAATAAATAGTGCCGTCGCTGGCGAAAACCAACTGTTGACGCAGGGTATAAAAGGTTACGTTTTTGACATTCGAAGTGCGAGTCGTGGAATCATGCCAAAGATTGAAAAAATACGTGCCAGCTATTCCGCCACCCCACAGGTATTCGGGGGATTTAACTATGACCGGGAAAAGCACCAGACGCCTTTGTTTTTTATGCGCGACCGGTATCACGCCTGCATTTTCCTTTGTATCATCTTTTTGGTCGGCCTGCGCCCACAGTGCACCCGACACGAACATAAGTGCACCGGAAATGACAAGAAGCCTTACAATAGACATCAACCAGACAGTAGGGATTCAATTTATATTTTTTTAGGAACAAAGGCGGACTGTGGAGGTGTATTTATGCGCTCTTAGTTTTTTTTCTTTTGGAAGAACCTTCTGAGGTAATTAAATACTGTGCTGTCGCTCCCAAGTGTAGAGAAGAAATTCTCAGGCAGCTTATAGAGTTCTGCGCGACGAAGGATATCGTAAAAATGATCACTCCTTGACTGTAATTCGATTGGGTCCTGGGTGCGCGGTAGGGCAATCACGCCACCGGAAGAATCAACGATTTCACGCAGCTTTTTATAGTTCCGCGAGAGAAACGTTCCATCAAGTACAACTACGTCAACTGAGTTTTTGTGTAAGTGCGACATGAGCGCAGAACCCAGATCTCCATCGCTGATAAAAGGCTCCGATCTTATTTCAGCTGAACTGGATGAATGGCGATAATGCTCAAGATAATATCCCTGCGCCTGCAGTAATGATTCGTAAATGGCGTCTCGCGTGGAGGAGCGGTCGTTTGAAAGAGAAGTAGTGGTGATAAGTTGCAGGCGGGCGTTCATCCGCCATGCCAACTCCGTCGCCCACGCATAGTTTTCAAAATAGGAAACTTCGGTCGAGAAGGGATAAAGTAATACCTTTTTTAAACGCATGCCCCATTTGGACGGAAACAATGCGTGAGGTCACCCTAGCCTGCGGTAAAAAGTTCTATTTGAGCAAGCACCTGCTCGAGGCCATAAGTGAGTGCGAGCGCATACAACGCGTTAAGTTTTTCGCGTGATCGCTTAAGTCTCATTTTCACAGCGCTTCCGGAAATGTGAAGTTGGCTTTGCAGACTTTCTATCGACTCGCCCTGAAGATACTTGAGGTTGAGTAAGTCTCTTTCTTTTTCCGGCAATGCTTTGATTAACGAATACATGATCAATTCTTGTTCTGCACGTTCTCCGCTTTCTTCCGACGCAGGTGATGGATCGTTTTGGTCTTCTTCGCCCACGGCGTTTTCTTCCAGTGTGTGGAACTGGAATCGTCCATTCTTTTTTATCGCTGCAAGACAGTGTCGGTGTGTGATGGTATATAGCCAGGTTGAAAACGAGGATTCACCCTTGAATGAGTGAATGTTGTCAAATGCTTTCATCAATGACTCCTGGGCAAGATCAAATGCTTCTTCCTGCTTTCTGGTAAATGAGAAGCACTTGTTGAATACTTTCCTATAGTAACGATTGTACAATTCTCCCAGTGCTTTTCTGTCGTCTTGACGGATCGCAGCTACGAGAGCCTCATCTGTGACATTAAAACCTGTTGTGCCTTGCATAATGGTGTAATCTTTGGTTCGGTCATAGCAAATGTAGGGTGGCTCCCAGACCCTGAACCAGAGTAAAAAACCTAATTCAAAAAAGCGGTGATTTGACTAGTACTGCGAGTTTTGCGTAGCGATTAGTCTTATCGGATTGCTCCGTTTCAATTCAAGAATTAATTGCAATCGGTTTCGAAATGGGCAGTGATTTTTTGATCCGGGTCGTGGACGATTGCGACCACACAAAGCACCCGAGGGATCAGCTAGGCGCGCATATGAGCAAGCGCCAGACTGACGTTACTGTTTTCCCTGCAAGTTCGAGACGCGGGATTCTTAAATGAGGCCTTTGTTGATGGCATATTTCACCAGTCCGACAGTGTTTTTCACCTGTAATTTTTCCAGCAGATTTCTTCGGTGAGTGTCAACTGTGCGGATACTGATAAAGAGTTTTTCGGCTATCTCGCCATTTGAATATTCCTGCGCAATTAGGCGAAGTACTTCAATCTCACGCTCGGACAGCGGCGTCTGGATTTGGGTTTTTTTGACCTCTGGAGTAGCCGTTTTCTGACGCGTGACGGCCTGCAGTAACGTGGCCGAGACTTTCTGGCTGAAATAACTATCGCCTTTGGCAACGGTGTGAATCGCGGCCAGCAATTCCTCGCGGCCGGCATTTTTCAGTAAGTAGCCGCTGGCTCCCGCCTCCAGCATTTTTATGATGTAGTCAGGCTCTTCATGCATGGTTAATCCAAGTACTTGAAGTTCCGGGTGTAATTCCTTGACACGTTTTGTTGCAACGATGCCATCCGTTTCTCCCAAGTCGATATCCATCAGAATAACGTCGGCTGATTGGGATGCTAAGAGTTTTTCAATGTCTTCTGCATTTTCTGCTTCTCCAACTACGCTGATGTCCTTTTCGCGTTCGAGCAAACCACGGAGCCCTACGCGAATGATCTTGTGATCGTCGGCAATTACAACTTTTATTGCATTCATACTTACTGGTTTCAACTGTTCCCTCTCAATCTTCTTTCTACGAGGTAATAGAGGGGTGGTAACAAGAAGGGTGCAAAGATAAGTGTACTGGTAAGGCCTCCGATGATAACTGTTGCGAGTGGCCGTTGGACATCGGAGCCGATGCCCGAAGACGTTGCCGCAGGTATCAATCCGACAATAGCAACAATGAGGATTGATAGAATCGCTCTCAACTGTTCCGATGAGGCGAGTGCAACAGTTTGCTTCAAGTCATTTCCATGTGCTTCCTCCATTCGTTTTATCGCCGACACCAATAACACGCCGGCCATGACTGAAATTCCAAAAATGGAAACAAATCCGACGCCCGCTGACACATTGAAGTGGTAACCTCGGATTAACAGAGCGACAATGCCTCCGCCGAGAGCAAACAGAATGCACGACATTGCCACGGCAGTGTGTCTGAAATTTTTGAAAAGCGAAAACAAAAGCACAAATACCATAACAATAGTAAGTGGTATGGTAACAGAAAGTTGTTTGCCCGCGCGTTCGAGATTTTCGTATTGGCCTCCATATATCACTTCGTAGCCCTTTGGCACCGGCACCTGTGCTTTTATTTTCTGACTTACTTCGGCAACGAATCCACCTTGATCGCGACCGCGAATGTTGGTTCGCACCGTCGACATGCGTTTTCCATTCAGGCGGTAAATATTCGTCTGACCATCGCTGAATTGGATCGAGGCCAGCTCACTCATCGGAATGAGAGCTCCAGTTGCCGATGGAATTTGAAGGTTTCGGATAGATTCCAATGTGTTTCGGCGCACGGCCAGGAATCGCACGACGATGTCGTATCTCTTTGCGCCATCATATAGAATCGATATGGATTTCCCTCCAATAGCCGCTTCGACCATGGCTTGAATGTCATTGACATTGATGTCATATCGGGCTGCCGCCTGTCTGTTTATGGTAATTGCCAATTGTGCCTGCACGCCTTCCTGTTCAATATTGACCGATGCTGCTCCCTCGGTCCCTTGCACGATAGTCGAGATACTGTCGGCTTTGGCGCGCATGAATTGAAGATCATCGCCGATTACAGAAATAGCGAGGTCAGCTGCACTTCCTGTTACGATTTCCATTACCTGGTCGATGATCGGTTGTCCCGTCGAAAAGAAGGCCCCTGGAAAATTGTTTTGAAGATCGCTTTGAATTCGCTGAACAAGTTCCTTTTTAGAAATCGTATCATTCCAAAGATGATAGTCACGCAAGCCAACCAGTATTTCTGTTCGGTTGGTGGGGAATGGGTCCGTACCATCGTCGTTCCTGCCGGTCTGGGTAATGACGTAGTCGATGGGTGGATATTTTGCAATAATCTTTCTTATCCCCGGAGCGATCTTGGCGTTTTCCTGAATACTTACACCGGCGGGCAGGAAGCAGCGGAGAAAGATCGAACCTTCATCGAGCTCGGGAAGAAATTCTGTTCCAAGTTTGACACCCATTGCTGTCAGTGCAAGGACAACGGCAAAGCCGACCGTAACGACGAACTTCGGTGCCTCAAGTATTTTTGAAATGGCATTCTTGTAATTCCGTTCAAATGCTTCCAACACCGGATTCTTGTGCTGAGGGATCGGCTTATCAAGATTTTCAAGGCCTTTTTTATAGGCAAACGAAATGAGAACTGGTATCAACGTAAGCGCGCAAAGCATCGATCCTACGACGGCAAACGCGAGCGTCAGCGCCATGGGTGAAAAGAGTTTTCCCTCGACGCGTGTCATCAATAGGATTGGCATGTAAGCGAGGATAATGATCGTTACCGAAAAGAATATCTCGCGTCCGACTTCCTGCGCCGACATGAGGGTAATCTTGAGAATGCCTTGTTCTTTGTCTTCAGGCGTTGCGCTGCGATACTTTCTGATCAGGTGTTCCGCCATTATGCAGGCACCGTCAACAATGATTCCAAAATCAATCGCGCCGAGAGAAAGCAGGTTCGCGGGAATTCCTGTGAGGCGCATGAGGATAAACGCGAAAAGCAACGCGAAAGGAATTGTTAACGCTACCACCAAAGCCGATCGAACGCTTCCTAAAAAGAAGATTAGAATTATGACAACAATGGAGACGCCTTCGAACAATGTTTTCCCGACGGTTTCAAGTGAATGATTGATCAAAAAACTCCGATCATACAGGGTCCTGATCTTAACGCCCTCCGGTAGTTCACTTTCTTCCAGCGTGGCAATCTGGTCCTTCACTTTTTTCAAAACCTCACTTGGATTCTCGCCGCGACGAAGCAGGATGATGCCTTCTGTGCCGCTGTTGCTTTCGATGGATTCGCTTTTGAAGGTATAACCAAGAATCCCTGAAGGGGGAGGCGGGCCTATTTCAACCGATGCGACATCCCTGACAAATATTGGAACGCCGCGATAGGAGGTAAGTACGATGGATTCAATGTCGTCGATTGATCTGATTGCACCGAGGCCACGAACAGCAAAGCTTTGGCCCCCGCGTTCCATCACGTTACCACCTGTGTTGAGGTTGTTCTCGCCAACGGAGGTGATGATGTCATTTACCGTAAGATTGTATTTTCTAAGATTTTCCGGCGAGATCAATATTTGAAATTGCTTCAATGGACCTCCGAAAGTTGTGATGTCGGCAATCCCTGGAACCTGCAGTAGGAACGGCCTTATCACCCAGTCCTGCAAATCGCGAAGTTGCGTCGGACTAAAAGTTGCGGGCGCTTCGACTACGTAGCGAAGTATTTCTCCGACCGCGGTCGTCAGTGGGGCAAGTTCCGGATGAACGACGTCCGGTAATTGAGCACTCGCGAGTCTTTCATTCACTTGTTGGCGGGCGAAATAATCGTTTACACCATCTTCGAACGTCAACTGGACCACTGACAGACCGAAGATTGTACGGCTTCGTCGATCAAGCACTTTCGGTACGTTGTTGAGCGCACGTTCAATTGGAATCGTCACCTGTTGTTCCACTTCCTCGGCCGCACGACCGTTGTATTTAGCAACGACAATTACATTGGTGTCGGCTATATCCGGATAGGCCTCGATCTTCAATTGCGTGAAACACCAATAGCCAACACCCGACGTGATGATCGCCAGGGCGATAACGATCCAGCGATTGGTCAGCGAGAATATGAGGAGGCTCCTGATCATTTGATTATTTCCAGACTTCTACAACACTGGTGACGATAAACCCGCTTTTCACTTTTTTCCTGAAAGCGGTGAGGACCTTCTTTACTTTTTCATCCTGGTCGATGAATGTAATAACCATTGGTGGTTCATCGAACGAAAACAACCGTCCCGGCCGATTGATCCGCTGGCTTTCGCCGAACCCCAGCTCTCCACGGAATGCGGTTGCACCTTTTATATCATTGTCCAGCAGGAATTCCATGAGGTAGTCGGTCATGGGCTTGTCGTCTTTATACTTATCCCTGTCAAAAAAGATCTGTGCCTGGGTCATGGTGTGTATTTTTTAATATCCGAATGAAAGTCCTTTGAGCTGCATCGTCCCCTTTATCACCACCTGTTCATGCTCTTTGATCCCATCAAAAACAATAATGTTGGCGCCCGCTTGTTGTCCGGTATTTACGGCCCTTCTTTCAAATGTCGTTCCCGACGTTTTTACGAACACGTAGCTTTTGGCTTGAACCGTGACCAGTGCGTCGAGGGGAACGGTAAGAAATTTCCCTTCTTTCAAACCGAAACGTGTGCTGCCGAACATACCAGCTTTCAGTCGACGATCAGGGTTTACAATGCTGATTCTTAGCTTCAGGAGGCGGGTCTCATTGTCAACGACATCACCGATGTCCTCTATTCTTCCATTGAAAACTTCATTTGGAAATGAGTTGAAAGTAACCTGACAGCTTTCTCCGGGTTTTACTTTGCTGATCTCATTATCAGAAATTTCAGAGATTACCCATACTGTGTTTGGTTTCGCTTTTCGAAGCGCTTCGGTGCTGAATCCACCCAACTTCAGCATCGATTCTTCTTCGATCAAAGAGGACTTCTCATTAATAAGGTTTGTTTTCTCCCGCGCGAGCGCAGTCTGTGCCTCCAACACATCGCGGCCAGTAGCGGCGCCATGTTTTTGCAAATCCAACACGCGTTCCAATTCGATGCTGCGTTGTTTAATGGCAATGTCTTCAATTTGTTTGATGTTGGCCAGGTGCTGTAGTAGTTGCGTGTAGTCTGTTGTCAATGCGGGGTTGTCAAAAAGTATAAGGTTCAGATCGGGGTTTTCTGATGAACGCATTACGGTAGCAACGACCCGCGCGGGAACAGAAAAATCTGCTTTGAGGTCGGCATTTTCGATCGCCTGCGAGGTGAAGTAATTCGCTGTTTCTTCTTCTGAGAAAGTGATCACATTGCCGGCGACCTTTGGCTTTGTGAAATTCAGATGCCGCTCCTGGCTCTGCTCTTTTTTGCAGGATAAGGTTAATGCCGTTACGAGAATGAATATGATCGTAGTGCGCATGTTACAATTGATTAATGAGTCCCGTCGCGAATAAAAGCTGGATATAACTCTGGAAATAGGAAAGGCGTGCGTCGAGAAATAGTTGTCTTGTGTCGAACCAGCTCCTTTGTGCATCCAAAAAGTCAATGATCGTTGTTCCTCCCTTCAGGTATGAGTAACGCACGTTGTCCAATACCTGGTCGGATTGATTGAGCATACTCTCGTACTTTTTCAAATTCTCTTTTTCGGTTTGGTATACAAAAAAGGCGGCACGCACTTCTGTATGTAACTTCAGTTGAATATTTCTCATGCTCTCTTCTGCCTGCAATTGCATGTACTTTGATTTTTCGATCTGACCTTGATTCCGGTCAAACAGGGGAATACGAAGCGTTCCAAAGAAACCGAGATACGGTATTCCATTCTGAGGGTTCCAGATCATTCCGAGTTCTGGCGTAGGGATTACGAGTGACTTTTGGTATTTGATGTTGCTCTGCGAGATGAGGATATTAACATTCGCTGCCTGAACATCGGTCCGCTCGCGCATGGCCTGACTTAACATCGAATCAACCGATGCCGGTATTGTCATGGTTTCAATAGCCGCATCGATATCGACGTCGACACTGTCACGTGCGCCCATCAGAAATTTCAGGCCTTGAATTTCTCTCTTATAATCTTTGTTTGCGTTACTGATTTGTAGCTGATATTGATCCTGCAGAAGCTGCGTCCTGATGAGGTCGGTTTGGGAAATAACCTGATTTCGCAAGCGCGCCTTATTGATTTTAACAAGACTGTCGATGTTGGTGTATGCCTGATCAAGCAGATCAAGGCGTGACTTGAAGATCCATGCGTTGAGCCATTGATTCGCCACATCTGACGAAAAATTTCTCACCGTCTCCGAGTATCCTATTTGATACAAAAGCACATTTTGCGACGCGATGTCAATCCTGTTTCTTCTTTGAGAAACGGGGGTAAAGGGTTTTGTGAGCTGCCACCATACCTGGCGGTTATAGCGATTGCTCGCATCGGTGCCAGATGCGAAGTATTTCGAGTCGATCAGTTGTAGTGTCTGGTTATTGAGGATCGGGTTTGTATGCAATTTTGCAGTCACCAGGTCAGATTGAGCGAAGTTGATGTTATAGGCTTCTGTCTTTAATAATGGGCTACTGCTTTTTGCCCGCAGAATAGCAGATTGCATCGTGTACGACGATTGCGCTGCCACATTGCAGGTGGCCAGAAACGCGGTTATCATAGAGAAAAGAGCCAGCAAAAAACTCTCTTTGATCCGGGTCAATGCGACCCAGCTAAGTCCCTTCATATTATGGAGCTTATAAGAAAAACGCCGAAAGATAGCCAAATATGCCGCCCAACACCTCAAATCAGGCTATTTGGAAAAATAATAAATAGTTGGGTAGTGGGTGTGACGCGGCTGAGAAGTGCGTCTCTAAACTTCAGATTCTTTAAGCCATTAAGCTTAGGGTGTTTAGGTAGGTTCGAAACCGACCCAGGGGTGGGTCGGTTTTACTTTTTTGGTAAAACCGTAATCCCGATAGCTATCGGGAGTAAAATAATAAATGTGAAGTGTAAAAGTGCGGTGCGTAAACTGTAAGGCTAAAAAACACGAACATCATTTTAATTTCATTGAACTATCGCCAAATCATAACGCTGCTCTGTCAGGGGTCTTCCAAATGTATCGGATTCCTTTTCTTCTGTAAGCGTAAATCCGTGTGACTTGTATAAATGTGCTGCAGCTGCTAGCTCGTGCGTGGTTAGTAAATAAGATGACCTGTAGCCACAAGCCCTTAAGAAATCCATGTATTCATTCATTAGTTTTTTGCCAAGACCAATGCCGCGATAATCGGGCTCGATGATAAAGTACCGGAGTTGTGCGGCGGTTCCACGGTTCATGAGTACGAGAAATCCAATTATGGCTTGATTGTGACGGCAAACCCATACGCGATTATTTCTTTCATCGTATTGATGATAGAACTCCAGCAATCCTTCCGCCACGTATGCTTCGAATTGAAGACCGAATTCGTATTCTTCTTTGTAAAGCCGGCCATGCAGATACGTAACATAACCAAGGTCGCCAGGTTGCAGGTTATTAGAAACGACAATGTCGTTGAGTGATATCTTTTTCATTGTATTGATGGCTGTAATATTGTTTTTATCGCCGCCATGTGCTGGACGAGTGCCAGCTGGTCCTTGGGCGACATATCTTTCATAATGTTTTTTATCTGTTGGTCCGAGGCTGCATCCAGCTTCTCGAATTCGATCCTTCCTTTTGGAGTCAGTCGGAGGTGAACGGCACGCCCGTCCCGATGACTTGTCTTTTTGATGAGAAATCCTTTTTTCGCAAACTGCGCCAGTACTCTGCTGAGGTATCCTTTGTCAATGGGTAGCTGCTGCATGATTTGGCGGGCAGTACAGGAGGGAGTATGGTATAGCGCATACAGGATCCTTGCTTCCGGCAAGGAGAATGACGAGTTGAGGATGTGACGGTCCAGCAGACCAATGACGGCTGTGTAAAAGCGATTAAAGTCCCGCACCGTTGCTGGCATGGATGGCTTCATTGATCGAATTAAGGATAAATAGTTGATTTTGTCAACTAATTTGAGAGATTGTTGTGAAGCGTGACTTTCGATTGCCCGGCGAAAAATGTATCTTCATCCCCACCCAAACCCGCAGCCATGAAAAAACTCTCTACTTTTCTTGTCGTCTTTTGTTGCACAGCTGTTGCAGGCGTTTCTCAATCACTTTCTGACACGGTTCGCCTGAAGGCATTTATGGACGGTGTCATCACCACGCACCTGCGGGACAAGCATATTGCGGGAGCTACCGTCGCAGTCGTCAAGGATGGTAAGATCTTATTGGCAAAGGGCTATGGATTTTCTGACGAAAAGAAGCAACAGCCGGTGGATCCAGCGACCACCATGTTCCGGATCGGATCTATTTCAAAGATGTTTACATGGATCAGCATCATGCAACTGGTGGCCCAGGGCAAGGTTAGCCTCGATGCAGATGTCAATACATATTTCAAGGACTTCAAAATTCCGGATGCATACGGAAAGCCAATCACGCTAAATGATATTATGACGCACACGCCGGGCTTTGAGGACCTCGTCATCGGGTTATTTGGAAAAGATTCGACTTCCATGAAACCATTTGCAGAGATTTTCTCAAAGGAAATGCCCGAACGCGTGCGCCCTCCCCATAGTTATTCATCGTATTCAAATCACGGTACTGGCATGGCCGGATACATTGTTGAACAAATCTCGGGCATGTCGTTCAATGATTATGTCGAGAAGAATATTCTGACGCCGTTGAACATGAATCACACGACCTTTCGTCAGCCTTTGCCGCAGGCGATGAAGAAAGATATGTCGGTCGGCTATAAATTTTCCGAGGGTGAATTTAAGCCCCAGTCATTCGAATACGTGCCTTTGTATCCAGTGGGTGCGGCTGCAGCTTCCGCTACTGACATGGTGAAATTCATGAATGCAATACTTTCTGGCGGATCAGTGATTCTCGACAGCGCTACCCTGGACCTGATGGAACAACCAGCCCACCAACACCAGGCAAATGTAAATCCTATGCGGCATGGATTTATTGATATGAGTCGCAACGGGGTTACTATAATAGGGCATGGGGGTGATACTTTCTGGTTCCATTCTATCATGGCCTTGTACCCTGACTCGAATTCGGGACTCTTTGTTTCATTCAACACCGATAAGGGGAGTGGAACCTACATGGATGTATTAGATCAGTTCACTGACGAATATTTTCCGCTGAAAGGCGGCCTAAAACCAGGCATACCAGTGGATAAAAAATTTCTGGAAGAGTTTGCCGGCTTCTATCGTGGAAACAGGTATGTCTATCATGACATGACAAAGGTGAGTTCATTGTTCTCGGATATCTCAATAACAGTGCCCGACTCCGCCAGATTGAAGCTTACGCTTGGGGAGAATGTGAAGTATCTTGTTCCCATTGATAGTCTCACATTTCGTGAAGAGCATGGTTCGAAGGTGATAGCCTTTGATAAAAATGACAAAGGCAAGATCGCTCATCTGTTTATCGGCACCACGCCAATCATTGCGTTCGATAAAGTGGGCGGCATCGCGACGATGGGATTTCAAAGTATGGTGTTCTTCCTGGTAGTCTTTTTTGGTCTGGTTGTGTTAATCTATTGGCCGTTGGCAGCTTCGACGCGAAGAGGCTATCAATCCATCAGAAATACAATCGTATTGCCATCGGGCGCAAAATGGGTAGCGTGGATCGCATTTTTGCTTTTGTTGGTATTTTATGTTTCGATCG
This sequence comes from Cyclobacteriaceae bacterium, assembly GCA_044223825.1. Taxonomy (GTDB): domain Bacteria; phylum Bacteroidota; class Bacteroidia; order Cytophagales; family Cyclobacteriaceae; genus ELB16-189. The sequence continues at coordinate 227,949 of JBGALO010000002.1, read as the reverse complement.
CGGCGATGTTAAGCGATCCGACCTCAATTGTGTTCGGTCTTACGACCCCGGTCAAAATCGTTATGCTCCTGCCGATTTTCAGTGCGGTGCTTGTCCTTCTTATGATAGTAAATGTATTCCGGCTTTCGGGTGATCGCCGCTTCAGTATGGTAAGCAGAACGTTTTATGTATTGATAACGATTGTTGCGATCGCAGGAATATGGCAGTTGTATTATTGGAATTTTTTAGGTTTTAATTATTGAATTCCAAATAATAGGGTTCGTCAACAAAGCTCTCAGTGTGAAACTCGCTATTCGAGGCTGACCAATCTTGCAAGAACCTTTTTGAGCGATGTGGATGGGTTATTTTTCCCCGGGTTGATGCATCATTAACTTTTCAATAGCAGCGGCAACCTCGTTCGGCGGCATTCTTTCCACCAGGTAGGTAAATTTTTCTCCCGGGATCAGGATATTCGTGCCATCGTCTTTTATTTCGAAGTTCAGTTTCCTGGCATCGAAATATTTATTGTAACCTTCGACTGCAACCAACACTGCAGTTTGATCCCAACTGCAACGGCCGATTTCATTTTTATTGAATTTCAACGCTATCGCATAAGCATCCTTCACCGGGCTGTTTTTTATTCTTTCATTCTTAATAAGAGGAATCCCTGTTAGAATTTTCTCGCCAATCTCAAATCCGCTGATAAGCATGGGCGACGGCCATTCAGCAAACACTTTCTTTGCTGAAGCCGCATCCGCCCATACGTTGAATTCGTGCGCGCTCTTTCCATCCTGGGTGAGACCCGCAGCCATCGATACAACTTGCTTTACTTTTTTGGCTACGAGGTCCCTGCCAGTAAGTGATGAATTTTTGTCCGGAGGCGACGACAGCAAATTTGCCAGGTTCGTAAAAAAGCCAACTGTAATTATAGTAACACTGTTATCAGGCTGCGCCGCGAGTGCCTTCCTATATAGGCTCACCGCTTCTTCCGCTTCGCCGTTTGACTTCAACTTGTGCGGATATTTTTTATTGATCGCCTCTGCCCAGCCTTCTCTGCAGGCTTGATTCGGAGTCTTTGCTTTCAAAATTCCAACAGGGATCTCGGGGCGGTTGAAATAGGTATTTAAAACGCTTATTGCCGGCGCCGTTTCTGAGTAGGCGTTGCACGAAATGGTGGCAAGAATCTTGGCTTTCCCTTGATCCTGGAAGGTATGCAACAATGCGATCGCTCCGACGTCGTCGAAGTCGGGCCCCATATCTGTGTCGAAGATGACACGAACAGCGGGTTGGCTCAGGCAGATTCCGGAATAGACTAAGAAAAGGAGTGCAAGTATTGCTTTCATGTAAAATGTCTTTGTGGCGCTTTGTTTTCTGTTGCCTTCGTGGCCAATGCATTCAATCGAAGATTCAAAGAAGATTATCTTGTTTTGCTTTCGTAGATAAGTATCTCCGTCAGTTTCAGGTCATGCTTCAATATGCTGGAGGCGCCCGGCGTCACTTTGATCTTAACCTTGTGATCTTTTTCCGGCAATTGGTAGCGCCAGAAAAGTTCCAGTCTTCTGGTTGTATAGGATGCAGGAAATTTTGCTGTCTCCACTTTCTGATCGTCAATATAGAGGTCAGCCGTAAAGTAGAAATCGTCCGTCATTCCCGGTCTTGACGTCAACGTGACTACTTCTCCTTTTAAAACAAACCCTGTTCCTTTGAAGTCAAACGCGAATTCATTTTCAAGATTTTTATTAACAGTCCTCTTTTCGACGGGGTAATGTCCTTCAAAACTTTGTTCGAATCGTACAGGCTCGGGCTTTTCAACAGGAAGGGAGATTTGTGTCCCTGTAACTTTTCCACCGTTCTTTTGAATTACCTGCAACGCATGCTTGTATCCCATTCTGTACACGTCATTCAGTGACATCGTCGTGTATTTAAAGTCAATGTCTTCCGCTTCTTTCAATCCCATTTTCCAATACGCTGGAATCTTTTCGTAACCGAGCATCGTCCCGAGGATTCCGCCTGCGGAAGAAGGATTGCAATCGGCATCCTGTCCTGCCCGCGCGGAAACTTCCATGGTTTTCGTGAAGTCGCCGTTGCCATAGAGAAGGCCCATGACAATGTAGGCAGCGTTGAGTTTTGCATCGATGTTAAAAGCATTGAAAACGCCGTCGGGACAACCGATGTCATCTGACCATTTCTTTTGGAGCTCAAACCATGTTTGTTTCCAATCGTTCGGATTTTTATCGTGCCACAAAATGACGTCATTGATGCACTTGTAGAACGAGCTTTGTCGAGGAATGGTCTTAAGCGCCTCTTTCACGACGTAGTTGATATCATCTGAAATGAATGCTAAAGAGTACATGGCGCCGACATAAACGCCGCCATACCAACCGTCACCATAGTTCATGATGTGACCTATTCCATCGCCAATTTTTGCGGCAGTATTCGGCATCCCCGGAGACATCAGGCCCGAAAAATCGGATTCGATCTGAAAGTCTATGTCGTCTGCGTGCGGGTTATTTAGCCAGTAACCTGACTGAGGTGCTTTGATCCCGTTCAGAATATTGTAGCGACCTGCCTGGTTTGCATGCCACAAAACGTAACCGGCATTTGCGTAAGCGCGCGCATGTTCGTCCACACTGGCATCGATGCCATGTTTTTCAAAAACATCCACAAACGTGAGGTCCATGTACAAATCATCGTAAAGCCCGGGAATTTCCTCCATGGTTTTCTTGATATATCCATCATACCATACGATCGGTTGGTAATCGTTGATCATTGTTCCGTTGAATCGGAACTCGACGGGACCTCCAAACGTCACACCGATCGTTTGCCCGGCCCACCCACCTTTGATTTTATCCTGCAGGCTGGAAGCAGTGACAGTGACGTTATTAGTCAGCGTGTTTTGAGCTGTGACTTCGACTGAAATGAGGAAGGCCACAGCGAGAATTGGGAATTTTATCATGGAAGTATTTCTCCCATGAATTTAGGAATCTTTTTAATAGCCAGAGCTGAAAGTATTCGGCGCTTTTTTCACGCAAGGGCGCAAAGCACGCAACGAGTTCAGGAGAATTTATTTGCGCTTTTGCAACGTGATAAAAAAGCCGCAAAACCATTGATGAGTTTTGCGACTTTTATCAGAAATCTTGCCTACCGGTTAGATCGCTGCCGATTTCCGAACCACCGTTTCTTTTTCCTTGGGCCGTTCTGCTGTGAATTCTGGTGATGGGGACGATCTGTATTCTTTTGTTGTTGAGCCGGTGCTGCAGTTGATGTGCTTCCGGTTGAATGATAGGGATGATCTTCCACTACCGGAATATTCTTCGCGATGAGTTTGTGAATGTCACGCAGAAATTCACGCTCTTCGAAGTCACAGAATGAAACCGCGATTCCGCTGGCGCCGGCTCTTCCCGTTCTTCCAATACGATGAACGTAGGTTTCGGGAACATTTGGCAACTCAAAGTTGATGACATGTGTCAGATCATCGATGTCTATCCCGCGCGCAGCGATGTCCGTCGCAACAAGCACGCGAGTTTGTCTTTCCTTAAAATTCGTAAGTGCACGCTGCCTCGCATTTTGCGATTTATTACCGTGGATCGCTTCTGCCTGGACTCCGGCCCGGTTCAGATCTTTTGCGACCTTGTCAGCGCCATGTTTTGTGCGGGTGAACACCAGGGCCGACTCGATTGCATCATCTTTCAATAGGTGGAGCAGGAGGGAACGCTTGTTCGTTTTTTCAACAAAGTAAACAGATTGCCTGACCGTATTCGCCGTTGTCGATACAGGGGTGACTTCAATCCTGACCGGGTTATTGAGGATCGAGTTCGCAAGTTTCGATATCTCGCCAGGCATGGTCGCCGAGAAAAACAGTGATTGCCTTTTTACTGGTAATCTGGCGATGATCTTCTTTACGTCGTGAATAAATCCCATGTCCAGCATGCGATCTGCTTCATCGAGCACAAATATTTTCAGGTGTTGCAAATTGACAAACCTTTGATCCATCAGATCGAGCAACCGACCTGGTGTAGCAATTAGAATATCGACCCCCGCGCGAAGCGCGTCGGTCTGAGATTTTTGTGAAACGCCACCAAAAATGACCGTGTGGCGGATTCGCAAAAGTTTGCCGTAGGCGGCGAAGCTTTCGCCGATTTGAATTGCGAGTTCACGTGTTGGAGTAAGGATCAACGATTTAATACCGTCGGGACCTTTCTTGTATAATTCATCCTGGTGCAGGAGTTGAAGAATAGGAATGGCAAACGCTGCCGTTTTACCTGTACCTGTTTGTGCGCATCCCAGCAAATCCTTTCTTTCAAGGAGTACGGGAATTGCCTGTTCCTGGATAGGAGTTGGTTTGCTGTACCCTTCAGATTTCAGGGCCTGCAAAATAGGATCAATGATGTTAAGATTTTCGAATGACATGAATGTGTTTTTTGTTCAGCGAGGCTCGCCAAAAAATTTTAATTAAAAGCCTCTGGGAGTCTACGGAGTGGCTCCGGTTGCATCAGGAGCGCCTTTTTCACAGAAATCGGAGGACTATGAGGACAAAGATACATAAAAAAAGTCGGCAGTCCCGATAGCTATCGGGACTGCCGACTTTTTTTCCGAGTGCGACGAACAGGGATTATTGTCTCCCTTCTTTCTTCGCGCGCTTCTCAGCCCTTTTTTCCATCATGGTTTTCTGGGGCTTCTTCTTTTCTTCTTTTTTCTTGTCTTGACCTTTTGACATAACGAGCAGCATTTAAGTTTAAGTAAAGGTAGGCGTAAATGCCCAAAGCTAAAAGTATGTCGCGGGTTTGAATGGTAACAGGGATGGATGAAACCAGCAGATCTTTCGCACCATTTATCTGGCTTCGGCGGGCGTTCTCGAATCTAATATTCCTTTCATATAAAATTCAGGGATTCACGAACTTCACGTTAATCGGTGGCGGGATTATTTCGTTAAATCGAAAAATTAAGCCAGTTTCTTTCTATCTAAATTATAGCGATGATATACAACTATATTAAGATTGCTCTCAGGAGCCTTTTCAAGAATAAGCTATATTCTCTTATCAATATCTGCGGGCTTGCAATTGGGCTTGCAGGGTTTGTATTGATTGGAATATATGTCAAAAAAGAAACAAGCTACGATACCTACTTTTCGAAGGCTGCGTCTATTTACAGGATCAACACCGAGGTTGATGTTAATGAGATCAGGAACACGTATTCAACTGCGCATTACCCAGCTGCACGCGATATGCGCCATGAATTTCCTGAAGTGTCAGCAACGCTGATTCTCTATAGTCCTAATCTTTTTCAGGGAGTGATCCCTAAGATCAAGTACGAAGAGAAGGAGTTTCAGGAGACTTCGTTCCTCTTCTCTGATTCATCATTCTTTTCATTCTTTGATTTCCCCGTTGAGTATGGGGAGTCAGCAACTGCTCTGAAGGAACCTAATTCTGTTGTTCTTACCCATGAAACTTCCCTGAAGCTCTTCGGTCCTATTAACCCGTTGGGAAAGATTATTTCGTTCAATGACTCCACAAGCCTGAAGGTAACAGCAGTGTTGGCTCCGGTGAAGTTTAATACGCACTTAAAATTTGACTACCTCGCGTACAACAATCAAATCATTCAATCTTATATAGGCGCGCGGAACATCAAACTCGAAGATTCCTATGTCGGCATGTGGTATTATTCATACATCATGCTTAAGCCGAATGCGTCGCCTGAACATCTCGTGTCGCAATTTCCGGATTTTGTTGCCCGTCATTATCCGCCGAGGTATACCGACAACAATGCTGCGCTTCTACTACAAAATATCAAAGACATCCATTTAAAGTCGAATTTCTCGACAGGAGATATGTCGGTGAACGGAAGCATGGATTACATATTCGTTTTGTCAATCATCGGGATGCTCATCCTGGCCATTGCCTGTATTAATTTTGTAAACCTTTCGACGGCGCGCTATATGAACCGCGCGAAAGAGGTTGGATTACGAAAGGTGGTGGGAGCTCAACGCTATCAGCTTATTGCCCAATTCACAGGTGAAGCGATATTGATTACGATGATTTCCGGTGTCGTAGCCATTCTCCTGGTCAACCTGGTCATTCCCGTTTTCAACGAGCTTGCCAACGGCACTGTGACATTGTCAGAACTTCTTAATTCGGAAACGCTATCGCAGGCAGGAATTGTTTTTATCGTTGTTGGGATGGTCTCGGGTATTTACCCCGCGATGGTGTTGTCTGGTTTCCAGCCTGTGCTGGTTCTTAAAGGATTGACAGAAGCACCTGGATCAAGGATCAACCTTCGTAAGATTCTTGTTGTCTTACAATTCGCAGTTTCTATGACCCTGATAACAGGTACGATCATTATATATAACCAGCTTGAGTTTCTCCGTACAAAAAATATGGGTTTCGACCGTGAGCAGGTCATCATGCTCCCCGTTTACGGAGTTCCTGTCTTTAATCAATACCCGTTGTTCAAGCAGGAGATTTCACAGCTTTCGAATGTTAAGGCTGTTACGAATCTGTCCCACGACATTGGCCAGTCAAATCTCGCGTACCTGCCGCTTACCGCAGAGGGGAAAACCGAGGAGCAGATGATCCCTTTGATGAATGTTGGATTTGACTTTCCTGAGACTTTCGGAGTAGAGATGGCGGCGGGTCGCTTCTTCGATCAAGATTACAGGTCCGACAGCACGTTCGCGTTTGTGATCAACGAAACAGCTGCGCGCATACTCGGATGGAGTGATCCTGTAGGTAGAAAGCTTAAGCTTGGTTTTAACGGCAGTGATTCATCCCGTGTTATCGGCGTCATTAAGGACTTTAATTTTGATCCTTTGAAATCCGGCATTGGACCTTTGGCGATAACATTCAGTGGTGCCTTTGGAAATATTGCCATAAAAATGGGAAGCGGTGACCACCTTCAAACCATCAAGGAAATCGAAGCAAGCTGGAGTAAGCTCTATCCAAAGCTGCCATTCAATTATTACTTTCTCGACGAAGGTCTCAAGGCGACATATTCAAATGAAAGCCGGATAAGCAAGATTTATACAATTTTCTGCTCGATCGCGTTATTCATTGCATGCATGGGACTTTTTGCGCTGGCCTCTTACACGATCCAGAAAAGACTAAAAGAAATCAGCATGCGGAAAGTATTGGGAGCATCGCGCACAAATATCATGATCCTGATTTACCGGGATTTTCTTTTATTAATTGTGATCGCTTTCGCCATTGCCACGCCAGTTGCCATTTTATTGTTTAGCAATTGGCTTTCAACCTTTGCTTACCACATCAACATCGATCCTTTGTTTTTCCTGGTTGCAATAGGGGGTGTCATTGTCGTTTCCTGGCTGACGCTTGCGTTTCACATGATTCGCGCCAGCAGGGTTAACCCGGCTGTTGTGCTGAAGAGTGAATGAATAGATACGATTTTGTGGATGATTTTGTCAGCAGTTCAAATGTCAATGGTCAACTTTCTTGATACATCTTTTCAATCTCACCCCGATAGTGATCTTCGAGGACACGTCGCACCGGTTTTAACGTTGCTGTCATTTCACCGTTTTCCGGCGTCCAATCTTCATGACAGAGTATAAAATTTCTTACACGTTCGAAATTGGGCAGCGTTTCATTCAGGGCCTCCACTTCTTTGGCAAGACGAGCACGAACTTTAATATTGTGGACCATGAATTGAGGCGCTGTCCAATGAATGTGTTCCTGTTTGCACCATTTTTCCATCATGACAAAATTCGGTAAGATCAACGCTGTGACATAGGGTCGTTGAAACCCGATAATAAGGCAGCGATCAATAAAGGACGATGCCATGAAGTGAATTTGTAGCTGCTGCGGCGCGATGTATTTGCCAGATGATGTTTTGAAAATTTCTTTTTTTCGATCCGTGATTTGCAAAAAGCGGTTCGACACAAACCTCCCAACATCGCCGGTTCTGAACCATCCATCCTCTGTAAATGCATTTTTGGTTTGCTCGGGGCTATTAAAATACCCGCGCGTTACATTCGGACCCATCACACATATTTCACCTTCGCCATCCTCGTTCGGCGAATCAATCTTTACTTCGATCCCGGGAATCATAAGTCCGACTGTGCCAAAGTGATGCATACCCGGTTCGAAACGATTGACAGTAATTAGTGGGGCCGCTTCTGTCATTCCGTATCCTTCGATGACACGGATTCCGGCAGCCCAAAATAGTTTTGCAATTTCTGGTTGAAGCGCCGCGGCACCTGTGATCATGTGATGAATTTGGCCACCTAATTTTCTTCGCCATTGTCCCAGAACCAGCAGACGGGCAACCACGAGTTGTAACCGGTACCACAGGTTAAACTTCGAATCGCCATATTTTTTTCCGACCCTTAACGCCCATTGGATAACTGTTCTTTTTATCACGTTTTTGCCAAGCATTTCCTCTTTGAGATAATCAAACATTTTTTCCAGCACCCGCGGCACGGCTGTGCAAAAATGTGGTCTGACGCTTCTGAAATCGCCCGCAAAACTTTCTTTGTTTTGAGAGAAATAGAGAGACACACCAAAAGCAACATACGCGTAGCACGTGGCTCTTTCGAAAATGTGACTGAATGGGAGAAAGCTCAGTACTCGCTGACCGGGTTCCAATGGGATCAATGTCAGTATTTGCTTTATGTTGAAAACAATATTGCGATGACTGAGAATGACACCTTTCGGTGTTCCTGAGCTCCCGGAAGTGTAAAGAATGGTGCAGACATCGTCTTCTGCAATTGCATTCTTTATTTCTGAAAGTGCATTTGAATCATCACCGGATTGTGCCCCGCCTTCAATAGGATCAAAAAAGCCATCTTGCCCTTTTTCCAGATGCCAGATTTGTATTTCATGACTAAGATCACTCAATGTGTTTATTAGCCTTTTATGCAAGGCTGCATCTGCCGTCACCGCCAGCTTAGGATGCGTTTCATTGACTATTAGTTTCCAGTCTTCAGGGCGCGAATTGGGATGTATTGGAACGGTGATTACACCCACTTGCTGGCAGGCGTAATCAAGAATCATCCACCATGGACTGCCTATCTGGGGGACTAAAATGACTTTGTCATTTTTTTTGAGCCCATGGATTAACAGCCAGGAAGAAAGTTCATTTACCTGAGCGATAATTGAATCTATCGAAAGCGGCGTCCAACGATTTTGCGAAAAGTAATTTAACGCCGAAGTGTTCGGGTATTTCTCTTTTTGATAGGAGAGGATATCGAATACCCTGGTGAAATCTGAGCTTTTTTTCTTCCGGACCTCCATTAGACGCCGTCGGCGTGTGCCGGCTTTACATACAATATCGTGTATAAATCCTCGAAGAATTCAGGATAATCGGGAAGGTTGTTGTGCTTGGCGCCTGTTATGCTATGCAAAGTTATTTTGGCTGGAAACATCGCTTTAAGTTTTTCACTGTTGGAGTAAGGGATCAGCCGGTCTTTCGTACCATGAATAATATGGACAGGACATGAAGTTGTCTCAAGGTACTGGTCTGTGCGAATGTCGTATCGCAGAATAAATCGTAGGGGTACGAAGAATAAGTACCGGTGGATTGTGTGGTAGAAACTGTAATAAGGAGAATCCAATATGAGCATTCTGGGATTATTTAGCGACGCGATGCGCGCGGCAATTCCGCTGCCCCACGATCTGCCGTACAGAACGATTTTGTCTTCGGGATACGACTGGCAAAGCCATTTATAGATGAATTGTGAGTCATTGAACAAGTTTGCCTGTGTTCTCTTGCCCCGACTTTTTCCAAAACCGCGATAGTCCATCATAAAGAAATCATAGCCATTGCTTAGGAAGTCCTTCGCAAACTTTCCCCAGCCTTTGATGCTTTTTGAATTCCCTTTCATGTAGTAGACCACACCGCGGGCATTCGGGACCTTGAAGTAGATTGCGTTCACAAGGCCACCGTCTTCCATCTCAAAATCCAATTCTTCAAAAGGAAATGGATACTTGTATTTAAAAGATCGGGAAAGCGTTTCAGGGCGGAGAAAAAGCAGATGCTGAAAAAAATAGAAGCCAACACAAATCACGAGGTAAATAATTGCGATTGTGACGGCCAGCGTGATCATACAGATATGAATTTATGGGTTGAGAGTCAAAGTGCAAAAAACGTTGGGGAGGCGGTTGGGATTCCGGCTCGCTCTGCGAAGCCGTTGCTGGGAAGCTGAGATTCTGGATTCTGGATTCTAGATTCTGGCTTGCCCGACGAATCAGTCTCTGCGAAGTTGGGGATTCTGGCTTGCCCGACGACCGCGTGTCGCTAAAGCTTTAGCGGCGGCGCAAGCAGTTTCTGCGAAGTCGGAGGTCCTGTTTCTTGTGGTTCGATGCAAGTCAGTCTGAGCAGAGTCGACGGCAGCCTTTTAAAACCGAAAGGCTATGGCAGTACTCGTTTCAAGGTTTCATGAAAAACTGGAAACTCTGTGAGGTTATTATGCTGGCCATCTTCGATTACCACAAATTCATCAGCGGGACCGAGCAGTGGTTTCAATTTAATGGCAGACGAATACGGTACAACAGAATCATCGGTTCCCTGGATAATGACCTTTCTGCATTTCACCTGGGTCAAAAAATTGTAGTTAGGAAATTCATGTTTAAGATCGACCGCAGGTCTGAGCCAAACATTGACGGCATCTTTTAATTCATAAAAGGGCGTTTCAAGAACGAGCAGATCGGCATTTACTTTGGTCGCAAGATTCGTAGCGACCCCCGTTCCGAGTGACCGGCCATAAATGATCAACTTACTGTGGGGAATAGTGTCGGCCCATTTACTTATTGTCAAAGCATCATCATACAACAGCTTCTCAGAAGGCGTTCCCGTACTTTTTCCGTAGCCCCTGTAGTCTATCATAAGGATATCGTAACCCAGCGAAGTGAAATCTGACGCATACTGTCCCCAGCGCTGCAAATCGCCTGCGTTTCCATGAAAATAGAGAATCAGTCCTTTAGAGTTTTCCACTGCGGGAAAGAGAAGGGCATTTAAGGTCTCGTTATCCGGAGTCTTAATAAAGTGCTCGCTAAACGGCTGATTGAACCGAAAGACGTGGTCGGCTGAAAGTCGCGTTGCCTGGAAAATAAACTTGTCCTGGAAAAGTTGCGTAACTACAACCACCATCAGCCAAAGCGCGATGAGCGTTCCTGTCGTCCAGCCGATGATTTTTTTTGGTTTAATGGGAAACTGAAATTTGATCTGTCGGCAAAAATAACTGGTTTCAACTTCTAAGCAGAGTCTCCCGTCAGGGGACTCTGCAAGCGGATGTTTGTGTCCCACCGAGTCCGCTTACGCGAGACTCGGTTTGGAATTTGAGTTCTTCGAAAGAGTCTCCCGTCAGGGACTCTGCGATAGTGATCGCTATAATTGATATTATTGGGCCAGATTCAGAGCGTTAGTAGGTCTATGAAACCGCAACCCGGAAGTTATCGTGCTTTCAGAAAACATCTTGAGCAGTTCGTCAAGTTGAGTGATAGTGAATTTGAAAGAGTATTAAATTTCTTCACTATTAAAAAGCTGAAGAAAAATCAGATATTGATCGCTGCCGGTAAAAAGGTGCAGCACACGTACTGGACAAAAAAAGGTATGCTCACATCGAATTATACTGATGAAGATGGGAAGCAACGTGTCATCCAATTTGCGATGGAGAACTGCTGGATTACAGATCAGGATGCGTTTTACAATCGGGCAAACGCCATATTCGATATTGTTTGCATGGAAGATTCTGAACTGCTTTCCATCACTTTCGAGGATCGGGAAAAACTTTGTACGGACTCTCATAAAATGGCTAATTTTTTCCGGAAGAAGGCGAACGACAGTTTTGTAAAACAGCAAAAGAGACTTTTGAGCTACCTGTCCTCGGATGCCCAAAAGCGATACGAGCTGCTGTTGGCGGAATACCCTCCGTTCATTCATCGGTTGCCGAAAAAAATACTGGCAGCTTACCTTGGTGTATCGCGCGAAACCCTTAGTCGGTTTAGAAGATAGTCCCGCGTTTTAAGAAAGTGATGTAGATCACACGGGCTTGTATTGGCTGAGCAGATCTTTGCTGAAACAAAATTCAAAAATCAAATGAAAGCAAATAATGTTCTGACTATGCTGTTTGTGCTGTCTGTATTTTTTGAAACTTCCGCACAGGCACCTTCATTAGATGAAGCGAAAAAAGCGATTGCTGCAAGTAATGAAATTTATTTCCAGTCCTTTGTAAATCACGATGTATCGATTTTTGTCGAGCGCTATGCAAAGGATGGTTGCATTCTAGCACCTAATGCACCAATGGCTTGCGGAGGAGAGGCTGCCGCCGAATTTTTCAGGACGGCCTACGACACCTATGGCCTCAGGAACGGCAAGTTTATCACCACAGCAGTATATGGCGACGGAAAAGAATATGTAACAGAAGAAGGACTTTGGCAGTCGATGGATGCGAGCGGAAAAATTTTTGACGACGGAAAATTTCTTGTGCTCTGGAAAAAGACCCCGGAAGGGTGGAAGATGTACAGGGACTCGTTCAGTAGCAATAGGAAGTAGCTGTTGGCTATTGGCTATTGGCTGTTAGCTGTTAGCTATTAGCTATTGGCTGTCGGCACTTAGATCAAAGCCTGGACTTCGATTTAAGTGCAAGGCCGCCATTGAACCCAGAACCTAGAACCCAGAACCCAGAACCCAGAACCTTACTGGTAAACCCTCACATAATCAACTTCCATCCTCCTTGGCCAGATATTCGGATCTACGCCTTTCATCCCTCCCCAATTGCCGCCGACGGCGAGGTTGAGTATAAGGTGAAAGCGTTGGTCGAATGGCCATCCTTTAAAATCTTCGTGCGGGTTCCGGGTGACGCTGTGATAAAGCTGATCGTCAACAAAAAAGTCGATTTTGTCTTTTGTCCAATTGATCGCATAGAGGTGCATTGCGGTCATGGCAGTGGGAACCGTGATCTTACCTTCCTTTTGTGTGCCTTTACCGTGGTTGTAGGTCTCCGTATGAATGGTACCGTGAACAATGGTCGGATCAAATCCAACATGTTCCATTATATCAATCTCACCGCTGGCGGGCCATCCACCATATTTCCAATCTGTAGACAACATCCAGATTGCAGGCCATGTGCCAATGCCTTCCGGTAACTTCGCACGAACTTCAATGCGACCATAAAGCCAATCACCCTTCATTTTGCTTACAAGCCGCGCGGATGTATATGACTTACCGCCCTTCGCTTCGGCATGCGCTTCAATGACCAGCGATCCATTTTCGACGCGTGCGTTCTTTTGATCATTTGTATAATATTCGAGCTCATTGTTTCCCCAGCCACATACATTCGGACATCCATCGCCCAGGTCGTAACCCCATTTTTTAGGATCGGGAATTCCATTGTAGTTGAATTCGTCTGACCATACGAGTCGCGAAAAAGGCTGAGCACTCGATTGTAGTGAAAAACAGAGCGTGGTGAGTAGGATAAGTGGTTTCATCTTGTAAGATAGTGAGATGTTGAGTGTTGCCGGTTGCTTTGTTGCCAGTTACTTGTCGCCCGTTGCCGGTCGCCTGTTTATGTCGAAACCAGTATTGCAATCCTTTTGAGATATTCGCGTCGATTTGCGATTAACCAGCGGCAAGCCACTGACGGCTGACTACCTTTTCTCCGTCCACAATTTTTTTCCCGACCTTGTAACTAACTCAAAAATTGAGGGTTAACCCCTCTGAAAAACGGATTTGGAAGCGCTTGCTGATAATGCTTTGATGGAAAAAGTGCGGGACGGGGACCTGGACCGGCTGGGTCTGCTCTTTGAACGCTACAGAAGGCCGTTGTATGGCTTCTTCTATGGTATGAATAAAGATCAGGAGTTGAGCGAAGACTTAGTACAAAACACTTTCTTCAGGATACTTAAGTATCGTCACCTCTTTCGCGGAGAGGGAGATTTTAAGACCTGGATGTTTCACATCGCACGCAATGTCAGTAACGACCACTACCGGAAGAACAAGAATAAGCTGAAGGAAAGTGTCGAGAAGTGGCAGGAAAGACTGGGCCACGATGATAACCGGTCGGAAGAAATGCAACATAGTGAAGAACAGCAGATGCTTTCGATCGCACTCGACAAACTGCCGGAAGATAAAAAAGAGGTACTGATGCTGAGCAAGTTCCAGGACAAGAAATACAAAGAGATCGGAGAGATCCTTGGATGTTCGGAAGGGGCAGTTAAGGTAAAGGTATTTCGGGCACTGCAAGAACTTAAAGCTGTCTACAAACAGCTGGAAAAAAGAATGTGATTGAAAAATTTTAGTTATGGAAAAGAACAAGGTAGATGAACTGGTAGCCAAGTATAATGAAGGACTGGCTGATCCCGCCGAGATCAAGACATTGGAGTTATTGATCGAAGAAGGTCAACTGGATCTTACACGCTTGCATGCGCTGGATGCCCTCGACAAACAGATCATGGAAGCAGAGGTGCCGGTACCGTCAATGAAACTGAACGATAAGTTCTATGCCATGCTGGCCGATGAAAAAAGGAAATCGGCGCGTAAGTTTTCATTCCAAATTCCTTCCTGGGGCTACTTAATGCCAAGACTGGCAGTGCTTGCTACGACGTTGGTGATTGGATTTGCGGGCGGGTATTTTATCCAAAAACCATCCACACAATCGGGTGGTGAAGTAGCTCAGCTCAAAGATCAAATCGGCGAGCTCAAGGAAATGATGATGCTTTCGCTGCTTGAGAAAGAGTCGGCGAGCGAACGCCTCCGTGCGGTTAGCCTGACCAACGACATGGCACAGGCCAGCGACAAGGTGACAAAGGCCCTGCTCGAGACGCTCAACAACGATCCAAACGAGAACGTGAGACTTGCGGCACTCGAGGCTCTCACGCCATACGTCAGAGAGAGTTCCATACGAATGGCTTTGATCCGATCCATTGCCAACCAGGACTCACCTGTGGTTCAGGTTTCGATGGCTGAGCTGATGGTTGCTATTCAAGAAAAGAAATCTGTTACCGAGTTTCAGAAACTGTTGGATAGCGACAAAACGCCTGCGGACGTGAAGAAGCAAATTAAAAGGAGCATTGATGTTTTGATATAAACGGAAAGAAAATGAAAAAAGAAATTTTTATCACACTGTTTGCCGCGCTGATGTCGGGGGTGTGTGTAGCGCAAACCTTTACAGAGACGATCAAGGAAGAGCGTTCGTTTGAAAAGAAATCCCCTAACAACGCCGTGATGATATTCAATATCAATGGGGACGTCTCGGTTGAAGGTTATAACGGGGACAAGATTATTGTTGAGGTTGAAAAAAGAATAAAAGGAAAAACCGAGACGCGACTGGAGCAGGGGAAACAAGAAATACAGCTTGGGATAATTGACAGAGCCGACACGATCATCGTGTATGTGAAGGGAGTCTGCAATGAGTTCGGCCGTAACATTAATAAACGGAGAACCGGAAGTCGCCCAAAAAGCAATGGCTGGGGCTACAATTGGAATGATTGCAATGGGAGAGATTGTGAGAAGGGATATGATTATACGATGAGTTTCAAAGTGAAAGTTCCAGCGTCTGTAAATACCTATGCATCTACTGTCAATAACGGAGACATCGATGTAATCAATATCAATGGATACCTGACGGTGGACAACATCAATGGAAGTATCAGCTTGAAGGATATTTCCGGTGGAACGAACGCATCGTCAATCAATGGCAATGTAGATCTTGTTTATTCCGGTAACCCTCCAGCAGATTCGAGGTATTATGCTTTGAATGGGGATATCAATGCGACATTTAAGAAAGGGCTTGCGGCGCAGCTTACTTTCAAGAGTTTCAATGGTGAGTTCTATTCCTCAGTGGATGAAATTACACCGATGGCAGTAAAGGTGGAAAAATATGAAAAGGGCGAAGGGATACACTACCGCGTGAATGGTAACAGGTACAAGGTTCGTCAGGGCGGACCGCTACTAGACTTCGAAACATTTAATGGTGATGTTATATTAAAAGAGAAAGCAAATTGAACGAGAACAGAACGGTTTTATTAAACATGAAAATCAAGATGAACACAAGAAATATGATCCTGGTATTTTTACTGACTGCATTTGCATTCGTCAGCCAGGCACAAAGCAATAACGAATTCACAATTCCGCTCAGCGATCCGGCCAAGCGTGGTAAGCTGAAGGCTCATCTGAATTCGGGCGACATCACGGTGAAAGGCACTGCCAGAAAAGATGTGCTCGTGAGATACAAGTCCGCCAAAGATGAGGAAGACGATAGAGGCAGGAGCAGGGAAAACAAAGATGGTCTGAAGCGCATCGGTGGCGGCGGAATGGAGATAGAGGCCAGCGAGAACGCCAACCTCGTGAAAGTATCGTCTGGTTCGTGGAATGTCCGGACAAGCCTGGAAATAGAAGTTCCTGTTGGAATGGATATGCAGGTAAGCACCTATAACGACGGCGACCTGATGATCACAAATGTGCAGGGTGAGCTCGAGCTTAAAAATTATAACGGTGCTATCACAGCATTGAATATCTCAGGGTCGGTAGTGGCGATTACATACAACGGCGACGTCAAAGTGACATTCGATAAAGTGACCGATGGCAAGCCCATGTCCTTCGCGACCTACAACGGCGACGTCGATCTGAATTTTCCCGCCACGACTAAAGGGACATTTAAGATGAAGACTGAAAGAGGGGATATCTATACGGGATTTGATATGAATATCACCAGCAGTGGACCAGTTCAAAAGAAGGATGAAAAATCAGGTGGATTCAAAATGGTGATCGATGAGTGGAAGCGTGGAGATGTCAATGGAGGAGGTCCGGAGTTTACGTTGAAGACGAACAATGGTGATATTTTTGTGAGGAGAAAATAGCTGTTGGTTGTTGGTCCCGATAGCGATCGGGATTGTCTGTTGGCGGGGCTGAGTTGCGATGAATAAAACCCCGCTACTTCAAGGAAATGATAAGAAAGGTCTGGTGGAAGCCAGGCCTTTTTGTTTGGACCATGGTAGGCTTGATTTTTTAGGCATAATACCTAATTTGCAGCTGTTGCAGTAGCAAAAAGCGGAGTAGCTCATCCCGATAGTTATCGGGAGGTAGAGCGTCAGCTTCCCAGCCTGTCTGCTGGCAGGTGAGGCTGAGGAAACTTCTGAATGCGGGAATAGCTCAGTTGGTAGAGCGATAGCTTCCCAAGCTATAGGTCGCGGGTTCGAATCCCGTTTCCCGCTCATTTCAATACCTACCCAAAAATCTGTGAAAATCTTCCTTCGAATCTTTTTCGGCATAGTCTTCATCATTGCCGCCCTTGGATTTAAAACTTATTACCAATCTGGCGCATTCAGCACAGTAAAAAATCAATTCTCGGGCACGACGAAACGTCTTGAAGGGTTGCCAGGTGTCGAAGACATAACAATCGATCAGAAAACCGGTATCGCATTCTTGTCATCGATGGATCGGTGGCAACAGAAGAAAGATCCGAATGCCAGCGGAGCGATCTACATATTGAATTTGAATGATTCGGTTCCTAACGCAGTGAGCAAAACCGAAAATATCCCATTTGAATTCAAGCCGCATGGCATTTCGCTCTATCGCTCACCCGAAGGAAATGCCAAGCTGTTCGTCATCAACCACCGTCAGGACGCCAATTATGTTGAAGTGTTCGCGTATCGCAATGACTCACTCATTCATCTTGAAAGTATCACCGATCCGTTGATGATCAGTCCGAATGATATTGTTGCGGTTGGGGATCGTTCATTTTATTTCACAAACGATCACAACGAAAACGCAAGCGGTACCCGCATGATCAAGGACCTTCTCGCCATTGGAACAGGCAACGTAGTGTACTATGAGAATGGAAAGGCGTCGCTGACTTCTGTGCAGGGAGTGCAATATGCCAACGGCATCAACGTAAGTCTTGACGGCAAAACACTTTATCTGGCGTCGACCACCGGCAAAGAGATCATTGTGTGTGATCTGGATGTCACTGGCGGAACGTTGAAGGAGAGATCTTCAGTCTCCTGCAGGACAGGTGTTGACAATATTGAGGTCGATGAAAAAGGGGCGTTGTGGGTTGGATGTCATCCGCAAATGCTAAAATTCCTGGCGCACTCGAAGAATGAATACGAATTGTCTCCATCGCAGATTATCAAATTGACACCTTTATCGGATGGTAACTTTAGTCAGGAGACTATTTACATGAACGATGGTTCAGAGATCTCCGCTTCTTCGGTTGGAGCTGTTTATAAAGATAAATTATTGATCGGTCCTGTTTTTCAAAGGCATATTCTCGTTTCAACTCTGCGCGACTCTTTGTGAACCATTGTGCCTTGGTGCCTCCGGGGCCAGGTCTAACATTAATAGGAGAACCTTACTACTAAAGCTAAAAGACACTAGGAGTCACGAAGTGTTTAGTTTGAGACAGAAAATGTCTGCAATGCTGGGCTGCCGCCTGCCAACCCCAACTGCGCTGAAGCATCTTTGTCGTGGTAGCCGCCTACTATTTTATGATCTTTCTTCGAGGTTTTGACAGTGTTTTTGTGATCAAAGTTTCGGCGCCAGCCAGAGGAAACCGGCGGATAAGAGGAACAATATGTACCAGACAAGGTTATTGATTGGTTTTCTTATCACGACAGAGGGCTGTTGGGTTGAAGCCTTTCTTGAAAACAATTCGTTCGCGTGGCGCTGCCTCATTTGTCTGAGTGGTTTCCAGGCGTTTAAGTCACTCACAAAATAGTTTAAGGCACTGGTGCTGTCATGCTGAACTTTAAACGAATGCCATCCCGGTGTGGTCGCCCAGGTGGTACCATGCCAGACGTCATCAAGAAGTACATCTTCTTTCATGGGCACTATGATATTGTCTGCAAAAAGCGTTGGCTGTGAGCCATCTGATAATACGTCGACAGGGACTGATTCATTGACAGTGTAGGGAAAGGCATTGTTGAGCATGATCTTAAATCTTGAGGGCTTTGCGCGGGCGATCCGTTCGATAAACCCCTGCCAGATACTTGCATATTCATCCATTTTTCCCTCGACTCTGACACGGTACGTTTCGCGTAAAAATTGAAATCCGATTTTTCCGGATCCCGAATAAAAGTAGCCGGACAAGACACGGTTTGCAGTTTGTAGCACCGGCTGAACATCGGGATTGGGCATAATTTCAATCGGCATGGCCGGAAGAGTTATGAATTGTTTGTTAATACTGAGGTGAACCGTGTCGTTTTGCGCTTTTTTTGCTTTGAAAGGGAGTATGCTGTTGATCGTGCTTTCGCGACCGGAAATTTTTTCAACGAACAAGATCACACCAAGGCCACTTCTGATAGACTGACCGATTGTTGATTTCTCGAAAGTACTCATCTCATCAAACAAATAATCGTCCATAAACAACAAGTCGAACGAGGCAAGGAACTTTGGTGTGAGTTTGTTCAGGGGCTGGGGTGGGAGGTTTGAATATTCGTAATTGAAATTTGTCTTTGAAACCTGATAGCGCAACGCCACAGCGTGGTCGTTCTCGGAGAGGTAATTTTTTAGCGCGCGGGACTCTGCTGTCGGAAATTTCTGAAGGAAGAGAATTTTTAATTTTTTTTCCGCCTGCACTTCGATGGGAAGACTTTCAGTTTTTTCGAGCGATTTGTTTTTTAGCGTCAATGAGTACAAAAAAAGTCCGGGCAGGCGTGGCCTGAAGCGGAGTGTAAATTCACCATTACCCGGACGTACTCTGGCGGAATCATCTACTCCTCCGGGTCCAGTCAATTTTATGAGGGATTCTTCTTCGACGTTCGCCACACCACGCACAATACTCAGTTCATGAGGTCGAATTGTATTTGGAAGGGCAATTTGTATGACGCCTTCTGGCGCTGATGATGGAAAAAAATCTAAACCCGAATCGTTGACCAGCAGCAAAGCATCGGCCGGCAATCCATCGCCAAGAATAAATCGTAGGTTTTCGATGGAGCCCACTTCATTGACATGGATCTCGGTGGTACCTGGATAAGGTGCTGCTGTTGTGGAAAATAGTTTGAGAGATGGATTTGCGGCAATGATGCTATCGGCTTGCTGGGTTTTAAAGTTTTCTGTGAGAAGCATCGCGGGAGCAGAACTTTCGTCGGACAGAAAATAAGGTTTGAGCAGGATACCCAGCAATGCAATTGTAAGTAGGGTCAATGCAAGGATGCGGGCGGCAAGAAATTTTTGTGCGCGCGAAACTTCCCAATACACGCAAGCGCTGATCAGCGTAAGGGTGAGGGTTGCTATCAG
Organism: Cyclobacteriaceae bacterium; assembly: GCA_044223825.1. GTDB lineage: Bacteria > Bacteroidota > Bacteroidia > Cytophagales > Cyclobacteriaceae > ELB16-189. Next base: position 207,786 of record JBGALO010000002.1, on the reverse strand, counting down.
CCAAAGAGGAAGAACGGGGTCAATGCCGGGCCAATTGCTCATTTCTTCGTAGCGTCGAGTTGCTTAATAAATGCTGCGTCGAGCCTATGCGGTTGCGCAGGTTTAGCGGCTGGCCCAATGATATCTTCGGGCAATGCATTCCATAATGCGGAAAGTACTCCCTGCAATGCCAATTGCATTTCATCCGCGGGCAAGTCTTTTTCTGAAAGAATCTTCAGTAGCGATAAACCCTTCATATGTGCGGCAGGATTTTCAATCGCGAACGCAGCAAGCTCTTGCCCCGCAAGCTTCAATATTTGACGTTGGCTTGAGGTCATTTTCGCCTGAGGTGTGGAAAGCAAATATTCTGTGACTGTGATCGCTTCACGAATGTTTCGAAATTCACCCGCGTCCTCCGAAGTGTGCCGGCCGGTGAAATTCCGGATTTCAGACAGGTCTGCTGTTAGACGTCGCTCTTCTTTCAATGGTGCAGGGTCAAAACCTGTCCTGTGCACGTAAATTCTTGAGTCATTGCTGATCTCTTTCAAAAGATTCAACACCTTATATTGATAGGGAAGTGATTTTGCTGGTTCGTATAAACGCAGGTAAAGCTCGGCATCCCACATGATGGACAGGGCAGCTTTGAGTTTTGCTTTTACTGACTGGATAAAGAATGTGGCTTCTTCGGTGTCATCGTGCTTGTGAATAAAGGCGTCGAGGGGATCCTCTTTAGCATTTGGATCTTTCACTTCGCCGTGATCATGACTGTCTTGTTTTGCTTTCTTATCCTCGATCAGGTTATGCTCATTTTTCGTATCGTGTGCATGCCCGTATTTTTTTGCCGGATCTGTTTCATCTTCTTCCTCTTCCTGTTGCGGACTGATGATTTGGGCTATCCCGGATTCAGCCTCTTCTCCCATGAACTGGCCATAGCGGAGTCGCAACACTTTTTCATCATATCCCAGCTCATTGGATGTTGAATTGAACTCATGCTTTGTCAGCTTCTTTCTTTCCCGCAGGAGTTTCTCAGTGTCAATGATGATTTGACGCTGGCTTCTGAAGTATTCGGGCATCAGGTCGACACCCAGTCCGTCATCTGTGGTCGTTATTTCCTTGGTTGTGTCCGCCAGGGCAATAAAGAAGGTTTCAGTTCTGTTTCGGTTTGGGACAGGTTCCTTGTTGTCAAATGCCTCGACGTAAAAATAAATCTCATCCCCTGGCTCGAGTCCCAGTTTTTTCAAATCAAGTACAGTGCTTGCCTGCACCTTCCTGCCTACAATCTTCGATGGATTATTGAAACGAAGCTTCTCTTCCCGGAATTTAACCGACTCTCCGGATCCTTTGCTGACAGTCGCAACGATGTCCACGTCCTTCAATCCATAGTCATCTGCGATCGATGATGTTAAACTTATTTGTTGGTTGTCTTGTATCGTGAGTTTTGTGAATTGACTAAGATTGTCAACAGTGACCTTTGGAGGAAGATCTTGCACGACTTCAATCTTAAAATAATCTGAAGCGTGTGGTTTGCCGTGGTCAGTCCATTTAACTTGATAGAACCCCGATTCATTTATAATCCTCTTGGTGAAATACTTTCCCGTTGATTCAGATTTCAGATCGATTGAATCAAGGTTCGAGAAGTTGACTGTACCATGTTCAATGTCGTTCGAAAATTCGATCTGCCATGTCACCAGACTCCCTTCAGGTACATGCAGATTGGGAATGGTTGTGGTGGAAGTTTTTAAGCCGGTGTATTGTGGCGGTTGAGTTGTAAGCCTTATTCCTTCAAGATCGGCAGAGGTTGAGTCGTTCGCACGATGGTCGGTCTTTGTATTTTTCACCGCCGCCATGTCACCGCGTCGCGAATCCGAAAATGATGACAGCGCCAGGTAACCTAAAACGCACGCAATGAATATACCGAAAGCTTGTCCGACCTGTTGCGGCACTTTTATTTCCGGGTATAATCTGTTGAATTCATCAATGACCCTTTGTTTTTGAATGCGGGCAAGGTTAGTCAGGCTGTCATTATGGATCATTAACAAGTCAGCACTTTGCTGAAGCTGCGGGTAGGTACTATTCAAATAACTTGTAAGTCGGCTATTGGTAAGTTTAGCGAGTTTGTAGTGCCTGAAACGCATGCCGAACACGAAAAGGCCGGCCATCAAAGATCCCGAAACACTAATTGTCGATCCTGTTATAAAGAACGACGATATTGCGAACGTCATTAATACGGTGCCGCCTGCTAAAAAAATAATTTCTATCAGTCGCAACATTCTGTAGCGAAACTTGAGACGACTAAGGAAATATGTGGGCTTGTCGTCGCTCATTGCTTTCGATGATAGGCTAGAAATCTTTCTGAGGCGAGTAGTATCAAGAGCAGATACATCAAAAATGGTTCGCCCGAAATCATTTTGATCCCTGCATGAATGTTTTCACTTTGCGTTTCGGTGTTGAAAGCCCACGCGATCGAGTCGGGAACCAGGCGTTTGTCATGCGCGGCCGTGACTTGTTCAAGTTGATTTCTAGCAGGTAAAATGATTTCGGCAAGTTGTAGCGCGAGATTCGATTCGATTGCCATGTGCTCATCGAGCCTTTTCGTCAACCTCCATTCTGAAGATGAAATTTGAGTAAACAAACGTCCCTCGTCATTTGGGCGCAGTGCTATGACCTTCTCAGTCGGTGCAGACTTATCGGAAAGCCAAATGCGCCAGTCAGTCGTTTTGGAAAGAGTGGAATTCTCTTCAATTGAAATTTTTACGGGCGACATCCCATTGAGCGCTAGCAAGGCAGCCTTTATTATTTTTTTATCACGATCATATTTTTTGTCGGCAAAAATTTCTACTGAAATTATTGGCTGCGCGATTTCTGGGAATTTTGCATCTGGCTCATTGGAATAGTGCATTGTAGTTGCTGTTGCATCAGAATGGCCAACTCTTCGAATCAAACTGTCGTTTTTTATTCGGACGGATAATAATGTGTAGTCGACACTTCCTGTCGGTTGACTGATCCAACGGATATTTTCACCCATAGGCACTCGAACTCCGTGAAATGATTCCGGATTATTTGTAGCTAAGACAATCATCGAAGTGATGACTTCTTTTTCCAGCTTGAGAACCAAATCCCGGTAGTTGATGCGTTGCCCTTCCGAAAGCGTGTCTTGCAGATCTGGAAAGCCGGCTACCAACCAATGTGGATCATATCCTTCTGCTGTGAGACTGTCAATGATCGTTTTTATGCGTGGTTGTGTTTCCAATCCCTTCTCCACAACTACCCATTTCGACTCTCTGGTGGATGGTATGGAAACTCCCGCGAGGAATAAGGTCAACGTTGCGATCAACGCACAACGGAGAATCAGCAATGCTACTTCGTTGAGGCGAATCCCGCGAAATTGTTGGGTGCTCGTCTCTTGTACGTGACGAATACTTCCCAGCCTTATCACTTTACCTTCCTTGCGACTTAACAAGTGAATCGCAATGGGTATTGCTAATCCGCCGAGCGTCCACAGGAAAAATGGATTTTCAATCATCATCGGATGAGACTTTTGCGGACTGTCAGGAATTTCCGGAGCACCGCGTCTACGGGATCATTGAAATAAACGAGCTGATAGTTGATCTGCTTTTCCAACATCCAGCCTCGGGAAGCGGTCAACCATTTTGTGAGCCGTTGGGAATATTCCTTCTTCTGCAGGTTTGTATCTGCCTTTGTTCGAACGCCGGTTTCAAGGTCTTCAAATGTGAATGATCCGTCGAAATCAAATTCAGCCTCATGCCGCCCCATTAAATGGAAAACAATCACTTCATTTCGCGGTGTCTTTAACCTCGCAATAAATTGCTGAAGATCTTCGGCATCATCATACAGATCTGTCATGAAGACGATCATTTCTTTCCCATGATGGTCGAAGAGCTGTTGAATGCCGGGTGAGTGGCTCCAGTTGCCCGATGGATTTAATAAAATAAGTTCATTCAGAAACCTGATGAATTGCTGTTGCTCGAAACGCGGTTGTACAACGGTGACGTGCTTGTCGTTCACAGCATACAATCCGAATGTGTCGCTTTGTTTGCGGGCAAGGTAGGCAAGGGCCGCCGTCATAATTTTCGCGTATTGCAATTTGCTAATCCCTTCTTCGGAATATGCCATTGAATGGCTCGCATCAAGCATGAATTTGACTGTGATGTTGGTTTCAATCTCTGCCTGCTTGATATAATATCTTTCAGATCGCGCGAACATCTTCCAATCCAGCTGACGCAAGTCGTCGCCAGGCTGGTAGCTTCGGTATTGACTGAATTCCTGTCCAGCGCCGACCGTTTGGCTTTTGTTGCTGCCGCTCATGAATCCTTCGACGACGACACGCGCGAACAATTCTAAACCACTGACAGTGTTGAGAACTTCTGGTTTCAGCAGTTCTTTGATTCGCGCATCCATCGCTTAGATGTTCTTTTTGACAGTGATGGAGGAGAGGAGGTGACTCGTAACATCGTGGGGTGTCACTCCCTCTGCTTCGGCTTTGAAGTTCATGAGTATCCTATGCCTGAGGACGGGATATGCAACATGTTGAATATCGTCATCGGTTACTGCGAACTTGCCATGAAGCAAGGCCCTGGCCTTTGCAGTGAGGATCATGGCCTGACCAGCGCGCGGACCAGCACCCCAGCGAACCCATTCATTGACAAATTTCATATCACTTTGACCAACGCGGGTCGCACGGACGAGGCGACTTACCAGATCGATGAGATCATCATTGATATGAACTTCGCGTACAAGTTTCTGTGCTTCGATGATGTCTTTTCCGTCAATCACTTTATTGATTTGTGATGATTTTCTGCCGGTTGTATTTGCCAGGATCGATTTCTCTTCGCTTTCGGTTGGATAACCAACTTTGATGTACAACAGAAACCTGTCGAGCTGAGCCTCCGGCAAAGGAAATGTTCCTGATTGTTCAATTGGATTTTGAGTAGCGAGAATAAAAAAGGGTTTTTCGAGGGGATACGTTACGCCCGCATAGGTAACTTCGAATTCCTGCATTGCTTCCAATAGCGCAGATTGAGTTTTCGGTGATGTTCTGTTGATCTCATCTGCGAGAATGATATTTGAGAACAAAGGCCCCTTATTGAACTTAAAAATTCGTTTGCCCGTCGTGTGATCCTCTTCCAGCACTTCGGTTCCAATGATATCGGATGGCATGAGATCTGGGGTGAATTGAATTCGCCTGAATTTCAAATCAATGGCTTCAGACAGCGTCCTGATCATAAGTGTTTTGGCAAGTCCTGGTACACCTTCGAGCAACGCGTGGCCACCCGAAAGGAATGTGATCAATAGTTGATCAATAATCTCTTCCTGCCCGACGATGACTTTTCTGATCTCCTGCTTCAGCGCGTGCAGTTTTTCGATGAGATACGTGACTGACTTTTCGGTGGCTTTTAGGTTTTCACTCATAATTAATCAAAATATGGAGTTGATTCTTCATCAACTGGTAAGTGCGTACATGATAATATTAATGCCGAATCGTGTGTTATCAATTCGATAAAATCGCTTGTTTCTGAAATCATAATCCCATTCACAGCCGTAGTCCTTGTTGCTGTAAAGAACTCCGATCTTGCCCTTCACCTCAACGGCCTTCAAATAATTGTGGACGATGTCATCGCCCCATCCGTTGAGCTCCTGCGCTGTGGTCGGAGGTCCGTCGAATTTGAAAAATGAAGAATAGATGGGGTGGTTATTTGGAATTTTTTTCAGTGCCTTTGGACCAAATATTTGCTCCATTTGGGTCTCGAACGACTTTGCAAACAAGCCATCTATATCGTGGTTGCAATCATCTACGAAAACAAAGCCGCCATTGTTGACATATTTCTCGAAGTGTTCTTTTTCACGGCTTGTAAACTCAACAAGCTTGTGGCCACTCAAATAACAAAACGGGCAACGGAAAATTTCCTCGCTCCCAAGGGGAATAATGTTCTCCTTGGTCTCCACCGGTAAGGTTGTGTATTCTATCAATGAGTTCAGGATATTCACAGGCATCCGTTGATCCACGTCCCAATCCCCGGATTCATATTGAAGGCGGGTGAAGAAGAACTTGTTGGAAACGGACATGGATTGAAAGTTCACGTTATAATATCACTTAGCCCGGATAAATTATATAAGCGGACTGAAGTCCGCTTTGGTATATCGATCGGTAAAAGACCATCTGCAAAAATACGTTAACGCAATAATGGTTAAGAAATCAGGCAGGAAAAATATGAGGTGACAGGAACCTGATTGAAGCACAAAGGCCACGACGTTTCGGCATCGTGACCTTTGTTCATTTCTCCCTGACCTTCCTGATTCGGAGCCGAGACCTCAAACGGCGTCGGATAAACTTGTGAAGGTGAAGTCCCTGATCTTCATCGGTGGTAAAAGATAATTTGCATTCGATTCATCGCTAACCGTTCTTTCTACTTTGCCAAGTTCTTCCAGGTTGTTGAGCATGATCACAGGGCTTTCGTTGAACCTGAAGTTTTTTACCGGGTATTGAATTTTGCCGTTTTCAATATAGAAGGTACCATCACGGGTCAAGCCTGTAAGCAGCAATGATTGCGGATCCACATCCCGTATATAATAGAGTCGTGTGACGAGAATTCCCTTCTTGGTGCCCTTGATCATCTCATCCAGCGTTTTCGTTCCGCCTTCCATTACGATCGCGTCCGGGCCAGGAATCGCTTTCGCGCCCTTCTTTTCTGCCCAGTAGCGGCTCCAGCTAAGATTTTTGACAACGCCTTTTTCGATCCAGTTTATTTTTTCCTGTGGTCTTCCATCTGCGTTCCAGGTGCTGGTCGGCAATTCGGGATTCAGAGGTTCTGAATAAAAGTTCACCCTTTCATCAACAAGCTTTTCTCCGAGGCGGGTTTTACCTCCGGGCATACTCATGAAGCTGCGGCCTTCCTCTGCCTGGCGCGCATCCAGCCCGAAAAAGATACGCTCGATCAGTACTGCCGCGGCAGTAGGTTCGAGTATAACAGTATATTTTCCCGGCTCAATTGCTTTTGCGCCGGCAGACATGATCGCTTTGTCAGTTGCGATCTGCGTGGCAGCTTTCGTATCGAGCTTCGAGATGTCGTTATACCCTTTAGTCGCATAACCTGATCCTTTTCCATCCTGCGTTCTTACCGTGATCGAAAACGCCACGTTGGTCGACGCGTTGTATGCAAAGAGTCCTTTTGAATTCATCATTGCTGCGTAGCTCGTGTTGTCTTCGAGAAATCCTGCCGCAACTACTTTATTGTCCTTAGCGACCTGCAGGCTTTGTGCGACGAGATCACTGCGAAGCTTCGGTGTAATAGCTGCTGTCGTTTTGTTGTATGTGACTGGCTCGCTGTATTGCTGTGGTCCGAGGATTGAAACATATTCGGGGTTCTCTGGTGCAAGCTGTGCCAATTCCTCAGCACGGCGCACGACCTTCTCAAGGGATGCGTCATCGAACTCGTTGATGGTGGCAACACCAAGTTTTTTTCCGAATGCGGACGAGACTGCAAGTGTACTTTGCGTAATGCGTCCGCTCGTTGTCACTTCATTGCGGGCATAGCGAATGTTGCCACGTTCGGTTCCATTGAGATTGACCTCACATTCATCTGCTTTTGAATAACTCAGGACCTTCTTTAGCAACGCCTGTGTTTCGTCTTTGGTAAGTATGGCCATATGTTCGCTAGATTTTTCTTGAAGTATTAATGACATTCACACCATTGAATCGTGCGGTTGAAGAGCCATGAGAGACAGCGCTCACCTGCCCGGGCTGACCCTTTCCGTCGAAAAATGAACCGCCGAGCCGGTAGTCACTCTTGTCGGCAATGCCGACGCATGAATTCCAGAACTCCTGTGAATTTGACTGATACGCTACGTCTTTCAGCATGCCGGCAATCTTGCCGTTCTTGATTTCATAATACAGCTGACCTCCGAATTGGAAATTGTATCGCTGCTGATCAATCGAAAAAGATCCGTCGCCTACAATGTAGATTCCTTTTTCAACACCTTTGATGAGATCATCCACGCTCCTCGTTTCTCTTCCTGGCTGGAGCGAAATGTTGGACATGCGTTGGAACTGTACGCTGCTCCAATTGTCTGCATAGCAGCAACCGCGGGATGCGTTCAGTCCTAAAATGTGTGCCTGATCGCGAATCACCTGGTAGTCGACCAGCACACCATCTTTAATGATATCCCATTGTCCGCATTGCACACCTTCATCGTCATAGCCTACAGCCCCCAGAGAACCAACCTGTGTTTTGTCGGCAACAATGTTTACGAGCTTGCTGCCAAAATTAAATTTCTTGCTTTGCCATTTATCGAGTGTAAGGAAACTAGTTCCGGCATAGTTAGCCTCGTAGCCAAGAACCCGGTCGAGTTCCGTGGGGTGTCCTACTGACTCGTGGATGGTAAGCCACAGGTGGGAGGGATCCAATACCAAATCATACTTTCCTGCTTCGACAGATTTCGCTTTCAGTTTTTGCCCAGCCTCGGCACCCGCAAGGGCAGCATCCTCAAGCATATCATAGCGTCCTTTATATAAGGTCGTAACACTTTTCATCTTATCCTGTGGGCGGGCATAAAGGTATTCGTAACCCATACCCATCGGTGCGCTCAATGAGTTTCTTGTTTCAAATTTCCCCGATTCCTGATCCACCTTCGTGATGAAGAATGTTGGCCAGATGCGATGAACATCCTGGTCGATATATGATCCGTCGGTTGAAGCGAAGTATTTTTGCTCGTTGACAAGGAAAAGAATTGAGTTGATGTAGTCGGCTCCGGCTTTCATCGCAGCTGCGTTGACACCGAGCAATAGGTCGACCTTTTCCTTGATGGGAACTTCAAAAGCATTTTTTTCAATGGGCGTCTTCCAACTAACTTCTCCATATCCTTTTTGAGGAGCAAGTTTCACCGGCTCGATAAGGAGCTTTGAATTTTCTTTTGCAACAGCAACGGCCTGTTCAGCGGCTTGAGCGATGCTGTCATTATCCATCTTATCCGTTGCGGCGAATCCCCAACCACCGTTCGCGATGACACGAATACCCATTCCGTAGGATTCAGTATTGACAATGTTTTGAACTTTGTCTTCACGGGTTACTACAAATTGGTTGAGATAGCGGCCGATGCGCACATCGGAATAAGTTGCACCTTTTGAGCGCGCGGCATTTAACGCGATGTCGGCAATCCGCTTTTTAATGGCAGGATCTACTGATTCGAGCGCTTGTTCCGGGTGAATGGGTCGCCCGACCACCGGAATGCCGGCAAACATTGCTCCGGCTGCTCCCATGCCTGTTAATTGGATGAAGTCTCTGCGTTTCAATTTGATGGGATTTAGAATTAAATATTTGTTTGTAGACGTTATTCGAACAGGAAAGTTTCGAACATCTATTTACTACTTAATAACAATTCCACCAATGGTGTGTTCGGAATTGGGCAGTCGTTAAACAACACAGGCAACCGGTGGCGGGTAACAGGCAACAGATTATCGCTGTCACTTGTTGCCCGTTGCCAGTCGCCTGTCGCCGGTGATTGTGTCCTTATATCGCGCTACTACACTGCGTCGGACAAACTTGTAAATGTGAAATCGCGGATTTTCATGTAAGGAACGAGAAAGTTAACGCCGCCACCGGGTCCGCCATCGACACTGACCCGAACTTGTTTACCAAGTGTCTCGAGGTTGTTCAGCATGATCACAGGACTTTCATTAAACCTGAAATTCTTTACCGGATGCTTGACCTTTCCGTTCTCGATATAGAATGTACTGTCTCGGGTAAGGCCAGTATATAACTGTGTTTGTGGATCTACAGCGCGGATGTACCAAAAGCGTGTTACGAGAATTCCCCGCTTCGTGTCCTTGATCATATCCTCAACAGAAGCATTTCCTCCTTCCATGATGGCATTTCCAGGGAATGGAACAGGAGCAACATTCTTTTGCGAAGCCCAATAGCGGTCGTAAAAAAGATTGCTGACGACGCCATTCTTTATAATATCCATTTTTTTACGGGCCTGTCCGTCTCCGGACCATGGAGAAGCCGGAACCTCCGCGTTGAATGGATCTGAATAGATCGTCACACGTTCATCCATTATTTTTTCACCGAGTTTTGTGCCGCCCCCCTTTTTGGACATAAAGCTGCGTCCTTCATCGGCTTGTCGTGCATTCATACCAAACAGCATGTTGCGAAGCAATTCTGCAGATGCTGCGGGCTCAAGGATCACAGTATATTTTCCAGGCTCTATGGCCTTGGCATTCCTGGACTGTAGTGCTTTATCGATTGCAATATTTGAAGCTTCTGCCGTATCAAGTTTTGTGACGTCATTAAAATCACGAATTACCCAACCAGAACCCGTGCCATCGTTAGAGCGCATGGTGACAGTGAATGTCACACCGGTTGATTGATTGTAAGCAAACAACCCTTTCGTGTTCATCATGGCTGCGAAGCTGTAATTATCTTCGAGGTAGCCTGCGGCTGTCACATCTTTCGCGATCGCGGGATTGATGCTGTTTGCAGCCGCCTGCGCACGATATTCGGGTGTGATTTTAGCGGTGGCTTCTGCATATGTTTTCGAATCGCCATAGGTTTGCTGTGTCAGTGGCTCAATAAACTCTGGATTCTCCGGCGCTAATTGCGCAAGTTCCTCTGCGCGCCGCACGACTTTCGCCAACGAGGCGTCATCAAATTCATTGATGGTTGCAACGCCCGATTTTTTTCCGAAGTACGATTGAACGGCAAGCTGAACGTCGCTCGTTTCTCCTGCTGTTGAAACAGAATTACGGGCATAGCGAATATTGCCGCCATTCGTGCCGTTCAGGTTCGCCTCGCATCCGTCCGCCTTTGAATAGCTCAGAACCTTTGAGAGGATATTCTTTGCTTCTTCCTGTGAAAATATTGCCATGTGAGTGTCGATTTAAATGTTGTTGTTGATTGTGGTTTGTTATATCGTTCTTCCAGTGTTGATGACGTTTACGCCGTTGAATCTTCCCGTGGCCGAACCATGAGAAACCGCGTTGGATTGACTTGGTTGACCCTTGCCATCATTAAAGGCGCCGTTCATTCTCCAATCGCGTGAATCACATACTTGTGCGCATGAGTTCCAGAATTCCTGTGTGTTCGACTGATAGGCAACGTCTTTCAACATGCCTGCGATCTTGCCGCCCTTGATCTCAAAGAAGAGGACGCCGCCGAACTGAAAGTTGTAACGCTGTTGATCGATAGAAAAAGAACCGTCTTTGACAATATAGATCCCTTTATCAATCCCGCTGAGCATCTGCTCCGGTGTCAACTGTTCTTTGCCAGCCTGGAGTGACACGTTTGCCATGCGCTGGAATTGCACATCACGCCAGCTTTGTGAATAACAGCAGCCGTGTGACTCTTTTTCACCCAGGATATGTACTTGATCACGAATCGCCTGGTAGTTAACGAGGATACCATCTTTGACAAGATTCCATTTTTTGGTCTTGACACCTTCATCATCAAAGCCTACGGCGCCCAGTGAACCGGGCTCAATTTTGTCAGCAACAAAGTTTACTTGCTTGCTTCCGTAATTGAATTTTCCAGTCTTCCATTTATCAAGTGTCGCAAAGCTGGTTCCGGCAAAATTTGCCTCGTAGCCAAGTACGCGGTCAAGCTCGAGCGGGTGGCCAACAGATTCGTGAATGGTCAGCCACATGTGCGACGGCTCCAACATCAGGTCATACTTTCCGGGCTCGACAGATTTTGCTGTGATCATCTCCTTGAGTTGTTCAGCAGCCATGCCTGCATCTTCAATAAGATCGTACGACTTATTATATAATAGGATATTGCCGGGGGCCTTTATCTTATCTTCTGGCCTTGCATCCAGGTATTCATATCCCATGCCGACAGGAGCACTGAACGCCGAGCGGGTCTTGAATGCATTCGTCTGGCGATCAATTTTCGTCGCGACAAAGTTGGGCCATGTCCTGTGAATGTCCTGATCGATATATGACCCTTCTGTCGATGCAAAATATTTTTGCTCGTTCACCAGAAACATTTGACTGTTTACAAAGTTTGCGCCGCCTGCCATCGCTTTTGCATTTGCTGCCAGCAGCAAGTCGGCTTTGTCTTTGATGGGAACTTCAAAGCCATTCTTTTTGATCGGTGTATTCCATGTTACTTCCCCGTAGCTCGGATTTGCAGCAAGTTTTACAGGTTCTTTTTGGAATTTAGAATTGGCCTTCGCGATAACGACGGCGCGTTCTGTTGCTTTTTTAATGCCGTCAGGCGTTACATCATTCGTAGATGCGAAGCCCCAGGTTCCATTTACGATCACACGCACACCTGTTCCGAATGATTCGGTGTTCCTGACATTCTGGACTTTGTTTTCACGCGTGATCACAAACTGATTCAAGTAGCGTCCAATCCTGACATCGGCATAAGTCGCTCCACTTGATCGCGCAGCATTCAGCGCAACGTCTGCCAGGGCCTTCTTTTGTTTGGCGTCCAGCAACGGATCCAGCAGGCGCGCAGCGTCCACCTCCGACACAAACGGAGGAAGCAGCATGGCGCCAGCGCCCATACCGGCAAGCTGAATAAAATCTCTTCTCCTCATTTTAATATTTAAATGGTTCGTCCTGTGTTGATCACATTGATGCCGTTGAAACGGGCAGTGGAGCTTCCGTGAGACACGGCACTCACTTGCGAGGGCTGACCTTTTCCATCGAAGAATGATCCGAATAGCCTGTAATCCTTTTCATCACAAATCTTCGCACAACTATTCCAGAACTCCTGTGTATTTGATTGGTATGCAACATCGTTGAGCATCCCTGCTATCTGACCATTCTTGATCTCGTAGAATACTGTTCCGCCAAACTGAAAGTTGTAGCGCTGCTGATCGATTGAGTAGGAGCCGCGTCCCGCGATGAAAATTCCTTTTTCAACATCCTTGATCATTTGCTGAACAGAATACGGATCTTTTCCTGGCTCAAGTGATACGTTTGCCATCCTTTGGAACTGTACATCACTCCAGCTTTGTGAATAGCAGCAACCGTGTGATTCCTTTTGCCCAAGTATGTGAGCCTGGTCGCGAATCGCCTGATAGTTTACCAGTATGCCGTCTTTGATAAGATCCCAGCGCTTGCATTTCACGCCTTCGTCGTCATATCCGACAGCGCCCAGCGAGCCGGGTTGAACCTTGTCGGCGAATATGGTGACTTGTTTGCTGCCGTAGTTGAACTTACCTGTTTTCCATTTGTCGAGCGTTGCGAAACTGGTGCCGGCGTAATTGGCTTCATAACCCAACACGCGATCAAGTTCCAATGGGTGACCCACTGATTCGTGAATGGTGAGTCCGAGGTGATTTGGTTCAAGTACGAGGTCGTATTTTCCGGGCTCTACCGATTTCGCATTAAGCATTTCCTTTGCCTGCAGCGCAGCAGTCGTTGCATCTTCAATAATGTCATAACTGTTTCGATACATGCTAAAGCCCGCAACAGCGCCCGCAAGTTTGTCCTCAGATTTTGGCTCCATGTATTCATAACCCATTCCCATCGGTGCGCTCATTGCCTGGCGTGCCTTGAATTTGCCGGCAGCCCGGTCTACCGCAGTCACGTTAAACGTAGGCCAGATTCTGTGTATGTCCTGATCGATGTAAGAGCCTTCGCTCGACGCGAAATATTTCTGTTCGTTGACGAGGAAGAGATTCGAAGCGGCAAAGCCGGCTCCGTTTTTCATTGCTGCAGCATTGGCTGCCAACAATAAATTGACTTTATCAGATACGGGGATCTCAAATGCATTTTTCTTTATGGGTGTCTTCCATGACACTTCACCGTATGAAGGCGTCGCCGCCAGCTGGACCGGTTCTTTTTGAAATTTTGAATTGGCTTTTGCGATAGCGACCGCGCGCTCAGTGGCCTTCTTGATGCCTTCAGCATTGACCTGGTTCGTCGATGCAAAGCCCCACGTGCCATTGACGATGACGCGCACTCCTACGCCAAAAGACTCCAGGTTCACGATGTTTTGCACCTTCGCTTCGCGCGTGTTGATGAACTGATTCAGGTATCTACCGATGCGTACATCCGTATAGGTTGCGCCGGCGCTGCGTGCTGCATTCAGCGCAATGTCTGCGAACTGTTTTTTCTGCGCTGTATCAATGGGTGAATCGAGTAGTGCCTCCAGTGGCACTTCATTTCCCATTGACGACAATGGAAGCATAAGGCCTCCGAGTCCCAATCCGGCGATTTGAACGAAATCTCTTCTTTTCAAGGCTTTGTGTGATTAAGTGGTTGAAGTCGAATATTAAAATTGACGTTAATAAACGGATTTTGCCAATGACGTCGGGGGAAATTATGTGAGTGGTGCCAGTTTAGGAATGGCGTATTTAACCATTAACCCACAATGGTTGATTTGAAAAAAAGAAAGCCCGGACCAATAGCCCGGAACTTAAAGTTCGGGCTATTGCATCGAAACAATCCCCGCTTCAACGCCCCTCAACTCCGCCAACCCGCGCAGCCTTCCAATTGCTGAGTAGCCCGGATATGTTTTCTTTTTGAGATCGTCAAGCATTTGGTGTCCGTGATCAGGACGCATGGGAATAGAAACACCACGTTTTTTCATCACAGCAAGGATCTCTTTTATTACCGCGGGCATGTCTACATCACCGGTCAGGTGGTCTGCTTCAAAGAAGTTACCTTGATCGTCACGCTTTGTGCTTCTCAGGTGGAGGAAGTGAATGTGGTCTCCCAGTCTTTTGACCATCCCAGGAAGATCATTGTCAGGCCGAACGCCGTATGATCCGGTGCAAAAGCACAAACCGTTGGCTGGAGAAGGTGCGGCATCAATTAATTCGCGCGCATCTTTCTCTGTGCTCACAACGCGCGGTAAGCCAAGAATTGGAAATGGGGGATCGTCGGGATGGATAGCCATCTTCAATCCGAGCTCTTCCGCTACAGGAACTACCTGCTGTAAGAAATAGAATAAATTCTCTTTCAACTTTCTGGCGTCGATGTGCGCATACGTTTTCAACGCCGCCAGGATCTGCTCTTCTGTAAACGACTCGTCGCTGCCCGGAAGTCCCAACAAAGCATTCTTATACAAAGTATCTTTTTCAAGTTGCGTCATGGTTTGCAAGCGCGCTTCGGCTTTCGCGATTTCGTCACGCGTATATTCTTTATCTGCGCCCGGACGCTTCAATAGAAACAAATCGAACGCAATGAATGCTGACTTCTCAAATCGCAAAGCTTTGCTTCCATCATCCAGCGTGAAGAAAGGATCCGTGCGCATCCAGTCGAGGATGGGCATGAAGTTGTAGGTGACGACTTTCAAGCCACACAAGGCGACGTTGCGGAGACTCTTTTTATAATTCTCGATGTGTCCTGCGTAATTGCCCGCATGTTTCTTTATTTCTTCATGAATAGGCAAGCTCTCGATGACGGTCCAGGTAAGACCAGCATCTTCAATTTCCTTTTTCCTTTTCTTGATTTCCTCAACCGGCCATATTTCACCGGGAGAGATGTGGTGTAGCGCAGTGACTACACCGGTACAACCTGCCTGACGAATATCTGACAGGCTTACGGGGTCGTTGGGACCAAACCAGCGCATGGTTTGTTCCATTAGGAAAGTTTTTTGTGTCATCGTAGCGGGAAGTTACAATCAGGAATTCTTTTTCTTCAAGGATGATGCGCGAACTATCAATTCATGCCGTAAGAAAATGGTGTTCAGGTTAGTGGATGGCATATTTCTTAGTCGATTGATGATCGTAAGCGCTGCCACTTCGCCCATCTCTTCGCCTGGATAGTTAATTGTCGTCAGATTCGGTTCTATGACTTTTGATATTGGGTCATTATTAAAACCCACCACCGCGATCTGATCCGGTACCGAAACGCCGCCGAGTTTGAGTTCACGTATCACGGCCACGGCGGATGTATCGTTTGAGGCGAAAACTCCGTCGGGCATCGGCTTCATTTTCAGTATCTGCTGTGCAGCTTCCGCGCCGGCCTGGTCACTAAGGCTACTTTGCAACACAAGCGACGAGTCGTAGGGAATGTTTTTCTCTGCGAGTGCCTGCTTGTAACCTTCAAGACGGTCACCGTATACATTTCGATTGAGGCTGCCACAAATGTGGACGATGCGACGACAGCCTTGATTGAGAAGATGGCTGGTAGCGTCGTACCCGGCTTTCTTGTTATCTATGACAATGCTGGTGCAGTTTGGTAACTCGGTCACCCGATCAAAAAATATAAGTGGGATCGCTTTCTTTAATAATGCATCGAAGTGACCAATGTCTTTGGTGTCATAGGCCAGGGACACCAGTAATCCGTCTACCCGACTGTTAAACATTGTAGCAGCGCCAGAAATTTCTTTCTTAACTGACTCCTGCGACTGTGCGATGATGAGGTTATAGCCAGTATTATTGGCCACCTTTTCCATGCCGGCGATTACCGTCGACATAAAGTAGCTGTTCAGTCGGGGCACGATGACCCCGATGGTGTTGGTTTGTTTTCTGCGGAGGTTACTGGCAAAAGTATTCTGCTGGTAGCCCATTTTTTTTGCAGCATCCTGAATCCTTTTTTTGGTATCTTTCCTTATTGCCGGGTGATCTTTAAGTCCCCGGCTTACAGTTGCCGGCGACACGTTCAGGGCCTTCGCTATGTCGTAGATCGTTACGTCTTTGAGTGTATTCATTTCAATCGGTTGCATCACAAATTAAGCTTCTAAAATAGAAAAACAATGCGTTCATGTAAAATATTGTGCAATCGGTTGCAAAAATGAGGATATTTCTGAAGAGTCGTGGTCGCGAATGCCCGATACCGTCTTAATGCTAAAGTCTGCATGAAAATTCTGTCCGCGTTATTCATCATCGCAGTCATCTGCCCGCCCTCAGTTTGGGCACAGAAAAAGCCACTGACATCCGGCATCTATCAAGTGACAGGTGCGAAACAAACAAAAGGAGGAACTGATGAATTGCTATTGTCTGGAAGTACTACAATGTTGTCGAGCCTGGACATTACGCTATCAAGTCTGACTCCCGGCGAAAAATCAAAATTGGAAACTCAGCCGGATGTTGAACGACTAATTATTGTCGTAGAGGGCAAGGTCAGCATTACGGCGGGCAATCAATCAAAAATCGTATCCGAAGGAAGTGTCGCCCTCTCTGTCCCTGGCGACAGGCTGATACTGCAGAGCAGTGGGTCGGGCGCGGTTCGCTTTTACCTGTTGCGGTTCAAGGCGAAGCCATCCTCGGTGCAGCGTAAAGAGAAATCACAAGGCTCATTCATCGTTGATTGGAACGAGACAACTTTCAAACCACATGAACGCGGCGGTCGTCGCGACATATTCGATCGTGCCACAGGTCTTTTTGAGCGTTTCGAAATGCATGTAACAACACTTTCCAAAGGACTGTCCAGTCATGACCCCCATAAGCACAACGCTGAAGAAATTATTCTGCTCAGGCGCGGCGCGGCGGAGATGTTTATCGCCGGTGAACAGGTGGCCATGGATGCGGGTGATGTCGCCCTGCTTGATTCCCAGGTTCTTCATGGCATTACAAAGGGCGGCAGGGATGAGCGTGAATACTATGCATTTCAATGGGAAGTGACCAAGTAGAAGCAGTGTCGAAGTGAAATGGCACCTCCTTCAATCCTGATAAAGAAGTAAATTTAAAATCTAAAATACAGAACAATGAAAACGGGTAAAGGCTCAACAATCTCAAGGAGAAAATTCCTTACGACTTCGGTGAAAGCCACGGCGGTTTCTTCACTTGTGCTCAGTGGATTTCCCACGATCGTGCCCAATACTGTCTTTGGGAAAAACGCGCCCGGAAATCGAATCAACGTTGGTGCAATTGGAACGGGCAGAATATCCCGCGTTCATGACCTGCCAGGTATCTGGCAAAGTCCGGATGCGCAGATCGTCGCGGTGTGTGACCTTGACACAAAACGTGCTGAAGAAGGAAAGATTTTGGTAAATGAATATTACACCAAAAAAAATGGCAAGCCATTCGATGGTGTAAAAGTGTATCATGATTTCCGTGAACTGATGAAAGACAAGGACATCGACGCAGTGGTTATCAGTACGCCAGATCATACCCACGCGATGATCGCTATTGCTGCTGCGCGCGCGGGAAAACATATTTACATGCAGAAGCCTGCTTCGTTGACGATATCTGAAGGGAGGATTGTAAGCGACATAGTGCAAAAGAGCGGTGTAATTTTTCAAATCGGGAGCCAGCAACGTTCATCGACACAGTTTCGTTATGCCGCGGAGTTGATCCGCAATGGAAGACTCGGTCAATTGAAGAAAATTTATGTCGGATTACCCGGTGATCCGTCGGGAGAGGTGGAGCCGGAAATGCCGGTACCTTCTAATCTCAATTATGATATGTGGCTTGCGTCAACGCCAAATGTGTACTACACCGAGAAGCGCGTTCATCCCCAGGTTGGATATGACCGACCGGGCTGGTTGCGTTGTGAACAATTTGGTGCAGGCATGATCACAGGTTGGGGTTCACATCACATAGACTCGGCACATTGGGCTATGGGAACGGAATTGACTGGGCCTATCGAAGTGTCTGGCCATGCTGAATTTCCGACAAAGGGTTTGTGGGATGTACACGGCATCTTCAGAACTGAGGCGCTTTATGCGAATGGTGTTACGATGATTGTGAGCAACGAGCTTCCCAACGGGCTCAAGTTTGAAGGAACGGAAGGTTGGTTGTGGGTGACACGCGGGCCTTATGCAGTGACTGGCAGCGACCCGGTAGCGAGCTCCGACGGCGTTAAGCCACTCGATGCAAGTGATCCGAAAATCATTAAGTCCGTGATCGGTCCGAATGAAGTTCACCTGCCCGTGAGCGAAGAACATCACCAGAACTGGCTTGATGGTATCAAAGCGAAGAGGCAGCCCATAGCCCCGGTTGAAGTGGC
This sequence comes from Cyclobacteriaceae bacterium, assembly GCA_044223825.1. Lineage (GTDB taxonomy): Bacteria > Bacteroidota > Bacteroidia > Cytophagales > Cyclobacteriaceae > ELB16-189. The sequence goes on along the minus strand of JBGALO010000002.1, from coordinate 188,942 downwards.
CCACCGGTCATGCTCTGCCTGCCTTGTTCATCATATTGCCATGAAAGTGAAAAGAAAAGTATATTGGGATCCCGCAAAGGAAAGATTCAAAAATGATGATGAAGCAAACGCAATGTTATCACGCCCGCAGCGTCCGGCGTACGCTATTACAGCTGCCGGTGGAAAATAATTTTCTTACCCATACACTGCAGGCTGCGATCGTGGCCTGCAGTTTTTTTGTGCTTGTCGCTTGTCAGCCAGGTAGCAAAACTGAGCAGCAGCCATCAAGCGTGAAGCTGCTTACGCTGGACCCGGGGCACTTTCATGCTGCGTTGGTACAGAAAGAGATGTTTCCAAATGTTGACTCCACTGTTCATGTCTATGCGCCTGCTGGGCCAGACGTCGAGATGCATTTGAAACGCATTGACGGATTCAACGAAAGGAAGGAAAATCCGACGGGCTGGATCGAAGAGGTTTATACCGGCGACGATTTTTTTGAAAAAATGATTTCGGAGAAAGCAGGGAATGTGGTGGTGATTTCCGGGAACAATAAGAAGAAAGCCGAATATATTCTGAAGTCGTTGCAGGCAGATATCAACGTCCTTGCGGACAAGCCCATGGCCATCGACGCATCAGGGTTTGATATGTTGAAGGATGCGTTTGATGTCGCGAAGAAGAAAGACTTGTTGTTATATGATATTATGACAGAGCGTTATGAGATCACGACAATTCTTCAGCGTGAATTTTCCATGATACCGGAAGTTTTCGGAACACTTGAAAAGGGTACGCCTGAAAACCCGGCTGTCACCAAGGAAAGTGTCCACCATTATTACAAATATGTCTCAGGTAGCATTCTTGCCCGGCCACCATGGTTCATGGACGTAACACAACAAGGCGAGGGGATCGTGGATGTGACAACACATTTGGTGGATCTCGTACAATGGGAGTGCTTCCCCGAACAAAGCATTGATTACACAAGCGATATTCAAATCAACACTGCGAAAAGATTTCCAACTGAAATGACGCTCAGTCAGTTCAAAGCGATCACACGTCTTGACGAATTCCCCGAATATTTACAGAAGAATATTATCAAGGACAGTGTGCTGCAGGTGTATGGCAATGGTGAGATCAACTACACGCTGCGCGGTACGCACGCGAAAGTTTCTGTCATGTGGAATTACAAAGCGCCGGAAGGAGGGGGCGACACACACTTTTCAATCATGCGCGGTACGAAATCCAACCTTGTGATTCAGCAGGGAGCAGAACAGAACTACGTCACCGCCCTTTATATCCAACCAATCGGCAATGATCCTGGATTTGAAAAGACATTGGTAGAGCAGTTTAAGAGAGTTGAAACAAAGTACCCGGGCATTTCACTGCAGGCGTCCAGGCAAGGCTGGGAAGTTATTATTCCGCAGCAATACCGCGAAGGACATGAAGCCCATTTCTCCCGTGTGGCTGCCAAATTCCTGGAATATCTCAAAAACAGGAACATGCCGGAGTGGGAGGTGCCTAACATGATCGCAAAGTATTACACGACCACTAAAGCGCTTGAGGTTGCGTCGAAGTGAAATGGGTGCTGGGGGCTGGGTACTGGGTTCTGGGTACTAGGTTCGGGTGCAAGTTACTGATCGCCGATTTTCAACTATTTCATCCAAAAACTCTCCGGCGGACCGAGATAGCTTGGTTTCAGTTGATCGGTGGCGACAACAATTTTTTGCAGGACGATACCGGCGTCCACTAGCCAAAACTTTACTACATGCGGACCGGATTTTATTGAATGTTTCGTCGACTTGATGATGATATTTTCGGCAACCCATTTCCCCCATGTCTGGGGTGAATAGCCTTCATGGATGTTAATAATTTGCGGCACCTCATCATCGATCGATATAGCGTAGCGCAATCCGTCGACATGAAAATTCAAAGTGGGGGAGAAATATGCCTGGACGTTGAAGTCTCCGCCCTCTTTCAGGTAAATCGAATACTCAAGATGCGGTGTGCCGGCGCCCGGCGTAACACTGGCGGCAGTGACAGGTAGTACACTAACGCCGTGCAACGTCCGCCCGATGTCGGGAAGTACTTGCCATTTAATGCCAGCGCCATCAACAGCTTTCGAGAAGTGTGCGGCTTCCATCGATACATAATTGTTGCCGGCGAATCCCTTCCAGTGTGCCGGAAATGAATAGGTGTCAGTGGGGTCTCCCGTCTTGTTTTGTGAGCGCGTGTCGTTGGCAGCCGCGTCAGCCGATGCATCCGCGGGAACATCGATTCGTGTTACATCCGGCATAACGTCCTTTTCCGGTTGCTGCCAGTAGGTATAGCTGATGTGGTTTTGATCCATCATGTGATGCCATTTTCCATTTGCAAGCGTGTTGTTGTATTGATAACGGAGAACAGAGTCTTTAGCAAAAAGCTCCTTTGCGCGTTGCGCCATTTTGTTCGCCAGCGCAAGACCCTGTTTGGCATACATTCTATTCTTTCCAACCGTGACCCACAATTCATTCAAGTTTGCGCAAGCTACAACGGGATAGAGCACGAGTTGAAAATATGCATCGCGATATTGCGGCGCTAAACTGTTATATATTCCTTCGGCATCGGCTGCCAATTTGTTGTAGTCGGCGACCACCGTTTCAGCCTCCTGGTAGTTCACGAGACTATAGGTATCTGCGGATAGAAGTTCCGGTTTCCTTCTGCTGTTGTACTTTGTGTAAGTGGAAAGAATACGGGCGATTTCTTTTGCATACGTCGGTCCGAATTGTTGCTCGGCCCATTGCGCGGTATAGCGGTCTAGATCTGAAGCACCCCATGGCATAGGATCCCACGCAAAATCGAGGAAGAAAGAAATAGGGAGTTCCATCGGTTTAATATCTCCAACATTCACTACCCAAATTCTATCCGCGCCATACTGCAGTGCGAGGTTCATTTGTTCGCGCACCCTTGAGAGGTGATTTGTGTTCACCCACTTATAGTTTCGTGGATCACCGACGTAGTCGAAGTGATAGTATATGCCATACCCACCTGAGCGCGGGGCATCCGTTAGTTTCGGAAGCTTGCGGATGTTTCCCCAGTTGTCATCGCAGAGGAGGAGGGTAACGTCATCGGGTACGCGCATGCCGCGGTCATAATAGTCCTGTACTTCTTTGTAGAGTGCCCACAACTGCGGAGTTTTTTCCGGAGGCTTACCAGTTACTTTTGCAATAATCTTGCGCTGATCGGCAACAATTCTTTCAAGCAGAGCAATGTTTGTTTCTGCGGTCATCGCCATATCACCGTCACCACGCATTCCCATTGAAACTATGCTTTCGCGCGACCCCATTCTTTTGATTCCCTCAGTCCAGAATTCTCTGAGCCTGGCTTGGTTCTTATCATAGTCCCACGGTCCCGCGCTGCCTTTGTAAGCTTTCCAGTCTGCATGGGCGCGCATCATGGGCTCATGATGGGTGGTACTCATAACAATTCCATATTCATCTGCGAGGTCTGGATTGATTGGATCGTCACCATTGAAGCTGGCCCACCACATCGCAGGCCATAGATAATTTCCCTTTAATCGAAGGATGAGTTCGAATACTTTTTCATACATCTGGTGATTGAACCCACCGTATTTCTCGACGGCCCAGCGCCCAAGCGCAGGCTCCTCATCGTTGATGAAAATTCCCCGATAGCGCACGGCAGGCTCACCCTGCTTATAACGGCCGGCTTTAACATACAATTCTTTACTTTTTACCGGCGGCACATCCGCCCACCAATACCAGGGAGATACACCGATCTGTTTTGAAAGCTCATACACACCAAAGATTGTCCCGCGTTTGTCACTGCCAGCGATAACCAGTGCATCACTGACTCCCGGCAATGGGTTTTCCACAGTTTGAATGAAAAAACTTTCCCATTTTCCCGAGACATCCTCTGTGTTGATTTTCTTGTTTTTGATAAGCGCGTCTATTGTAGCGCTTTTACCAATTGTCCCGGCAATAATCAGGGATCCATTTCCGGCATTATTAACAATTGAAGGCTTAACGCCGGTTACGCGCAATACATCATCAGCAAAATTTGAAACAGCTTTTTTTACTCCCGCATATTCATCGTTGTCGATCAGAATATCAGTCGAATGCCCGCCACTGGAAATTGCAAAAGCCCCCTTTGTGATTTGTTTCGATATGAATTGCCCTGCGGAATTCCCGGCCGTCAACAACGAAATAATGCCAATGAAGATCGCGCGAATGTGTTTTTTCATGTTTAAAATTAACTCATAACCCGATTCCTGCATGCTATTTGTAAATCATAATGGGTTAAAAATAAGAAGAGGGCAACGTGTTTCCTCCAGGTTCTTACTTCTGAAGGGCCGCCAATCGTTGCAGCAAAGGTGGATGAGAGTAATGAAAGAAGACGTACGCGGGATGTGGATAAAGATTACTCAGATTGTCCACGGAAAGTCTTTTTAATGCGTCGCCAAGCGCCGCACCATCGTACGTCTCACGAGCATAAGCGTCTGCTTCGAATTCATTTTTCCGGCTGTAAATGCTCATCATCAATCGAAGGATTCCGCTGACGGGGGAATACAAAATCCCAAATGCCAGGATGTTCAGATGGATGGCTTGCTCGTTACCTCCTAACGCTACGGAAAGTTCCTTATTAAAGACCATTCTCGACAAAATGAAGAGCATAAGGAATACCTGAAGGATTGACAACACGTAATTCCAGACGATGTGCTTTTTCTTGAAGTGCCCGACTTCATGGGCCAGCACGGCGACGAGCTCTGGTGTCGTGTGATTTCTGATTAACGTATCATACAGCACAATCTTCTTCCTGGCACCGATGCCCGAAAAAAATGCATTGGCTTTTGCCGATCGCTTCGACCCGTCCATGACATAGATGTTGTCAATCGGGAAATCGATCTTTTGTGCGAACGCCACAATGGCTGTTTTAAGCTCTCCGTCAGGCAAGGGTGTAAGCTTATTGAAAAGTGGTAACAATAGACTTGTGTAGAACATATTAACCGCCAGAATAACAATCGCTGCTATGGATCCAAACCATATCCAGAATTCAGGGCCGACGCGTTGAAGTAGTAAAATCAGCACGGACATCAATCCCCCGCCTATCACACCAGCAAGCAAGTAACTCTTCACCTTATCCATTGCAAAGGTCCGTAACGTCATCTTGTTGAATCCATATTTCTCTTCAATTACGAAGGTTGAATACAGCTGGAAAGGTAGAGTCAGGACATCGGATGCCAGGAGGAGTATGCCGAAAAAAGCTAATGCAAGGGGGACTTCACCGTGAATCGAGGATCGAAGAAAAGTGTCAATTGCCCCAAATCCCCCGAAAATCAACATCGCCATTGATACAACGAATCCGACTCCGGACGTCACAAATCCAAAGCGCGTTAGGGCTTCGTGGTAATGTAAGGCCTTTTCATATTTATCACGATCATAGAATGCCGCGATGGTGTCAGGAAGATCCTTTCGGCCCGCGCGCAGGTTGACGATTTCAAGCCACAGTTCAAAAACAAAAGCGATCACCGATATCGCAACGATCGTGTAAAGAATGGTTTCGGGGCTCATTCTTCAAAATGTAAAAAGTCCGCTAATGGCCACCTATTTTACATCCTTCTCAGCGCCTGCATAGGCAAATCCGGGCCACGCGTTCGACTGAAGAATATTCTTATAGAGCATATTAGCAGTAGTTGAATCGCCATTGTATGAATACCAATTAGCCAATCCATACATTTTTGTCACCTCATTAACGCCCAACGAATCAGGTGCCATGGTGACGCGCACAAGTTCCTCAGGTTTGATAACCCCTTTATACAACATGATCCGTCTGAAGTACGCATTTTCTTTATCGGTGTCGGCATCGGGCGAAATTGATTTAATCACCGCTTCCGCTTTCGTTTTGTCACCAAGGCGTTCATAGCAGTTATACAGCCAGTCACTGGCGCCTACTACATTTTTCAAGTCGCCACCCGTTGCAACTGCCTGCTCAAACGCCGCGGCCGCCTTCTGATAATCCTTCATTAAATAATTATAAACACCTATATGGTACCATATCTGATGCCTGACGGTCGCTGTTGGCTTGCCATCCAAACCATACTCCATTACATCGGGCTCATTCCTGATAAGTTCTTCAGCCCTTGTGAGGTCGGCAATGCATTTATCTAATTGTCGCAAGGTGATATAACGATGACCGCGATTTCGAAGCAGTTTATAGGAGTCGGGAGTTTTTGCAAGACCCTCTGAGTAATTGTCGACTGCTTCTTTGTAGCGGGCCGTTGCAACGAGTTGCTTCCCGATCTCAACATAATCATCTTCATTGAGGTTTCCCTTGGCCTTGATTGCGTTGATGGCACTGTCGCTTTTTGCCAATGCTGCAGCAGAAGGAGCAGTGGCGAAAAGTGGCTTTCCGGCAAATGAAATGGCCTGAGGTACAGGTCCGGTTTCCGTGACGGGTTCGGTTTTTTGGCTGCAGGCAAATGCTACCAGCAGGAGCGCTATAAACGACAGATATTTCATGGTGTGGAATTTTTTATGAAGGTATTATGAAACAATATTTTTCCACCTACGAAACAGCCTGAATTTCGAAAGAAAATGTTCAGGCGGGCATTACATCAACAGTTGCCGGATGGCACTGGAAGTGTTGTCGAAGCGAAAGTTGCTCAACTCTTTCTCCATCATGCGAACTATATCTTCGTTGCGCAGGTTGCCGATACTTCCTTCATGGGTATGGCTCACTGATCTGCCCGCAATGAATGTTCCTTTTGCAATACTTTCTCCGACTTTTTTGTAGGCATCGCGGAAGGGTATTCCCTGCAGCACGAGTTTGTTCACCTCTTCAACACTGAAGAGATATCTATACTTGTCATCTTTCAGGATGTCAGTGTTTACCTGAACGTTCGACAACATCAAATGCGCCATCCGAATGCAGGACGTGAGGGTCTTGAAAGCAGGAAAAACCCGCTCCTTCAAAATTTGAAGATCGCGGTGATACCCGGAAGGCAGATTCGCAGTGATAAGGGTGATCTCGTTGGGCAGCGCCTGAAGAGCGTTACATTTTGCACGTATAAGCTCGAACACATCCGGGTTTTTTTTATGAGGCATGATGCTCGATCCTGTTGTGAGTTCTTCAGGAAAGGTGATGAATGAAAAGTTTTGGTTCAGATACAAACATGCGTCCATTGCGAGCCTCGATAAAGTGGCAGCGGTGTTCGCAATCGCGCTGGCGACGATCCGTTCTGTTTTACCCCGCCCCATCTGTGCATAGACCACATTATAATTCAGGTCTTCAAATCCAAGTAAAGCGGTTGTCATCTTCCGGTTGAGCGGAAAAGATGACCCATAACCTGCGCCGGAGCCAAGCGGATTTTTGTTTGTGATCCGGTACGCTGCTGAAAGGGAAATGATATCATCGACGAGGCTTTCAGCATAGGCGCCGAACCAAAGTCCGAACGACGAAGGCATGGCCAACTGAAGGTGCGTGTAACCTGGAAGAAGGGTGTCCTTATGCTTTTCACTCAGTGAAATCAGTAGATCGAAAAGGTTTTTGATCTCTGTCGTGAGCGCCTGTATCTCGCTGCGGAGAAAAAGGCGGATGTCTACAAGAACCTGATCGTTTCGCGATCTGCCGCTATGAATTTTTTTGCCCGTGTCTCCAAGTTTCTTTGTGAGCATCAGCTCAATCTGCGAATGAATATCTTCGACGCCGTCATCAATCCTGAAATCTCCTTTTTCTATTTCACGACAGATATTTTTCAATTCGGTAGTTAATACGGCGAGTTCATTTTTTTCAAGCAGCCCGATCGACTGCAACATCGTGATGTGGGCGATCGAACCCAACACGTCGTACTTCGCCAGGTAAAGATCAATTTCCCGATCAGTGCCGGTGGTAAAGTCGGTGACAGATTGGAGGGAGTCGGTGTCCTTTTGCCAGAGTTTCATGGTTGTTACTTGTTGCCTGTTGCCTGTTGCCTGTTGAAAAGATGCAAGCCTGCAATTTAAAGATTATTCTCCACCCATTGAATGAACCTGTTGATCTTCATGCTCACAACATCGTATTCTTTTGTGATGCGTTCATATTCTGCTGTGTTTGCCATCGATTTTGTCTGAAATAGAAAATCAAGGTGATTGATTGTCTCATAGCATTCAGTTTGTGCGTAAATCAGGTGCTTTATGTAGTCTGCTTTGTACCTCCGCCTTCCATATCCCTCAACAATCGCAATAGTCACAGCCTTAGAAGATCTCCGCACCTGACTGCCTTCTTCGTACAATTCAAATTTTGGCAACGTCAACGTGAGCTTGTGGATTTCGATGGCAAGTCTCCGGGATTCTATAAATATGTCAAGATCTCGATATGATTTCATCACGTCAGTTGACTGCTGGCGACGGGTAACGGGCGACAAGCAACCGGCAACTAAAGTAATTCAATCAGCGCGATGTACTCACGAATACCTTTCCGGATTTCCTTACAATAAATAAACTCATCTGCGCTATGCGATCTTGCCGAATCGCCAGGGCCCATCTTTATTGAGGGAACAGGAATCAACGCCTGATCGGAAGTGGTGGGGGAACCATACAGGTTCTTGCCAAGCCTGGTCGCCGCGACAACCAATGGATGCTTGGAATCTATCCCCGATGGATTCAGTCTGAGCGATCTGGGCTTCACGTCTGAAGTGATATTTTTTTTGATGATCTCAACAACCTCTTCGAGTGAGTATGCATCCGTCACGCGCACGTCAATAGTAAACTTGCATTCGGCGGGCACCTGGTTGTGCGCCTGTCCTGCTTGTATCACCGTCACTGACATTTTGATTTCTCCGAGTGAAGCCGATGTTTTTGGAAATTTGTAGTTCCTGATCCATTCAATGTCCTTCAAGGCTTTGTAGATTGCATTTTCACCTTCATTGCGTGCGGCATGGCCAGCCTTTCCAGAGGCCACGCAGTCAACAACAACCAGGCCTTTTTCAGCCACCGCGACATCCGTAAGGGTCGGCTCACCTACAATAGCGAAATCTATCTTTGGAAGTGACGACCAAAGCATTTCAATTCCATTGGTGCCGGATATTTCCTCTTCCGCAGTTGCGGCCAAGACGATATTGTACTTCAAATCAGAGTGGTCGTAGAAGTGGAGGAAGGCTCCGATGAGCGATACCAACGGACCGCCGGCGTCATTACTGCCAAGACCATACAGTTTGTCATTCTCAATAGAAGGTGAAAATGGATCGCGGGTATAGCCGGGATTTGGTTTTACCGTATCATGGTGAGAGTTGAGAAGGAGTGTGGGCTTCGTTGCGTCAAAGTACTTGTTTAACGCCCATACATTATTCCCTTTGCGTTGTGAAGCGATCGAATGCTTTGAAAGAAAACCCGAAATAATATCAGCTGTTCCCGCCTCTTCTTTGCTGAACGATGGCGTTGCGATAAGCTGCTGGAGCAGATCGATTGACTTTAAATAAATTTCTTCCTGCGTGAACATCTCACAGCTTGATCAGCGTTCCTTCTGTTTCGTCCTTGGTGTTTCTCAAAAGATCAGATGCCTTTCCGATAAGCACTTCTTTTACGCCGGCGTGAATGGCTGAAAAAGCATTCTCAAGTTTCGGTAATATGCCATCCGCAAACGCGCCTTGTGTCAATAGCTGGTTATAAGTGCCCTCGTTCAATAGACGGATCGTCGAATTTTCGTCATCGACATTTCTAAGGACGCCTTTTTTCTCAAAGCAAAAGATCAGGCGAACATCGAAATGCTTGCTCAATGATACGGCGAGTACTTGCGCAATAGTATCTGCATTGGTATTCAGCATGACACCGTTTGCGTGCGTCAACGGTGCAAATACCGGGATTACATTCTGTTTCAGGAGAAAGTAAAGCAGGGTAGAGTTCACACTGTTTGCCGTGATGTCGCCGACAAACCCATAGTCAACGTCTTTCACCGGTCGTTTTACAGCCTTGATCATATTGCCATCAGCACCGGTTACGCCCATTGCGTTACAGCCCAGCTGTTGAAGTTGGGCTACCATCTGCTTATTGATTAACCCGCCATACACCATGGTGACAAGGTCCAGGGTCGGGCCGTCGGTTACGCGTCTTCCTTTAACATAGTTTGATTTGATTCCAAGTTGATCTCCAAGCTTGGTAGCAATCTTCCCACCCCCATGAATCAAAATTTTCGGTTCCTGGATGGTCGAGAACTCTTTCAAAAACTGACCGAGGGTCGCGTCATCGTCGAGGACATTACCGCCAATCTTGATGATGTACAGTTTATTCATTTTCAGGATGTCTTGGTTGACTTCAAAATTGCCGCAAGGACAGCCTGCGCAGCCCAGACTCTGTTTGATGCCTGGCGGGTAACTATGCTGTTCGGCCCATCTAGTATTTCATCACTGAGCTCCACATTTCTTCGTACCGGAAGACAATGCATAACCTGTGCGTTGTTGGTGAGTGCAAGTTTTTTATTGTTCATCATCCATGAAGCATCGCTGCACAGCACTTTGCCATAATCGGTATAGGTGCTCCAATTCTTCACGTAAACGAAGTCTGCATTTTTTAGTGCGTCGTCCTGGTTGTGAGTGATTGTAGCGCCTGCAGTGAATTGGATATCAAGTTCGTAATCTTTTGGATGTGTGATAACGAAATCTGCTTCTCCCCAGGCGTTCACCCATTGGGCAAAGCTGTTCGCCACACACTGCGGTAAAGCTTTCACATGCGGTGCCCACGTCAATACAACTTTAGGCTTTCTCTGTTCTTTGAATGTCTCGGTGATAGTGATTAAATCTGTCAGGCTTTGCAGTGGGTGAAGGGTAGCGCTTTCAAGGCTTACAATGGGAATGCCGGCGTACCTAATGAATTGATTGATGTAGTGCTCGCTGTAGTCATCTGCCTTATTTTTCAGCAAGGGAAAAGTTCTGATGCCAAGGATATCAAAGTAGTTTCCAAGGATCGGTGCGGCATCTTTCACATGTTCGACACTGGTTCCGTTCATGATCGCTCCGTCTTCGAATTCCAGCGACCAGCCTTCCTGCCCGACATTGAACACGATAGACTCAATGCCAAGATTTCCCGCTGCAATTTGCGTACTGAGGCGGGTCCGCATGCTTGGATTGAGGAACAGAAGCCCCATGCGTTTACCAACCCCGAGCTTGCTACCGGTGCCAAGGGCCCCTTTGAAAGCAATGCCTTTTTGGATTAAATCTTTTATGTCCGCGTCTTTGGCGGAAACGAAGTTCTTCATGACAGTTCTTTAGTCAACGCCTGCAGGAAAAGCTCGGCTTCTTCTTTCTTTAAAGCTAGTGAAGGAAGTAGTCGTATGGTATTTGGCTTGGCTTCGCCGGTAAAGATGCCGTGCTTAAAAAGCAGGTTGCTGCGAACTTCCTTCTTGTCATCCGGGAGATCAAAACCGATCATGAGTCCTCGACCCCGTACATCTTTAATGGTGGAAAATTTTTTAAGAGCCTCGATCCAAAAATGTCCCTGTGCCGCCGCGTTTGCTATTAACTTTTCGCTCTCCATTACATCAAGAACCGCAAGTCCCGCAACGCTCGCGAGATAGTTTCCGCCGAAAGTTGTGCCGAGCATTCCGCTCCAGGGTTTGATGTCGGGATGAATAAGAACGCCCCCCATGGGGAATCCATTACCCATTCCTTTAGCTGTTGTAATGACCTGAGGTTTTACTCCGGCATGTTGGTGGGAAAAGAATTTGCCGGTCCTTCCATATCCGCTTTGGATCTCGTCGAGAATCAGCAGGCAGCTATTTTCTTTGCACTTCTTCTCCAGAAATTGCAGGAAGGAATCATTCGGTACACGAATACCACCAACACCCTGAATTCCTTCGATGATGACGGCGGCAACGGTTTGATCCATTGCAGATGATAACGCATTTTCATCATTCAACGGAACGAACACAATTTCATGACCCGCGTTGAACGGCGCAACAATCTTCGAATTGTCCGTTGCTGCCACGGCGCCTGACGTGCGGCCGTGAAATGACCCTTTGAATGCGATGATCTTTTTCCGGCCGGTGATGAACGAAGCGAGCTTCAACGCGTTCTCATTTGCTTCCGCACCGGAGTTGCACAGGAATAACTGATAGTTGTCATATCCCGACATTGCTCCAAGCTTTTCTGCAAGCTTCACCTGGATGGGATTCTGGACACTGTTGGAATAGAACGAAATCTTATTAATCTGGTCTGTCAGCGCTTTAATATAGAGCGGGTGGGAGTGACCAATGGAGATCACTGCATGGCCGCCGTAGAGGTCGAGATATTTCTTGCCATTTTCATCCCAAAGCCAGGACCCTGACGCTTTCGCAGGTGTGATATTGAAAAGGGGATAGACGTCGAATAGTTTCATCTAAGGGTTCAGCGTTTAGGGTTTAGAGTTCAGAGTAAGGTTCCAACTTGTATTGGTAGTATTCATAAAGTATTTAACTGACTTTGATTGCGGGCATGAACTCTAAACTCTGAACTTCGAACCCTGAACTATTTCCGAATATTACTGATCTTCTCATACGATGCTACAATACCTTTAATAAGTGCCGAACTGAGTCCCTGATGCTCCATCTCGTTCAATCCTGCAATGGTGCATCCCTCCGGCGTTGTTACTTTATCTATCTCTGTTTCCGGATGGGAGTGATGGGACAATAAAAGTGATGATGCACCTTTTGCCGTTTGTGCTGCAATCAGCTGGGCTTCCTCAGCATCAAAACCGAGTTGAATGCCACCTTGCGTTGCAGCGCGAATGTATCTCATGAAAAAAGCAATACCACTTGCCGCCAGCACGGTGGATGCTTTCATCAGGCGTTCCTCTATAACCAAGGTTACGCCCAGGCTATTAAAAAGGTCCTGAACTTCATGCAATTGCTTTTCACTGGCATCCTTTGCGCACATGCAGGTCATTGAGTTACCAATGGCAATCGCTGTGTTACACATCGCACGCACGATGGGAACTTTCCTTTGAAGTACTGCGCCAATTTCATCGGTTGAAACTCCTGTAATGGTGGAGACGATGATATGCTTCTTTGGATCGACAGCTTTGCCTATTTCCGAGAGCAGGCCCTGAACCTGCTTCGGTTGTACACATAAGATGATGATGGAAGCACTTTTGACTGCACTGATGTTATCAGACAAGAGCTTGAATCCGTCTTTTCCAAGACTTTCAACCTTGGACAGATTGCGACGTGTGATGATCACGTTTTGCGGCGTCGCGAGTTTTGCTTTTACAATGCCTTTTGCAATGGCGGTGCCGAGATTGCCGGCTCCGAGGATCGCGATTTTCTTCTGTGCCATAATGGTTAGAATGCTGAAGCTTTAAGGTGAAGGCCGGTTGTCTCGTCCAATCCAAACATCAGGTTCATGTTCTGAACAGCTTGTCCGCTAGCACCCTTCAGTAAATTGTCCGTGACCGAGTGAATCGCCAGTTTGGTTCCTATTTTTTCGAGGAAGATAATACACTTGTTGGTGTTCACGACTTGCTTAAGATCCACCATCGTATTACTCACTTTAGTAAATGGGTGCGACAAATAATATTCCTTATAAAGTTTGTTCGCCTCCTCAATCGTGTATTTGCTGTCAATAACAGAAGTAACAAAGATGCCGCGCGTGAAATCTCCGCGCCACGGCACGAAGTTGATGCCATCGGAAAAACCAGGTTGGAGGATGCGAAGCGTTTGTGCGATCTCACCCAGGTGCTGGTGTGTAAGTGTTTTGTAAGCCGAAATATTATTTGCCCGCCACGTGAAGTGTGTCGTATCCTGAAGCTTCTGACCGGCTCCTGTAGAACCTGTAATGCCGGTCGTGTGCACTTCTTTCAAAGCGCCAGCGTTTGCGAGTGGGAGCAAGCCGAGTTGAATTGTAGTTGCAAAGCATCCGGGGTTCGCAATGTTCGAAGCTTTCTTAATCACATCTCGATTGAATTCAGGGAGTCCATATACAAATTCGCGACCTGGCACTTTGTCTCCTAAACGAAAATCGTTCCCCAGATCAATTATCCTGGTAGTCGCGGGAAAGGAATGCTCCATTAACAGCTTCTTGCTTTCGCCATGACCAAGGCACAAAAAAAGCACATCGACAGGCGTGTGTAAGGAGTCAGTAAACCGGACCTCAGTGTCGCCAGCGAGGTCGCCATGGATGTCTGAGATCAGCTTACCGGCCTGACTGCGGCTTTGCACGAACTCAAGCTTAACGGCAGCATGATTCAACAGCAGGCGAATCGTTTCGCCTCCCGTGTATCCAGCGCCACCAATTATACCTGCTTTTATCATTTTTATTAGTTCAGAGTTCAGTGTTCAAAGTTTAGCGTCGGGGCTAATGGCCTTTTGACTTTGTGCTTTGAACTTCCTTTTCTATTTGGTGGTAGATGCCAACCTGATTCCCGAATATTTTTGTAAAGCCTTTTACGTCGTCGCCAGTCCAGCCCAAATTCATTTCTCCGTACTTCCCGAACTTCGCCGACATTAGATCATAATCAGACGTGATGCCGTTCACCATAAAATAGCGTGGCTGCAGGGTAATTGATACTTCGCCTGTAACGTGTCGCTGTGAACTGATCAGGAAGGCCTCCATATCACGCATAATCGGATCAAGGTACTGTCCCTCGTGGAGCCAATTGCCATAAAATTGTGACAATTGATCTTTCCAGCTCAGTTGCCATTTGGTGAGAACATGTTTCTCAAGCGCATGATGCGCTTTAATAATCAGAACCGGCGCGGCAGCTTCAAATCCTACACGTCCCTTAATTCCAATGATCGTATCTCCGACGTGTATGTCGCGACCAATTCCAAACGGGCCTGCGATAGCTTGCAATTGTTGGATGGCAGCTGAGGGATGAGGAAAGCGTTTTCCATTAATAGAAAACAGCTCGCCTTTTTCGAAGCCGAGTGTAATCGTCTCGCTGTCAGTTTTTGTAATCTGGGTCGGCCAGGCTTCCTCAGGCAGCATGCCCATTGAGCTTAATGTCTCGCGGCCCCCAACCGATGTACCCCAAAGGCCTTTATTAATAGAATATTTTGCCTTTTCGAAATTGTAAACAACGCCTTTTGACTTGAGGTATTCGATTTCCGCCTCCCTGCTAAGCTTCTTGTCCCGGATCGGGGTTATTATTTCAAGTCCCGGTGCAAGAATTTGGAGCACCATGTCAAAACGTACCTGATCATTACCTGCCCCGGTACTTCCGTGCGCCACGGCATCGGCATGGATCTCATTGGCATAGTTAGCAGACGCGAGGGCTTGCGACATTCTTTCTGCACTTACGCTTAGGGGATAGGTACCATTCTTGAGCACATTCCCAAAGACCAGGTACTTGATCACCTTGTCGTAATAGTTTCTGGTCTCTTCAACAGCTTTGTGGGAGGCAACCCCGAGACCTAACGCGCGTTTTTCAATTTCCGCCAGCTCAGCGACCGAAAATCCACCCGTGTTTACGGTAAGTGTATGAACTTCATAACCCAATTCTTGTGACAGGTAGATTGCGCAGTAGGATGTGTCAAGACCTCCGCTGAACGCCAAAACGACTTTCTTTTTCATAATTATTATAGGACAGTGCGCCTCCCTGGAGGAGTTCCTGCCAGTGCAAATTTACTTTTAAGTTGAATTATATCTGGTGATTTCCGGGTTACCAGAAAAACAGGAAGCTGAGGATTGAGCTGCCTTGCTCACCTTCGCCCTCTTTCTTTTTCCAGCCTTTCAGCATCATGAATTGCTTCAGTCTCATAAAGCGCTCATACAGCTTGGAATTCTCGGCGAACTTCCATCTCCTCGGCGGAGCATTGTAGGGCACAGGTTCCCTTGATGCAGCTTCTGCCTTAAGCTTTTCGTCAGCTGCCTTCTCAGCGGGATCATAAAGCATGGCAGTGCACATGCAATTTTTGCGATCCTTGCTCATCAGGATTTCGTAGTTGACGCAGCTTTTGCAACCCGACCAGAACTTCTCATCTGTGGTCAATTCTGAATATGTCACAGGTTCGTAGCCCAGGTCAGAATTGATCTTCATCACTGCCAGGCCGGTAGTAAGTCCGAAGATCTTGGCATCCGGGTAGCGTTTGCGCGAGAGGTTGAACACCTGCTTCTTGATTTCCTTTGCGACGCCGGACTTTCTGAATGGGGGTGACACAATGAGCCCTGAGTTCGCGACGTATTTCTCGTCCTCCCAAGCTTCTATGTAGCAGAATCCCACCCAGGTGCCATCATTTGTAACGGCAATGACAGCTTTACCTTCGTCGATTTTCTGCTTTATATAGTCGGGTGACCTCTTCGCAATGCCCGTTCCCCGCGCTTTTGCCGACTCTGCCATCTCTGTTGTGATGATCTCGGCATATTTTTTATCGTCCAGGACAGCATCCCGAACTATTATATTCTGGTCCACTTTTGGTCTAAAAACATTAAATGAAAAAAAGGATTGAAAATAGGATGGCGCTTCCACCCAGTGGAATCGCGTTCAGCTGGGATGCTGAGGTATCAAATCCTGATCTGCCTTCGGAAACTTCTGATCACTACGGGGAGTGCAAGGAACCAGCGACTGATGAGGCTATCGTAGCCTGTCTGCGTCGCAAGTGTGAAGTTGTTTTTCAAATTCGTTGTTCCAGGTTTATCGTGATATATCTGATCGAATAAATATATGTATGAACCTTTCTACAAAAATAAATGATAAATAAGTTACTATACCAATTTTGACGTAACGTTTTTTTTACGAAAAAGATTTTTGATATAAAGTATTACTTGAACAACCTACCTTACATCGACAAACTACATGGAAGAATTTCTCCTTCAATACGGCTACATCGCGCTATCGATCGGAACTTTTTTTGAAGGAGAGACCGCAATACTTGTCGCCTCATCATTGGTGCCGAGCGGCTTCTTCGATGGCCCTGCTACTATCATTTTCGGGTTTTTTGGGTCATTCGTGAGCGATTGGCTATACTTTATCATTGGTCGCCTCAACGGAAAATTCTTTGTTGATAAGCGTCCCCAACTAAAAGCAAAGCTTGCCCCCGTCGAAAGATTCTTCCGGACCAACCGTGTGCAAATTCTGTTGAGCTATCGCTTCCTCTACGGCTTCAGGGTCTTGTTGCCTTTGATGATCGGCATGAGCGAGATTAAGGTGCTGCAGTTTCTTGGCTACAGTATCGTTGCGGGATTAATCTGGGCGTCAACAGTCAGTATTGTTGGGTATACTGCCGGGCGCTTTTTCCAGCTTACGCCTGTCTCGCTGGAAAAAAACCTACTATTTATCGTACTGGGCTTTTTCCTTTTTGGCCTTCTCATTGGCTATTTCGTGAAGAAATTTGCTGAAAAGAGGCTTGGGGTGTAGAATAGCGACGGGCTTAACTAGCCACGGGCTTAAGCCCGTGGCTGTTATTCGTAACGCAAAGTATTAGACGGATTTGTCATTGCAGCCTTGATGGTTTGCGCGCTGACGGTAACAAGCGCAACCAGAATCGCTGCGAAAGCGGCAGCAAAATAGATCAGCAGATTCATGTCGACGTGGTATGCAAACGTTCCCAGCCACTTGCTCATTACCATCCAGGCCACCGGCCACGCAAAAAGATTTGCGACCAGAACGAGAATCACAATTTCGCGGGATAAAAGCGTGAGGATACTTGGGACGGAAGCACCCAGCACTTTACGTATGCCGATCTCCTTCACGCGTTGCATGGTGTTAAACGTAGCAAGCCCAAACAAACCAAGACACGCAATGAAAATTGCCATTCCCGCAAAAACCATGAACAGTTGTCCCTGCTTTTGTTCCGCGTCATATAGCCTCGAATAACGATCACTGACGAACTGGTAGTCGAAGGGTCTGATGGGGAGGAACGATTTCCATACCCGACTAATATGCTCTACCCCGTCCTGGAGGTTGTCCCCGGCGATCTTGATACTGATGTTATTGTAGTTGCCATTCGATACAAAGAAACTCATCGGCGCAATCTCCTGGTGGAGTGACTCAAAATGGAAGTCTTTGACGATGCCGATTAACTTACCATTCACTCCGCCGTAAACGAAATCTTTATCGATGCCTTCTTCGTTCGTTGGCCAGCCAATGGCGCGGGCAGCCGTTTCGTTGATGATAAACGCCAGCGAGTCATCAGTAGGGATTGACTTAGAGAAGTTGCGGCCAGCCGCGAGTTGTATGTTATAAGTGTCGAAGAATTCATAGTCCACAACGACCATTTTCAGGCCTACCCCTGTAACTACAAGGCTATCGCCTTTCCTTACCTGGGGCGTCCCTTGAGAATCGAGCAACCTGCCTGTTGGGAGGCGGGAGGAGGTTGCAACATTTTTGATGGAAGACGATTTTAGAAGTTCGTTGTAAAAGGCATCATATTGGGGCGTTAACTCGCCGTAATAGGGAACCGTAAGCACTTTGTCTTTGTCGAACCCAAGATCACGATTATTCAGATAGTCCAGTTGTTGTATCGTTACCGCAGTTGCAATGATCAGCACGATGGAGATTACAAATTGAGCAACGACAAGCGTCTTGCGAATGCCGCCCTTGCCTTTGACTGATCCCTGGTGCCCCTTTAGCACTTGCGCCGGTTTAAATGATGAGATGACAAATGCAGGGTAGACTCCTGCAATTATGCCTACGATCACTGCGAATGCTATAAGTCCTGCATACACAGGCCAATGGGTGCCGATGTTCAGCGATAGTGCCTTTTGCGTGAAATTATTAAGCCATTGCAGGCTCAGCACTGCAAGACCGAGGGAAAGCACCAACGCAAAAAGCGTTACCACAACGGACTCGCTCAGGTATTGGAACACAAGTTGATTCTTAAAGGCGCCTGCAACTTTTCTCATGCCCACTTCTTTGGCGCGCTTTGTAGCCCGCGCTGTCGACAAATTGATAAAGTTGAAACACGCAATCAGGACGATAAAAAACCCGATTACGCCCATCATATAAACGTTGTTGATGTTGCCGCCCACTTCCAACTCATCATCGAGGTGAGACTTCAGGTGCACGTCAGTTACTTTCTGAACGAAAAGTGTGGTGTTTTTTGAGGCGACAAAAGTTGCGGGAACACCGAAGTTGGCGATCGCATACGGTCCGAAATGTTTATCCAGGAAAGCAGGTAACTGGCTCTCCAGCTTCTTCGGATCGGCGCCGGGCTCAAGAAGGATATAGGTGCTGAATGCATTGTTTCCCCAATTGGTTTCGAGTCCGCGCCTGCCATACACGGTACTGTCCTCCAGTGTGCTGAATGAAATCATGAAATCCGGATGCCAATGTGACTGTCTGGGGAAATTCTTATAGACACCTGTAACTTCGAAGTCAAACCGGCGGCCACCTTTCATGTGTTTTCCGATTACGTCCGTGGATTCAAAATATTTTTTGGCCATGCTTTCAGAAAGCATGATAGTATATGGCCTTTTGAGTGCTTCGGCGGGATTACCTGCAAGAACTTCCACGTCGAAAATGTTAAACAAATCAGGTTCCGTCAAATAAACTTCGTTTTCGGTGGCGATCTTGCTCCGTTCGCCGTTCTCTTCGATCGCCATGACGAGATTGAATTGCAGCGTCCGCGCCATTTTTTCGATCTCGC
The DNA here is from genome assembly GCA_044223825.1 of Cyclobacteriaceae bacterium. Classification (GTDB taxonomy): domain Bacteria; phylum Bacteroidota; class Bacteroidia; order Cytophagales; family Cyclobacteriaceae; genus ELB16-189. Next base: position 169,448 of record JBGALO010000002.1, on the reverse strand, counting down.
CGTAATCATTTTTCATCAGTGGTCCGATGGGGGGCGCCACCGTAGCAAGATGCAGGTTGACAACGCCATTGCGATCGAGGAAATTTCTCGTTACGCGATAAACCCTGTCTGCATTCTTGTTGTATTTGTCGTAACTGATCTCATCAGTCACAAATAAATAGATCAATAAAGCGGAGGCCATAGAAATGGCCAATCCCGCGATGTTGATGAACGCCGTAAGCTTGTTTCTGAAAATGCTCCGAATGGCAATCTTAAGATAGTTTTGTATCATGACTTTGTTTGATTATTCGGACCTTAATGCTTTGACGGGATTTCCTACTGCTGCTTTGACCGACTCGAATCCGATAGTCAGGAACGCAATCAGGAAGGATGTGATTCCAGCAAGGATGAATACGGCTAATCCAGGTTGAATTTTGTAAGCGAAGCCTTCCAGCCACTTGTTCATTCCATAATAGGCGAGCGGCACGGCCACAACGAACGCGGTCATTACAAGTAAAATGAATTCCTTCGAAAGCATTCTCACAATGCCACTTACCGAAGCGCCCAATACTTTTCGAATTCCGATTTCCTTGATACGCCTCTCAGCCATGTAGATGGACAAGCCATACAAGCCCATGCACGAGATGATAATTGCAAGTATTGTTGACCAGGTGAGCATAATGGAAATACGATCGTCGGATTCATATTGCTTCCTGATACTTTCAGACAGGTACTGGCTTTCAAAGGGAATTCCCGGTACGATTTTACCCCATTCTGCCTTCATGGCGTCCAGCACTGAGGAAGTTGTGCCGTCTTCGAGAGATGCGGCCATGAACGTGTATTCGATGCGCCGTGCCGGCAAATAAAAGAGCATCGGTACAATCGGCTGATGCAATGAGAATTGGTGGAAATCTTTTACAACACCGATGATCTCATGCGTGCGAAGCTTGCCATCCCACTCGGTGAATAGACGCGATCCGATTGCTTTTTCGAGTGGAATGCCAGATACTTTCAAACTTTCTTCGTTGACGATTATTTTGTTGTTCGGGAATGTGTAGGAGAAAGTGTCTGTCGGGGCGATGAAGTCACGCCCTGCAATCATTGGAATGTTCAGAACATCAAAATAATGTTCATCGATATGCACTGCGCGATGAAGATTGCCTTTGTCTGCGCTTGATCCTTCCGCATACAGGGCAAAATCCTGGAATAAAGGAGTTGAGGGCAAGCTGGATGTTGCAGACACCTCTTTTACGCCCGGGATTCTCTTAAATTCATCGCGAAGGGTTACGAACTTTTGCGTGACCTCGCGAGAACGAAGAGGAATCATGATGGTGCCTTCCTCACGAAAGCCAAGCGATTTATTCCTGATGAACTTGAGCTGATCCTGAATGATAAAAATGGACGAGATCAGTGTGATGGCGATAATGAATTGAAATACTACCAAACCTTTCCTCAGCACTGCTGACCCGTCACCCGTGAGATTTTTGCTCTTTAGCACTTTCGACGGCTCGAACGATGAAAGAAAGAAAGCCGGGTAGCTTCCTGCGAGTAGTCCTGTCACACCCCCAATAACGAGGATGGCGGCGACGACAAAAAGTATGTTTGATGAGTTAATCGATAAATGCTTTTGTGTGACCTCATTGATTACCGGCAGGACAAGTGCAATCAATCCGATTGCGATGACCAACGAAGTGAACACAATGGTGAAAGATTCACCCAGAAATTGATTGATAAGATTTGTCCGGTAGGCGCCCATGGATTTACGGATCCCCACTTCTCCAGCTCGTTGTGCGGCTTTTGCCGTTGTCAGGTTCATAAAGTTGATGCAGGCAATCAACAGAATAAAGATTCCGATCGACCCAAGAATGTAGACATAGATGATGTTGCCGGATCCGGTTTCCCCAAAGGAATCGCTGAAATTGGAATAGAGCCTGATGTCGTCGAGTTTCTGCAGGTGAAGAGACTTCTGCAAGCCTGCACCCTTCAGATCAGCGCCGGCGTGCTTGTCAAGCAGCTCGGCCATTTTCGTTTCAACCGCCGCAGCCGAGGAGCCTGGTTTGAGTTTAAGATATCCAGAAACAAAATTGTTCCATGCCCATGTAGTTTCCCGCTGCACATAGCGCCCCCATCCCTGACTATTCATACACATATAAAAATCGGCGTCGGTGTGCGATTGTATCGTGGGTGTCTTCAATACTCCGGAAACACGAAAAGTGTCAACTGACCTGCCGCTATTAATAATGAGCAATTCATCGATCGGATCTTTATCGCCGAAAATTTTCAGTTTTAGTACTTCGGAGATGACAACGGAAGACGGTTTATCCAAAGCAGTGGAAGGATCGCCTTCAATGAATTTGCCGTCAAAAATTTCAAAGAAAGATGAATCGACGAGTACGCCTCTTTTTTCATAAAAAAGCTTGTCGTTGTATTTGATAAGATGTTGTTCCACTTCCGGAGGCGCCACCATTCTTGCTGCAAGCTCGATTTCAGGAAGGACATCGGCGAGGTCAGTGGCAATGGGGGGCGAGGACCGGGGAAAACTTTCTGCCTTGCCATCGCGCACGAAGGTGGTGGTGATGCGGAAGATTCGGTCGTGTGCCGTAAAATCCTTTTCGAAGCTGAGCTCGTCCTGTATATACAGAGCAAGCATGATGCAGCACGCCACTCCGATGGACAATCCGAGGATATTAATCACCGAAAATGTCTTGTTTTTCAGCAGGTGGCGGACGGCAACTTTAATGTAATTGCGAAGCATAGTGGATACCTTAAGTTTTAATATCCCGGTTGTTGTACTTGGTTACGCACAGACCGGGATATTTTTTTTTAGACGCTTCGCGGAAGTAAAAGTTTCAACGTCAACGGCGATCTCGCTGTCCGATCATTGTGCGAAATTGAGACAACATCTCATTCTATTGAATTTTAATAAAATGTCCCTGCTTGCAGCGCATTGAAATTTTTGATGTGTTGTTGAAATCTTCCAGTGGATTTCCGTCAAGGGCAAGGAAACTTGCCTCATAACCGGGCGTCAGTAACCCTATTTTCCGTTTTGGGAAAATTGTTAGTGCAGAAGTTTCGCACCACATTTTTAGTAATGTGCGATTGTCAAAAATATTTAAGTCACGCAACGCTTTGATTTCAGCCGTCGGACTTTCTGCATGATCACTTCCAATAGCAATTTTTACCCTACTTGCTGCCAGCAGCTTCAGGTTGTAGGCTTGATTTTGCTCCACGAGTGGTAACAAAGAGGGATCTTCAACCAACGTTCTCGACAGCAATGCGGTAACGACAACAATGTTTTTTGAAGCAGCAAGCTCAGCATCCTGCTTTGTTAGTCTGTATCGCTCCACGTCTTCTTTTGATTGCAGATAAAATCCAGGCGTATGGTTGATTTCATCAACACCCGCATTCATTGCATTTCGAAAGTCGGTTGCGGTTTCCACGTGACATGTTACTCTTAGTCCGTTCGCATGTGCTTTGTTCACGATAAGGGGGACTATTGCTGGATTTAATCCTTTCCGCAAAGGAAATTTTGTATCGGGCAACGCCTTGTTTACAAATTCGGAATTGGCGAGATAGACTTTTATGAAGTCCGGCTTTTCTTCGAGAATTGTTCCCCATTTTTCATTGAGGTCTTTTTCTGAATCAATAGTAAAGTACGCATTGCCATTGAACCATCCGGCAGGGAGGTTAGGTATGTGTGGTCGGATGTGTTCTTCATAAAGTCTCTCAGGATGGCCACCTGTAGACGTCAGACCGGCATTGGCAAATGAGCCGTCAAGACTAAGATGGTTGTTGATCTTTGGAAATAAATTCTTTGTCCATGCACGGACGTTGTTGGGATTTTTTACATAAAACACACCGTCGCTGAGATACCGTCGTATGCGTCCATCCATGTCCCCGAAACCTTCCAGTGCATGTGTATGGGCTTCGCTAAACGCAGGTACAATGAACCGGTTATTCAGGTCAATCGTGGAGTCGATTTTTGGACCCGGACCTTCGGTAAAGATGCCATTGGTCGAATACATTACTTTTTTCTCAAATGATTGGCCATTGAACCACCATCCATTGATGTATTCATAAGTGGCGAGGTGGGGTGGCTTTGGTGTTGCCACGTTCGGCAGGTAAACAACGATTGCAGTTAACAGGATTCGTATGAAGTATTTCATGAGGCTTTTTTTGTCAATCATACCCCGCTGCCCGCAGCCTGAGAAATTGTTGGTGTAAAGAGAACATTTTTTACACGAACGACTCACTAAATGTGATTTCACCCAAGATCACAGTTTTCGCACGTCTGGTCCCACAACCACTCAGTTGCCACCTTTTTTGATAAACACTTTTACACTTTCACTACGTTTGCATGCATATGCTGTTATCGGCTTTCTTCAAAGTCCTTTTTGCGGTTCTGCTATGGAAGTTGGTATTGCCATCATTCCGGAAATTCAAAAGTGTACCAGGATTATTTTTGCGCATTACACTCATTCTGATAGCGTGCTTGTCATTGGAGATTTTCACTTCATGGCAGTATCAGATGTTTACTGTCGGACACATGATACATCATTCTTCGCCCGTGATCTGGGTGAACCTCGCGCAGTACCTGGCTATAACCCTTGTTGGCGTTGCTATTTTCTTTGCACGGGAATGGGTGCAGACGGAGCGGCAGCAGCGTCTGATGAAGGAGGTTCAGCTTTCAACTGAGTTGAATTTTCTTAGATCACAAATCCATCCGCATTTCCTTTTCAATACGTTGAATAACCTGTTTTCAATTGCTCAACGTGATGGAAACGAGGACATGGCTGCCGGAATTTCCAAGCTGTCGGGCTTGATGCGATATATCTTGTATGATAGCCGCGTAAGCAAAGTTTCGTTGACAAAAGAAATCGAGTATATGAAAGACTTTATCGGACTGGCAAGGCTCCGCTTTGCAGACGATGAAGCGGTAGTCGACTTTTCGGTAACAGGTCATGCCGATAAAAAACTTATTGCACCCATGATCCTGTTGCCATTTATTGAGAATGCCTTCAAGCATGGAGTAATCATTGAACGACCTTCTACCATCCATATCTCAATCGATGCCTCAGAGAACAACATCGTGTTTCGATGCGAAAACGCTAAAATGGGATTACGAGATGAAAAATCAGAAAGTGGGATAGGGCTGGAAAACGTGAAAAGAAGATTGGCCCTTTTGTATCCTGAAAAACACACATTGTTCATCGAGGAACAGAATGAGCGGTATATTGTAAATCTCACGTTGCAGGAATGAACTGTATTGTTGTTGATGACGAACCAAATGCCGTCGACATTCTGAAAAGATATGTCGAAAAGACGCCGTTACTTACCCTTCGGGGAACATTCCGGGATCCAGTCAAAGCGCAGGCGTTCCTGAAACAAGATCATATCGATTTAATCTTTCTGGATATCAACATGCCCAATTTGTCGGGGATTGAGTTTATGAGAAGTCTTCATCTAAAACCGGCCGTGATCTTCACAACCGCTTATTCGGAGCATGCCGTGGAGAGTTACGAGCTGGATGCGATTGACTATTTGGTAAAGCCCATCGTGTTTGAACGTTTTCTCAGGGCTGTAAACAAAGCGCACGGGCAAATTGAAAAGAAGACACGGGAGACTCCATCAAAAAACATTGCCATACCATCAACCTTGTTACTGAAGAGTGGTTCGCAGACTCATCGCGTTGCCGTTTCGGAAATTCTCTATATTGAAAAAACTGGCAACTACATGTCGGTTTGCTTAACCGATCGTAAGATATTGATCCGGGCCAACATGAATGACGTCTTTTCCTGGTTACCCGCGGATCAATTTTGCCGGGTCCACAAGTCATTCCTGGTGTCCATTGCACATGTTGATACCATTGAAGTGCATCAATTGTTTGTTGGGAAAGTGCCTATACCATTGGGTGCGGCTTATCGCTCCGAATTTCTGGAACGGATGAAAAATTTGGGTTAGCCTGGAACGGCAGTTTTTGGCAGGTTGGGAATGGTCACAACGAACTCCGTTCCTTTGCTGTATTCGGAATGCACAGTGATGGTGCCCCCTATTTTTTGTACGGCTTCTTTTACGATATACAACCCCAGCCCAGATCCACTCCCGTTAGCCGATGCCCTATAGAACATTTCGAAAATTCTTGGGCGTGCATCGGTCGGAATACCTTCCCCGTTGTCACGTACACAAATCACCGCTACGTTCGTGTTCGAAGTTACTACCACCTCGAGCGCGGGCCTCTCTTTTCGCAGGTCGGCATATTTGATGGCGTTGGAAATAAGATTCTTCAGGATGATTTCGAGACGTGTAAGCGCTGTGTGAAAAGGACCGTCCTGTGTAATGTTTACTGAACGAGAGATCTTACTCATGTTATCCATGAACTGGAGTTGTTCAAAGACGCCGTTGACGATTGATTCAAAATCAATCTGTTCTGATTCAACTTTTAACCTTGTGTTGCGGGAATGATCGACGATGTCGCGAATAAAATGATCCAGTCGCAACAAGGTTTTCTTCTGCAGATCGAATAGCTGCTCAAGATTTTCCTTATTTTTTTCGAGTCGGGCGACTTCAATCAGACCCAAAAGGGACGCGATCGGCGCTCGCAGATCGTGCGATGCGCTGTACACAAAACGATCAAGCTCTGTGTTAATCTTTAACAAGTCGTCGTTGCGGACAAGCAATGCTTGTTGAATCGCTTTCCTTTCTGAAATGTCACTTTGCACAGCAATAAACTGGATCACCTTTCCTGTATTGTCCAAGAGCGGCTGCACTTCGATCGAGACCCAATACGCTACGCCGTTTTTCGTATAGTTGATGATTTCAACGTCTTTAAATCCCAAGCCCTGGCGCGTCATACTACGCATAAAATTCACGACGTCAGGATTGGTCTCGGGTCCGCGCAGAAAACTTCCCGGCCTTTTTCCCTGCACTTCGTGAAGTGTGTATCCGGTGATGCGCGTGAATGCCGGATTTACCCACTCGATTCTCCCTTCACCGTCCGATATGATTACCATGTTGGTGGTTGTATTCGCAACCATCGCCATTCGCTTGTGTTCTTCTTCAGATTTTTTTCGCTCGCTCACGTCACGAACAATGGCCTGTATTTGTATCTCATCTTTTAGGTCGAGCCGGCTGAGTGACACCTCGGCATCAAATGGTGATCCGTCGAACCTAATGTGACGCCATTCGAAAAATTGTGGTTGACCATCGAAGGCGGCTGCGATTCTTTGCGCTGCCGCCACTTCTGACGAGTGGCCGTCGGGCTGAAGGGGAGGAGAAAACCGGATGGGTGTTTGACCTATGATCTGATCTTTCCGGCATTGAAATATCCTCAATGTTGCCTCATTGCAGTCCACGAACCCGCTATTCATAGAAAAAATGAATATGGCATCATGAGCTGAATTGAAAAGAGTCCTAAAACGAAATTCACTCTTCTTCAAAGTATCGGCGGCCCGCTTGCTTTCAGTGATGTCGTAGGAAACTCCAATTACGCTTTGAACTTTTCCATTAAGATCAAAGACAGGTGAATAGGTGGTGCTGAATATGCGATTTCCCACAGACACCTCGTCCCGGATCTGCTCGCCATCCAATGCCCGCCTGATCAACGAAATGAGCTCAGGATCATCTTTAAATAGGTCGAATACTGAAAGTCCTGAACTTGGACCCGGATGATGTCCGAAAGATGTAAGATCGAAACCCTTGGAATAAGTCAGAATGCCATCGCTGTCGATCAGGAAAGTCTCAACCGGCGATGAACCCTCGCTTGAGAGATGTGCTTCGCTGACAATATGCGAAACGCGCTGGCCCCCGGTGAGATCCTTTTTCATTTATCAAACTTTATTAATTCGATTGAATAATAAAATTCATTCTGTTGTAATACCTTACATGCTGTCCGATGGAAAACATGATTATTTACGTCGGAACTGCTCCTTGTAATTAATGCTTTAAATAGTGACCCCGCGCTGACATTTCATTAGCTGATATCTTAATTGCACTTCTAAAGTGGGCGAGGATGGCACAACTAAATTATAAGATTTATTGATATTACCGACGATGAAACTCGAAAGTTTAACTTTCTCGCTCGTGATTCTTCATCGTTTGGATCATTTTTTCACAACCTTCATTCGGTAACCTATGAGAAGAGGGAGCACAATATTCCTTGATGGCCATCAGCTTGACAGCGTACCTGAAGATGTGCGCGACAAGGAAATTGAAGGTCTTAGTCTCTACAAGAACAATTTAAAGGTATTGCCTGACTGGATCGGCGAGCTCCATAAATTACGCTTTCTCAACGCAGGAGCGAATCTGATCGAAAATATTCCTGAAAGTATTCGGGAACTTAAAGAGCTTAAAATGCTCGATCTCGGGCATAATCGACTGACCGTATTGCCTGACTCACTTGGTAGTTTGTCCAATCTTACCGACTTCTTGTACTTAAGTGATAACCGGTTCGACGTATTCCCTGATCCGATAACCAATCTCACAAGACTAAAGTATCTGAGTATCACCGACAATCAGCTGGGCACGCTGCCATCGGCCATTGGAAAAATGGTTGGACTCGTGGAGCTGCGTTTGTACAGGAATCGAATAAAATCAATTGCGGAATCCATTGGGGAACTGGTGGACCTTGTTGAGCTGCATGTTATGGACAACGCGATCGAATTTCTGCCATCGTCGTTGAGCGAGTTGAAAAAACTTAAAGAATTGCGGCTATCTGGAAACAGGATCGGGTCGTTGCCACGGGAGATTGGAAACCTTTCTTCGTTAGCGATTCTCGATCTTCGGTCCAATCAGCTTGACGCATTGCCTGTGGAAATCGGAAACCTTTCAAACCTGCGATTTCTCGATCTGAGAGCCAACCGGCTCAAGAGTATTCCTGAGAGCATTGTGAACCTTCCACATCTTGAGAAGCTTGATCTTCGCTGGAACCATGATCTCGTGAACAAACCTGATTTTGCCAACCTGAGGAAAAGAGGCTGCCTGATATATGAGTGATCATTGATTCAATACGAGGAGGTTGCTTGCAGTCTGTCCGATTCAATCATAGAACACTAGCAATGATTAAATCAATACTTGAAGTGAATTGTGAATAACTTGGTTGAAAAGTTGTGAACTACTTTTTATAAAATTTCTTGGTATGAGTGAATGTGTCAAGTATGTTTATATCACTAAGTTGAATTTCTAACAGCAAGTTCAACCAGTGCCGGGAAAACAAAAGGAAATTATCCACGGATAGTAGCCGACAAAAAAACCGGAACAGGTTGAGTGTGTCCGAGCAAAGGATCCTTCGGGAAGACTGGCAAAGGTGCGAGATCGAGGTTGGTAATTGTAAGATGGCCAAAGCAGATTTCATGTTGAGAAGAGTCGCATAGGGTTATGAATCGGCTACGGTCGGTCTCATAACAAATACGGGAAAACTCAAGCAATTGACGTTTTCCCGTTTTTTTTTGTGCCCCAGCCTTTATTGCCAATTGTCAGTGTTCACTTGCCGAATCCAGCATTTATTAGGCGATCATTAAGTCCACTAGTGTAGAGAGGGTAGCGGCAGGCATTTGGTGCGAATATTTTCGCACTATGAAAATCCTCACAATCTTAATCTGCCTTTTGTCCTTTGAATCCCTGGTCGCACAGCCGGCTTCCCAGGATGCAGTCGACCTGCAGCGCGCCACACTTGAAGAGCGCTTTTCGATCATGAAGAACAAATCCCAAACGTTTGGCGACTACAAGGTTATAAAAGAATCCGTCCTGGACGGCGTGTGGAAAATAATTAGAGACTCCCTACGTACTCAAAGGGCTACTGCAAAAGAAAATGAGGTCGCCATTTCCGGGCTGGAGTCGAAGCTTCAAAATGCTCGAGCGGCGTTGGAGCAAAAAGAGGCTTCGATGGCCGAATTGATTGAGGCAAGCACCCATATTTCAATCCTGGGAATCAATTTCGAAAAGAAGGCCTTCGCGACAATATTCTTCACCTTGCTCATTGGCCTCCTCTTCGCGATCGGCATTTTGACTGGAAAGCTGAAATCCATGTACTCGGCGATCAAAGAGAAAATAGATATTATCAACGCCACGACTTTTGAGTTTGAAGAGTACAAGCACAAAGCGCTCGATAAGCAGACCAAGCTTTCACGTGAGCTGCAGAATGAGCGAAACAAGCTTACAGAAATGAAAAGGGGCTAGGCTTCGACTCCCCTCGGCCAGACTGAGCGGAGTCGAAGGCCAATTATCTTAACTCAAGCACTACCACTGAGTGTGCCGGCAATTTTACTTTAAGGTTTGAACCGGACAAGGAGGCATCTTTGAACGCCACAGGCTTCACTTTTTCAGGAGCTTCAAATGAATTGTAGTCCTGCAACTTTTCTCCCGCAAGTATTCGGCCTGCTACCGAACTGAATTTTGCGCCACGTACCTCGATCGATACTTCATGTGCGTTTTTTGCGTCGATATTTACAAGGGAAACATGCGTCATGCCTTTGTCGTCCTTCGATGCAGATACTGAGATCGCCGGAAGCTTTTCCGAACCTGAACTATACATCGGACTTGTGAACTCGATTGGAATGAGTGTCGCATCCTGGTGAACATTGTACATCTCCATGACGTGATAGGTCGGCGTGAGAAGCATTTTTTCCTCGTTGGTCAGGACAACCGCCTGCAGCACGTTGACGGTCTGTGCGAGGTTTGCCATTCGGACCCGGTCCGCGTGGTTATGGAAAATATTCAGTGTTACACCCGCGAGCATGGCGTCCCGCATGGTGTTTTGTTGATACAAAAAGCCTGGATTTGAATTTGGCTCTACGTCATACCAGCCACCCCACTCATCGACCACCATAGCAACCTTCTTTGACGGATCATATTTATCCATGATAGTGGAGTGCCGCGTAATAAGTTCCTCCATTTTTAATGCGCGTTGCATGGTTTGAAAGTATTGCTCTTCCGAGAAATCTTTAGCAGATCCTTTCTTATTCCAATCGATGACAGAGTAATGGTGCAGGGCAACGCCTTCAAGCATGTTATGAGGGACTCCCTTCATGATTACTTCGGTCCAGTTGTAATCGTCTGAACTTGCGCCCGACGCGATTCGGAACAATTTGCCGGAATTAGACCAGTCAGTCATGAATGTTGCATATTGACGATAGACGTCAACATAGTGCTCGGCCGTCATGTTGCCACCGCAACCCCACGCTTCGTTTCCAACACCCCAGAATTTTACACTCCACGGTTTTTCGCGACCGTTCTCAGTCCTCAATTTCGACATGGGACTAACGCCTCCGAAGTTGGTGTACTGTATCCATTCTGCAACTTCCTGAACTGTGCCACTTCCGACATTCGCTGAAAGGTATGGTTCTGCGCCAAGCAGCTCGCACATATTCAGAAAATCGTGTGTTCCGAAGCTATTGTTCTCAGTCACACCGCCCCACCAAGTGTTCACGATTGTCGGTCTTTTTTCTTTCGGTCCAATCCCATCTTTCCAATGGTAGGTATCGGCAAAACAGCCCCCGGGCCACCGGAGATTTGGAATCTTCATTTTTTTAAGTGCGTCCACGACATCGTTGCGAACCCCGTTTGTATTAGGAATCTTCGTATTGCCTTCACCGACATAAAATCCACCATAGATGCATTTTCCCAGGTGCTCTGAGAAATGGCCATAAATGTGTTTGTTGATTTTGGGTCCGGTCGCATCAGCATTCAGTGTAATCTTTGTTTGTGCTGTACTGAGAAAAGTTGTGATCGCCAGCAGGAGGGCCAATAGGTTTCGCTTCATAGATTTTAGTGTATAAAGTACACGTAATATATAAAGGAAAGGCGAAATGTCCAGTGCATTGAGAAAAAGGCACCTAATAGGACGGATGCACCGCCGGATCCAGCCCTACTAATTTGACGGTTTCTTTGCTTACGATCGCACCAAGTTTTATTGCGTCGATCATGTTGGAGGCGGCTTGCTCTTCCTGGCCACCTAGGTAGTGGTAGCTGAGGGACAAGTAGTATTTTGAAACCGCATCGTTGCCAAGGTACCCGTTGCTGAGTGACGACACTGCTGCATGATAGTAACCAAGGCCGTAATGAAGAATGCCCGTCATAAATATTGACTCACGTTTGTCTTGCGAAATGAAGTCTTTTCCGGAGTTCCAAAGGTTCAGTGCATTTTCAAACTCGCCTTTATGCGCGAGGGCGAGGCAAGCACCGAAATATCCGTAGTAATTTTTCTTATCCAGCTCGATTACTTTCCGGTAGGTTGTGATCGCTTCATCGGTTTGACCGATCCTCATTAACTCTCTGGCAAGCAGCAATGTGAACTTAGTCTCATGCGGGAATTTTCGATTCGCGATGCGATAAGTTTCAACGGCATCGTCTTGATGTTGAAGTTGGCGATAGCATTCTGCCAGGCGATCAAACGCCACAAGATTAGTTGAGTCTTGCTCAATGCACTGTGCGTAAACTCCTGCCGCCGCCTCGATTTGACTGTTTTGGAAGAGCGTGTCGGCTTTGACAAGAAGGCGGGATTTTGCAGAACGGGTCCGGGTTGACAACCTGGAATAATTTTGGCGCAACGCCATGCTTTTGAAATCCGTCGGGTCAGATCGAATACCAAGCTGTTGAAGAATAGCCGGATCGACGTAAAGTTCGTGTGCCGCAGCCCTCTTAATATTGCGCTTCGCTTTGTTGTAAAACTTCTCGCCTTTGTTGTAAAAGTACATGCCTTCAACGTAGTCTCTGAGAGGAGCGATTTCCTGTTCCTCTCCGTTGGTAAGGTGGTTGATTGCCTCCCGCGATTTTTCGTTTTGATTTAGCTTATTGTAAAGCAATGATTCAAAAATATAGAGGTAGTCCATCGTAGCACCCAACGGATTTTTTGTCGCGTACCCTGGAATGTAAGAATTGGGCGTCAGTCTTCCAGTTGCGGCGATGATCTGATCCATTAGCAACTCGCGTCCTTTTCTAAGATAAAGGATTGCTTTCTCAAGGTCGTTCAGCTCGGCTGCTGCGGCACTGGCTCCCAGAAATCCTTCTGGATCCTTGGGATACAGTATTATTTGTTTCTCGAAATAGAATAGTGCGGTTCTTGGATAAGAGAGGATAATATACAATTGACCAAACCCGAGATTGAGAAGCGGATCATTTGGAAACTTTTTTCTTGCAAGGACAAGCGTATTGTATCCGGCTGAAAGGTCGTTCCGGGCCACTTGACATTGGGCAAGTCTGAAATAGGCATCGCAGAAAGATGAATCAGAATTGATGATGTTGCTATAGACCTTTGCGGATTCCTCCCATCGACTAAATGCGAATTGCACTTCGCTCATCAGCCACGCTTGATGAAGTTCAGGCGTCGTTTTGCACCTAACATTAAATTCAACTATCTGACCGGGATACCGGTTGTCTGTAATCATGAGCCGACCCGGATCCATTCGATTTATCTGAAAGCCGGATTGATTGCGAAGCCTGAGGTATTCTATATACTGCGACCTTCGGAATAGATTTTGTGTCCCAATCTGGGCCGTCACGGTAAAAGCGCCGCAACATGCTGCAATCAGCACAAGCATCGTTGTTATTCGAATGTAAGACGGTTGAACCATTTGAAGCAATGGTTTCTAAAGATACGATTTTGATCTTTCTCAAGGCGGAAAGTCACATTTCTAATGGCGTTAATTTCCGCTTTGTAAGAAAGTATTCACGCGCAATTCCACGTTTTCACGAATGTTCATATAAAAGAAATTCATGTCGGCCCGATGCCAGTTTTTTCTGCGCAACAACCACCTGCCTTTGACATATGGCTTATTAACCCAAAGAAGGCCGCGGTGATTTTGTGCGTCAACGAGGTTGGGGACAAAAGTGAAATGCAACCCCACGCCGCCATGGTTCAATTCTTTCGCTGCAAATGTTTCGGCCGAACTCCATAACAACGGATTGGTGGACAAGGCGTGCTCATAGTATAGAGCGTAATTTTTAGGGAATGCATTTCTGGTAAAAGTGTTCCACGATGACAAGGTTCCAATGTCATCCGGTTTTTCTGTTGGATGAATGTTGTTAAATGTTTCCGGCGAAATTGCGCGACCCACCAGATAAGCGGAAACTAATTTTTGTTGAAGTGGGGTTCCATCGAAAAAATCTTTTAGCAATCTCATGCAATGATAGCTTCCCTGACTATGCGATGCGATAATAATTGGCCGCCCCTGATTGAAATGTTTCAGGTAATATTCAAACGCAGCCTTGACGTCACCGTACGCGAGATCAAGTGCCATTTCTCCATCCTGCTTATTTTTTGTGTAAAAGGCGTATAGATGTGCCTGTCGATAGTAGGGAGCATAGACGCGGCACGAACCATTGAAAATGGTAGCCTGATTCAGTATCGTCGTTAACTGTGTCTTTTCATTCTGTTCGCGATCATTACAATCCGCATTCCAGTGAAAGTTGTTTTTTGGCTTCCCTAAAAACGTCGTTGGATGGACAAAGAACACATCTGCTTTCGCTGTTTGCTGCTGATCTTTCAAATTTGACTTCAGGGGAATGCTGTCGGCCGCATCGCGTTTGGTTGGATGCGCAGCCCAGGATTCAATCCGTGAGTAATCGGGCGGGGGTGGTGCTGGTGTAGATGTGAAGCTTCCGGATATCGGGTAGTTGGCTTTATTGCAGGCAAAAAAGAGGAACAAAAAACCAAACAAGAAAAGTCGCTGCATACTGTACTTCTTTTTAATTGATGACGAGCAATACTCCGCCAATAATCATTGCTGTTCCTATGGCTGTTTTAAGAGAAATTGACTCATGAAGAAACACCACTGACAGAATCAGTGTCAGCGCGATGGAGAGTTTGTCTATGGGCGCCACCTGGGACACTTTTCCGATTTGAAGTGCCTTGAAATAGAACAACCAGGAAGCTCCTGTGGCCAGGCCGGAGAGTGCAAGGAACAAAATGTTTTGCTTCGTAATCGACGCGTAATTCGCGACACCTTTCGCAAGCACAATTGCCCACACCAGGACAAGCACTACGATGGTTCTGATTCCCGTCGCAAGATCACTATCGATATTTTGCACGCCGACCTTTGCAAGAATGGCCGTCAACGCTGCAAACACCGCCGACAGCAATGCATAAATCCACCACATAGTTGTTGAATGGTTTAATTACAATTCGCTCTTTATCTGCAAGCCTTCAATGTCTCCATTTTCCGTCAGCATGATTGCGATCGATCGTGTAGAGGGAAATTGTGCAAACGTGATGAGCATGATCGATGTGATGGGCACTGATAGCAACATGCCGAGGAGTCCCCACACCGAGCCCCAAAAAGACAAGGCCACCACGACCACCAGTGGACTGAGGTTCAAAGATTTTCCCATCACTTTCGGTTCAACGTAATTACCGATTACAGTATGAATGATCATTATGCTTCCAAATATCCAGATGAATGGCAGGTAAGTTCCAAATTGCAGGATGGAGAAGATAGAGGGCAGGAGGGTGGATATGACTGATCCGATGTAGGGAATAAAATTGAGTGCAAAGATCAGCAGCGCCCACAGGAACGCGAAGTCAACTCCGACGATGATCATGACGATGTATCCAAGAATAGCAGTCAGTGCACTCACAAAGGCCTTCACCATCATGTACTTGTTGGTCGAATGGTATATCTGAATCATTATGTATTGCATCCTTTCTGCCTGTCCCGGTGCATTGAAGATCATCGACATTTTTTGAATGAAGGAATTTTCTTCGAGTACCATGAAAATTGCATAGATGACGACAAGAAATATATTTCCGATCAGTGCGGAAGTGGACGTCACCAAGTCTTTCAGAAAACCCTTAATGTTAAGTCCCCCAATCCACCCTTGTGCATCTGTCGAAAAATTCTTTATCCCGAAGGTGTCGCCGACGGAGGATATCATAGAATTCAATGTCGCCTGGTACGTTGCATAATTTGCGATGATCTGATTGATGTTGGCCGCCAGTATCTGCATCGATCCCTGAATTAAGCCTATGATGGTAAGGAGTGCAATCGCGCGGCGCACCCAAATATTTAGGGGGTTTCCCCGAAATTTTATCTTCTCGATAAGGCCGTTGAATGCCTTTATCATGTACCAAACCAATATGCCCAGTGCCAGCGGTTTTAAAAGCTCTTTGAAAAAGATGAGGAACAAAATTATCAGGCCGGTAAAGAGTGCTGCGCATAGGGCCTTAAAGAACAACGTATCGGTGAAGCGCTTTTCTGTCATAACCATAAAGCTACAGACAAAAATTGCATGAAACCGCAAAGCCCGCCAGGGTTGGCAAAGGAATTTCCTCTTTGCATTCCTGGCGGACTCTGTGACTTCTTTATACTCGTCTTGTTACCGCGCCCCCAATGCGGTCAACTTTTGCACGTCATTGTTAACTGATAGGATGAGCAAGCATGTGGCGGTACAGAAGACCGGACTGGTTATGCAATGATGGCCGCTCCAACTGCCGTCGTCATTCTGAATTCTAACCAGGCGACCGCTCATCGAATCATACCAGTTCTTCCAATCACTGTCTTTGCAGATGATCATGCTTTCGCCTGTTTGGAGGTAGCTAAGAAACTCTTCGCCGCCGTTGCTTCCGAAGCCATCCATCACATCCTGACGTTGTGCCTGCACTTTGGCGGAATTGTAGACCTCATAGGCTGTGGAATATTTCATTGCCTCATCTTTATCGAATCCAATTTTTTCGAGATTCTGTGCTGATGGTGCTGCGTTGGCAGCAAGTCTTCCATCGCGCTTTGCTTTCTGGATTTCCTCGTCAACGCGGCGCGCTTCCTTTGCGCTGGCGCGTGCTGAACCAGTTACCGAATATAGCATGACGCCTGCGCCTAGATCGGTATTCACGTTTCCGGTTTTTGCGTCATAATTATTCTTTTGGAACTCGCGTGCCTTGTCAAGAGTTTTATCGTCAACAGACGCCCCTTGGGCCTGAGCAGCTTCGAGTGCATTGGTTGCGAATGATGATTGCAGTACGCCCGCCCAACCGCTTCCGGAAAAGCTTCCATTATTCTCCTGCATATTTTGAATTTTGGATACGCAGACATTATTCGCTTTCCTCACGCGCTCTTTCAGTTGGATATCACGCTCCAGATTTCCGTCCAGCAGATTTGAAAGGAATTGTGAAGTCAGGATTACATCTATGTTTGCGCCCAATTTGATCTGAATCTGTGTTCCGGTTTGGTTAGTGATGTTGAAGCTCTGTGATGTTGAAGATTCCACTGATGTCAGTAGATAACTCAATGCTCTTCGGAGTTGTGCTGCATACGGACCGGAGTTCAAATTGCTTCCACTCCGGAGCAGGGCCATGGCCACCATAGCTGTTGTTGCAGGATCGGCCTGGACTGCATGTGGGTCCATGATGTCCTGGCGGTTGTGGCTGCCTGCGCCCCATCCGCCATTGGTTCCCTGGGCTTTGATGATCCAGTCGAGTCCACTGGCGAGGGCGGCATCTGCTTTCTCAAAACTTACAATGCTGAGGGAATCTGAAGATTCTTCACCCATGACTGTTCGGAAGACGCATCCTTTAGGAATGGATTTGTAAGAAGTGCGGTGTTTGGATTTTTTGCTGTTTGTGAATGCAAGCAATACCACCGTGCTAACAGCCAGCAACGCGATGGCCAGGCTTTTCCATGTTTTCATAATAGTGGGAATAAAGGTTTTTAGCACTATGATGAAGGGAGGGATAAAATTCCATAAGGTTACGGAGGAAAATATTTGATTCCAGAAGGAACCACATAGGCACATAGAAACATAGGATATTCTATTGGATAAATTCAGAATTTGTCCAGTGCGGCTACCTCATCTATTCTTGCGGCAAATTTCTGAACAAATTATTAACGAGTGTTTTTTGCCCTGCGGCAAAAATGTTAACGCTGTTGAAATTAATGATTAGTCCTTTCGGCACGTTTAATAGTTTCATGTAGGTGAGCACC
Source organism: Cyclobacteriaceae bacterium (assembly GCA_044223825.1). GTDB lineage: Bacteria > Bacteroidota > Bacteroidia > Cytophagales > Cyclobacteriaceae > ELB16-189. The sequence continues at coordinate 151,563 of JBGALO010000002.1, read as the reverse complement.
TTCGCTTCGAAAATGGGGGCAATAAACTCCGCTGCCTTAAATTCGACAACCAGCGCTTATAGGTGAGACCGACTGATAATTCAGACTGGAACGCAATTCCTCGCAGCGAAAGCTCTTTTTTCATGCACTTATGATAAAGACTTTCCAACAGGCCCGGTCCAATTGTCCTATGAACCTCTATTGCAGCACCAATCACTTCATGGGTGAGTTGGTCAAGAAATTTTTTGGTGATGCGTGGATCGGGTGACACTCCGCTATTTAATGCCTTTAGGCATTTTCCGAAACCATGTTTTCCAGACGAATTTCTATGCTTCTATGTGTCTATGTGGTAAAGAACTATGGACGGCTTCAGCCAGACTACTTTTGCTCAAAGAACCCCATCTGTCGCAGAAACGAAAGCTGATCAAAGTAAGTCATCTCGGCAATGATCTTTCCATCTTTGATGTCCATGCGGGTGCAGTTTTTTAGTGCGTATTTTTTTCCAATCATATACTCAGGGACTACTGCCTCTAGCGGGCTTTGCTGCATCGTCCCGCTGGATGTGTATTCTATCACGACAAAATCATTTGTTGTCGTCATTTTTGTGACCTCAAACTTCAGGTCTGGAGTAGAAGCAAAATATCGTTTGTAGACTCCTCTGATGCCAGGAGGACCAATTTCAGTTGTTTCAAACCCGACGGATTGAATGCGCGCGCTGTCGCTGTACAGATTTCCAAGCGCTTCGAGGTCGTGCTTGTTCATCGCGTCGATCTTCATGTTTGCGATGGCGATGCTCCCGGTTTCGACTCTTTGCTTGCCGCATGAGAATGTTACAAATAGAAGTGCCGTGACAAAGATCGTTAAGGTCCGCATAGTTTTAGTCGTGAAGATTTGTAAACTAAAAATAGTAAAGGGGTATTCCTCGACGAATACCCCATAAGCAGTCATCTTCACGATGACATTGTGTTATATGTGTCCTGTTATCTGCTTGTCCGGATGTCAGCACGGCCGAGAATAATGCCCCGGCTGATATAAGAGGTTCCTTCTACAAATATGATCGGCTCTCCCATCGCGTTGACACGAACTTTATCGGAAGCGTTCAGTCGCAACCGACCTTCGCCATAGATGCGTGTTGAGGCAACCACACTCTTCATTCCCAGGGTAAGCACTTTGTTTTCACCAAACAACCTGTAAACCTGGTGATCAGTCTCGCCTCCTTTTACTTTTAGTTCATTTTCTCCATAGAGTGACGCCTTGAATTTGGTTGTATGAACGTCGCTAAACGTAATTTCATTTTCACCGTATGCCCTCACCTTGAATTTTTCAGCTTTTATTTCTGAATCACAACGAAGCTCACTTTCGCCTCTTATTTCAACTGCCTTCAACGCCTTGTAAGTGACGTAGGCCGTGATAGAGGTTCCCTCGTAAATGCCATGCTTCCCTTTCTGATCTTCTCCATATCGACGTACCTGCTTTTCGATCACTTTCGCATGATCCAGGTAGATCTTCAGCTTTCCTCCGCGTACAGAAACATTAACATTGCTCTTTGGGACGCGGTTATATAGTATTCGTACCGATTCTTTGTCACCCTTCTCCAGAATAACATTGACGCGTGGTGAGGCAACTACCTTTGAAAAGGTTGGAACGGACATTTCTTCAGATTGGTCCTGGGCCACCAGGCATCCAGTTGAAGAGGCGAAAAGCAGGACTAAGAATAGCTTTTTCATGGGGATTTTTTGTTTCCCCTATGACAATCCTGGCCCTTTCTACCCCCAGTGGCTTTGAGAGTTTTTTACTCGCTTTTGAGCGAATTCATGGGATTGGCCATTGCGGTTTTGATGGATTGAAAGCTCACCGTGAAAAGCGCAATAGCCATTGCTGTGGCCCCCGCCGCGACGAAGGTCCAGGGAGATATGTCCATCTTGTACGCGAGCGTGTTTGTTCGAATTCGGAGAAGTCAGCGCGTGACTACGTCGCAATAAAAAAGAGCTTCATCCGAAGCTCTTTTTTTGTCTGATGTAGCTATGCTGTTAATTAATGGCTTCTCCCTTTTCGAGTTTTTTTACCACGTCTTCAATCTGCGATTTAGCTTGTGGATTGGTTTCGACTTTTAGTGCGTCCTGGGCAAACTTGAGCGCCTTCTTATTGTCGCCTTCTGCTGACCACGCGCGCGCGACGCTGAGCAATGCAGCCGAATTGCCGGGGAACCGTTTCAGATTTCCCTCCGCAATGACCAATGCATCTTTAGATCTTTTTTGACCTATCAGCTGGCGGCTATAGTTTCCTATTTGTCCGGGCGTCGCATCAGGAAGAGCAACGGCTTCTTTCATAGTCGCGTCTGCCTCTGCCTGCTTGCCTTGTGCAGCCAACACGTTTGCTTTCGCATTGTAGATCGGAAAATATTTGATGTTCCTGTCTATGAAGCTCTGATCCCACGCAAGTGCTTCGTCAAGGTTCAGTTTCTTGCCAGCAAGATAATTCGACGCAGAAACAACATTCAACCAATTAAAACCTTTGTTGCTTGATATTTCCTCGCGGATCTTCTTCACATACAGATCGTCTCCGTTCGGTACGCTGATCTTAAAAGGAATTGAAAGCTTCTCCCATTTTAACCTCGCTGTAGCGCTGTTTTGGAGGCGATCGGTAAACTCATAAGTAAGCCATTCATTGAATTCGCAAGGAACGGGCTTTACTGTCACTCGCAGTGCATCCTCGGATGGCGTATAAAAGAAACTGCCCCATGAGCTGTTATTGTTTGAAAAGATCACTACAGCATTGTCATTACCAGGCACAATGTGCAGTCCGTAGGAACCTGCTTTCAAAGGTTTGCCTTCAACTTCAACATCATGCGAAAAGGTGATGACCGTATTTTCGTTCGCGCCTGCTCTCCAGGGAGATGGATTTGCTTCAGTGCTTTTAAACGCGTTTAGATTGGTCATGCCATAGGGCACGACTTTTCCCCAGATCTCTCGTCCGGCTACGTCAGGACTGTAATAGACGATTGTCACTTTTACAAGACCGAGATTCTGAGATACCTCGCTTCTTTGATTGTTTCCGCTGGGCGGCAATGACATTTGCGACCACGCGACTGCGCTTACGCAAAGTCCGGTGATTAGCATCGCGAGACGTAATGAATGTTTCATGATTTTATTGGTTACGGTTAAAGTCAAAGTCACTAATAATGGGTGAATCGGTGGCTCTTGCGAAGGCGAGGTTCCGAAAGGTATAATAATCAATTCGATCTTAGCAAGGAGGAAGTGACCACTCTACACAAAACCATTGTGAGTAGCTTTTTTGCGACTTTGAACCGCGATGTGAGGCTATTGCTCTATGTGGACCTCACTCACTTCGTAGAATTTTTGCAGGATTGGCCCATGCTGCTTTCAGTGACTGATAGCTTACTGTTACGATCGTTATCGCCAGTACCGTGGCGCATGCCTTAAGATACATCCAGGGGCTGATATCGATACGGTAGGCAAAGTTGTTGAGCCACTCATTGGCTGCATAATAACTCAACGGTATGATCACCACAAACGCGATTGTCACCAAAACAAAATACCGGCTTGTCAACAAAATCAGGAGGGAATTCACGCTGGCGCCGAATACTTTGCGGATACTTATCTCACGGGCACGCTGGTTCACACTATGCTCCACAAGGCCAAACAGGCCGAGGCAGGCAATGAGTGTGCCCAGGTATGTGAAGGCAGCGAACATCTTTGCAAGCCGCTGCTCAGACTTATACATGGCATCGAAATTTTGATCCAGGAAGCTGTAAGAGAATGTCCATTCCGGATCGAGGGATTCGTAGGTTCGTTTGAAGTGTGCGATGGTCTCGTTGATATTTTCTCCGCTGATACGGGCAGCGAGTTTCCAGTTGCTTGGAAAGATCTGCATTACAATCGGCGCGACTTTGTCTCTCAGGCTCTTGAAATGAAAGTCGCGTACCACGCCAATTACTTTTCCATGTTTGATTCCTTTTTGGTCCCACCGGTTCCAATCAAGTTGTTTGCCGACGGCTTCCTCTGGGCTTCCTAGTCCAAACGACCTGGCGGCGGTTTCATTCAGCACAAATGCATCTGAGGAATCGGAGGGGAAGTCGTGTGAGAATGCTCTGCCAGCGACAATCGTCATGCCCATCGTTTTGATGTAATCGTGATCCACGCAAAACAGATTGGCTGAAAATGTTGTATGCGTTGTTGGTTCTATGACTTCATCGCCGGCAATGATATCACCGGGAAGACCAAACCCGATGGTAACGTCGGTTACATTTGGATTGTCTTTGTATTTGGCCTTTGTCGCCTCGACATGTTTCAGTTGGGGACCGGTCAAGGGCACAACGAGGATTTGCTCTTTATCAAAACCAAGGTCCTTGTTGGTGATCAAGTCGTTTTGAGACAGCACGATCCAGGATGCAACAAGGAGAAAGAAAGAAAGCATAAACTGGAAAACCACCAGTGACTGTCGAAAGGTGCCTAAGCCTCCACCGGATCCATTTCTTGTTGCAAGCGCTACAGCAGGGCGAAACGAAGACAGCTTAAATGCTGGGTAGCTGCCTGCTCCAATTCCGAGTACAATGCAAAATGCCGCCGCATACAACACATAGAGAATTTCGTAGGGTAGATGCATTTGCTTCTCCACGACGGCATTGGCAAACGGCAGCGCAACTTCAGCAAGCACTACGGCTAATAACATCCCGAGCGTTGTTATCAGGATCGATTCAATCATGAATTGAAATACGAGTTGGTTTCGAAGTGCTCCCGTCACTTTTCTGACACCAACTTCTTTCATTCGTTTGATGGCACGCGCTGTTGACAAGTTGATGAAGTTCAGACATGCAATCAACAGGATCATGAGGCCGGAGCCGATCAGGATATAAACACTTTGAGCATCACCGCGTTGTGCAATGTCCCATTGAAAATTGGTTGAGTTAAGGTGAATGTCCTTGATGTTTTGAATGTGTGGAACGTAGGTGAACCCTTTTTCCGCAATTGCGGGATACGCATATTTTTCTACGAAAGGCTTCAGCTTCTGATCAAAAGCAACTGCATCGGTGCCAGGCTTAAGTTTCAGATAAGTGAACCACTCTTGCCGCTGCCAGTTGTTTTCAAAATTCTTTGCCCATGACGATGAGCCCGAGGTGATATAATTCACGCTAAGGTGTGAGTGGGTGGGGAGGTCTGCGAACACCGCACTGACCGACAACTCCTCCTTGTCCACCTTGATGGTCTTTCCGATCGCCGATTGCGTTCCAAAATACTTTTTAGCCAAAGAGCTGGATAAGGCAATCGCGTCGGGTTTGGTAAGGGCAGTTGCTGCATCACCTTCAACAACGTTAATTGATAACATGTCAAAGACGGTGGGTTCCGCAACAAGACCATTCGTTTCCATGATACGCGTGCCATTGTGTTCGAATAGCTGTTGCCCATAGTTATGGTAAAAGCGCAGGGTACTTTCAACTTCAGGGAAATCCTTTTGTAAGTAGCTTGCAAAAGGGAACGGGAGAATAGGTAAGTAAGTTTTTACGCCGGCGTGATCGACGATGTTATACATGCGAAATGTCCGGTCGCCATCAGGGTGATAGTTATCATATTCAAGTTCGTCCCAGGCAAATAAGGCAATCAGCAGGCATGCAGCCAGGCTGACAGCCATACCACTGATGTTGATCACTGAAAACAACTTATGTTTGAACAGATTGCGCGCGGCGATCTTTAAATAATTTGAGAGCATTGATTCCCGGGTTTTAAGCTCAGAGACTATTCCAAATTCGGGCCAGCCTGAAAATGCGCATTTCTTTTTAAAAAATGCCCATAGCAAAGTTCAGTTGACTCACTTGCGGTCGTCTCTGTGCGATAGCGGTCGATTGCACTATTCGCTGCGAAGTGCTTGTGATGGATTGCTTATGGCGGCCTTGAATGCTTGTGTGCTGACAATGATCACGGCCAGAAGTAGGGCAAATGCACCAACAGTCGGCAGTACCCACCAATAAATTGGTACACGATAGGGGTATCTTTCAAGGAAGCTATTGAGCGCCCACCACGACAATGGGCCGGCAATTATGAACGCGAACACCACCAATCGGGAAAAGTCCTTCGCGATCAGCGCGACAAGACTGGCAACTGTCGCACCCATTACCTTTCGAATTCCAATTTCCTTTGTGCGCTGCTCTGCTGTGAACGCTGCCAATCCAAACAGACCGAGGCAGGTAATAAATATCGCCAGGGATGCGAATATCGAGGCAAGCTTGCCGGTAAGACTAATACTATTGAATTTTGTATCGAACTCTGTATCCGCAAATCTGTACCAAAGTGGATAGGAGGGGCTTAATTTTTTGAAAACATCTTCCACTTTCCCAACAGCTCCAGTGAGATCTGATGTTTTTTCCAGCCTCACCGAAATTGTGCTGGACCAATCAGGGTCGAACACCATTATCAATGGGTCCACAGGCTGATCAGGAGCGCCCATCACTACGTTTTGCATCACGCCAACAATCGGTTTTTCGGTCCCCCACATTTTTATTTTCTCTCCAACCGGATTTTTTAATCCCATCATGTCGACTGCAGCCTGGTTTACCAGGATTGCATTGGAATCGCTCTTAAAGTCCCTCGAAAAATCACGTCCTTCGAGAATCCTGATTCCCATGGTTTCAGCGTAGTCATATTCCGTAGCGATCGTTGTAAAGTCAACCCTTGCGCCTGGAGGCATGCCCGGCCATTCCGCTGTATTGCTTGAAAAGACGCGGGTGATGGGGCTGTTGGATTTGCATACACCTTTGACGACGCCCGTACGTTTTAATTCATCTTTGATCGTTTGAAAATTTGTTTCGATTTCACCGTTGGTCCAGATCAACAGTAGATTCTCGCGGTCATAACCGACTTCACGGTTCTTGAGATACTGAATTTGCTGGTATATCACAACAGTGCCGACAATCAGGAGGATTGAGAATCCAAATTGGACCGTGACGAGAACGTGGCGGGGAAGGCTTGCTCCCTTGCCGGCTTGCACTTTGCCTTTGAGCGCTTTCGATGCTTGAAATCCAGACAGGTAGAACGCCGGATAACTTCCTGCAACAAAACCGGTCAATAATACAATCGTTAGGGCGCTTAGCCACAACAATGGACTTGAATAATCTATAAAAAGTTTTTTATTGACGAGTGTATTGTAGAACGGAAGGATCAATTCAACTATGAACAATGCTATAAAAAACGCAATCAACGCGAGAAGTATAGACTCCCCCAAAAACTGCATGATCAGGTGATTTCGGCTTGAGCCCACGCTCTTCCTGATGCCCACTTCACGCGCACGGCCTTCCGAACGTGCAGTGGCCAGGTTCATGAAATTAATGCACGCAATGACCAACACAAAAATGGCGATCACGGTGAAAAGCCTGACGTATTCAATCATGCCGCCGTCAACCTTACCATTTTTGAAATTGGTGTAAAGCCTCCAGTTCTTCATGGGCTGTAGTAGCAATTCTGCTTTCGGTTCGTCCTTAACGTTCTCTTTAATTAAATCCTTGATAGTCGCTTGCACCTCTTCGGCCGCGACACCAGGCTCAAGTTCTACGTACATGAGGAATGAATTATTTTCCCAGCTATCATGTGATCGCTGAACCCATGCCTGTGTGGCTTCATAAAACGCGAATGGCATGAGATAATCGAATCGAAATGTAGATTGTTCGAGATCCGCGAAAACTCCAGTCACAACCTGGGAACGGTCGTTGTCAACTTTTACCAGCCGCCCCATTGGATCACTTTCGCCAAACAATGCCTTGGCCGTTGCCACCGAAAGCACGATCGAGGTTGGATCGTTCAGTGCAGTGTTTTGATCACCTTTCAACAAAGGGAAAGTGAACATTTTCAGGAAATCTTCACTTACGCACATGCCTACTTTGTTTAGACGCTTATCACCGACCGCGAGCAAGTTGCCCTCACCGTGGTTTGTCATTGTGATATACTTCACCCGACTTGACTTCATTCGTACTGCTTCTTTCAGTGCATAGGGCAGTGAATTTTGTGTGGAGATACCATCCGACACTTCGCGATTCATATGAATCTGATAAAGTGTAGCGTAGTTTTTGTGAAATTTATCGTAGCCGAGTTCGTCTGCCACCCATAGGAATATGAGTATTGCAGAGGCAATACCAACGGAGAGACCCGATACATTGATAAATGAATAGACCGAATATTTGGTGAGGTTGCGGAACGCGATCTTTATGTAATTCTTGATCATGAAAGCTGGATTTACAAATGCACAATCTAATTCCGGGCCGAAAGAAATCTGCATTTGCGGCGTCTCATGCAGCTGTTTCTGTGTTTCCTTGTCCGGTACCGGCCATGCATGTGCGTGTGCGGGCAACAAATATTGGGCTTGCCTAACGAAAAGCCCATTATGCTGAAGTGTATTACTTGATCGTCAGATCATTGTTTTTGTAGAGATCCTTATACGTAAGGATCGAAACAGACTTCTCTTTACTCTTAATAATGTTTAGATGAAGCAGGAGCACAACACTCATCAGCGAGAAGATGATAATATAGCAAACGCTGAACAGGAGCGGGTTGTAGTCGAAATACCCTTTGTAAGCGAATACGTCGTAGCTGAATACTAGCAACGCTAATATGATCGAAACAGCAAGATGGGTCGAGCCCATGCGTTGGTTGACCCATGCCCGGAGCACGACGTAAACACCAAATACGAGCAGGACAGCTGAAGTGCCAAGATATACGGGAAGCCACTGTGTAAAAGCCAATGGAGTCGAAAGCAGCGCGTAGGCAATAAACAGAACATTGACTCCGACCAGGAGCGCTTTGAGAATCCGGCTTTCTTCTTTTGGAAATACGAGCGATAAGAAAAGAATAGCCCATATCATCGTAAGGAACAGGGTAATGTATTCTATACGGATCATTGTCGTCCAATCGAAGTCGGGCATAAATGAAATGAAAATGTACAAATTGGAAAATCCAACACGCAATGCCCACGTGAAGCAAAGAAGAGCGAAGTATAGAATGATAGCTTTCTTTTCTGTGAATATGAATGTGAACAGGAATCCAACTGCGATCAACGTAAGTACGATAGACTCCACAAGATTTGCGGACACTGATGTAGACCTTTGTAATTCCAGCAGTTCTGATGAAGCGAGGTAGATTGGATCTTTTGATCCACCTGTGTGATGCTGAAAATTCGCAATCTGTAACACGACCCTTAATGTGTCACCAGGATTTGTGAAGGAAACCGTCTGTGGCATCCATTGAGGTACAACTTCAGACGCTGTTGTGCCGATGCGGCCGTTTTGCGCCACCACACGACCATTTATCCAGAGGATATAGCTGGAGTAGATTTGTGGCAACTCCAGGGCAAGCGACTTTTCATCTCCGGAGGCAACTACCTTTAGACCATAGGTGGCGTAACCCTGGCCCGATCCTGAGGTGCGTGACTTGTTCCAGGTCTGGGGAAATTCGCCGTAACGGGTAAGTGATTGATTAAATACGTGTTCGGGAGACACCAATTGATTGTCTAAAAATATCCAGGCACCGGACAAAGCGACACGATTCTCGCCAAGGTCAAGCGAATGGATATCCAATATTCCTTCTTTGGCTTTCGGTGGTGCCGCGGATGCCGCAACTGCTCCAAGAATCAACAGATAACAGAAAACAGACTTGGTAAAGGACCCGGTAATAAGGGTGCGCATGTGTTATAGATGTACGAAGCAGCGAAGATATAAGTGCGCGTTGAATAAAAAAACTTGCTACTGCAAATACACCGCGTTTGAAGTATATACGTATGTAAACATCTCAATTCTGTTTAGGATATCTTCGCGGTCACCTTAGATAAATAGCATCTAATTGAAGGTCGATGTACTGCCGTATATAGACAATAGTGCCGAACAGGATATACGATCACATCCTGACAAATGTTTATGAAGGGAATTTTTGAATTGCCCCATGGGGCCGATTACTCCGTTCGCAATGACTTCATCGGGTTTGACCTGGCTGCCTTGAGTGATTCAAATCCCACGGTAAACCAGGCGATCATCAGGGAAACTAAACCCGCCACAACAAAAATGGCCCAACTAATCTCGATCCTGTAGGCAAATCCCTGCAGCCATTTATCCATGGCAAAATATCCAACGGGGACAGCAACGACGAAAGAGATCCCAACGAGCTTGATGAAATCAATTGAAAGCATTGTGGAAAGCTGGAAGATTGAGGCACCCATGACCTTTCTGACGCCGATCTCTTTGGTACGTTGCTCAGTCGTGTAGGCGGCAAGGGCGTACAATCCAAGACAGGCAATAAATATTGCAAGACCAGAAAATATCAGAATTACTCTTGCAAGTTTTTCTTCCGAGCTATACAACGTCTGAAGCTGTTGATCTATGAAAGTGTATTCAAAGGCACTCGGAATAATCTTTTTGAATTCATCTTCAATGCGTGCGATGGATTCGCGACTGTCACTTGCGTCAAGCTTCACGACTAATACACTGTAGCTCTCTGTCGGAGCATTGTGAAATGCATAGGCCCCTATGGGTTCCCGCAGGGATGTGAAATTGAAATCCTCCATGACACCCACGACTTCAACATCATTGAATCCTGCGATCCTGATCTTCCTGTTAATAGCATCTTCCGGACTCAAACCAAGAAAGTCAACAGCCGATTTGTTCAGGACCAGTTGTATCGTGGTGTCACCGTCTACTTTCTGCGGGAGGGATTTCCCGGCAAGTAACTTAATGCCTAGCACGTCAATGATTTCCGGGGTCGCGCGCACGGTTGTTAGATTCTTACTCTCGCCGACGCCATCAAGCGGCGGAATACTACGTCCACTGCCATTTTCACCAGGGACTGCCTGCAATCTGGCAGCTCCTTTTACGAAAGGCAATCCGTCCACAGCGGCTTTCAATGAATTGACCTGGTCGCGGTTTGCGGCAGCACGTGTTCCAATCGCAATCACTTGCTCAGGTTCAAAACCAAGTTTCTTTTCCCTTATAAATGATAACTGCTGATAGAGAATCAGTGTACTGATGATAAGAATAATGGATGCGGCAAACTGAATAACCACAAGGCCTTTGCGGAGTGACGAATTGCCTCCCAATCCAGATAGCGTTCCTTTCAGCACTTCCCGGGGTGAAAATGCTGATAAATATTGTGCTGGATAAACTCCTGCCATCACCGTAAGCACAATCCAGCCTGCGATACAGGACAGGATGAATGAAGGGGAAGAAATAAACGACGCTCCGAAGGCCTTTCCGGTAAGTGTGCTAAAGAAAGGCAATACTGCCATCACCAATACGATGCTCACCAGCAATGCGAACAGTACAAAAAATGATGTCTCCAGGTAGAACTTCCTTGCCAGCTGACTGTTTGTTGCGCCTAGCGTTTTGCTGATGCCGATTTCTTTAAACCTGCGCTGCGATTGTGCGGTAGACAGGTTCATATAATTAAATGCAGCGATGAGGATGATGATCAGGCCAAGTCCTATCAATATCCTAAGTTGTGAAAGATCACCCTTTTGAGCTCCAAAAATTTCTTCGACATCCGGATACTGCAAATGAATATCTTTCAACGGGTGCAACTCAAGTGAGAACCACAAATTGTCTTTCGGTAACATACGTTCTAATGTCTCTGCAATTTTCTTTTCAACCGTCGGGCCACTGGAGTTCTCGTTGAGCAAAATGTAGGTCTCAAAGCTTGCATTGCCCCAATTCTGGTTGTTGGGCTCATCGAAATAACTACCGGCGAAGGTGCCGATAACCGGGTATTGAAATCGTGTGTTTGAAGGAGCATTCTTCATGATGCCAGTCACTTCAAATTCCAGCGTATCGCGATCTATCTTTAAGCCTTTGCCGAGGGCGTCAGTTGTTCCGAAATATTTGATTGCAGCAGCTTCACTCAATACGACTGTATGCGCACACCAATCTGTTCTCAGAGGATTTCAAATTCTCCGATGATACAAATGCTTTCCCTGTAAAGTTATTTGGCAGTATCCTGACGGCTTTTTCTATTTCAGGCAATTCTTTAAGAAGGGTCGGTGCAGTCTTATTTGGAACGCCTGTCCATCTTACGACCTTGCCATCTTGCTTTGCAGCGATCGTTACCCCAAAAATTCTGTCAGCGTTTTCATGGTGATGATCGAAAGAGAATTCATCGACGACATAAAGTCCGAGCAAGATCGCAGATGTCAACCCAATAGAAAGGCCGAGCAAATTGATAAGGCTAAACAGCTTGTTTCGGGCCAGGCTTCGGAGGATCACTTTAAAGTAGCTAGACAGCATAGGTTATGCGGAGTTTTAAGTCTTAGACCCGGTTTTCAGGACGCGGTTGCATGAACCGGGAAAAAATTGCCAACTAAAAACCCGATTTACTCCGTTCTGAGTGATTCAACTGGATTTGCGACCGCGGCTTTCATTGCTTGAAGGCTCACAGTCAAAAGTGCGATAATAATTGACGCAGCGCCCGCGATAATGAAAACCATGATTGGCATGTCAATGCGATACTGGAAATCCAATAACCATTGTTTCATGACAAAATAGGAGATAAGGCTTGCAAGGGCGAACGCTAAAACAACAAGTTGAATGAATTCCGATGAAAGTTTGATGAGAATGCTGCCATTGGTGGCGCCCATAACTTTACGGATGCCAATTTCCTTTTTCCGCTGTTCGGCGGTGAATGCGGAAAGCGCAAACAAACCCAGGCCAGCAATGAACACTGCGAGCAGTGTGAAGTGAGTGAACATTCTTGAAAATGCCCGCTCATTTCTATACAGGTTTGCGAACTGGTCGTCCAGAAATGCATATTCGAATGTGTTGCCGGGATTGACTTTCTTCCATGCATCCTCGATATGAGCGATCGACTTCTGCACTTCGTCCGCCCTTACTTTGATTGACAACGCGCCATTGTTGGCGCTGTACAGCATGAACATGGGTTCCAGTTTGTGCCTGATGGTGGCAAAATGAAAATCCTTTACAACGCCGATCACTGTGTAGGCAGTTAAATCTGTCGGATTCGGACCTGTTTGCAAACTGATCTTTTTGCCTACGGCATCGTTCCACTTGAGCAGCTGCACAAGTTGTTCGTTGATGATCATCGAGAGGGAGTCTTCGAAATCCAGCGAAAAATTTCTCCCTGCCGCCATTTTCATGTCCATGGTGGGAATGAATGATTCATCGGCTGTCATGGTACTTACAATGATATTGGTTTGACCATCTGAACCTTCAGGGACGATTGTTGTACGGCCAAGTTGCTGCCCGATGCGTGTTGAAGAAGTTCCGGCTGCGACAATGTTTGGATCCCGTAATAATTCTGTCTTAAGAGTCTTTGCACGACCAACAGCGCTGCCGTTTTGTTGGATAGATATGATCTGGTCACGACTGTATCCGAGATTGGCGCGATAGATGAATTGCATTTGTTGATAGACGATGCCAGTGCCGACCATTAGCGCAATTGAAATTGTGAATTGCAGAACAACCAATGCCTTGCGCAACTGGATCCCGCTACCCGAATTCTTGAACGAACCTTTCAGCACCATGATCGGTTTGAAAGCGGACAATACAAAGGCAGGGTATATTCCTGCCAGCACCCCCACTACTGTCACAAGCCCGGCCAAAAGCAATATGACGTCTGGTGTCAGGAGCATAGATGGATTGGCGAAGCGTTGATATGCGTTGTTCAGAAGCGGAATAGAAAAATAGGTGATGGCGAATGCGAGGATCATTGCGAGTGCCGTCACAATGATGGATTCAGTGAGGTGCTGACCAATCAACTGTGATCTCACAGCGCCTATAACTTTCCGCATGCCGACCTCTTTTGCGCGACCGGCAGATTTTGCAGTGACCAAATTCATAAAGTTCACTGACGCGAGGATGAGTATCAATATGGCGATGATTGAAAGGACATACACGTTCAGCGTGTCCGATTTATTCGCGTTGGCCTCAAAAAGAATTTCCTTGGATTTAAGATGTACATCTTTCAAAGGCTGTGCGACTGGCGTAAAGAATTGAAAGGCATTATTTTTCTTGCTGATCGCTTGCAGTTTTACGTTGAGATCACCTATGTCGGCGGGTTTGTCCAGAAGCAGGTAGGTATTGCAAAAAATCCCTTGCCAGGTTTCGAGTGCCTGGCGAAGGCCGTCTTCGTTTTGACCCGGCACAAGACTATGGAGTAAATCAAATTGGAGATGAGAATTCTTTGGACGGTCGGCGATAATGGCTGTAACAAACAAATCGGTGGTGAGATTGAGTTTTACTGTCTGGCCGATAGGGTCCTTGTCTCCAAAAATTTTTCTTGCGAGCGTTTCTGTTATCGCGATCGAACCGGGCTTATCCAGGATGCCGGAAGTCGGCCCTTTGACAACTGGGATGTCGAATACATCGAACACCGACGGGTCGACGCGGTATGCCTGGTCGCATTTCAACGCGTTGCCTTCATAGCTTAGATCATAACGGCCTCCTCCAGTGAACCGCACGCTTTTCAAGACTTCGGGGAGTTCTTCGTCTGCGGCCGGACCCAGGCGAGGTTGGGTCACACCAACAAGTTTGCTGCTCACGCCTTCGGCACTGTCTATTGTCAACAGGCGTACAATGTTGCTGTAATTCTTATTGAATTCATCAAAGGAGAGATCTTCCCTAACGTAGAGGAAGATGATCATGCTTACGGACAACCCGAAAGCAAGTCCTGTTATTTTAATAAATGAATAGCCTTTTTCCTTGAGAAGGTTTCTTAATCCAATTCGAAAGTAACTTTTTAGCATGGGTCATGTTGGTTGCTACCTGTTGACGAGACCAGCGCTTAAAAAGTTTTATTCATTACGCAAAGAATCAACGGGATTGTGAAGAGCGGCTTTCATCGACTCGAAACTGACGGTGATCAAAGCGATAAACAAGGCTGCCAGACCCGCGAATACAAATAGCATGGGTTTTATCTCGATGCGGTACGCGAAGCCTTCCAGCCAACGGGTCATGCCGTACCACGCCAGCGGCACAGAGATGGCAAAGGCCACGATGATCAATTTGACGAACTCCATTGACATCATACTGACTATTTGCCCCACTTGAGCGCCCATCACTTTGCGAATTCCAATTTCTTTGAAGCGGCGTTCTGCCATGTAAGAGGACAAGCCGTACAAGCCCATGCACGAAATCAACATCGCAATAATTGTGAAGCTCGTGATGATGCGTGAGACGCGCTTGTCCTCGTCGTATTGGTGTG
Source organism: Cyclobacteriaceae bacterium (assembly GCA_044223825.1). Lineage (GTDB taxonomy): Bacteria > Bacteroidota > Bacteroidia > Cytophagales > Cyclobacteriaceae > ELB16-189. The sequence continues at coordinate 136,387 of JBGALO010000002.1, read as the reverse complement.
CGATGTTATCGTCAAGAAATGAGTATTCGAAGGGTGTGTCGCCGATCAGGTTACTCCATTTCGTTTTGAGATCGGCGATCGTCGACTCGAAGTTATTGGTGCTCACGTCGGCGACGAGGAAGTCGTACTTGGGTTCACTGTTCATTCTGAACAGGACCGGCACGATGACATCCTTAAGGGATGTTTGATGAAAGTCTTCCATCACGCCAATGATTTCGTATGGGTACCTTTTCCCCTCGTATTCTTGATAGATGTGCTGACCGACCGCATTTTCAGGTGTGAAGCCCAGCCCACTCGCAGCAACCCGATTAATGACAATTTTATTATTACTATCGGCTGCGCGGGCGTCGGTGAATGTCCTGCCAGCCAGCAGTTGAATGCCCATGAGTTCAATGAATCCCGCGTCAACAGTGTTGCGCCTTATCAGCAATGCCGTCTCCATCCTGCCACCATCAGGAAAAAAGAATGAATCGCTCCAAATCCAGGATCCGGGCATGTAGTCGGCCCCAGACACGCGATTGATTGACGCAGTCTTTGTAATTTCTTTTTCAAGGCTCTCGTAGCTATTGATGGCGGTGGATGTCCGTAGCGGCAACACGATCTTAGCGTGCGCATCAAAGCCAAGATTTGTATCCTGCATGAATTTTAGTTGTTTTGAAATAATCAGCATTCCGCACACGAGGGTGATTGCAATCATAAATTGAAACACCACCAATGCGCGTCGGAGCCATCCCGAAGAATTGCTCATGGTGAATTTGCCTTTCAGTGTTTGCGCCGGTTGAAAAGATGAGAGGTAAAATGCCGGATAGCCTCCGGCGACCAACCCTGTTACAATGGCCGTGATTCCCAATGCTATTACGAAGAATGTCATGTTGTCTGAATCGTATCCGACCGTCTTGCCGGTAAGATTGTTGAACAAAGGAAGTCCGAATTGTACGAGCACGATACTGAAAACGATGGATATTGTTACAATCACCATCGCTTCCCCCAGAATCTGACTTATCAGCGAAGACCGAATGGCGCCCATAACCTTGCGTATACCGATCTCAGAGGCACGTTTCGTGGCCTTTGCTGTTGACAGATTCATGAAGTTGATACATGCGATAAGAAGAATAAAAACTGCGATAGAGCCAATCACATATATATAGGACATCCGGGGACTTTGCCCGATGTCCGAATGCAGGTACATGTCTTTGACTGGTTGCAGATCGAGTGATTTTTTTCTTCCCTGTGCTCGAATGTCATCTGCCCCGTACTTAAGCAGCACTTCGTTCATCTTCCGGACAACGTCGGTTACGTTTGCATCCGGGCGCAGCTTCACATACGCCGGAACAAAATTTTGACCTGCCCACTGCTCGGCAGCTTCCGGGTTTGTCCGTATATAATTGGCGAGACCGGAAGATGTAGTCATAGAGATAAAAAAATTCGCCTGGAAATGGCTTTTGTCGTTTTTGCGAAAGACGCCAGTCACCTTGAAGTTGTCGGGAGCGCCTCCCTGACTGATCGAGATCACTTTGTCGAGAACCATTTCGTTGCCGAATAGTTTTTGGGCCAGTTCGCCGGAGATGACTACACTATTTGCGTCTACCAGTGCCTTTTGAGGATTACCCGCGATAAAATCATACGTCAGCACATCAAAGAGTGATGAATCAGCAATCAACCCGTCTGGTTCATAAAAAAGCTTGTCCTCGTACTTGATCAGACTCATAGAGACACCTGGCGGGTTGAGTGCCCGTGCTGCATTTTCTATTTCAGGAATTTCATCTCTCATCGTCAAAGCGATTGGTGGAGACGTCGTCTTCATTTTGTTGATTCCCTTATCAGTTTCGAATATTGTTACGATCCGATAGAGATCATTAAGCCTTTTGTGATGCTGATCATAGCTGAGTTCATCCTGTATATACAACGAGAGCAGCAGGCAGCATCCAATTCCAAGGGAAAGGCCAAGAATATTAATTAGTGAATAAACCTTATTCCGGGCGAGGTTTCTAAGCGCGATTTTGATGTAATTGACAAGCATACATGGCGATTTCATGTAGTTACTCGAAATCAATGACTTGGTTACAAACCGCAACCAAGTCGGCAATACATCAATGCGGAGTAAATGGCTGGACGCACGTGAACGAAAGCGTCCGCTGCCGGTCAGCTGATATGACCGTGATACTTAAGTTCTTTTTCGCGCTCGGACTCTTCTCTTTCCCGCTTGATGCGGACCTTTGCGACTGGACCGACCATAATCGGAACAGTCTCCAACTCAACGTTGGCGAGCTCGAGTCCATACATCTCTTCGGTTGAGAGGCTATGGCGCTTGATAAAGCGATACCCTTGAATAACGAGGTTGTCAAACGACGAAATCTCACTATCAACCGATGCCAAAGAATGCAGCATAATGAACTTGAAATCGGCAGGCATGCTGTGTTTTTGAAGCGATTCGTAGTGACTGATGAGGTCGATCTCTCCTGTCTCGGCAAGATCATGGAGAATTTTCGCAAACAGTAAATTCACCCGATGATCGGATTTGAATCCGAGTTTGATCCTTACAAAGAAGCACTTCTTGGGGATAACGGTATCGACTGAATACTTCGATGTGTACGGACTATCAACGGTGTCGACGTGTAGAAACCAGTAGACGTCTGCGCGCTTTGGACGCTTCTTGAAAATTGAATAAATGATATTGGAGTCGATGTATCGCTTGCTATCGGCGACAGCCATGAAAACGAGGTTGGTGGATTCCTTCGGGATGGAGGTGTCTGCTTGAAGATCCTGTATCAATGGTACATAGTGTTTCAAGTCGACAAACTCCGTGTGTCGGTCGCGCAGGTTACGTGCTTTCAGCAGAATGAACATGATGATGAAGAACACGAATGCGATCGCAAACGTGAACCAACCGCCATGAGGAAACTTGTCGAGGTTAGAAATCAGGAACATGCCTTCTAATGAGAAGAAGATAAAAGCGAGAACCACTGATCTCAGTCGCGATTTTTTTACCATTGTGAAATAGTAAACAAGCAACGTAGTGGTCATGAGCATATCGATCGTAATCGCGAGTCCGTATGCTCCTTCCATATGGACTGACCGTTCGAAATAGAGCACCACAGCAATCGTTCCAGCCAGGAGAATCCAGTTGATCGCCGGAAGGTAAATCTGACCTTTCATCTTGCTTGGATACCGCACGCGTGTGCTGGGCCAGAGTTTGAGTTTCATGGCCTCGTTCACCAGTGTGAAGGTTCCGGAGATCAACGCCTGACTGGCGATGATGGCTGCTGCAGTCGCTATTACGATGCTGAATATCAGGAGTGGTTCAGGTATGAGTGAGTAGAACGGTATGCGATCGTTGAGGTAAGTGCCTTGCTGTGAGATAAGCCATGCAGCCTGTCCGAAATAGTTCAGAAGCAGGCACGTCACCACGATGAGCCATCCTACGCGTATGTTGCTTTTGCCGCAATGGCCAAGATCGGAATACATCGCTTCCGCCCCCGTGGTACAGAGGAAGACGGCACCCATGATCCAAAAGCCGCCGGGAAATTTTGTCAACAGATCAAATGCATACATTGGGTTAATGGCTTTCAGCACGGAAAGATTTTGGACAAGATGCGCCGCGCCAAACACCCCAATGAAAATGAACCACACGGTCATGATGGGACCGAAAATGTGACCGACAACGTTGGTCCCGAATTGCTGGAAGAAGAAAAGGAGAATCAGAATACCGATTACAATGGGCACCGTCGGTATATGAGGATAGTCGATAGTAAGACCTTCCACCGCAGCAGAAATGCTGAACGCCGGTGTGATGAATCCATCCGCAATAATTGCGGCGCATCCGATGATTGCCGGGAATATTACCCACGCAGCCTTGTACCTTCTCACCAACGCATACAATGCAAAGATTCCACCTTCGCCTTTGTTGTCGGCATTTAATGCAAGGTAAACATACTTGGTTGTTGTGATGATCATCAACGTCCAGAAGACGCACGATGCCCCACCGATGACAAGTTCTTCTGTTATCATTCGCGCATCAACAATCGCGCGAAACACGTAAAGTGGCGACGTTCCGATGTCGCCATAGATGATCCCCAGCGAAACCAGTACTCCTGCGACTGATAGTTGATATTTATTGAGGTCTTTAGAAGCTTCCATTTTTATAGCTCTTCCTTGACGCGGCCGATGATGAGCCCGTTGTTGAAATCAAAGGAGATATATCTCCAAATCCATTTGGTGAATGCGCAACCTGACCCTTTGTCCTTTCGGGATTGCAAACCCCTTCCTGTTCACAAAATCTACCGCCTGTTAATACGATATGCGGTTCGCCCAGGTCTGCAAGACGCGTCTGCGTGATAAATGAATCGGGCATTAAAAAAGGCGTAATTCCTTCAAATCCGGGGCAAATCTACTGCATTGCCGTAGATTTTGACGTTTCGTCTAAAAATAAATTAAAGGCCTCGCGAAAAACGAAAAGCAATGTACTTTTGTGAAATCCAAACTAAACTTTATGAAGAAATTATTGATTGCCGGAGTCTTCGGATTTACATCTGCTCTTTTGGTATCCTGTGGCGGTGCCGAGAACGCAAAACTTAAAAGTCAGTTAGACTCACTTCAGAATGAATTGCAGGTGAGCCAGCAGACGGCCCAAACGCTGCAGGAAGTAGGTACATTGATGGATTCAATCGACGCGAGTCGCCAGGTACTGCGCGTTAACATGGTTGAGGGGACCACGTATTCCGCCTACACTTCAAGGATGAAGGACCTTAATAACTATGTAAAGGAAACACAATCAAAGATTGGTGAGCTTGAGAAATCTTTGAAGAAATCAAAGTCAAATGCAAAAGCGTTCGCCGCGACAGTGGCAAAACTGAAGAGCGATCTCGAATCAAAAAATAAAGAAATCGAATCATTGCAGAACAAGGTTCAGGAGCTTGGTACGCAAAATGAGAACATGAAGATCACGATTGATCTGCAGGAAGCTGAGTTAAATGATAAGACCGCGCAGATCGAAGCCAAGCAGCAGGAGCTTGCCCTCATTGAAGCACGTATTCAGGAGTTGATGATTCAAAGCAAGATGAGCGAAGCTGACTCATATTTCGCACGAGGACAAGCAGTAGAGGAAGCGGCGAACCGTACGAAACTCGCGCCCAAGAAAAAGAAAGATACTTACCGGGAGGCAATAGAACTTTATAAAAAAGCTCAATCTCTTGGCAATGACAAGGCACAAGCCAAAGTGGAGGAATTGGAGAAAAAGGTTAAGTAGTAAATCTATATCTCGTAAAAAAAAACCCTGTCAAATGACAGGGTTTTTTTATTGCCGATGGTTGGGTCTGTTAGTCCACTATGCGGGCATGGAATCAATCGATACCAAATACACTGTGTACACGAGGTAGGAAATAAGCAGCAATCCCGCTTCCCACCTGTCAAGTTTTCGGGAGCTTAGCGTAAACATGAAGACCATCAATAGAAGTGTCGCAGCAAACAATACTTCCAGATCGAAGTTCATAGCGTTGTTATAGGGGATAGGATGAATCAACCCGGTGATGCCAAGGATGAAAAATATGTTAAAGATGTTTGAGCCAACGATGTTTCCAATGGCGATGTCAGTGTTCTTCCGGTAAGCTGCTACGCATGAAGTCGCGAGCTCAGGTAACGAAGTGCCTGCGGCAAGGATTGTCAAACCGATGAGTTTTTCACTTAATCCAAGGGCTCTTGCAATTTCAATAGCATTGTCTACAACTAATTTTCCTCCCCCTACGAGCATCACCAGGCCGAGCACGACCATTCCTATTGAGATATAGGTCTTATATATTTTGATAGGCCCCTCTTCCGTTTCCGGTGCGGCACGCATGGTTCGATAGATGTAAATCAGGAACGCAAGGAAGAAAATTAGTAGGATGACGCTGTCGATTCTGCTCAGTAGACCCTGGTATGTGGTATTGCCTTGGGTGATGACCGGTGTTCCCCACAGCAAGTTGTCATTAACGAGGACATATAGCACCACGGCAGCCAACAATGACATCGGCACTTCGTACTTGACTGTATTCCAATGAACGACAAGAGGATAAATGACTCCGGCAACTCCGAGGATGAAAAGCAGGTTGAAATTATTGCTACCGATGACGTTGCCGAATGAGGCGTCATTTTTTCCGTTTAACGCGGAAAGAAAGCTTACGACAAGCTCCGGCATCGAAGTGCCAAATGCAACAACCGTCAGGCCTATGGCAAGGTTTGATATCCCGTATTTCTTTGCAACGGATGAAGCGCCATCGACAAGAAAATCAGCACCTTTAATCAGTATGGCGAATCCCGCCAGGAGTATTAATACCGGAACAAACATTGGATAGGGGGGTTAGGGACGAGAAAGTTAGAACCATTTTTTGTATTTGAAATACCGGATCATGCCAAAAACAATCAGCGCCATCGCGATCATCACACCGGGATAGCCCCAGGGGGAATGGAGTTCAGGCATAAAATCGAAATTCATTCCATAAATACCCACGATAAAAGTGAGCGGCATGAATATCGTCGATATCACGGCCAAAACTTTCATGACTTCATTCAATCTCGTATTGACTGTGTTGATGTGTATATCCATCAGGCTCGACGTCAGGTCTTTGTATGTGTCAAGTGAGTCGATCAGGTGCACAATGTGATCATAGACGTCTGAGAAATACCTGATATTCGAAGATTCAATAAACCCGTTTTCATCCTTAATAAGTTTGCTGATGGCATCGCGCAACGGGTAAAGGGCCTTCCGAAGATAGATCAGTTCCTTCTTGATGTGTTGAATGCGCTTGAATGCATTGTCGGAGGGGCTATCATAAATCTCCTCTTCAACTCTCTCAATCTGAGCGCCCACTTCGTCCAGTACAACATAATAATTGTCGACGATGACATCGATTAGCCGGTAAAGCAGGTAATCGGCCTTCCTGGATCGTGCGCGTCCTGAACTTTGCTTAATGCGCTCTCGCAGAGAGCCAAAAAAATCGCCCTCCTTCTCCTGAAACGACAGCAGATAATCCTTTCCAAGGACAAAGCTCACCTGCTCGTACTCAATGCGACCTGAGTGGATGCTATGAAGCATTTTCATCGTGAAGAACAGATGTTCCTCGAACTCCTCTGCTTTCGGAGTGTGGTCGCTGAGAATATCTTCTACGAGAAGTTGGTGAAGGCAAAAATGTTCGCCCAGTTTCGCTATGATCGGTCTGTCGTGAAGGCCGTCTACGTTGATCCAGTTGACGTACCCTGGCTTGAATTGGGTGAGCAATTCATCGACGGGAATATCCGCCTGCATGCCATAGTCTTTTTCGTTGTACTGGATAAGCTCCAGGATGACATGATTGTCGCTGGGGGCCTTCGGCTCAATTCCGACGGTTTTCTTTTTCGACATCAAATGCTGACGTTAGGTTGGTTCTTATAGGTGATCATGCGCAGCGGCACCGCCATTTCTATTCCTTCCCGATCAAACCTCAATTTAATCGATTTGTGAAGATCGCATTTCATTTCGAATCCGTCTGTAGGATTGTTGGCCCATGCATATCCTCTTAATTGTGTAGCGAGCTCGGTGAAACCCATTACCCTGACCATCACCTGATGTTCTCCTCTTTCGAGTTCGACCGAGGTCCTGGCGTCGACGCACAGGGGATGGGCCATCGCCTCTTCCCGGATAATCGTTTGAGCGCGGGCGATGTCAGCTTCAAGAGAAATACCGATCTCGATAAACATGCATACGCGTTCATCCACAAGCGTTGAGTTAACAATTACTTCATTGCTGATAACAGAATTTGGTATAACGATTCGCTTGTTCTCGAAATCCTTTATGACTGTATGGCGCAGCGTGATATCTTCCACATCACCGGTATAAAGCTGACCTACCTTGACGCGATCCCCCACGCTGAAAGGTTTGAAAATCACGAGAAAAATGCCGCTAATAATATTGGAGAATGCCTGCTGAGAGGCAAAGCCGACGATAGCGGCCAGAATTCCAGCACCGGTGAGAAGGGTATTCCCCAGGAGTCGCAGACTTGGTATCGAGCGAAAAATGATGACTACTGCGACAAGCAGGATGATGAAATCACTGGCGTTCTTGAAGAAGTTATATCGCGTTGGATCGACCTTGAGCTTGCGGGCGGCTGTCTTAAAAAATCTCCCGATGATGAAGCGAAATACGCGTCCAATCAAAAACGCGGTCACCAGGACAATGATGATAAATACTGCCTGCTCCCATTTTTTGTCCATTACATACATGCCCCCGAAAATAGTCAATCATACTTTAAAGGGGCGAGGCAGGGGCAGTTTTTTTGGCATTTGGGTCGCATCGTGCAGAGTATCCATGTCTGCCTGTTATATTGCGAGCTATGCCCCTGCACCTCGACGACATAAAAGCCCCCATTGCCAAAGAGATGGAGGAGTTTGAGCAAAAATTTCGCTCGTCGATGCATACCAAGGTGCTCCTGCTCGACAAGATCATGCACTATATCGTGAAGCGAAAGGGCAAGCAGATGAGGCCGATGTTCATCTTTCTCAGCGCGGGCACTTGTGGAAAGATTACAGAGTCGACTTTCAGGGGCGCTTCTCTTATTGAGCTGTTGCACACTGCGACGCTTGTTCATGATGATGTGGTGGACGATTCAGAATACAGGCGCGGATTTTTTTCCATCAACGCACTTTGGAAAAATAAAATCGCCGTGCTGGTCGGCGACTTTCTGTTGTCGCGAGGGCTTAACCTGTCCCTGGATCATGATGAGATCGACCATCTGAGAATTGTGAATGATGCGGTTAATCAGATGAGTGAAGGCGAGTTGCTTCAAATGGAGAAGTCGAGAAAGCTCGATATCAGTGAGGAAGTTTACTTTCAGATTATACGTCAAAAGACAGCGTCATTGATCGCCTCATGTTGTGCGGTAGGAGCGGTGTCAGCCGGTGCGTCGAAGGACGTTGTGGCTACCATGAAATTGTTCGGCCAGCATATCGGCATGGCATTCCAGATAAAGGACGACTTGTTCGATTATGGCGAAGATGAAATAGGCAAACCCCTCGGCATCGATATTAAAGAAAAGAAGATGACGCTGCCCTTGATCCATGCGTTGTCGAATGCTCCCTGGTCGACCCGACGCAGAATCATCAGTATTGTCAAGAATGAAAGTGACAAGCCGAAAAAAGTAAAAGAGGTGATCGAATTTGTGAAGAAGTCAGGTGGTATTGAACATGCACAGACTGTGATGAAGGATTACTACAACAATGCGCTTGCGTTGTTGAATGACTTTCCTGAATCTGCGTATAAGACATCCCTCATTCAACTTGTTCAGTTCACAATTGAGCGGGTTAAATAAAATTAGCCCGGCACAAAAATAGCCCGGCACAAAAATTAGCCCGGCACTTAAGTGCCGGGCTATGCGATATTCACAAAATTGATTGGAACCCTTATGCTACCTTCTCGCGTCCAGCCTCCAGGATCGCGTAATTTTTCCATGTTTGAAAAGTCTGAGGGTCCAGTTTGGCGTCAGCCTTGCCGGTATTGCTGGGCTGAAAGTTTCCTTCGGCTTCCCACCACTTTTTCGCATCCTCTTTGGCAGCTTTCTTATCGACTTCAAAATAGTTGATGACAGAATCTGAAATGATCCAGGGTTTGTCAACCGATGCATATTTTTCAAAAATCATAGAGCGCATCTGCGTGCCGCTGCTCTGATTTTTGAAATGTGAAACTGTATAAGACAATGTCTCCGGCTCAGTCATAATCAGGTCCCAATATTTTTTGCTGACCACAACTTGTGCCGTTGTTAAAAGATATCCAAAGCCCTTTTCCAAAGGTTCTTTTGTGATCTTGCAAGTCGCACGAAATTCCTTCTTCTTTTTTCCGAAAATTGATTCAAGCAGCGCCATAATCGTTCAGGTCTAATTTATATCTACTTAGATACTCGACAATACCTAAATAGTTGCACAAACTGGGTGAATTTTTTATTAAAACGCCTTTAAACCGCAGATTCCCGGGGTGAACTGTTGTTTGATAGAACTCGATCGCGTTAAAATTTTTCGCTGTGAGATCAGGTCCCTTTAGGCTTGGCAGGTGTCTTCCGTTGGAGATAACGTTCGTAATTCGTGAAAAACTCTTCTAATTTTTCGGCTGGAATTCCCTTTGCGATGATTTTCTTCTTGTCATCGAGCACATAAAGAGAAGGCGTTGTTTCGGCGTAGTACAATTTCGAATAAGGTCCTACGTATGTCCGGGGTCCGTTGACGGTGATCCAGGTCATTTTCATTTCTTTAATGTAATTCCTCATTTTTTGCATGGAGGTGTCGGCGCTCACGGCAAAAACTTCAACACCGAATTTGGCCTTATCTTTTTCATAGAAGCTTACCAGCTTGGGCGTCTCCTCACGACAATGGCCGCAATCCGGATCAAAGATGTAGAGGATCGTGTATTTTTTCTTGATGTCGTATAGCGACTTCGGCTGGAAGGTCGCATCCTGCATGGTAAGGTTTGCACCCGTCTTGCCGATGAGACTTGGTCGCAGCTTCTCAGCATAATCCTTAACACTTTTTTTCAATGCATCATTCACCCAATAATCCATTTCGCCGGAAGCGAAGTATTTGTCGTACAAACGAACGTACACTTCATCCAGTCCCATGATCGAAGGGCGCTGATATTTATAGACACAGGTCCAGACCAGATATTTATATGTCTCCTGATTTTTCTTTGCCTTTGCAGCAATCTCATTGATAGCGGCCATCAGACTATCAGGTGTCTGGAGAAATAATTTGTCGAGGTACTCATTGACCTTTTCACTGTAATAGGGTCGGGGCATGCGGATGAGCGCATCATCTGAAAGGTCAAAATTGTCGAAATAGTGTTTCCTGTAATACCGGAGTTGGAAGGTTGAGTCAATTGATCCGTCGGCCTTTTTTGGTGGATCGGGAATAGCAATATCCCGCGTCACTTTCAACATCCTCGCTGTCAGTGTGGTGGGGTGAGCTGTAATTACCTCATCCTGGTGTGCCATGACCTTATCATTGATCTTTTTGAATGCTTCACGTGCAGCAGTCTTCTGATCTTCTTTCAATGTGCTGTCCTGGATAACTTTCAGGTAAGGATCCGCTTCCTGGTGCATTTGAGCATTGTACACCATGTTCTCATAAAATAGCCTGTTGTCTTCATCGCCCTTTACCTTCATGAATTTGACATAATCTTCAGTACTTGTCTCCAGGCTGAAGTGCTGTTGTTTGTCGATGATTAGGTTGAACATCGGCGTCTTGTTCAACACGAAGAAATACACCCCATGTGGAAGCTTCTTGTTGCCGTCAAATACAAGCTCACCCTGGGAGTTGACTCGCGCTGTGTCTTTCACATACGTTGCTTCACCGTAGAAGTACCCCAACATGGCGGTCGTATCGCGGAGACCCTTGACTTTTATATCAATTTTATAGCCTGTTTGAGCCGATGCCGCTGAGGCTAGCATCAACAGGATTGCGGGAAGTAGTTTCATGATGCGCATAAGGGCTACAAATTTCTCAATTTTCTATTGAACGGCAATTAATGTTCCACGATGGCAACAGGTGACCGGATTAAAGAATCGTTAACAACTCGGAGTCGTTAACGACTCACAAGGATAGGACTCCTTCGGCTTTTGCTTTATTTTGCGCCCCAAGAATGTCAATCGTTGTTCATAACCTTTCGAAATATTTCGGCCCGCAACGGGCTGTGGATGACATTTCGTTTCAGGTGAATCGCGGAGAAATTGCGGGCTTCCTGGGCCCCAACGGCGCGGGTAAATCCACCACGATGAAGATGTTGACCGGATATATCCCTCCGTCGGCCGGCACTGCAGCTGTCGCTGGACGGAACGTCAATGTTGACCCGATGGAAGTCAAAGCCAGGACTGGCTACTTGCCAGAACACAATCCTCTCTACCTGGACATGTATGTGCATGAATACCTGTCTTTTGTCGCCGGTATTTATAAGCTCAGCTCTTCGAAGCAGAAGACACGCATACCAGAGATCATTGCGATGTGCGGACTATCGCACGAGCAAAACAAGAAGATCGAACAGCTGTCGAAAGGCTATCGCCAGCGCGTTGGTCTCGCGCAGGCGCTGATCCATGACCCCGAAGTTCTCATACTCGACGAACCGACCTCTGGCCTTGATCCTAATCAGCTTGTGGAAATCAGGAGATTGATCAAAAATATCAGTGTAAACAAGACTGTAATTTTTTCAACCCATATTCTTCAGGAAGTGGAAGCACTTTGCGACAGGGTGATTGTCATAAACAAGGGAAAGATTGTGGCGAATGATACACTTGGCAATCTCATGAAGGGTCGCAATACTTTGATGGTTGAATTTGGGCATCCGGTTGCTGAAGAAGAATTGAGAAGTATTCCCGGTGTTTCAGGTGCGATCAAACTTGATGACACACGATATCAATTGAGTTCGGAAGCATCCACGGACATCCGATCTGCTGTGACGCGCTTTGCGTACGAGAAGAATCTTTCTTTGGTAGGGCTGCGACAGGATAAGAATTCCCTTGAGAGTATTTTTAGTGAACTGACGAATTCTGAAAAAAGCACCGACGAATGATCCAGGTTTTTTACAGGGAGCTTAATGGATTCCTTAATTCACTGATCGGTTATCTGGTGATAAGCGCCTTTCTTGTTGCCATCGGGCTACCTATGTGGGTTTTTCCAGACACGTCAGTGCTTGACTATGGTTACGCTGACATGTCAACGCTGTTTTCGGTAGGACCCTATGTATTTATTTTCCTGGTACCTGCCATTACTATGCGAAGTTTTGCGGAGGAAAAGAAGCTTGGCACGTTGGAAGCGCTTTTGACCAAGCCCTTGACAGAAGCTGATGTTGTCCTGGGTAAATTCCTTGCTTCTTTCTGCCTCGTGATTATCTCCCTGGCACCGACAGTAATTTATTACTTCACTTTGTCGGCACTTGGCAACCCGCCCGGAAATGTCGACACGCCGGGCTTTATAGGTTCTTTTGTCGGGATGATATTATTAGGAAGTGTATTCTGTTCGGTCGGCATCCTGGCGTCCTCAATTACGCCTAATCAAGTCGTATCATTTGTGGTCGCTGCTTTTCTTTCACTGGCATTGTATGCAGGGTTTGATGCCATAGCGGGACTAAGTACAAATGGAGAGACCGCGCTATTGATACGTCAACTTGGGATGCTTTTTCACTTTGACGCGATGGGAAAAGGACTGATCGACAGTCGGGATGTGATTTATTTTATCAGCGTTGGTGCGATGATGCTTCTTGCGACAAAAACAATTTTATCCAGCAGATCATGGTAAACTGGGAAGGCAAGAAGCTCCATGACATCCTTGTGCTTGCCATCGGCCTGCTGCTGGCAATTATTGCAAATCAACTTTCTTCAATGTATTTCTTCAGGGCGGACCTGACAGAAGAGAAAAGATATTCATTACAACCCTCTACGCGCGATCTACTTACAAATCTCGATGACGACGTTTACGTGGAAGTCTTTCTTGAGGGAGACCTCAACGCAGGGTTCCGGCGGTTGCGAAAAGGAGTAGAGGAAACCCTCGACGAATTCAGGGTGTACTCAGGTAATAAAGTCCACTATAAATTTACTGATCCCGCTGCGGCGACCGGGCAAAATGCCCGCAATGAATTCATGGCGCTGCTGGCATCCAAAGGGATTCAGCCGACGAACGTAATTGACACGAAGAACGGGCAGCGAACGGAGAAGCTCGTCTTTCCTGGAGCACTTGTTTCATACGCTGGGGGCGAAGCGGGCGTAATGTTGCTGAAAGGCAACCGTGCTCTTAAATCCGAGGAGGTCCTCAACCAATCTATAGAAGGAGTTGAATTTCAGCTTGCAACAGCCATTCACAATTTGTCCTTTGATGACAGGAAAAAGGTTGGCCTCGTGACCGGTCATCAGGAGCTTGACTCACTTGAAATCGGAAGTTTTCGTCAGGCGCTTTCAAATGCCTACGACGTTTTCAAGGTTGATATTTCAAAGCCCGCGAACCTTAGCGGATTGGATGTGTTGATTATAGCAAAGCCACAGGGAAATTTTCGTGAAGGTGAGAAATACAATCTCGATCAGTATGTCCTTCATGGTGGACACGTGCTTTTTCTTATGGATCGTTTACGCGTCAACCTGGATAGCGTGTCGCGCGACGACTATTTTGCATTGCCATATCCACTGGGTCTGGATGATCAACTGTTCCGTTATGGCGTGCGAATCAATCCGGACCTCGTTCTTGATCGCGTGGCATTGCGGTATCCGGTTGTAACAGGTATAGTCGATGGTAAGCCACAGATGACTCCGATTGAGTGGCCATTCATGCCGCTTATTAATCATTATGCAGATCACCCGATCACGCGTAATCTCGATGTCACCGCGCTGAAGTTTGCCAGCAGCTTAGACACCGTCAAAGCAACAGGCGTGAAAAAGACACCCCTGCTGTTCACGTCAGATTATTCCAAGAAATTGACCGCGCCTGTCAAAGTCACTGTAAATGATCTTCGAAATGATAATCCTGAAAGCTTTGCAGAGAAGGCCGTAGTGATGGCATATTTGCTGGAAGGCAAGTTCACGTCACTGTATAAAAACAGATTTCTTCCCGAAGGAGTTGATTCAACAGCGTTTATTTCTGATGGTGCATCGCGGATCATTGTGGTCGGAGACGGTGATATCGCCCGAAATGAAGTCAATGCCCGTTCTGGTCAACCAAGAGAATTAGGCTTCGATGGATTTTCGGGATACACGTTTGCCAACAAAGATCTCCTGATGAACATGGTGGCTTTTCTTGCTGATGAATCCGGACTTATTAATGCACGGAGCAAGGATATTAAGATACGACCCCTTGATAAAGAAAAGATCAGGAACGAAAGATTTACCTGGCAGCTGTTAAATGTTGCATTGCCGGTATTGCTGGTGATCGGCGTCGGGATAGTGAAAGTTTATCTCAGGAAAAAGAAGTACACAAATTTCGGGAGCGCACAGTCGTGAAAAAAAAGAACCTGCTGTTAACAATTGTTTTAGCGACCCTGTGCGCAGTTTCTGTGCTGCTGTATTTTGTATCGCACCAGGAGCGACCTGCAAAAACAGACCCGAATCGTTTTAAAGTTCCATCATCAGAAAAAATCGATCGTGTCGTGCTGACGCGGAGTTCCGGAGCCATCACCTTGAATTTTGAAAACGGGAGATGGAAAGTAAATGGGACATGGGACGCCGATGCGAAGATGATCAAAGTGTTATTTGCAACCATCAGCCAAGTGGAACCGAGAAGGCCGATGGCCACTGCCGTTGCGGACAGTGTGAAGAACGAGATCACTCGCAAAGGTGTGCATGTTGTATTGTCTGAAGGGGGCAAGGAAAAAGCATCTTTCATTGCTGGGGGGAATTCACAAAAAACAGAAGCATGGTTCCTGAAGGATGGCGATAAGCAGCCGTATGTGATGACCATTCCCGGTTATCGTGTGTATGTGTCAGGAATTTTCGAGCTCGATGAAAGTGGCTGGCGCAACAAGCGGGTGTTTGATTTTAATTGGCGGAACTTCCGCTCGCTCACTGCATCGTATGCGACTGAAAAGAACCAGGATTTTGAGATCGAAATGAAGGATGGATATTTTGGAATCAAAAATGTATCTGAAGTAGACACGACAAAACTGAACAACTACCTCGATGCGGTGTCATTACTTTTTGCCACCCGGTTTCTTCCGGCGGGGAGCGCTATCTCAGACAGCTTATCCCGCGTCCGTCCCGCAGCTTCCATTACCGCTACCGATATCGGAAAGCGTGTTTATACGCTTGATCTGTACGCACCTGGAAAACGTGATGAGGAAATATTTGGTCGTATGGGGAACGGAGAGATCGTTGCGTTGACAAAAGATGATGTTGCTGAAATCATGCGGCGAAGGGATTATTTTGTCCCCCGGCCCGGGCGCTGATATCGTTTTTCAAAACCCAATTTCTTTCTAACTTAGCGCAGAACAACCACTAACTGCTGATTCAATGAAGTTCATCGTTAACTCCAGCTACCTGCTGAAGCAACTATCGTATATCAATGGGGTAATTACGACAAATCCTGTCGTGCCTATCCTCGAGAATTTCCTTTTTGAGATAGATAAGAACCATCTGACGGTCACGGCCTCAGATCTTCAAACCTCCATGATCACCGAGATCGCCGTCGAATCAAAAGAACGTGGAAATATCGCGGTGCCTGCACGGATCCTTCTTGATACACTCAAAAACCTTCCTGACCAGCCGGTGACGTTTTCCATCGACGAGTCTACCTACAGCATTGAATTAAGCTCCGATAACGGGCGTTATAAGCTTTCTGGAGAAAATGCGACAGATTTCCCTAAAGTCCCATCAGTAAGCAACGACTTTTCTGCCTCATTGTCTTCAGAGGTTCTTGCAAGGGCGATCAATAATACCATCTTCGCCACCAGCAACGACGAGCTTCGGCCTGCGATGACGGGTGTTTATGTCAACCTTGGAGAGAAGAACACGACTTTTGTATCAACCGACGGTCATCGTCTTGTACGCTACCGCCGTACTGATGTAAAATCAGACAGCGGAAATACCATCATCATACCCCGTAAAGCACTGAATTTGCTGAAATCAACGTTGCCGTCGGAGAACACGGATGTGACGATTGATTTCAACACAGCAAATGCATTTTTTAAGTTCGGCTCAATACGAATGATATGCCGCCTGATCGATGAGCGATTCCCCGATTACGAAAATGTGATCCCGTCATCCAGTACGATCAAGATGACAATTAACCGCGGTGATTTCCTGAGCTCATTGAAAAGGATTTCCATCTACGCAAATAAGACGACCCACCAGGTACGTCTCAAGATTACAGGAAGCCAGCTACAGGTTTCTGCTGAAGATCTTGACTTCTCGAATGAAGCGAACGAGCGTCTTGCCTGCGAACACGAAGGAGAGGATATTGAAATCGGATTTAACGCGCGGTTCATGATCGAGATGCTCAGCAACCTCGACACCGATCAGATCAAGCTGAACATGAGCGCACCCAACAAGGCGGGTGTAATTCTTCCGGTTGAAAAAGATAAAAATGAAGACATATTAATGCTGGTGATGCCGGTAATGCTGAACCAGTATGTATAAAGACACTTGTATTCTATAACCTAAACCTTTATTGATGCAAGGGACCCCGACTTTAGATAGTTGGGGTTTTTTATTGAAGGATATTGGTGCAGAATTTCGAATAGTGATCCCGATAGCTATCGGGAGAATATTGAATTTTGAAGTGCAGTAAATCGAAGGGGTTCCTTCGATATTTTAATGTTTTGTGTTCGGCGTTTGATATTTGTTCTCGCGAGCAGGTTCACAAAAAAGCCCCGACTTAGTCGAGGCTTTATTATCCTTTGCGAGCTTTGCGCCTTTGCGTGGGTTGAATTTATTTAATCTTCGAAAAATCAAAACTATTCTCCAAAAACTTCGTGGTGAACTTGCCTGACCGGAATGTCGGGTTGTCCATCAATGCAAGGTGGAATGGAATTGTGGTCTTCAAACCTTCGATCACAAATTCACTCAATGCACGCTTCATCCTGGTAATTACTTCCTCGCGCGACTGACCTGTGGTGATCAGTTTTGCGATCATCGAGTCGTAGTTCGGAGGGATCGTATAGCCAGCATACACGTGTGAGTCAACGCGCACGCCATGACCACCTGGTATGTGGAGGTTCAGGATCTTGCCTGGTGAAGGACGGAATCCGTTGGCAGGATCTTCGGCATTGATGCGGCACTCCATCGCAAACAGGTTTGGGAAATAATTTCTCCCCGAGATCGGAACGCCGGCTGCCACTTTTATTTGCTCTTTAATAAGATCGTAGTCAGTAACTTCTTCAGTGATCGGGTGTTCTACCTGGATGCGTGTGTTCATCTCCATGAAGTAGAAGTCGCCATGCTTGTCCACGAGGAACTCAATAGTTCCCACGCCTTCGTAGTTGATCGCCTTTGCACCTTTGATCGCCGCTTCACCCATTCGCTCGCGCAACTCCTGGCTCACAATAGGGGATGGCGTCTCTTCCACCAGCTTCTGGTGACGACGCTGGATTGAGCAATCACGCTCTGAGAGGTGACATGCTTTTCCGTATTGATCGCCAACAAGCTGAATCTCAATGTGACGTGGTTCTTCAACAAACTTCTCGAGATAAAGCCCATCATTTCCGAATGCCGCTGCTGCCTCGCGCTTTGCATCGTCCCATGCTTTCTTGAATTCGGACTCATCGTTGATAATCCGCATTCCTTTTCCGCCGCCGCCGGCAGTGGCTTTCACGATTACCGGATACTTGATCTCTTTCGCCAGTTTCATGCCTTCCTCGACAGAACTGAGGAGGCCATCAGAGCCAGGAATGACAGGAACGCCAGCCTTCTTCATCGTGTCCTTGGCTGTCGCTTTGTCACCCATTGAGTTGATCATCGCGGGCGTCGGGCCGATAAACTTGATGCCATACTCATGGCACACGGCAGAAAACTCAGCGCGTTCGGAAAGAAATCCGTAACCTGGGTGGATCGCATCGGCATTGGTGATTTCTGCTGCAGAAATGATCCTGGGTATATTCAAATATGATTCCTTGCTGGGAGCAGACCCGATACATACGGCTTCGTCTGCGAAACGGACGTGCAGGCTTTCGCGATCCGCAGTGGAGTAAACGGCTACCGTCTTGATGTCCATTTCCTTGCACGTGCGTATAACACGCAATGCAATTTCTCCCCTGTTTGCTATTAATATTTTCTTAAACACAGTTGCTCGTTTGGTTGACTAAAAAAATAAAAGGTGTTCCCTTGGTTGGGATTTAGTCAGGCTCGACAACAAAGAGAACCTGATCGTACTCGACCGGCGTAGAATTTTCCACCATCACTTTCACGATGGTACCGGAAACTTCCGACTCGATCTCGTTGAAGAGTTTCATTGCTTCGATGATGCAGACTGTTTGACCTTTGGTGACCTTGTCGCCGACAGAAACGAACGGTGGCGCGTCAGGATTGGCAGTACGATAGAATGTTCCAATCATCGGTGATTTAATATCAACCGTCTTCTTTCCTGTTGCTGCAGGTTTTTCCTGTTTGGGCGCTGCAACCTGTGGCTGCGGTGCGGCAACCGCCTGCGCGACCGGTGCGGCCATTGTCATCATAGGAGCTGGGGTGGACTTCAGGACCTTCTGATCCGGCTCGCGCTTGACGTGCAGCTTCAATTCTTTTGTCTCGATGTTGACCTCATTCAGGCCTGACTGAGATATGAAATCGATGAGATCTCTTATTTCTGATGTTTTCATTTCGGAGTTGTTTGTTTTGGCACCGTCAATCTTGCCGTTAGTGATCTTGCGGTTGGAGTTAGCCTTTGCCATTTTGAAATTATTTTGCTCGTTCGATATAGTCGCCGGTGCGCGCGTCGATTTTTACGTTATCACCGGTGTTGATAAAAAGTGGCACTTTGATTTCTGCGCCTGTTTCAATTTTGGCGGTCTTTAAAGTGCGTGTTGCTGTGTCACCAGCGAGTCCGGGTTCAGTGTACGTAATATTTACAACCACTGATTGTGGCGCCTCTGCCGTGATTGGGTTTGTTCCATTTTCAAATGCAATAATCAGCTTCACGCCTTCCTTGATGTATTTCGCTGATTCACCAAGCAGGGCGCGGTCAAGATAGATCTGGTCGAACGTTTCATTGTCCATGCAGACGAAGCTGTCGCCATCAGCGTAGAGGAATTGATATTCTTTTGTTTCGACACGCAGCATCTCGATGGAATCTCCCGGGCGGAAGCGGTTTTCTGCGAGCTTACCATTGCGAACGTTGCGCATCTTTATCTGGTAAAAGGCACGAAGGTTTCCCGGTGTGCGATGCTGCAGTTCTTCAACCTGCATGACTTCGCCGTTGTACCGGACGAAATTTCCTTTGCTTAAATCTGAAACAGTGGCCATAAAAAGTGAGTTGTGAATTTACTAATAATTAAATATTTACATGTTGTTGGCTTACAGGGTGTTGTATGCCCATTTTACGTAGATGGCGCCCCAGGTGAATCCACCGCCGAACGCAGCCAGTATAAGATTGTCGCCCTTCTTCAACTGCTTCTCGTAATCCCAAAGCAGTAGTGGAATGGTGCCGGCGGTCGTGTTACCATAGCGGGCAATATTCATCATTACCTTATCATCAGAGATGCCGACGCGACTGGCGGTTGCATCAATGATTCGTTTGTTTGCCTGATGGGGAACAAGCCAGGCAATGTCCGCAGCTTTCAGGTGATTGCGTTCTGCAATCTGAGCTGACACGTCAGCCATGTTGGTGACGGCAAATTTGAAAACAGCAGAACCTTCCTGATAAACGAAATGATATCGCTTATCGACAGATTCATGTGAGGCTGGCATTCGGCTTCCACCGGCTTTCATGTGCAGATAACTTTCACCGCTGCCGTCGCTTCTTAAAATTGAATCCATGACGCCGACATCTTCTGTAGTGGGTTCGAGTAACACACAACCTGCTCCGTCGCCGAAGATGATGCATGTGGTGCGGTCTGTATAATCGAGGATCGCCGACATCTTATCGCCACCGATCACAACCACTTTCTTGAACCTTCCGGACTCGATGTATGCTGCTCCCGTCGATAAGCCGAACAGGAAGCCGGAGCATGCCGCGCCCATATCATAACTGAAGGCGTTGGTTGCGCCGATCGCCGTCGCGACAATATTTGCCGTGGCGGGAAAAGTCATATCAGCGGTAACAGTCGCAAAGATCAATGCGTCGATTTCTTTGGGATCTGTTTTTGTTTTTGCCAGCATGTCTTTGACAGCGGCAATGCCCAGTACTGATACGCCCAGGTTTTCACCTTTTAGTATTCTTCTTTCTTTGATTCCGGTTCGGGAGGTGATCCACTCATCGTTGGTGTCGACCATCGTCTCGAGCTCCTTGTTTGTAAGAATGTAGTCGGGCACATATCCGCCAACGCCCGTGATGGCTGCTCTGATTTTACTCATGGTATATTAAAAACAAATGCCCGGCCTTTGTCAGGACGGGCGAGGGAGTTGCGCACTTGTACTGCCTGATATTTATGATCAGAGAAGCAAAATGAACGCTTATAATTAATCACACTAAAAAAGTGCATAGTTGCTTTACGCCAGCACCTCTTTTTCCATGACCACGCTACCCTTGTAATAGAGTTTGCCTTCGTGCCAGAATGCGCGGTGGGGCAGGTGATGTTCGCCGGTAGTTGCATCTACCATGAACTGTTTTGCGACAGCCTTATAATGAGTTCTTCTCTTGTCTCTGCGCGTCTTCGAGGTTTTTCGTTTCGGATTTGGCATAATAGATTTATTTTAACTTTTTCAATTTTTCCCAACGGGGGTCAATTTGATCCTCTTCATTTTCTAGTCCACCGGCTGGAGAGGAATAGACCAGCTGCGTGTCACTTTCTTCAAGCTTATCATCCTTAAATTTCGGATGAAGCTTTTTAATTGGTACTCCCACCGCAATCAGCTCATACATATACTGACCGAGGTCTAAAGTCGGCTGCGTTCTGGTGATCATTACAATCTCATCGCTCAACTCCTTTTCCTCATCTCCATACTTGAAAAGGATGGTCTTGTCGATCTCCATTGGGAAGTCAAACGGTTCTAGACTCCTGTCACAAACCAGACTGGCTGCCCCGCTGATTTTGAAGCGTCCCTCGATCATCGTTTCTCGCTTGTCCAGGGTCACATCAGCCTTAAAATGGCCCTTTTCAATCAAAGACTGCCCATACAACTCAAAAAACCCATTTCCGATCTCAAAGTCGAAATGATGCGCTTTTTGGCTGAGGCCGATGATATTCACCTTAAACTCATGCCCCCTCATTGCTTCCAAAATAAGCGCGCAAATTTATCAGGATTTTCTGGATTTGAGGGACATTTTCGGGAAATCTGCGCCCATTTCAATGAGTGGGGGCGAATTCAGGCTGTAATGGCAACTTTTGGGCAATAGAAGAAATTTTGCCAGGCTTCGCCGCCGCTTGACTGTCAGGTTAAGACATATGCCTCGAATACCTTCTTCTTCAGGTCGTCTTTCGGCACTTTTTCAAAGTTTTCAATAAGGTAGTCAACCACATTCTTCTTGAACCCCAGCTTGATGGCGATGTTGCGGGTAAAGATGATCTCGCTTTCGAAAATCTTCTGATCCACAAAGATGAGTTCAATGGAAGAGATCAGATAGTCGAGCTTCTGCGCCTGCGATAGTGCGCCCAGTGATTCAATCGGCTCTGGATTTGAGATAAGGTTGTTAACTGTCTCTTCCGGAAAGTTGCGGCTTTTCGCAATCTGGAAGATCATGTCCCTTTCCGTCTTGGCAAAATGTTTGTCGGCCTCGGCGAGCTGTATCAGAATATTAAGCTTCTTCTTCGTAACGATGTCCATACTCAAACCAATCCAAAGCTAACGAATACTCCGGTTGTATCACCATCCGGTACGACTGATATTGAGGTACTCCTTTTTACTACTGAACGTGCGCAGCGTTCCTGCTTTTGATAATGTCGGTCGCGAGGAAGACCGCCTGGCGCAGCGAACTTTCGTCGGCCATGTTCTTGCCGGCAATGGAGTACGCAGTACCGTGGTCCGGTGAAGTGCGAACCGTGGGTAACCCCGCAGTAAAGTTTACTCCATTCTCGAAATCGATGTACTTGAATGGCACCAATCCCTGGTCGTGGTACATCGCAATAATGCCATCGAATTTCTTATGTTGCCCCGATCCGAAGAAGCCGTCGGCAGGGTAGGGGCCGAAAATCAGTTTCCCTTTTGATTTCAGATCTTCTATGACTGGCTTTATTGTATTCAACTCTTCGTCGCCGATTAGCCCATCATCGCCCGCGTGCGGATTTAATCCCAACACTGCAATTTTTGGTTTGCCGATCTGAAAATCGTTCTTCAATGAAAGCTCCATGAGACGAATCTTCAACTCGACACGCTCCTTTGAAATATGTTTTGATACATCTTTGAGCGGCACATGCTCTGTGACGAGCCCGACTTTGAGTGATTCGCCAACCATGAGCATCAGACTTTCGGTCGCTTCAAAAGTTTGCGTGAGATATTCAGTGTGACCGCGAAAAGGAAACTCTTCTCCGTGTATGGTGTTCTTATCAATGGGCGCCGTTACAAATCCATCGATCAATCCTTCTTTCACTTCTTCAACTACTTTCTTCAGGCTCATCAACGCCGCCTTTCCCGATTCCCTCGACGGTTGGCCCGGATTGATGCGAATTTCTTCTTCCCAACAATTAACCACGTTAATTGCCTTTGGAAAGAATTGCCCCTTTGCTTTCACCTGGCTGTAGTTCAGTTCCTCCAAGCCCATGAGTTTCCGGTAGTATGACAAGACACGCGTTGAGCCATACACAACGGGTGTTATCATGTTCAAAATGCGAGGGTCAGCCAGTGCCTTAATCACGACCTCCGGTCCGATGCCGTTGAGATCGCCTAATGTGATACCGATGCGGGGTTTATTGATCGTTTGGGGTTGACTCATGGAGCGTGATAAGAATCGAAAGTTAGGAAATAAGCGGTTCACTCTGGTCTGAGGAGGTGCATTTCTTGCGGAGGATACGCTACCTTGAACCCCGAATCTTGAACTTTAGACCTTGAACCTTACACGTTGACCCTTGAACTAAAAGCATGGTACGACCTAAGAAATTCCTCGGTCAGCATTTTCTGAAAGAGCCAGCTATCGCCCAACGTATTGTCGATGCGTTGGAACTGCCTTCCGTTGGCAAATCCCACGTGCTTGAAATAGGCCCGGGAACGGGCGTGCTTACTAAATTTCTATTGCAACGCGCCGATCTTCAGCTCAGCGTCGTCGAAGTGGATTATGAATCAGTTGAATTTCTTCGAAAGGAATATCCGGTACTGGATGCGGCAATCTATGAGGAGGATTTTCTACAAATGGATATTGGGCAGAAGTTGGGCTCCCCGCTGGATATCATTGGGAATTTTCCATACAACATCTCTTCCCAGATTTTTTTCAAAGTACTCGAAAACCGGCATCAGGTTCGTCAGGTCGTCTGCATGCTTCAAAAAGAAGTTGCTGATCGGATATGCTCGAAGCATGGAAGTAAAGTGTATGGCATATTGAGCGTGCTCTTGCAGGCGTTTTACGATGTGGAATACCTTTTTAAAGTTTCACCAGGTGTTTTCAACCCACCGCCTAAAGTTATGTCTGCTGTGATACGCTTGAAGCGTAATGCCAAGGCATCGCTTGATTGCGACGAGAAACTTTTTCAGCATGTCGTGAAGCAAGCTTTTCAAAAGAGACGCAAAACCTTGCGTAACGCACTGAAACACCTAAATTTGCCCGGCTCTGTAGATGCATTGGACCTTATGGAAAAACGCCCTGAGCAACTTTCAGTAGAAGATTTTATTTTTTTGACACGATCCATCGAAGAAGGTGAAAGAGTTCGTCGAGTTTGAATTGACCACAGAGTTTCGCGACCGGTTTCAGGAGGCCCTGGACCAGCGCGACAGTCAATTCATTCTTGAAAGTCTTTCTGAAGTGAACCCGGCCGACATCACGGCACTCCTTTATGAGTTCAATGCCGAGGAGTCAAAGTACGTACTGGACATACTACCCATCGATGTCCGGGCCCAGATTGTAAAAGACCTCGATAGTGAGACACGCACCAACTTCCTGAAAGTATTTAATCCAAAAGAAATAACGGAGATCATCAACCTTCTTGACTCCGACGATGCTGCTGATATTCTCAACGAACTTCCCATCAAAACAAGTGAGGAGGTTATTGCCGGCCTCGACGCGCTGCTTCGGGCGCAGGTGATTGATTTGCTTCGCTATGATGAAAATGTAGCTGGCGGATTGATGGCAAAGGAGCTTATTAAAGTGAAGATCAATGCGTCGGTTGTACAATGTGTCGAAGAGATTAGAAAGCAGGCAGAGATTGTCACGAAGTTTTATACTGTCTTTGTCGTTGATGACCAGGATAAGTTGCTCGGTAAAGTTTCTCTGCAAGATATTGTCACCACAGAGGCTAATAAGTCGGTGGCGGATATTTATGAGCAAGATGTGATTTCTGTTGAAACATACATGCCTGACACCGAAGTCGCGGAGATCATGAAGAAGTATGACCTGGAATCCGTTCCCGTAGTCAATGTGCATGGTCAGCTAGTCGGTCGCATTACGATTGACGACATTGTGGATGTGATCACGGAACAGGCAGACGAGGAACGTCAACTCATGTCTGGTATTACGGAAGACGTAGAGGAGGATGATACTGTTTGGAAGAACACGCGCGCACGTCTGCCGTGGTTGCTGATCGGTATTTTCGGCGGCATGCTTTCAGCGAGATTCATGGGCATCTTTGAAGAAGAGCTCGCACGTGTGACTGCTATTGCTTTCTTCGTTCCACTTATCCAGGCGACCGGCGGTAATGTTGGAATACAGTCGTCTTCTCTTGTAGTGCAAAGCCTTGCAAGCAGCGGATTTGTTGCTGAAGGATTTGCGCAACGCCTGACAAAAGTCCTTATGGTGGCCCTTCTTAATGGTTTGTTTCTATCACTGATCGTGTTTGGCGCGAATTTGATCATTTTTGGAAATAGGGAGCTTTCAATGGTGGTTTCCATAGCATTGTTTAGCGTAGTGGTGTTCGCATCCCTTGTTGGTACAATCACGCCATTGATTCTCGATCGCTTCGGTTTTAATCCTGCGGTCGCATCGGGCCCCTTTATTACAACAATCAACGATTTGCTGGGTCTGACCGTCTATTTTCTTACGATCAGTATACTTCTGTAAAGGTTTACGCGGAACCATGTAAGATTATTTCAATTATTACAATTGATTGAACGCACGGCATTAAATTACATTTGATCCAAATAGTTGTGCTTTGGAGGTTTTCAAGAAACGTGCTGCCTGGAAAGCGTTGCGATCCAATTTTTTAGACCAGATTAACTCGGTCATTGAAAAGCCGTTGCTGACTTCTCTTATTGTTTTGATTCTGGTCACTGCCGTAGTCGGATTTTTCAGTCGCGAATATTACACTGACGACAAATTCTGGCCACAACTCCTCGTCGAAGCGCATGGTATGATTTTCGACATTGCCATCATCGGTATTTTGCTCTTCTGGTTGAATCAAAACGGTGAAAAACGAAGGAGAATTCGTAGTTATAAGGATGAAATTGACGACTTCAGATTGCTCGAATCGGACGAGGCGGCTTTCAGAATTGTCGGGAATGTAAAGCGACTGAACCGCCATCGGATCCACGAGATCAACCTGGTCAATTGTTTTCTTGCAAAGACACACATGAGCTATATCAACCTGCGCGGCTCAAATCTTAATTCAGCAAACCTTTCCAGCGCGTCGCTTCTTGAGACAAACCTGGCGCACTCGCGTTTGAATCAAACGAATTTTGAGAATGCAAATCTCAATCAGGCGAACCTCAGATCTGCGTATGCAAGCGGCGCAAATTTCAAGGATGCATTTCTGATCAAAACACAGTTTGAAAATACATTTCTTATCAAGACGAACTTTACAAATGCTTACCTCATGGAGGCCAATCTTCAGAACAGTTATCTGATGGGTGCGGACTTTGAGAATGCAAGTCTTTACAAAGCAGATTTTCGTGGAGCTAAGGGTCTAACGATCGAGCAATTGGCAAAAGCAAAAACGCTGTACCTCGCGAAGTTTGATGATGAGCTCCAGGAACAGGTTCAGGCAATGATGCCGGAGCTTGTCGATGCGTAGCCCATTGGTTATTGAATAATGATCTAAAAAGACTATATTTGTTGTATAGCAACAACGGTTTCAGAAACGAAGCCGTTGTTGCTTTTTTTGCTCCCTTATGATCGGAGTGAAGAAAATATCAGTAACAAAATGGACTGTTATGAGCAAGGGTATTTCATACTATACGAAAGAAGGCCTGGATAAATTGACAAAGGAGCTGAACGAGCTGAAGACGAAAGGCCGGGCCGATATTGCGAGGCAAATAGCAGAGGCGCGCGACAAGGGTGACCTGAGTGAGAATGCCGAATACGATGCTGCCAAAGATGCGCAAGGTCACCTTGAGGCCAAGATTGCGCAATTGGGAGAAATCGTGTCGAATGCCCGACTCATCGACGAAAGCAAAGTCGATACTTCCGTTGTGTCCATTCTTTCAAAGGTCACCATCAAAAACAAAAAGAATGGTGCTTCCGTCACCTACATGCTTGTTTCAGAAGAGGAAGCCGATCTCAAAGCAGGAAAGATATCGACGCAATCGCCAATCGGTAAGGGATTGCTTGGTAAGAAGAAAGGTGACGTTGCAAAGATCAAGACCCCAGCGGGAGAACTTGAATTCGAAGTGACCAACATAGGTATGTAAGTTATGGCTTCGGTGTTTACAAAGATTATTCAGCGACAAATACCTGGTCACATTGTGGCTGAAGACGATCAATACATCGCGTTTCTCGATATCATGCCGCTCGTCGAGGGGCACACGCTTATTGTGCCTAAGAAGGAAGTGGACTACATCTTTGATCTTGACGATGCCACACTCACAGGTCTTCATCTTTTCTCCAAACGTGTTGCTGTGGCAATCAAAAAAGTGACAGGTTGCAAGCGTGTTGGAACGGCGGTACTTGGTATGGAGGTACCCCATGCCCACATTCACCTCGTTCCGATGAATTCGATGAGCGACATGAATTTTGCGAATCCGAAATTAAAACCATCCCAGGATCAACTTGCCTCCATGGCCGACCGGATAAAAAAATCACTTTAGGTATGATGCAGATTGTACGACCGACGCTGTTGCTCGATGAGAAGAAATGCAAAGCCAATATCAAGTTTATGGTTGATAAGGCCAGGAAGGCCGGCGTTGTCCTTAGACCACATTTTAAGACGCATCAATCGCATGAAGTAGGAAGATGGTTCCGGGCTCTGGGCGTTACAAAATGCACAGTCTCGTCGATTCGAATGGCGTCCTACTTTGCTGCAGACGGTTGGGAAGATATCACGGTGGCATTTCCAACAAATGTGCTCGAGGTTAGCGAGATTAACCGGCTAGCCTCCGTGTGCCGACTCAATTTGGCTTTTGTATCTGCTGAATCAGTAAGGGCTCTTAAAGGGAGGCTCGTGCACCCGATCCAGTGTGTAATCGAAATTGACACCGGCTACCATCGCACCGGGGTGGATCCTACCGACTTCAAAACCATAGACAGTATTCTTGAAGAAGTTGCAGCAAATCCTTTAATCACATTCAAAGGGTTTTTCTGTCACAGTGGTCAAAGTTATGCCGACAGATCCAAGGAGGCGATCGCGAAAACGTATGAGTCGACTGCAGCACAAATGAAGTCGGTGGGAGATCATTATCGCAAAGCACACCCGAACCTGGAATTGTCTATGGGTGACACACCTACTTGTGCGGTAATGACGGAATTCGAAGGCATCAATGAGCTTAGGCCCGGCAACTTTGTATTCTATGACATGATGCAGCGTGTAATTGGTTCATGCCGAAACGAAGACATCGCGGTTGTCATGGCGTGCCCCATTGTAGCCCTGTATCCCGAAAGGAATGAAATTATTGTTCATGGCGGCGGAGTACATTTATCGAAGGATAAATTCATAAGAGAGGATGGTAAGTCTGTTTTTGGAGAAGCTGTAAAACTGACCGATGCGGGCTGGGACGCACAGCCATTGCCTATTTATGCTAAGTCCCTTTCGCAGGAACATGGTGTGCTGTCAGCCCCGGAAGCGGAGATCCGGAAATTCAAAGTGGGCGATGTCATAGGAATTATTCCAGTTCACTCATGTATGACAGCCGATGCGATGGGAGAATATCGGACCATCGACGGTAAGCTCATCGACATGATGCCCAAGGCTTCGTAGATTTTTTGAGGCTATGTCCAATGGTTCGCGTCACATCTTTACTTCTCCGTCGGAGGAGGCGCAAAATGAAGCGTTGAAGCGTCCAAATGGCTATGTGTATGTCCTTGAAAAGGAATATCGGGGCAAAGGTGATGTTCCGTCCAACGCAATTATTGGGGCCTGGAAGGTTGATGGAAATGGAAAAATTGTTGGGCCATTTGTGCCGAACCCGAATCATAAAGGCAATCTCAATTAAGAATTCTCTGCGGCCCTTTGCGCACTCTGCGGTCCCTGTATTCTACTAAAGGGTAATATCCACATTCAACGGATATCTCATCAAATAATCCAGCGCATCTTGCACTGTCATTCCCTCGAACAATACTTTATATAGTGTGTCTGTGATCAGTGGCCTGATCTTGTAGTGGTCGCTGAATTTTTTTACGATCTGGATCGTATTGACGCCTTCCGCCACTTCCTCCATGTCATCGAGAATGTCTTTCAGTTTTTCTCCTTTGGCCAGCCGAAACCCAACCGTGAAGTTGCGACTCATCGGACTATTGCACGTCGCAATAAGGTCGCCGATTCCGGCAACGCCGAGGAATGTCTTCGTATCACCGCCCAACGCCCGGCCGAGATACACCATTTCGACGGCTCCACGACTAATCAGCAGCCCTTTTGCATTCTCACCATATCCCAGCCCACTGATTGCGCCCGATGCGATAGCGATGATATTTTTCAAAACGCCAGCCATCTCTACTCCAATCAAATCATGATTTTCATAAACCTGGAAACGATCGTTTCGCAATAATCTCTTTCCGGTTTGAATTACTTCCTGAAAATGACTGGCTACAACAGTGGCTGCTGGTTGCCGCTGAGCCAGTTCCTTTGCGAGATTGGGCCCCGCAAGGCATCCAACCCTAACAGCAACACTTTCTTCGCGAATTACTTCGCTCATGGTTTTCAACTGCTGCCGGCTCAGCGAAGAAATGCTTTCAATGGTTTCGCCTTTAGGAAGCTTAATATCGAAGCCCTTCGTGCCATGGATCAGGATGTGATAGGGGTGGAGGAACGGAGCCAGTTTTTTCATCATGTCCCTGAAATGCGCCGAAGGGACGATGGGAAAGATCACATCACATTCAGCTGCAAGAGTTTCGAGGGAATGTGTTGGTGAAATGTTCTTGTGCAGTTTGTATCCACGAATCTCACGATCGTCCACGATTTTCTTGATCGCATCTTCGTCGCGGACATAGAGAATTACTTTTTTGTTTTTAGCTAAGATGTTGGCGATGACAGATCCAAAATTGCCTGCACCGATCACTCCGACGGGCTTGTCAGATGAGCTTTTCAAGGTCATAGCCAAGCAGGCGATTGTGATAATAGTAGAGCACGTTCAAGTCCTGCGTCACAATATTCCCCTTTTTATTTTTTAATAATGGGCGTTTGAGGTGAAAGATGCCCACGTTGTCAAGCCCTCTTTTAATAACGAGGTCCGCATCCCCTTTCAGGTGGGTTGCGTGATGTAGCTTACCTTTTTCTTTCAGGTTATAAATTTCTTTTCTGACCTTCTTAAAGGTTGCTCTAAACTCATCGTATGGAATTTCCAGTTCTTCCTCTGGCAACCGTAGAAATCCAAACAGGTCGAGCTTGGGAAATTTTCGTTGCCACATTTCAAAGGCCACGAATGCAACCAAATGACTCGCGAATACGCGGTTGATGCGATGGTACTCGCTGACAATCTTTGACGACAGCATGCGCGTGTATTCATTTTCGCGTTGCTTGTCTACGGTAATTACGCCATTGGTCATGAAGTATTCCCGTGGATTCAACTTCTGTCCATTCGCATCGAGACTGTTACCTTCGTCATCCACGTAATTCCCCATTACGTCGAGACCAGGTCCTATCGAGACCGAAATGCTGGAACCTTTTGTAAAGAATTTGAAAAGGAATTTTAGCAATTGAAAGCTGCCATAGTTGTCTTCTTCCGCGAAGTACCGGTCCTGGCCTTTCACCTGCAGATGTTCCTCGATAAGCTCAGGCGCTTCAAGCACGAAATGGTAATTGATGGTCACTGGGACCACAAATATCTTCCGGGGCTTGTTTTCCATGTAGAGGTTACGCTGTGCTTCGATCGTAGTACTAAGCAATCCAAGCTTGAGCTGTTTCTCCAGCATCCCCGACCGCGATCTCGTGCCTCCCGGGAAGAACAGACTGTGAGCGCCTTTTTGTAACGCAAGATTCGAATACATCCGAAGTGTCTCCAGGTATGGAAGATTCTTCTTTCGGCGATCGACCTTGTACGCCCCGAGGCTATTCATGAAATACGCGAAGATCTTTATGTTAAAAAGATTTAATCCTGCGCCATAAAGAAAGGCTGGCATTCCCAATGAGTGGATCACCCAACCGATGAGGATGCTGTCGAGGTTGCTGAAATGTGTCGGAACCATAACGACGGTACCTTCTTTGGCAAGATGCCTTAGCATGTTCACCTTTCCTACGATGTGGATCTTATCACGGAGCGTATATTCATTTCGAAAGTATGCGCCGAATTTTTTTACACGTGCACCATTCAGCAGTCTTACAAACCAGAACTTGACAACTTCTCGCGCGAACTTGTAAGAGCTCGGCTTGAATGTACCCGCAATCTCGTTCGCATAACGATGAACAATTTCATGCAAAAGCTCTTCCTCTTTCTTTCCGGCTTCTTCAGGTGTTTTGCTGCTTAATTCTACGAGCTCATTTTTGACTTTCGTCCAGAAGCGTGGCTCATCTTTTGCGTCTACGCGCCATCGATTTCTTTTCAGGCGGTTTTGTTCGCGGAATACCGTCGCCTCGAGTTCGTCTATGAGTTGTTTCCTTGATGGTCGTAAAATCCGGATTTGCTCGATTGCTTTTTGCGTTACTTCTTCGAGAAATTCCTTTCTGTTCTTGCTGAGCTGATAGACTGGCCAATCAGGAATACCGTCGAGGATAGGTTCATACCCGATGTTCTTATTCTTCTTTTCGACTAGTATTTCCATCGATTTTTACAGACTGGGGGGCAAAGTTATAAACTTTGTGAACATTAGACCCTGCTCAGGGCATCGTCCAAAGACTGGGCCATTGCCTCAAATCTAAGTATCGCGGACTGGACAAACGACTCAGTGACGACCTGCTTGATCTCTTCCTCAGACGCCAGGTCGTATTCAGGTATTTTGAAGGTCTGTTCAAAGGGTCCGCGCTCCAGCTTGATCAGGTATCGATTGTTCCAATGGAAGATGGTAATCTTACAATCTGCATGGGGAATTTCTCCTACAACTCGCATAAGGGCGAAGATACGGTCCCGACGCGATACTAACAGACTATTGACTGGATAGAAACTTGTTAGACCTTTGTTAGAGACAGACTCAATGCGGCGTGCCGGACGGTCGTGATGGTGTAAGACTTACTTCAAGGTTCCTCAAAACTGTTCGCGATTACCCGACTGCGAAGGTGTGAAGCCTTCACACTTCTATTGTATGAAGCCCACAACTCAGACGCGCCAACCTGCTTACCTCACGCTGGGGTATCGGGACCTATTGGCAATCAAAACGTTGATTTCTTGTTTGCAGCCTTTCCAATAATTGAGACAAATGTTCGTTTTTCAGGGAAGAGAGGATAAAAACTTCTTTCCAGTGGCCTCTTTCGAGCCGGAGATTATTGTAATTTTGAATTCCTAGCGTGCTAACTCCATTGAGGATGTCTGTGAGAAATTTGATTCTGGCCCTGACGATGATTCTGATGGCGTCGTTTTCGGCAATGGGCACACACCTTCGCGCAGGAGAGATCACCGTTACCAGGGAGAGTTGTTCAAGTCTTAATTTTATCATCACGATAACGGTCTATACGAACACCGGATCTGAAATCAGATTCGGTGACGGCATACTCGACTTTGGCGATGGGAGCACGCCTTTCCGCACTCCAACCATAGAAAACACACTGCGGCCTGATCTCGGGCCCAACATCGGCACGGTGTCATATTCAAAAACGCATACCTATGCCGGACCAGGTGTGTATGTGATCAGCTATAATGAACCGAACCGAAATGCAGGTATCCTCAACATGTTTAACTCAGTGGATACGAAGTTTTACATGGAATCAAAGATCAGCATTGATCCATTTATCGGGTGCGACAACAGCCCACGACTGCTCGTGCCGCCAATTGATAAAGCGTGTACAGGTGCGGCGTTTTATCACAATCCGGGTGCCTATGATCCTGATGGAGACAGCTTGTCATATGAGTTCACAATTCCAAAAAGAGAAAAAGGAATTGAGGTGAACAACTATCGCGATCCCAACGCAAAAGAATTTTACGACAAGATTGGACTTAACTACTCATTGGCGAATGAAAATAAAAATGGAACGCCCACCTTCACCATAAACAAAACCACGGGCACAATAATTTGGGATGCACCGGGCGCGCCTGGAGAATATAACATAGCGTTTGTTATAAAGGAGTGGAGAAAGATTGCCGGCGTCTGGGTAAACCAGGGTTATGTAGTGCGAGATATGCAGATCATTGTGGAAGACTGCAAAAACAGGAGACCTGAACTGCAAGTCCATGATATTTGTGTTGAGGCAGGCAAGCTGGTGAACTCTGATTTTTTTGGATATGATCCTGATGGTGATAGTGTAAAGATTGAAGCGTTCTCACAAGTATTAAATCAAAATGTATCACCTCCATTTCCGAACCCTGCAACATACACACCGTTCCCACCGAAAAATCAGGCTTCGGGGCCTTCGAAGCTTGCGAAGATTAATTTTAGATGGCAGACGGCCTGCGTGCACGTACGCGATCAGCCATATCAGTTAACACTCAAGATCACCGACAGTCCACCGAAGGGCGCGGGGGCGAAGCTTGTTCAATTCAAAACGGTCTTTATTACTGTAGTTGCACCGGCGCCGGTGTGGAAAGACGCACAGGTTGTCCCGGGGAATCGCACTGCCAAACTTGCGTGGAAGCCTTACGCCTGTTCAAATGCAGAGATCATGCAGGTATGGCGGCGTGTCGATAGTGTTCCTTTTACTATCATCGATTGTGTAACGGGGATGCCGACGTCATTGGGCT
This sequence comes from Cyclobacteriaceae bacterium, assembly GCA_044223825.1. Taxonomy (GTDB): domain Bacteria; phylum Bacteroidota; class Bacteroidia; order Cytophagales; family Cyclobacteriaceae; genus ELB16-189. Next base: position 102,506 of record JBGALO010000002.1, on the reverse strand, counting down.
TTACAAAGATCGCCGAGGTCCCCATTGCGACAAGCAACTTTACAGACACCAATGGCGGCAAAGGACTGGCGCGTGGCGCAAAATATTGTTACAGACTTGTAGCTGCTTTCCCGTTGCCGAATGGGGGAGTCAGTTATGTATCACGTGATACTTGCTTGCCGCCAATTCTGGCTGATGCACCTATCATCACGAATGTGACGGTCGATAAGACTGCTCCAGCAACGGGCGGTCAAATAAATGTGAGATGGAGACCTGCAATCGAAATTGACCAATCAAAATTTCCACCACCATACAGGTACAAGGTCTACCGTGCGGAAGGTCTTACGGGAAACATCAAAATACAAAGTCCTCACCCGGGCACATTATCGGATACTACTTACAATGACACGGGAATTAATACGCAGGAGCTGGTGTATAACTATCGAGTGGAATTGTATTACAATTCGAATACGCGATTGGATACTTCTGAAATCGCATCGTCTGTGAGATTGGAGGCGAAAGCACAATTCAAGCAGATTCAATTGGTTTGGGGTGCTAATGTTCCCTGGTCGAATCAAAGCCAGAAATTTCCAAGACACCTTATTTATCGGGGAACTCAGGGCGCAACGGAAAGTCAGTTAACCCTGATCGACAGTGTTGATGTCACATCGGGAAAGTTTACGTATACCGACTCTGGTCAATATGACGTCAAGCATGGCCTCACGCCGAAATTTGGACTCAGTGATCAGCAGGTCTACTGTTATCGCGTCATGACCCGTGGCACGTATGGCAATAAACGAATCAAAGAGCCTCTTATCAACTATTCTGAGATCAACTGCGCTCAGCCCAACGATAAGATTCCGCCTTGCAAGCAGGAGATGAATGTGGCAGCAACAGGAACGTCGTGTGACCAATTCAACTTGACACAGCCATGCTCACCGACCTCCTTTACGAATATCGTCACATGGAAGAAGTCGAAGGATGCTGCCTGTCGTCAGGATATCGCCACTTACAGCTTGTATGTTGCGAATGAAGTCGGAGCCGACTTTAACCTTTATGTGGAAAATATTCGCGATACGTTTTACATTGATTCGAATTTGCCCTCGTATGCGCGATGCTACAAGGTTATTGCGGTAGACCGTGCGGGAAACAAGAGTGAGTTAAGCGAGCAGGTGTGCTTTGACAATTGTCCAAACTACCAGCTGCCCAACGTATTCACACCGAACGGTGACAATTGCAACGAAGTTTTCAGTGCCTACAGCGATCGCGAAGTTATCGACGAAAGCGGAAATGGACCTTGTGGACCAATTGATCAGATCAAGCAACAACTGCTTTGCGCGCGATTTGTGCTGAGCGTGGATTTCACGGTGAGTAACCGATGGGGTAAGGAAGTCTATCGATATCAGTCGGGTGGTGAGAATACCATTTACATAGACTGGAATGGAAAAGACAGTGACGGCAAGGATTTGGCGGCAGGTGTCTATTACTATAATGCTCATGTGATCTTTAATGTCGTTGATCCTTCAAAGCGCGAGCGCGATATCCGAGGGTGGGTACAGATCATCCGGTAAAATCTTTTCAACTGTCATCTCTTTATATAACTTGCCGCAAAAAGTCACGGCATGAAAGCTTATGTATTTCCCGGTCAGGGAGCACAATTCACAGGCATGGGAAAGGACCTCTACGAAGTTGACCCAAAGGCAAAAACACTTTTTGACGAAGCAAACAGGATACTCGGATTTCGTATCACCGATATTATGTTTTCAGGAACTGCCGATGAGTTGAAGCAAACGAATGTGACACAGCCAGCGGTGTTCATTCATTCCGTAGCCGCCGCACTCACCCATGCCGCGTTTAAGCCGGACATGGTCGCTGGACATTCGCTGGGCGAATTTTCGTCACTCGTTTCAAACGGTACGCTTTCCTTTGAGGATGGATTGAAGCTGGTCGCCAAACGTGCCTCGGCAATGCAACGTGCATGCGAAATTAATCCTTCCACGATGGCGGCAGTCCTCGGACTGGATGATGCGAAAGTGGAAGAGGTTTGCGCATCGATCAAGGAAGAAGTTGTTGTCGCAGCAAACTATAACTGCCCGGGACAATTGGTTATCTCTGGTTCTTTGAAGGGCATTGAAATCGCAATTGAAAAACTCAAGGCGGCGGGAGCGAAGCGCGCGCTTCCATTGCAAGTCGGTGGAGCATTCCACTCTCCGCTGATGGAGCCGGCGCGAGAAGAACTTGCGAACGCTATTCAAACAACGCATTTCAATCACCCCAACTGCCCGGTCTACCAGAATGTGAATGCGTTGCCCTCGACAACCGTCGGGGATATTAAAAAGAATTTGATCTCGCAGTTGACGTCACCTGTTCGCTGGACGCAATCAGTTCAGAATATGACCAGAGATGGAGCAACGCAATTTATCGAATGCGGTCCTGGGAAAGTGTTACAGGGACTGGTTAAGAAGATTAGCCCTAATGCAGAGGCCGCGAGCATTTGAAGGAGCGTTCTGCTGTTTTACTTATTTCTCCTGAAATATTTCCACTGCGAGAGCGTCTTTGCATTCAATCAATAATTCCTGCATTGTTTTTCTTAGAACAGGATGATAGAGATTTCCTGCAATCTCAGCCATGGGGACTAGTGTGAATCTCCGGTCAGGTACACCTGGATGGGGAATCGTGAGTATAGGCGTTGACATCGTCAGATCGCCGTATAGCAAAATGTCGATGTCTATGGTCCTTGGTCCCCACCTTTGCTTGCGCACGCGTCCCAAAGCCAGCTCTATTTTTTGAAGTTTGTCGAGTAACTGCAGTGCCTCCATAGGGGTGTCAATCGCGATGGCTTGATTGAGAAAAGGTGCCTGATCATTGTTTCCCCATGCTGCCGTTTCATATATAGATGAAGTACTGACAAGCTTTCCCGCTGAAGCTTCAATGGCTTTCCGTGCATTGCCTAGTATGACAAGCCTGTCACCGTCGTTCGAACCTAAAAGCAGAAATGCCCGTATCATGGAGTTTACACGATTAATACTCTAAAATTGATATTTTTGCCCGTTAATTCTCTTATATGAATTTTTTTAAATCGTTTTTGGCTTCCTGCCTTGGTACGTCCGTCGCACTCGTCTTGCTTGTTTTAGTAATACTTGGATGGGTTGCAGTGATTTCTGCTGATCGACAGGTTCAAGTGGCCGAGAATTCGATCCTTCACTTGAAGCTGGAAGCGCCCATTACGGAGTTGGAACTTGACGATCCGCTTGCGGAACTGCTTCCAGGTGCGACGAAGCCAAGCATCGGTTTGCTTCCCTTTATCGAAGCAATCCGCCACGCCAAGAACGATGGCAACATCAAAGGAATTTTTCTGAATACGAGCGGGCTCTCAACCGGAATTGCATCAGTGCAGGAAATTCGGGATGCCATCGTCGACTTCAAATCGTCGGGCAAGTGGGTGATCTCTTATGCTGACAACTACACAGAGGGTGCTTATTATCTTGCCTCTGCAGCCGACAAGGTCTACATGAATCCTGAAGGTGAATTGGAATTCAATGGCCTTGCCTCAGAGGTGTCCTTCTTTAAGAGGTTGTTCGATAAACTTGATATCCGGCCTGAGATTTTCCGGGTGGGAGATTTTAAGAGCGCCGTTGAACCGTTTATCCGTGAAGACCTGAGCGCTGAAAATAAACTTCAACTAAACTCGATACTCAATTCAATGTACGCGGAAATATTGAAGGGCATTTCAACGTCACGCAACATTCCATATGAGAAATTGAAGGAGATGTCCGACAAGATGTTGGTTAGAAATGCAGCCCAGGCGCAAAGTGCTGGTCTCGTCGATGGACTCTTGTACGACGATGAGATTAAGGATGAATTGCGAACCAGATTGGGTTTCGACAAGAAGAAGAACATTGAACTTGTTAGCTATGGTAACTACAAGAAGTCGTTCTTCGCGTCTGGTAGTTCTAAGAATGACATTGCAGTCATTGTAGCAGAGGGAAATATTATGCCTGGCAAAGGAGAACAGGGCGTGGTTGGTTCGACGACAATTGTCGACTTGGTGAGGAAGGCAAGAAATAATGATCGCGTGAAGGCGATTATCATAAGGGTGAATTCCCCAGGAGGTGTGTTTCAGGCTGCTGACAACATGTGGCGTGAGATCAGAGTCGCCGCCGGTCAAAAGCCTGTCATTGCTTCCATGTCCGACTACGCGGCATCAGGTGGCTACTATCTTGCTATGGCGTGCGATACGATTGTTGCACGGCCCACTACCATCACAGGTTCGATTGGTGTGTTCAGCATCCTGTTTGACCTAAGCCATTTTCTTGGCGACAAAATTGGAATCACGTCAGAGGAAGTGAAGACCGGCGAGATCGGAGACCTGGTGACCGTTACACGTCCGTTAACAGATGTTGAAAAGAATATCTGGCAAACGAAGACGAACGAGATTTATGAAACTTTCACACGCAAGGCCGCAGAAGGAAGAAAAATGAGCCAGGAAGACTTAAAGAAGATTGCATCTGGTCGTGTGTGGACGGGTGTACAGGCACAAGAAATTGGTCTGGCCGACATCAATGGTGGCTTTAACGACGCAGTAAGAATTGCGGCCGAAGTGGCAAAAGTCCCTGGCGACTATCGACTTGTATATTACCCGCAACCAAAGCCTTTGCTGCAAAGGCTAACCAGCGATTGGGAAGAGAATACCCGAATGAAGATGCTCCAACAGGAACTGGGAGAATATTATCCATGGTACAAGCAATGGGAGAAATTGAAGGATTTTGGCGGAACACAAGCCAGAATGAACTTCGACTTTCAGGTTCACTAAAAACGCGCGTTTTATCCTCAGCCTTTCTGCGCTATCAATAAGAGGGCGAATACTATTTCAATAGTTCAAGCTGGGGTTTTTCGATCTTACGACGAATGAGTTCATCAATTTCGGAGAAGAACAATTCATTTGTGAGCTTATACGTTGTCCTTCGCTGAATTTTCTTTACCAGCGAATGAAATTTATCGAGGTCAATATTGGTACGCTTCAGGTTGACCAGTGTGTCAGTGATTTCAGACACTTCGTTTTTCGTTGCCTTGGTTTTGAATTTGAAGTCGATATACGTAGGAACGTCTACCAGGAGCCGATTGATCAACGTATCACGATGTTGATTAAGCACCTCTCTAACCTGGAAAAGCTGCACGTTTGGATCAGTGGCCACAATACTTCTTGTGCCAATGAGAGAAGATAATATTGTTTTCATATGATGTTTTCACCCGGCCACATCCCCGGGCGGCAACATCACAAAGAAATAAAATGCTAAAATAATTAGCAAATAAAACTAAATAAAATAGTAACAAAATTTACCGGAATTCAGACCAAAATGGCTCAAATGCCGGAAATCGCCGGTATTAGAGATGGAAATTCATAAAGTTTTGCCCATTAGCAAGCCGACCAGACTCTAGTATGTCAGGCCCCATCCAATTCCTATCTGCTCACTGACTTTGATCGGCAGCTTCCCTGATGGTTTCAATTCGCCCGTTAGAATTCTTATGAAGGAATTGAAATACACAGTTTGATTGCCATAAAATCCACCTTCGCCATAGCCAACCAAGTACGAAGGAGCAAAGGTGATTTTCCGGATCAGGTGAGGATTGCCGAAGGACATGATCAGCACGTTGTTCTTTTTTGACTGAACAAGCTTTCGCAGTAGCTCGATATCTTCATTTCGCAGCGGGGCAGCATCGCCGTGACGGTCGCGCTGAACAAACAGTGAAATAATTACATGATCTGAACCGGCCGCAGTCTTTTCAATTTCAGCGTAGGTGGATTTGTCAATTCCCGGTTTCAATGAAAAATGATGTATGCCCGGTAAGGATATATTCAGTTCTCTGATCAGTTGTCGCACGTTTGGCTGATCATCCTCCTTTTGTATCGTGATGTGGAGGGTTTTTGCGGCGTTGAAGTTTTTCAACGGCAATACATTGTCATTTTTCAGAATTGTTACAGACTTGTCGGCGACCTCCTGTATAACAGCTTTATGTTCGATCGTTCCAACCGTTTTGCTGATGTTGTCTATGCTTACAAACTTATTTCGGTCCAGTGCCAGTGAATATTTTTTATAGAGAAGCTTGTAAACAGATTCGTCAATTTGTGCTTGTGTAAGTTTACCATTTCTGACCGCTGCAGCGATTGCCTGAATGGTAGCGACCGGATCCTTTGGTTTTAATACAATGTCATGACCTGCCTGCAAGGCCATCACTGCGACTTCTTCTTTTCCAAATCGCGATGTGACGTGATCGTACCAGAGATCGTCTGAAGTTATGATGCCCTTGAATCCGAGCTTCTCACGGATTACACCTTTTACAAGTTTTGGCTCGACGCTGGCCGGCAACGTCGACCCGCCCGTAATGCTGGGAATCGCGATATGTTCTGTCATCATGAAATCCACGCCAGCATCAACCGCATTCTTAAAAGCAGTGAATTCGTTGGACTCAAGTTCCGCAGCAGATTTGTTTAGGGTGGTGAAAGAAGGATAGGAGGGACCGCCCTTCATATCTCCCCGACCCGGAAAATGCTTCGATGTCGTCAGCATGCCGCTTTCGTGATATCCCTTCACATATGCATTCAGCATTTTCTTCATAAGCTCCATGTCACCTCCAAATGATCGTCCGCTTTCCTGTGGATTATCGGGCGACACGGATACATCGGACACCGGAGTATAGGAAAGATGAATGCCCAGCGCTTTCCCTTCCTGGCCCATGATCTTCGCCGCGCGGTACATCAAATCCGGATCACCTGTTGCAGCAAAGGCCATGTTTGATGGAAACTCACTAGCACCTGCAACCTGTTGTCCAGGGCCGCCTTCGAAGTCGGTGGAGATCAGGATCGGGATGCTGGCTGCTTGCTGAAGTTTGTTCAATAATATGGCGACGCTATGAGGCGTTCCTCCATAAATCACAAATCCGCCAATGCCGTGGTCACGTGCCAACGTTAACCAGGATTGGAATCGCGGGTCGTCGTCGGTGATATAGTTTCCAGAGATTTCAGCGCACACGATCTGGGCCGCTTTCTTTTCAAGGGACAGACTAGCAAGTGTTTTTTTGGCAAGATCAGCGGCAGGATCCGGTTGAGCGAACGCCTGACCGGCTATTAATAAGAAAATGAAGAACGAATAGAAATAGTATTTCATTGCCTTGGGGTTCAGTCAGACAAGTTAGCTGTAACGGGCAGATGTTCAAGGGGCGTTCTGATGCAAAACCTAAGAAAACCGTCCTATGCGATGCCGGTACATCCGTCACGATAGCATAGTCTGAGTAATTCTCCTTCATAAACCTTCTCCGAACTCTGCCGCCTTTGAGCGCTTTTCGCTCCGTTGATCCTGGAATATCATGAAACTCATCGGTGTCCCAGATGCCAGAGATGTCTATGCAAAGCGAGTCATTGCCTTTGAGGTTTTTTCTTACGCTTTCAGCCTTTGATCTTCAATGTCTCGGCGAACGTCTTTTTATAATTCTCAAAATTGGCCTGTGTCCTGTCGGGATCGACGGCAAGGGCGCTTCGAAGCAGATTGAGCGCACTGAGCTTTTCATCGATGTCTTTCAAAAGCTGCGCCTTTGTAATTTTGCCTGGTTGCTTTTTCATATGGATGGATTTGGAAGCGGCGTAAGCAATCTAACAAATTAGACGAATTGCAACTCAATCTTTATGAAACGGGGAGGTATACAATGAATACGAATCCCTGGCCCGCCTCCCATCAAATTTTTGTTTATGTTAGTCCAATTAATCTTCTCTTTGTAACGAACAATTCCAATCCCATGAGAAAAAGCCTAAACCTATTCTTGTTATTCAGCTTGTGCGTCGTGGCTGCCTTCGCCCAAACAGTGCCGACACCCAAGGAACACTTTGGTTTTAACATTGGTGACGACTATAGCCTAGCCACCTACACGCAAACCGAAGCCTATTTCAAAAAACTAGCTGCCTCTGACCGTGTAAAAATGGTCGATCTCGGGTTGACGGAAGAGGGCCGTCACCAGTGGCAGTTAATTGTGACGTCGCCAGAGAACCATAAAAAGCTGGACCGCTACAAGGAAATTTCAGTTAAGATGGCACGGGCAGAAGGTGTTACCGAGGACCAGGCGAAGGCCATGGCGGCAGAAGGCAAAGCGATCGTCTGGATCGACGGTGGTCTGCATGCAACTGAGACGGTCGGTACGCATCAGCTTATAGAAACGGCGTACAATTTTGTAAGTCGTACGGATCCGGAAACGATGAGGATCCTGGACAAAGTCATTATTCTCTTTACACATGCTAACCCTGATGGTCAGGAACTTGTCTCAAGCTGGTATATGCGCAATTCTGTGCCTTCAAAAAGAACGCTCGAAGATCTGCCAAGACTTTATCAAAAATATATCGGTCATGATAACAACAGGGATTTCTACATGCTGAACATGAAGGAGACCCAAAACATGGCGCGACAACTTTTCATCGAATGGATACCGCAGATTATGTACAATCACCATCAGAGTGGTCCTGCCGGCTCAATCGTTGCAGGTCCACCATATCGTGATCCGTTCAACTATGTATTCGATCCCATGATGATCACAGGTATCGATGCGGTAGGAGCAGCGATGATCAACCGCCTTAACGCCGAGAACAAACCTGGCTATACAAGATTGGGTGGCTCTGTGTTCTCGACATGGTACAATGGTGGTCTTCGTACAACTACACATTTTCACAACATGATCGGCTTGCTTACTGAAACAGTGGGCAGCCCAACACCAGCGGAAGTTCCCCTTGTTCCGAGCCGATTGATACCCAGCAATAACACGCCTAATCCGGTGACGCCGCAAAAGTGGCACTTCAGACAATCGATCGATTATTCTGTAACAATGAACTACGCTGTACTTGACTACGCAGCACGAAATAGTGATCTCTTGTTAATGAACATCTGGCGCATGGGTATGAACTCCATCACGAGGGGAGGGCAAGATTATTGGACGCCGTATCCAAATCGCGTGGAGGCAATCAATACAGCGTGGAAGAACAGACCTAAGAAAGATTCGAAGCCGAATATTGAGTCAGAGCAAGCTGGTTTGATGGGTGGTCGTTCTGAAATACCAAACCGGTATTATGACAGTATCTTCAAAGCGCCTGCACTTCGTGATGCGCGGGGCTATGTAATCACTGCCGATCAACCTGACTTTGCTACGGCAGTTCGTTTCGTTAATGCGCTCATCCGAACCGGTATTCGGATCGAAAAGGCAACAGCTGATTTTACTGTGATGAATAAGAAATATCCCGCAGGATCATTCATCGTCAAGGCTAACCAGGCTTTCAGGCCTCACGTTATCGACATGTTTGAACCTCAGGATCACCCGAACGATTTTCTGTACCCGGGCGGGCCTCCCGTCCGACCGTATGATGCTGCAGGTTGGACTTTAGCGTATCAGATGGGTGTTAAGTTTGATCGGTTCCTGGAAGATTTTCGTGGACCATTCGAACAGATCCAATATGGTGAATTACAAGCTCCTAAAGGGCGCATTGATGGGGCTGCTACTGCTGGATACATATTCAATGCGAAATCAAACAATGCTTTTGTTGCTGTAAACGATTTGTTGAAAGAAGGAGTAGATGTGTATCGTCTCCCTGATGGAATGGCGGGAAAAAATGTTTCGGCTGGATCTTATTACGTGCCAGCGAGCGCGAAAGCGAAAGCCATCATTGAAAAAAATGCTGATTCGAATGGATTAGTGGCGATGGGAACAAACAAAGCTCCTGCTGACGCGATGGCAAAAGTTTCCAACGCACGCATAGCGTTGTGGGATGAATTCGGCGGATCAATGCCTTCAGGTTGGGTACGTTGGCTTATGGAGCAATATCATTTCAACGCAACCGTCATTTATCCAAAGGATATTGATGCTGGTGATCTTGGGAAAAAATTTGATGTAATAATCTTTGTGCGCGGTGCAATTCCATCTATGATAAAAGAACCACCTCCAGAGTGGGGTGAACGCCGCGAACCGAAAGAGGAAAATATTCCCGCGGAATACCATAAGACAATGGGAAAGATTACACCGGAGAAATCAATTCCTGCGCTAAGGAAATTTTTGGAAGACGGGGGCAGGATTGTTACGATTGGCACAAGCACGAACCTCGCTTATCACCTTGGGCTGCCCGTAAAGAACGCGCTCACTGAAATCGGACCTAATGGTCAGGAGAGGCGATTGCCCGGAGACAAATACTATGTGCCAGGAAGTATTTTGAGAATTAATCTTGATTCAACGCAGGCAGCGACGTGGGGCATGTCTGCAAAGGCTGACGTGTACTTTGAAAACAGTCCAGTATTCAAACTGGCGCCGGAGGCAATCGCTTCAGGAAAAGTAAAGCCACTTGCGTGGTTTACTGATGAGAATCCGTTACGCAGTGGATGGGCATGGGGTCAAACGTATCTCAAAGGCGGAGTTACTGCCTTTGAAGCACCGGTGGGCAAAGGAAAGCTTTACGCCTTTGGACCTGAGATCACTTTCCGCGGCCAGTCACACGGAACATTTAAGATGCTTTTTAATGAACTTATCTCAGTGGATGAACCTAAGGGGTCAATGAAACTGGATGCAAAACGCTAAGCGAAATTAGTTCAGAGTTCGGAGTTTAGAATAGGGCGCACTTCAATCAGAGTTGATACTCCCATTGAAGTGCGTCATTTTTTTGAACGCTGTTGCAGTTCAGAAAAATTCCGCGTTTAGTCTGAATTTCGATTGGAGCACAGATTTTTCGTTTGCCCCCACATTGCCAACGACCAAATAGCTAAATGCCAACAGCCTTTCACTTGGCATCTGTTTCGCGACATATCCGTCAACAATCAACCTACAGGGAACATCTTGTGAACGCCTCCGTAGGTTGTTTTATTTATCCAATGCAACGACGGTTCTTAATAACACATTTGCACCCTTTTCTATTTGCGCGTCTGAGCTGAATTCGTCTACTGCATGACTAACGCCATCACGGGAAGGAATAAAAATCATAGCGCTTGGATATTTGGACGACAGCAACTGCGCGTCGTGACCTGCGCCACTGATCATACGCCTGAATGAATAGCCAAGATCCTTACAACTGGTTTCGATTGCTGCCACGATTGTCTTATCGAACTTCACTGCGTTAATGTCGACCAGATCATCCCATTGAACTGAAAGGCCTTTAAATGATGGGTGATTGCTTGTAAATGCAACGATCGCCCTTAATGCTTTTTCTGCAATAGCATCAGTTCGATGACGCAGGTCGATCGTGGCGATGACTTTCTTGGGAACCACATTCGTTACATTCGGAAAAATTTGTAATGAACCCATCGTTATTAATAGACCGGGTTCTTCAAAACAAAGTTCGCGGGCATGAGCCGTCAGACAACTCATCGCGTAAAATGTATCCTTCCTTAGTTCGATTGGTGTGGTTCCAGCATGAGCACTTCTTCCTATGATCGTGATCCGCTTCCAGTGGATCGCCTGGACGCCCTCGACCACGCCAATATCTATGTTTTCACTTTCCAGTATCGGCCCTTGTTCGATGTGTAGTTCTATAAATCGTTCAAAAGAACGTACGCCACATTTCATTTTCCCTTCATATCCGATCCGCTGAAGTTCTTCACGAACACTCTTTCCATCATCATTTGCCTTTGAGGCAAGCAGATTCTCAATAAGATGCGGGTTGGCATATGCGAGGCTTCCCATCATGTCCGGTGTGAATCGGGTACCCTCCTCATTGGTGAAATTTGAAAGCACGAGGGTGTGTTCCGGTTGGTAATTGTTTTCTTTTAAGGTCGTGAATACTTCAAGTCCGGCAATTACACCCAATGCGCCGTCATAATGACCGCCCGTGGGCACAGTATCCAGATGAGAGCCGGTGCCAATAATGGCTTCAGTCTTTCCCTTCCATATTCCAAACATGTTTCCGATCTCATCCACCTGTACTTCGAGGCCGAGGGATTTCATTTGTTGAGAAAACCAGTCACGCGCGTATTTGTCTTCAGTAGACAATGACGGACGTGAGACGCCGCCTCCGTTGAGGGATCCAAATTTATTTACTTCCCCGAGCCGCTGGCTGAGTCGCTGAACGTTGATGTGCATTAACGAATCTGCAATTATTTTATCTGAAGATCAAGAATCTCACCCGTTCCTTCAAATCCTACAATAACACCCTTGACTTCGCCAAGTTGTACAGGATCGGGAAATGCCAGGATCTCGAGATTGTCCAGGTAAACTTTGAGTTTGTCATCGGAGATCTCATATCGTAGTTCATGAGGCTTCGAAAAATCGCAGCCAAATGCCGATAGATCAGTTTCTTTTCCATTCAAAGATTTGCCAGCGATGTAAGCTGAAATGGCAGACGTGCACCCTTTGCCACAAAGGGGCAGAACAATAACGGCATTCGAGCCGAGAAGCGTAACGCGCGCGTTTTGACAAATGGCCTGCTCTTTGGAAGAGGTGTTTTGTAAAATTACTTTCATCGTGAAGTTGCTCGCATCCACGCTGTCGAACGGATGGACATTGTAAAATTCTGTCCAGGTTTCATTGAATACGGATTTGCCAGTTTTGTCACGCAATGTTTCTGCATCGATACGCATTCTGTTTTTCTGAAGCGCGATATCTTGTGCACTCAGGTAAATCGGCACCGCTGCCTGTGATATGATGCCTTTCCAACCTTTTGTTTGAATGTAAACTTGTTTTTCCTTTACCACCTGTTCACCGGAAATCAACTTCGCCTGGAACACGCCTGGGAAAAAATAGATTGAAGTATGCTGATGGTGATCAGTGGCGACTCTTTCACGTCGGCGCGGATCCCACGATTGTTGAATCGTGACGCTGTCAATGTTCGCGTTGCCGATGTCATAGTCAAATACAACAGAGTTCGGCAGGTCGTCAGAAACGATCCGTGCGTCAAACCATGCTTTTGCGGAATCGATCTCTGTGCCCGGTGTCAGGTTGAAATAGAGAAATACAGCAAGTGCTGTTAGAGCAAGGGCTGCAGCAACTTTCCATGCTTTGCCATTGGAAGAAGGCTTAGGCGTTGATGGAATGCTTTCAACGGTATCTGAATCCGCATCCTGCTTGTGAACGCCGTTGCCGTTGCTTTGACTGTTGACGTGCTTTGACTGAGTCTGCGATCTGAAATTGCGCCAATTTTCATAACCCGAGAATTGAGCGAGAGTATTAAGTGTAGTGAGCGTTGGAGCAGATTCATATTTGACCTTGCCCCAAACACGTTTGAGTGTGGAGGCGCTGAGTCGCACGCCCGTCTTTTCAAAAATCAATTCCCCGAGCTTCTCAAAATCCTGATTGGTCCATTCGCTGCTGCTGCCCCAACCAAGGTGATCTTCACTCTCTTTCTTATATATTTCCAGATAGTCTTTTTCCTGTAAAATCATTTTCAAAGTTAGTTCGATTACGTCTGTAGTCAATCAATGTGTTCGATTTCGCCATATCGTCTTTTGCAGTGAGCTCGCCTGGAAAGGTATTCGTGACTGACAGGTATCACTGGAAACAATCGACAATTCGGAACTTGAAACGAAAACTTCCCGTCTCAGGATTCGGGAACATTGATAACCTTTCCCCTCCTGAACTCCCTTGAACTTTTTTGAACAACGCGTGAATCCTTTCAGGATGGTCAAATGCAGACATTCGGCGTTCTATTCCAGAAATCAAAAAATAGAAAACCTATGAAAAATCAAGACATGATGAGGGTGCTCGTGGTCTTTGTTGCCATCTTCGCATCAATTCAAACCTTCGGCCAGGATGATAAGGCGTCCCGTCCCAGTCCTCCGGCAGAAGTGTCCAAAAAAACGACCGCTGCGACAGTTACGATTAATTATGGACAGCCATCCGTCAAAGGGCGGGAAGTATGGGGCAAGCTTGTTCCATTTGGGCAGGTTTGGCGCGCTGGAGCAAACGAAGCAACAACATTCCAGGTTGATAAGGATGTAAAAATCGAAGGGCAGCCATTGGCAACAGGTAAGTATGGCCTATTCGCTATTCCGAATGCTGATGAATGGACAATTATTTTCAACAAGGTCCCCAACCAGTGGGGTGCATTCAAATACGACGAGAAACAAGACGCGCTCCGGGTTAAAGTGAAGCCCAAAAAATCAAATGCGTTTAATGAAAAGCTTGTGTATAAAATTGAAGCAAACGGCAAGGTGTCGTTGGACTGGGAAAATCTTGATGTTAGCTTCAATGTAAAATGATGAATAGGAAAAGTTGTTGGTAATATTTACCAACAACTTTTCGCTTCAGTACGTGATTTGAACTCCACATCAATCGTCGCCATTTTAGTGTGATTAGTATGACTCAAACAACCCGTATTATTATCGTCATAATTGTAGCTTCGCTTTGGTCTCTGCAGGCGTTTGCTCAATCTGTATCACTGCTGCCCGCTGCACTGAAGGCCGCGAATGTCACAGTGGGAGAAGTCAAGTATAAAGGAAAAAGCGCGATTAAACTGACCGCCCTTCCCGGCGGTAATCCAATAGCCATTGTAAAGAATCTCGAGTTCAAAAATGGAACGATTGAGATTGAGATGTCGGGTGCTCCGGCCGTCGATGCTGATTCAACGAACCGTGGCTTTATTGGTGTGTCGTTTAGAATTCAGGAAAAAGATACGTTGGGATATGAGACCCTGTACCTTCGACCCACTAACGGGAGATCGACTGATCAACTTCGGAGAAACCATTCGGTGCAGTATACTTCTCATCCCAACTATTCCTGGTTCAAGTTGCGGAAAGAGAGCCCAGGCGTGTATGAATCTTACGCGGACCTGGTGCCAGGTGAATGGACAAAAGTGAAAATCGTAGTTAAAGACAGGCAAGCAAAATTATTTGTCAACGGCGCTGCTCAGCCTTGCCTGATTGTGAACGACCTCAAGCGGGGGATATCAACCGGATCGATTGGCCTTTGGGCCGATGCCGGTGTTGATGGCTATTTTTCTAACCTAAGAGTAACAGCAAGCAATTAAAGGATACTGCTCCATCGTTCAATAGTTATCAGTTAATAGTTAATAGTTAATAGTGGATAGAGAGCTGCGTCTGTGAGACTATTAACGATTAGCGGTTAACTTTTCAACTGCTTTTCACCAATTGGGTGATTAAGCTCTCTTTTTTTAGAACATTCTTTCAATCCGTTTCGTAAGAAGGGCTTAAACTTGTCAAATGAAAAAATTTACCTTCTTCGTTATTATCACTGGGTTTACGTTACTGATTGGAAGATCCCAAGCTCAGAACTTTTCACCGGCACTTCAATCACTCATCGAAGCTGAGAGAGGTTTTGCTGCCAGATCAAAGGAAACCAATACTCGACAGGCGTTCCTCGATAATCTTGCGCCGGATGCTGTGCTCCTTGAAAATGGCAAGGAGGTAAGGGGAATAGAATCATGGAATGCAAAACCGGCAGGCGGCGGACTTCTGTTTTGGGAGCCCGTCTATGCCGACATCGCGTCGTCTAATGATTTCGGATGGACCACTGGACCTTTCTGGTTTTACAAAAACAGATCCGATACTGTCCCTGCTTTCGAAGGAATTTACAGTACTGTTTGGGGTAAACAGCCAGATGGAAAGTGGAAAGTATTATTCGACCTCGGGGGAGGAATACCAGCGAAGGAAAAGTTGAGCGTAGCAACATCATCTATTGTACTGAAGCCTAAAAAGCGAGTTGATGCGCAGGCTGAATTGAAACAAGTGCTGGATCTGGACAAGGCGTATACAGCCAAATTGAACGCTGCGGGTCATTCATTTGATATTGCATATTTCAGCAAAGAGGGGAGAGCACACCGAGGTGGCAGGGTGCCGGCTATTGGGATTGAAGGAATACGCGCGCTTGATGATACAGGGAGAAAATATGAGTTTGTCCCTTTGAATGGAAGGATCGCCAGCTCGGGGGATATGGCTTATACTTATGGCACTGGAAAAGTCACTGTGTCAAAAGAAGGATCGGAAACGCGCGTGGTGCCTTTCGGCAGCTTTAGAATATGGAAAAAAGAGGATGGCAAGGATTGGAAAATCGTCCTTGACGTTTTAGGACAGTAAATGTTTTTAGTAGCCGTAGCACATCTACGGCTCTTTTTTTATCTTTATATATAACTTTCTTAAATATACTACGTACTTAAACTTCAATGCTTTTTTGACTGTATGAATTCCAGGGAATTGATAAAAGGAACGCTTCGTGTGATCGTTCTGAAGTTGCTTTCGAACCGAAAGCAGATGTATGGATATGAAATCACGCAAACGGTTAAGGAACTCACGGGCAATGAGCTTGAGCTCACATTTGGTGCACTCTATCCAACATTGCACAAGCTTGAGGCTGAAGGCCTGCTCACGGCGAAAACAGTAACAATTGACAACCGTGCCAGGAAATACTATTCACTCACAAGCACGGGAAATAAGACTGCCGCTGCAGAAGTGAAGGGGTATTTTGATTTTGCCAGGGCGATGAACCTGGTATTAAAATAGCCTATGAAACTTACGCCGAACGATCTCAACTTTATTCGTGCCGACATGCGTCGACGTGGCATTGTCAGTGCTGATTTATTGAATGAGTTGGTCGATCATGTATCGTGCGAAGTCGAGCAGGAGATGGACCGAGGCACCACTTTCAAAAAGGCGTATGAGAAGATATTGGCGGATGTTACTCCCGCCGAGCTGCCGGCGCTTCAAAACAAGGTAATTCAATCGGAAAACTATAACACGAGTGTTATGTTGAGAAATACGTTGAAGATTACGCTGCGGAATTTACGGAAGCAAAATAGTCACGCAATTATTAATGTGGCCGGGCTTGCTCTCGGTCTCACTTGTTTTATTCTCGTTGCTGTATATGTAAAGCACGAGCTTGGATATGATAAAGGTTTTTCAAAGGCGGCATCAATTTACCGCGTAACCATGTCTTCTACGGTGGGCGGGACCGACAATTTCATTCCAACGAGTTTTCCTGCGCTCGGCCCTGAAATCAAGAACAGATTCCCTGAGGTTGAAAACTACACGCGGATTTTCAACTACAAGTACACCAGGATGGTGCCTACATTTCGATTTGAAGACAAGATATTTTACGAGGACAAGGTTATTTTTGCAGACTCCAATTTTTTTCAGCTTTTCGATTTTCAATTCGTTGCTGGTAATCCGTCAACGGCGCTTACGCATCCCAATGCAGTCGTAATAACGGAAGGAGCTGCAAGGAGGTACTTTGGCGAAAGCAATCCACTTGGTAAGCACCTTAATTTCAATAACCGATCGGATGTTGAGATAACCGGCGTGCTTAAGGATCTGCCTTCGAATACGCACCTGCAATTTGATTTTGTCATTCCTCTTTCAAACATCGGCAACTCCGGGGCGTTCAGAAGCGTCCAGGTGCTCGACAGTTGGAATGTTGATTGGTTTTGGACTTACATGGTGATTCCCAATCATGACAAAGTGCCGACTGTCCAGACGGGCATCAATCAAATGGCAAGTGAAAAGATTCGGGATTTTCAACAGGAATTCAATGTCAAATTTTATATTCAATCGCTGTGTGATATTCACCTGCATTCGCACTTTGACTACAATACAGACATCACCCCGAATGGTGATATGTCAAACTTGATAATCTTTGTTTCTGTGGGTGTTCTGGTGTTGCTGATCTCGGCGATCAACTTCATAAATATTACAATGGCGGCCGCCACCCGGCGGTATAAAGAAATTGGCATTAGCAAGGTGTTAGGTGCATTGAAATCGCAGCTTCGCACCCAGTTCCTCTTTGAATCCGTAGCAATTTGTCTGGTATCACTCGTGATCGCATTCTTACTTCTTCAATTGGCTATACCGTTTTTCAGTAACCTCATCGGGGTGTCGCTTACGTTTGGATTCGCCACAGACCTTCTGATGATTGGAGGAATTATTCTTTTTACAATTCTGGTCGGTATTCTTTCTGGACTTTATCCGGCATTCTTTGTCTCGTCGCTTGAGCCGCAACGCGTATTGAAGGGAGTCTGGAAGCCTGGGCAGGGCGGGGCGAACTTTAGAAAAATGCTCGTCGGTGTGCAGATTATGATATCGATTTTTTTGATCATCGGAACGGTTGTTATCTGGAAGCAATTGGAATTTATTCAAAACAAATCTTTGGGATACGACAAGGAGCAGATCGTGATGATTACAATCAGGGGAACAAATCTGACGAAGTCATACCACGCATTCAAGAATAGGTTGTTGAACGAAAGCTCAATCGTCAGTGTGTCTTCAGTATCTGAGCCCATTGGCCGTGAAGTACAATTCATGCAGTTCACCGTCGAAGGACAGGAAAAGGAACAATTTGTCAAGATTCTGAATGTTACCCACGACTTCGTAAAAACGATGGGGCTTGAAATCATCAAAGGCAGAGATTATTCAAAAGAAGTGATCACCGATTCGGTCTCCGGGTTCATCATCAACGAAGCCGCAGCGCGCGCATTTGGATGGATGGATCCTGTTGGGAAGGCAATCGATCACACATTCAGGCCGGTAAAGCAAGGCGCTGTGATTGGTGTGGTGAAGGATTTTAATTTCGAGCCTTTGCAAAAAAAGATTGATCCAATCGTAATCTGGTTCGGTAATCCTAACTGGTATGTTGCTGTCAAGGTGCAGCCTGGTCGTACAACTGATGCACTCGCGGCGATGGAGACCCAATGGAAAAGATTCGAACCAGAAAAGCCATTCTCATTCCATTTTCTCGATCAGACGATTCAGCAGGTGTACGACAAAGAGCAAAGGCTGAGCCGCGTCTTCCTTGCATTCTCCTTGATTTCGATCTTTACGGGTGTACTTGGATTGTATGGCTTGATATCCTTTGTTGCGGAGCAGCGACTCACAGAGATTGGCATCAGAAAAGTCATGGGCGCTTCTGTAAAAAGTATTCTTTTCCTTTTGTCGAAGGAGTACCTGATGTTGGTAGCGATTGCGTTTGTTGTGGCTGCTCCGCTGACTTACCTCGCGATGAACAATTGGTTGGAAAGCTTTGCTTTCCACCTGCAGTGGAGTCCTTTATTCTTTGTTGCTGGACTTCTTGTAAGTGGACTTGTAGTGATTGCTACTGTCGTGCTTAAGGCGAGTCGCGCTGCTCAGTCAAATCCGACAGACATTCTTCGAATGGAATAGAAACTGAGGTCAGCTATGGCTGAGGGCAATGGCTATGACCAACGCTGCTTTTGTTTTACTACTACTACTTTGCTGCTACCTGATACGCGCGCTCCCCGTTTTTCTCAACTTGCTTCAGAACTCTCATCTGCTGCATTTCATTCAGCATTGCGTTCAGTTGGGCTTCGTCTGCGGCACCAAGATGACTCACAATTTCTTTGAATGTTTTGATGTCATTGGGAGCTTTTCGGAAATCCGTAATGAAGTTAAGAATGTCTATTTTTTTCATTGCAAATGAGCTTTTCTTTTTGCGGACCAATTATCCAGAAAATAACGGAGTCAGGCAAACAGATGTTTCGTTTTCGGACAACTTACCATTGATCTTCCGTTGGGTTGTGCCGACTAATTTTCACCACCACACTCTTACTTGCAGGCGTACCACTTTTGTCAGCAACAGATTCAACAGGTACCAAGACGTTGGCTTCCGGGAAGTATGTTGCGCAGCAACTGGTAGGGATGGGATACTTGATGGCGATAAATTTTCTGGCAACGCGTTTAACTCCGGACGTCTCGTTGCAAATGTCGACAATGTCGCCATCTTTCAGGTTTCGATTTCTTAAATCCTGATCACTCAATAACACAACCCGTCGCTCATTGTAGATTCCCCGATATCGGTCGTTCAACCCATATATAGTTGTGTTGAATTGGTCATGACTTCTGATTGTCATCATGACAAGCTCATTGTCCTTTAGGGGTGTAGATGCGGCAGTAGCGATGTTGAAATGTGCTTTTTGCGTTGTGCTTGTGTTAAATCTGCCTTCCCTCGATCCATTGGGTAAATAGAAACCGGCGGGTTGCCGGACCCTTGCGTTATAATTGTCAAAGCCAGGAATTGTTCGCTCGATATCGCGGCGTATATGGTCGTAATCAAAATATTGATCCCAATCGACCTTTGTTTTGTTGCTCAATGTTGCTTTAGCCATCCCGATAACAATTGCAGGCTCACTAAGGAGCGCCGATGATACAGGCTTTAACATACCTTTCGAGGATTGCACAACCCCCATCGAATTTTCACACGAAACGAACTGTATTTTTCCTCCCGTTGCATCCTCATCGCTGCGCGCTAAACAGGGGAGGATAATGGCTTCTTCTCCATGAACGAGATGACTGCGATTAAGCTTTGTTGAAACGTGTACAGTAAGTTTGCATTTGCGCAATGCCTCTGCTGTGTACAGCGTGTCAGGTGTTGCTGAAAGAAAGTTTCCGCCCATCGCGATAAAAACTTTCGCCTTCTCCTGATGCATCGCTTTGATTGATTCGACTACATCGTACCCCGGTTTGAGAGGCGGTTTGAATTGAAAAGTATCTTCGAGCGATTTCAAGAACGCTGGAGAAGGTTTTTCGTAGATACCCACCGTACGGTCTCCCTGCACATTGCTATGGCCCCGCACCGGGCAAGTGCCTGCGCCCGGTTTACCAATGCTGCCTTTCAACAACAATAGATTCACAATCTCCTTAATGGTGTCAACTGCATTTTTATGCTGCGTTAACCCCATTGCCCAACATGCAATAATTCTTTTTCTTGTTTTCAGAACCGAGACGGCTTCTTCAAGCTTTGATTTGTTGACACCAGTCGCGGCGATAAGTTTTTCATGATCTAACGTTTCAAGATGGCGTACAAAATCCGCATAGCCTGAAGTTTCACTTTCGATGAATGTTTGATCAAACACACTGCCAGGATTTTTTCTTTCCTCGCGCAGCAACATGATCTCGATTGCCTGCAGAAGCTCCAGGTCAGAGTTGATTTTTAGTTGCAGAAAGATGTCGGTGAGTTGGGTCATGCCACCGAGTATTCCTTTCAGTTGCTGTGGATTGCGAAATCCCATCAAGCCGGTTTCTGGAAGGGGATTGATTGCAATGATGATCGCTCCATTTTTTTTTGCTTTTTGCAGAGCGGTAAGCATGCGCGGATGATTCGTGCCGGGATTTTGTCCCATTATAACAATCACCTCCGCTTTATAGAAATCGTCAAGTGTTACCGAACCTTTTCCAATGCCAAGCGATTCTCCCAATGCTACGCCACTGCTTTCATGGCACATGTTGCTGCAATCAGGTAGGTTATTGGTCCCGAATTCCCGCACAAACAACTGATACAAGAACGCTGCTTCGTTGCTTGTTCTGCCTGACGTATAAAAAATAGCTTCGTCGGGGGACTGAAGTTGATTTAATGAATGCCCGATCTTTTTGAACGCAGCATCCCACGTGATGGCTTTGTAATGTGTGGCACCTTTTGCCAGATAAACCGGCTCTGCTATTCTTCCCTTCTTTCCAATTTCGAAATCATGCAGAGTCGCCAAATCGTGCGCAGAGTTATTTTCAAAGAATTCGGCTGTCAGCTTTTTGGTCGTTGCCTCTTCGGCTACTGCGCGCGCGCCATTTTCACAGTACTCTCCGAGGGCAGAGCGTTCATCATCAGGATCCGGCCAGGCGCAGCTCGGACAATCGAAACCTCCCTTCACATTTAATTGCGAAAGTGCTTTCAGCCCGCGACCAACTCCCGCTTCCGACGCGACAGCTTTAATGGTTGATACAATTGCAGGCGTACCAGCGGCAGCTTTATTGATCTCACTTTTTTTGAGCCCGGTAAATGTCTCCGGATTTTCAGGGTTGGGCAATTGCTGGTCCGACTTCATAGTTTAATTCTTTCACTTCCGGAATAAATATTGAATTGAGAATCCCGAAGAAATCCAATTAAGGTTAACCCGTTTCTTATTGAAAGGTCCACCGCCAGGCTGGACGGTGCGCCGATTGCGACAATGATCTTGATCCCTGCCATAGTCGCCTTTTGTATCAGCTCAAAACTCGCCCTTCCACTTAATAATAATAGATGGTTCGTGAGCGGCAAATTGTTCTTGAGAAACTCGTGGCCGATTAACTTATCCAATGCATTGTGTCTGCCAACGTCCTCACGTAGACTAATAATGTTCCCCTGTAAATCCACCAGCGCTGCAGCATGCAGGCCGCCAGTGCGTGAAAAATTCTCTTGTTGCTGTGACAATGCTCCATGCAGGTGTGTCAATATTGTTCTTTCGATTTTTAGGGAGTCGTGCACCGGTTGAAAAGGTGAAACGGTTACAATCGATTCGATGCTGGCTTTCCCGCACACGCCGCAACTTGATGTTGTGTAAAAATTCCGTTCCGCCTTGTTTAACGTGGGATTGGCATATGGCTGCAAGTTCACGACTACGACATTGTCTGAAGTGGATTTGATTTCAGCTATTTGGCCACCGTGACGAATAATTCCCTCCGTAAATAGAAAACCGGCGGCAAGCTCTTGGTCATTGCCAGGTGTGCGCATGGTAATGGCCAGCGCTTTTTCGTTTTGCTGTGTGTTCGCCAACCGGATCTCTAGCGGTTCTTCCACGGCCAATTCGTCATATCGTTCATCCATCTTACCGTGGATGACCTTGATAATCTTGACGCTGTGGATTGGCTCACTTTCTGTTACCTGCATACCTCGTTTTTTAATTGCATCATTGTTTCTCTCATCAATTCGGGGGTATCAACACTTAACATCACCTTGATGCCCTCAGGGGCAAATCTTCTTGCATTGATTTCTTTTAAATACTGTTGAAGAGAGCACTGTCCGTTTGAGTATTGCTCGTTTAAAGTCCGCGCGGATGCATTAGAATACCAACCAAGAACAGGTTCGTAGAGCTTCTCTGTTTCATTGAAGAATGCCGCCGCGCCATCGTCATCGCGCACGCAACTGGAAAAATTCTGTAAATCTTCTTTCGATAGGAAGGGATAATCACAACCCATAACAAACCAATTGGCCGCAGGGTATTTTGCGAATGCTGACAAAAGACCTTTTAGTGGGCCACTGTCTTCAATTGTATCCCCGTCGACAATCAGCGGGTAGCCGCCACCGAAATGGGATTGTTGGTCCGCACGGCAGGAAATAAACACATGCGTACAAAATGTGCGCAGCATCTCGTAAACTCGTTGCCACTGCGGCTGACCGAAATAGTTCAGTAGGCATTTATCCGTCTTCATCCGTGAACTTCGGCCTCCACACAAAACCAATCCATAGCTGTCCCGCATCATCAAATAAAGTTAATAATATTGATTCATCGCGGACTGGAATTGTCCTGTGCCATGGCACCATTTTTTTGGTTGCAATCTTTATTTAACTTTTCCACCTAAACGCATACACCGTCTCGCTGTAAACTTATAAGCTTATGTCGTCAACAATTGCAGCGAAATCACTGCACCCCGTGCTGGAGAGCTTTACAATCAGAAATAAAAATGGGATAGTCCTTACCGCAATCAACTTTGGTGGAAGGATTATGTCTTTGAATGTTCCCGATAGAAATGGTGTGAACGGAAATATCGTTTTGGGTTACGCATCGCCATCTCAATATCCAACGGGTAATCCTTACTTCGGCGCCATGATTGGCAGGTATGGAAACAGGATTGCCCTTGGGAAATTTTCCCTTGAAGGAACAGAATATACGCTGTCAAAGAACAACGGATCGAACGCACTTCACGGCGGCCCAAATGGATTTCATAATGTCTACTGGAACGTTGTGCCTAATGGTTCGAATTCCCTCGACATGACTTATGTAAGTAAGGATGGGGAAGAGGGCTATCCCGGCAATCTGCAGGTCAATGTCCGATATACGTTGTCGGAAAATAACGAGCTTATTATTGATTACATAGCAACGACAGATAAGACAACAGTAGTTAATCTAACTCACCACTCATATTTTAATCTGGCGGGTGAGGGCAATGGTGATATTGTCGATCACACCCTTTTAATTAATGCCACCCATTTTTGTCCAGTCACTTCCGGACTCATTCCAACGGGTGAGCTTCGGCCCGTAAAGGGAACGCCGTTTGACTTCTTGCAGCCTCATGCCATCAAAGACAGGATCAATGCATCGGATGAGCAGTTGAAATTTGCGAAGGGGTACGATCACAATTGGGTGTTGAATAAAAAAGATTCCGAGCTGTCTCTTGCGGCTTCGGTATCGGAGACGCACTCTGGCAGAGCGATGGAGGTTTGGACTACGGAGCCTGGATTGCAATTTTATAGCGGCAACTTCCTCGATGGCTCGGATAGGGGACCAGGAGGAACATATGGATTCAGGAGCGGGTTCTGTCTCGAAGCGCAGCATTTCCCCGATTCGCCTAATCATCCGCAGTTTCCTTCGACGGTTCTCCGGCCTGGAGAAACTTATACGCAAAAAACTATTTACAAATTCTTGATTGCGAAGTAGGCGTTGCTTCTGTATTCACAATCCTCCCGCTATCGGGATCATGATTCGCTATCTGCGCTGAGTTGGCGTTGATTCAGTGAAGACTTGAAACCGTTCTGAAAATTCCTCGCTTAAAGAAGTACGAATGTTGAATAGCGATCAGTGAATAGCGAAGTAGCGATTAGTTGCATTCACAATCCTCCGATAGCCTATCGGGATCATCTATGGCTATTCTGCATGCTTAGTTCCCCAACAGCTTCCCGGCAACCCACTCTCCGAGCGCGGGACCGTGTTTGAAACCATGACCAGACCCGCCGCCGAGAAAAACTACGTTCCGCGCTTCAGGGTGTGTCTCAAATACAAAATTCCCATCGGGAGAGTTTTCGTAGGGACAGACGCGACTTTCAACCAGAGGTGCATTTGCTAACCCCGGAAAGCGATGCGCAATAAATTTTCTTGCATGAGCTAGTACGTTGACATCAGGTAGGTGGTCCCCGGTCGTTGGGTCAAATCGATCGCCGCGGCGGTCAACACCTATCTTAAAACCTCGCTGCGCATTTCCTGGTATCCCGTAGTAAAAATCCTGACCGTCAACGTCCACCCAGGCTGGCATTGAATCATACGCTGCTGACTGATCCCGGGGTACTCCAAAATAGTAGGCTTCCTGGCGGGTGCACGTGACTTTGTCTTTCATGACCTTGGGAAACACCTGGTCCATCCATGGCCCGCATGCAAAGATGTAAGCGTCTGCGTATATGGTTGAGCCGTCAGACGCTAAAATTCCGTCGAGGCCAGCTGACGTTATTGCTCCGGGCTTAATAAATGCTTGCAAGTATTGGCCACCCTCCTGAACAAAAGATTCTGCAACCAGTTGGCAGCTTTCGCGGGCTTTTAGATATCCCCCGAATGGATCGAAGTATGCGTGGTGCAGATCGTCAGTGTTGATATGCGGAAACTTTTTGCGAAGGGTACCAACGTCGAGATACGAGTACTCCATGTTATGCTTCTCAGCGAAAGGAATCGAGTCGTCGATGAGTGGGTTCTTCTCAGAATAGCACATCCACAGCACGCCGCAGTTATGAAACACTTTCTTGTTCCATTTTTTTTCTGACTCCTTCCACAGCTCCAAAGCGCGAACATTGAGGTTAAAATAAAATTCGTTGTTGCCATAGGTGGACCTGATAACCCTGGTTTCGTCGCCGGAGCTACTGCGGGAATTTCCCGGGCCCCACGCATCGATAAGCGTGACTTTCAGTCCTTTACGCAATAGATTTAATGCCGCCCAGCCGCCAAACGCACCTGCCCCGACGACAGCCACCGACGATTGAGGCGCGAGGCTAGGTAGATTTATCGGGTTGAGGAAAGCGGCTCTGGGCGAAAAGGTATTGAGCGACATGGTTGAATTGATAGTGATTGCAAATTAGTCCTTAATTAATCTGAAATAGATTCCTTATCCAATGAGCCAGGTATCCCAGTTGATGACAATGCTGATGGCAAGCACGACGAACAAAGTGATTGCCAGGCTCTTATGAAGCAATTCGTCTTGTGAATTGCGGAGTGCAATCCAACCCGTGATTATGAATAAAACTGCGAGCAGAGACTGATCTATCGTAAATCCCATGACGATAACATTGCTGACGATCGACAGCACGATCAGAACCATGAACACTAAAAAGAATTTCCTGAAGTTGGCAAAGTAAAACTGTTTTAGATCGATAGGGCCATCAGCAGGAGCGTATGGAAAAAGTATGCGGGCCAGAATGAAAAGCGTGACAGGGTAAAGTGTGAAAAAAAGAAAAGTTGGAAGCCGCCAGGTCTCAAACGCTTGCTTCAAATCATACGTTATCCACCATTCCTGTACATGCATGATGAATACAAGAACAACCCAAAGTGTGTGTGGCCAGTAGAGTTTTACTTTCTCCCATTGGTGTACCAGGTCGGCTACACCTGTCATGATCTGAGTTATCCCCAAACCAAGGATAATGGAGATCAGTACGACTACATATTCAAAAGGACTCATTTTGGCTTAATTCGAGGTAAAAATGACCTGTTTAAATCAATTCTAAATTGGTTCAAGGTGGTTTTCGAACGAAAAGTTAGGACCGAATTGCAAGCAGCAAAAAGTTATTAGACGATAAGTTTTTTGCTTAGCAAACAATCATGCCAAAGCCGAAAAAATTATTTGAAATAATGGCTTGGGGGTGTAGATTTGTGCACTTCCGTATAAAAAGCGGACGCCTAACCCATGACGAAGCGATCGACCCCCGGTTACTCTTATGTTGTTACTTTCCTGATATGCCTTCTTCTCTCAACGTTTGCACAAGCACAGGAAATTCCATCTGATCCCGCGGCGGTTACTGCCGGCGAAGCTTTATTCAACGCCAACTGTAAAACCTGTCACAGGGTAAACACAAAACTGATCGGTCCTGCCCTTCAGGGAATTGAGGGACGTGCTCCTTCTATAAAATGGATTATCGATTGGGTCCACAATTCCGCAAAAGTCATCGCCAGCGGTGACGAATACGGAAACAAAATCTACAATGAATACGCGAAGAGCCAGATGACGGCCTTCACAGGTTTAAAGGACGACCAGATCCTGAGCATCCTTGCCTACGTAAAAAATTACAAGGAGCCCGAAGCCGCCAAGCCAGCTGCCGCAGCCGGTGATCAGGGTGGCGCAGGCATTCCCCAAGGTTATATTGACGCCATCCTCGTAGGGATGGTAATTATTCTCGTTTTGCTTGTGGTTATACTTTCCCTGATTGTCAGCGCATTGCGCAGATACCTCGGAGAAAGGAACCTGAGCGAGGAGGACCGCGAGATCGTCAATTCGCCCATCACTTTCACATCGGTAACTACAAGTCCTGGATTCATATTCCTGGTAGTATTTATCGTGGGAATGCTCACTTTCAAGAATGTGATCGATGGCCTATATTCGATCGGGGTGCAGAAAGGCTATCAGCCCAGCCAGCCGATTGCTTTTTCGCACAAGATCCACGCCGGTCAATACGAGATTGAATGTAAGTATTGCCATACCGGTGCAATGAAAGGCAAGCAAGCCAACATCCCCAGCACGAACATCTGTATGAACTGCCATTCGCAGATCAAAGTTGGAACGGTAACAGGAGAAGGGGAGATCGCAAAGATCTATAAGGCTGCCGGTTTCGATCCGAATACAAATACTTATTCAGGCAAGACTCAACCGGTTGAATGGGTTCGAATCCACAACCTTCCTGACCTTGCGTATTTCAATCACTCTCAGCACGTTAACGTGGGCGGCATCGTCTGCCAGACTTGCCACGGACCGATCCAGGAGATGGATGTTGTAAAGCAATATTCACTGTTGACGATGGGATGGTGTATCGACTGTCACCGCAAGACAGACGTGAATACGAAGGGCAACGCGTACTACGATAAGCTCCTCGAAATTCACGCGAGCAAGAACGCTATGAAAGTTGAAGAGATCGGCGGACTCGAGTGTTCGAAGTGCCACTATTGATGAATTGATTCTGACAACAATTAGATAAAGACAAAGGGACAACCTGAAGCTATGGGTACTAATACAAAGACATACTGGAAAGGACTGGAGCAACTCAAAAACGATCCGGCTTATATCAAGAATGCCGATAAAGAATTCGTCAATCTTGGTGCGGAAGAGGATCCCGGTCATTCCCGCAGAGATTTCCTTAAGATGATGGGATTCAGCGTTGCAGCGGCATCCGTTGCGGCCTGCG
Source organism: Cyclobacteriaceae bacterium (assembly GCA_044223825.1). Classification (GTDB taxonomy): domain Bacteria; phylum Bacteroidota; class Bacteroidia; order Cytophagales; family Cyclobacteriaceae; genus ELB16-189. The sequence continues at coordinate 74,441 of JBGALO010000002.1, read as the reverse complement.
AGGCACCCGTCAGGATGGCAATCCCGCTCGTCAACAAGCCCATGGATTCAGATCCAGGCATCCCCAATTATTACGCGTCGACTTATATTAATGGTGGCGACTACTGCAGCATTCTGGTTAAGACACGTGAGGGCCGTCCGATAAAAATTGACGGAAACACGCTGTCAAGTGTTTCAAAGGGAGGCACAAGCGCCCAGGTTGAAGCATCTGTATTATCTCTCTATGATGATTTCCGCCTTCGTGGACCAAAGATCGCAGACGCGAAATCTGATTGGGCTTCCATCGACAAGGAGGTGATTCAAAAACTCGGTGAGGTCGCCGCAAAGGGTGGTCAAATCCGTATTGTCAGCAATACAATTCTCAGCCCAAGCACCAAAGCGGCAATTGAAAAATTCCGCGCAAAATATCCTACGACGCAGCATGTTCAGTATGACCCTGCATCGTATTATGGAGTTTGGAAAGCCAACGAAGCTTCTTTTGGCAGCGGATGGATTCCTTCTTATGACTTCAGCAAAGCGATGACCATCGTGAGCTTCGGCGCCGATTTCCTTGGCACGTGGCTTTCGCCGATCGAGTTCACTAAGCAATACGCTGTGAATCGCACGATCGACGAAGATCGTCGCGAAATGTCGAGACACTATCAGTTTGAAGCGAACCTTTCACTTACAGGTGCGAATGCCGATTACCGCGAGATGGTTCGTCCCTCTCAAAGTGGTTTAGCTGTTGCGCATCTTTATAATCTCATTGCTGCAAAAGCGGGAAAGGACAAACTTTCTATCGGACTTGAGAACGCGGACCATATCGTTGCGCTGTTGACGAAAGCTGCTGATGATCTTTGGGCAACAAAAGGCAGCTCATTAGTTGTTTCTGGCTCGAATGATAAGTCGGTTCAGGTTATTGTAAATGCAATCAATGACATGCTCGGCAGCTATGGCAGCACAATATTGCCAGGCCAGCCTGTCAACTTCCGCCAGGGAAATGACGAGGCCATGTCAACATTCATGGCTGATGCTGAAGGTGGTAAAATTGATGCCGTCATCTTCTATAACTGCAACCCTGTGTACGACCACCCGATGGGTGCAAAGCTGGCAGGTGCATTGAAGAATATGGCGCTGACTGTTTCAACAGGGATCACCGAAGATGAAACCGGCGCAAGTGTTAATTACAAAGCACCGGATCATCATTATCTTGAATCATGGAATGACTTCGAACCTAAAAAGGGGATCTACAGTCTTTCACAACCTGCCATTACGCCAATTTTCAAGTCTCGCCAGGCGCAGGAAAGCTTCCTTGTATGGGCCGGTGAGTCAAATCCGGAATACTATTCTATTCTTGCCGACAATTGGAAGAACTGGTTCTACTCAAAAGCGAGTGGTGCTGGCGACTTCCAGTCATGGTGGGACAAATGTGTTTACGAAGGCGTTTATGAAACTCCTTCATCTGGTGGTTCAGTATCTTTCTCGGGCGATGTTAATGCGGCAGCAACTGCAATTGGTTCAGTGTACCATGCAGGCAATACAACAATGGAGCTTGCAGTATTTGAGAGCTATGGTGTAGGTACAGGCGCTTATGCGAACAACCCGCTTTTGCAAGAACTTCCTGATCCAATCACTAAAGTGGTTTGGGATCACCCCATTACAATATCGCAGCGCGATGCTACTGCCCTTAAGTTTAGCAATGATGGTGAAAGCAACACGCAATTCGCCACCCTGAAGGCTAACGGCGTTACTAAGAAAGTGCCGGTTCTCATTCAGCCTGGTCAAGCGCCTGGTACAATTGGTATTTCTCTTGGTTATGGTAGAACGAAGGTTGGACGGGTTGCTGAAAACCTCGGCGTCAATGCATATGAGTTCCTGACGTTAGCCAACGGTTCAATTTCATTCGAACTTCTCGGTGGTGTTACGATTGAGAAGACTGCAGAAGATTTCCAACTTGCGCAGACACAAACACATGCGACCTACATGGGTCGTCATAACGTAATTCAGGAATCGACTTTGGATAAATTCAAAGTCAATCCATCAGCAGGACGTCATGATGAGAAAATATCGAAGTGGTCTGAAAAAGTTGATCCATCTTCGTTGAGCTTGTGGAAAGGTCACGCATACAACAATCATCATTGGGGTATGTCCATCGACCTAAATACTTGTACGGGATGCGGATCCTGCATTGTAGCATGTAACGTTGAAAACAACGTTGCCATGGTGGGCAAGAAAGAGGTAATCAATCGTCGTGAGATGCATTGGTTGCGGATCGACCGCTATTACAGCAGCAACGGCGCAGCGGGCGACTACCAAATGCTTGAAAAGGCTGCTGAAAATCCTGAGGTTGTATTCCAACCGATGCTTTGCCAGCATTGCAACAACGCACCATGTGAAACTGTATGCCCCGTAGCTGCAACGACACACAGCACTGAGGGTCTCAATCAAATGACTTATAACCGTTGTATCGGAACACGTTATTGTGCCAACAACTGCCCTTATAAAGTAAGACGCTTCAATTGGTTTAAGTACCACGATAACCAGCAATTCGCACAGGTGAACCCGGTGATGAATACGGATCTCGGTCGCATGGTTCTGAATCCTGAAGTTACAGTTCGTTCACGCGGTGTGATGGAGAAGTGCTCTTTCTGCGTACAGCGGATTCAATCCGGCAAAGTAGCGGCAAAGAGAGAACGTCGTCCTCTGAAAGATGGAGAGGTCATTACCGCTTGCCAGGCAGCTTGTACATCAGGTGCTATTGTTTTCGGTGACATGAATGATCCGGAAAGCCGCATCAGCAAACTGCTGAAGATTTCGAAAGATGAAAAAGGAGCCGCTGCTTCTGATAAGAAAGTGGCTAACCCGCGCGCGTACCGTGTGCTGGAAGAAATTGGCGTGAAACCAAACATCTTCTACCTCACGAAGATTCGCAACAAGGAAGCGTCAGTAGAAAAAGAGCACGCATAAAGAAACATTAGTAACAGAAACACGGAACGTACCCATATGCAGACAGAATCAGTTTTAAGGGAACCACTAGTAACAGGCGGGAAGACGGTGCACGATGTGTCACACGACATCAGCCGTCAGGTTGAGGGTAAGCCCACAAAATTGTGGTGGATGGCCTTCGGCGTCTCACTCGCGCTTCTGGTGTACGGCGGCTATTGCTGCTGGATGATGCTTTGGAATGGGATCGGAATGTGGGGACTTAATAAAACGGTAGGTTGGGCGTGGGACATTACAAACTTCGTTTGGTGGGTCGGTATCGGTCACGCAGGAACACTGATTTCAGCGATCCTTTTGCTCTTCCGTCAACGCTGGAGAATGTCAATTAACCGCGCCGCGGAAGCCATGACAATCTTCGCCGTTATTTGTGCATTGAGTTTCCCTGGATTCCACATGGGCCGCCTCTGGCTCGGATTCTATTGGGCACTTCCTTTCCCGAATGCATTCGGATCGCTGTGGGTGAACTTTAACTCGCCGCTCCTTTGGGACGTGTTTGCGATCTCAACGTATTTCTCCGTATCACTTGTGTTCTGGTACATGGGGTTGATCCCTGACTTCGCCGTCATTCGTGACCGTGCAGTTGTTATGGGACACAAGACCCGCGCGTTAATCTATAATGGACTTAGCTTTGGATGGGATGGCGGCGCAAGAACTTGGCAGCGTTACGAATCGGTAGCGTTAATTCTTGCGGGTCTCTCAACACCGCTCGTGCTTTCCGTTCACACGATCGTGTCAATGGACTTCGCAACATCGGTTATACCAGGCTGGCACACCACCATCTTCCCGCCTTACTTTGTCGCGGGAGCTATCTTCTCCGGATTTGCAATGGTGTTGACGCTTTTGCTTGTCACCCGCAAGGTTTTCAAACTTGAAGATTACATCACGATCTACCACGTTGAATTGATGAACATCATCATCATCGTCACAGGTTCGATCGTCGGTATCGCATATATCACAGAGTTCTTTATCGCATGGTATGGACAAGTGCCTGCTGAATCCTATGCATTCATTAACCGCGCTACGGGGCCTTATTGGTGGGCATATTGGTCAATGATGACTTGCAACGTGATTTCTCCGCAACTCTTCTGGTCTAAGAAACTCAGGACAAACCTCGTAGCAACGTTCATCATCTCGATCATTGTGAACATCGGTATGTGGTTCGAGCGCTTTGTGATCATCGTAACATCATTACATAGAGATTATGTGCCGTCGAGCTGGACAATGTTCCACCCGACCATGTATGATATCGGTCAGTACCTTTTCACATTCGGTATTTTCTTCACAGCGTTCTTCCTCTTTGCGAAGTTCTTCCCTGTGATCAATATGGCGGAGGTGAAGAGTATTATTAAAGCGACTTCTGAGAAAAAACACTAAAGAATAAGAGTCAATGCATTCGAAAGAAAACTTTTTGGTCGGGATCTTTGATGACGAGAATGTGCTGCTGAACGCGGTTGAGAACATCCGCGATAAAGGCGTTAAGATAAAAGAGGTGTACTCACCTTTCCCGGTTCACGGATTGGATGAAGCCCTTGGTTACAAGCGCACACGTCTTCCGATCGCAGCGTTCCTGTTTGGTCTCACCGGTACAACGCTCGCATTGTCAACCCAGATCTGGATGCTTGGTTTCGACTGGCCGATGATCATCGGAGGTAAGAACCACTATTCAATTCCGCCATTTATTCCGGTAACATTTGAGTTTACTGTTCTTCTCTCAGCGTTCGGAATGGTAGGAACGTTCCTTATTGTAAGCGATATGAAGCCTTACAAGTGGCCGCGTCAATACGACATCCGCAGCACGGACGACAAACACGTAATGGCCATAGATCTCGGCGCAAACAAGACCGGCAAGGAGGAGATCCGTAGGATTTTGCAGGAGAATGGAGCAACAGAAGTGAATGAGAAAAGCTTTTAGGGAAATGAACATGATGAACATAAAGACTATTGCAGCCAGCTTGTCAACCGCAGTCATTCTGCTGGGATGTACTGCACATGGTGACAATCCAGGTCGTGAGTATGCACCTAACATGTACCATTCAGTTGCCTACGAGCCCCTATCGCAAATCGTTGATCCGGACGCGGGAGCATGGGTGAATTCGCTCGAGCACAAGGATCGCACGGGTGAGTACTACAACTCCAACAACTACAATCCGAACCGGATGACGCAGCGCATGCCTCCTCCGCACACCATCAAAAGAAATCAGTTCAACTGGCTTCCATACCGCGGAAAGAATGTTCCCAAGGACAGCGTACCAATCGTCACAGTAAACTTGAAGAATCCGCTCGACTCGACGGCAGCAGTTGTTGCTCAAGGACAACAATTGTATGCGACCTACTGCCTCCATTGCCATGGTGCAAAGGGTGCAGGCGACGGAAAGGTGTCTGACAAATTCGCCGGTGTTGCAAACCTTACCGGTGATGCATACCTCAAGATTACAGAGGGACACATTTTTCACGTAATCACATACGGCGCCGGCCTGATGGGCTCGCATGGCTCGCAAGTTAGCCCTGAAGACCGCTGGAAGATTGCCAAGTATGTGAAGGTGCTTCAGACGAAAAAATAATTGATAAAAGATCGCAAGAATGGCCCATACACACGAAGTAATAGCTGACGAAAAGTACGATTTCAAATCTGCTACCCGCTCAAAGCTCATGATGCTTTTCGGGGCAGGTCTTCTGCTTTTTATCATCGGAGTTTTTTTAGCCAAATCGCCAGGTGGTGAGCACGGTGCGGCTCCGGAGCACGGCGAGAAAAAAGAACATGCTTCATCGCAAATTTCTGATAAGCTTGTCGCAAGTGCGGATCAGGATCATTCAGAGCATGGCGCGAAAGCCGAGGCTGCGAGTGAAGGTGGTGAACACCATGGAAGCCCCGTTTGGCTGAAAAGAATATTTGCATCGTTGTGGATGAACAACGTTTACTTCGCCGGACTGGGAATAATTGGTTTGTTCTTCGTTGCGATACAATATGCTGCGCAGGCCGGATGGTCAGCAGGAGTGAAGCGAATTCCCCTTGCCATGGGACATTGGATCCCAATTGCAGGGGTATTAATGCTTGTTCTCTGGTTTGTCGTAAAGGGAGATGTCTTCCATTGGACGCATGCAGATCTTTATAATGAGAAGAGTGCTGATTTTGACGAAGTAATAAACGGAAAAGGCGGATACTTCTTTTGGCCGTTGGCAAAAGGAACTTTCCCTATCTTTTACATCCTGCGCATGGTCGTTTTCTTCGGCGTATGGTACATGTTTTTCCTTTGGATCAAAAAGGAAATGCTGGCGGAAGACATTGACGGAGGTCTCGACCATTGGAAGAAATCACGCAAGTTCGCCACGATATTCCTTGTGTTCTTTGGATATAGCTCTTCAGTAGCTGCATGGGACTGGGTGATGAGCATCGACACGCACTGGTTCAGCACTATGATGGGATGGTATGTATTTGCAAGCTGGTGGGTATGCGGTCTTGCCATGATCACATTCATTGTTGCCATGCTGAAACGGGCCGGCTACCTGGCGGTCGTCAACGAAAACCACATGCACGACCTTGGTAAATTTGTATTTGCGTTCAGCGTGTTCTGGACCTATATATGGTTCAGTCAGTTCATGCTGATATTCTACGCGAACATCCCGGAAGAAACAGTGTATTTCGTCGAGCGGAGAACAGTTTCACCGTACAGCTGGATATTCTTCACCAACCTGATCGTAAACTTTGTGCTTCCATTCTTGTTACTAATGACAAGGGATGCAAAGAGAAAGATATCCCTGCTGTTGGTCATCTGCCCGATCGTAATTGTCGGTCACTGGATCGATTATTTCCAGATGATTACACCAGGCGTAATGCAATATCACGGCAGCCTTGGGCTCCTTGAAATTGGAATGGCTATGATGTTCCTGGCAGCGTTCCTGCTGGTGACTCTCACCAGCCTTTCGAAGTTCCCGCTGGTTGCGAAGAACGATCCGATGTTGCGTGAAAGTCTTGGACATCACATTTAATTAGAACGACAGAACGTTAACGATAGAGAATTATGATGAATCTAGTTATTGGAATAGGGGTAGTGCTGGTGCTGGTGATCTTGTACATGATCTTCAGGGTCACAACCCTTGTGAGCGTGGTGAAAGGAGGCGACGATGGAAAAGTTGGCTCACGGAACAAGATCAATGCGCTTCTCTTTCCCCTGTTCTGCGTCGTAGCTTTGATCCTTTTCTTCTGGTATTCATACGCGCATTTCGATCGCTATGTGATGCCGGTTGCGTCTGAGCACGGGAAAATTACAGATTCGCTTTTCTGGATCACGATGGGAATATGCGTAGTAGCATTTGTGATTATTTCCCTCGCCATGTTTTGGTTCACCTACAAATATCAGTACGATAAGGATCGTAAGGCGGTGTTTTTTGCCGACAGTCATAAACTTGAAATTTTGTGGACGTTGGTTCCCGCTGTTGTGATGGCGCTGCTGATCTTCAGAGGGTTGAAGGTTTGGAATGAAATCACCGGACCTGCATCAAAAGATGCTTTGGTTGTTGAACTCGTCGCACAGCAATTTGCATGGACAGCGCGTTATCCAGGACAAAAGGATGAAGAGCTCGGTAAGATCGATTTCCGTTTGATCGATGCAACCAACGAGTTCGGACTTGACTTGACTGATCCTAATTCGCAGGATGATTTCAAGGCTGCTGAACTTCACCTTCCGGTGGGAAAGGAAATATTGTTGAAGATTCGCGCAAAAGATGTTTTACATAGCGTCTACTTGCCTCACTTCCGTGTTAAGATGGATGCAGTTCCAGGTATGCAAACAGTATTCAAATTTGTTCCTACAGTCACGACGGAACAGATGAGATCAATTACCCGCAATCCGAACTTCAATTATGAGTTGGCTTGTGCTGAAATCTGCGGAAAGGGTCACTTTACAATGCGATTCCCGGTAATTGTTGAAGATGAAGAATCGTATTTGAAATGGAAGTCAGCACAGGAGTCCTGGCTGAAACAAAATCCAGATTACCTCAAGAATATTCCTGCTGACAAGCGCGAGGCAGCAATGATTCGCGCCGGCATTACGCCTGATAACGGCGCGTTGCAGGTGGGTCAGTCGGTATCAATCGTTAAATAGAGATATAACATACAATGGCAACTGTCGATATACACGCACACTCAGAAGTTCACCACCACGATGATCACGAGGAGCATGAGCACCATGGTAACTTTTGGACTAATTACATTTTCTGCCAGGACCATAAGGTAATTGCGAAGCAATTCCTGATTACAGGGATGGCTTGGGCACTACTCGGTGGAACCCTGTCAGTGATCTTTAGGATTCAGCTCGGATTTCCTGATGCAAGTGTAGAATGGATGCGTCCCTTGCTTGGCGGGTGGATCACTCCCGAGGGAAAGCTCGATCCTGAATTTTATCTGGCACTCGTCACCATGCACGGAACAATCATGGTGTTCTTCGTATTGACCGCAGGTCTCAGCGGAACGTTCAGTAACTTCCTCATTCCGCTCCAGGTCGGTGCGCGCGACATGGCATCAGGCTTTATGAACATGCTGTCGTACTGGTTTTTCTTCCTGTCGAGCTGCGTTATGTTCTCATCTTTCTTCATCTCAACTGGCCCTGCCAGTGGGGGTTGGACCACTTATCCGCCGTTGAGCGCACTGCCCCAGGCAATGGATGGATCTGGCCTTGGGATGACTTTGTGGCTTGTGTCAATGGCATTGTTCATCGTGAGCACACTGCTTGGAGGTATCAACTATATCACCACTGTCATCAACATGCGCACACAGGGTATGTCGTTCACGCGGCTGCCACTGACAATTTGGGCATTCTTTTTCACAGCGATCATTGGTCTGCTTTCATTCCCCGTGCTTTTTAGCTTTGGAACGAGCTTCTATCTTTCAGACATCTACATCGGCGGTGAGGCATTGCCGCACGTAGGCGGAAGTCCGATTTTGTTTCAGCATTTGTTCTGGTTCCTTGGACACCCGGAAGTGTACATTGTGTTGCTTCCTGCGCTTGGGATCACCTCAGAGATCATCGCAACCAACTCACGCAAGCCGATCTTCGGATACAAAGCGATGGTTGGGTCAATGCTTTTCATAGCTATTCTTTCTTTCGTCGTTTGGGCGCACCACATGTTCGTGACGGGTATGAACCCCTTCCTGGGTTCGATATTCACACTGCTTACTTTGATCATTGCTGTTCCTTCAGCTGTCAAAATATTTAACTACGTAACGACGCTGTGGAAAGGAAACATCAAGTTTACAGCAGCGATGCTTTTCTCAATCGGCCTTGTGTCTTTTTTCCTTACGGGAGGAATCACTGGGTTGTTCCTTGGCAACTCAGCGGTTGATATTCATTTGCACGATACATACTTTGTGGTAGCGCACTTCCACCTTGTGATGGGAAGCGCATCGTTCTTTGGAATGATAGCGGGTATCTACCATTGGTTCCCGAAGATGTTTGGTCGCATGATGGACGAGCGTCTTGGCACAATCCACTTCTGGCTTACGTTCGCCGGAGTGTACATGGTGTTCTTCCCGATGCACTACATCGGTATAGCTGGGTTCCCACGCAGATATTATTCATGGACGAACTTCGAAGCATTCAGCGGCTTTGCCGATCTGAATATGCTCGTCAGTGTTGCCGCAATCGTAACGCTTTCGGCGCAGTTCATCTTCCTGTTTAACTTCTTCTACAGTATGTTCCGTGGACGCCTGGCGTCTGCCAATCCATGGGATTCTACAACACTTGAGTGGACCACGCCGCGTCATCCACAGCATGGCAACTGGCCTGGAGAAATTCCGACCGTCTACCGCTGGCCTTATGATTATAGCAAGCCCGGCGCGAAAGAAGATTTCATCCCGCAGACTATTCCTTACTCGGAGACGCCAGAATCAAATCTGCCTCATGAGAATGAGTTGATCAAGTTGGAAATGGGTAATTCAGGTGCTATCGTAGTTGACGATAAAAAGCACGGACACTGAGGTAAGTAAGTAATTGAATTCAACAGCGACCACGCGTTTTAAGAGGCTCTGCCTTTCCACGCTGGTCGCTGTTTATTTTTTAGTGCTTGTTGGCGGCGTTGTGCGGAGCACGGGATCGGGCATGGGATGCCCCGATTGGCCAACATGTTTTGGACGTTTGGTTCCCCCCACAAGGGTCTCTCAACTACCTCCTGATTACAAAGAGCAATACGCGGCATACAGGGATAAGAAGAATCAAAAGTTTGCACGTTATCTCTCGGTGATAGGCCTGCAGACAACTGCCCAGCAGATCCTCGCAGACAAGTCCATTCTGGTCGAGGCAGATTTTAATCCATCAAAAACATGGGTTGAATATGTTAACCGCCTTGTCGGCGTTGTGATCGGATTGATGATCATTGCTTTGTTTGTAGCCTCCTGGAAAATCCGCCACACGAACCCGTTGTTATTCAGAGGTTCTTTGGCATGCCTGATATTGGTGATCATTCAAGGCTGGTTCGGATCTATCGTTGTGTCAACGAACCTCACCACCTGGACCGTGACGGTGCATATGTTCCTGGCATTGGTAATTGTTGCCCTGCTGGTTTGGCTGCTGGTTCGATCCGGCACCGTCGAAACGTTGGAAGGTCATGGAATTAAGGGGTGGTTATTAGGAACGATGATTGTGGTGTTCATACAAATTTTTTTAGGCACGCAGGTACGCGAAATGATAGACGTATTGGCTGCATCGCTGCCCCGTGAGGGCTGGATTTCCAGCGCAGGAATGGACTTTATCATACACCGGTCATTTTCGTGGGTCGTCCTTGCATTTCAGTTGATTTTGTGGGCAAAACTGAGGAAAACAACAACCAAAAAATCTTTACTGCTTGTGCCTTTAGTGCTAATTTTGGCCTCCGTTCTTACTGGTACTTTAATGGCCTATTTAGCCGTCCCGCCGTTCCTTCAGCCGTTACACCTATTGCTGGCGGCGGTTGCGTTTGGATGGTTATTTCAGGTGTATTTATACACAACCAATAAGTCGGAAATACTAGTGGAAGTATGATCACAAGCAGGGAAGAAAATATTCAGAGTACACAGAGCGTGAAAGCGCGGGCTTATGTGGAGCTGCTTAAGCCAAGGCTTTCTTTGCTTGTAGCATTCTCCTGTGCTTTTGGATATGGACTTGCTACCCACGGTGCTGTCAACTGGTTTACATTGACTATCCTGACGATTGGAGGATTCTTCCTGTCCGGCGCGTCCGTCGCGATAAATCAAGTCATTGAGAAGGATTTTGATGCGCTAATGGAAAGGACTAAAAATCGTCCATTGCCTACTGGTAAACTGACCGTTTCAGAAGCGTTGATTTTTGCAGCGCTCTGCATTGCTATTAGTTTGACTTTGCTGTCGTTCTACACCAACATGCTTACCGTGTTGTTATCAATAGCATCGATGCTGTTGTATTGCTTTGCGTACACACCGTTGAAACGTGTTGGGCCAATTGCGGTATTTGTCGGGGCATTTCCTGGTGCCTTGCCGCCGCTGCTCGGATGGATCGCCGCAACGGGTCAGATCACACACGAGGCCATGGTGATTTTTGGTATTCAATTCATTTGGCAGTTCCCGCACTTCTGGGCCATAGCATGGGTTGCTGATGACGATTATAAGAAAGCCGGCTTCAAACTGCTTCCCTCCGGTGGTGGCAAGGATCTGAACACTTGCATTCAGATCATGACCTATACCATGTTCCTGATACCGCTCGGCCTGCTACCTGCTCGATTTGGCATTACGGGTTTAAACTCCGCGATTGTGGCAACGATCTGTGGCGTGGCTTTTTTCGCGCAAACATTTTCATTGATGAAGACCGGAAGCAGAAAGTCAGCCATTAGAATCATGTTCGGTTCATTTTTATATCTGCCTATCGTGCAGATTGCATATTTACTTGATAAGACTAATTGAGATTTAAGATTTATGAGCAAGTCGTTGATAAGTGAGATGAAGATTGTGGAGGAGCCGAAGAAACCTTTGGCGATGCATCCCAAGAAATTTGCTATGTGGCTGTTCCTCGCGACTGTCACTATGTTGTTTGCGTCCTTAACGTCTGCGTATATCGTTCGGCAGGCGGAGGGAAACTGGCTATATTTTGAATTGCCGGATTTATTTTACTACACCACGGTCATTATCATACTGAGCAGCGTCACGATGCAGTGGGCCTATTTTGCTGCCAGGCGTGATGAAACGAATAAGGTGAAGTGGTTGGTGATAATTACTTCCGTTCTGGGCGTGGCATTCCTGGTTGGCCAATTTTTGGCATGGGGAGATCTCGTTCGCCACAGCGTCTATTTTGTGGGAAATCCATCGGGCTCTTTCTTATATGTCCTTACCGGTCTTCACGGTCTTCACCTGGTCAGTGCAGTAGTCTACCTGATGATCGTCTTGGTTTCAGCAATCAGAATGAGAATTAATTCAGGCAACATGGCTCAGATGGAAATGTGTACCACGTATTGGCATTTTCTGGGTGCATTATGGATTTATTTGTTCGCTTTTTTGACCCTATATCGGTGAAAAAGCGCTGGTATTTTATCGATTCTGTAGTAGATTAGCGACTGTTTAGAAACCCGTTAAAACCTAACTCTATGTCACAACCAACCGCCGCCGTAGCCCATGGTAAAAGTGTATGGGATGGTGGCACTTCCCCGATGGGAGTGAGCTATGGCAAGCTCATGATGTGGTTTTTCCTGATGTCGGACGCATTCACGTTCTCAGGTCTTTTGATCACCTACGGGCTCGTCCGTTCTTCTAATCCTGCCTATACAGGCACCGTAGAAGCATTCAAATTTTCATCTGAATATTGGCCAATCCCGGAGAAGGTATTTGAAGCAATCCCGTTTTTCCACGGGGTGCCGCTTCCACTGGTATTTGTGGGTTTCATGACTTTCGTGCTCATTATGAGCTCTGTGACAATGGTTCTTGCAGTCGAGGCAGGCCATCGCATGGACCGTCCTGCTGTTGAGAAATGGATGCTTTGGACAATTCTTGGCGGTATCACTTTCCTCAGCTGCCAGGCTTGGGAGTGGACGCACTTTATCGTGGGAACAGACACGCCCACATTAATGAAGATATTCAATGAGAAGACTGGCTTATGGGAGACAGCGAAGGTGACTGGTGCTGGACTCAGCCACAATCAATATGGACCACCCGCATTCGCGGACTTCTTCTTTTTCATTACGGGATTCCATGGATTCCACGTGTTCTCCGGCGTACTGTTCAATTTTATGGTGTACTTCAATACAGTGACTGGAGTTTACGATAGGAGAGGACACTATGAAATGGTTGAAAAGATCGGCCTCTACTGGCACTTTGTAGATCTCGTCTGGGTGTTTGTGTTCACCTTCTTTTATCTCGTTTAACTTGTTCTTGAATCCTTAAATTCTTGCTTCTTAAATTCTCATAAAATGGCACATCACGAACCTCAGGTAACTGTCCTTCCTCCCAACAAAGAGAAGATCAAGCATCTTTGGAAGATTGCACTTTACCTTTTGCTCCTGACGATAGTAGAATTTATTGTTGCATTTACCCTCCACCGTGGTCCCTTGAAGACCGCAATATTTGTGGGGATGACTATCGTGAAGGCAGCCTATATCGTGGGAGAGTTTATGCACCTCAAACATGAGGTAAAGGTGCTTTTCTGGTCAATACTTATTCCGTTGATATTTATCGTTTGGATGTTGGTTGCCTTTATCTATGAAGGCGCGATGCTTGTGAGAATATAAAATTGAAAGATTTAAGCCTGGTCAACTGGGCTGCACGAAGGCTAAGGTTGCAGAACTTTAGCCTTCTTTATTTGATATCAATAAATTGAAAAAGCCCGCTTACCTTCTTCTTGCCCTGCTCTTACCGATCTTAATTTTCGTCTTTTTGAAATTCGCGGGGAAGAACGAATTCAATATTCCTGTCTATTACCAAAGTGAAGCAGTAACGCCGGGAGAGGGCTGCCCGGAATTGTACCCGGTGCCCTATACGCTTCAGGGATGGGATGGTCTTCCTCAAAGCGACTGGCGGCAAGGGAATGTCCTGGTGTTTCCTCAGGAGGGTTTGGATTTCCCGGCATTTGCTGACCGGTTGCGCGAAGAAATGGGCGATGATGAGGTCCTGGTGAAAGGTGCGTGTGAACTGGCGGAGAATGACAACAAGTGCATGGAATGGCGAAAATGTGTGTTCCTTGCCAAAACACCTTACCAGACAGTGCTGTTTGATAAGGAAGGACGCATACGTGGATATTACGATTTGTCCCTTCGGGACGAAGAAGACCGTCTGCGCGTTGAACTTAAAATTCTATTGAAGAAATACTAGAATGGAACAGTCAGAACCGTACAAGAAACTCATCATTGTTCTCTCTATTATCATTCCCCTTGCGGTTGCGATCTTATTCGGCATGCCGCCCATTGAGGGTTATGATTTTACTTTCTTGCCCCCGATCTATGCTTCAATTAATGGGATCACTGCGGTCCTTCTAGTGACATCCTTTTGGGCAATAAAGAATCGGAAACAGGTATTGCATGAAAGACTGAATAAGATCTGTATTTTTCTTTCTGCTTCATTCCTTGTGATGTATGTACTGTATCACATGACCAGTCCCGCAACGAAGTATGGCGGTGAAGGTGTTTGGCGTGGTGTATATTTTTTCATTCTCGTCACACACATCGCACTCTCTGTGGTGGTGATTCCATTTGTGCTTTTTACATTTTCGCGTGCGCTTGCGGGAAACTTTGAACGTCACCGCAGAATAGCTAAATTTACGTTTCCAATCTGGCTTTATGTAGCCGTGACAGGCGTGATTGTTTATTTGATGATAAGCCCGTATTACAAATGAAAAAGGCTGTGGCATTATTGATCGTCTTATTCGGTGGACTGATTTCGGCCCAGGCGCAATGTGCTATGTGTAAGACCACGCTTGAAAACAACATCAGCAATGGCAACATCGGTATCGCTGCCGGGATCAACTTTGGCATTATGTACCTTTTTTTTACGCCGTACCTGGCCATAGGAATTATAGGCTACCTTTGGTATCGTACCAGCAAGTCAAATGAGCAAAAACAGTTTAAGCAGCGCACTGCTCTCCGGTAGATGCCCGGCATGTCGCGAGGGTAAAGTATTCAAATATCCAGTTTCCAAAATCTCACACTTTGCTGAGATGAACGCGGAATGCCCCGTCTGCCATTCAAGTTTTGAGCGCGAACCTGGCTTCTATTACGGAGCAATGTTTATCACTTATGCGTTTAATGCTGCGCTAGTGATTGCATTGGGGATGGCTATGTTCTATTTATTTGACATTTCGGAGATGTCTTCTCTGATTATTATCGCGTTGGCATCCGTTCTTTTGACGCCTTTTTCTTTCCGCTTTTCACGGATCATATGGCTGTATTGGTTTGGGGGGCTCCGCTATAATCCTCCCGATAGCTTTCTGGAGGGGAAAGTCTAAGTCTGTTTGGTATCTTCGTAGGTACCGCATGAATCTGAAATCCGGCTGGTTTTTTCTTCTCGCAGTCGCGCTCCTGGCGTCAGGGCTGATGATGCGCGATCAATACTCACATGATTTTAATGCCGACCTGGCAAAAGATATTGCCGGGCGCCTCGCCGTTATGATTGACGATGCCAACACGGAAGCCATTCAGTTTCTTGATAATGGTGTCTCCGATTCTTCAAAGAACTGGGCAACTGCGAGAAACTTCTTCCTGCATGTCGGAGGAAATAAGGTTTTAGCGTGGAGTCGCAACGAATATTTTCCCGATGTTCCTTCATTGCTTAGTGGAGATGACTTTTCGTTCACAGCGGCAGCAAGGGGCGATTTCCTTTCGAAGACCTGGCGACTTAATGATGGCACAGCGCTCATCTGTGTTTTCAAGTTAAAAGATCGCTATCCGATTGTCAATTCGTTTCTCGCACCGCATCTCAATCCAGCCATTTTTGAGTCTACTGAAATTGAAATTCACCCTCCCTTTATTACTCAAGGCGAACCGGTTGCAATAAAAGGAAAGGAACTATTCAGAATTGTTCCGGAAAAAAGCGAGTCTCGCGAGGGTGCATGGTCGTTTCTCTTTGTACTGGCTGCGATCACTTGTTTTGCTGCTGGGGTCGTAAAGGTTATCAAAGCGATTGAGCGCTCCTATAATTATGATGCTGCCTTCCTATTTCTTTTTGCTTCGTTGCTTGCCTTGCGTGGCGGTATGATTCTCTTGTCGGTGCCCGCATTAGTATTTCCGTCGCGGGTATTCGATCCGAGAGAATTCGCGTCATCCTCACTGAATGCCTCTGTTGGTGATTTGTTTCTGAACTCGCTGGCGCTGTTAAGCCTGATCATTTATCTTTTTGCTTATTTCAAGAAATTCAGACTAGCTGAGTGGATTATTCAACTCAACGGAGCAAGTCGTTACATCGCAGGGACGGTGTGTTTGTTTCTCTGCTTCCTTGCGTTCCTGTTTCCTTACGATTTCATCGAGGCGATCTATCATAACTCGGCGCTCTCCCTGGATGTCGCCCAATCAATCGCCTTTGACGGAGTGCGGGTTGTAGCAATTGCCTCAGTATTAACAGCTTGTTTCACAAGTTTCCTATTCATCAACGTCTTCTTTTCACTGGCCAATCATCTTTTTAGCAAACAAAACGCCTTCTTTCTTTTAGCGCTGGTGGTCGCAGCCCTGTTCTTTGCCATGGAATTTTATGTCACAGGAAGAATGCTTTGGACAACGTTGGGCCTTGGATTATTCTATTTTTCCGTCCTGAAGCTCTCGGCGCTGAGTGGCGTATTTAGGGTGTCTTTTCAGCTTTTTATTTATTTGATTTTCTCGCTGAGCATTTTCAGTGTGCAGAATGCACTGGCAATTCGCCTATTTCATAATGAGCGTCAGGCACGCGATCAAACCCGATTTGGGAAGGACTTCCTTACAGAACGAGACGTGCTTGGTGAATATTTGCTTGATCAGGCTAGGCAAAGGATCGCCCAGGATCAATTTATTCAAACCAGGATGGCGAGCCCTTTCCTCAGTAAGTCCATTGTAGCTGATAAGATTCGCAGGGTCCACCTGAGTAATTATTTTGATCGCTATGAGGTTTCAATTGAAACAAAGAGCGAGGATCAAAAGATGGAAGATAGCTTCAATGAAGCCGACAGCACAAAGGCTCGTTTGAATGCATTTACGTCGACCGGCTACGGAGGCATATTTTATGCGAAAGCAACCGACGGAGTGACGGTGAAGCGTTATCATGTTGACATTCCGATATTTTTTCAGCGGCCGGTGGGTGTAGTCACACTGGACCTGTCTCTGAAGCGCGTAATCCCCGAAAATGTTTACCCTGAACTTTTGGTTGACAACCGGTTTAGTCAGATATACCGGAATAAAGATTTCAGTTACGCGGTATTTTCTAAAGGCAAGGTCATTAGCAGCTTTGGTCCGTTCAACTACCAACGCGATTTTGGTGATAACACGCTTTCACTGTCCGATCTTTATGCAAATGGACTAACCAAAAACGGCTACTTCCATATTGGCATTGAAGACACTGATGGCACGACGGCTGTTGTATCGGCTTCTGTGTATTCCACATTCTATTTCATCACTAATTTTTCATTTTGGTTTGTTTTGGGATTGGCAGTTCTGTTCATTGGACAGGCATTCGTTGGGGTCAGGGCATGGGCGAATGGCGAACACGTTAACTACTCAGCCCGGATTCAGCTTTTTGTCTTTTTGGCGTTCCTGGTTCCGATCGCCGCAGTCAGTGTAACAACGCTTACGCTGATCGGCAGATCAAGCGAGGAAACAATCAAGCGTGATTTTATGGAGCGATCCGGGTCGGTGGCGGCAAGAATTGGCGATCTCTTAGCAAGCGACAGTGCCGCCATGCTACGCGACGCACGCCTTGAAACCTGGATTGAGGAAAGCGCTGCGGGATCAAAAATTGACATCAGCATCTATTCGCCGGATGGATCACTATTAGCCACTTCACAGCCTGCCTTGTTCGAAAATCAGTTGGTCTCACAACTCATAGACCGCACTGCATGGACCGAAATTGTCCTGGAGCGCGGGCTGCAAGCTGTGACCAGCGAAGAAATTGGAAATCTTCAATACAGTTGCGCCTATTCAGCGGTGAGATCGCCAGAAACCGGTAAACTTCTTGCGGTCGTGGCACTTCCTTTTTTTGAATCGGCCGCATTCCTTCAAAAAAGTCAATCGCTGATATTTTCGAACATTCTGATTGTTTTCGTAATCGCGTTCATACTTTTTTCTGTATTGTCATTTTGGGCATCCAGGAGTCTCACATACCCGATCAGGTTCATTACCAAAACGCTTGGCCAAACAACGCTCAATGGTCAGAATAAACCATTGGAGTGGAATTCCTCCGACGAGATCGGAACTCTAATAAAGGAGTATAATCGTATGGTTGAGAATCTGGAGGATAGCCGGAAGGCTCTTGCAAAAAGCGAGAAAGAGTCTGCGTGGAGGGAAATGGCCAAGCAGGTTGCCCATGAAATAAAGAACCCACTCACGCCCATGAAGCTCACCTTGCAGCAAATGGAGCAGTCCCTGCGTACCGGTGACTTGTCTCTTGAGAAGTCCAGAAAATCGATTGACGTGCTGCTGAAGCAAGTTGATATACTCAATCAAATCGCTGTCTCATTCAGTTCATTTGCAAACATGCCTGCACCAGCCCCCCAGGTGACCGACCTGCACGCGTTAATTCAGTCTTGCGTAAACCTATTTGCTGCAGAAAAGAATCTGCGAATTGCATTTGTTGCAACTGATAAAATTGTACAGGTCCTCGTCGACGCCACCTCCTTCAGTCGTGCAATTTCAAATATCCTGATCAATGCGTTGCAGGCAAAACGCGACGAAGTTTCCGTGGACGTCAATATTACGACGAGACTAGAAGACCAAATTGTCATTATTGAGATCCAGGATAATGGAAAGGGTATTCCTGCATCGATTCGCGAGCGGATATTTCAACCACAGTTTACAACGAAACAATCTGGTTCAGGCCTCGGTCTTGCAATGGCCCGGCAAATCATCCATCAGGCAGGGGGAGCCATAACTTTTGAGTCGCAAGAAGGTCGGGGCACCACCTTCTTCATCAGATTTCCAATTGCTCCGACGCTGCAGGTTTAGCCCGGAAATCCTAACAAATGGCACAAATCGGGGGAGGAAACGCCACTGTAACCTTTTGCCTGTCTTCCGGTAATTCTGTGAATAACTCGAGCATCTTTTTAGATGTGAGCACAGTCAATTACCAAAATAATCCTTATGCTAAAAAACTACTTCGCCGTTGCTGTCCGGAATATTTTCAGGAACAAGATGTTCTCTATTGTGAACATAATGGGGCTTGCATTCGGAATGGGAAGCGCACTTCTCATTTTCCTGTGGATCAACGACGAAATGGGTGTTGATAAGTTCCACAAAGACGTTTCCCAGATCTACCGCGTGATGGAGAACCAGAAATACACTGATGGCAGGCTTTTCACTTTTTCGTCTACTCCTGGGCCCATGGCTCCATTTATAAAGGACAAATATCCGGAAATCACACTTGCATCACGTTTTACCTGGCCGGTGAATGAATTATTTCAGGTAGGAGACAAGGCGTTTTTCGAGGAGGGTCGCTGGGTCGACCAGGACTTCCTTCACATTTTTTCTTTCAAAGTTCTGTCCGGAGATATTCAAGGAGCTTTGAAAAACAAGAATTCGATCGTCATTGGAAAGGCGATGGCCGAAAAATTCTTTGGTGATACAGATCCTGTTGGTAAAGTTCTTTTGATGAACACAAAAGACTCGTTTACTGTTACTGCGGTACTTGATGAATTACCGACGAATTCCTCCATTCAATTTCAATACCTCCTTCCTTTCGAGCTGTTTTTTGAAACGAACAAGGCATGGATCGACCAATGGGGTAATAATAATATCAGAACATTCATTCAACTGGCCCATGGGACCAACCTTGATGAGTTTAATGCCAAATTGAAGTATGAAATAAAAGAGCATGAGAAAGATTCGCATACCGAACTATTTGCTTATCCATTTGCTGAGTCATACTTGTATGGCGACTTTGAAAATGGTGTTCAATCGGGTGGTCGGATCGAGTATGTGAGGATCTTCTTCATTGTTGCAGTTTTTGTACTGGTGATCGCTTGTATAAATTTCATGAACCTGGCGACGGCGCAGGCCTCCAAGCGTGCCAAAGAAGTAGGCTTGCGGAAGGTTATCGGTGCCTTTCCGCAGCAACTGTTCAGGCAATTTATGGGCGAATCCTTTCTCACTGTGCTGCTGTCGGCGATCATAGCCTTGTTATTGGTAGCGCTGACAATTCCTGCATTCAATCAACTTACCGGCAAACACCTTGGACTGTTTCTCCTTGACTTTAATATCCTTTTGATATTCGTGGCGATCCTTCTGTTTACTTCATTTCTCGCAGGCAGTTATCCCGCATTTTTTATTTCCGGGTACAAACCAGTCGAGGTATTGAAAGGGCAGCTAAAAAGTGGGAGCTCTGCCGCTTTCTTTAGGAAAATACTTGTTGTGCTTCAATTTTCGTTTTCAATCATATTGATTATCTCCACTGTTGTTGTTTATAGACAGATGAATTTCATGGAGAATCGGGACATTGGATTTCAGCGTGAGAATGTTTTCTACATGTGGATGCAGGGTGAAATGGGGGACAAGTTTGAAGCGGTTCGTCAGCAAATGCTCGCTGATCCAAGCATTGAGAGTGTATCGGCATCAAGCCAGCTTCCAATCGATATTGGCAATTCGACTACGGGTGTACAGTGGGAAGGCAAAGACCCTGATGAACGGATCTTATTCACCAATCTGACCGTGGACTATGATTTTATACAAATGATGAAGATGACGATGGTGGAAGGAAGGGCGTTCGATCGAAACATCGTTAACGACAGTGCGAACTATATTGTCAATGAAAAGGCGGCGTCGAAATTCGGATTCAAATCGGGGACCGCCGATCAGGAGCTGACGATGTGGAGTCGTAAGGGAAAGATTGTTGGTGTTGTCAAGGATTTCAATTTTGGATCCCTGCATAATCCGATCGAACCCCTGATTTTGCGTATCCCTCGCGACAATTCCCGCAATGAGTATAACTGCTTGCTAGTCAGGACAAAACCTGGTCAAAATGCCCAGGCTCTGAAGCACGCGGAAGGCATCTGGAAGCAATTTGCTTCCGTTTATCCCTTCCGCTATTCATTCCTCAATCAGGATTGGGAAAACTTTTACAAAGCGGAAGGGCAGCGTGGAAAAGTTTTCAATGCGATGTCTTTCCTGTCGATTTTCATTTCATGCCTCGGCCTGTTTGGACTATCAGCATTCTCTGCCGAACGCAGAACAAAGGAGCTGGGGATCAGAAAGGTGCTTGGCGCGTCAAGGAGTGGTCTGGTAGGGCTAATGGGAAAGGAATTTGCGGTGCTGGTTCTCATCGCCGCTGCGCTTGGATGCCCGGTCGGATGGTATTTTATGAACGAATGGCTAACGAGTTATGCATTTCACGTTGAAGTGGGATGGATTTCTCTTTTAGCCGCCGCCGTTGCATGCATGGCAGTGTCGCTGGTCACAGTTGCCTATCATTCACTAAAGGTCTCTGCCGCAAACCCTGCGAACTCGCTCAGGTACGAGTAGTGGTGAAACTGGTTTTCTAAAGTTTATGATTTGTCTTTCAAGCTGGCCATCACCTTGTTGGAGAACACAAAGTGGTCCAGTTCCTGCACACCGGAATGCATGATATCATGGTTGGAGCCCTCCCAAAGTTTGTGACCCTTGTACAGGAACATAATTTTTTCGCCAATACCCATTACCGAATTCATATCATGGGTAACGACAATCGTGGTAATATCGAACTCATGGGTGATCTCTCCGATGAGATCGTCGATTACGATTGATGTTTGCGGATCGAGCCCGGAATTAGGTTCATCGCAGAAGAGATAATTGGGATTATTCACGATGGCACGGGCAATGCCGACCCGCTTTTTCATGCCGCCTGAAATTTCAGACGGCATTTTTTTGTTGACATTTTCGAGACCGACCCGCTTGAGACAAAAATTCACGCGCTCAATTTTTTCATCATGAGGCATTTTTGAAAGTATGTCGAGCGGAAACATGACATTCTGCTCGACATTTTTTGAGTCGAACAAAGCCCCTCCCTGAAAAAGCATTCCAATTTCCCTCCTGATCTCTGCTTTCATCTCTTTGTCCGCCTCTGTGAAATTGCGTAAGTCATAGAAAACATTTCCATTATCCGGGTTGATCAGTCCGACAATACACTTAAGCAGCACGCTTTTGCCTGTGCCGCTTGAACCAATTATCAGATTGGTTTTGCCTTTGTCGAATTCCCCGGAGATACCCTCAATGATCATCTTTCCGCCAAAGGACTTCGCTATGTTTTTAATCTTAATCATCAGCGCACGTAAAGGAGTTGAGCCAGTAAATAATCAGACACAAGCACTGCAATGATACTCGCTGTAACGGCCGCTGTTGTCGCGATACCAACTTCAAGCGCACCGCCCTGCGTAAAATATCCTCTGAAAGAAGAAATTGAGGAAATCAGAAATGCAAAAACAAAAGACTTTATCAGGGCAAATGTGATCGCATAGGAATCGAAGGAATACCGCAAGCCGTAAATGAAATCTTCCGGAGTCACAATATTTGCGATGGAGCCCACGAGAAACCCGCCAAACAGTGAACAGAAGCCAGCGAGAATTACCAGGAGTGGGTACATGAGAATAGACGCTACGATTTTCGGAAGAACCAGGTAGGACGCTGAATTTATTCCCATGACTTCAAGTGCGTCAATTTGCTCGGTGATGCGCATAGTTCCCAGGCCGCCGGCCATGCTCGACCCCACTTTGCCTGCATAGATGATTGCCATAATTGTTGGAGCGAGTTCCAACACCGCCATTTCCCTCACCACTTGCGCAATGATGTATTTGGGAATGTAAGGTGCCACCATATTATAAGCGGTCTGTACCGTAGTAACAGCGCCGATAAATGTCGCCACCAGCGCCACCAGTGAAATCGACTTCACGCCGATTTGATAACATTCTTCGATGGTCAATCTATAGTATGTCTTGAACGATTCCCGGCGCACCAGAAGGGTGCCCAAAAAAATGACATACTCGCCAAATCCCTTCATGAAAACATTTAACTTGCCCTAAAGATAAAATAAATTCCATGAGTAAAATGGCCGTGGTAACGGGCGGGACGAAGGGAATCGGCAGGGCCATTATTCTCAAATTTGCCTCACAGAAATTCGATATTGTGACTTGCGCCCGAAATGCTCATGAGCTCGGCGCGCTCAAAAAAGAGATTGAGTCAACCTTCAAAGTGACTGCACATGTCATGAAGGCCGACCTTTCTGTCAGGAACGAGGTAAAGGCATTCACCGATTTCGTTTCTTCATTGAAATCGCCCGTCGATGTCCTTGTCAACAATGCGGGGTTTTTTCTACCGGGTGAAGTGTTGTCTGAAGGGGAGGGGACTCTCGAGCAAATGATCGAGGGCAATGTGTACAGCGCCTATTATACTACGCGCGGTATTGCTTCGGATATGAAGGCGCGCAGGCAAGGGCATATCTTCAACATTTGTTCCATTGCCAGTCTTGTGGCATATCCGAATGGCGGATCATACTCAATATCGAAATTCGCAATGCTGGGATTTTCAAAAGTACTTCGTGAGGAATTGAAACAGCATGGAGTGCGTGTAACGGCTGTTATGCCTGGGGCAACGCTTACAGCTAGTTGGGAGGGTGTCAATCTACCCGAGGACCGTTTTAGCAGCGCTGAAGATATTGCAGAGGCCGTTTTTGGAGCGTATTCTCTGTCCAACCGCAGTGTTGTTGAAGAAATCATTATCCGCCCGCAGCTGGGCGATATCTGAAGTTCAGGAGCAAGCTAATTACCTTACTAACGCTTAAATTTGCGGGATACTTTTTCCCGTGAATTTACCTGTAGAACAACTCAAGCAGTATTGCAACAGCCTCATAAGTTATTCAAGGCGAAAGACCCGTGAGGTTAATATAGGAGGCGTCCCCATGGGCGGCGAAAACCCGATTCGTATCCAGTCAATGACAACCGTCGATACGATGGATACCCTTGGCTCGGTTGAACAGACTATCAGAATGGTCGAAGCAGGATGTGAGTATGTCAGGATCACCGCTCCGAGTATAAAAGAGGCGCAAAACCTCGCTGAAATTAAAAAGGAACTTCGCGTTCGCGGCTACAATGTTCCTCTTATAGCCGACATTCACTTTACTCCGAATGCCGCCGAGTTGGCAGCAAGACTTGTTGAAAAGGTTCGTGTGAATCCGGGAAATTATGCTGATAAAAAACGATTCGAGGAGATCGACTATACCGATTCCTCCTATGAAGCAGAGCTTGATCGTATCCGGTCGAAGTTTACACCCTTGATAAAGATTTGTAAGGAATACGGAACTGCAATGCGGATCGGTACGAATCATGGCTCACTTTCGGATCGCATTATGAGCCGGTATGGAGATACGCCGCTGGGAATGGTGGAGTCTGCTTTGGAGTTTCTGAGAATCTGCGAGGACTTGAATTATTATGACATCGTTCTATCGATGAAGGCTAGTAATCCTCAGGTAATGATACAAGCATACCGGCTGTTGGTGCAAAAGCTGGACGAGGAAGGGTTTCAGCCCTACCCACTACACCTGGGAGTCACGGAAGCAGGGGATGGTGAGGATGGCCGGATAAAATCTTCGGTAGGAATCGGAACATTGCTTGAGGATGGCCTTGGCGATACAGTTAGGGTATCCCTGACAGAAGAGCCCGAGGCGGAGATTCCGGTCTGTCGATCGCTTGTGGACCGATACAAGAACCGTGTGCCGCATGACCCGATTCGCGAGATTGCGCACTATCCAATAAATCCGTTCGCTTACTCGAGACGCGCGACCAGGGAGGTAGTAAATATCGGGGGGCATCAGGTTCCCAGGGTTGTCGCTGACTTTTCCAGGAAAGAAAAAGTTACGGCGGCTTCATTCTTTGCATTGGGATACCAATACTCCGTTCCCCTGGATAAATGGACAATTACAGACATGGCCTGTGATTATGTCTTTCTTAGTAAATGTGAGATCGACTTTGAAATACCGGGTACACTGGGACTGATTTATGATCATGCAACCTGGTTGAAAGTGAAATCTAAACCGCGGACATATCCACTCATCAGTAGTGCAGCGTATCTGTCGGGGGTTCAGACTTCAAAAGAGATAAATTTTATCCAGGCGAATATCAGTGATATTTCGCCTTCCCTTGTGTCAAAGCTCAATGCAGATTCAACGTCTGTCCTACTAATCAATACGAACAATAAGCACGGTTATGCTGAGGAACGCAGGTTGTTTGTAGAGTTGATGAATCTGCAATGCAATGTCCCGGTTGTGATCGGTCGTTCTTACGTTGATCTTTCGGCAGAGCAGCTGCAATTGTATTCCGCGACCGACATTGGCGGCCTGTTGATCGACGGACTTGGAGATGGAGTATTTATCGACGCCGAGAGAAGTGGGTCAGACAAGCTGATCAATGAAACAGCTTTCAACATTCTTCAGGCCACGCGCACACGAATTTCCAAAACAGAATATATTTCATGCCCCTCGTGTGGACGCACACTGTTCGACCTGCAGGAAACTACTGCTAAGATCCGTACCCGAACAAATCACCTGAAGGGCGTAAAAATTGGAATCATGGGCTGTATTGTTAATGGGCCCGGTGAGATGGCTGATGCAGATTATGGATACGTGGGATCGGGTCCGGGAAGGATTACCCTTTACCGCGGAAAAAATGTTGTAAAGAGGAATGTTCCAACGGCAGATGCTGTTGACTCACTGATAGATCTTATTCGTGAAGACGGAAACTGGATAGACATTGTAACAGTAGACTAGATCACATGGAAGAAGATAAACCTAAGAAACGGTCAGGATGGAGAGATTTTTTCTCATTGGGTGAAGTGGGAGGATATTTTTTTAGAACGAAGGACCCAAACCGACCGTCTAATGTGAACATTAAGCTCATGCATGGCATTAACAAGATTTCAATTGTCGTTTTCCTGCTGGGTGTACTATTTATAATCCTTAAGCGTTTATTTCGTTGAACATTGAATCATTTCGGGACTATTGCATCTCGAAAAAGGGAGTGACAGAGGAATTTCCATTTGGTGGAAATACCCTGGTCTTCAAAGTCATGGGGAAGATGTTTGCCCTTACTGATCGGCTTATCACATGAATAAAAAGCATTGGATTACGGTGCAGGTCAGCCGGGAAGTGCCCGACCCGTTGCTCAGGAGGCTAATTGATGAGTCATACAGTCTGGTAGTCTCCGGATTGCCTAAAAGTAAAAAATTAATACTCGGTATTTAAAATGTTGATTAACAGATATTTACATTTATAAAACGCTTCATAAAAATACCGTGGCTTGGGGTTATTTCTTTAATTTTGTTGATTGCACCTTAATCAACCTATGACCAGGGTTTTCATTGCCTTTATTGGTCTATTAATGCTGCTGAGTGCGTGTACTCAACGACTGGCGTGCCCTGCCTATCAGAGTTCATTTATCTACGACAAGGATGCCCTCAGACAAAAATTCAGTTATTTCAACGAAGATTCTACACCCAAAATCCTTACCGCGAGCAAGAGCAAATATCTCATCGCTGTACCGGAGTCATATCGAAAGAAGTATCGCAGGATGCAGACCGTGGAAATGAAACCAGTGTATCCCAAAATACCTGATTCACTCAAGACACAGAATGATGCAGATATGGCCCTGGCTGAAGCAGATGAACCAGACAGTACAGCCCTTGCTGCAAAAGCTGAAAAGGCCGAGCCTGGGGACAGTACATACGCGATTACAAAAACAAAGGAAAAGTTTAACCTTGACCAGGACCTTTATATGTGGTATTTCAGGGAATTGCTCGTTCTACCTGACGTACGGGCGGCGATGGAAAACAAGTCGCAGGAAAAAGATGCGACCGGCAAAGGCGTGAAGGGACCCGCAAAGGAGAAAGTACCATTCCCAAAGAACATTCTTAACATTTTTAAGAAGAAGGAAAAAACCGACTCTACCTCACAATCAGCGCCAACAAAAACTTCAACAGGTGTGAATTCACCGCCGTCGCCGAAAAAGAAGGAGGGCAGCAATACTCCGGTCAAAAAGAAAGATCCCGCAAAAAAGAAAGAAGAAGGAGACGGGTTTTAGAGGAGCACGACAAAGCCTAATCGAATAACGTCAGATTGCCGAATTGATCAGAGGCAGGTGCTGGCAAAATCGCCGTTCTATTGTTACGATCTGGAAAATTTACGACCTGAGATACGGAATAATATTCCAATGTTTCACCGTAAGGTTTGAGGGCATTAACGACCTCATCTTCAGCTTCGAAATTCAACCACAGCTTGGCCATATCCAACGAAAGGATTGCCGGCATTCGTTCTGAAAGGGAAGCAACTGATGAACAAGGCGCCGTGGTGATCAGATTGAAAGTGTGGAATGTCTCACCCTGCTCGTCGTCATACTCTTCCCACGTTCCTGCGATGAAAAAGAGCTCTTTATTCTTTAGCGTCACACGGTAAGGAATGGCGCCCTTCTTTCCGATCTTTCTCCAATCATAGTACCCATCTGCAGGGACAATACAACGATGTTGAACAACTCTTTTCAAAAGCACTGGTTTTTCCCGGATGAGCTCAGCCCTAGTGTTGATTATTTTTTCAGCAAGCGCCTTTTTATTTGCCCGTGAGGGCGGAGCGCCCCAGTAAAAGAAGGAAAATCCTTTCTGACTGTCCTGTGTGATAACAGGGAGAAGATGAGTGGGGGCCGCATTGTATAAAGGCTCGTACCCTGCAGGAACATCAACACCTAATGACTGGGCGGCCTCTTCAGAAGTGCATGTAAGTGAATAGCGGATCAACATGTCTAAGAATTCAGAATGAATGATAACGCCTTCATCTCCGACCAATATAGTCCTTTCTGTCCGAACTGAGCGAACCCAACGTGCCCGCCGTTTTTCGGAAATTCAAATTTGACCCATTGATGATTTCTGAAATCGTCACGCGGAAAACAATTTGAACTTAGAAAGGGATCGTTTAGGGCATTCACGATCAACGTTGGGATCTTTATTTTGTCAATAAAGTGAATGGAGCTGGACTTTGTATAGTAGTCGATGGCTCCCGCAAATCCATGGAGTGGTCCAGTGAATTTATCATCAAATTCGAGGAGCGTTCGTACTGCGTTAAGCCCGTCAATGCGAAGGTCAGTTCGCACGGCTGCTTTTGAAATGATTTTCGCTTTCAGCGCCTTCAGAAAACGCCTTGAGTAAATCCAATTACCAGGTTTTGAAATCTCTATACAGCTTGCATGCAGATCGATGGGTACTGAAAATGCAACTGCTTTCTTTATTGCCGTATGGACGCTGTTCTCCCCAAGATATTTGAGGGTGAGGTTCCCACCCAGGCTAAAGCCGACAAGAAATACTTCACTGTACGATTTGCCTACGTGATCGACAATTGCCTTCAGGTCATCGGTAGCTCCGCTATGGTAGAAACGTAATTGTCTGTTCACTTCCCCACTGCAACCGCGGAAGTTCCACGCGGCGACATCGATTCCGTTGTTGAAGAATGCGCGTGCCATTCCCTTTACGTACGGCCGCCCGGAATTTCCCTCCAATCCATGACTGATAATTACGCATCGAGACCCGTCGTTTTTGTACCAATCGATATCCAGGAAGTCATCGTCGGGAGTGATGATTCGTTCCCTTTGTGTAGGAATAAGATCAACCTTCCTTACCAATGACGGATAGATTGTCTCCGCGTGTCGGTTAAACAGAATGATCGGCGGCCTATACATACCGCATAAAGTTACGTTAAACCTGATCTACCAATTCATTCTTTTTTTAAGTGATGTGATATGCGCCAGGTGATGCTCGCCATGCCACGCATACAGTCCTGTCAGGCGTTCGATCGTGACAAGTTTTCCCGTTTCCGGGTGCGTAAATGCCCTTTTGTACTGTTCAGGATTGAGTTGCCTTAATAAGATTACCCATTTTTTATGAAGCGCTTTAAGCAGCATCAGGGAGATGTCAGGGTCGGCAGATGTCTCCGGGGTTGACGCCCATTCTTTTTCAAAATATGCCTTGATGAGTGGAGTATCTTCTGTAAGTGTCCATTTGGTACGGATGTAGGCGTTTAAATGGCTATCCGGAACATGGTGGACAACCTGGCGAACCGTCCACCCACCGTCGCGGTAAGGGGTATCGAGCTGAGCGCGGGAGAGACCGGCTACTGCATCCTC
Organism: Cyclobacteriaceae bacterium; assembly: GCA_044223825.1. Taxonomy (GTDB): domain Bacteria; phylum Bacteroidota; class Bacteroidia; order Cytophagales; family Cyclobacteriaceae; genus ELB16-189. Next base: position 45,184 of record JBGALO010000002.1, on the reverse strand, counting down.
AAGTTTTGCTGGAAGGGACTCGATGCGGTTAATATTTTGTTCAATTTCGGCAGGAGAGTAGACATCCTTTGGCTCAAATTTTCCGATTGGAAAACGAAGATCCTGTGTTTCCATTTTATGACTAGTGAGTTATGTGTGGATTATACGACTACGGGTGAATTCTTGAATTCCTATCTGCGAATCGGGCTTTCGGAAAACACCGGCTTTACTTGTCAAGTTCCTTCATGGCTTCGGCCATTTCGGATTCGGTGAAAGGCTTGTTTAGTTTCACTGGTTTTGTCTTTCGCTTTTTCCGCACGCGAATATTTGTCAGTTCGATGAGCATGGAGAATGCGACGGCGAAATAGATATAGCCTTTAGGAATGACATAGTGGAGGGCTTCCAGGAACAGCATGAACCCGATCAGGATCAGGAATCCAAGGGCAAGAACTTCCATTGATGGATGCTGTTGAATGAAACGACTAATCGCACCACTAAAAAACATCATAACAATAATCGATACAATCACGGCGAGGATCATGATGATGACTTTATCCCGATCGACGATGCCGACAGCTGTAAGGATCGAGTCGAAGGAGAAGATTATGTCCAGCAGAATGATCTGGACAATCGTTCCGGAGAGTGTTACCATGGCTTTTTTTGAGATTCCAGGTTCGCCATCATTGTCATCGCTACCCTCCATCTCATGGTTGATCTCCATGGTGCTTTTGGCAATAAGAAACAGACCACCAAATCCAAGGATAAGATCACGTCCGCTCACTGGCATGGGGTTGCTCATCAGCCAATTGTCTGGAACGGTGAACAAAGGCTCGGTGAATCCAATGATCCATGTAATACCAAGCAGGAAACAAATTCTTACGACCATTGCCAGTGCGAGTCCGATATTACGCGCCCTTTGACGCTGTTCTTCCGGCAGCTTGTTGGAGACAATTGAAATAAAAATGATGTTGTCGATTCCAAGAACAATTTCCAGAAAGCATAAAGTGAGTAGCGCAAGCCAGGCGTCAGCTTTTAGAAATAGTTCCATGAGGGAGTAAAGGGGTGACTACAGTTGTTAGAATACTGCTTCAAATTAAGCAAAGCCCTGAAGAATCAAAACATGCAATGCAAAAGAAAAACCTACCTTTTAATCGTAAAAACACGGGAATCTGCTGTGAATTGTCCGGCAACGGTTGCTCAATTCCAGTTTGAACTCTGTTATCGAAATGAAAAAAGCCCATCTGAGATAGATGGGCTTTTTTCAATTGTCGCCATGATCGGTTAGTCGTGTATAACCATCACCTTTTTCCTTGTGAAGTTTCCATTGCCCACATTAATCTGCAGGATGTATACTCCTTGTGCCAACTCGCCCACATTGAGCGTCTTGGATGTTTGCCCGCCCTGTATTGTAGTTTCAATTGCCGCCCGCCCTGTTTGGTCGATCAACTGAACACTTGCAGGATTCAGGAGTACCCCAGGCATTACAACATGCATTTCACGGTTCGCAGGCACCGGATATACCTGAACATCTTCAGCCAAAACAGGCTCTATGCCAGTGACCACACCAGGATCGGTGAGCCCTGTAGTATAGCTGACTTGATATACTTCTTTTGTGCTCTCATTCTGCAGGAAGACAACCACTGCGAGGTCATTCGATGGAGCGTACAGCTTTGCCGGATCCGGTGTCCACTGAATGTTATTGAATGACCGGCTTGAACCAGTTTTCAATACGGTACCGAACGGAGTGCCAGAGGCCGACGGAAGCATTGCTTTCAGCAGATAATAGAATTGTGTCTCACCAGTCAGAACCTGAGCTTTTTGAGCTGTGGTCAGGCTGCCCAGGGGGACTCCGGTTTCAAGAACTGCCACATGCAACACCGTGTTGGCAGGCAGATCAAATACCGCATCGACCTTAACATTGATATTCACAACGCCAGGGCTTGACGTACTCACCGCTGTGGTGAGCGTTGCCTGAGCAAGTTGAAGACTTCTCGTTCCGTATGACTGTCTGCTCCATACCGTGAAAGGTCTGTCGAGGTCATCCTTATGGCCGTCCAGTATCGACTTCGGTGTTGAAACTATGTTGTAGAACAACGCCCGTGAGCTTGGATCTGCCGGATTCTGCTGGTTGAACGGATCGTTGGCCGGGAAATTGAGGTGATAGTTGACCTTAATTACCTGCGTTCCGATCGTAGGAGCGCCCGCATATTTTGCCGGGAAGTAAGACAATGAATCGGCGATTGTTTTCTCACTGTACTGAGGAGGAGGGGCTGTGTTGGACGTATTGGCAAAGCTTTCCAACAATATCGTCCGTGTTCTCTCACCAATCCTCACGTTGTCGATTCCAAAACCGTCGACGGTCAAGCCGTTATCCTGTTTAGCACTGGCGAGTGAGAAACGGAATACAACCCTTCCAAGTCGATTTGCCAACGAGCCAGAGCCAGTGCTGGCGATCTCATCCAGGGTATGCTTGGAGTCAATCCAACCGGTATTGTTACCCGTGTTACTCCATCCAAGATCGTTTCCGATTTGGGCACCAGGTTTTGCCGCGACACCCTTGTCGGTGAACCAACCCACTCCTTCACCAATCTTACCGAGCACGATCCACACTTTGCTTGGATCGGCAACATTCAATCCATCCTGAGAGTACTCGAGAATCACACCGTCGCTAGGCTCAAGTTGAGTCCAGCTATTGAATGAAATCATCGGCGTTGATAGGGCTGTCAAGTCCATACTTGGAGAGTACAACGCAGAACGCTCATTTCCACGATATCGTTTCGTCGTAGCGTCATATGTCTTCCAGTATTTGGTGCCCGTTATGCTCACATCATTTACTATTCCGACCGCACCTGCAGTTGCGGGACCATCAGGGGCGCCCCATTTCCATGAAGGATCAGGTGTTATTACGACACCGGACGCCGTAGATGGTGTCTGGAAGGTCAGCGGGAAATTCGCATTGCTGGCATACCATACCTGCCAATTTCCACTTGAGCTTTCAAAATTCTCAGCGTAGCCTACGGTACCAGATGCGGCCACCGCGCGAGGCAATACCACCAGCGTTCTCAGCTTGTCGTTATCAGCATCAGAGAATCCGAGCGCCTTGTTTGTCAGGTACACGCTATTAATACAGCCGAGGCTGCTGGTAACGCGCATGTCATACATAACTTTTCCTGGCGTACTAAAATTCGTTGATACCGTCGCACCGCTGGCGTCGACATTGAATGTTGAACCCGAAGGATAGTTGTAATCCCAATCCCGGTTGGCGATCGTGCTATTTGCAACCGTGGACCCGTTATCAAAGAAGTTGAAACTGTCTTGCGTAGACACGCCGTCAAACCTTGTTTTCACCACGGGGATACCACCAACGTTCAACGTGTTTCGGAACGTGCCAACAACGGTAGGCGTTGTGACAGGCACCGAAGGGCACTTCCAGTTTGATTCCAAATCAAGACCTACTTGGAATGGCTGTGCCCTTGTAAAGGTGTGGTTCGGATTGACAATAGTAGACGAGTTGTTTGCGCTTACGAGATCGTCAAAATCCCATTTATACTTTGCGATGAAGTTTCCGGGAGTGCCGCCAGGAGCAGCGCTGATCGAAGAAGTTGCTGCGTCAAAATTAATCTGGTTGTCAACACAGAAAGAAGTTGAGCTTCCGACATTAGGTCCAACCACTGCTGCCGTAGTGAAATTCGCTACAGGGTTAGGGGTGATCCTGATGATCTGGGATGCAGACGCTCCGCAAGGAGAAGCATCCTGGTACGTGTATATCACTCGGATATTTGCATAACCATTCTTCAGAATCGTCGGGTCGATCTTAGCGGTACCGTTCGTGTTATCCGTAAATCCAGCTGTCGCAATCGGATTGTTGGACATATCAACCAACGTAAATGTACCGGTCGAACGTCCGGGAACCGGGGTCGGACGAGCAGATATGTTGATCACTCCGCCAGCTTCGCAGTAGACAAGCGTACCGGGATTCTGTACAACGGCGTTCGGTGGATTTAGTGGATCCGTGACGTCGATAAAGGAAGGGAGGCTTCCATCCACGATCGGAACGGCCGGCAGGAAGAATTGCACCCGCTGAGCGCGCTGAGTCTTCACCGCAGAGTTTGTTCTGCTCTGGAAGAATCCGGTGATATCCACGAATCCGAGTGAACCGCCTGCATAGAATGTCAGCGTGGCTCCAGTCGCCTGCGATACAACCGTGGATCTGAAATAAGTATACGGATCAGGAAGCGCTCCACCAGAGACAGTAGCAGCATCTGAAATAACCGCATCATCGAACTTATAGTCGAAGAATATGTCTGGTCCAATTGTGTGGCCAGGAGTGATCTTCGTTAAGAGGCTATTTTGGATAAGATTCTTCCATGCTGGCCCCGTAATAAATTGAGCAGGCACTCCTGTTGGAATATCCGCTGAAACAGACATCTGATAATAAGGTGCAAGACCTTTATAATCCAGATACCGAACGTGTCCAGCTGCATTGTAAGGCGGAGGGTTGACCTGATTCACCTTGAAATTGGCATTGCTGGCACAGAAGCTATTCAGTGGAGCAGGAGGGGCGACCACGATAGTTGTACCACCGCTCGTCAGCAAGTTCGTCGTGATGTTCAGCGCCGTATTGTGATCGTAGACCGTGTACTGAATTGCATTGGTCGAAATACAACCGTTGTTATCGGTGTGGGTCACAGAAATATTGAATGGCGCGTCAAGCGTTACCCCGGCGAGCGAGAGTTGATTGATGCTTACTCCTTGTCCACTAAATGTGCTGGGGCCATAATCGTTAAGCGTGCCTGTGCCAGTTAGCGGACCACCTGTAGCAGTTGTAGGAGAGAGTGTGATCAGGCTGGGATTGGCGTTATCAGGAATCGAAGTTACAATACTGGTCGGTGCAGGCAGCAGGGTCGTCGAGTAGCTGTTTGTAAAGCCGATAACCGCTGCATCGTATGATGTGATCGTCGCGAACGAGGTTTGATCTGCCAACGCAGGGATGGCCTGACCACCCAATCGAAGGAACTGTCCACTGGTTGCTGTCGACGAGATTACGCGAAGCCCGGTGATAATGATCTTGTCAAGTGAGGTCGTTCCACTGTTTGCGAACGTTACTGTCAAGATACTATTACCGATAAAGCTCAGTGCACCGGCTCCCGAAAAATCAGAACCAACAAGCTGAAGGTTTCCATAGTTTGGCGCACCTGTGCTGCTGTTGATGGTAACATCGAACTGGAAGCCCGCGGGCAACACTAAGTTGAACGATTGCTGACCACTTGTCTGGAAATCTCCGGAAGTGCCCTCAGAAATGATTATCGGGGCATCCATGATCTGCAAGCTGTTCGTACAAACCGCTATGGATGGTGTGTTGAGTGTTACAACAGTCGGATCCGGACCTACAGTAAAGTTCATAGTAGGACCGACACCTCCGATTGCGAAATTACTTGCGAGTCCTCCATATGTACCGCTCGTTGTGACCTTATATACACCAGGTGCATCGTTGTCGGCCGCCATCCACACATCATATGTATTGCCGACGATAAAGGGTGTAGTGGGTGTGACGATTCCGAATTGAGGCTGCGGTGACGGAAATATCTGCGTGATGGGGAACGATCCCTGCGCGAAGACCGATCCAGCAGGAGAATAGGCTGCGCCCTTCACCTGCGCGACGGTCGGTGCTGCCGATCCGGTACTCAAAATGAGATAATGTGCCGTTCCAAATGCATCGAATGACGCATTGATGGTTGCACTCGTAGTTGTAATACTGTTAGGGTCCACCCGTGGATTCTGTGGTACGGTCTTGGGAGGTGTCTGCGCGCTGCTGATGCCCAACATGTTTGGTGCAACCGTACTCGCTGCCTTAAAGTACAACGCTCCAGGATAAGAAATGCCCTGGAAGACGTTCCCATTCTGATCCATGACACCCGTGTTCAGCGCCTGATTTCCTGCTGCGATAGTCACATAGTAGATGTGATCCGCAATGAGCGTTGGCATTCCTGTGAATGAAACCGGGCTCGCAAGCGTAAGAGGATTGCCGGGGGCAACGCCATAAGCTCCATTGGTTGCCGTCAACGTGTAGGGCCCTGTATTCGCAGTTTGATCATAGAGTAGAACTTTTTGATCGAGTGACCATACCGGAACGCTGAAATAAATGTCTAGTGTTCCCTGGTTAGGAGCCACGTTGAGTTGGCCCTTCGCAGGAACCGACCGCACAATCGTAGGAGGGAAGATTGAAGCGAATGTATAGCTCTGTCCCACGCTACCGTTTGACGTGGCCGTACCCTGTGTAGTAGTAATGTTAGTGTCTGTCGGTGACCCGAAGCCGTTATCAGTAATAGAAGGCTGAATGGGAGGCGTGCTACCGCTCGCATTAGGATCGACGTCAACGATAAGGAAGTATGATTTACTTCCCGCCGTTAAGTCACGAGGTGTTCCAAACGCTACTGTGATGGTGGTTGAAGATGGCGTAGAAACGGTACCACCGATGGTTGTAACATCTGTGGCACCGGGGCCATATATGCTGCTGGCAGACTCGAACACCCTTGGATTGTTAAGTATGCCTGAATACGGGTTGCTAAATGAAATGTTGAAGCCGTTGAGCTTGGGCTCACCAGCGGCAACTCCTGATGCGGTAAATGTTGCTCCGAAAATTACGGCGCCACTTGTACCACCGATGAGGTTTGAAGATGTTGTGACCCCGCCCGTTGTAAGTGTGCTCGTTACGTGCATTACGTTTATCGGGCTAGGCGATGGAGTAGACTTGTTGACCCATCCTCCGACGACATTGTTGGTATTTGAATTCAAGCCACCTGCAGTAACTGTCAGTGTTCCATTTCCGGTGCTGATGTAGCGCATTCCGTTTAGACTTACAGAACCGTTCACGAATGAACCGGTGAAAGTTGGAATAGCACTAATACCAGAAAGTGATACCGGGGCGTTGAAATTGAGGTCAACGTTTGATTTTTGATCGCGTGCTTTTACCGTTCCCAGAATGCTGATCGGCTTGTTGATGCCGGCAAATGTTGCTGGCAACGGTGCAATGAAATCAAGTTTGGTTGCGACAACATCTATAATGTTAACACCCGCAGGTGACCGATATCCAGCCTGGGCACCGCCCGTGGTTACACCACCCTGAACCCCGGCCTTATAATTAGCCAAAGTGGTATTAGGTGGAGGTGAAGGCATAATCGCGTCGGCAAAGAACAGTGAGCCACCTGTCGCTGTCGCTGCAATAACGGCTACGTTAAGGGGATCCTGGTCTTTAATGAATGTTGGCAGATTTCGGAAACTGACGCGCACGCTTAGATCGATTTGGCTATCGTCAGCGGCCACCAGCAGAGGCGCCCCATTAAATACAAAGTCATAGAAGGCAGTGGCTCCGGTTATTGCACCTATCGCAGAGACGTCGATTTCTGTGCCTGGAATTTCAACGCCTCCAGAGTATAAGGCGATCCTTCTGATGTTAGACGGGCGGGAGATGCGGAGCGTCAAGCTTGTAAGGTTTGTTGAGGCACCGTCTGCATCACCGCTCACACCGCTGTCCACGTTTACGAAAGCGCCGAAGTCATTGAACGGAGTGGTAATTGTCGTTGCGCCGTACAGAGCAAATGATCTACTACCATCCACCAGTAACATCCGCGCAATATCCATTGAAGCAGAGTTATTCTGGATATTTACCGAATCCTGATGGTTGACATAGTCCAGCGTTAATGGATAGCTGAACGTAGGATCATTGATCAGAGATGATTCAAATGATGAAAGGATTTGAATCATGTTCGGGAATGTAGGCGCAACGATACCGCCCGTGGCAGTGATCGAAATAGTTGCGTCATTCCCGTTCGAGCCAGAGGTGTATTTAAACGTGTTTGGCAGAGCATAAACACCATTCGTGAATTGTGTTCCAACAATCGATCCGGAAGTGGGTGAAGTCGTAAGGCCCGACGCGTTTGTAAATGCAGTGATTTGTCCACTTGCTCCGTTGAATCCGAGGTCTCTGTTTCCATTAGCATCAGTAGATTCCCAGGTAAGTTGAGAAGCGCCGCCAGGGAAGTTGCTGTTCAGGCTTGCAGACAACGGGAACGATGAGAACAAAGGATTAAAATAACGTAGTTCAGTAGCGACTACAGCCACCGTGTTGGCCGATCCAAAATTGATTTGCTGCGTAGGTACATTGAGCATTCCTGTTCCCGCGGCCGTCGCCAAAATATTTTGGTTTACAGGATTAGATAATAACTCGAATCCAAAACTCTGCCCGTCAATAGTGGATGGAAGACTTCCTCCAAGTGATGTCTTAAGCCAGATTTTTAGTGTGAAGGTTTTCGGTGTGTTGTCTCCGACGGTCGACAGTAGGGGTGATGCTGCAAAGATACCAGAGCCACTACCATTAAAAGTTATGTCAGTGCCAGTGATCGAAGTTGCGGTGATGTCGTGGGCAGGATTTCCGTCTGAAAGAATAGCTCCGGCAATTGCCTGTGTCCAGTCTGTGATCGTGTTGCTTGCGGACTGCGTAATCCTTACAAAATTTACAAACGTTGCGCTTCCGTCATCCTGCAGTGCAGGTGTGCCACTCGGATCATCGTTGACAACAAAGTTGAACACTGCCGTACCGGGGCTGGCATTCGTGATTGAAGTGATTGTGCCGGACGAAGCAACTCCGTTGGTGATCGTACTTGCAATACCAGATGTCACGCTGAATGAGCCAAAACTTGCGGCAGCAAGTGATCCACCAACCGCGTTAAGGGTCGAGCTACTGAGGGTTGCGATTGCGGGGCCGCCCACAGATGTGTACTGAAAGTTGTTGGGGAACGATAAGAATCCTGCAGTCATCGAGTTGGCAGCAGGCGGGTTTATAAAGGTTCTTGCCGGGATATTACCGTCACTAAGACTTATGCCGGTGGAATTGTAATTAAGGTCACGGTTACCATTGGCATCGATAGCCTCAACAGTAGGAACCGCCTGTTGTATTGAGATGTCCTTCGACACAAGTGTTGGATTTCCTATCGGGTTGATAACACTGAGTTTGGTAGCCAACACGTCCATTGCGATGTTCGTCGAGCCCGAGTTCTCATTTTCTCCGGCGGCAATTGCGCTACTGTTTAACGCTGTAGTAACGTTTGCTTTAAGTACCTCGAACACCAGATTTAGGCCATCAATGCTTGTCTTCAAGGCAGCCGGTAGAGAAGAACTAATCGTGAGATAGAGTTGATAGTTGTGACTTCCATTATCGTTAACAGTTCCGAGCAATGCGGGAATACCAGGAAATGTTATTGATGTGGGTCCAACGGTACCGCCGATAAAGTGACCTACTGCGGGTGATGCACCACCCACACCGTCGTATAATACGGCTCCAGTGATAACCTGAGTCCAGTCCGCGATATCGTTTCCGGTTCCTTGTGTTAGGATTACCTGCGTAAGAACTGTAGGGACACCATCGCCGCCAGATCCATTATCATCCACAACATCAAAGTCAAATACCCTGCTTCCGGGAATATTGTATGTGGGATTTATGACGTTGAAAGTCGGAGCCTCTGGGTTAGCTCCTGCAACGATTGTGGTGGTATTGCTGTAACTAACGGTAACTCCATTGCTGTTTCCCGTTACACTTGCTCCGTCTGATAGTATCAATGTTCCATTATTGGCGCTACCGGTTCCAGCATCTGTGTATTGAAACCCGGCGGGGAAAGTATATATACCATTAGACGGCGAGATGCTGATCGGCGTAGGTGATACGCTCAAGCCTCCAGTCGTCGTTACACTCATGTTTGACGTGAAATTCAAATCAGTATTTCCATTTGCGTCAACTGCCCTTGCAATTGGCGTTACTGACAAATTGGTTAATGCAAGTGCCGTGGTTGGGGGCTGGACGCCTCCAAATGATGGATTGAAAGTCACGGTGGATGCTATTACACTGACTATGTTTCGACCCGGACCAGAAGTAGCCAACTGAAGGGGTGCGAACCGAGAAGGTTGTGATAATGCAGTATTGTAAGTGAAACTACCGGTGCTTACACTGAAGTCAAACACCTGATTATCGACGGTGAGATTGGCACCACCCGTTAAAGGATTTTTCAGGCGCACACGCAGACGATACTGTTTTACTTCATTGTCGTCAAGTGCACCGACACCATTGGAGCCGGTAGCCAGGCCTGAGAATGTAATGGTATTGGTTCCAATAGTTGTAGTCAATACCGGGCTTGCTGGGTTTTCGGTGAAGTCTGTGAGCTGGGCCTCCGCGATGACATCGGACCAATTTGTAACCGTATTTGCACCCCCAGCCGAAATGACGAGGTCAGTGAACCTTGTACGCGAATTGTCTATTCCAGGCGTACCTCCATCATCGCTGAGGTTGAAAACCAAGTTAAAGGTGCCTGCGTAGGAAGTGGTCAACGATGAAATGGTTGCCGGTGCCGCTACGAGGTTTGTAATTGTTGATAGAGAACCTGTGCCCACTGTCGCCGTCTTGCTTGGCTGAGCTCCGTCGACTTTGTAGTCGATATTATCAACCGAATAGAAACCATTGTAGGCATACGGGATGATTTCGAAAGTGTAAGTTTTTCCAGAAAGAAGTGAGCTGAAGGTATAGCTCAGGATGCCAGTGCCCTGGAACGCCAGACCGTTTCCGTCAGTGAATACGAAGTCGGATGTCGGCACCGCAGCATCGTTTACTGGTATAAAAACTCCGTTGGAGTCGTCATCAAGCTGTCCTTTTACCCGAATGACATAGCCGTTTGCGGTTGGTGAATCTGCGGACCAAGTCAGTGTAACCGAGTAATTATCTGGACCTGGTGTCGCGGTAAATCCCGTGACGTGCGTGGCTGGTTCAGGTAAAACATAAGTATATGTTGCACCCGGACCTCCACTTGTGAAAGAAGTAACTGCACTATTGGTCGCAAGATCTTTGACTGTACCATTCGCAAAAAAATCGAGGCGCGAAGTTCCGTATCCTGAAACGACGTTCACCGTTACTGAGTAGGCAGTGGGGCCGCCCGTGATCGTTCCAACGTTTGCGATAAGGCTTCCACCCGTTGTCAAAGAGAAATCTGCAGCATCTACGCCTGTTACCGGTTCGCTGAAGGTTACGGTATACAGCAGCGATGTAGAAGTTGTTCCGTTCGTCGACCCTATTCCCTTGAGTGGAGTAGCTCCGATGACAATTGAATTCACAACCGGTGCGGTGATGTCATATGTTACGCTGTTCTTGGTGACGGTTGTCGCCGCATTGCCAGCAATATCCTGGAGATCAAAGGTTACATTGTAAACTGTATTGTCTACAAGGGTAACGCTGGCCAATGGAATGTTGATGTGTGCGCCGGATGACAATTCAGCGCCAGTCAACAGGTACACGTGTGGTGAGGCACCATCTGGAGCACCACTTGTCCTGGTCCAGGTGATCTTCGAGGCAGCGACGGCACTTCCAGTTTCTGACAAGGTGTAAGAAACATTTGAAGTGTTGACAGAGCTGCTGTTTGCTGGTGATGTGGATGAGATGACAGGCGCAACGGTATCAACAGTAAGCGTTGAGGCGCTTTGTGTGCCAGTAGTGGCATTCCCAGCGCGATCCGTTATGACCGCTCTAAATTCCAATGAGACTGTCTGGGCGTATCCGGCTATACCTGTGATATTGCCCGCCGAAAGGGCCATTGTCTTTGTCGTATTGCGGTCGCCAAGCACAATTGTATAAGGTGTGCCGACGTTCGCGAACGTACCGGATGCAATACGCGCCTGCACCTGGATTGTACCACCTACAACTGTAGGATCGATCGTTCCGATGTCAACTGGAACCTGCACATTTACACCCGTGTTCGTCCCGTTCCAATAGCCTGCGACGACTGTACCGGTGGTACTCACTACGCCGCCAACTGTAAATGCATTCGGTACGGATGCATCGTATTCGACCAAATTTTTTGTGACAGTTGAAGCAGGATTGCCTGCCACGTCGCGTGCATCAAAAATCACTGAGTAGATCGCGCCATCGACCAGCGTTACTGACGAAAGTGCAATGTTTGTATGAGCTCCTGAAGTTAATTCGGCACCCGACAAAAAGTAATCATGTGGCGACGCACCATCAGCGGTTCCGCCCGTCGCATTCCAGCGAATTCTGGATCCTGTTGTTGCAGAGATTGGTTCAGATAGCGTATAGGACACATTCGAGGTGTTGACAAAAGAACTGCTTGCCGGTGACGTTGCTGAAATCACTGGGACTACAATATCGACCAATACATTCGAAGGGCTTTGAGATACAGTTGCAGAATTGCCAGCCCTGTCTTTAACTACAGCGGTGAACTGAAGTGTAGTTGCATTTGCATATCCTGCAATAGCCGTGATTTGCCCAGACGTCAATGAAAGTGTTACACTACCTCCGCGGTCTGAGCCGAGGATCGCATAAGGTGACCCGATGTTTGCAAAACTTCCCGACGAGATACGTGCCTGGAGCTGAATGGATCCGCCGGTGATTGATGGGTCCGTATTCGCCAAATCAACTGGCACAGAAATGTCGAGTCCGGTATTGGTAGTATTCCAGAAATTGGTAACTGAATTACCACCTGTTGTCGTGACAGTCCCCACCGTCAATGCGGCAGGTTGACTCACGTCGTATAATACGTTAGAGTTCGTTACTGTTGTCGCGGTATTTCCGGCGAGATCGGTAGCGTTGAATACGATGTCATAAATGGCTCCATCCACAAGTGTTGGAAGCCCGGTCGAAACAGCATGGGCGCCGGTTGTTAGTTGTCCGGCTGTAAGATTCAGCGTATGATTAACATCGGCATTACCGCCGGTTCTATTATAATCGACTGTGGCAGTTTGACAGGCTTCAGAGAAAGTGTATCCCACGTTTGCGACGTTAATCGCTGCATTCGCGGAGGGAGTAGTTGCTGTGATCGTCGGTGGCGTGATGTCATAAGTGACGTTTAAGCTCGTGACTGTAACGGCCGGATTACCTGCAACGTCTTGCGCATCAAAAATCACAGAATAAACGGAAGCATCAACTAGCGTAACAGATGCGAGAGCGATGTTTGAATGTGCACCTGATGTGAGCTCGCCTGCCGTAAGGAAGTAGTCATGAGGGGAACCTGCGTCGGTCGATCCGCTCGTTCTATTCCATCGAATCCTCGATCCGCTTGTTGCTGAGATTGGTTCCGAAAGGGTGTAAGAAACATTTGAGGTTTTGACAAAACCACTCGCGACCGGTGCTACTGCCGAAATCACCGGTACCGTAATGTCAACGAGCAAGTTGGTAGCGCTTTGAGTAACCGTTGCACTATTGCCTGCCTGATCTTTTACAATGGCAGTAAATTGAAGTGTAGTTGCATCGGCGTAACTTGCAATAGCCGCAATCTGACCGCTGGTCAAAGAAAGTGTCTTGTTGGATCCGCGATCTCCGTTGAGAATTGTATAGGGCGAGCCGATGTTTGCAAAACTTCCCGAACTAATACGAGCCTGAAGTTGGATCGTCCCACCTGTTAGGCTTGGATCAGTGTTTGCCAAATCGACAGGTACCTGGATATCTACTCCGGTGTTAGTTGTATTCCAGTAGTTCAACACAGAATTGCCACCAGTAGTGACAACAGAGCCTACGGTCAACGCTGCCGGGGGCGATGTATCCATCGTTACGTTAGTCGCGACAACCTGCGTTGCGGCATTACCGGCGGCATCCACGGCGTCAAACGTTACAGTATATGTCGTCCCGTTCACCAAAGTCACACCAGCTAACGTTAGATTGGTGTGTGCTCCGATTGTCAATTCACCCGCCGTTAACAAATAATCGTGAGGTGACGATGGGTCGGGATTGCCGCTGGTGCGCGCCCAACGAATCTTGGAGCCGGGTGCGGCGACAATCGCTTCTGACAACGTGTAAGAGACATTTGAGTTGGCCACAAAAGCGTTTGTAATCGGAGAAGTCGCTGAAATGGTAGGAGGGGTATTATCAACAGTAAGTGTTGCAGTTGAAGGTAATGATACGTTACCCGCAACATCGATCACATATAGTACATAAGTGCCGGCGTTGGCTGGTGCGTTTATGGTGGTTGCGTTACCCGCAGCCGTCGTCATTGTGCCGCTGGCGGCAAAAGTTGTCGTGCCGGCGGGTGCAAACCAGACTGCGTTAGAAGATGGGCCGGAGCTTACGATCGTGACAGCTGCGCCACCCACTTTTGTTGTGCTTGCCGCGAAAACCAGATTTTGGTTTATCGGCTGTGTATATGAAACTAACACGAGACCATTTCCGCCTTGCCCCGCAACGCTTGTATTGGAGTCTTGTGTTCCACCTCCACCGCCACCAGGCGTGTCAGCTTGAGCCATTGTGGTATTTACCCCGTCGTCCTGGCCATCGCCACCCGCGGCGCCGCCAACACGTGCGGCACCTCCGCCACCACCCGTCCCGCTATTTCCATTACCGCCATTATTTCCATTCTGTCCATTTCCAGTAACGTTTGGCGCTCCGGAACCACCACCACCACCACCGGAGGCTGCTTCTCCCTTTCCGCCTTGCCCTCCGTCATTCTTAACGGAGCCCAAAGAGTTTGATCCAGCGCCGCCGTTGCCACCCGCAGCTGTTGAGTTGCTCGTGCCGGCTGCACCACCTTCAGCTTTAACCAAGGCGCTACCAATTAATGACGTTGTGCCAAACCATGAAAATGCTCCACCGCCAGGCGCGGTTACGGGGCCAGCCCCGTTAGCGGCGCCGCCATTACCACCGGTTGCTACAAACGCATGCATCGTAGCACCAGGAATCACTGCGACGTTGTTGGTTGCGGCGTAAGCGCCGCCACCACCGCCACTACCTCCGTTTGCAGCGCCGCCGGTTGGATCACCGCCACCACCTCCACCACCACTACCCCATGTTTGAACATATGTAGAATTGATACCTGTTGGCACTACCCAACTATTGTCTCCAAGCGTATTGAAAGTCCGGAACCACATCGGGTTTCCAGCAGCCACGTTCGTTTGATACAAAGATCCCGCCGCGGTATACTCATAGACCTCAACCCGATACGTCGTGCCGGGAGTAAGGTTAGAGACCGTTACCGTGGTTCCTGTGTTATCAAAAACTGATTTCACAATTCCACCACCTGTTGTAATATTTGAGCCAAGACTGAAATCAGGGTTCGGTGCGTACGTCGATCCATTAACCGGTGTGAAGACACCAGTTGGATCTTTAACAATCACCAGTCGCTTGGTTCCATTGCCGTTTGTCCAGTCTATCCGGATATCGCTGGAGCCTGTAACTGGCTTGATAATCAGGTTTGTGACTTGGTTTGAAGGCTGAGCAACCACAAGGAAAGATGCGATGGTCATGCCTATGGTGAACAATACTTGAAATGCTTTGACACCGCTTGCTGGTAAAAAAGACAGGGTTCTTAATGAAATACGGTGATTGGGCTTGTGTATCATATGAGCTTCTGCTATTGGAACTCTTAAAAAATTGTCAAATTCAAAAACTTGTGATTCTGTCAATCAGTCGCGCGTCTAAGTCCAGCGACAAATATTTTATCCTATTCTTTATTCGATTTTTCCGGTGCTTGATGTCTTCATCAATACGGTGATGTCGCGTCCTCCCTGAGTGGTAGTACCGAGAACAACATAGTTTCCATCGCTCGCCTGGCGAACGGCTACGCCTTGATCCCTGAAGCGGCTTCCAAAAGAGCTTCTCCACACTTCATCACCGAATGCATTTATCTTGATAAGCAAATAGTCATTATCACCTGCTCCATTGATTGCTACTGAGTTGACCGATGCAAGTAAGATCAGTCCGCCATCCTGGGTCGAAGAGATAGAATTACCTGAGTCATTTTGAGTATCAGGGTTCTTGTCTGTTCCTAAGGGAAAAGATTGTGAACTCAATACAGACCCATCCTGTGCAAGTCGTTTGAAAAGAATATCTCTATCCTGCGGTGTTGTCTGACCCTTCTTTTGGTTGGTGGATCCGACCACTGCAAAGCCAAATCCAAAACGACAGAAATCTGTTGCTTCTTCATCGAAGCTTGGCACGAGAAGAGTAAGATCGAAATCTGTGTTCTGCGCATTCGGTGATGTTTTCACAACCCGTATACCAGTGGCAGCAGTTTTGGTCACCGTACCTGACCAAAACACTTTACCTGCATCGTCCTGGAAGAGCCTGTTATTAAGTGCAGTCGAACCCGCATCATAAGTTTTGGCCCAGGTATTTAGTGCATACGTTCCCCAAACCGGTGACAGATCATCTTTCTTCAACTCGGTCAATAACATCTTGCTAGTACCTGAATAGGCAAGGACTAAATAATTTCCAGCCGTGTTTATGGTAACCGCTTTTCCGAAGATCGGCACATTCATATGCGTAGGTGTAGCCTCCGGATTCTGAATGTTCGCGGTTTTCACCATTTCACCCTTGTCGTCTGTGGTCATCACGAAAAGCTGTGTATTGTTAGTTTGAATATGGTCTCCGACGATGACGTAACCGCCATTGGAGAGAATTTGGAATCCACTTGCTCTGTAGCTGACACTATCGTCCTTCGAACCGAAGGCAGGGTGAAGCTTTTCCCACATCAAATTGCCGAATTCGTCCGTTTTAATGAGTTTGACCTTATAACGGGCAGATGCTGCTTCCGACGCCGTGATTGTGACGTTTGTGACAATCAAAAATCCCTTATCGGACGTTTCTGCAAAGGAGACAGCGCTGTCACTGTTTCCTCCGTAGTAGTATCGGATGAAAGTCTGTGGTTGTCCTGACTTAACGCCATTTTCACTAAGGCAGGATGCTAAAAGTAAAGTCAGTGAAATCGTAAAAAATCTTTTCATAGCTGTTGTCACTTGATGAGTTTCTTCGGCACAAACCGTGGGAAAAGCACACCTATCTGAATCATGATGTTGCTCATGCGGTAGTTGTTGTACGAGCCAGCATAGTCGAATCCTATCACTTGATTAGTACGGGATGCGTTGTTGACTACGTTTGAAAGGCCGAATTGGTAACGTATATCGCCGGTGAGGTACAATTCACCTATCCTCTTCTTTAGACCTGCTGTAAGGATAAATGAGTATACCAATTGATTATAGGATTTAGAATCATCGACCTGCGGGCCCGTTACGGTGTATCCGTTTGACCCGGAGCCGTACGTTGTCGATGGCTGATTCTTGGAACTTAGCAGGTAGCTTAGGCTGGGTCCAGCGCCGATATACGTATAGAAATCAATTGGATTCTTTGCTTTCATTCTATACTGCACAATACCGTTCAAATCCAGCCATTGCTGGCTGAATGAAAACTGCTGTGTGCTCACCGTACTGTCTGGTTTTTTGTCGGCAAAATTCAAGCTTGAGTTCGAATAGCTGAAAGTTCGCGACACCAATCCCACTTCAGGGGCAACAACGAAATTCTTGAACTTCCCACCCAAATCCTTCTCGAATGCCAGCATCACGTTGAATCCCACTGCAAGTCCGTACTTGCCATTTCCGCCCGCTGAGCTTCCTACGTTATAATATTCGAGGACATTTGGTTGCGTTGCGTTTACGCCCACCTTGAGGCCAAGCCTGAAAATAGGATTGTGCCTGAACTTATTGTACAGACTAATAAATTCAGCCGGATCGACCGCTGTATTGATTTGATAAAAGTGGTCGGTTTCCAACAACTTAAGCATGTTGATATCTGCACTATCAGGTTCCTCCAGATAGATGTATGCGAGCGTCAGGTAGCGGTAGGCCTCACGCTGCTCTTCCTTGGTAAAACCAGTCTGGCCAGCCCGTGGATTTAAACACCCGTCAGCGAGGCCTGGCAACTCATGCAAACGGCCTTGCTCATACGTTAAGCGTATTAGCCGGATGGTTTGCGTACAGTTTGTGGCAGTTTGAGCCAAGCTCAACGACAAACCGAACACTGAAAAAATGATACTAAGGTAGAGTCTCCTCATGGCAATCTTACTTGTTGTTTTTAGGGTAGTTCTCGCAGGTCTGCTCGTATGGAAGGTCAGTGCCGACGTTGTTGTCCCACTCTTCCTTAGTCATATTCCGTCCCACATAAGTGCACAACAGGTTAGACATGGATACCATCTTTGTAGGCCAAACGTGTATAGTCTCTTTCGATTTTTCACCACCTGAGCCATGTACACCGACCATTAGTTGTTCATCATCTGGCGTGAACGTTGCGCTCCAGACCCATTCATCCTGATCCTTCAACACAATGGGGGGGTCTGATGGCTTGCTCCAGTTCCACATGCGTGCCGTGTGATCCCTGCTTGTTGATGCGAGGAAAGTTCCCGCGTTATTGAAGACGATTTGCTCGATGTGCGCCGTGTGACCTGTAAGGACGCGTGGAGGGATATTGGAATTTTCCGTCAGGATTTTAACCTGTCCATCCTCGTCTCCAAAAACGACCCTCAAATTGTCGGGAGCAAAGCAAACGGATGTAATATCAGATTGATTCTTGTAGGCAATTCGTTCAGCGAAATTGTTTGCGATATCCCAAATGTAAAGGGCACCGGATTTGCCTGCACCTGCCAATCGCTTGCCATCTGGACTCATTGCGATGGTGTGGATCTTTTCTTTCGGTTTGATAACTTCTTTCACTGTGTTGAAGTCGGTAAACTTGATACTCAATCCTGCCTGATCCCGTACATAGACGCCATTCTCTTTAAGAGAATAGATCAATGTCTCAACTCCTGAGAATCCCATTACTTTTTTGGGTGCTGATCCCGGTGACCTGAGGTCATACACTTCAATGTAGTTCTGAGTTAAGTCCTCAGTAGTTGCTCCGCCGGCGACGAGGGTATTTCCATCGGGGCTCAAATCGAGGGTGTAAACCTGGTATTTTCTGTTTATCCCACCACCCATCAACGTATCAGGAGTCCAAAGTCCATTCCTTTGAGTCCAACGGAAAATCCTTCCATCGCTGCCACCCGAGTAAATCTCTTTAGACTGAACTCTGGTAACCAGCGCACGCGCTGCTCCTTTATCATGTCCTTCGAGGTTTCTGGTGAGAGGATCATCATGATTTTCGTGATTTAGCGCTGCATACAAACCATTGTAGACATCGTTGTCGTATGCATTTCCGCCATACTTAGAATTGAATTTGTAGGCGTGCTGAGCAACAAGGGCTTCAAGCGTTGGATCACTTTCGAGTTCCTTCGACTTAACGGCCATAGCTTTTGCCTGCGCGATATAGCGTTGCCGGTTTGCTTCAGCTTCAGCTTTTTCAGCCTTTGCCTGTGCAATCTCAGCTTCCTTCTGGCGCTGAACGGCAATCGCGGCGCTGCGTTTTGCAGCTTCTTCTGCTTTTACTGCTCGCTCAAGGTTGGCTTCCGCTTGCTTCCGCTTGTCTTCTGCATCGGCACGCGCTACCTGTGCAGCTTCATTCGCTATTCGCGCAGCTTCTGCTTCTTTGTTAGCGCGCTCTGCTTCAGCTTTCGCAAGTTCAGCGTTCTTGTCGGCGAGCGCTTTTGCTTCAATAGCCGCCTTTGCGTTCGCTTCTGCTTCGACTCTCGCTTTGTTTGCCGCTGTTTGCTGGAAGAACGCGTATACGAACGCGATAAGAGCGGCGATGGCAAGGATACCAAATACCAACGCTGTCCTGCGCGCTCTTTCGAGTCTCCGCTTTTGTTCAAGTTCTTTTATCCGTTGTTCAGTTTCCCATTCCTTCTTTGAATACTCGAGGAAGATCATGGTCCGCTCGAACGCGGGGTTATAGCGTTGACCCCACACAAGGGTAGGGCGGTGTTTCGCCTGCCAGTTCAACGCAAGCTGCAAATCCGGTGGTCTCCAAAGACCAGCTTTGCCTACCTGGTATTGTGTTGCGGCTTCCGCCAAACGGAGATACATCAGATGCGCATCAAACTTTCGTGCGAAATATCAACCATCGATTTCGAGCCCAGCACCACGCCGTGAGCCGGCGTTACCAGCGAGCGACCGGGCTGTCTGAATTTCTCGATCACCGCTGCAACATCATTTTCTGATACGTCAGCGATCGCCGCAATTTCATTTAGGCGTGTTGGACGACGGATACCAAAGTTCTCACCGCGTTTCTCGGTGATCGCTTTGAACATGATTTCGCAAATGCGTTGTTGTTCTTCATCCAATTCATCGAATGCTTCATTCGCGTGCATGGACAACGCTTCGGTCATCGTACCGATCGCTTCGTAGTGTTTCAGGTCGAGGTTCTCATCCTCATAATCTTTGAACCTTTCCCAATAGCTCCAGGTACGCATTAGCGCGTGCTGAAGAATAGGTAATTGATCTGGGTTGTCACCAAGATCATTCAATAACTGTTGAGTAAGACGTGGAGCGATCTTCGCACCACCTACGGCCACAGGACCTTCGATGGCTCTACGCTTTTGATCGCGTGTCATCTGAGGGATCAGGTAGTGGCTATCATTAATCTTTCTGGTGAGCTCTGGGAACTGCGCACAGTCTCCGATAAAGTCAGAACGCATGGTGATCGCAACGTAGATCGGTGAATCCTCATAGTTCACCGCTTCCATCAGAAGGTTTACGAAGCTGAGCGTTTCGTTAACGGAGTTCGGGTCAGTGCTGTCTTTGAATCGGAACAATTCCTCGAACTGGTCGACGAGTATGAGATAGTTTGTATCGCTGGAGCGCCTTGATTGCTGAATGGCTTCAACGAGTCCGAGAGAGCTGCTTCGCAACAGGGTCGAGACGATCGTGCGTTTGATCTTCCGGTCTTCCGGGTCGGCCATGGTGTATTCCTTGGTCACGCCAAGGAGAGACTCCGCCATATTATCTATAGGGTTAGCGCCCGGCCTGGTTACGACAACTTCCCAGTTGGGGCTGGTGTCGGTGAGAAATCCTCCGTAGAGGATTGGCAGAACGCCGCAATAGATAAATGAAGATTTACCGCTTCCAGAAGGTCCGATCACACCTACGAACCTGCTTTTCGAAAGCTTTAGCAGCACCTCATCGCTCTGACCCTCGCGGCCGAAGAATAGGTGACTTTCCTCGATTTTGAACGGACGCAATCCGGGAAAAGGATTGGACGTAATTACCTGCGACGGGGTGCCGGGTAGTTCGTCTGTTTGCTGACTCATACTCGTTAGGGTTTAAATTCTTGTAAAAAATTTTTCAATGACTCGGCTGATTTATGGGCTTCGCCGGAGATCAGCGTCACATTTTGATTCTTATAACTATCCAAACTTGATTCACTGATGATGGCTTTGCCACGAATAGGTTTGTTTCGCCCAAAGCCGGGAGCTTTCAGCAAGTCAAGGACTTTCATTCTTACCCATTGGTCGTTCACTTTGCCCTTATAGATAATTGCTGCATCGAAATTCCTCAGGTTTTCGATATGCTTCTTTCTTACCTCCATGAGATCTCCTTCGAAGGCGGGGAACACGACGTTGAAGCCTGACTTTTGAATCACATCTACAAGTGGTAATACCTGTTGGTGATCGATCTTGTCGTGAACGAGGTAGACTGTCTTTCCTGATGAAGTTTGCTCATCCGATCTGTTCTGGTGGGAGAGCAACTCTTCACGCATGATGTTTTTAAAATCTTCAAGAGGATTTTGCAGAATCTCTGCGCCTTCCTGTGCTTCAATATCCCGGCGCAGTGAATCAATAAACCCTTTTTGCTTTTCGCTGGCGTTACGCAGGTTAGGAGCTATCCAGATAAGTCGTGAAAACTCTTCTTTACGCGAACGCTTGATAACAGCGTGTTCAGCGGCCAGTTTGTTTTGAATGTCAACGTTCGACCTGTCCGATCCTTCGGGTATTTCTCCGTACGCGCTACCAATGAGGTGAATTGAAAGACTGCATTCTTCAAGGTCTTTGCGGATCAAACGCTCGAGTTCATCGATTCTTGAAGGGAGGATTTGATTGGGGAGGATCATGTAGCCATGCCGCTGCAACTCCCGCTTGATAATGTTGCGCTGTATCGACAGGTCATGGCCGGTTTCTGCGAGATAAATCGTTCTCCGTTTGAAAATGTTTTTTACTTCATTCTTGCTCTGGCCCTTAAGGATCACGAGCGCTTCGTGAATGTCGTAGGCGAGGTCAACCAATTTCATCCAATATTGTTTCTCGGCTTCAAGACTGAAAAAGTCGGTGTACTCTTTCATGAGACCAGTCTCATTGTCGACCTGGTACATGTCGTAGCTGAGCAACTCACGCAAGCGTGGTGGTTGTTCCTGCGGGGCAAGAGGCGATTTCAGAACTTTGAATACGCGGCCAATTTTGGAACCGGCAGTTGCCTTATAATAGGATTCAACAGTGTCAAGGCAGCGCCCGGATTGTGCGAACTCTTTGGAGAGAATGGTTACGAGAACGGCTGCATTGTCCATAGTGGATGCCGTGAAATCATCGTATTCCGATTTCACGACAATGTTAGCGCGCTCGCCAAGGACCTGGTAGAGCATGAGATCTAGGAATTTCTTGAACTGCGATATCCAACCAATCTCATTCTTCTTGCCGGTCTCGTTGTCCTTCTCGGCGTAGGTAATCAATACATCAATTTCGTAAGTCATAGTCTATAAAATTTAAAATCAGACTTCCTCTGTAGTTTTCGTCTTGGTCACATTCCGGACAAGGCCTTGCACCAACTCGTGATGTTTGGCCATGACGAAATAAAAATCTGCGAGATTGATCCGGAACACCACGGAACGTTCAACTGCTTCTGCTTCCGTGATCTGCACCGGAGGTCCTTCCTGGAATAAGTCTCCAAATACAGAACCTTTTGTCATTGTGCTGACCTCAGTGGCGCCTTCGCGGAGCTTTACCGTTCCGACGGAAACAATAAGGATCGGACGATTTTCATCCGGATTATTAAAAATGATTTTCTCTTTTGCTTTCAGATCGATCGGGATGATCTTATCCGCCAGGTCGCTGAGGATCACGCCGGGGATACCGCGGAATGCCGGCAATGCCTTGATAAACATAACCATCTCAATCCCGAGATAAAATCCATCATCAAGACCATCGAGTAGTTGGTTATTCTCAATAGATGAATCGAGGAATTTACGATCACGCAGCGGCAATCGATCCGAAACGATCTTGTATTGCGACTTATCCTTATTATAAATAACCCATGCGGCAGTCTCCTGTAAAAGCTTGTCAGGATTGAACATCTGTCCGATAAGACCGCGGCTTACCCGGAATTCAGGAATGAATGCAGACGAGTAGACTGCGCACATTTTTGTCCAGCGGTTATTAAGGTTAAAGTCGCGGTTAAGAATATAATTCACTACCTGCACGGGATTGTATTCTTCTCTCGGGAAATACGTTTGCAGGCGATTCATTTTTTCCTTTACGGGAATATCATCGAAAATCGGAACGATCTTCGGCTTCAGCTCCTGGTCTACGAACAGGTCCAGCAGCTCAAGTGCATAGGCGATTCCGTCAGCAGTACCAGTCTCCACGTTTTCACGGACGAGCTGCACTGACTGGGGATCATAGAGTATTGACATTAATAAAGAGATCTGATCGTAGTTGTCGCGCAACTCTTCCCGAAGAGCTTCTTTGAGATACTTGAAGTGATCAACATCCGGAAGCTCTTCCTGCGCGCAGAGGTTCCACATCGTTTTGCCGATCTCAGTATCGAGCAATTCCATTACCTGCCGGCGCTCGCGCCCTTTGGCACTGTAGTTTGTGTAGCGAAGTGAATAGAAGATTTGCTTTACAATTCGCTTATCCGTGTAGTCTGACTTCTTCCAAAGTAACTGCCAGGCTTCGGCACCACCGATGTGTCCCATGATCTGCACAATCTTTAGCATTACCTGGTCGGTTTGACCGGAACGATAGAATGCAGCATCAAGGACTGGCAGCACTGCATCGCCTGCTTCCTTCAATGCGGCCGTAACCTGATTGCTATACGCGGGAGAGGAAAGCATGTCGATCATCACTGGCCACGTCTCAGGACGCTTTACCTTTCTCGCAGTAAGGATAGCCTCGTTCCTGACCTTGGGATCTGCGTCGCGCAACAATTCCAAGAGAATAAATATGGTTCGTTGCGTGACCATCTTGCGAAGAAGCTTCGCCGCAAGAACCCGATCTGATTGGCGAACGGACTTGCCTAACTTCATCAACTTGTCCGCTGAGATAGAAAGAAGGTCGCTGTCTTCTGCTGCTCCCGCTGCCTGGCGGGCGAGCCCCATCATTTCAGTTTCGTTTTGCTCATTGTTGATACCGAGCTCTTCAATTTTCTCCAATGCGAACTTCTTAACTTTTTTGAGGTCGCTTTGCGAAAGCTTCATAATCGAAGATTCGAACAGGGCGGGCTCCAGTTTCTCCATGAGCTTCAACCCATAAATGACTTTTTCTTCTGCATTGCTGTTCACTTCTTTTTCGAGCACACTGTTCAAGGTGAACTCACGAACGACATGTCCTTCTACGTTCGAGCGATTTCGTTGCAGTGAATTTTGCAGTGTATCGCGATAACCCAGGTACATGCGGTTTGTAATAAAATACCAGATGCCAAGAAGGGGCAGGGTAAACAATGTGATCGAAAGCAGGTTGAAGAATGCGAACTGGTTAATGAGGACGATGAGACCCCCGGCGACCAGCGTGGCGGTTGCTGTCACAATCCCCTCGACTTTGGTTTGTGCGTCCACCTTGATCGTCTTGTCGATAGGGACATAATAGAATTTGAATACAGGCGTGTCTAATGCGTCGCGTAAGAAGTTCACGAGCAACTTGCTCATCGCGACCATGATAAAGAAAAATACATAGGTTTCGACACCGGTGATCAGGTCGTAGCCAAAAAAGAATCCGAGCGCGAGAGCTCCGACTGTAAACACGATTGTCAGCAGGGGATTAATGATGAGAGAAACTCTTAATCCGTAGTCGTTCTGAATCCAATCCGTGGCAAACGTTGCAAACAAGAAACCTGCGATGACAACGAGCGCTTCAAAAAGACTTAGGAAAATGGGAAGCTGATTCGCGTCGAATACCGTTACTGTAAGGTTATAGAACGAATAGTCGATGAATCGAACCGCTGTAAATGAAATGATTATAAAGAAAGAAAGTAGTACAATGTATTTGTTACCAAGAAACTGTCCGATGTTTAACTTCTTGTTGTCTTTTTCATTAAAAACCCCCTGGGTCGCAGCCTGCTTTAAGTAATTGGTAGACAGGAAAATGAATAGCACGAGGTAAACCGCAATACTAATAAGGCCGATGGTGAACAGGTTCAACACATCAACGCCGAAGCTCAGCATGATAGGAATGGTGAAGAAAGCCAGAATCTGTGCTATGTCCATGCCCACGTCGACACTACCGATAACACGCTTCTGCTGACGCAAATTGAACAAGCGGTTGAAAGCGCCCCAAAACACTAACTGGCTGACAAACGTGAATGGGAGGATCAGCGAAAATCCGATATAATAAAGCCTGGCCGGATCTGCCACCGTGTCCTTACCAAATTCAATAAATGCTGTAAGTCCTAATATCAGCGTAAGGAATATGGTCCCAAGCACCCTGAAGGGAATCCGTCCCATGAGGATGTTGAAAATGCCGGTGGCTATGAAACCCATCCCTCCGCCCAAGACGAGCACTTTCGGGAGGTCATACTTTTCATTAATTGACTGATCGCTAAGGAACAGAGTTTGGGCTGCAACGGACACCGTTGCGAGGAACAAACCCATGAAAAAGCTGATTGCAAGGAGTAACGCAACGGGTCCAGTTTCTTCAGGCTCAACGCCTAGGAACCTGGTAAGTCTCTCTTTCATGCAGATTTCTGGTAAAGGTCAAAGAATAAGGTCAGGGTCTAGTCAACGTGAAATATCAGACAATTCACCGAAAATTCCTATTAACCCGTGATTTCAAAGCTGTTTATTTAGCTTCTCAAAACTAGACAGTTACAAGTCCACATAAAGTGAAGCTTTAACTATTCGTCGCGAATTTGATATGGAACGACCGGAGTTTTGCCCCGACTAAGTGAAGCTAAGGAAGCAAAAGGGAGCTGTCACCGTAGCTCAGAAACCGATAGTCGTTGCCAAGCGCTTCGGCGTAGACTTTTCTCCAGTCCGAGCCAATGAAAGCTGCGATGAGCAACAGGAGCGTTGAGCCAGGTTGATGAAAATTAGTGATGAGCCCCTTACATATTCTGAATCGATAGCCTGGGACTATATATATCGAAGTTTCACCTGTCAGTTCCTCCAGGTGATGTTTATCCATCATCCTGCAGATTGCTTCCAGCGCCTCGGTCAAAGTGGCTTGCTGTTCATCTGAGTATGGGTCGTGCTGATGGATGATAAACGGAGCGTGCGGATTTCTTATGAGCGTTGCCCCGTACCAATACAGACTTTCAAGGGTCCTCATTGCCGTAGTACCGACGGCGATTACCCTTCGGTTTGGTGTGAGCAGGTTCTCGATCGTCGATCTTTTTACGATAACCTGTTCCTTGTGCATGGTGTGCTCAAGGGCGTTTTCGCTCTTAACGGGAAGGAATGTTCCAGCGCTTACATGGAGGGTCAGGAAATCCGTGATCGTGCCTTTCGAACGCAGGCTTGCGATAACTTCTTCCGTAAAGTGCAGACCCGCAGTTGGCGCGGCGACGGCCCCTTCGAAATGCGAGTATACTGTTTGGTAGCGTTGTGCGTCATTTGTGTTGGCCGCCCGCTTGATATAAGGAGGCAGGGGAACTGCGCCGGTTTCGTGTAGAACCTCCGCGAATGTCTTGTTTTCAGGAGTCCAGGCGAACGCTACAAGGCCTTTATCACGATCTATAAGAGTTGCCTGAAGTTCGAGATCCGCAATCGTCTTCCTTAGGATCAGGCCGTCAGTCCATCGCTTCAAATTTCCAACGGCGCATGACCAGGTGGAAGTTGATTTTGAATCGAGCGCAATACTCATGATCGAGGAAGGAAGCAATGGATTCAACAAAAAGACTTCAATGGCGGCACCTGTGTCTTTGTTGAAAGCAAGCCTCGCGGGAATTACCTTGGTATCATTGAAGAACAAGGAGGAATTGTTATCGAGCTCATTAGGAAGCTCCTTAAAAATCGTGTGACGAATAGTTCCCTTTTTATACACCAGCAACTTTGAATGGTCGCGCTGTTCAAGGGGATGAAGAGCAATCTTCTCGTCGGGAAGCGAGTAGGTAAAGTCATTGATAGGAAGCGGCGCCAGGTCCATTGCAGCCGCCAAAATTAGACTGTGAATTGTATTTACCGTGCATGGGAGCCATATTCGTGA
Source organism: Cyclobacteriaceae bacterium (assembly GCA_044223825.1). Taxonomy (GTDB): domain Bacteria; phylum Bacteroidota; class Bacteroidia; order Cytophagales; family Cyclobacteriaceae; genus ELB16-189. The sequence goes on along the minus strand of JBGALO010000002.1, from coordinate 18,113 downwards.
GAGATATGGCCCTTCAAGCATCATTTTCGAAGAAAACGTTTCATTTTTCCTTTAAGGCGCGGACGTCTAGGGGATCAATGACGCAAAAGGACTCATGGTTCCTGAAGATTTGGGATACGGCGAATCCTGATATTCAAGGGATTGGGGAGGCAGGTCCGCTGCCCGGACTCAGTTCCGAGAACCCGGAACAGGTGGAACGTGAGTTGCAGCATATCATCAAGCGGCTTGCGGGCATGACCTTGGGGCAGCTCGAATCTCACGCCCATTTGGGAGGCATCTTTGATACAAACGCGATTTCATCGTCGGTGCTGTTTGCCTTGGAGACGGCTGTGTTGGATCTGAAGAACGGAGGTAAAAGGGAAATATTTCGTAATGAATTTCTGAAGGGGAAACCTATCCCGATTAATGGACTTGTCTGGATGGGAGGGTTGGATGACATGTTGCAGCAGGTGAGCATCAAACTTTATGAGGGCTTCAATTGCATCAAAGTGAAAGTGGGGGGACTCAATTTCGAGAAGGAGCTCGATATACTTCAATTTATTCGCAGAAAGTACTTCCGGGACGAAGTGATGATTCGTCTTGATGCCAACGGATCTTTCAAGGACGATGAGGCTTACTATAAACTGATGGATTGCTCGAGGTTCGATATTCATTCTATCGAACAGCCACTCAAAGCCGGTTCACCCTTGCTGACACAACTATGCAAAACATCTCCCATACCAATTGTTCTGGATGAAGAGTTGATTGGCGTAAGGACCACTAAGGCTAAGACTGAACTCCTGGATGCAATCAATCCGCCCTTTATCATCTTGAAGCCGACACTGCATGGTGGTTTGTTGGGTTGTGAAGAATGGATCAGGCTTGCAGAAGAAAGGAACATCGGATGGTGGATGACCTCGGCGCTGGAAAGTAACGTTGGACTGAATGCCATAGCGCAATTCACATCTAATTATCCGGTCACCTTGCACCAGGGGCTCGGCACAGGGATGATTTATAGTGACAATATTCCCTCGCCGCTGGTCGTAAAAAAGGGCGCGTTGATGCTCGATTCCCAAGAAAATTGGGATTTAACAGAATTAAGCTAAAAAAATTAGCTAAAATGCTTGCGTAAGTAAATTTTAAGCGTTTAGTTTGACTAAATATTTTAGCTTATGAAACTAAGGCTTACGAGTAAGCGGCTGAATTCAGGCCGTTTTCAGGTAAATTTTTCGGCCGACGGGTTTGAGCAACCCTGCTACGGGTATATGCTTGCGGACGCATCGTCTACGGTGTCTGATGTAGTAGAGAAGATCTCGCGTCATGTGCGTGCGATGCAGAGCAAGGATGCTTATTTTCAGAGAAATCTTTTCTCACTTCATTCGCGCAATGTTCATTCCGGACGCATCCTTGTATTTCCAAAGTGAACCCACACAACAATTTCAAGTAAGCTATGGTAAAACTTAACGAAAACATTCGGTTTCTGAGAAAGCAGCTCGCGCTGACACAGGATCAGTTTGCGCAAAAGCTAGACATCAAGCGTTCGCTGGTAGGTGCATATGAAGAGGGGAGAGCCGAGCCACGACTTGAACTTTTGCAAAAGATGGCAGCTTTGGTGGACATGTCTGTAGATGTTTTGATCGGTAAAGACATCAGTCAGCTGAAAGACTACGAGAAAAAGTCATTGAGTAGTAAAGAAGTTCTTGTTGTCACCGTCGATGCCGAGGATCGGGATAACATTGAGCTTGTTCCTCACAAAGCAGCTGCGGGTTATTTGAATGGCTATGCTGATCCGGAGTACATCAAAGACCTGCCAAGGTTCAGGCTACCGATATTAAATCAGGGAACATACCGTGCATTTGAAATCACCGGTGATTCCATGTTGCCGATAACTCCCGGTACCATCGTCATTGGCGAGTGGGTCGAGAATCTCAAACATTTAAAAAATGGGAAATCGTATGTGTTGATTACGGAGCGTGAGGGGATCGTGTACAAGCGCGTGTTCAACTATATCGATGAAAACGGAAAACTCTTCCTTGTTTCCGACAACAGACAATACTCGCCGTACCAGATCGACGCCGCAGACGTAATTGAAGCCTGGTCTGCGAAAGCATATATAAGCATGCAATTCCCTGACATTAACACGAAGAATGAAATGTCTATGGAGCAGCTTGCCGGGGTTGTAATGGAGTTACAGCAGGAGTTGCAGACGATGAAGTCTGACAAGTCGAAGAAGAAGTGATAATGGTTGTTTAGTCAGCCGCGGGATTTAAACCCGCGGCTATTTCAGTGACCCATAAATTACTTGGGTTTAACTAAAAAAATCTTTTTGCCGAGAACTTCTCCGACCCTCTGTTAAAAGAGGGCGGGGATTTTTTTGGTTCGCTATGTCGAGGCAACTTTTTTCACGACTGCCCGTCGATCAATTTTCTGACTTGCTGTTTCCTCGAAGCGTGAGAGATATTTAAAGGCCCTTGGGACTTCATACTTACCGAGAAGGGGTTGTATTTTTTTCAGCAGCAGGCTTTCTTCTGATTGGCCGAAGGGCTCACCTTCCACAAACACCGTCACCTGCTCGCCAAGCTTTTTATCGGGTAATCCTCCTACAAACATCCGACGACGAAGCCCCAGGTCATTGAATACCTCAGCCACGACTGATTCAATCTTCCCAACGTTGACTTTTGCGCCGCCAGTATTGATGACATCGTCGTATCGCGCGATCCACCGGAATTTATTGCCATCGAATAGTTCAACGACGTCATTAGTTACGACTGTTCCCAAGTGCGGCGCCTGTACGACAAGGCAATGCCTCTCGTCGGTGGTGGCAGATACTTCAGGCAGCAATTGAAAATAATCCTGACGATCAGGACCATTTATCTTTTGTAAGGCGATATGTGAAATTGTCTCTGTTGATGCGTACGTCGCGTAAATATTTGAGCGAGCTTTTTGAAGGCTGGCGACGATATCCACCGGGAGTGCAGCTCCTCCAATGAGGATCGTATCAATAGCATTGATCTTTTCAAAATCTTTTTCAATGATACTTGCCACCTGGTACGGCACGAGGGCGGCGAAGTCTATTTGTTCAGACAGGTCATGCAATGGATTCGCAGAAGGAGCTTGAATCACCATGTTCATTCCGGTTACGAGGCTTCTCACAATCATCATCGCTCCTGCAATGACTTTCGCGTCGAGGCAGATCAGGGCATTCCATCCAGGTTGTAACTGAAGTGCCGCGCGCGTCTGCTCCGCGCTCGCCACAAGCTGGTTCTTCGTAAGCTTGATCGTCTTGGGAATTCCTGTCGAACCGGAAGTTTGAAAATCGAACGTCTGTGTTCCGTTCATCCAATCCTGAATAAATTGCATGACGTTGCGTTCGTGCTCATTTAACACCAATGAACCGAGGCCGCCTGCTTCTCCCAGATTTACCCACAAGCCAGCCAGTTTCAGTCGGATGTTTGTATTCATCTTCCTGGCTTCTGAATTGTTTATGGGAAACGCGGAAACTTTGAAAAGTCTGGATCACGTTTTTCCAGAAAGGCATTTTTGCCTTCTTTCGCTTCGTCGCTTAGGTAGTATAGAAGCGTCGCATTGCCTGCCAGTTCCTGAATGCCGGCTTGTCCATCCAACTCAGCATTGAATGCGCACTTAAGCATGCGAATAGCAAGTGGACTTTTCTTCAAAATTTTTTTCGCCCATTCTACATACGTGTCTTCCAGTTTGTCAAGCGGTACAACTTTGTTCACCAACCCCATCTCTCGCGCTTCCTGGGCATCATATTGATCGCACAGGTACCAGATCTCGCGCGCTTTCTTTTGCCCGACAATTCTCGCGAGGTATGAAGAACCGAATCCGCCATCGAAGCTGCCAACCTTTGGACCCGTCTGCCCAAAACGTGCGTTATCTGCAGCGATCGTGAGATCACACACTACGTGCAGCACATGACCTCCGCCAATTGCCCAACCCGCAACTGCTGCGATGACAGGCTTCGGTATTGAACGGATCATCTTCTGAAGATCCAGGACATTCAGTCGTGGAACAGTGTCAGTGCCGACATATCCTCCATGACCGCGAACACTCTGATCACCACCACTGCAAAATGCTTTACCGCCTTCGCCCGTGAGGATTATAACGCCGATTTCATTGTCTTCTCTTGACAAATGCATCGCATCAATCATTTCCTGCACCGTGAGCGGTGTAAACGCGTTGTGCACTTCTGGCCGATTGATGCTGATTCGACCAATTCCTTCAAATTTGTGAAACAGTATTTCCTTGTATTCTTTTACTTGCTTCCAGTTGTTTTTAAGTTTCATAAGTCTTCTTTAGCTGTTTCTTAAACTCATTGAATGTCTCTTTGTTTAATGCTTGAGTAGATTCTACTTCTAAAATGCGGGCTGCCTTTCCGGATTTAAAAAAGTCTTTCAGATCGCTGCTTGCTGCGTCAATGTATTCAAATCCATATTCGGCTGCCAGTGATCGCGCATTGAGGTTCTGCCGGGTAATAAAGAATTCTTCTGCTTCTGGCTGAGATGATGGCCCGTCAATCAAATTGAAGATAATGCCGCCATGATTATTGAGAACCACAACGAAAAGGTTAGGCAGAGGATAGTTATGCCAGAAGGCGTTTCGATCGTAAAAGAATGCGAGATCTCCCGTGATCAAAACATTTGGTGTCTGGTCAGCCAGCGCATGCCCCACCGCGGTACTGGTACATCCATCTATTCCGCTGGTGCCACGGTTTGAATAAACCCTGATGCCGCGTTGTGCTGCAGTCAAGCCAATATGATTTGCGTATCGGACGCTCATGCTATTGGCCAGGTGGAGATTGCAGCGCGCAGGCAATGCTTTCATGACTTTGTTGACGATCGCAAATTCTCCTGGACGAGTTGCGTCGAAAAAATTGTTTACCGCTGATCTCGCTTTCACTTCGTATTCGAACCATGAAGATGCGAAGACGCCTTGCTCCAGGTTCATTGCCCGTGTTGCCAACTCCTTGAAAAAATAGGAGGGGGTCACTGGGAGAACTTTTGTCAGTGACTGGAATGTGTCTGCTGCTACTCCCGTTCCGATGTGCCAGTGTGATAAGGGTTTGTTGTTTCGTAAAAACAGCTTGAGGTTTTTTGCAATGAGTGACTTTCCGAAACTGATTATTAAATCTGGCTTAAGTGATACTTTTTGAGTATCGGATAGCTGACCTAGAAAGGTATCGGCGTGACCACAGAAATTTTTAACGCCGTGTAAATTGCTCAAAGTGTCACCTGCGAGAGGGAAATGATATTTTTGTTGACATTCCTCAATGGCGTTAACAAGACTATCATCGCAATCAGCCTGACCCGCGACTAAGAGAATATTCTTATACCCGGCCAGTTGAGTTTCGAGTAGGGTCCAATCTTCTGCCCTTATCAATCTTTCATCGGTAGTTGAGCCGATGTATCGGAATGGTTCGATGACGCCTTGATCAGAAGTAGATGGATACAAAGGCTCCCTGAACGGGGCATTGATATGAACCGGCCCCTTACTTTCTCCCGAAGCAAACCCCAGCGCTTCGTTGAAGATTCTGCCAGCGTGCCATTGTGCATCCTTATTGTGGAAGTCGTGGGGAAGCTCGAAATACTTCTTTACATGTGTTCCATAAAGATTGGATTGATGGATGGTTTGCCCATCAAATTGATCAATCCATTCTGCCGGGCGGTCGGCCGTGATAACGATTAAAGGGATATTTTGAAAGAATGCCTCGGCAATAGCGGGCGCAAAATTGTATGCCGCAGAGCCGGACGTGCACACTATGACAACTGGTGTGTTTGTCTGTTGGGCCAATCCCATTGCTATAAAAGCTGCGCTGCGCTCATCACTGAATGTTCTGGATTTGATCGCAGTATTACGCGCAAACGCGAGGATCAACGGTGCGTTTCGTGAACCTGGACAAAGAACGGCGTTCTTTACTCCGTGCTTCACACATAATTCAACCAGATTATTCAGAACGGGGAAGGTCACGCGTGCAAGGTACTTCTGTAATGATTCACATTCCAATGATTCTTCCGAGGGTGTTCATTTTCATTTCTGTCTCCGCCCATTCCTTCTCTGGGTCGGAGTCCGCAAGAATACCGGCGCCGGCGTACAGGACCGCTGTATTGTCGAACAACTGCATACACCGAAGATTGACATAGGCATGACTTTCACCATCCATGTTGATGGGGCCGAGATAGCCACTGTAATATTGCCGATCGTAACCTTCATATTTCCGAATGAAGTCAAGACTGATCTGCAGTGGCATTCCACAAACCGCCGAAGTGGGATGAAGCAAGTTCAGCATCGTGGTTCCCAGTTGGGGAAAATTGGTCGCGACCATATCCACGTCGAAATCAGTCTTTAGATGGATAACATTTCCAGCAACAGCCGTCCTTGGACCTTGTTCTTCATATTCACGCAGGCGAATTTTCTTAAAGCAGCTTATCACATATCGTTCCACGAGAGCCTGTTCTTCGATCTCTTTCTGTGTCCATGAAATATTCCTGATGTCAACTTCCGGATTGTAAGGTTGTGTACCGGCGACTGCTACCGTGTGGAAATGGCGGTCACGGGTGATGCTGGCAAGAAGCTCCGGTGTTGCTCCAACCCATGTGCCTGTAATAGGGCTTGAAAAGATCGACACCAATGCGTGTGGGTACAAAGCGCAGAGCTCGTCGAATGTTCTCAATAGATCAAAAGTTTCCGGAAGCTGGATAAGCTTTGATCGTGATGGAACTATTTTTTCAAAAGTCCCTTTTGCGACTTCCTCACGGGCATGTTCGACCAATTTTTTGTACGCCGCTTCTTCGATAGAAGCTGAAGGCTTCGATGGGTTTTGGTAGTATTGCTTTTTCCTCGCAGAAGCACCGGAAGACAATTGTTTGCGCATTTCGAGTGCTCCACCTTTTGACGAGACAATGTCTCCGCCATGGAATACAAACGATTCATCGGCGGGAAGAAAAATTTTTTCAGGTGAATCGAAAGGAGCGAAGATGAATCCGGGTTCCGATTCCTCCATGCTCACTTCCTTGATCTTTCGGACGCGGTCACTTGCCGCGAAATGAACTGCTTCACTGTGTGGCAGTCTCCAGAGGGCAAATGAGAAATTGTTATCGTGGTAAAAAGGCAATGCATCAGAGAGAAAATCCCGTTGAGAGATCCGGGCGACAACTAAAGACTTCTCCATATCCTAACGCTTATCAATTACAGCCATCGTCAGTCGGCTGACGCAGACGAGTTCCTGTTGTTCATTAACTATTTTTATTTCCCACACGTGGGTGCGTGACCCGATGTGGATTGGTTTTGCAACGCCTGTTACGAATCCTGCTTTCACGCTCTTAATGTGGTTTGCGTTTATTTCGAGGCCCACGCAATATTTGTTTTGATCGTCGACTGTGCAATGGGCGGCAACGCTCCCTAGTGTTTCGGCCAATGCCGCAGACGCCCCGCCATGCAACAATCCATAAGGCTGGTGAGTTCGTTTGTCTACCGGCATTTTTGCTTCGATGTAATCCTCCCCAATTGAGGTGACTGTGATGCCGAGGTGTTCCACCAAAGTATTCCGCATCAAAAGGTTTACACTTTCAGGTGTAATGCCAGGGTTAAACAATCGCTTCACCATCAAATCAGATTATGTATACGCAATGATTTATCTATCTTTGCGGCCAAATTAACGGAAATTGATTTCTAAAAAAATATATTTGGTTCGTCACGGCCAAACAGACTACAACCTACAGGGAATTGTTCAGGGAAGCGGGGTCGACGCATCCCTAAATGATAGAGGCCAGGCGCAGGCGCGCGCTTTTTATAAGGCTTTCCATAACGTCCCATTTGACAGGGTTTACATCTCGAAACTTAAAAGGAGTAAGGAGTCCGTATCGGGCTTTATCAATGCTGGCATTCCTTATGAGGAGCACGAATCGTTGAATGAGATTTGTTGGGGAACGCGCGAAGGAAAAAAGATCACACCCGAAGAAGACGAATACTATCATTGGATATTAAAGCAATGGCAGGACGGTCGCACGGAATTGCCGATTGAGGGCGGTGACAGCCCTCAAGACGTTGCAATGCGTCAACGTTCATTTATCGATCTGATTGAATCGAGACCTGCCGATAAAAATGTTCTTGTATGCATGCATGGACGTGCCATGCGAATCCTGCTGTGCCAGTTGCTCAACTATCCGTTGAAGTCGATGGATATGTTTGAACACGAAAACCTGGGTCTTTACCTCATTCACCATACCGGTAAGCAATACATCGTGGACCTGTATAACAACGTGGACCACCTGGGTAATTTGTCTTCGCGGAGGAAAGAGGAGGACGTTCCGATAAAGAAAACAGGAAGCTAGGCTATCCTTATTTTTTTAGCTGCTCTAAGGCAGATTTTGCCTTGGTGTCTATCCCGTTTTTGTATTCGTAGCGCTTGTAGCTCAACGCCTTTTCGAAGTACTTTTTTGCAGATGCCAGATCACCCTGTGCCTGACTGATGTATCCCAATTGCAAAGCAGCATTGGGTGCAAAATACCAGGGCTGTGTACCGCTCATATCGATCGTCTGCTGATAAAAGACCTTGGCCGAATTGAGATCCTCGGTTTTGTGCGCGAGCCTTCCCTTCCTATAGTAGAACTCTGTAAGATCCTTGGGGGTTGGGAGGTCAGAAGGTGCAATGGATTTTAATACTTCTTTAGCTTCTGAATAATATCCGCCGTCAGTATAGAAGCGTGCTTTTAGAATTTTTTGATTTGGGAAGGAATTCTCCTGAAGCATGGCAGCCGCATATTTGTCGGGATCGGCAGTGTCTTTTCCAGTCCGTTTCGCGATCTCAAAATTCTCCTTCGCCTTAGGCATGTCATTCAACAGGAAGTAGCAGAGTGCGATTTTGAAGTAAGAATCTTTGCGGTAACTCTGACTCTTATATTCTTTTAAAAATTTCTGGTAAGCAGCAATCGCAAGGGTATAATCACCTCGTTCTAACAGCGCCTCGCCACGCAGGTATTCGATGTAGGCCATTTGGAGCCCATGCGGACGTCCGTCGAGCGCTCGAATCAGTTTTAAGGCTTCTTCACTCTTTGAATCTTTCATTAGCATGTTAATGCCAAGAAAGAGTAGTAATCGGTTGTCCGGGTCGTCCTTAAGGCATTCCTGAAATCCTTTGGCGGCTTCGCCGAATTGTTGGTTAATAAATCCTTTGATGGTGAAAAAAAGTATCGTCGCTTCAAGACTCAATGATGACTTCGAAAGGCGCAGTTCTTCGAGCTGTTTTTGGCCGACTTTCACCGATCCCTTCATTCCCAGCAGGCTCATGAACCACTGATATTTGTCGGGAATGGACCCAACCATTACCTGAATAACACCATGTGTTTTCTTAATCGGGATGAAATTCGGATACTTTTTGATGCATTCCTGGGTGGCTTGGTAGGCCTGCCTGATTGCCAGCACTGCATTCAATTCCTGGCCGAGATTCAGCAAATTAAACCCGCGCTGGAGACTTAGCTCCGCCTTGATGAACAGCGTTTCTGCTGTTTCAGGTGCCTGATTAAATCGATCAATCCGATCTTTAAAAGCGCCGTTAATTTTTTCAAAACGCTTGTCATCCTCGGTGATCAGGATGTCGGTGGTCTCCAAAAGACTTTGAACATAGAGCTTGTGCAGCTCATTTCCGCCTTTCAATTTCGACAGCTCGGCCTGTGCCTGTTCTATTTCAAGATTCAGGACAAGCTTGTAGATACGCTCCAGCTGCGAATCAAATTGCCAGGTGTTATCTACAGCCAGGATCAGGCCTGGCTGTAATAAAAAAAAGCAGACGATGACGACTGCCTTTTTTAATAGGTATTTTAAACTATTACTAGCCAACTTTTTTGGTACGTCTTGCCGGAGCTGCTTTCTTGGGCTTAACCTCTTCCTCCATCGACTCCATATCAACATCCGCAAGAATCCTTCCTGAATGTTCATCAATCACGATCTTCTTCTTCTCGCGTATTTCGGCAATTTTTTGAGGTGGGATGATGATATTGCAGCCTTCAGCAGCACCGCGCACTACTCTTACAACGGCAAGTCCGTTTGAAAGATTGACGCGAAGACGCTCATAGTATTTCAGGAATTTGTCCTCGATCTTCTTTGCTGCCTTTTCTCTGTCAGCAAGTAATTTTTTCTCTTCTTCCTGGCTTTCACCGGAAATTTCTTCAAGCTCTTTCTTCTTGTTCGCGAGATCATCAGCGCGCTCTTTGATCAGCGCCTCGATCTTCGCGATTTCCGCCTTTTTTTCTTCTATTTTTTCTTTCCCTTCCTTGATCCTCTTTTCGCAGATCTGAACTTCCAATTCCTGAAGTTCGATTTCCTTTGTGATGGCGTCAAACTCCCGGTTGTTCTTTACGTTCTTCTGCTGCTCGTTATATTTCTTTACCAGTTTTTCGGCCTCCTTGATTCCTTCTTTGTTCTTTTTGATAGAATCTTCGAGTTCCTTTTGATCAGCCTCAAATTTGCCCATCCTTACCTTGTAGCCTTCAATTTCATCTTCCAGGTCCTGAACTTCGTCGGGCAGGTCCCCCCTCAGTTTGCGCAACTGGTCAAGCTTTGTATCAATTGATTGTAATTTTACAAGGGCCTCGAGTTTCTGCGTAATTGTCTGATTTTCCATTATTTACAGGTAACTTATTGGATTCGTGACGGTTTTTGAAAAATTGATCGCAAAAGTAGTGAATTTTTTGGTCAAAATCTCGCTAAAAAGCTCCTTGGTGAACTGCTCACTCTCGTAGTGTCCGATGTCGGCAATCATAATCCGGCCCTCGGCATCAAAGAATTCGTGGTACTTAAAATCGGCGGAAACGTAGGCGTCGGCGCCAGCCGAGATTGCGTTGTTTAGCAGAAAACTTCCTGCACCACCGCATACAGCGACTTTCCTTATCAAGCTTGATGCGGGAGCGGTGTGTCTTACAACCGGGAGATTCATCTGATTTTTTAAACGCTTTAGGAAATTGATTGGTTCCTCGGGTGTCTCTAATTCACCAATAAGCCCCGCGCCGACTTCCTGATTTTCGTTGTCAAGACGGCTTATGTAATACGCGACTTCTTCGTACGGATGTGATTGTTTCAGGGCCTGCACGATTTGTCGCTCAAGAAAAGTTGGGAAGATAATTTCAGCACGAATTTCACTAACGGTCTCCTGCGTTCCGACAGCCCCGACGGTTGGTTGTGCCTGCCCAGTGGGAAGAAATGTTCCTGTCCCTTCGGTTTGAAAGCTGCAGTTTTTATAATCACCAATCTGACCGGCTCCCGCCGTGTGGAGGGCACGCATGACCTCATCGATATTCTTAGCCGGAACAAAAGTCACGAGCTTAGACAATGTGTCTTTTCTTGGAGACAAGATCTTGGTTCGCTTCAAATTCAACCTTTCTGCGATCTTCTTGTTCACTCCGGTTCGAACGTTATCAAGATTTGTATGTGAGGCGAAAATCGCGACGTCATTTCGAATGGCCGTAACCACCGCGCGCTCAACGTAGGTGCGCCCCGTTATTTTCTTTAGACCTTTAAAGATGATGGGGTGATGTGCTACTATCAGGTTGCACCCAAGGGCTACTGCTTCGCGCACAACTGCTTCTGTGCAATCCAGGGTTACGAGAATTCCCGTTATGGTTTTATTTTGATCACCCACTAATAGGCCGGCGTTGTCATAGGATTCCTGGAAGGCGCCGGGAGCAAATGACTCCAAATAACCCACCACATCTTTTATCTTTGAATCTTGCATGAGATTGTTTTGATCAAATTTATTCACTTTCAATTAACTTGAGATCGGTCTGAAATGCATTTAACAATAGAGTTGGTTACTGGTCGCAGAACATGAAAATATTGCGATTTCTCCTTTATCCCTTTGCCGCGCTTTACAACCTGGCCACGACGATCAGGAATTACCTGTACGACATCGGCCATAAGCCGTCATTTCATTTTGATACGCCTGTTATTACCATAGGCAATCTCAATGTTGGAGGATCTGGGAAAACGCCGATGGTTGAATACCTGATTTCGCTGCTGAAAGATGATTTCAAAGTGGCGACCTTAAGCCGGGGATATAAGCGTGAAACGCGAGGTTATCGCACGGCAAGTGAATCTGACTCGGTGCGTAACATTGGCGATGAGCCGATGCAATTGTACCGAAAGTTTGGCAAGGAAATCAATGTGGTGGTTGGTGAAGATCGTGTGTTCGCGATTCCAAATATTCTCCACGAATTCCCTGATACAAATGTGATCATTCTCGACGATGCACTTCAGCATCGGTCCGTGCAACCGAAGCTGTCAATAATGGTGACTGAGTACAGCCGCCCTTTCTATAAGGACTTTGTGCTTCCGTTTGGTAGGCTTCGCGAAGCAAGGCGCGGGGCGCGCAGATCCGATATCGTGGTTGTCACCAAATGCGAGACGAGAATCCCTGATGATCAGCGAAAATTAGTGACAAGAGAAATTCAACGTTACGCGGGGAGTAAACCTGTTTTTTTCTCATCGATACAATACGGTGATGTCCGTCCAATCGGAAAGCAGACAGATCTTTCCAGGGATATTATTCTTGTGAGTGGTATCGCGAAGGCAGATTCGCTTAAACAGTTTTGTCATAGCCGCTACAACGTCGTGAAGCATTTTGATTTTGGAGATCATCACCGATACACGCAAGGTGACCTGGAGGCCGTGGAAAGCTTTTGCAAAAGCGTTACAGGACCAGTGTCAATCATCACTACTGAAAAAGACATGGTGAAGATCGTTGAGCCTGCGTTCAAACCCTATCTGGAGCGTCGTCCCTGGTTTTATATCCCAATACAGCAGGTCTTTGTCGAAGATGGACTAAAATTTGATAAGCTGGTACGCGCGGCTCTTGAAGCCGATGTGAAGAACTGATGAGAGACCTATCTTTACGCGTGTTTTCTGGTAAATTCCTGCTTTTTATGGCCATTTTGGCCTTTTCGCCAGCATTTCTGAAGGCGCAGCAGGATTCTTTCTCCGGCCGCCGGGCAGGTTCCTCAATTCTCGACGATACTACCCGCAACGTCTATGGGCCTCAAACGTCCCGATGGACAACAGAGCAAGAATTGTTTGAAAATCGTCCTAACTACAGGCCATTGGATACGGTAATTGCCAATTATCATCGGTGGACATACGTTCAACGTTTCAACAATTTCTACAAGGATCTCGGTGTCATGGGAACGGCGTTGAGTCCGATTTTTCCCGTCGCGCCTACGACCACAATCGGTGCGAACAGTGGATTTACCGCCTACGATCCTTACTGGACAACAGAAGAGCCTGTTTATTTTGATACGAAATCTCCTTATACCAAAATGAAAATCATTTGGGGTGGGATTGGAAGGGCTATGACCCGGATTGAATTCAGCAGAAATATAAATCCAAGGTGGAACATTGGGTTCAACTATCGCCCGATACTCGTTGATAAACAACCGCAACATCAAAAGGGGATTCGTCAAACTGTGAGTCATTACTATGATTTCTTTATGACGTTCAAATCGAAGAATGATCGCTACGGCCTCTTGTTTAATTTCAGAAGGATACGCCATCGAGTGAATGAAAATGGTGGATTGATCAGCCCACCTGAATCAACTATATATGATGGTAATGCCTCGCCCACCATGGTGTCAGCGCAGACAGAAGATTATCGGCGGAATATTCATTTGCTACAGCAGTATCAACTTGTCAAAGCATTTCAGATATATCACATAGCGGACTTTACCAAGCAGTCGAATACGTTCCGGCAGGATACTACGAAGGATTCGAACAAATTATTTGACTACGTCGAAGTTGATTCTGTGCATAACACCGATGTCTCAACATTGACGAGTGTGCAGAACGAGTTCGGTATAAAGGGTAACGTAGGTAAATTGTTCTATGCTGGACACATGAAAATAAGGACCTATGAATACACAGCCACCTACCTGAACAAGGGCTCCGGCGTGGAAACATATTTCGGCGGTCAAATGTCTCTTGCATTTGATTCCTTGACGAAGGTGTCGGGCTCAATTGAATATCTGCTGCCTAACTACTATCGCATCGAAGGTCGCATCCAATCACCCTGGTTAGAGGGTTATTTTGTCAACTCACAGTCGAAGCCTGGATTCATGCAGTCGGTATATCGCGGGAGTCATGACTATTGGGTGAACTCGTTCTCACCGGTTAGTGCGACCCAGGCTCAGGCATTTTTGAAATTCAATGCGGGGAATTTTCAGTTCTGGAGTGGTGGCACATTCAACCTGCTTCACAACTATGTCTATTTTCAGGAAGTTGATCCGATTCCGGCGAACAAAAATCAACGGGTGTTGCCGACACAATCCGCTGGCTTCCAATCGAATTTGTCTCCAGAAATCAGAATGACGGTTCCGCTAGTTAGCCATGTCTTTCTCAGGCCGCAGGCTATTTACACAATCAAGCCATCGAATGATGACAACGTTCTTCAGATCCCTGATTTGTTTGTGAATGTTCAGTTGGCGTATGAAAATATGCTTTTTAAGAATCACCTTCAGATGCATGCCGGCGTCGACGTGCATTACCAGTCAACTTATACGCCGCTCGGGTATGATCCGGCAGTACAGCAGTTCTATGTTCAGAAAGCCGATGGGGCAAAACTCCAGGACGCATACCCTCTTGTCGACATTTTCGTCAATGCGAAGATGCGTCGCGCAAGACTTTTTTTTAAGTACCATAACCTTGTCCAGGCATTTACAAAAACAGGATATATCATTACTCCGGCATATCCGGGTACGAAGTATCCGGGACAAGGGTATCCGGGTCAATCGAATGTTATTGATTTCGGATTTGAATTCCTTCTGTTCGATTGATGGAAAAGCATGTCCTTGGTTTAGAATTACCTACTGATCCGCGATGGGTCAATGTCGCCGAGGCGAACCTTCGTGAGATACTGATAGACCATGCGTACTGTGAACAAAAGGCGGCATCCTCCTGCATTTCGTTGATTGTCTCCTATCCGGAAAAAGTGGAGCTCGTCGAGGCGCTCACGCCGGTCGTTGCCGAGGAATGGTCCCATTTTGAACGAGTGCTTGCGCAATTGAAGAGCCGTGGCTGGAGCCTGGGTCCGCAAAGAAAAGATGAGTACGTTCTGCAGGTTAGTGAACTAGTGAAGAAGGGTGGAAGCCGCGATCAACAGCTTACAGAAAAACTTCTCATGAACGCGCTCATTGAAGCTCGCAGCTGTGAGCGATTCAGGTTGTTGTCGAAAGAGATCAAGGATAAGCAGCTTTCGGAATTTTACTATGAGTTAATGGTATCCGAGGCTGGTCATTACAAGAGCTTCCTGCTTCTTGCAAAGCGCTACATGGACCCTGATTTAGTCGACCGTCGTTGGCGTGAAATACTTGCGGGGGAGTCTGAGATCATAAAGAAACTTGATCCTCGCGGGGACCGGATGCATTGAAATCCTATGTCTTTTGTTTCTTCTTTTTCGCAGCAGGAAACAGCACGTTATTCAAAATAAGCCGAAACCCGGGAGAGTTCGGATGCAAGTTCAGATCTGTCGGCTCCTCGTAAACGGTATGCTGATAATCTTCGGGATCATGTCCACCATAATAAGTCCAAAAGCCTTTGCCGAATACGCCGTGAAGGTATTTTGCTTCGTTGATCTCCTTGTTTTCGCCCATAACAACAACATCGGGTTTAACAAGATTTTTCTTGAATCCGGTAGTTTGGCCGTAAAATCCTTTGATCACTTTCGTGTGACTCTGGGTTAGCATTGTGGGGATAGGATCCCATTTAGCTGAGAATTCAAAAACAGAAAAGTAGTCGTTATCCTGTCGTAAGCCGCGTTCGGCCGCGTTGTTATCGATGTCAGAGAATTCGTATTGATAAGGGTCTCTGACAATGTGAAAATTGGTGAAGGCGAGCGTGCTTTCAAAGTTAAGCTTCTCTTGTGCTTGCGGATCCGCCGGGTCACCATCATACATGCGCTCGCAGATGTCTGTCCCTTCCGCAGCGAGAGCTATGTCGAATGAATCGGTGGCCGAGCACATGGCGAAAAGAAACCCACCACTGGCAACAAATTCTTTTATGTGTTTTGCGACAGCAAGCTTCAGCTGTGACACCTTGGGAAAGCCATGCTTGCGCGCCATGTCCTCGGCTTCTTTTTGTTGTTCAAGATACCAGGGCATGTTTCCAAAAGAACCATAAAATTTTCCGTATTGACCGGTAAAATCTTCATGATGAAGGTGAAGCCAGTCATACTTGGTGAGATCCCCGCGCATCACCTCGTCATCGAAAACGACATCGTAAGGAATCTCTGCGTAGCTTAATACAAGTGTCACGGCATCATCCCATGGCTGCTTGGACTTCGGTGAATACACTGCGATCTTGGGATACTTCTCCAACTTCATGATATCGTAGTTCATCGCCGGACTCGCGATTTCTCCCAGAATCTGGTTGGCCTCCGCATCAGAAATAATCTCATAGGTAACACCACGTACTACGAGCTCATTTTGTATTTGTGGGTGGTATTTACACATGAAACTTCCGCCACGATAGTTCAGCAGCCAATCAACTTCAGTATCTTTTTTAAGAACCCAATAGGCAATACCATATGCCTTCAGGTGGTCACTCTGCTTGTTGTCCATCGGAATAAGGATCGAGTTGGCCCGGACCGACAGCACAGAAATGAAGTAAAACAAAAAAACAAGGCGCATCGTTAGAGGAACTGTTGTCAAAGGAACAAATTATTAGGCAAAAAAATCCGATGACAAAACGCAAAACAGGGTATTTTTGTGTTCCAAAACTGATTTTTATTCAGGATGCTAGAAAATTTCAATGAAGGACTGCGATCTATTAAGGCGAACCTCCTTCGCTCAATACTGACAGCTGTGATTGTAACGTTCGGAATCACGGCGCTGGTGGGGTCTCTAACAGCAGTTGATGGAATCGGATATACACTCAATGAAAGTTTGTCGTCCCTTGGTGCGAATACGTTTGACATCTGGTCGAAACGAAATCGCGGCGCGAGCCAGCAGGGGATCAAACAGAAAGTATATAAGCCGTTGCAACTGAATGAGGTGCAACGTTTCATCGACCAATTTAAGTTTCCATCAAACATCAGTCTTTCAGCCGATCTGACCGGTATTGCAGAAGTCAAGCACAGTTCGAAAAAGACGAATCCAAACATTTCGGTTGTGGGTGTTAATGACGAGTACATGTCAGTCAAAGGCCTGAACTTTGATGCCGGACGTAACTTCTCACCAATAGAAATTCAGTATGGGACAAAAGCGTGTGTGCTGGGAAAGAAAGTGGCGCGCGCCATTTATGAAGACAATGAAGATCCCATCGGCACAGAAGTTTCATTCAAAGGGACGCAATTCCGGGTGATAGGCGTTCTTAAAGAAAAAGGGCAGCTGGCTGAAGATAATTATGACAATGCGGTATTTGTGCCGGTGCTTGTCGCAAATCAAATGGCATCGGGTCGTGGGTTGAACTATGAGCTTGCGGTCGCAATTGCCGATCCGACCAAAATGGAAATGGCGATGGGAGAGGCGACAGGATTGATGCGGTCCATTCGCCGTGATCAGATCGGGAATCCGAATTCATTTGAGCTTGACAAGAGCGACACATTATCCGATCTCAATAACCTGATGAGCATCATCACATGGGTTGGATTGGGTATAGGATTTGTAACGTTGCTTGGTTCATCGATTGCGTTGATGAACATCATGCTCGTATCGGTGACAGAGCGCACAAGGGAAGTGGGTGTAAGAAAAGCGCTGGGTGCGACGCCGACGAAGATCCGTCAGCAATTCATCATCGAGGCAATTGTCGTTTGCCTGTTGGGAGGTATTGTAGGAATTATCCTGGGCGTTATTGCCGGAAATGCGCTTGCCAAAGTGATGAGTATGGCATTTGTAATACCGTGGTTGTGGATGTTCGTTGGGTTGCTGGTGTGTGTAGGCGTAGGTTTACTATCCGGTTACTATCCCGCCAACAAGGCTGCGAGTCTTGATCCAATCGAATCGTTGCGATTCGAGTAACAGCAGATCATATTTTTTATTTTCTTTAGAGCTCCGGAGAGATGCCAGAGTGGCCGATCGGGGCGGTCTCGAAAACCGTTATCCGCGCAAGCGGATCCAGGGTTCGAATCCCTGTCTCTCCGC
>JBGALO010000013.1:0-165110 GCA_044223825.1 Cyclobacteriaceae bacterium | reverse complement strand
CTTTCCTCAAAGGGTTCTCGACAAACTTCTCCCACGTCAGCTCCGGATTGTTCAGATAACCACGCGACAAACCCTTACCCCCTATACAGATCTCTCCCAATACACCAATACCACACATTGAATCCCCTCTTAGGATATCCGCACATGCGCCGGAAATCGGTTTCCCAATTTCAATCTCACACCCCTCGTTCAATTCGCAAACAATACATCCAACAGTCGTCTCAGTGGGACCATATTCATTAAAAACTCTGATCGATCTATTCAAAGCCTTTAAAATCGCGACATGGTCTTCAGTCATTTGCTCTCCCCCAACAATAGCAACATTGGTTTTCGAAAACTGCAGACCCAACCTCTTCACAACCTCAAGATGCGAGGGCGTTATCTTTATCGAATTAATATCATTACCACCGCTAAAAATATCAGAAAGGATTACCCCCATCCCTTCATTTTGACCGTACACAACAACCTTTCCTCCCGTAGTCAAGGGACAAAAAATACTAGTCACCGTCAAATCAAAAGACAGCGAAGTGTATAAACCAAAATTTACGCGCTCAAACCCAGTAAAATAATAACCGTTAGCCCATTGCAAATAACTTGAAAGGTTGCCACAAGTAACCGCGCATCCCTTTGGCAGGCCAGTTGAACCGGATGTATAAATGACATAACTGAGATCGCTGGCTTGAACATCATCCTGGACTACAATATTCTCCCTACTTCCCATAATCTCCCCCATCTGCACATCCAATGCCAAGACCTTTCCGTCAAAGTAGTCCAATTGAAATAAGTGATCCGAATCCGTCACCAGCAACTTTATCCCAGCGTCTTTGATGATCTGTTCTTTTCGTTGCTTGGGATAATCAACATCAATCGGAACATAAGCAGCGCCAAGTTTGAGAATTGCAAGCAAGGCAAAAATCATTTCGTCGGATCGCCCGACCATAATTCCGATCAGATCACCCTGCTTAACTGAGCTGGTAACCTTCATATATGAGGCAAGCTTGTCCGATGCCTCGTTTGCTTCTGAGTAAGAACTGATTTTATTATTGAACACAATCGCGGGCGCATCCGGCGACCTTCTTACCTGCGATCTAAACAACGAAACAACACTGATATATGAAGGCCCTGTCTTGATGTCTCTTGCAAATCCTGAAATCAACAGTTCACGTTCCTTTGTTTCCAAATATTCAAGATTCTCGATGGGCAATTCCGGATCCTCATTAGCCTCTCCTAAAAGCACCGAGAAATGTCGTTCCATTCTTTCAATTGTATGCCGGGAAAAAATATCAGCGTTATACTCGATTTCCAGATCCATTACATTACCTTTTTCGATAAATAAGAACCTCAGATCGAATCTCGACGTGACCCCTTCAGACCGCATCGCCTCAAAAGTGACACCGTTCAATCCCGCAGTGATCCTCGTATCGTTTTGGAGTTCAATTAAAACATCAAACAATGGGTTCCTGCCAGAGCTCCTCACCAATCTCAAGTCGTTCACCAGCTCGTCGAAAGGATAGGATTGATGTTCATATGCTTCCAACGCAACCCTTTTTATCCTCTGCAAAAAATTCCGGTAGGAGTCCCGACTGTCGAATGTCGTCCTCAATGCCAACGTGTTGACATAAAACCCGATCTGATCCTCCAGTTCCATGTGCTCACGCCCCGCGATCGTAGTACCAAGCACAAGATCAGTTTGACTCGTATACTTGTAAAACAATATATTCAGGATACTCAAGAGCCCCATGAACGG
This sequence comes from Cyclobacteriaceae bacterium, assembly GCA_044223825.1. GTDB lineage: Bacteria > Bacteroidota > Bacteroidia > Cytophagales > Cyclobacteriaceae > ELB16-189. The sequence goes on along the minus strand of JBGALO010000013.1, from coordinate 163,363 downwards.
TGTACATCCCTCCGCACGCCATAGTGAAGTAATTTTCCTAAACGTATTCTGATCGATCTGCCCTTTTACAATGCCGCCGGCATAGGTACGCAATGGTGGCCTCTCATTATCAGTCGGAAGATCAAGCACAGGTATCTCACCCTCGAAAACGTGAAGCCAGTATTTTCTATCCACGTCAAAAAATCCATCCTTCGATGCGCTATATTGCCAATTCGCAAAATCCTTATACTGAATCCGCAGCGGCTTAAGTTCGTATTCTATGCCATTTACATGCGCATTATATAAGTTCATTAGTTCAGTAATGATAATCCCCATCGACCACCCGTCACTTATGATATGATGCAATACGTAATTCAGCACCCATCGTCGTGAATCTATGCGATACAAGCTTGTTCTCAACAAAGGAGCTGACGTTAGATCAAAGGCGGTTGAAGAATTGCTGTTAATGAGACTTCTTAGCGTATTGTCCTTCTGGGGATCGTCGCGAAGGTCGCGTTGCTCAATTCTGAAGGCGACACTTTCCGCATCTATTACTTTCTGACGCACTATTCCTTGACGGTCCTCAAAAAAGGAAGTGCGCAGCACCTCGTGTCGGCTAACTAACCGATTGAACGCATATTCCAACGACGGGATTGACAAATCTCCCTCCAATGCGTAGACACCGGCAATATTATATCCTGCGCTTCCCCCTTCCAATTGCCCCAAGAACCATAGTCTCCGCTGAGAAGACGACAACAAATAATCGGATCTCTTTTCGCAAGCAGGAATTCGCAACGTCAAATGACTCTTGGAACTGGATAGATATGCAATTAATTCAGTCTTATGCTTCCGTATCTCCTCCAACAGGCTAGGTGTAAGACGTTGTCTGGGACCATCGACGTATATTTTGTCTCTCTCGAGGCGGAGCCCAACGCCCAACCCAATAAGCTTATCGATAAGTACTTTTGTTTCCATAGAAAAGTATAGTAATGCGTTAGAGTTCTCGATCTCTCCAACTAAGTTCTTTGTCAAAAAACTACAACGTAATGCTCGTATGGTCGATATCTACATTTTTGACTTCGGCCGCCCACTTTTTCCTATCTATTTCCTTTGCCAACAATTCGATCGACACATTTTCGAAAACATCTTCGACGCGGATGTCCACAGCAAATTCTTGTCGCACCTTCAGCAAAAGAGTCATGACTTTTAGACTGTGGCCACCCAAATCGAAAAAGCTGCTTTCGATGCCAATGCCGGTCTTCTCGAATATCTTTTCCCAAATGGCAACAAGTTTGCATTCGGTATCGGTCTTGGGAGCAATCAGATCTTCTTTAAGAGTTTCAACGTTTGCCATTGTGAGTAGCTTAGGCCTGTCAACTTTGCCACTCAAGGTCAGGGGAAGCGAGTTGAGGAGAATGAACTCCGAGGGAATTAAGTAATCGGGTAACTGACTCTTTAGAAACAGTTTGATCTCGGCAGATGCTGAAGATGCGCTTACAACGAATGCAACCAGCTTTCTATCATCACTGTCACCTATCAACACCACGGCAGCAGCCGTCACACTTTTATTTCTTAGAAGTACTCGTTCGATCTCACCCAACTCAACGCGATACCCCCTTATCTTAACCTGACTGTCTTCCCGCCCGTCGTATAGAATGGTGCCGTCTGCGCGCCATTTTCCAAGGTCACCACTAGCATAAAGAAATTCCCCCGGCTTGAATGGATTGGCTTTCAATCTAGAATGGGTCATTTCGGGGTTGTTCAAGTATCCACGCATCAACCCGGCACCTCCGATGTAAATTTCTCCGGACACTCCGACTGGAAGCAGTCGTAACTCCCTGTCAAGGATGTAGATTTCCGTGTTATCGATCGGTCTTCCAATCGCAATATTTGATTCGTTTAAAAGGTCCTTTGGCCCTACGGCCAATATGGTAGCACATACGCTCGATTCCGTCGGGCCATAAGCATTGTAGAAATTCCCCCAATCGGAAAATGCACGTGCTGTTTCTGCTATGGCCGATTCACCTGCCGTGATGAGTGTTTTCAGAGACGGGGTATTGGCAAACTCGATCCATTTCGCGTAAACAGGCGGAAGGGTGGCGATCGATATGCCGTTGTTTTCGATATATTTTTCGAGTAAACGAGGGGACCTTTTTACTTCTTCGCCCGCGAGGTACAGGGTTGCACCTGCCGCAATGCACATAAAAATTTCCCAAACCGATGCGTCAAAGGATATTGAGGCAAACTGCAATCCATGATCGCCCGGCTTCACTCGGAAAGTCCTCCGTTGAAAGTTTATTGTATTGAGCAGCCCACGGTGTTCAATCATCACGCCTTTAGGCTGGCCGGAAGATCCGGAAGTATATATGATATAAGCCAAGTCAGACGGATCAACTGTTTGGCTCTGTGTCATAACGGAATATGCGTCACCCTCCTGAAATTGTAAGTCTGCCGCGACAATTTTCCCCGAAAAGTAGTCCAGGTCAAATATGTACTGAGACTCCGTTATCAACACTTTAATATCGGTGTCAGCAAAAATAAATTCCTTTCGTGCCTTGGGATAAGTTGGATCTATCGGGACAAATGCGGCACCCGCTTTCAGTATCCCCAGCATCGATACGACCATTTCTTCGGACCGTTCCATCATTATCCCGACCAAATCCCCCTTTCGAACTCCTTGTTTGTCCCACAAAGAGTACGCAATAAGATTTGAACGTTTGTCGAGGTCGCGGTAACTCAGCCGTGATTCATTATGCACGACAGCGGTTGCTTCTGGCGTGAGTCGTACCCATTCTTCAACGGTGTCGTTTATTGTATTACGTTTGGGGTGCGATACCTGATCGCCATTGAATTCTTTCACCAATAAATGACTCTCTTCATCATCTATCATGGTCAAATCCAGTAGCTTCCCCGATGGGTTATTTATCATGTCCTCAAGCAAGCGCAGTAAGTGAGTAGCAAATGATTCAACTTCAAGCGGATTATAAACTTGCGGGTCATATTTAAATTCAATTATTATTTTCTCGCGTAGCGCAACGAGGATATTAAGTGAAAAATTTGTTTTAGAATGAAATCGCGATGAAATAATGGAGAACCTGTCGGCAGAAGCCGCAACCTGATCAAGCATCTCGTGAACAGGAAAGTTCTCAAACACAAGGATGTGATCCAGCAGGTTCCGACCCAGAACGCTTTCTGCTTGAACTTCGGCGAGCTGAACGTAAGCGTGAGTCGCGCTCAAAAGCGCGGTAGTCTGGACGTTCTGCAAATATTGCTCAACCGATCTTGCTTCATCAACGCGAATACGAACTGGAATTGTATTGATAAACATGCCGATCATCTGTTCTATCCCGGGAATCTCCGGTGGTCGCCCTGAAACAACTGTCCCGAAAACTATGTCCTGTGTCCGGTTATAGCGGCTCAGAAGTATACCCCACACGCCTTGAATGAAACTACTTTCAGTGATTCCAATGCTATTGCATGTGTTTTTGATGCTTTCACGCAAAGGGCCAGCAATTTCAATTTTATGCTCTGCCTCGTCAGCCTCAATTGGTTTCGACGTCGTTGCGCGTTTTGGCAACCCCGTTGGTACTTCGAATCCGGCCAGGTATTGCTTCCAGTATTTCAGCGACGCAACTTTATCGAGTTGTTCCAGCCACGCAATATAGTCGGAGTAGCGTGCAATGGGTTTTAACTTCGCCTCGAGACCATGTAGCGACGCATTGTATATTTCGAAGAACTCTTTTATCAAAATGGTGGAGCACCACCCGTCCATCAATATATGATGATGGCTCCAGATGAATTCAAATTCATCCGCGGACCCAAGAACCGTCAGCCGCATCTGTGCCCCACTTTGCAAATCGAAGCCACGACTCCGGTCGCGTGACCTCCGGTCCTCCACATCGGAAAAGTCCGAAACACTGATAAACACAAAATCGGCGGGAACATGGCGCTTGATGATTTGCAATGGTCTTTCTCCATAGGCATGAGTAAAATAGGTTCTGAGCACGGCATGTCGCGAGACCAACTTACGATAGCTTTGTTCGACGAGGAATACGTCGACAGCTCCCTTCAAGCGGTAACTCATCTGTTCGAAGTATGAACCTGATGTAGGCGAGCTAAGCCAGTGGTAATACAATCCCTGTTGTAGCGGACTCATCGCACAGACGTCTTCCAATCCTCCCTCATCGTTGATTTTCAAAATCTCATCTGACGTTAAGCCTTTATAGCTCAAGTCAATCGGGGTCAAATATTCTTTTTCAATGGAGCAAAGAAATTGAATGACCTCGCTCAGCCCAAGCTGGAGGCCTGAGATCAATTGCTTGCAGTTTTGTGGACTGAACAGCTTTGAATCATAATCGAGAGTCATTCGTAGGGTCCCCTTGACAATTATTGCTGACAAATTCAAAGGACACAAGACCGGACTGTCATCACTCCATTCTTTTCCTCGATACGCTTCGCTAAGTCTCCAGGAAGAATGTTGCGCAAAGTCATCGCCGACATGACCAAAGTCTCCTAAGTAATTGAAACTAATTAATGGTTCATTTCGATAATCCTGACCTACGATATATCTCAAAATCCCATATCCAACCCCTTTGTTCGGAACGCGATGTAGGGTTTCTTTTACCTCAACAATTTGGGCGGACAAGTCTCGTTTCCGCTCAATAACAACAGGATAAAAACTAGTGAACCAGCCTATTGTTCGGCTTACGTCTATATCAGTACCGACGTGTTCGCGGCCATGTCCTTCCATCATTATGGAATACGCTTCCCCGCCGAATGTCTGCCAAATCCCAAGGCTTAACCCGGTGACTAATATATCCCGCACGTCAGTGCGATAGCCGCGGTAACACCGTGTCAAAAGATTCTCAGTATCCACGATATCAAGAGAAACTGATCTTGCACGACGGTCGGAAGCCGATGCTGAATTCACCTCCAATGTCACACCATTCAACTTTGCTTGACCAACGCTCCTGTCGACTTCATTCCAATAGTGCGATTCATTCTGAAGCTGCTTGCTACCGGCATAAACTGACAGGTGTTCTTGCCAGTCTTTAAATGAATCCGTTTTGTCAAGCAATAACGTTTCTTTTTTATTGGATTCGATATGGACGTATACCCGAGCCAAGTCGCCTAACAAGATGCGCCACGAGACACCATCAATGATTAGGTGATGAGCAACAATAAGGATTCGGTCGCCTTGCTTTTGTCTGAACAAACAAATCTTGAGCAACGGACCGTTCTCCAGGTTGATACTACTTTGAACTTCGTCGCATGCTTCCCGATACTCTTCCTCTGATAATATCCCTTTCTCCTCCACGCTGCAGAGGGCACGAAATACGGGTAAATTTTCCTGCGTCCATATACCATTTACCAACCGATAGACTATACGGAGAGCATCATGATGTTCAGTCAATTTCTCCAAGCTTTTCTTCAGCGCCTCAAGCGAAATCGTGGTGTCACATTGCAATAAGACCGATTGATTGAAATGGTATTTGTGATTGCCTGCTGCATGCAGAAACCAATTTTGAACCGGACCAAGCAGAACTTGGCCAACCACCTCCTGTTTTGCCAATGTCCGCATCGCCGTCTTCAGTCTTTTGGCCAAGTCTTCCAAGATCGGGAACTGCAGGACATCTTGAATACTTAGCCCATAGCCTCGCTCTTTCATTCTGGAAACAACCTGAATGGCTTTAATCGAGTCCCCGCCCAAAACAAAAAAGTCGTCACCGATCCCGACCTCGTTTGCCCTCAGAACGCTTTGAAAAACTTCGCATAAATGATGTTCTTCTTCGCTTCTCGCAGGGACGTGTCTAGTGCCGCTCTTCAAGGCACTCACTTCCAGCTTTAGAAGCGCCTTATGATCGACTTTCCCATTGGGGGTTAGCGGCATGCGTTGAATGGCGACGTAAAATTCCGGAACCATGTAAGAAGGCAAATGCTTATTCGCATACGACCTTATGTCTTTCACACTTATTTCATCAGCGGTACTCAGATATGCAATCAGTTCTGCAACATCATCGCGCCGGCGTGCAAGGACAACCACCTCCTTAATGCCGTTATAATGACTTAAAATCCGTTCAACTTCTTCAAGTTCAACGCGATATCCTCTAATCTTTACCTGGCGGTCCATACGCCCTAAGCATTCTATGCTACCGTTCTCACGCCAAGTACCCAGATCGCCCGTTCGGTACAGTAAAACGCCATTTTCGAACGGATCGGGAATAAGCTTATCGGCCGTCAATTCCGGATTATTCAAATAGCCGCTGAAAACTCCCGCACCGGCGATACAGATTTCACCTGCTACACCGATACCACAGAGAGAAGCGCTTTTACCAAGAATTCTAATACTGGTGCCAAGGATTGGCCTGCCAATTTCGATTCGGCTGATTCCGTCAAGCGATTTGACGATGCACCCTACAGTAGCTTCCGTAGGTCCGTATTCGTTGTAAATGCGGATTGACCCGCCAATTTTTTTCAAAATGTCGTAGTCTCTTTGCATGACAGCCTCTCCTCCAAGCACAACTATTTGCATTGACGACGAGGTAATTAGACTATCACCCAACATTCTCACATGCGCGGGAGTCATTTTTATGCAATTGATCCCAGCAAAGCCGGTCAAACTTTTTGAGAGTATGTCGGGTAGTCCGTCGTGGTGCCCAAATGCGATGACTTTCCCACCGGTCGTCAGCGGACAAAAAATGCTGGTTACCGTCAAGTCGAATGACAAAGATGTGAAGAGAGGAAAATTGATTTTCTGTAACCCTGAGAAGTAATAATCATTCGCCCATTGAATATAATTGGAAAGATTTCCGTGCGTGATCGCACATCCCTTCGGTGTCCCGGTCGAGCCTGATGTGTATATGACATACGTGGTTTCATCAAATCGCGGGTCGTCCTCTGCAAATCGCGTTGGGGAGGAATCCTGGTCGGAAGTTGAAGGTGCATCTATGGCAAATATCCGGCCGTTGAAGTACTGGAGTTCAAAGATGGATTGTGAATCAGTAATTAGAACTTCCATGCCGGTGTCGCGCATGACATACTCTTTGCGCTCACGTGGATGATCCGGTTCGACGGGAACATATGCCGCCCCCGTTTTCATGACCGCCATTAAGGCAACTATCATGCTATCCGATCGTTCCAGCATGATCCCTATCAAATCGCCCCTTCTTACCCCGTATTTTTCCGTGAGTGCACGCGCAACAAAAGTTGATCGTTCATTTAACTCGCTATAGGTGATTTTTTCCTGACCAATTTCCACAGCAACGGCGTTCGGCCATTGTTTTACACACGACTCAAACAATGATACCACCGGGCGATATGGAAAAGCTCGTGCAGTCTGTCGACTGAACTCTGTTAATATCCTATGCTCTTCCCGCTCTGAGACGTATGTGAGGTGATCGATCGGCTCATCAGCACTTCGAGCTATGCTGACAAAGAGATTCTTAAGTCGGGTCGTCATCGTCTCTACTGTATCATGGTTGAATATGTCGCGGCTATATTCAACCATGATCTCAACACTGTCATCCAGTTCAATAAATTCGAAACGGAGATCGAACCTGCTCTTAATTTCACTTCGTATCGATGGAGTAAGAGTTAAGCCATTCAATTCGTGATAGTCCTGGCGTCCATGCTGAAGTTCGACAACAATATCGAATAGGGGATGACGGCGCACATCTCTATTCAGTTTCAGTTCACCCACAAGCTCATCGAATGGATATGCCTGGTGGTCATACGCAGTTAGAGTGATTTCGATAGTTTTGCGAAGCACCTTGCGGTAAGTGTCCCCTTCATTTAGTTCGCTACGCAAGGCAAGCATGTTGACATAAAAACCTAACTGATCATCCAGGTCATGATGTTTTCTCCCCGCGATTGTTGTGCCCAACACGATATCTTCCTGTCCAGTGTACTTATAAAGTAAGACATTCACTCCCGCCAGTAATCCCATGAATAATGTACTCCCCTCTTCCCGAAGGATTCCCCGCAGTCTCCTCGTCGTCTCCCCATCTATCTGACTCCTTACCACGCCTCCCCGGTAGGTACGTATAACCGGTCGATCTTTATCCAACGGCAAGTCCAGCACCGGTATCTCTCCCGAAAATACTTCCAGCCAATATCTCTTGTGTTCTTCTAGACCACCTCCCTGCAGTTCCCCCTGCTGCCATCCCGCATAGTCCTTGTACTGTATTCGCAACGGCTCCATCTCTACCTCTTCCCCCTTTACTCTTCCATTGTAAAAATCCATCACCTCCCTGATCAATATGCCCATCGACCAACCATCACTGATGATGTGATGCATCACATAACTGAAAACCCATCCATCAGAAGACTTCCGGTATACGCTCGCCCGCAGGAGAGGTCCTGACCTCAGATCGAAAGCTTCCCCACAATCCCTGCTGATCAATTCTTTTATTTTCTCTTCACCAGATTCATCTCCTCGATAGTCCAACGCTCTTACCTTAAATGACACCTCTCCAGCATCCAATACCTTCTGACGAACATCTCCTTCGCTATTCTCTATAAATACCGTCCGCAAAATCTCATGCCTCTCGATTAATCTCACGAAGGCATACTCCAGGGCCTCAACAGACAAATCCCCTTCCAACTCATATACACCAGCCATATTGTATGCCGCATTCCCACCCTCCAACTGACTCAAAACCCACAGCCGGCGCTGGGACGACGACAAACTGTAATCCGATGACAACTCCCTTACTGGAATCTTCACAAATGACTCCCGCGCTGCATTCCTGATCAGCTTCGCCTGATCCTCAAGTACGGGCCTCGAAAACAATTCCCGCAACTCTATCTTCACGTTGAACTCCTTACTCACCCTACTCGAAAGTCGCGTAACCTTCAAACTGTGACCCCCCAACTCAAAAAAATTATCCCCAATCCCTACATCCTTCCTTCCCAGAACCTCTTCCCAGATCCGAACCAAACGACTCTCGCTCTCATCGCGGGGTCCCATGCGTTTGTTATCAGGAAGGGGTCTCAAAACGAGGGTATCGAGTTTCTTCCGGTCAATTTTCCCGTTTGGCGTAATCGGCATTGCTGACAATTCCAAGTAATGGGTGGGATGCATGTAAGAAGGCAGCCTGCTGCCGAGATATTCTCGAATCTCTGAAATATCAACAGGGTATTTCGGCACATAGTAGGCGACGATTTCCTTATCTCCACCCGCCATCGGTCTCAACTGGACAACTGAAGAACCGATTGCGGCATGTGCGCCGAGAGCGCTTTCAATTTCACCCAGTTCGATTCTATAACCCCGTACCTTCACCTGATTATCTTTTCGGCCAAGAAATTCGATTTCTCCAGAAGGTAGCCACCTACCCAAATCTCCCGTGCGATACATCAGAGCCTTTTCACCGTGAAAGGGATTTAAAACAAATTTTGCGAATGTTAATTCGGGACCATTGAGATATCCCCGGGCCAGGCCCGCACCACCAATACATATTTCCCCCACAACACCGATCGGTTGAGCCTGGATGTTCCCGTTGACGATAAAAACTTGATTATTACGTATCGGTGAGCCAATGGTGATGCCTTTATGTGCATGAATAATCTTTTTCCGAATTGCTCCTACAGTAGTCTCAGTTGGCCCATAATGATTGACGATCACCACCTGCGGACATTTTTGCATAACCTTAGCGACGTCAGTTCTATCGATAGCCTCTCCGCCGATGAGAATTAGCTTTAAATCTGACTCGGCCAATACATCTACGCTTTGATCTTCCGCCAAGAGTATTTTCAAAATTTGCGGAGTTATCTTCAAGAAACTTATTCCATGATCCCTAACATAGTGGACCATTTCGGCACCATTCAATGTCATCCACCGGTCGACGACATGCAAGGCTTTTCCTGACAGCAATGCGCCATAAAAACTTGTTAGCACGAGATCGAATGTAATTTCAGAAAGCATCAGCGTACTCTGGTGACTTTCCATTATCCTGAATTCATTGATAAACCACAAAGCATAGTTGACGATGCTCCGATGTTCGATCATAACACCTTTGGGGACACCTGTCGAACCAGAGGTGTAGATCACGTATGCCAGGTCTGTGGGCTTACATTGTGTGTTTAAATTCTCGTTCGGATAATTGTCTCTGACCTCCCTGTATTCCTTTAATACCTCTTCATCCAACACCATCCTGCACGCACTGTCGCCCCTGATGTACTCGATCCTCTCCGGAGGATAATCCGGGTCTATTGGTACATATGCGCTTCCCGTTTTCAATACGCTTAAAATTGCCACCGGCATCCACTCACTACGTTCCAACTTTAACCCTATCAAATCACCCGCCTCAACACCGTGCCGGTCCTTCAGGTAATTTGCCAGCCTGTTGACCTCCTCATTTAACTCCAGATAGGTCAACTGCCTATCTTCATAAACCACCGCAAGTCCAGATCTGTTCTTCTGAACCTGCTCTTCAAACAACTCAGTCAACGTCTTGTTACTGTTTTCAAAAACAACCGGATTATTAAATTCCTCCAGTATCTGATGCTTCTCCTCGGAACTCAAATAATCCAAAGAACCTACCGGATCGCCTGGCCGGGAGACAACCCTTTCCAATAGTTGTATTAAATGTCCACCCAAACGTTCAACCGTACTCTTCTCAAACAGATCACTGTTGTACCTCAGACTTATTTGTATCCCTCCCTCCTTTTCCAGAAAATCAAAATGCAAATCAAATTTGCTGAACATCTCCTCCATCTGCGGATATACCTGAACGTTCAGCTCCCCGAAGGAGGCCAATCTCTTTAAATCATTAACCTCACTGTCCTCCACAGAAACCATCACATCGAACAAGGCACTCCGGCTCATATCATGACTTAAGTGCAAGGCATCCACCAATTCATCGAATGGATAATCCTGGTGAACATACGCACCCAGTGTTACCTCCCTGATCCTTTCCAATATCTCCCGGAAGTTGTCCGTTCCTCTTATACTTGTCCGCAACGGAAGCATGTTAATGTAAAATCCTAGCTGACCCTCAAGATCCAGATGCCCACGACCTGCAATCGGACTACCTATTATCAGGTCTTCCTGTCCAGTGTACTTATAAAGTAAGACATTCACTCCCGCCAGTAATCCCATGAATAATGTACTCCCCTCTTCCCGAAGGATTCCCCGCAGTCTCCTCGTCGTCTCCCCATCTATCTGACTCCTTACCACGCCTCCCCGGTAGGTACGTATAACCGGTCGATCTTTATCCAACGGCAAGTCCAGCACCGGTATCTCTCCCGAAAATACTTCCAGCCAATATCTCTTGTGTTCTTCTAGACCACCTCCCTGCAGTTCCCCCTGCTGCCATCCCGCATAGTCCTTGTACTGTATTCGCAACGGCTCCATCTCTACCTCTTCCCCCTTTACTCTTCCATTGTAAAAATCCATCACCTCCCTGATCAATATGCCCATCGACCAACCATCACTGATGATGTGATGCATCACATAACTGAAAACCCATCCATCAGAAGACTTCCGGTATACGCTCGCCCGCAGGAGAGGTCCTGACCTCAGATCGAAAGCTTCCCCACAATCCCTGCTGATCAATTCTTTTATTTTCTCTTCACCAGATTCATCTCCTCGATAGTCCAACGCTCTTACCTTAAATGACACCTCTCCAGCATCCAATACCTTCTGACGAACATCTCCTTCGCTATTCTCTATAAATACCGTCCGCAAAATCTCATGCCTCTCGATTAATCTCACGAAGGCATACTCCAGGGCCTCAACAGACAAATCCCCTTCCAACTCATATACACCAGCCATATTGTATGCCGCATTCCCACCCTCCAACTGACTCAAAACCCACAGCCGGCGCTGGGACGACGACAAACTGTAATCCGATGACAACTCCCTTACTGGAATCTTCACAAATGACTCCCGCGCTGCATTCCTGATCAGCTTCGCCTGATCCTCAAGTACGGGCCTCGAAAACAATTCCCGCAACTCTATCTTCACGTTGAACTCCTTACTCACCCTACTCGAAAGTCGCGTAACCTTCAAACTGTGACCCCCCAACTCAAAAAAATTATCCCCAATCCCTACATCCTTCCTTCCCAGAACCTCTTCCCAGATCCGAACCAAACGACTCTCGCTCTCATCGCGGGCTGCCACATGCGTCGAGACTCTCAGTTGTGCTCTCGTCCTCGTCAATCGTTCAAGGACATCCCTATATGCACCCTTCAGATAAAATTCAAGATGCGTAAGCCGTCGAATCTTTCCACTGGTTGTCTTAAAAATTGAACGAACAGGTATTATAATAAGGGATGTGATTCCAAACGTCTTGATCAGGTAGGTTCGGATTCTATCGTGCTGATCCATAAATTTATCGAGCCGACTTCTGCTCACGACAAACACGAGTGTCGTCTCCGATTCATTTGCTCTGTCGAAATGCCCAACCACGGCTATTCTTCCGGCTTCCATGTTAAGACTCTGAACCAGCGATTCTTCAATATCATTCGGAAAAAGATTTTGACCATTGACAAAAATGATTTCTTTGGAACGTCCTACAACTACCAACTTTGCCCCGTTCATAAACCCGATATCACCGGTATTTAACCACCCGTTCCTTCCGGGAAATCTCACATCACCATGTGAAACGTATCCAGGAGTGACATTCGAACCTTTAATGTGTATTTCTCCAATCACAAAATCCTGGACTTTCAATCCACCTTTTCGGATCGAAACAGCACAATGGTCGACCGCAGAACCAACCTCCACACACGGCATGGCATCCAACTTATTACTCTTCAACACTTTGTTACCCAGACTAACTGCTCGACGATCCAAATAGAACACACGCAATGGGTCACTGATTTCCGGGAAAGTGACTGCTAACGTCGCCTCTGCCATTCCATAAACCGGCATGATCACGTCATCTCTTAGTCTCCATCTACTCAACGCGGCGTTAAATCTCTTACACAATTGGTAGGATACCGGCTCAGCGCCATTTAGAACGAGACGAACAGAAGAAAGGTCACACATGCGCTCCTCATCGATCTTTACGTTCTCCAGAACATGCTTAAAACCGAAGTTCGGCGATGATAAAATCGTACCCCCGTATTGATCTGCTTTGTTCAACCAAATCTCGGGCCTCCGCACGAACAACGATGTTTCGATAATAATTTGATTACAACCTGCAAACAATGGGACCAAATGAAATCCTACTAAACCCATATCGTGGGTAAGAGGCATCCAATTTACCGTTGTGTCCGATCCATCAACCCGTGCCTTTGAAATAATGGCCTTAATATTCGCCACAAGGTTATCACGGGTGATCGTTACTCCTTTTGGAGCACCTGTCGAACCCGAAGAAAACTGAATAAACGCAACCTTACTTTTCAGGGCTTTCGAAAGGATTTTGCTGCCGCCGCTTTCCATTGGCACTGGTTCAGTCCCTATCGCCGTATCAAGGTTCAGATCATCGATATCACTTATGATCCGAGGGCCATTCAATTGGCGGTACACATTTCGGACTCGTTCTATGGCGACTTCACTTTCATCTGCCGATAATGGCACGGGTATTACTCCGGCAATGAGGCACGCGTGAAATTGAATAAGAAACTCCTTCGCCTTGGTTAAGAGCAGTACAGCAAAATCTCCGGGCTTGAACCCTTCCGCATGCAGAGCCTTTGCACGCTGCCGGGCCAGAACAAAGAGCTCCGAGTAGGGCAATACATAATCGCCGTCCGGTCCGACAAAAGTCACACCACCGGTACCACGCTCAGGCTTTTTGGCCCACATGAATATGTTTTCCCTTTTCAAGTTTTACCCTATCATGTATTTCCTGCGCATCACCTCGCGAGCCAACTTCTACTATTTACTGGTTGAGTCCCAAAGACTAACATCCAACAGCGCCATCGCCTATAAAGTACATACGCCTTTCATCTCCCAAGTGAGATCACTGAATCGCTGCCGAGTTTATGCTTTCGTTTTTCTCCTTTTCTTCCTTACTGAAGGTGACACGATATTTCAATTTCGAAAGACGCAATTCAGTATTCTCCCGAAAACTAAAATTTTCAAAGGCAGAAAGTGCCTCTGATATTTTTGAGAGTTTACGTTCATCGTTGGGCGTAAAGAAAAAAATTGCTGCACTGCGACGAGTCAGCAAATTCTCGTACGGCAACTCCCATTGGTCGATGAGTCCTTGTTGCTTCAATTGCTCAAATTTCTCTTTGGCTTCAATTATCTGTGGCACGTGCATAAAACATGTGATTAATGGTTAAGGAAATATTTAAATAAATTGTATTTTCAAATGAATAACTCGCCGGCTAATTAAAACCGATGAGACTCGGATCCAAACCACTCGAAAATATGATCGTCAGCCACATCAAAGCCTCACTCAGAAACCTCTATAAAAACAGGGTGTTCTCCACAATTAACCTACTGGGTTTGTCGGTAGGAATGGGATGCTTTATCCTGATAATCGCATACGTTTTCAACGAGAAATCCTACGACCGATATCATGACAACGCCGACCGAATATATCGAATTGTAGAAAATATGCGAACTGACAATCAGGATTTTTTACAGGCGACGACCTCACCGCCCATGGGGCCGACATTTTTGAGGGAATTTCCTGAGGTCCAAAATTACGTTCGTTTCTCCAATTGGCTGCTCGACAGTTACATAGTGCGCATTAACGAAAAAATCTTCAAAGAAACAGAATGTTACCACGCAGACTCCTCGATTTTTGACGTTTTCAGTTATAGGCTGATCAAAGGGAATCCAAAAAAGGCGCTCGTCGATCCCTATTCCATGGTCATTGATGAAAAGACGGCGATTAAATATTTTGGCTCGAGCGACCCCATTGGACAAATTGTAGAATTAAACAAAGAGAGTTATAAGGTGACTGGCGTGATGGAAGAAGTTCCGCAAAATTCCCACTTTCGCTTCAACGTTCTGCTTTCGATGACAAGTTTCATCAAGAATAAAGAATGGGAAAACAACGCTTGGGGATTCAACGCATTTTACACTTACATACTTCTGACAGACAACGACGAGGCGCCTGAAAACTTGAGGTACAAAATTCCTGCTTACATCGAAAAGTACATCAGCAAGTTTTCAAACCAGTATAAGACCTACTACACCGACCTTCCGATCCAACCTCTGTTATCGATATATACGGAAACGCCACTGACCTGGGAAAACGGCAAACGTGGCAGCAAGTCAAATATCACCATACTTACTGGAATCGCAGTGCTCGTACTTCTCATCGCATGTTTTAATTATATAAACTTGGCTACGGCCCTCGTCGGTCGACGGCTCAAAGAAGTCGGTCTCCGAAAAACGCTAGGGGCATTGCGAGGTCAACTCGTTGCGCAATATCTTGCCGAGTCCTCACTCTTGTCTCTTTTTGCACTTGGTCTTGGTATTTTGTTTGCCGTATCGGCGCGACCCACGATAAATAGCATCATGGATCAATCAATCGCATTGAATTTCTACGGCGACGACATTCCATTTTGGCTATCCATGACGGGGGGAGCAATTGCAATCGGAATTATTTCAGGCATATATCCGGCACTCATCTTGTCCCGTCTGCAACCCATCCAACTTTACAACAACCAGACCCACTCGATGTCAGGCAATAAACTGCTTCGGAAAGGGCTGGTATCACTTCAATTTTTCATTTCCATTTCATTGATTGGTTGTGCATTTGCGTTTTTACGGCAACTCAATTTCATCCGGTCCACGGACCTAGGGTTCAAA
This sequence comes from Cyclobacteriaceae bacterium, assembly GCA_044223825.1. Lineage (GTDB taxonomy): Bacteria > Bacteroidota > Bacteroidia > Cytophagales > Cyclobacteriaceae > ELB16-189. The sequence goes on along the minus strand of JBGALO010000013.1, from coordinate 147,669 downwards.
AAAGACTTGACTTTAGTAGTTGATTTCGCCGGCGCCAAACCGTCGACAAGTTATCAGGCGATTACGGATGCCCTCCGAAATCTAAATGGGGTAACGTCCGTTGCAGGGTCGAGCACCGTCCCTGGTGATGCGATTGACAACAGTTTCTGCTTGGTTGAGAAAAATCCAGGAACCATGTCAGAAACAAGCATAAACGTAATGAACGTTGACCGTGAATTCCTTCCCGGTTATAACATTCAGACAATCTACGGGAAAACGTTCAGTGATTTTGCTTCAGACAGCAGTAACAGATTCATAATCAACGAAGCAGCCGCATCGCATTTTGGGTGGAATCCTCCAGAATCCGCCATAGGAAAGGGCGTAGATCTTCAGGGAAAAAAGGGGAGTATTATCGGGGTGGTAGGGGATTTTTACTACAAGTCTTTGCACGCAAAAGTTGAACCATTGATAATTTATGGTACTGAACAAGGCCTTCAGAAATTATCCATCAAGATCAGTCCCACATCGAATGTTACTTCGCTAATTGATGCGCTCGATACCAAGTGGAAAAAACTCACTGATCTCCCGTTTTCGTACGGTTTTCTGGATCAGAGTGTCGACCTGGCCTACAAGGGAGAAATTCAGCTTGGAAGGTTCGTGTCATTGTTCAGTGGACTCGCCATATTCGTAGCATGCCTGGGACTGGTAGGGCTTGTGTCCTTCTCGATCGAAAGAAGGGCGAAAGAATTTAGCATCCGGAAATTGCTCGGCTTATCTGATTTAGGAGTCGGTGTGTTGATCTCCCGAGAGTTTCTTACGCTCGTATTCATATCTTTCATTTTCGCGATGCCGGTCACTTATTACGTGATAAATCTTTGGTTAACGAATTTCATCCTGAGGGCTGCGATAGGCATTAGCCCATTCATGACTGCATTTGTTTCCGTATTTGTGTTGTCATCTTGCGTTGTCTTATTTTTTACGATTCGAGCGTCAAGAATTAATCCAGCTGACAATCTTCGAAAAGAATGAGCCAGGCAACCGACTATTTTTAATTGCAAAATGAAGGTAATTAAGCTACTTTCATTCCACACAACAAAAAGTCGAGCACACTAACTTCCATTGTTATGAAGAACATTTATCCAGTCTTTCTGGTAGGTATGTCTATTTTGATCATTGTGGTTTCTATCTGGTCAGTGCCACGCCCCGACGTTGTAGAAACCACAACAAATGAAGATTTTTCAACGTCCCTTGCATTTAATCACGTTCAAAAAATCGCCTCCGCACCCCACAGCATCGGCACGTTGGAACACGCGGCTGTCGGCCAATATATAATCAGCAAGTGCGTCGAATTCGGCCTCAGTCCGAGGATTGATAAATTGACTTTTCATAAGGCCTATGGTGATAACGTGGCTGTGGCGACAGTGAACAATATCATTGTTCCAATAAAAGGAAAAGTCGGTAAACAGAAAATTTTAATAGTCGCTCACTACGATTCTCAACCAAACACGCCCGGCGCGGGTGACAATGCCGCTGCCGTAGCAGCGCTTTTGGAATTAGGGCGCTTTCTGGGGGCGAAACGTTCATTGAATAATGACATCGTTCTTCTCTTTAGTGACGCGGAAGAAATCGGTCTATTAGGCGCATATGCCTTTGCGTCCAACAAAGAAAATCTCAAGGACGTGGGAATGGTTTTCAACTTGGAAGGGCGCGGTAATGCAGGTCCGAGCATTAGCTTCGAGACGAGTATCCATAATGGATGGCTCATACAAGAATACCAAAGGGCAGTTGCTATTCCGGTGGCGAACTCGCTCAGTTTTGAGGTCTACAAGCGCCTTCCTAACAACACAGATTTTACAGTTTTCAAGAACGCAGGCTTGGAAGGTTTGAACAACGCATTCATCGAAGGAGTTGCGAATTATCACAGCATGGCTGATACACCTGCCCGTCTTGATAAACGCGCATTATATCATCATGGAAGCACACTATTTGGAATCGCGAAGCACTTTGGGAACCTCGACCTCAAGCATTTGGATACTGACAACATGACTTACTTTAACGTCGTGGGTTCGACTTTCATTTTTTTTTCAAATTCGTGGATCAAGTTCTTAATAATAATTCAGGGACTGCTAATTTCGACCCTCGTTGTCATTATAATACGTTCTGGGGCGGCATCAGTAAAGAGCATTTTAGTTGGCGTAGCAGGCTGCTTCATGATTTCCTCTATCTTACTGATAACCCTTAGATACGCCGCACAAATTTTGACGCGGATATATCCAGACAGTCTGAACTTTCAAACCAGCACCGGCTATCAGTCGGGCTTTTTGTTTATAGGTTTGGCGCTCCTTTCATTGTTAATTTTTATTTACCCCGCCGTTTACCTGGGGCGTAAATTTGGTATGGTCGGTGTAGTCACGGGTATGCTCATACTTATGACCATATTAGCGATGGCAGTATTCCGGGTCGCGATTAGTGCCACATATATCGTTCTCTTACCCATATCTGGCGCGACGATATTTCAATTGGTTAGCTCACTGCTTAAATACAAACCGAATTCAAATGAATACTATAGCTTATCATTTGCAGGCGCTATTCCAGGATTACTTATACTCCCTTCAACAATTTTCTCCCTCTTTGTGGCATTTGGCTTGACTACTCAAGTTGCGGCCGTTGCTGTTTTCCTGGTAATCGGTGGGACAATTACGCTACCGCTCGTCTCAAGTTTGTCGTTTGATCGTCGAGAGATTATTGCACCAGGTTTAATTTTAATCCTGTCCTTATTCATGATTTTGTACTCATCGCCGTTGGAGGGCGGTCCATTTCCCACACACATTCGATATCAGTGGAACATCGACAAAAATGAAGCTGCATGGATAAGTTGGAAACTTGATCAAGGCAACAAATCCTATTTCCCTTCTGCGGTCAAAAGCGAAAACGGAAACTATGCAAGCCCGGCACAACCGTTGACCAACAGGAGGTCTGCAACTTTGACTATGGAAAGGGACTCCCTAGAAAATGAGAAGCGAATCTTGAGGTTTCATCTATTTAATCCCAACAAGTCAGCACTATTGAGTCTCAATTTCAATAAACCATTGCATGTTCGAAGCATTGACACGGCACGCACAGAATCGGGTTCTTATGACTTTGTAAAAAGCGTTGATTTTTATGGGCTGAGCCCTGAAGGAGTATCATTGGAAATAGCGCTCCAAAAAGAGGAGCCCTTGGAGTGCGTTGTGTCGGATTTGTCCTTAGGACTTAATGAGGTTCCGGGAAACCCCGGCATAAGTGAGGGTTCAATACCAATGCCAGGGTATTTCAGTAACAGCGTGAGAATTCTCAAGAAATTCCGCTTCCCTTAAACCTGAGTCAAAAGGTCAAAATGACCTTTTGGAATGGTAGTTCCGGCGAAAATTATTCTCAAACACCTAACCATGCGCCCTATACTTCGGTCTTACTTGGAAAATTTGCTGGCAGCACTTGAAAAGAACCATGCGATGCTGATATCGATGAAACCTCTTCTGCGTCGAGCGAAAATCAAAGAAATGTGCACATTGGCAGCAATGGGATTTGATCACCTGCAATTAAGAAATCTCCAATTATATATCGACTATCTCCTGGAGGAAAAAGGTACCAGCGTGGATGTTTTGATTGGTCTTATTAAATCGAAGCTATTCGCTTCGTTCGACAGTCTTTCAGAAAACAAAGAAGAAGACCGGGCGTTCGATTCCGAGTTCGGAACCGAAACCGCAACACACCTCGAGCAGTTCGAGCTTCCTGAAAAAATGAGTTTGGATCGGTTGCTCAGCAGTTCCCAATTCATAGCAAGCCCAATAAATTCAATTACCGTTGCGTTGGAACTAGTGACAAAACACATCAACACGGAGGACTTTACTTTTATCGACGTAGGTTCTGGACTGGGAAGAAATCTGTTAATTGCTTCGCATTATCCATTTAAAAAGATTATTGGTATTGAGATTTCCGAATACCTGACTAGTCTGGCAAAGCAAAATATATCTCGCTACAAGTCGAGTAAGAGAAAATGCATCACTATCGAGACGGTTTGTCAAGACGCGCTGTCAATACAATTGCCAGCAGACAGCACCGTATTGTATTTTTTCGAACCTTTTACAAATGAAATTGGCAATGAGCTTGTGCGACAGGTCGTTCAGTCGGTTATTGGTCAACCACGCCCCCTTATTTTGATCTTTCTGGGAAGGGTTTTCCCTTCGGTAACTGGGGACAAGTCTTGGAAACGGTTGGAACAAGTTGCCGCACCCGACCTGTTCAAAGACAATAAGAGGTTCGAACTATCAATTTTTTCGTACGTCAACGAGCGAGCAGGCCTGTGAGTTCTTCCACAAGTGAATTGATCGCTCCTTTGGAAGGTTGCGGGAATTGGTGCCCCTTCGCATGCATTGATGTGTCCAACTGAACACGATTACAGAGGATCACCCTCAGAAGCCTTGAGCCAAATCCCGGCATACCCGAGTGTGCAAACCGGAGGTTATCCACGATCAACAGGTCTCCATGCTTCCACCCGAAAGAAACAAAGTTTCCTCGCATCGCGTGAGCAACTTGATCGACGTCGGCCTTCTCGAAAACACTTCCTAGTCGTTCACCCGCGAATGGGTCAACGATCGCCGGTTTCGACCTTCCGGTTGGATTCAATGATCGGAACACCTTCTTGATCAGGATCCTAAAATTGTATAGACTCAGGAAGGATCTCAAAAAGGGATATCTCCAAATCAATCGATGAAAAAACCACCGACCCCCCTGATAGGCATCATTAAATTTCTTCTGTATCATCGGATCGAGGTCCACTATTTCGCCACTCAGGTTCCCAACAAGAGCGGGTTTTCCGGTAATTGGGTGATGGATGACAGCTGGCTTATACACTAATACCAGGGTGTCACCGTTGGCCGTTGGCAAAAGGCTAAGACCGGCATCTCTGCATTTCTGCGCTACTTGCTCCTGTGCAATTCCATATCGCATTGCAATCTTTTCTATTGAATAAGTTGCCGCCAAATAGGAACGTGCGGTTATCTTTCGTTTCAAACTATCGCTGAGTTCTTCAAAAACGTTGTCCAGTTTGACGAGCCCCGTCTCGCCGCCAAGCGCTGATGGCTTGCTGCACCAAAAGCAAATGTAACCCGGCACATCAGTGCTGTAGTGATTTTCAGTATGAAAGTTCCCAAGTGTAATGGCGCCACCTGTCTTGTAATCCTTGTTTGTATAAAATACCAGTTCGGACTTCTCAAACAAAACGCGACCTGGTTCTGACATAAAATAATTCTTCATGCCCTGCATACCAGGAAACTGACCCACTGCATTCTCGAATTCAATTTCTGAGGCAATGTTGAAGCCACGAAATAGCAGAACTCCATTTTCGTCGAGAAGGGTCTTTACCGATACCGAGTTTGCCGCAATTAACGAATCAAGGTTCGCTTTTTCCCTTTCCGAGCTCGGCTCTAAGACTAATGGCAGGGAGCGAAGTTTTGTGGGAATGTATCTTTCCCTTTCTTGAAGGGTGCGTACACGGAAACCATCCATATGATAGAGTTAAAATTTCCAAATCTGATTATTGGCTTGAAGCATTAACCGGGTCAAGCATGCCCACTAGAACCTGTCGCGGTCCCGTGAAGGGCATCCTGCCATGAGCCGAAAGCATGTTGTCCAACAAAAGGACATCTCCCTTCTCCCAATCGAATTTAACCATTACCTCGTTATAGGCACCCCGAATCTCTGCGATCACTTCTGGTTCTATCTCCGAACCATCTCCATAGTAGGTGAGAAAAGGCAAAATATCAATCTCACCATTATCCATGATTTCTTTCCGGATAGAATCTTCAATGCTGTTTATGTTAAAAAAGAAAGCATGGTTAAACCACACGGCTTGCCCTGTCACTGGGTGTTTCCGAATGGCTGGCCTTACAAACCGAAGCCTTAACTGGTCTTCATCCAGCCACTGGAAATCCATATTGAAATCCTTACACACAGCCGCAACATGTTCCTTTTTGTCGGTCTGAAATACCTCCCGCCATCCCATGCCAATACCGGTACCGATATTTCTAACATAGAGAATTTTCTTTCTTTCAAATTTATTTTTGATGACCTCCGGCAGTCGGTTTAGCACCATGCGCGTATCGGCGACGGGGGTTTGCCCCCCTGTTTGACTTGGTAGTGTGCAACAAAAGACAATCTTCAGAGGCCAATCATGAGAATAAGAATGCTCCGTGTGCATGTTTATGAACTGGTCGTTGGGATGATCGGTCGACGTGTAAATATGATTTTGTATTTCATGTCTTGGCGACGATCGATTGGAATACGCCATTATTTCCGGGCTCACTGCTTTGAGAAAAGTCTCAAATCTGTCCGCATTGTCGATGGCGAATCCCCTGAAGAGGATCGCTCCGTGCTCGTGAAGTGTTGAATTGACGAATGGGATGTTTTCAGAAAGCCATTCTGCAATATCGGCCTGCGGCTTGCTTGCTCGAAAGACGATTAAACTATGCGCCCCGTCAACGAGGTAATCGGAAATGACTGTCATTTCCTCTGAATTGGTTGTGCGTTTCATAGAAAGAAGATGGCAAAGACTTTGCACCGCTGACGTGCTGATAAGGCAACCTTGGAGTTCCTTGAAATGCTATCGGTGTTAAAATCTTCGGATGTCTAAAGTAATCAATTTTTCTTATTTTTAAAGTACGTCGTTTAAGACGTCGCCCAAGATGCGAAATCGGAAGGTCATTTTGAACCATTGATTTTTCATAGCGTTTCATAAGACTGACCGCGAGGGCAGACGAAAGGACGTTCGACGGCGATTAAGTTTTTTCGGCGACTAAAATGCTGTGCCGATGTCGATTTTCAGGGTGTATTTCTGGAAATAGGCGAAAGCAGATTTCTATACTGTAATAACGGAATTTATGGAAGACGCAAAAATGTATTTGAAACCCAATGTGGTTCTGGAGCCATTGTTTGACCGCTGGTATGCATGGGCGCATCTTATTTCACCCGCAACCTCTGCCATGAACGTCGCGAATCGGCATCTTAAAATTCTGGACTCATACCTCAAAAGCCCGGAGATTCATGCCGCAGCGGCAAAAAATCCAAAAATGAGGGGAGGTCCATTTATAGATTTTAAAAGCCCGCGACTTGATGAAGCAAAACGACTCAAAGAAGGGCTCTTAAATGATCGGGCAAATGTGCTTGCGTTTTCTAACGACCTCAAACTCCTATCTGGACTATTGAAAAAAGAGGCGACCGGTTATTCCATGGATTCGATCTACTCCAAAGTACCGGAATCACTAAAGGGATTCGTCGAGTTGGTATACGATCTCAACAACAATCCGGCATTCAGGTTGTTTGAAAGCCTTTTGTACAATAGCGAATACTATCGAGAAGAGTGTCAAAGTGTGGCACTGTGGGAAACGAATAACGACGAGCGACCTTTCGTGCTGAGTACACCAAGACTTGATGAACCCGGAGTACTCCATGTCCAAATCCCGTTCAAAAGTCCAGCCATCGACCACTTAAGCCAGATGAGGTGGACATCAGGTAATGTCAATCAAATCGCCCGAGGCTTTAAAATTGAAAGGGCCCAATTGGATCTCTTCAAATCCTTTTTTTGGGAGCAGCCACCGCCATCCTATGAAGTGTACCGTGGCGATAAGGTTCGGATGAGATATTTCGGACATGCATGCATTCTCGTTGAAACAAAAGATGTGAGTATTTTGGTTGATCCAGTGGTAAGCTACTATGGTTATTCATCTGATGTTTCGAGATACTCTTTGGCTGATTTACCGGACCGAATAGATTATGTACTGATAACCCACAATCACCAGGACCACGTGCTGCTTGAGACCTTGCTATCAATCCGGCACAAAATTGGTAATCTGATTGTTCCCAGGGGCGGCAATGGATCACTGCAGGACCCGAATCTCAAGCTGATGTTGACTCATCTCGGGTTTAAAAACGTCTATGAACTTGGAGATTTTGAAGCAATAAAAAAGGAGAATTGCGAACTCACGGGCATTCCCTTCATCGGGGAGCATTCGGACCTCGACATTCGAACAAAGATTTGTCATCATCTGAGGGTCGGACAGTTCTCACTGTTGTTTGTCGCAGACTCATGCAACATTGAGCCCAAGTTGTATGAACACGTACGCAAAATCACCGGACCGGTTGATTGCGTTTTTCTAGGAATGGAGTGCGATGGCGCTCCACTCACCTGGCTATACGGTCCCTTGCTTTCTGAAGACTTACCTCGCGACATGGACATCACACGTCGACTTGCAGGCTCAAACTTCGAGAGGGGTCAAGCGTTGATTGAGGCGTTCACTCCGAGGGAGGTGTATGTCTATGCAATGGGCATGGAGCCATGGCTTGAATTCATAAGCTCGATAAAATACACAAACGAGTCTCGGCCAATTGTTCATTCCAATCAGTTGCTTGAGTATTGCCGTAATCGCGGAATAGTTGCAGAGCGACTATACGGAGAAAAAGAACTGTTCTATGAAATTATTCCCGCTCTTCAAATATAGTTTGGCTAACCTATGAATTTATTTATGATCCCCTTTGCTGGCGGTAATTCCTATTCGTTCCGCCAGTTGGAATCGTTGCTGTCTCGCAAAATAAATCCTATCGCCTTAGAGCTGCCCGGCCGAGGAAAACGAATCAAGGAGCCACTTCTAACAGAAATTGGACAGATTGTAGGCAATATTTTTCCTCATGTCCATAGTAGGATAAATATTCCATACGCCATTTATGGCCACAGCATGGGCGCCGTCGTTGGCTACATGCTGTCCAGGCGAATCGCGCTTGAAGGACTCACGCCACCCATTCACCTATTCATTTCAGGCCGCGGGGGCCCTTCAGCCATACAAGAAGAAAAGCAAACGTACCTCTTGACTAAAGAACAGTTCGAAGCGGAATTGAAAAAGATCGGGGGGATGCCAATAGAAATTCTAGAGAATGAAGAGCTTATGCAATTCCTCGAACCTATACTTAGAGCTGATTTTCGGGCAGTCGAAACCTTCAAGTACTCGTCCGTCTCTCCGCTGACCACGCCAATTACGGTAATGATTGGAAATCAGGAAAAAGTCAGCATTGACCATGCGATGTTATGGCAAAAAGAAACGAGTGCACCCGTTGATCTGCGCGTCTTCGAAGGAGGACACTTTTTCATTTTTCAACACATGGCGGAAATAGCATCAATTATTAACAAAAAACTAGAGACGCATAGCTAATTTCCTGCCCGCAAGAAGAGTTGCTGTGCCGACAAATTGCTATTCGAAAAGCAGGTCGGCAAGTTCGTCTATCAGGTGCCTGAGCTCCTTTATAGCTTTGACGTCTTTTTTGTTGATAGCCCGATTGATGGCGGAAATGATATTTCCCTTAATCCTCCTGACTCTGTCACCCTTGTCTAAAAAGACCGGCTCTGAGGCCTGCAGAATCTTTTGCGCGTTCTTGATTTTCTCACTCTCAAGATTTTTAATCCTACTCTCGACCTCATCAAGGATTTCGTCCCTGATGATTTTCGCTTTATTGTAGAGATCAGCCTCGTTCCTGATAGTTATTCTATCCTTGTTCTGTGCACTTGCGAGCATCTGCACATCTGCCTTTTTCACTTTTGATTCCCCGCTCAGTATCCGAGTTTTAAGTTTCGGGTTGCTGCGGCTAATTATGTTAAGGCCTTCAGCAAACTTGGAATCTCGCTTTATGGTACTTTCGCTGACGCTAAACCTGTCAGAAAGGATCTCGGTTGTATGAAGTTCGTTTACACCCTTCTGTTTAACATTGGCATAACCACCTTTCTCTTTTTTGAGAGACAGGTACTTTAATCCGCGATAATAACTGAGCTGATCTGGCGTCAAGTTCCTTCGACCCATCTGATTGTCAACCATCCACACTTTCGCATGGTCGAGACTCGGGAATGACATTTCCTGCACTTTAAAAGAAATTCCATTACGTTGACAAATCTTATACCTGTTGTGGCCGTCCACCAAGATGAGTTGATCACGGTCTTTTTTCCACAGAATGAGGGGGTCACGGCAGCCGTTGGCAATTATGTTCTTTTCCAACTGGTCAAACTCCTCTGCCGTAAGGGGAATTATGTAATCACTAAGTTCTTTTGAAATCTTAATTTTCTTTTGATCAACAGTCATGCTCGTATGTGCAGTCTAGAATTCAATCCAAAAACGTCGGCCAAAAAGTTAATAATGAGTGACCATTCGTAGAACAAAAGTACACGCAATAATTCGTTTAAAAAAAATTCCTCTTTTTTGCAATTATTTGAAGCAATGCTTCGGGGAAGATTCTGTTAATGGAATATTTTTCACCATTCGTCGATTAACACGGAAAGGCACCAGGAGTAAGGTCGTTCAAAAAGCAAGGCGCGTCTGCCCAGCCGGTAGAAATTCGCCGAGTTCAGGCCCGTCCTTTCTACAAAATGCGAGATATTATCGAAATATTTTTGAAGTTCCAGATTTCTTTTGCTTAATTGTTCTAAGAGCGTCAGTCGTTTTTGTGCTGGGTACCTGGGATCCATCCCCACCCATTGGTACTATTTCTGAATTTTCAATTTTACTGTCCTTGGCTAAAGGTTATAGTCTTATGGAAAAGACCTTCTATGCTCAGGATTTTGAAGTCCGTCTCAATCTTAAGAAGACTGGGAAACTCATCGGAATCCTGAAAAAGCTGAACGTTAATGATTCGATTTCCTATGAAATCGATGGATTTTATCTTGACAGAGCGGATGAGATAACTTTCATCGCTTTCATGAGAAACAAAGTGCTGGTTGCAAGTTCTGCAGACATATCTGCGTTCCATGGAGCGATAAGGTCCCACGACGGTTGCGCATATCTGGTCCTTGATTGGGTCACTTATTCGGAAAACAGCAGTGAAATTCTTGAAAAAGAAATCACAAGCCATTCACGCATTCTCCTTGAAGAAATCCGCGAAATCGATAGAAAGGTCTTGCCCACACCAATTCCAAAGCTGGAGTTTTTAGGAGTGTCTGACAACTGACCTAAAATTTATTATTTCTGAAGTAAATCTAAATGCTAAATCTTAGATATGGCCTCAATAGAAATGTTGTACGGGAAAATTCACCGTGTGCGTGTCACCCAGGCTGAACTAAATTACGTCGGAAGCATTACCATTGACGAAGCATTGCTTGATCTGAGTGGAATTCTCGTGAACCAGAAGGTACAAGTGGTGGATGTCAATAATGGCGAACGGTTTGAAACCTATGTGATTAAGGGGGAAAGAAATTCCGGTATCATTTGTCTTAATGGCCCCGCTGCAAGGAAAGTTGCCGTTGACGACATAGTTATTGTTATCGCATACATGCTCATACCGCTTGATGAAGCTCAAAGTAGATCTTTCACCCCAAAGATCGTTTTTGTCGACGAGAATAACCGGCCTCTGTAATCATCGCAAGGATCAAAATGGACGTACATCAGGCTTTTCGCCGTCCGGAACAGTACAGTTGCGATGATCTTTCATATGCAAACACCTTACACGGATGACCTTCATTTTGTACACAGATTTTTTTGATTTTAGTGATAAAGAATTCCACAAGTACTTTTCTTTGCTGCCCCAGCCTCTGCAAAACCGTGTCGTTAGATTCGTCAAACGAGAAGACCAGGTAGCGAATGTCCTGGGGAAAATGCTGCTGATAGAGGGCCTGAAAATGGTCAACAAATCCTATAATCTTTCCGATTTGCAATACACCCGCTACCAACGACCTTTCTTCAGCCAGGAAGTGGATTTTAACATATCTCATTCAGGTTCGCTAGTCGGCTGCGCAATTTCTGGCGATTGTTCGCCTCTAGGCCTTGATATAGAACAAATTCAAACGATCGATCTCGATGACTTCACGGAGATATTTACTTTGGCAGAGATGGCCATGATTAAGGCAGACATGAAACCTTTAGATGTCTTTCATGGCCTTTGGACAAAAAAGGAAGCTGTGCTTAAAGCAAAGGGCATGGGTCTTCACTTCTCCCCGCAGCAAATCGCGGTTTGTGACGATTGGGCGACAATTCCCTTTGGTGAAAAGTGGCACCTCTCGACGCTTGATCTTAAGGACGGATACATGGCATCCTTTGCATCAAACCACAAAGAGCAGTACCATCTGATAAAATGGGACTTCAGTAGATAGCTGGTGAATCCCTTAAACACAAGCAATGGAGTATCCTTTTTTTAGGTATATATGAATTGGCTGACTAAAACGCTTTAGCAACCAGCCCAGGAGCAGGATTGCCATTAACGTCCGGTCACTGACCGTAAGAGATGCTCTCCCGTGCTGATTGCTAAACAACGTCACGTGGGTCCGGCCATAGCTGCCTCGCCGAATCCAATAGAGATCGGATATGGCCATTGGTCATTTGGACCTTTCATCCTTAACACGATCTTTCCAGACAAAACGAATGTTACCTGGGTGACATGAGGATGGACATGGATTTTTGAGTTAAATCGCCCGGATTGCTGGGTTGTTATCACAAAACCCGAATTGCTAACTCCTAATTGCAAGCGGAAAATTGAATTCCATTTGCTAACCTGATTTATCCGGTTTTGCTTCCCGCGACTATAAGAAATAATTATCTTTATTGTAGGAACTCGTTCTTTAAGCGATTGCAAGACAGATCAGATAAACCTCGGTGACCTATTCGGTTACCAATGGATTTGGATCGTTACCACATATTGTATTTGAGCTAGTTACAGACAAGGTTCGAGTTCCAGCGGGACCGCGCTCGCATTTTGGCTCGCTATTAATCGCTGTCAATGACAAATCCGGTCGACTCATATCAATCGGCAGCGTGGGAACCGGATTCGACGAACAGAGCTTAAAAGACATTCATTCGAGGCTCAAACTAATCACCCGCGACGAATCCCCTCTCGATGTACCCATCAAGGAAACTCCAGATATGACTTGGTTCGAGCCGGTTCTTGTATGCACTATTCATTTCACCGAAATTACAGAAGATGGCAGCGCACGGCATCCCGTGTTCATGGGCCTGCGAACGGACATCGATCCAGACGAGGTGTACCTTGAAAAATAGACCAGCAGAACCAACAAGCTTTATTGCACCTCAACAAATACTTGAAGCATTCCAGCATCAAAATTACATCAGAGGGCTAGAGCCGTAAATAGATTGCCCTTTCTCTTTTAAGAGAATCCGGAAAACCTGACAATTTCATTTTTATAATTTTCGACTCCTGCACTTTCGTTATCTTTGTAGTGCCACTCAGGATTTTTTAGACTTTCGAATTCCTAAGCTATACGGTGTGTTACACGAAGCCGCCCTGCTTCACTAAGTGTCACGTATGGAAATTCAATGAGTTCCTTTGTTTAAAAGGCTGGAAGTGAGACTACGAGGAAAGGAGGTAAACGCTATGTCGAAAAAGACTATCTATAGACGGTCTGACAACGGACAGCTTACTACGAAAGAGTATGCTGAAAAACACCCAAAGACAACCGAGAAGGAGCGCGTAAGTGTTCCTGATCACCCAAAAAAGGGAAAGTAACAGGGTGACCAACTGAAAGGGACTCAAGGAGTCCCTTTCTTTATTTAAGCGGGTTCCATACGAATGCCAAATGCGTCAAGGTCTAATCAAACCCATCAATAGAGGTGTCAATAGTACTATCAACAGGAACTTCAAACATTCAAGAATACTACGGAAAAATATTATCGTGTAGGCTTTGATTTGTAGTCGATTTAAATTTTCCTTTCAGGAAACACTTTGATATGACGGCACTTTTTCAACTCAACCAGGCAAATGCGCGAATTGTTAAGAAGAATAACTCTCGCCTCTATTTGCTGTCAAACAACAACATCAACCTGCCAGAGGTCAATCCTTATTTGCTGTGGGCGATTATTACAATCGTGCTGATCTATTTGATCAAACATTGGTGATCCTGAAATGTATGTCGGAATCTACTGGAAAACCCGCTCATTTCTCCTGAGTCGATTGGATTGCCGCTTCAAAGTACGGCGTGAGCTTAGTGGCTATCAGGTAGTCTCTCAATGTGGTAAATAAAAAATTCGGCACCGGTTCTGACCGCTTCAATTTGCTACGAACGTCACTGATCATGTCCAGCACATCCTTCTGGTCCTCGAACTGAAGCCGTTCCACATGGTTTTGCAACGTGTCCCATGGAGCAAGCTTTTTTGCATAAAAGTCACGGTCCTCGATTTTCACGACGACGTCCGGGCATTGCGAAAGGAAACTTCTCACATAACATTGCGAAAGTTTACGTTCGGTACCGGCATTTGTGATCCGTCTCGAGTCACGAGGATACGAGAGTCATAGAGCAGCTGGCCTGATGCCGGGTAAGCATACAAAGAAAGGAATCCCTCCTGCTCGAGCTTCATAAACACTATACCATCAGGACCGTTCACAGGATCGTAGGTCTCCCCTTCCAGTACAAATCGCTTTGCTTCTGAAACGGTAAGGATTCGCTTTTTTCCTTTTGTGCTTTTTCCACTTTTCTCGATGATTTGAACCTCCGGTGGATTGAGGTAGCCAGCATTTTCACTTCACCATACAGCGTATCGGCTGAACTGGTAATAACGTAGTCCTGCGCCGACAATGTGAACGTGCACAGTGCAAACGAAAGAACCGCCGTCAATGCCTGGCAACCAAAGTGCATCTGACCAAGGTACAAATTTGACTCAAAACCGATTTTTATCGCCTCGCAAGCGTTCGGGTAACCGCCAGCGTTTTCATCATCGCCGGATTTGAATTCTGGTGAAATATCGCTTCGCCCTCTTCGCGCGGCCAAAAGCTTACGGCATAAACGGCGGCGGCTTCGCACGAACTCAGCCGACTCTTCTGGCCAATGCGGCCAGTGATTCAGCGGTTCATTTATTCCGTTTCCTTTTGTCCGGCTTCAAGGCCAAAGCGGCACAGACCACCATAATTAAATCCTATGATTATGGAAAAAACATCAGTCACCGTAAACTACCAGGTCGCAGAGATTCGACTCTCCTACAGGACAAAAGTAAAACCTTCTGAACGGCCAAAGATTGCTTCTTCGAAAGATGCGTATGAGATTCTTATGCAAGGTTGGGATCCTGATAAAATCGAACTACAAGAACAATTCAAAGTCCTCCTTGTAAATCGTGCACACAGGGTGCTCGGCCAGCTAGAATTGTTTACAGGTGGTGTTAGTGGTACGGTAGCAGATCCAAAATTGATTTTCGCTGCGGCTATCAAGGCCGCGGCTAGCGGATTCATAGTAGCACATAACCATCCTTCCGGAAACTTGACGGCCAGTCAATCCGACATCGACCTGACTAAGAAACTCAGAGAAGGTGGAAAATACCTGGAGATGCAGCTGCTGGATCATATTATCATGACAACAGATGGATACTTCTCCTTCGCAGATCAGGGGCTTCTATAGAGCTCCTTTTTTCATTTCTTTTTAGGAACGTAGCCTACGGCTTCTGCGAGAATCGGATTGTCCTTTAAAAATGCTGCAAGCTCGTGAACACTCTTGGAGGCCGCAATACTTTGGTGTGCCGTTCAACGCCTGTAAGCTTGTCAGCTATTTGCGCTTCTGGTGGAAATAATATCTCCTTAAAAATTGGATTGTGCAGCAGGAAATCCGCGAGTTGGCTTCCGTTCTCAAATGTTTTTACGCCCTTTCCACTATCTTCCCAATGAAGTTCACGATGTATACTCTTTATTGGCAGCCTAGCCGGTACCGTTTTACCTTCTGAATATCCCATATCAAAATAAACTTCCTTGCCCAGGATCGCCTTTCATTTTCTTCGCCTTTATTTTCTTTTCCGTTCCATCGCTCGGATCGATTTCAGTAGATGCCGGCTCGACTTGAATCAAAGTATCAGCAATATCTTTTTCGGCTGAAGTTGTGTCTCTGGATCCAATTGACCTATTGATTGGATAAGCACTCATCAGCGATTCATCATAGGGTTTGCAGAATGTAAGAATATCATCCTTTGAAAGATTCGGATTCAGCCAATCGTGCAGATACTCGTCTGGAATAATAACGGGCATCCTCAGCCGATGATTATGAATTTTTGCCATCAATGGATTGGGAGCACATGTAAGGATTGAACACGTGTAAACATCCTTGTTGTGCATGTCGTCATGCCATACGGACCATAGACCAGCAAAGCTGAATAACTTGTTCTTCGTTTGAATGAAATAAGGTTGCTTGTCCTTTGACGTTTTTGCGTTGGGAGTTCTTCATTGCCATTCGAAAAATCCGTTTGCGGGAATCAGGCAACGCTGGTTTGCTTCAAGACTCGGTATGAATGAATCTTTCTCCCACATTTCTTCACTTTTAGTATTGACCGTTCCCTTTCGAATAATCGAAGCATGGTCCAAAGATTTCGCGAAGGGAGGAATGAGACCCCAGGAAAACAATCCTGCTAATTCGCCGGGCTTTGTCATCACAGGAGAAAGCAAATGATCGAATGTATTCTCGTAATAGTGCGGTTGGTAAAGGGGTTTGAGATCAGCGACAACCATTGCGCGGAGTTTCCAATAAAATTCCAAATCGTCCAGATAGAACCCGCTCTTGTAATTGCACATCGCGCTAAAATTTTAGATAAATCGGAAACGGTGCCCCATCGATCATGTCGATAACCTCCCTCTCAAGAATCGGAAGCTGGTAACCCATGGTAGGTTCTACGTCCAATAGTTCTTTCAATGGACGCACAATTCCTCGTTTGCCGTTACTCCAATAGAGGAGAAACCTGTACCCTGAAAAGTACAGGCTGGCAAGGATGGCCTGATTGAGTTGAATCATCAGGGCAAAATAATACTAAATTTTTTAGCAATGCAATAATGAACTTAAAACCTCCTTTTGACTTCAAAAAGACATATTTTTTCCGGATATCAGTCGTTGGTTGCCTTAAACCGCTTTCGGAATTCCTCGAAATTGTTGGCATACATGTAGGTATAATTCCAATTACAAGCGCATGCGTGAAATCCTCTAAAATTGACGGGTAAATGGGCCAAGCCATTACTGTCAAGCGCCTTTCTAATTTCATCATGAACGAACTTGCCAGCATTCATCTGCCCGCCGATTTTGAGAGTAATAAGGATTGACGGCCGGTCCACAATTATCTCCTTGAGGTATTTATTCAATTTCAAAAACGTCCCAGGGCTTCGTAGTGTGAACATAATCGACGCATCCAAAACCTTCCCAGACATGTAATATTCATCAATATAATCGGTGCTCGAGCAATACCTCTCACTCAAAGGTTCTCCCACCTTCCAATAGAGAGGGTTCTTTCTGGTTACCAGCAAAAATGGAAGCGAGGGAGCGAGCAGTAGGTCCAAATCAAAAACAAAAAGTACAGGACCATAATGATTAGCGCGACGATATCTTTGATGAAGATCCAATCCATCGAAAAAAAAATCGTCCCATACGTTGAATTCCTTATCAAGGTCGTCTGATTTTTGTGGTGTTTGGAATAGACCGTTGGATTCAACGTAAGCCCTGGAAAGCAAAGCCCGCTTCTCAATAAATGTCAGCGATGTTAAAACTGTGTTAGCATGGAAGAGTGAATTTATTTTCTTCGCCTTCAATACACCATGCAGTTTTTTCGGGTTTAGGTAGAATTCCTCCATTGCATTTAAAAAGATTTCAAGTGCAATATTGGATATTTTTATAATTCTTTCTTTCACTTAAAATCATCCATTCTCACCTCCAGTCTCGCCTTCATCTGGTTGAGGAACGTCGTCTTTTCTTTCTTTCGCAAGCGAATATCGAGAAACTGCCTGTAATAGTTGCCAAGGTTGATGTTGAAAAGGGTCTCGAAACGCCGGGCGATTTCTTTGATGTCTGCGCTACCATTGTTGACCACCCCTACTGTCTCCAAGCCGTAAATAAGTTCGATCAGGTCCGCCTTGCTGCCGGTCCAATTGAGCGGGCTCTCCATTGCATCACCTGATGATTTCAGATTTTCTACCACGGAGATAATATATTCAGTAACCAACTTGGCTGCCATGATCCGGCTCAAGAGCACGTCGTAAACTGTTGAAAAGTCACGGTCGGTTTGAAAATCCGTCGCCGGCACGAAACCGCGGACAAAATACCGGTCGTCGAGCTTTGTCTCTTCGCTTTGGCAGTATTGGATGAACTCAGCCTTGTCCTTGTTGAACACCTGTAGCTTTTCGAGTTCAGCAACATAGTAAGATTGAACACTTCCGCTTAGTCTCGAAGGCTCACTAGTCTTCAGTGTCAGTACTTGTTCAAAAAACAAGTATTGGGACATAAACGCTGGTTTCAACACTTTGAAGAAATATATCTCTTCTGTTAGGTCAGTAAATTGATAGTCCCTTACAAACTCTTTCAACTCGTGAAGCAGGCCGGCCACAAATAACATAGCCTTGTTGCATCGAACCGTAACGTCCGATTCTTCCTGACCCAGTAACTCCAGCTTTTCCTTCATTCGGCTTTCCAGCTCAGCACAGAAATTTTTTACATCCTTGTTTTTCATTGTATTCTATTTTAGTCGGGTTTTAACAATTTGTTTGATGTCTTCTTTTATCGCATAATAATTTTCCTGGATCTCGAATTGGCTAATTTTCCTGATCACGGGTATGGGTTGATAACTCCTCTCCTCTCTGGCGATTGCTTCATGATCGTTGATGATCTCAGCATGAAAAACCTTTAGCTGAATCTTCTGACCGGGATCGTCCGACACCGTTCCAACAAATTCTCCTGAGGAAAGGCCAGCAATCTTTGAAGGCGGGATTGCCGAGTCGAGCTGGGTTGAGCGACTAATAGACGTATCATTGGCATTAATCGAGATACTTTCTCTCTCCTGTACGATCTTCCCGAAACGGTCTGAAAGCAGTTTGGCAGTGTCGCCCACCACCTGCCCAGCGATAACATTCCCGACTATATTCATTATAACCTCTGCTTGCTCACGACCGTAATCCTTCTTGAGCTGGCTGTAATCCTGGACAGCCAAGGTCGTTGCGACCTTGTTCGCCCGGGCCGTCGCGATTAACCCATCAATCCCGTTGAAGTAAATCGTCGGGAACTCGTCGAACACCAGGCTGCTTTTAAGCTGGTTCTTTTTATTGACCAGTTTTATAACACGGGAGATATATAAAGAGAGAACAGCTCCGTAGATCTGCTGTTTTTGGGGATTGTTCCCCATGCAAACGATCTTAGGCTCCTCGGGATTATTGATATCAAGTGTGAAGTCATTCCCGGACAAGACATAATACAGCTGCGGGGAAGCCAGCCGCGCCATACCGATCT
This sequence comes from Cyclobacteriaceae bacterium, assembly GCA_044223825.1. GTDB lineage: Bacteria > Bacteroidota > Bacteroidia > Cytophagales > Cyclobacteriaceae > ELB16-189. The sequence goes on along the minus strand of JBGALO010000013.1, from coordinate 128,441 downwards.
TCGCACTCGCAATCTGACCTTCCAGCTGCTCCATTGCCTCGTTCCTGAAGGCGGACTCAAAGGGGTTGATCAGAACTTCGATCTCAGGCTCCGTTCGAAGGAGTTTGAAAAGAGTCGGATAATCCAATTGCATGAGTTCTATCACGTGCGGCAGCGTACAATACTTTCCATAATCGTGTTGCTTCAAAAACCAGATGATTGCCGTAACAAAGTTGATCGGCGACTCCACGAAGAAATCGCCTTGTTTCTTGATCCAGTCACGATTTAGTCCGAGCATGATCGTTCGGCTCGACTCCGTGGCGTCGGTAATGTCCTCCATCGTCGACGGATCGAGCGGGTTGCACCGGTGAGACCTGGACAGATCCTCGAAATTGATGACAAAGAAGCTTGGCGGGACTTTGTAGCGTTCGATGTTCCTGAGAAGCGCATTGTAAGTGATCCTGGAGAGGTCATCGAACTTGAAGTCGTAGATGAACATCGAAAAACCCTTCCGGATATGCTGAGAAATAATATGGCGGATTACGAAGTAGGATTTCCCAGCGCCAGGCGTACCAATGACCAGCAACGAGCGAAAAGGATTGATAATATTTATCCAGCTTCGCTTTGACTTTCCATTGAGCGTATAGCTCGCAGGCAGGTTGATCGAATATTCATTTTCCAGGAATCGCTCTTCCTGGGGAAAAGATTCGTTGGCCTTATTGAAAATATCTGATTTGAAATCGACGTTGAGCATTCGCGAAATCAATGTTCCACCCGAGAGTACCATCAAATAGCCTGAGGAAGCTATTGTCATATACAGGCCGGCGATCAGATCCCGTGACAAGCCGAAAATGAAAATCCAGTGACTGAAGAGAAGAACAAAGATTCCCACCACCGAGATAGCAAAGGCAAATCCGAAAGGGATCTTGCCATCTCTTTTGCCCTTCGCACCGATCAGGGAAATGACCAGCAGCCCAATTGTTAACAGTTTAGCAGGAAATGCTCCTGAGAACACACCAGTTCGTTGAAGAGAAAACGCAATCTTGTCTACAATAGAATATGTAAGTCCCCAGCCAGAGATAGCAGAATGGCAAAACACATAGAAATGCACAAGCAGCACGAAGATGCTTGCCAGCCTGACAAAGTCGATGATCTTGGTAAGGGCCTGTTCGTTTTCTCCTTGTGCCATGGGGTGCAAAACAATTCGCACGGCACGCGCTGCAAAAGTCACAAACGGTTCTGGAACCCCGAGAAGCTGAAGAAAAATTGCTCCCCAATCTCGATTCCGGTATTCCTAAAGAAAAATATTTCGGCTTACACCGAGGGAAAACGGAACCCTTGAGCGAGTTATACACGATTGCCCCTACCCGGTCTTATGTCCTTCAACAGCCTTTTCAAGGTCCTGGAATCATTTTGCCCCATCTCTCCTGAATTGCAACGCGCGATCATCAAGGAGATGACGCCTCTATCGCTTCCCAGGAATTACCTTCTTCATGAAGCTCCGCGTATAGCCGACTACGCCTATTTCATTGTCTCGGGTTATGCCACCTCCTTCTTTTATCACAAAGGCAAAAGGAGAATCCAATCAATCTGGATCGCTGGCGAAATCATGTTTTTGCCAACGAGTTTTATCGAGCGGGTGCCGTCGACTGAACACATAGAGCTGGCAGAGGACAGTGAGCTCATTTGCATTTCATTTCCTTCAGTGATACGGCTATTCAATGACTTCCCCGAAACGAACACAATTTATCGAAAGGTGATTAACCGCTACCTGGACACCAATAAACAACGATTGATTGATCTTGATTTGCTGACCGCAAAGGAACGGTTCAACAAACTCTTGTCAATGCTTCCCGACATTGAACAGATTCTTCCTCAGGAAGATCTCGCATCCTACCTCAACATCACACCGCAGTCACTGAGCAGAATAAAGAGAACTTCAAACACCAGATAACCAAAAGTCTGAACAGGCGATAAGCACAACTCTGAACTTCTAAATACATCGTATCGTCCTTGCCGGAGCTACCTTCATGAAACCAAAACAGACAAACGGAAAAATGAAAAGTAAGCAGACGTTTATCGACATCGTCAGTGTTCTTCTTGTAGTCCTCTTCTTCTATACGGCATCCAGTAAGCTCGCTGACTTCGAAACGTTCAGCATTCAACTCAGAAAGTCTCCAATGTTTGTCGAAAGTGCGACGATAGTTGCATGGGCTACGCCGGCCATTGAGTTGGTAGTCGGCGCTCTATTATTATTTAATAAGACACGCAGGTTTGGTTTGGTTGCTTCGCTCGCCTTGATGGCATTATTTACCAGTTATATCATCGCCATTCTCAATTTCAGCGAGTATGTGCCTTGCACTTGTGGCGGAGTCATACAAAAGCTTAGCTGGAGCCAGCACCTCATTTTTAATTCCTTCTTTCTGGCAATAACGCTGATCGCCCTTTTCTTCGAATTCGGATTCAATCAAAAAAGTCTGAGACTTTCCACCGCAGTCATTACCGCAGGTGCTGTTATCGTTTTTATTCTCTTCCGAATCTCCTATGATGATCGCTCCAAGTACAAAAGCTTTGACCGCGTCGCATCGACTATAAGCCCTTCATTAAGCTGGTCTCGTGACCTGACATTTTTCACTTACTACTTCGGAGGCGTTGCAGAAGACAGTGTCTATCTCGTTAATGACGAGGCGCCGTTAAACATCCTCGCCGTGGACAATACTTCCGGATCACTCTCCATGCATCGGATAAAGATCATCGGCGATCACAATTTTCATAAGCCTACTATCAGAATACAAGGCCCCACTTTTTTCATGCTTGACGGCGTTTCTCCCAGAGTGCTAAAGGGTAGGACGAGCGACTGGATAGCCTATCCTACTCAGATTGACTCCGTTTACTTCAATCAATCTCTACCAATCAATTCGACAACGTTGGCTGTCCGGGTCCACACCGTCGATCCAGATCAGTACAACCTCGGTACCCTTGACGCCAAGCATGGACTGCAAGTTCATCCAGATTTGCTGAAGCGGCAGTTGGACGGAAAATTCTGTCTCGACGGCTCACTCCTTTTTAATCCTGACATGAACCGCATCATTTATGTCCATGCTTATCGAAATGAGTACATCGTTACCGATACTACGCTAGGGATCGATTACCGGGGCAGAACGATCGATTCGGTAACCGTGGCCAAGATCAGTTTTGTTAGCAATAAAAAGAATAACCACCACTCACTAAATGGGGCACCGCTGGTAGTTAATCGACGAAGCGCCACCGACAGCACCTTTTTATTTGTTCAATCCGGGCTTCAGGCGCGTAATGAATCTTATGAACTATTCAACACCAAGAGCCACATTGACGTCTACAGCCTTTCGAACCGCAAGTATCTAGAAAGTTTCTACTTGCCAATGCCAGCGAAAGAAATACGCGAGATGCGGATGCATCGTCGCGACATCTTCGTACTGTCAGGGCATCAGATCCTAAAATATAACATGACCGAACTCGTGAAAGAGCTTCATGGGAAAGAAATTTTACTGGCCGGTAAAGTGCCTCACCCGAAACAGTGAGGTGAAGCCAGTCTGCAACCTGGCTGAAAGGGAATGATCGAAAACCTTTAAGAGAGTAGATCGAAAAACAAAAACAAAAAAGTATGAAAAAGTTAAGAATGCTTCTCGCCGTTTTGGCCTTGGTTGTCCCGATGGTTAGTGCTTTGGCAATTGACAAGGCTCCGGACTTCAATAGCACAGGCGCTTGGGACGGTCACTGTAATGATTCTGTGGCAACCTTGCCCACCGAGTGCAACTCAATGCCCGGGACGCAGTGTTTGATCGACGGCATCTTCCAGCCAGCCTTCGTTACGGCTACTAACTGTCAGGTGGCGCTCAATTTTCAATAGGGAAGTTATTAAGTACGAGGGGATTCAGCCCCCTCGTACTTTCTTAAATTTCCTTTTGACGCAGCACCATCACTTCAATTTCAGTGTCTTCTAGCCGAAGATCGACTCCGAATAACTTCAGTTTGGCTGCTAGCTTTTTGACGTCTCCAGTCTCAACGTCCTCGATATTTATTCCGAGGCGTCCATTGAAACCGGTTTGATCGACTAGTGGGTATTGAGGTAAAAACAATTGACCAAGCATAACCATTAATTCGGATAAGTTTACAAGCTCCCTCACAGTGACACCATTTGCGTGGAATTCCATGTCTTTCACATAAAACTTTCTTTCGCTCCCTTTATAGGCCATGAGCATGGTATCGACTGAATGTAATACCATGCACTTAACGCGACGTTTTTCAAAGGAAACGCGCAAGCCGAAAAATTTGTCGAGCTCCGTACGCATGAAAGCCTGCATGTCCTTGGCGGACGTGTTGTTGGGTGCAAATAATTCGTATGAATAAAGATGTTCAGGTATGGTATAGTTCAGAATATATCTCCCAATCTTGTCCGCGTTCGCCCCCTCTATAAGTGTTCGCGTGATCCAAACTGGCTTTATCTGGTGTCTTTCCACCCTTCCTTCCTCCAACACCTCCCCGTATGCAAATCGATACAAGTCGCTTATCGAGCTGGACATGGAGTATAGCGCAGAAAGGCCACCGGAGTTCTTCATGACTCGCTGGTTCAAACTGAATCGGAGCGTTTTCTTCAACGTAGACTGCCAACAAATTGCCGAATCGTTGCGTGCATAAATAAGACCCGGCATTCCCTTTTGTATTTCTGCAAGAAATTGCGTGCTGAATGGCAACCTTTCTCCCATAGAGGAAATGGATTGCGTTTCCAGGAAAGCGTGAACGTTTTCCTCGGTGATTTCGAATCTATTGGTGTTGAAGCGATAGACTCCCGTCGGATCGATCCAGAAATAAGTAGGGAGGTAATGCCCCAGCATTACGTCGCTCAGCACGCTGTCACCATAAACCACGGGAAGCGTTATCTTCCCTTTCTGATTGAGCTTTCTCTTTTCAATGAAGCGCTCGATCTTCTCCTTACTTTCACCTTTATTGACAAGAAGGATCTGCAATCTGTCTTTGTATTTCTCCTGAAACTCGTGAAGCTTGGGCATGCCGGCGATGCAATACGTGCACCAGGTAGCCCAATGAGCAAGGATCACCGCTTTGCCTTTGAATTCTGAAAAGGAAGCATGGTTCGACTTATAGTTCAGCATTTTGAATACTCTCTCTGGGAACTTATCCCCTTCCTTCAGGGGAGCAACCTGTGCGGATACTTCAACCAGCGAAGCAAGTATGACAATCAATATCGTGAGACAATAGGAATATCTTTTCATATCAGTAACCCGGGTTTTGTGGTGCAAGATTAGGATCAGAAACAAGTTCAGATTGTGGAATCGGATAGAGGACCGCCGTCGTTCTCCAGTTTGGTTTACTACCAAGTACCGCATTCGCTTTGCCAGTGCGCTTGAGGTCCAGCCAGCGGTGACCCCATTCGGTAAAAAGTTCAACCCGTCGCTCCTGGGCAACAGCGTTGAGAACGGCATCCAGGCTCGGGCTTGGAATAGCAACATTCAAAGACGCAAGACCAGCTCGTTGCCGGATTACATCAAGATCCTGAATGGCTAGAGAAAAAAGTCCCTGCTGCGCTCTTGCTTCGGCGCGAATCAGGTATTGTTCTGCAAGACGAAGGATCATCGAATATTCCGTTATGGGTTGTCCAGTCTTCCCAACTTTATACTTGAATGGGAAATAGAATTTATTGACCCCTACTGTGGAATTGGACACCCAACTGGTCTTTCTCTTGTCTCCAGCCGCGAAAGCGTTAACCATTCCATCCGTGAGCGAGACGTAAGTTGGTGCGGAGTTAAGTGTGGCAGGAATGAAGTAAAGGCCTTCATTTGCGTTTCCTCCAGGGATAACAGGCATCAGTTGCCAGATAGTCTCTGTGCTGTTCTTTAGGAATACCGTGTTCGGGTCGGTCGCAAGACTGAACAAGGGTTTGCTCGCAATCACCTTTGATGCCTGCGCTTCCGCATTCGCCCAGTCCTTACTATATAAATACACGCGCGCCAGCAACGCGGTGGCCGCCCATTGGGTAGCCCGCACACGTTCACCTCCTGAAAACTGAAAGTCGACAGGTAACAAATTCTGGGCATCCAGTAAGTCTGTGACAATGCTCGCATACACATTGCTTGCAGGCGACTTGGCAGCATACTGGTTCGTTTTGTAATCCGTGCTTAGGATAAGTGGCACGTCGCCGAAGAAATTTACAAGGTAGAAGTAAGTGAAAGCCCTCAGGAACTTTGCCTCCCCTTCCAATTGGTTTTTGACGGATACTGTAAGAGAGCTCGACGTCTGCAAACCTTCAACCGCCGAATTGCTGTAGTAGATGATCTTGTAGCACGTCGACCAAAGGTCGCTTTGAACGGTGCTGTTGGCAACACTTATTGAGTTGGAGAAAAACTCATCGAGCGTAGTAGTGTGACTTCGCAGTTCGTCCGCAGACGCACCTGCGAAAAAAGAGACACTACCGACTGCACCGTTGGCAAAACCAGTTCTTTCCATTTCATGATAGATTCCCCGAATGGCCGAAGTCGCAGCCAGATCATCCGTGTAAACAGTTGAGCTTGCCGTTTCGGTTTTCGGTGGCGCTACTTCCACGAAGCTTTCACAGGAACAGAGCAAGGCAACAACAACGAGGAATATGCATTTATTCTGTAATGTATTTTTCATGGCGATTGATCTTAGAATGTTAGTTGAACACCGATCGTGATGACGCGTAATGGTGGCAGGACCTTGATCGATTGGGTCTCTGGATCCAAGCCCTTATAGTCGGTTAGCGTCAGGAGATTCTGCCCCTGTCCGTACACCTTCACCTGATCGAGTCCGATTTTGTTTGACCATGCCGAGGGCAGGCTCCAGCCTAGATAAACATTTTGAAGGCGAATAAACGAAGCATCCTGGATCACGGCATCGCTCAGCAAATAATTGAACAGGTACGCAGTTGAGGCGGCACCGGATTGCGTGAATTTTTGAATGTCGGTGACATCACCCGGGTTTCGCCAACGATTCATGACCAGCGCGGGTTGATTAAACCTTGTACCGGGCGCGTTCTGACTGGTCGCCAGATAATTCAGACCCGTTTGCTTTACAAACTGGAAAAAGAACTTCAGCTCCAGCCCCTTGAAGCTTAATGTATTCTGCACGCCCCCATAATAGTTTACTGCCTTCTCCTTCAGAAATTGAGTATCGAGCGTTGTGCTGATCGTGCCGTTGTGGTCGGCGTCTGCGAACACATACACTCCTGTCTGTGGGTCAGGACCCAACGCTTGCAAGCGCTTCGATATGAAAAGTGAACTACCGACCTGATAGGTATTTGCGTAGGAAGACGTCTCAATGTTGGGATAACTTACCATCAGGTTCCGCGGAACACTCACATTGAGAGCAATATTCCATTTGAAGTCGTGCGCGCGTATGACGTCAGCATTGGTCGCAATTTCCACGCCTGTATTCTGAACTGTTGCCGGGAAATTATTCTGTACGGACGTGAACCCGGTGAGAGCCGGCAGTCCATAACCAACGAGCTGATTGGACGAACGATTACGATAGTAACTCAATGAAAAGTTTATGCGGTCGTGAAGAAAAGAAAGGTCCAGGCCGCCTTCAATTTTCAGGTTCTCCTCCCAGCCGAATTGATCATTGGCAAGTCGCGTCGGGATAATACCCTTCGATCCCTGATAAGAATTCTGCGTTGCTGTGTACGTATCCAGGTACTGGTAGTCTCCTATCTGGTCGCTTCCGGTAAGCCCGATACTACCGCGCAGTTTTGCAAAACTCAATCCGAACCTATGATCGCTCAGGAACGATTCATTCGAAAGCACCCATGCCGCTCCGATCGCGCCGAAGTTTGCAAAGCGATTGCCCGGCCCGAACCTGCTTGACCCATCCCTGCGGCCTGTGAGATTGACGATGTACTTTTCGCGCCAGATATAGTTAAGTCTTCCGTAAAAAGCAGTGTACTTGTATTCCGAATACTCCGTACCGAAAGACGTCAGCGCGGCGGCGGCAGCAATATTTTCCAGCTGCGTATCATTCGTATAGCCTGTCCCTAATACACCCTGTTTATCACGAACAGTCTGCTGGAAAGTAAACCCCGCGAGAGCCGTTAGCTTTCCCTCACCGAGAGTGGTCTGGTAATCCGCTATTGGCTCAGCTATCCATGTCGATAATGTTCCATTTGTTGTAGTCGCGCTCCCAACAGGGTTAAGGGCAGGGTTCTGCGAGGCAATCGGCGTAATGTTGCGCTCCCTTGTAGAAATGAAATTGTATCCGATGTTGGATCGGATGCGCAATCCCTTCATGATTTGATACGAAGCAGTAAGGTTGCCAATAAGGGTCTTGGCATTGGTGGAATAGCGTTTCCTGGTTTCCGCCATTGGATTCGACCATGTTCCGTTCTCCCAATTGAGGTTGCCGTTCTTATCGTAAAGCGCCGGAGAGGTCGGCGCCACAGTCATAGCAAGGGCCGTGTAGTCTGTGGTAGGCAAGACATTTGTCTCCGAAGCAAAATTCCCCGTTAAGCCCACCGTGAACTTATCATCCGCCATCTTGTGATTCACACTGAAATGTGAGGAGCCCTTTTGATAACCGAAGTCCCCAGGAAACACCGTACTCTGCCGGTAGTATCCACCACCAATAAGAAACTGTGTGTTGTTGTTTCCCCCGGAAACAGAACCTTGAGCATTTGTCAAGAGGCTCGTTCCACCCAACAAGGTTTTCTGCCAGTCTGTATAACGCGTTGTATCCCATAGAACAAGATCCGGCGCGTTTGCTGCTGTAGGAGTCACGCCATCGTTCTTAAAAGCTTCGCGACGCATTTGAAGGTATTGCGTCCGTGAGAGCATGTTCATGCTGTTGGCAACCTGACCTGCTCCGGAATAGACATTAAAATCGAACTTGGTCTTGCCACCCTTTCCCTTTTTAGTCGTTATCAGTATTACACCATTTGCTCCACGCGAACCATAGATTGCCGTGGCATCTGCGTCCTTCAGAACTTCGATACTCTCGATGTCCAGCGGATTGATCGAACTCAGGGGATTGGGGCGGGTAGTGATCAGACCTCCAGCCGAGAAAAGACTCGCTGTCGAAAATGGAATTCCATCAATGATGTAAAGTGGCTCGTTGGCCGTGACGCCGCGCATACTGTTTACCCCTCTTATCTGGACAACAAACCCATCACCAGGGATTCCACTGTACTGGGAAATCTGGACACCTGGCATCCGGCCAAGCAAAGTCTGCATCGGATTGAGAACAGGTTGAGAGGAAATGTCCTTGGCAGTAATTTTAGAGATGTTACCGGTTTGTTCTTTTGTCTCAACTTCCCAATAGCCCGCCTTAACTGTCACTTCTTCAAGGTTTCGGGAATCCTCCTGAAGTGTGATATCGATTTGCGCGCGACCTCCCACCGTCGCTTCAATGGGACTGTATCCGATAAATGAAAAAATGAGTACATCGTCCTCTCCCGCCTCTATTCTATACCTACCATCCGCACCTGTCGTCGTTCCCGAAGCTGTGCCTTTGATAAGAATATTCACGCCGGCCAACACCTCTCCTTTCGGATCAGTGACGATGCCTGCGACCAGAACTGGTGATCCATTGATAAGTCCCGTCTTGCCTTCACGCTTGAGCGTTATGCGGCCCTCGGCTTCGAATATCCGGTAACTGATCTGGTGTGGAGTAAGAAGCCGCGACAGAACTTCACGCAAGGTTTCGCTATCTGCATTTATCGATATCTTCTTATCGATCTTTATCTGCTCCAGGCTATAGACAAACTTAACATTCGCCTCTTTCGCAATGGCAGTCAGCGCGTCGGGGAGTTCAACATTATCCAGATGTAGGGATATCTTCTTTTCCAGGACCTGACTAAAGATCGGTCCCGCGTTCAGGCAAGCTATCAGCAAAGCAACCAGATATCGCCGTTTGACAAAAATGTCCATTAACATAGGTAGAGTCATTTTCATAGGCAGCTTAGGGTTTAGGGTGTTTAGGTTTACAAAGACATAGTGGTATCATTCAGTCGATTTTTTCGACAGTTATCCATTCAAAGAATAATTTGTGAACGCTTTCTAGCCGCTCGGTTCCTGGCGCGCCGCCCCGCAGCAAAGGGCGACTTTGTTCTTCAAAGCTACTTGCATCCGCTACCGTTTATGTGAACCACGCCGCTCTCTATTTGGTAACTAAGATCCAAGACGTCAGCCAGCATCTCGAGTGTTCTATCCAAAGACTGATCAGTAAAATCCGCCGTAACCCGGCACCGATTGATGTTCTGATTGCTGAGGTTCACCGTAACACTGAACTTCTCTTCGACCCTTTTCAGAATTTCTTCCATGCTCGAATCGGTGAATTCCATATTGTACTGCGTATGACCTACCACTGTCTGTACTTCGGAAGCGCTGAGAGCCTCACTTCGCACAGGACCTTTGCTTGAGAAAACGACATTCTCTCTTGCTCCCACCATCATACCCGTGCTGTCAAGTGTTGAAGAAACCTTCACTTTACCCGTCAGTACCGCCAGGTGCAAGCCGTCACCCTCCATCCTTATATTGAAGCTCGTCCCAACAACCGTAACGTTCGTATCTCCGCAGCGAATGATGAACGGTCGAAGTGGATCCTTACTGACTTCGAACAGAGCCTCCCCTTTTAGTTCGGCATAACGATGTTCATCACCCGGAATCTCATAGTAAGTCAATGTCCCACCGTTCTTCACCCACACAATTGTACCGTCGTTAAGGATCAGTTTCTCAACATTGTCATTGATAGTTAGCAGAATGATAGCAGTGACTGAAATAATCAACGCGACAGCAGCAGCTATCGCTAACAACCTTCGATTGATTTTGTTTGTGCGTTTGGGAAGCTCACGCCTGAACTCGTCGATCTTCAGGTTGCCAGTGATCTTGTGAAATAGCCGTTCTTCCTCTTCCTCTGTCACATCTTCGTCCGCGATCTCTGTTTTCTTGACGTCAAGCCATGCCTCCAACTTTTCATTCTCCTCCTGCGAGGTCTGCCCATTGACATATCTGTCCAAAAGCTTGTCGAAGTTTGATTTTTCCATCATTGAAATGGACTATGCCGGATTTTTACCCTTACTGTTAAATCTATGTGACTTCAGAAAGGAATTCTTAATGCTTCTCTGGCAATTATTTTTTTGCCGTCAGGTGGCAGAAGATTTCCCGCCGCGATCGTGACCGAATTTAAGGGTTTGAATGCAGAATTCTAAACGTTTATTAGGATTTGGAAGATTGGTAAACCGCACGGAGTCCGCTTAAAGCATTCGACAGATATACCTCGACAGTTTGCTGCGTCAGGTTCAACTGCTGTGCAATTTCAGCATCAGAAAGCTGCTGAAAGAACTTGAGCCTCATTACTTCCCGATAACGCTTCGGTAAACCCGCCACGCATTTTTGGATGATCACGCTAGCCTCGGCAGGGCTCATCTGTAACTCATCGCTGTTTTCGTATAGCACCTCGAATACCCGATAATGATCTTCATAACGCCGTTTCACTTCACTTTCGCGGAAATAGCGGATCACCTTGTAACGGACTGCATTGAAGAGGTAGGCGGACAGGTTCAATATGAGTAATTCACTCCTACGATTCCAGAGCGACTCGAAAACGTCTTGGACGATTTCCTCACAGTCCTCTTTAACACCCACGTTTTTTCGGGCATAAGACACCAGCCTTTTGGCGAACCTCTTGTAGACTTCACCAAATGCCTCGCTATCGTCTTGCTTGACAAGACTCAGGAGTTCCAAATCAGAATAATCCTGATAAGAACTCATAGCGAATCTGGCAGGGATGGCGTTGCTGAACTCATGCCTTATCATCAGTTAACAAATGGTAAGTAGAGTCCACCAAAAAAGATGGCGTGGAACCCGACTTACCGTTCTGGAGGTACTGGTATACCCTGGAGACGAATAAGTGGGCCCACGCCAAGACGTGAGCACCACACTTATTGCCTCATCTCCTTGAAAATTACCAGTTTTCCAGAACGAGGATCTAAGTGCGAATGCCTTCAATATTCTCTAGAAGGTTCGCCTAAATTATTACAAGTCCTATGAACTTGAAAATGTCATATCTATAGTGAAAGTTACCATTTTACCTGAAATGTTACACGATCGTGCAACATAATTTTTTCAGTTTAGGAGGAGATTGCCCCATCGGGCATGAAACCAAGAGACAAAAAAAGGCTTCTCAAATTTCGGGAACACCTAGTGAAATTGAGGAAAGAAAAAGGCCTTAGCCAAAGAGGTCTCTCATACCTGTGCGACATTGGTCATGCGAAGATCAGTCGAATCGAAAACGACGAAAACTCCAATCTGACCTTGACCACTTTATTTGAGCTTGCCAAAGGTCTAGGCGTCCACCCCAGAGAGCTTCTCGATATTGAATTTGATTTCCTTTCGCAAAAGAAATCGTAGGCCGGTTACTTAGGAAGATCAAAGTAGAATATGCCTATTGCAATATTTACAATAGATTTTGCTAAGTTTTCCGTTGATCTCGATAACTTGAGCTCCCCCGCCACATTCCAAGCAAAACCAGGTTCCTGTTTCATGCCATTCAGTTCCATAGTCCGAGTACATGAAATCATTTAAATAGATCCGAAGGCCTTTTGGAGTTAGGTCAGCTCTGAAGAATTGAAGTGAGTCAATGTCCATTAAACTAATTTGGATAAACCACCCGGTATTATTTAACTCTCCATCAATTCATCCGGAAATCATTACAATCGACTGTCTCCAAAACCGATTTTTTTTTCTTGAAAGATGTTAATCTTTATGTGGTCTCTGGCACTTAGACACGGGGCCGGGAAACTTTCATAGCTTCCTTCGTTTAGATAAAAATCGAGACCCGGCCCCATTTTTTAAATATGGAGAAGACCGTTGAAAAAGTGAGGGAATTTATTCCCGAGCTCAAGGATCATATTCATAAGCTGCAAAGAGATACCAGGCTCGCTGTCCACAAGAGTGTCGACGAATTCTCATACATGACCAAAGCCGAGGAACTCAGATTCCTCCTTGAACGATATGATGCCGAATGTGCACGGCTACAAGGCACCCTGAATCTACTTTCTTCCAAACATGAGGAACTCAAGAAAAAATTGGAAGCTGATCAGGTTTGGTTTTCATAGACTCTAAACTCGTTCTATCCCCTTCATGATCTCGGCAAAAAGTGTTCGAAGTGAGTCCTTGGTGCCCTGCTCGACATTATAATACTTCGTTCTAAGGCTGTCGTAGGAGATCCGTTCCGCCTTTTTGGTTACAATTCCGCCCGAAATCACTTTTAGCAGTTCGGTCAGGTTGTTGTTCTCGATCAGCTTCGCCTCAACGAACAACTTCGTCAATAGCGAGATCTGCGCGACCGACATATCGAAATGCACTTTAAACCCAGCCGCAAGCGGATGCAGATTTGACTGAAGGTTTTGGAGGACTTTGTTTTGAAACGAAAGTTCCTCACTCAAATAATCACGGAGCACGTGCTTTAACGCCGGCGCCTCGTCAGTATATGCCACCCCCAATTTTTGCGGAGCCTGGTTGACCAGCTTCAATTCGTAGGAAATAAATTCTGTCCTTTCTTTTGTGGATCTTTTTGAATGGATCGCGCGCGATACCTTCGAGAAAAAATGCTCAAGCATATCCCGAGAATTGAGGTTGAGAAAGATCGCAACATCGATCAGGTCTCTGTCGAGGTCACCGGTTCTGGGCTGGTACTCGAGCAAATGATTGAGTTCGGCACACATGAGCTTGGCATAATACAGCTCCCGGTAACTGGTCTTCTTATTGTTCGCGCTATGACTCATAGCCGCGAGCGGCGACAACAAAACAGACACAAGTCCCTTATCTGCTCCCATCTCCTGGAATTGATTGAAAAGTCTCGCCTTGTCTCGCCGGAATGATCGCCCTTCGACCCTCAAGTAAACTTGAGGAAGGTCGGCATCAGGATCGAAGTATTTTGAAAAGAACCTCTCAATGAAATGCAATAGTTCTGTCAGACCGGTTACAAAACTCTCATGAAGGTTTCTGTCACCAGTATAATTTCTTTTCGCTTTACCTTCTACTTCATCAATCAATCGGACCAAAGCTGTCTGATGGTGCCGTATGTAACGCTGTAATAGGCTCTCGTCTGAAAAGGCAAAGATCTCCCCGATCATGACCTTCTTAATCCGGTCAATCTCCGAGGCCATCATCGACGTGGTTACAGAAACGAGCCGCTCGTCGCTGTCATCCTCAGGCCACGCGGCAACGATGCGTTCTATTTCCGCAAATTCATATTTGATATTAGGTCCCATCCTGCAGTCATTAGAAGGGAAAAAAATACCTAACAGGAAAACTTTCAAAAACTCCTACTTACACGACGTTCCGGAAACTTTGATCCTCGCGTCAACTTCTTTTTTCAAATCCAGACCGGTCGATCTCGAAATGGTGCTTAAGACATCCTCGAGCCCCGCCGTTGCATTGAAGGTGCCTGTAAAAGGACACGTCAGGATCTCTTTGTTCGTAACATGAAACGTCACCTGATACTTTTTTTGAATCAACTCGAATACCTGTGCCAGGGGCCGGTTTTCAATTTTGATCGGCTTCTCATTGCCGTAAGATTTTATATATGAAAAACAACTGTATACCAAAGCGACGATGGAAATGACCAAGGCAAGAACTGCGATATATGTTTTCCAATCCCGCTTTCCAATTGTCCGACGTCTGAGCTCTATGATTTCCTTTATACGGTTCAGTCCTTCATAAAAGTTCGGGTCCTTCTCTTTCACATCTGACTCTTTGGAATAATTCCAAAGAGTCTTGAGGTCTTCGTATTCCTCACGATGCTTGACATCCGCATTCAGCCACTCTTCCAACTGAGCTTTTTCAGCGGGCGATGCAGTACCAGATAGGACTTTGTCTACCAATCGATACATTTTCTTTCCGTTCAAGCGGTCCTCATGATAACTCGTGAAACTCGAGCTATTACCTCGGTCTGAAACGGTATTTTTCTTTAGTCAATGCCAATGGCGCGCTTCCCGATTGAAATCAGACGTTTTTTAGCGCTGGTAAGACTTCGTTCGACGGATTTACGGGAAATATTAAGCCGCTCCGCCGTTTCGTCCAGAGAGAGATCGTGCTCGTAACAAAGATTCAGGCATTCCCTTTCTCGCCTGGGAAATGAATCTATCAGGTTCCACAGCATGGCGTTCTGCTCTCCTCGGATAATTGTCGACTGAAACGATTCTTCAGTATCCCTACCATGGTGATACTGCAATCGGTCAAGATGTTTTTCCACACGTGCACGCCTGCGGCAGAAATCGATCGACCTGTACTTTACCATTTTCATCACCAGGCTGATCAATCGCATTTGATGAGGCTTCCCTATTTCATTGTGACGCTCCCAGATTGTTGCCAATACTTCCTGGACAATATCTTCAGATGCACTTTTGTCCTGGGTGAACTCGTAGGAAAGAGCCACCAAACCGTGGTAGTGGCGCTCATACAAAATATTGATCGCCTTCTTGGGGTAGGTGAATAAGATTTTTCTCAAATGGTCTACATCATGGCTGCGCCGCATTGTAGAATATTTTTAGAGTCGTAGGTTTTTGGATTTGATCCAAATTAAATAATAAATCAGTTCCTTACTATCCTATTGCGTTCGCGCTTATCATAGGGTAATTCTACTACGATCATTTGTTAATACATTCCATGCCCTGAACCAGACGGGTTTGTTAAAGAGCACATAATAAAACATCTCTGGCAATGTCGACGCTATAAGCTGATGATATTCATTTACCGCGCGTTCATGCTAAAAATGCAATACCATCAGAGCCTAAGTGATACTTCCGTTGAAATGTGGAAAACTCGAGCCCTATTTCTTAATGGTCGAGTTTCCCACATTCCAACAGAACGGTGATGATTGTGGCGACTTGCCCGTATAACTTACATCTTTAAAGGTGCACTATAATGCCTAAATGGTTGAAATTATGGCATTTGAAAGGCATTGTGATATAAAGGGGCATCATAATGCACTTTTTATTGCAAGAAGTCTAATAGTGTACTAGTTTTGTATAAAAGGGCACTATAATGCACCAACAAGAATTAATCAATTCGCTGAAAGATCGACGCGAAGTTCTCGGCGTCACTCAGGCACATTTAGCCGAATTGGCGGGTGTTGGCATACGAACGCTGAAAGAAATTGAAAGCGGCAAGGGAAACCCGACCGTCGATACACTCATCAAACTTGCCGACGTCCTGGGAATGGAACTCCAACTGCACGTGAAGAAAACGTCAATATAATTCATGCGCCAGGCTGAAGTATACAGGAACCACGAGCTCGTCGGATATCTTACCGAACACACCCGGAAGAAGTACACATTCAGATACGATCAGGCCTGGTTTGACAATGCCTCAAAACCGGCCGTAAGTCTGACGCTCCCAAAAACACGACAAGAGTATCAAAGCGAATTCCTGTTTCCATTCTTTTTCAATATGCTCAGTGAAGGGGTCAACAGACGCCTTCAAAGCAAACAGCTTCGAATAGACGAAGAAGACAGTTTCGGATTGCTATTGGCGATTGCTCAATATGACACTATCGGTGCGATCACCATAAAACCTGTGAAGGACTAAAATATGGTTGCAGGCAAAGACATAAAAAAGCAATCGATATCAGTGAAGGTCTGCCCCTCCACTCTGGCCGATGGTTTTACAACTTACAGTCCGGCGGCGCTCCGCGCATTGTTCAACGGCAAGAAAGTCAGTCATATCCTCAGCTATGAGACTCCTCAAAAAAATGAAACAGTAGCGGAGCAGTTCATCGAAAACAGGAAAAGGATCTCTATTTCTGGAGTACAGGAGAAACTGAGCTTTTTGCTGGAGGGTACTGAATTGCGCTTAACCAAAGAAGGCGAGCAAGGAACATATATCCTGAAACCGATCCCGAGAGATCTAAAAAAAATCGACCAGGTACCGGCCAACGAACACCTGACAATGCAGATCGCAAAACAAGTCTATGGTCTTTCTGTTGCCGATAACGCCATGATCTTCTTTAAAGACGCGGCGCCTGCCTACATCACCAAAAGATTCGATGTCAAGCCTGATGGCACCAAATGGGGTAAAGAAGATTTTGCCACACTCGCCGGCAAGACCAAAGACAATGCTGGCCCCGACTTCAAATATGACTTCAGCTACGAAGAGCTTGGGCTGCTGTTCCAGAAGTTTGTTCCTTCCTGGAAAATAGAAATTGAAAAATATTTCACGCTCGTCCTGTTCAATTTCGCATTTTCAAACGGGGACGCTCATCTAAAAAACTTCTCCCTTCTGGAAACACCGAACGGCGACCATATAATGAGTCCGGCCTATGACCTGGTCAACACACGCATCCACGTTGACGATACAGACTTCGCCTTAAGTAAAAAACTCTTCAAGGATGACTTCAAATCGGCAACATGGAAGAATACGGGCCACGCGACAACCCTCGACTTCACTGAATTCGGTAAACGGATTGGCGTATTGGAGAAACGAATACCAATCCTAATGGCGCCGTTCCTGCAAATGCAAAACTCAGTGATGGAACTGGTCAAGCGCTCTTTCCTGGATGATGCAACCCAGAAAGCCTATCTACGCCACTATGAAACAAAGAGAAACCTCCTGGTTAAAAAATAAAACTCAAACAAACCAAACTACTTGAGGTTCTTCAAATCTTTGATTCTCAATCCATGACAACTCCGGTATGGCTTTCCACTCCCACAAAAGCATGCTGTTGTCTCGTTTCCGCCAGCATCCAGGAAAGCGACGAGCATGCCCCGAAAGAACTCGACATCATTGACATTCTCCCTTTGCTCGCTGGTAAGGCTTTCAAGAAACTCTTGTCCATATAAACTGCCCCGCTTTCCTCTGTTAAAAAGACGGTACTTCGTTCGGCACACCTCGATCAAATCATAGACGACCGGATTGTCGGTCAGATTGATTCTCACATTGTCAATTTGCTTTCCCCTATATACAAGCTTCGGGTCCGGCACAAATACGATTTTCAACAATCCTTTTCCCTTCTTCGATACATCCTTCAACTCTCCTGATGGCGTCTGCCAAATGGCGTGAAATTCCGCTTCCATTAAGTAGGCACCTGCCCAAAACTGCCAGCCCAAGACTCTTTTACCTCCGTGACTCTCAACCATTCGATCGACCGTAGCAATGCAATCATTTTCTTCCGCAGCCGGATCTGGCTCAATCGCAACAATGATTGGGGATTGTTTTGCTCCCAGCTTCTTCAAAAGAATCTTGAGAGAGGGATCATCAGGACTTGGAGGTAATACCGTAGCTGTGAGAGAAAAATCTTCAGGCCGCTGAACGTCTTTTAAAGTCGGGTTTGGTCGATAATACTTCTCCTGTCTTTCTAAAGGTATATTAAGCAGACCCAGGTCAACTGGCACAATCGCAAAGTTGTATTTTGATTTTACTGTAACATTGAGGATAACGTCTTCGATCACCTCCTCTGATGCGATGGTCACCTGTTCTTCCGGAAACGTGGCCAGAGAAGATCGCTTCGGTTTGTTTTTGGCCCGCATATAAACCAGATACTCTTTCGAAATAGGGAAGAAAATTTCAGCATCCGGCCCGATTAACCAGGCATCTTCCGCCATGCCCTGAACGACAACAGGATTGTCGGACGTCGGCAAGTACATCTCCCCCGGCACTTTTATCACCGTGTGCGTAAAACGCTGAAGGACCTGATTGAAATGTTTCCACGCCTGCAAAATGATTGCACTGACTTTACTGTCTAACGTATGATCGGGATCAATCGACATTTCCTCGTAAACTCCGCGAATAAGGGGTTGTTCCGGGTCGTCCTCAAGAATCGCGATCTCGTTGAGTAACTTCTTACGTAACGGCTCCCTAGGTAGGATCCACTTGAAAAGATCATAAGTGGTTTGTTGCCGAACGAAAAGATTCGAAATAAATTCAGATAGGTAAATTCTTGTTTGACCGTCGTAGGCATTCTGACTCAGGGCTTGCAGGATCTTCGGAAAGTTACTCTCCACGTACTGAGACTGCTTATCAAAGAAGCGGCTGAATCCCTCATCATGCAGCGTTGTATCAAAAAGATTCTTCTCCGCTGTAAAACGTTTGACAGTGACGTGATGGCTGACGTCTTCACCGCTCTTCAACACCGACAGAACTTCCGCATTCTTGTCATTTCTGAAAGCCCATTGCCGCAGGTATACCTGAGGAATGCGATGTTGCTTTTGGTCAGCCATATTGACAACCAGACTCACAACACCTCATCAAGTACGCGGTAGAGTCTCACCGATCCTTTGGCAAGTTGCTCCACGATCGTGGCCTCATACTTTTTCAAATAATCAGCGTCAACGCTGTGCTTGGCGGGATAGTTCTTTTTGTTTTCAACGATCTGAAAACTTTCTGATTCCCACTCCTTGACGTCAGCTGGCGGCACAGGTTTCTTGGCCTTGCCTTTTTCCTTCTCACTCCATGCGGTCACTTGGGAAGCGATGGTCTGAGAAGTAATGTTGAAATAGTCAATAAACTGATCGTCCCATACATGATGTATATTTTCGTCCTTGCGGGGTGCACATACTTTGCAAGTCACTTTGTAATCATTGCCTCCAGCATCATTTTTGTAGCTGCAATGCATCGGTTCGTGGATGTCCCCCACCAGGTGAAGCAACACGAGAAGTGCAATCTTCTTTTCCTGATCACTAATGGATTTATCCTGTATTTTATTTATGGTATTGTTGATGGCATCCACAACGTTGTCGTCCTTCACCACGTCGTCGACATTGTAGAAATGCCAATGATCCATCGACGCATATGCACTGAAGTCGTGCCTGACATCGTCAAGCCATTTGCAGGCGAGCCCCAAGTCTGTCGGGTCTTTAACGACCCTTGGCTTACCTCCACTTTTTATATTCTTGTCTTGAGTCGCTTTCAAGTCATAACCATTCAGTATCTCCAGTAATTTCTTTTGTTTATCATGGCTGAGCATTCGAAATGCACCTTCCACGATCATTCGATGACCTTTGACCCCCCAGCAAAACGCGGGAGACCAAGCCAGCACAGCAATCAATAACAGAACGGATTTTGCTCTCATAAAATTTGGGTTTTAAGATTTATCGTCAGCCTAACTTTTAATTTTGAGTGTTTTCTTGGCCTCATCAAGAAGATCCAGATTCGTAGCTACTTCTCCCTCTTTAAGCTTATTCGGCGCATGAACGAGCTTGTTTCTAAATAGCCTCAGCCGCTCCAAGAGATGAAACGTTTGCTCAGGGATACTCTCCGAATAGAACAGTTCCCGCGCCGCCTCTCTAACGGTTACTGACCTAAGGTCTTTGCGTTTCGCCCTTCTTGTTAATTCGCGTTCCAGATCGCCCCATGACTGTATGAATTCTCCGAGGTCGCCTTTCCTCAACCCTCTTTTTGCATCAGCCTTTATGATGCTACATACCTCCGCTATCGGGTCCTTATCCGGATAAAGTGATTCCTTTGGAATCTCATCGAACCCGCTTCCCCAAAACGACTTCGTGTTGGGAATAATGAACTTTGCGACAAGACGATTGCTGAAATCCAGCTCCGTCTTCGAATCGAAATTTGTCGTCACGTCATCGGTACCGGCCAGGTACCCTTCCTGAAAATAAGGACGCAAAGCCGTTGGGGGACAAATGCTCAGCAGGCGGATATTAATGATGTCATGCTCGGAGTTTACACTGATCCTATTTGTCACGTAAGGAAGACCGAACACGAAAATATAGGCTTCATCACCATTATTGTCCATCGTGGCAAACGAACAGG
This sequence comes from Cyclobacteriaceae bacterium, assembly GCA_044223825.1. GTDB lineage: Bacteria > Bacteroidota > Bacteroidia > Cytophagales > Cyclobacteriaceae > ELB16-189. Next base: position 107,691 of record JBGALO010000013.1, on the reverse strand, counting down.
CGACCCTCAAAGAGTGCGTAAAATCAGTATATGGAGTGGAACAGACTTCATAATGTTGAAGTATACTCCATTGAATCGAACGCCTTCTCTTCAAATCGCGGTGCCCCTCTATGCGTTGATCTTCGAAAAGCTGAGACAGTCTTCGGCTACAGCCTTCCAGGATATCAAATCGAATTTCAAGCTCTCTTACAGGAGTGTAATCGCCACGGTAGATGCTCGGGTAAAATGTTGAATTGCCTGCTTTGTTCTTATAGTCTTTACCCTGGCCTCTGAAGAAAAGCAGGTGATCCTTATTCTTATAGGACAGTTTCGCAGTGTGCTCCACCAGCTCCCGGTACGTATTAACACGGAACGGCTTTCCCGCTCCCACATCTTTCGGATCACCAAAGTGTCGCTCTAGTTCTGTAGTAAGTTCCGGTATAATTTTCCTCATTTCTTCAAAATTGACTTCACGTGATATTTGTTTCGGCTTATGACTGCAAACTGAACAACCGTTCCTTTGACAACCCGAAATCAAATGGGTCCCCCAATAAGTCGCTTATCAAGTAGTCGCAATTAAAGCACTTGATCCATTCGCGCCTGTGTGTCTCATTGTTCCATCCCGTGTAAACTTTCTCATACACCACCGCTGCCATTTCATTGCAACAGGGACACTTAACGATCCGTGGCGCAAATGGGCCTTCCGGCTCGTGGGCCGCCATTCTTTTAGCTCGTTGGAGAATTTCTGTATGATCACCTTCCACGAATGGTGCCACTGGCTCGACGAAAGTCGTCCTTCCCATTTCTTTCAGATGCCCAAGCTTCAATAACTTATTCACCAGTCCACGACCAGGATTTTCGAAATCCCTGTAGGAGTATTTGATCTTGTTGATCTCATCGAATACCTCGATTTCAGACTTTGTCAGCATGAATGGCAGCGAAGTGGGTTTCAAAGTCTGACTGTGCGCACCGATGACCTTTGCAATCAACGGAATGATCTTTTGCGAAACCAGAAAATCAAGGGCGAAGTAATTGGGCAATATCCGCCCGCCATGAACGATTTTGTTCCTCCAGGTATTGACCATGCTCATGACCTCCTGACTGTCGCCAGCTCGCAAGAATTCAAAATCACTGAACACACGTCGATAGCTATCCTTGTCGGCAAAACGATCGAACGCCTTCAACAGGCGCCGGCGTCCGTCCATGAGACCCACAGTCTTAACGGTAACATCGAGCGTCGCCTTTTGGGCAACACTGGCAAAAATCTCTTCATCATCCCCGACCCGAATCAAATTCGGATGAAGCTGATGGAGCAAGTCCTTTATCAACAACTCGAAAAAACGGTGAAATGAAAGTAGTGTAAATATGCTGTGCTCATAACCACTCGAATGCCACGCCTTGTTTTTTCTGTCTGCATCAGGAAAATGCACAAGGAAATGATAAGCCATTCGGTTGAATCGAAATGTTTCGAAGTAATGCTGGAAGGCTTCATTCAGCGACCAGTAGTAGGCCGGCGGATGCGTTTGAAAATCATCCCCAAGCCTGACATCCTGCTCTTCAAAAAACTCCTTAAGGCTCATAGCTTTCATTTAGTGGGTAATCAATCATAGATTTTAATTTCACCAAGATTCAACTGGTCAATTTTCATCCCCATCGTCAGGGGCTACCGCGGCACGACAAAACTCGTGGTACGATTCCTGCGATTCTCGGTCCCAAAAAACCAGGCGGTCCTCCCTCAAAGTCTTTAGAATCAAATGGTACTTCGATAACGTATCGGGAAATAACGCAATGATCAAAACACCAGTCGTCCGTGTCATCGTCGTATGAACAAACTCCTCCACTTCATACTTATACTCGATGTCTCTTCGCGTTGACCACAGCACGCAGTCCCTCTCCATGCCTTTGATCTTCAAAATTCGGTGAGCCTCGTTTGCCACACCGCAGGCAGTTAGTGCGATGCTTAACTCCGTGTCTGGCTCCAGAATATGAACCTTGTCACACCCGTAAACACCATAGTTTTCAAAAATGATTTTAACTTTCACTGCCATAGCCTCCAGCGTCGGGGCGTAAACAACAATTGGGCGTGCACCTGGAGGAGCTCCTTTGTAAGGCGCAATTACATCTCCGTTTTCAATTGACGCTGAGATACCCGCGATACATTCGCTGATCCGGAAAGGAACTCTGTAAGATCCTTTCAAACGATGAAAAACCCTACGCTGCATTTCTTCATCAGTCGATCTGGGAATATTGGCCACGGACCCCAACTGTATTGCCTGTGCTATATCTCCCGCTATAACCAGGTTGTTTGGATTCTCCAGCAGTCCATACAAAATACTGTAGTCAGCATCCGTACAATCTTGAAATTCATCAAGGAAAATGTGCGTGTATTTCTTTGTGACCTCGCCGTTCTTTATCTGTTCCAACAATCGGTCGCGCTTGCTTGTAAAAGACTGCTTCTGTATTCTTTTTAAATATTTCTCCACGATGACATCCCACAGCAATTCGCGACGAATGCCCGATATCTTGAGTTTGGGACGTCCACGTCGCTCGGCCTTTAAATATTCCTCTCTGGAAGAAACCTGTAGACCGTAGATCACGCGATGATATTCATCAAGCACATATTGAACATTAAGCACCTTGTCATATTCGACGGTATTGATCCCGCGTTCCTTCTTCACTTCACGGATACATTCCTCGACGAGCGGCTCATGATATTCACGAAATCCGATATCCGAACGATTCAGACCCTTCCCGATCCGAGGCGGCAGCGTATCAATATGCTGACAAGTGATGTTAGGACTAGTTGAGTCCTGGAAATAGAACACATGTCCCATTCTTCTAACTTTCGTCCGATCAACTGAATTCAAAAGATCTTCGATCCACACTATCAGTTGCCCGAGTAAATCCTTGTTGAACGTCGTCACCAGGATATCAAGTTTCTCGGAGAAACCGGATTCCCTCACAAGGTTTCTCACCCTCTCAGTAAGCACCACGCTTTTACCACATCCTGCCGGACCCTGTATGACCGTGGGCCGATCTGAATGTTCGGAAGCCTTGATTTGATCTGAACTTAACTTTACGTCCTTTCGAACTTTGATCGGACCGTTCCCCAGGGTTATTGCCTGCGTATCGTTGCGGCGAGCCTCAAGAGAGAGCCCTGCCTGCTGCCTTGAAAGAATGTGAGCGGTGAACTTCCCTTCGACCCAGCTTGTCGTTTTGCTCAGGGAATCGCGATACCTCGGCTCCAATCCTGACAGGTCACTGGAATATTTCCCAGACAATTCCTTCCTGAAACCCGATACTCTCCTAAGATCTCCGTCGAAAACAAGCGACTCGTCCTTGACCTGTCGAAAGATGTAACCCGACCTGCGGACCTCACCGCTGATTTCATCCAATAGTCGAAGCTTGCTGTCCTGAGATGAGGTCAAAAGAAAGATATGCGCCGGATTGAAGTTCCGAATCAGTTCAGCAAATGCAGTCTTTACCGATTCCCGGTAATCCTTAAACGTCTCACCTTTATAAGTGTCGCTCACGTCGAACAGATAGCTCGCGATGATCCATGGACCGGAGATCTCCCTCTCTGTACGGTTGTTCCAGGAATTGATCTCATAGTCAACTACGATATCCGAGCAGGCAGGATATCTTTTTAAAAATTCTGCCCAGAGATAATCGCGACCGTAATACAACATGAATGGACTTGTATCTACATTGACAATACGGATCCTTGGTACCTGTATTTTTGCTTCCTTCAGTCTGGCATAAACTAACCCGATTCCCCATTGCACTGCGCTGGTGCCCGCGCCCAGGTCGAAGATGTCGATCACACTTTGCTGCGTCTGAAGGATGGTATCTGCGAAATGGGACAGAAAAGTGTTGACCCTCCGACCGTGGTACCACAGCGAATACGTTAACGGTGTGTTGGGGCGATCGTAACACAAATCATGTCCATCAAAAAGATTGTAAGACTCAGCTTGGCACTGCGCCAGGTCATATCCAAAATTAACAGCGTCATTCCTTTCGCTCCAGAACTTTCGGGCAGCACTTTCAATCATCTCGTCCAAAGATTCTTGTTGACCCCTAAGCCACTCCTGAAGCTCTGCTCTAGTCATATCGGAGCAAAACCGTTTTTACCCACACCCAAGTTTGGCAACTTGCCGACAAGTACCTCGAACACCTTGTTATACCTCTCCATTGTCCAATTCATCTCTCTGATAAGGTGAACGGCTTTGTCACGTGTGCCGGCCACGAACTTTCCCTTCTCGCCATGGAATGGTTGGATGATGAACTTCGTGGCACCGGTGTCCATTAATTGTGCAGCAAACTCATTCGGGTTTTCTATTGGCAACAGCGGCGTGAGTGTTATGCACACTCCTATTCCCTGGCTTACAAGGTCCCGGACCGTCTTCAATCTCAAGGCATTCGACGGACAATAAGGCTCGAAAACGCGGCGGACTTTTTCACTGTCAGTAGTCACCGTCATATTCACCTGAAGTCTCGGAATGGTTTTAATTATGTCTACGTCTCGGGAAATGAGCGGACTACGCGTTTGAATCACGACCCGCGGCTTGTGGTATGCCGCCAGTTCCGCCAGCAAACTCCGCGTCAACATCAATTCCCGTTCAACGGGCTGATAAGGATCAGTGACACTACTGATGTAAATACTCTTACCATCAAGACTTTTCTTTCGGTACTTGATCAGCAGCTCCAAAGCGTTTTCTTTAGCCCTAACCCAATTGCCCCACTCCACACGATCAGTTTCGGATCTCGAAAAGAAAGCAGCATAACAATACGTGCATCCAAAGGCACAGCCCGAATAAGGATTCATCGTATAATCAAACTCGTCCATAAAGCCGCTACCTGGGGTCAGAATGGTACTCGCCCTGGCGCGGGTTATGTCGCTGGCCTTTTTGCGCGATGTCGCTATCACCTGGATGCTTTTCCTCCAATCTTCGAACGTCGCATATGAGATTCCATACTTGGGCAACACGATCGACAAGCCAGCGATTTGAGCCTCCTCGATCACCGAATGCTTTTCCTCTTGTGTGTATTCCTTGGAAGCCTTCCGCATAATTTGCCTACATGCGGATATCTCTTTTGCTCATAATCGGCTTACCAACATCGATTGCTTCTACTCTGAACTGAGGCGCCTGTGCAACGTCGAACTTATTCAGATTAAAATCCAGATGGGTATAACTCTCAATGAGCTTGATCGGAACTTGATAGGGTACCACCTTCGTATCGGGTATAGGGCTCAATCTCTTGGCTTCCGTCGCCACCTCCTCGGAGGAAATCTCTTCTTTGCCAGAGCCCATGATGAATCCGACAGCGATTAGCTTGCCTGTACTCTTCTTGACACGCGAAATCACCTTCCAGAAATAGTAAGGAATTTTGATTCCCAGTACAGACTTGTCCGCCGACATGAAAATAGGTCCTGTGAAGATATTGACCTTTTGATTTCTGGTATCTGCATCATAAAGTACCCAATCCTCAAGATCATTCCACAGGCCAGCGTTGAAGGTATGAGTTTGAGGGACCACGTTAGTGAAAAAGAAGGTGTCGTTATGGGCCGTTGTTGCACTCGCTCCCCACATAGGATCGAATCGTCTAACCATATGTCCCCTATCGAATTGGGATTTGGCCTTCGAATAGAAATTGGCATCAGTCACTTGGTTATCCGCTCCAACATCACCATCGGTCTTCCACGATGGCCGTGGGACATTTGCAGAATTGTTGATATTCATCTTCGACCCATCAATGTTCACTGCCGTGAAAATTGGCAGCTTCCGAGTCTCGCTGAGGACGACCGAAAAATTATGATACTTGATGACCGTGCTGTTCCTGACTTTCAGAACATCCGGAATTCCGACAGTGGAAGGAAGTTTAACCGAACGCAAAAAGCTCTCACTAAAACCACTTCCCCGACTGACCGCCTGGATGACAGCGCCCTGCGAAGTAGACGGAATATGCACCTCAAGCTTTTGAAGTACCTTGTTAAGATAGCACGACAAGGCAAACTCACGCTCATCGTCTGTTGCCTCCCCTCCAAAGTGCAGACCCACTGCAATATCTTTGGCGGCATCGTTGATCAGCCACAATGAACCTGAATCACCTCCTGCACTGACCTCGTACGTCTTTGCTGCCTTTTTCTCCGGGACGATTTCAAAGGAAGAAATGATTATTTCCTCCGTCACCCCCTCATAACTCATACGCGTCGTCATGTTCACCTGGCTCACGATACCAACAGTTACATCTGTTGTACGACCTGACTTAATCACTTTGTCGCCAAGATCCACATCGGCAACTTGATGAGGCTTCGATTTGAGACCATATATCGTATCGTCAAAGGACCGGTTGTCAATCGAACATATTGCACAGTCACCAGACATTCCCAGGTGCGAGCGTACTAGTTTACCCAGCACATTCTTCTGCACACGATCATCGTCATAAGGGCCCGGCTGAACGATTACGTCTCCGGGAGCTGAAGTGGCTCCCGCCAGCACGTGCCAGTTGCTAAGTGCATACGGCTGATACGTTGCATTGTCATAAACAATTGCTCCCAGTGTCCCTGCTGTACCTGCAACGTTGGAGATGCTCACTCCTGGAAGCACAGTATTCAGACGAACCTTTCTCTCATTCACCTGCTGCGGTGTCGCGGCCTGGCTATTGACCAATGTGTAGTGAGGCTTATAGTCCCGCTCTTCCACGTCCGTGGGAATCGTCATTCCATTGAATTGCAACGTAGGGGGAATTTGTTTGGTGCGTGTGATGGACTCGGCCAAGAATCGCTCCGGGGCTATCTTTTCGGTTACTGAAAATTTAATGCAGACCAATTCATCACCGTCATCGTCATGTGCGAAATTTCCGGCTTTGCCACTGATCTTAAAACCTACACCGATCGCTACGATGTTCTTGTCTTCCCAATAAAACTTCTCATGGTATCTTTTCGCTTCTGAGACGACACTTTGCAGCTCGAGTAATTTTTTGCGTTTGTCGGGTTTTGTGATTTTTAGGTTTTTATAGTTTTTCATAAGGGTTGGGGATTCTCAGGAAAAGAAAACTAGGTCGACACAATCTTGATCAAGTCAGAAATACCGCTGCCCAGAAGAGGTGCCAGGATCGAAAGCAAAGACTGAAAATTATTGAAGAAACTATTCGAGGCTTTGCTCTGTGGATCTGCGAATACAGATGGATCTGTGATGCCCCGAAGTTTCCTGTCTATAGGAACATAGACTAATGCGAGAACGGCTGAAAAAATGAATCCGTATGCATAGATGAACTCCGACCTTAAAAGCTTGACCTTATCGATGTTGGCAAAATGGACCTGTAGCGCCTGGTTGATGAATGAGATCGTAAGAATCGAAAAAACAATAAGGATCGAAAACGTGGCCAGATACGTATTCAAGTCTCCCCGGAATTTGCTATAAGCGTCCTTGTCCAGCTTGCTTCCTGCGCCAAGGTTAATAAGACCAGAATTCAAGCCAAGCGTTCCGAAAAATGCCAGACTTGCCGCCACGAATGCTACAGCCTCCCCACAATAGATCCAAAAGAATACTCCGTTAAGGAACAAAACCTTCAAATCGTTGATGATATCAAAAGGTGGCAGGAATGTTCGCTTGGCACTGTCATCATAGTTGAAATAAGCCAGGCAGAAAAGGAAGCCAGCGAACAATGCTATGTTCCAAAACCACTGAGCCGGTTTGAGGGCATAATCATTTCTGGATTCCAGAAACTCCTGCAGAACATTAGCAATCAACGTGAACGACACTCCCACCATCAGAGAAAAAGTGATTATCCAAAGCATAAGCTTCGGATTCTCGTTGAAGGTCACCATTCCGCGCGCATACCTCTTCTCAGCGCCTAACTCTTTGATGGCTTCCTCTTTCACCTTTGTTGTATCTATCGCCTTACTCACGAGGGCAGATACAAGAAGGCTATCACCTTTCTCGAGAGTTTCAATCTTTATGCTAGTGACCAGACCCGGTGGCCAGGGCTTTACATAATTGACAAGAATCATGAGCGAGCCAGCGAACAGTGAAATCGAAATGACTATAGTAAGCGAGACGCTGTTCAGCCCACCGAAAAGAAAAACAAGAATGTCTTTAAAGGATTTCAATTAAATCAGAAGTAATGGTGACCTATGATATCTCACTGACTAAATGCACTTCATTCCTATGAAATTTCCATTCTCATCATAAATATCTGTCCATACACAGGCTATATGCATACCCGTCCCTTTGACTTCTTCGATCTCGATGTCATGCATACCCGCGTTTCTAAGTGCGGTCTTAAGTTGCGTAACCGGTGATGGTTTAATTCGAATTGATTTGAACTTCAATCCTGCATCTTCGACGGCTGCCTTGAATTTTTTTGCCAACTCCTTTTGATGTTCGGGCGGCTCGACCTTAGCCGTCGTTTTCTTACCCACTGATTTTTTCTTTCCCGTTTTGCTCGTTGCCATATGATTTTAGTTAAGGTGTCAGATAAATTTTCACACTATCCCTCCCCTTTCCCGGAGAGCCTACGATTGCCTTCAAATAAATGTACTTGCCCCCCGCAACCAGACCAGGTGAATACACCGTGGATACTTGACCTTTCTCATCAGATTTATTCTGTATCGCACGAAAGGAACCACCTACAGGTGAACCATCAAGATTGGTGTCAATGAATTTTACTTTGCGATCCTTAGACACGTTGCCGTCCGAAGAACTCAACGTACCGATTAAAGTCACCTCGCCAGCGAAACCGACTTGCACGGCGAAGGAATCGGATACTACTCGAATTCTTGTGGCTTGCACGGGCTTCAGGTCGATGTAGACGCTGTCGGTATAACCTAGTATAGTCGCCGAAACCTTTGCCCGACCACTGTCTAGGCCAGGAACATAATTGACAGCGGCTTGCCAATATTTTCCTATTTTCTTGTTTGCCTTTACTACAAGACCCTTCTTCGAACTGTCAGTTGTTCCAACACTGTCTTGAATACTCCCCGTTGTTGTTTTGAATGTAATCATACGCTTATCTGGAAGGGCGTCGATCGGAAGCAATGCCGTGATTCGCACCAGTGTAGAACCGTCTGCATTTACTGAAGGTGAACCAGCCCTTATTGTGATTACGTCATGGAGCGTTATAGTTTCTTCAGCACATGAAACAAGTACTAAGGCCAAGATGTGAACAAAGTATTTTATAAATGTCCTCATAAGATCATTTGAATAGTTTGTCCGTAATGTTAGTTGCCATGTTTACGATATCGATATCCAAAGCCAATGAAAAATATGGCATCGCGGTAATCTGGCTGGACAGCAACGGATTGGGATTATCCTTTTTATACCAGACTGCGCCAGCACCAATTCTAAAGGACCTTGTAAGCCGGTAATTCAACCCAGTCATAAGGCATGTGCTGTTTGTCAGGTCATCAATCTCCGGGTGATTGGTGGCAATCGAGTTTTGCGTTACTCCGATCGAAGCAGACATATGATGCCAAATGGAGGGACCCTTCAGCATTAATACTCTTGTCTTCGTGCCTCCCGATTTGATCTTCTTATATCCCAAATACCTTATGTCTTTGAACCGGATGTTCTTATTAATCGCTCGAAAACTAACATTGATGCCATAATAAGGCCGCAAAAAATACGTTGGGCCACCATTGGTCTGGTTACTAACCATATTCGCCAGACCGAATTCAGGAATAATGTAGTTGCCGCCCGCAGTCTTTATATCTCCGGTGCTTGCGGTAATCCCATATATTTTATAAAAAGCAAATACGCCGCGCGTACCACTCCTCAGAACAAATCCAGAATTGTTGATGCCTTTTAAAATATGGGCAACTGCAGAGAGGCTTGTCGTCACCGAATGTTGACGGGCAGTCATCTCTTCGATTAAAGGATCAATCTTTCCAAGAAGATCTTGACGGCATTGCTCTGTAATACCTGAGGAAATGAAATTAGACTCCGTAAGCAGGTTTCTCAGGTTGACAAAATATGCGAGGTTGCGCTTCAGATTTGACGCTTTGATCTTATTAGTCACCACAAAGGCGCTGCCGGCAGTTTTTGAAAGAATGGAGTCGACGGAAGACGTCGACATCGCTATCGATCTGATTTCGCCAGCTGTAAGCTTTTCAAAGCCACAGCTGATAAGCAACATTTGTGTCAGAGACAGTTTGAGTTCATCAACAATGAAATCATTCTTGCAGTCACATTTTCCAACAAAGGCACAAATGGGACAAGTTTTCAGCTCCGCCTTAAAGTCCAGGAGAGCTTTCTCCAGGTCAATATTCACTTGGGTTGTGAACGCCCTCGCAACATTGTTGAGAGGCGTTTCCAACGTTTGGATATAATAAGTCAAATAATCAGAATAAGGAAATCTTGCAAGCTCCACCGGATTACCAACCTTCCGGCGAATAGTATCTTCCGCGGGCTCGTTGAATTCATACCTTGTGTTAGCAAGCTCCTCGAACAAACTTTGGCCCGATTGACCGCCCTGAATCAGGCTATTGATTTTCTCCAATGTCTCCAGAACTGCTCCCGACTTATGCTGAACAAGAAAAGAATAGTCTCCATTTGGAGCCAGTGGCGGAGATAGTACCTTCAACGTGTTATACTTGGCCTTGGTGACTGTAAAACTCAAAACTTCGGCCTTGCGGCCTTCGATGCGGTTATCGTTCATGTATGCGTAACGAGAACCCTTTTTGAGCTCCATCACCACCACCGTTCGGATGTCGCCATCTGTAAAAGAAGAATCCACCGGTATGTTCAAAACGAATTGCTGGTCAAAGGGCGCATACTTGTCCGGCAATCCGGTGTCCGGATCGACGGTGACCTCGACATCAGGTTTGAGATGTTGCGCAGCCATTGGCAATGCAACGCACAGCAAGAGGATGATCAGTCCTCGATTGACTAAAGCCATATAAACAGTGAAAAAAAGACGCTGAAATTCCAATCTCAAAACTGAGCAGCTACCGCGCACACACAGATAGCAACATGCCCATCATCAAAAATGGGTGACCACTGCGGCAGCAATCTCTGAACTTAAAAACCGGGGAGTGAAAGTGAGAATACAATTCCTTATGCGATAATAAGAAATATGTTGAATTGTTTGCTACGTCAGTCAAAAAAAATTTCAGCAATATATCGCTGACCTAAAGGATCATTTAGAAAAACCTGATCAAGACTTAACTGTTGCCACTTTTCTAGTTAACAAATGTTAAGAAGGCTTTTGAGTATGATTTTCCCACGCGGAAAAAACCATCCGCGCTCAAAGGCGTTCGTCCTCAACCTTCACATCGAATGGCCAGTCAATTGTAGCCCTTTCTTTGATTTGATTCTTAAATCTTTCAATATGTTGCTTGTAAGATGCCGGGGCAGCACTTAACCGCCTGAGGATGTAGAGCACGTCCATGTCACTAAAAGAAGGCTCTCGATTTGCCTTGTCCCACACCATAGAATCTCTTTCCATCATGACAACCCACGGCAAGCCTAAAATGTCGACGAAGGAATCCAGGTGTATGGAAATTCTGGAAAAGTCCGGCACTTCATCATCGCTTTCCTCTGGGTAACTCAGCAGAATGCAAAGCAGGCAATTGGATATCTGAAGAGCCAAGTGAGCCGAATTAAAAGAGGCATAATAGTGCACTTTCAGTTCATGGCAGAGACTTGTAAATTCCTTTTTCACAGATTTCCAGTGCGCTTCAGTGTCAGACCTAATTGCCCAATGAAGATAAGTATAAAGTGAAATGACTTTTAAATCGAATGGGTCTTGTGGCCATTCCGAATAGACATGTTTAGACTCGTTGACATAACCTTTGAACTCCCTTCGCGTCATTCGAAAGAGTTTTACAAGTTCATCGCACAGGTCCTCTAGCCAAATTCCTCCTGGCTTGACATCAATGCTCCTTAACTTTAGAAGCCAGCCACCAAAAGCAATAAAGTCGGTAGGCCACACTAGTGTCTTAATCAGATCGTCGGTTGAACGGTTTTCTTTCTCCAATTCACCGATCAGATACTTGTCCAGTTCAGCCTCAAGGCGCTGCGATATTTCCGAATTTATTTTCTTTCTGGAGCCGGCGTAAAATGCTCTGAACAAAAGACGACCAACATTAAGCCAATCTCTCGTGACTAACACTTTCACAGCATCTGCTCCCATCAATGCAGAAAATCCAGTGTCAAGCCTTCCCCCCGACTGGTCGATGACAACAGCAGCGAAAAAGTTGAGGTCTCCCGGTTTGTTTTTCAAATGACGAACAAGGTCCTTTTCACGAATAACAGACCAATCAAATCCGTGATGGACAACAGCGGCTCTGGAATCGGGCTTCATATCCGACATCGCCTCCAGGATATTGACTTTCAAAGGGGCCGCCCCGAAAAGCACTTGCATAACTCCTATAGGGTCGTCAAATGGCTCCAGATAATCCAATTTCACAAACAGGTCCTGCCAGTGTTTAACTGACGCCACAATTGTATTTGACGAATGATCGACCTTATAGTTCTTATTAAACAACTTGACACCTTCCTGAATAACACCTTTAAAGGTTGTCTCCGGGATTCGGGCACAAACATTTCTTGAAAGCTCGTATTGCTCGGTGCTAAATGTACCAATGCAATCTATCATTAATAGATAGTTTATTATTCCCGCTGACGTAAACCGTTGCTCCTTCGTCGAATCGGTGAAAAATGACAAGAGTTCTTGCGCAACAAGACTAGAAGACGTCTTGTCGAAATTCAAAAACCCTCGAGTCTTTTCAATAGGAATCCTTCGATGTGTCCCGGTGCTGAATGTTACATGACAACATAACAACTCTTGATTCCTTGCTTCCAGCCCGTACAGTAAAAACATGTCAGCATGTTCCGCATTGAGTACACTCTTCAACCATTCAATAAAAACCGGATCTCTATATATTACCCCTTCCTCCATGTCTTTGTTCTTACGCACTCGTTCCAAATCTGATTGAAACTCTTAACTGCGGCTTTTGCATTTTCTTCGGTATACTCAGTGATTGAAATATCTTTATCCAAAATATCCTCCAAACTTGGCCCTAGGTGCAGCCCTGAAGCGACTCCGCTCCTCACCCTTACTATATAGCGATCGTGAATTGCAAGACCCGAGAACTTCGTATCAAGGTATTGGCAAACCCTCACTGTTGCACCACCCAACTGTTTAGCTATTGGAATGGAGAAAGGTGGATATTTGTCAAGTCCTGAGATGGCTTCTACAGTCTCACGTGTTATTATTTTGAATTCAATATTTGAATAGCCTAAACCCGCTAGTAAGCCACTCCAAACCCGGCTATCTATCAAGTTCTCCTTGAACGGACGTTGAATGGAAGCATCGACGTCCAAATAAGGGTCCATAATATGATAAAGATCCTCAGGCATGGGATCAAAGAATTCTACGAGGCATGCAATGACTTCCGACCTTATGCGATCAAGGGAGCCCCTTTGCTGGTAGTCGATGTAACTGAAGAATTTCATCGTCCAGAGACAAGATTATGTGATTCACCTTCTCGGACTCTTTTTTCAAGCCTGTCACTTAATTTTCTGCCAGCCAGTTCATCCATCGGATTGATCGTAAATTCGCTGCTCTCGAAGGAACCATTCACACTGTTGGACACATGATAAATGATGCCATTTCCAAACCAATACCGATCATGAAATAGTTCATTGCTGAATACAACCTCAAATTTTGTCAGACCTCGAAACTGGGAACTCTCTCCAAAAGTTTGATTGAGAACCTTAGCGACTTTTTCATATCTGGACAAAAAGGCTTTCTTGTCACCTTGAACAAAATTCTTTCCCTTAGACCAGTACCCAACAATCACAAGCTCTTCCAATCCTCCAGTCGCCATGGCAGTGGAAATAGCGTTAAGAAATATGCGCTGACTCGCATTCATTGTCAATTGCGCGTCTGACTCGACAAAATCTCCAAAGAAAAATGGATCGCTTATCGTGATCTTCTTACCGAGCGTCACAAGTACCGAAACTATTTTGTCATTCAATTCGATCTGCGCACGACGAGAATCCGGTGCAGCTTGAGCCGACCAAACAATAGCCCTTTCGATTGCTGTCACCTTGGACTTACTGCCGATACTGATCTTTCGGTCGAAAATGTCAGTTAAGACTGTATGTATTATGTCGGCTTTGATACTGATGTTACTAATTAGATAATATTTCTCTCCACAAATAATCTCTCCAGAATCCTTCCGTTTAATAAGGAATTGCCCTTTGCCAGCCGGTTCGATCAACTTCATCGACCACTTACCAGAAGCCTCGTCGATTTCCGCTTCCCCCAGAACCTTCTCTCCTTCGAGACTTCGCACCAGCACATTGTGCGCCCTTTTGAACCCGCGATCCGCCTGCACAAAGCCTGAATAAATCTCCGGACTTCCATCTTTTACACTTTTTCGATTTCCTGACAAGGACCAATAAATTCCTCTCTGCTCGAACACGGCGCAAACCTTTCTGTCCAAATATTTCATCAGCGTACCCTTTCCCAAAATCCCGTAAGGATACATTGGCTGGATCTTTTTGTCCGTTTTGTATCCTTCTAGAAAAGCACAATTTGACTCTTCACTGAGCAGAAAGCTGACATCGGTAGACCAACTTTCGCATTCGTACTCTTCAAAATCTTGATTGCGACCACAGCTATTTACACCAGGAATCGTGTGAATACTAGACGAGTCACGACGGCGGGCTTTTGGCAGCTCAAAAACTATATCACGGAAAATCTCTAGAGTCTGTGAACTTACCAGTGCGTCCCAAAAAGACTTAATCTCTTGATCAGATCCCACTACCAGCCACTGTTTAAGGGCATTTTCTTCCCACACATATTCCGCGTTGCCGCCTTTTCCCTTTTTGGAATACCAGTGAAGCGCCGGCGGCGCAACGTCGTCGACTTCTTTCCGATGCATCAGGATTATCCTTTCCTTTTCTGTCGAAACGGTCAAGAGAGACAAAATAGAGGCGTTCATGTTTTCGAAAGAATTCATTATCGTTGCTATTGCTTGGATTTGGCTGGGCCAGCTATCCCCGCGTCCAGAATTATCGTCAAACTATCAATAGTCCTCTTTTGCGCGTCAATCCTAGTGTAAGCTCCCCAATTTTAGGACAGCATTAAATTAGACAAATTCGGTTCAATTGTCGTCGTAATATTCTGTGGGTTTGTGGGAAACTCCTCAAGAGTTTTCCATAAATCCACGGGACTGCGTCCGTTCAGTGCATCATGGGGTCTGTGATTGTTGTAGTCCTCCATCCATTCTTCAGCAAGGCTTTTGATCTGGCTGAGATCCTCAAAGAGGTATGCATCTAAAACATCTCTGCGGAAACTGCCATTGAAGCGCTCGATGTAAGCATTCTGAGTCGGCTTGCCTGGCTGAATGAATTGCAAGACAATGCCTTTTTCTTCGCACCAAAATCCCAGAGCACTGGAGATAAACTCCGGACCGTTGTCAACTCTGATACGCTTCGGGTTGCCTCTCCAGTTGGTAACTTGTTCCAGCACCCGAATGACACGCTCTGCAGGTAGTGATGTATCAACTTCAATAGCGAGAGCTTCACGATTAAAGTCATCCATAAGATTGAGAGTTCTGAATTTGCGTCCTGATAAAAGAGAATCTGTCATAAAATCCATTGACCAACTGCTATTGATTGTTTGAACTGCCTCTAAAGGCTGAAGAATGCGTGCTGGCAGCCTCCTTTTGCCCTTCCTCTTGATGTTGAACTTCAGTAGCTTATACACCCTGTGAATCCGTTTATGATTCCAAATCAGCCCTTCCTTTCTGATGCGATAGTACATCTTCCAGAACCCTTCAGTGGGCCGTTGCTCGGCCATCACCTGAAGTTTATCAATCAAAGCGCGATCATCGCGATGACTTCGGTAATAATAGACAGACCTTGAGAGATCCATTACTTTACAGGCCCGACCCAGGCTTACATCATACGTCCTTTGTAGATGCTCCACACGGAGGCGCTTCTCGGCGGGCCTTAGAACTTTTTTCCTAAGACATCCTTCAGCATTTTGTTGTCCAGGGCCAGCTCAGCATACATATGTTTGAGCTTCCGGTTTTCTTCCTCAAGTTCCTTGATTCGCTTGAGATCATTGAGCTCCATGCCACCATATTTCGCCTTCCAGTTGTAGATCGTCGCCTTGGAAACGCCATGTTCGCGCGCAACATCTAAGATGTTTTTGCCAGCATCAAACTCCTTAAGAATGTTGAAAATCTGGGCTTCAGTGAATCGTGTTTTCTTCATGAGTAACAGTTTAAAGTTAAGACTTCCGTCTAATCTCAAACTGTCCTATTTTCGGGGGAGCTTACACTAGCTCGATCTGATTCCACAAGCCGTTCAAGTTTCTCTGATTTGTCACTAACCTGAACAGACCAATATGCAATAACCCCGAGTGCAAGACTGTAAAAGATCGTCGCAAAGAACTTTAATAGTCCATAAGAAAATCTAATACCCTCCATAAACTGCTGCTTTCGATATGGTCTTCTTTTAAGGAAGAAAAGCGGAAACTTTTGCAAAAAGAGTTGACCCCGATATGTTATCAGGAAATAGTTGTCATCGGTTTCAATTCCATTTTTTTTGGCCGCGACGGCACTCAACATCCCGTCCTCCAAAAGCTTATTCATCGCGATTTGCAAATCTTTATCAGATACACGATGCTTATTCAGCTTGAATTTATGCCTGATCTCCTCAATTCCCTCCCGTTCGGAGTTATCATTGAAAAAATTCAGAATTTTATCCAACACGTCCGACGGATTCTCCAACTTTCGATATGGCAGCGGATCCACTTTTATCATTCCTTCCCTCACGATTCTTGAGTTTAATCTGTGTCCTATTTTGAAAAACAATTTATTTCGTCAGTCTTTCGGTAGATTTTCCGTCAGACCAAGCTCTTTCACGATTACTTCAATGTAATTCTCAGGCGCCTCCGCTCTGCCCTGAAACTTTATCGCCACCACAGTTTCGAATGGATCATTAATTCCGAAAAGATTTTCAAGCGACCTATGCTTTCTATTCTTCTTAAGAATAGCCGCTATTTTACTGTGGTAAAAATCCAGGAGATCTTTGATCTTGTACTTTGGATCTTTCAGATAGTGGACATGATCGATCAGAAATGAGAGACTAACACATGTCAGATCCTCAATGCTGCCAAAACTTGATGCCAGACCCTTCTCTTGCACTTTTTTCTTGAACTCCTCATCGAGATATCTGTTTATTCCGGGTAGCGCGAAATTATTATCAGTAAAAACGATGACAGGATAAATACGCAGGTTACGCCTTTTAATTCCCAACGACTCGAAGCTTTCAGCCTCATAAGTCGCCTTACTCATATGTTCCAGCT
Source organism: Cyclobacteriaceae bacterium (assembly GCA_044223825.1). Taxonomy (GTDB): domain Bacteria; phylum Bacteroidota; class Bacteroidia; order Cytophagales; family Cyclobacteriaceae; genus ELB16-189. The sequence goes on along the minus strand of JBGALO010000013.1, from coordinate 90,381 downwards.
GCTTTATTATTTGGCCGGTTCCCTTCCTGTCGTTATTGAACTTGGTATCGATGGATTCCCTTATAGTTTGATACGACAAAGAGTTAATAGACTTTGATGGAAAATAGGCATCTTTTATTTCAAAAAGAAAGACATTGTGCCCGTCCCTTACATAAGCGTCTGGGCTTCCCTGTTTTCCATACTCGTCCAGCTGCAACACAACGTGCTTCCCATGAAAGAATCTCTTCAATAATTTTTTGAAAAGAAATTTCTCCGTTACCTCAGAGGCGACAAATCGTTTAAAATCCGGAAATGTTTTGAATTTACTTTCAGCGTCGATACCCGAAACACGATAAAAGTCAAACAATAAGCCGTCATACAGCTTCGCAGCAAGGAAGTTCCAGTTGAAAACGATGTAGCGACCCTTGTCGAAAACAAACAATGGTTTATCTTTTAAACCGGCATAATTCATCTTGGCTTCCCCATACGCTTTCGCATAGTCTTGATGTGTCACTGCAAAAGAGGACAGGATAGCCTCATACCCCTCTGTTTCGAGGATGACGAAGGGTCTCAATTTTTTTGAATCATCTTTGATAGCGTTCCAATAACCCTGGAAAAGCCCAACCAAATCAAGGACATAATTCCAGGACGTAGCCTTACCGTGCTTGTCGAGAAATTTTTGAACATAAGCTGCGTACGGTGATTGGAATTGAAAATGGTTCAGAAAAGCAATACTCTTTGGCATCGTCTTTACTGGGTTTATTAAATGATTATTCACATCGAACTGATCGATCAGAGCGGGCCACATGTTTTTCCTGAAATAGTCTTCGTCAACTTCATCAACCTTAACGGTTGCCGCATACTTGCTATTTAATTCATCGGCGATTACAAAGTATGCTTTAAGAATTCTCAGTCCGCCGTCGGCATCTGACTCTTCGGATTGTAAGTCCCTGAAATGACTCAGTTCGTAGTGGATAAACTCGGTGGTGTAGAGAACAGAAAACAACTCTGTGGCAGGTTTTTCCTTACCCGCCGGTTGTAGTTTCGAAAAAACTCTCGCCCCAATTACTTCTGGTTGCCCATCCAACAAGAAGGCTAGAATTCGTACCTGCGTTTCAAAATCATTTTTCAAGTACAACTGAGAGTTGATAATAGACATAGCCGCTATTACCAACCTTGATGGAATTTTGCCGATAAGCTGCAAAAGCGGCGGCGGATCCTCGCCGAACAAGTCGACGTAGGTTGGTGACAAAACCATTTTCATCGCGAAGGGTCTTTGAATGAACTTCCTCCCGCTCCTCTAGTTTGGCGAAATCATCCAGTCGGCGCGCTGGGTTAGCGCCGAATTCCACCACGAATCGACACTTCCTTCCTTGCTGAGCGCAATTAAGAAATCGATAAGGATTGGATTGTTATTCAACATGGTGTGAGTCAACTCTTCGTTTTCTTTGAAATGAGTGACATGCGTGTAACTCCTTGGGATGTTTTTTTGTGCAAAAATGTAGTGATGCTTTTCTGATTTTCTGTCTTCGTTATTCATCTTAACGCTATTCAACTCTACTATGCCATCATGAGGCCTTTCTAAATTGATCCCGAGCGCCGGCAATAGTCGGAGGGCCAATTGAAAAAGTTCAGCCCACAAAGTCCCAGCGCCCGGGCCGCTCGGAAAATCGTAGCGGTTATCATGAAAATATAGGCCTGCCATAGTCACATACTCGACACTTCCGGCATTTTCCTTCTTGCCTTTGTTGTAAACTTCTTTCATAATCGTCTCCACTCGCGTGAGATCACGAATTCCCGTTTGCCTCGTGTAAATTCCCCAAAGCTTCCCGGAAGCGGCTAAGAACAATTGCCCAAGTATCGCCATGCGCCCCGGCCGAAGGGCGCCAAAGTTTGGCGTCCCCAGCATAACGATTCGTTTCAAAAACGGCAATCTCGCTCCACCCATAATGACAGCGATTCTTGCAATCAACCCGCCCATACTGTGACAAATTAATGTCAAACGGAAATTAGGTCTTTCTGCAAATTCATGTTCAAGCAACTGGACCAGAGCCATTGCATTGTCTTCCATCTTATGATAAAAATCGTACTCAAATGTCCCGATGCTCCAGTTGTCGAAGAAACGATCCTGACGGAAAGCCGCTTTCATCTCTTTGAACGTGTCCGCACTCGAGAGTATCCCGTGAATGAAAATGATCCCATCACTGGCATGCTTGTGGACAACTTGAATTTCCCCTATTGGACTTCCCGTCATGTCAAAACCATTTTATTTTGGTCGCGATCTTTTGCCTTTCAGTAAGAAATACGAGCATACTGACATCGTCTGTCGCTTTATTTGTTATTTCACCAATTCGCTCCAATAATCCGCCGCAGTTAATCCGAATTCCTAACCGTTTCTTAACATTATCGTCTTCCATCAGAGCTTCACAGACTGAGGGTAGCGGCAAAAGATAAGTTGCACCGTCGCAACGAAGTACCAGGATCACGCCCAGGTCTCGCGCGTCCTCCGAGTCAATCTCAGCCGGATAAGGAATGATGAAATGAACAAACTCTTGCGACCTTTTCCCGCGCCGTTCGCGAGTGCCCGATCCTAACGAAGTGATCGATTTGGCAAAATCACTGAAATAATCCGTTAGTCCTTGACTCAAACTACTCAAAGTTGCCTTCACCGATCCCAAGTCGCCGGACTTACCCATGGAGATTGAGCCTAGCTCAAAACTCCCAGCATCTACTCCACCACGTCTCGGCCTATTTCGCGGGCCACTCACAGGTTTCGGTCCAGCAAATCCCTCATAACTCGAAGTGCTTGTGCCTTCATCTAATGTCATCAGCGGGGAGGCACTTATAAATTGCTCAGAGGAATAGTCTATCTCAGTTCCTGATATCAACTCGGGATTCAAATAGCGAAAATCAGATTGCCTGGCAACACTATCTATTAATCTGTTGGCTTCTCCTTTATCTGTCCAGCCCTGCACAAAATGAGGCAGTCTGAATTTATCTTCCTCGATGTGTGCTGATGAGACCCTACACTCCCGAGATATCAATTGCACCTCCGAAGAGAACCCTGCGAGTTCGCTCAAGCCGAGTGACTTGTCAATCTTTTTTAACAAAGACTTCAGGCCGGAAGCTGAGACAATTTCCTCTACCAATGCCGTTGACCCAGCCGCCCACGTGCCCTTTAGCAAGTACCGCAGTCTGGTTCGAAGACTTGCACCCTCCTTCATACTTTCAATCACGTCCGGTGAATTTGCCGCTGTGAAAACATTCACCACATTGTTCCAACCCGGTTGATCTTTAAAATGCCTGGCATCAGGATTCTCCAGTAAAAGCCTCAGGTAAAGAATCCCTCCAAAGAATTCCAAATCCCTTTTTTCGCGCCACAACGGCGAATCATGATACGAGGGGTTCCTTTCACATCGATATAAGTCTTCTGTAAGATCATAAACTCCCTCCAACGGATCATGAAGTCCCCTAGAGGATGACAGTTCAAGTTGAGTTGCCGGGATGACAAGATTCGACCGTTGGGCTCTTGCATAGATCTTTCGCGTACGAGCTGACATGATTTGCCAACGAAATGAATCCGAATAAGGCACTTCCCTATATATCTCACGAACGATGCGTAAGTTAGATCGTTCCGAACCGCTGTGCACCAAGTCGATATCACCGAGTAAAGGAACAAGATCAAAAAGGCTCGCCGGCACGTGCGAATATTTTTTATTTAAAATTCCTTTCACAAGTCTGCGGACCACCGAGCCGAATAATATAAATTCGGTGTCGAATTTTTTCGCTACAGCCTGAAGTGGCTCAAGTTCTTCTATTTCAAATAGACTTACTCGCATAGATAAGGGGAATGCAACGTCCGTTTCGGACGTTCATTACTCGATTTAATTGCAGAGGAGGATGAGAGTAACGAAGGTAAAAAAACAAACGAAAATTGCAAGACTTTGTATTTTGATAACTGATTTCTCTGGCAAACAGTTGACAATACGCCGGCCAATCGTAGGATATGTCAAAAAAAGAAAACCAACATTACGTACCCCAATTCTATCTCAGAGAATTCTCCTACGAACGCAATCAGAGACAAATTGGAATATTCAACATCGAGACAGGGCTGTTTCATGGAACCGCCAAGCTCAAATTCCAGGCGTCTAAAAAGAACTACTACGGGAAAGATACTGAGGTAGAGGATCACCTTGCCGAGCTTGAACAAATGATTGCCCCAGAAATAAAATCGATGCTCGATAATGAGAAAGTACCAGCCCGCGATACCGAGTCCCATTTTCGACTGTTGACTTTCGCTGTATCCTCTGATTTAAGGACAACCGTCCACGAAAATTCAACAAATACTGGAACAGACAAGATGTTCAAAGCTATCTATGGAAAGCACCCAGATTTCAAAAGTAATCTTGAGGACGTCACCATACAACTCTCAAATTCATCGGTTGCAGGAGTTGCACATATGGCCAAAATCCTACCGGTAGCCGCTGATCTTCACTATAAATTACTGATCAACGAAACGAACGTGCCCTTCATAACCTGCGACAATCCGGTAATCAAATACAACATAGTGCTTGAGGAGAAAAAGGTGCACGGTGGAATCGTAGGGCTCGGCAACATTGGCCTGTTGATGTTTATTCCTATCAGCCCCGATCACATGCTTCTGTTTTATGATGTAGACTCCTATTCGATAGGTGTTGCCGGCAAAGATCTATTTCACATCAAACAGGAAACCGTCATAAATGATCTCAACCTGTTACATTTCCTCAATTGCGAAAAAATGATTTTTTTTAATGATCAAGTAGATGAGTCCTATCTCAAAGAACTGCTTGATATGTCAAAGCAATTTACGCGAGCTAATCAGGCAATCGTAACCGAGCACGAAATCCATGATCAATTCGGCAAGGTCACTGGGAGTTCAATTCTTCATTCAAGAACGACAGAATGTCGAACGAATCTTAGTATTCCTTTCATAAAAATGACAGCTAAAGCAAAAAAATATCAGGCTACCACCATGGCGCACATTAGGCCAGGTGTGAAAGAAGCGCTTGAAATATCTGAATCAAGAAATTACTCTCCAAAGCATGGACATCAACGAGTACAAGATCAAGGCTAAAAGCGCGGGATATCAAGAGCAGTTGACTTACATAGTCGCCTCAGAAACCACACTGAGCAGTTTTCTCAAGTACGAAGACCTTGGGAATGATCTTAAAGTACATTTAGTCAAAGTCATGCTCTCCCGTCATTTTCCCGCCACGGGAGGTCTTTCCTTACCTGCGGATATTGACTGGTTCATTGGTGGATTCCTTCACGAATTCAAAGGTGATCTCGTTAAACCCTGGATAAGTACCGCCATTAACAAAGCCCTAATAATGATTATCAGCGAAGATACTTTTGGCAAAGGTATCGTCGGCACAACCTTTATGTTCGGAGTTGTTGAGTTTTACATCAAATACCGGCTTGGATACCGCCCGGAACAATACGATGATTTCGATACTGAATATCACAAACCATTTCGAAATATGTTTTTGGGTGCTGCCCTCAATAAACTTAAGAAATCAAATTCAGCATTGGCCAAAGACATCAATTTCATTGACAAGTATAACGCGAGTGCGTTGAAGAAGGCCAAAATAAAGGAGCAAAGATTCACCAGAGCAAAGATGGCCGATCGTCTGACACTTGCAAGAAACGCCATGGTGCACGGAGAGACTCATACCTACTACTCAACCGGAAAATATATTGCCATGATTTATCTCTTGCTCCACTTTCATGGTTTGGCTGATGGAACAAAATACGAGGGCCGGTAACACACTGACAAGATGATCCGCGCCGGTTGAAAAGTTCACCTTGGCAAATTCACTCTGCCTATTGTCACAACTACAATTAATTTACCTTTACTTGTCAATATAGCATAAATCCGACGTTGAGATTCACAGTCAAGACTACCTCACACGTCCAACTTCGCAATCAACATCGCCGCAATGAACGATAATTCCTCGGATCTTTTACCAAGGCGCGACAAGCAAAGCAAGCTCGAGCGTGAATCCATAGAAAAGTTGCCCAGGATTTTCCCGGCACAATCATTTGTTATCAGAGAAGAATCCATGGTAGACGTCGGAATCGACCTTACCATTGAACTGGCAGAAGATGTGTATACTAACAACCGGGTTAACGTTCAGGTGAAATCAGTAGACACCGGAGCGCCAAACCTGGACGGCTCAATAAGCAAATCGCTTGAAAGTCAAAATCTAAAGTACCTCCTAAGTAGCCCACTCCTGGCTTTGTACATATTTTACGTGAAACAGACTGACACCTACTACTTTGAATGGGCGGACGAATTTGAAAAGCACTTACAACTTACTGTAGGAAACTGGAGTGCACAGGAAACAAATACATTGAGATTCAAGAAAGTACTCGATGATGCCGCAGTAAGCGAAATATCTCGGCGTATTAGACTTCATGCACGATACTATCAGAACATTCGGGAAGGCATCAAAGTTGAAGAAATCATAGGGTCTTTCCATGAGCCTTATGACGCACGGAACTATCAAGATATTGAGTGGTCGCTCACCAATCTCATTGACACATTTGATGGCCTAGCCGTGCTTCCAAAGCATATACTAACAAAATTCCCACCGTTCTCACTCAGAAAAGATTCGCGTAGTTTCTTCACAGATTTCAATTACACCCTCTACACCGACAACCAAGCATTAGTCAATTTCTTCAGGAATTTGAGCGTTGCGGGAAACACAATCCAGAGGCAAAACAGCGATGAATCAATCAATCAAAAAGTCATAACGCAAATACTGAACTTTTTTGAATATAACTCCATCAATCATGTCGCCATGGTTGATGAACATCTCAGAGGTGAGCGCGTCTGCATTCACAATTTATATTTTCACGCAGGCTGCGATTGTGAAAAATGTAGCTACGCCAAACTGCACTGGGGCACTTTGATCAAAAAACTGGAAATGGACTTTGACAAAGAGGAGACCTACATGTGGCTAAGAAGGGGATACATGTTGCTGGAACTCGGCAAAATCAGTGAGGCGTTCGAGCTCTACAAGAGCATGGCTAAATATACCCTTGAGAAGGAAAAATATGTTAGCTACATCATTGCCAGGTACAACTTGGTCTCCATGCTGTTTTTGGTAAGGTCTAACTATTTCGCAAATGACACGGTTGAAATGGAATCAGAAATACGATCAATCGATCTTCGCTTGGAGATATCAAATCTAGCCACCAGAACAGAAACCAGGCATGAAGTATTCCAGATCCTTTTGTGGCTCATCGATAATGACTACATCCATCAAATGTATGTCGAGATAGATATTCGATTTGAAGAAGTCTTAACTGCGAGGCACCTAGACCAACGCGGCGGGGTTGTAAGTGAATACCACTATAACAAGATGATCGGGCTAGTTTCAGAAATGACAGTGTATGCCGAAGGCAACGCATTCCACCCTAGTGCATTCAACGGTTTTAAACGTATGGTGCAAAAAGGGATTGAATCCGCATTGATTCTTGCAACACTCAAGAACCCGCTCGCCCGAAAACTCGAATCATTCAATGATTATCTGACTCGCATTTGCTTGTTATACGGCGAGCCATCCGAATTAAACAAGCTATTCAATAGATATAAAGCATACCCAATCACCTTTAAAAATCATGATGAAAGTCATGGCAGTTCCCTTTCCGATTACCTCGACAATGGGCTTACCTCGTTTAAAAACGCTGAATCGTTTTGTGCACTTGAACTAAGTCGCGACAACCGAGTACCCCTTGATCGTTGGAACAATCAACTTTACATGGTCGCATCCCTAGCTTCCATCATGGAGGCGACTGACGAGGAAGTCAACCGAATTACTCTTGACTTTGTGCGAACATTTTCCTCCGCCACCAAAGCTCAGCCTGGAGTACTGAACGGCTTACACGAGATCTTCAATCGTAAACGCAGACAAATAGTCCCCGAAACGTATATTGAATGCTACAAATGGCTTATCATTTCTAACACCCACGATTTTCACTTACTCACTATTGATCTACCCTACTATCTGGTTGACGCTCATCCAGAATTCGTTGATCAGGATATCACTATTCAAAACAGCATTCTTACTCGCTTGAAGAACGTTGCAAGTGCCGTTCAAAGCAATTCCCATGTAATAATTTCTTATTGGAAAATTGCCGCACCTACGGTACGAGAAAAAATATCAGAATCTGTGAATCTTTCTCTGATAGCCTCCTTCGACGCAACCCTTTACTTTAACGCGGCCTACAATTCAATAATCGACTTGCAGCCTCAGCTGGATATGTTCATCCAACGCATACCAATGACTAAGCAAGCCAAAGAGATAAAGCAAACCCTGCGTAGGTACGATGATTTCAGAAATGATCACCTCAACGAATTCATCGCTCTCGCTTTCAAGTTCGATTTAAGGCTCGAAAGCGAAAGTATTCAAGCGTTGCACGAGAACATTCCGTATTATGAATGGCTAATGAATCTTCAAACTTTTGACTACTCAAGATTTGATCCCTACTGGATATTGTACCAGCCTTCAGAAGTATTTTTCAACGAGTTTAAAAAGCACCCACAAATCAAGCAGGCTATCAAGAAATATTTGAAACAATCCAATGTCGCTCGTCTCAGTGAAGTTTATGTCCAGTACCTCACCTAACATCATGCAATATTTCTATGGACGCTTTTGAATCAATAATTGCACAAGTCCTTGAAAACGACGGATATTGGGTGAAGCAAAGCGTCAAAGTTGAGTTAACACCCAACGAAAAAGAATATGTAGGAATAGGACGCACCTCTCCAACTCCGGAAATTGACCTGGTTGCATTTAAGGGGAATGAACTGATCTTATTTGAAGTCAAGTCATTTCTGGATTCCGACGGAGTCAAGCTCAATGGCATTACAGGAGTGGATCTTGTCGATGCGAAAAAATATAAAATCATCAATAATGAAGCATACAAATCAACAATCTTAGAAAAAATAAAAACCAGCATGCACATGAGCGAACACGTTAAAATTAAATTCGGTCTGGCGGCTGGCAATATTTTCGAAAGAGATAGGTTATCAATCATCAATTATTTCAACAATAACTCAAGTCTAGTTCTCATAACACCCGAAACCATTGCACGCAAACTTATTAAGTTTAATCACAACGTTTACATCAATGATGCGGTAACCATGACGATTAAACTTCTCACAAATCAAAACAAAATCGTTGTTATGCCTGAAAGCCATTTCAATTGGGGCAACATCCATGTAATCTTTTTTTGCTTGGAGCGAGAAGTTCAAGCGCAGTTGACAGAATTTGCAAGGGTCGGAAACCCCAATATAATTAACTTAAATGGAGAATATATTGCTCGTTTCTCCGTCCACGTTTGCTTGTCTCAGCAGGACTTGGAGACCGTGCTTAACCAAATTGTCGAAACTTCAGGCACCAAAACTCTGCATTTCATCTCTCACGGAAATCCCAGTACTCCCGGAATACTGTACAACAAGTCCGGCGATAATTTCGATTTAACCTCTTTCTTTGAAAAAGTTGATCGATCTCAAATTGTTATGAACTTAATGCAAGTCTGCTCTCAAGGTACTTACCATCCAAAAGGCTATAAGCACCTAATCACCAGCAATGGGCTGAAGCTATCGTTTACGCCGTTTGACGATGCATTCGAACTCATTTACCGGGGTCCGACAATTGCCAAGCAAGGGCTAGAAAAGCGGGGCCAATACTTTTTTCAATACTAGGACTTGCAAAGTGAGCATGCTTTTCCAGATACAGCTTGGCAACATTATACTTCCGTTCTTAACAGAGGGGCAGCTCCTCAGAACTCTCATATAATTCGTCTAGCTTAAAATATTAATTACTGTGTCGATCAAAACATCAAAATCTAAGGCTTGTCGTAACAATGCAATGACCTCATCTTTCAATTTCACTCAAGATGCCATCAAAATCTATCTCAGCTATTTTTGAGTTAGTTCGTCGCTGGAAGCCAAGTACTTTCTCAATTTGTGGTCGCGTTGCCCGAACGCTCAAATTTCTATGTAGAATCCTTTTAAGCTCATTTGGGTCTTCAATGCCCTCCCTAATGAAGAGTTCGCGGATCAACAATGCCGAATCTTCGAATTCAATAACTTCCTCATTAACTCGCAAATCCAAATGTTTCGCGATAGCCATTGCAACGGTTTGAACTAACATAAGTTCATTGTTAAGAATATTCAAGTTAGCACCAATCGTTGGAAAACGAGCTTTCCAAATCTCGTGCAAATCTGAGGAAACTCTTCGGCCTGTATGGACAACTGAGTTTCTTACATATGTCCATTTATTCCATTGCTCTATCTTCACATTAATCGGAGTCAAATCAATCTTCGCAAGTTTTGCAATACGCTTTATGATTTCCGAATGCTGTTTATTTCTTATTGTCTTATCGGTTGACTTATCGCTAAACCATCTTTTGAAATCAGAAGAGCCCAAACCGAAAACTATATCTTTAGCTTCAAATTTCATGTCAGAATCTTTCAGTGCCGAAGGATTGATATAGACAATCCGACTTAATATCTCGAAAAGATACACCTCAAATGCAGTGATAAAATTCACCACCGCATTTTCCCGGCCATATTCAATAGCTGTCGGAAGCCGACGAGTGAATTCGCTGGACTTAATGTCCACATAAGAGAATGGCGGTGCGTTTTCTGTCAGCTCAGTGATACGCTTTTCTGCCTCAAACTGACTTAACCAACGGTCTGATAGATCTGCAGATATGGCTACACTCCAGTAATTTCTTATCTCACGTTCAATTGATTTTCTGAACTTAAAAAACGCTAAACTATAACTCATATGATTGATAACAATTATTAATCAGGCAATTCGAATTTTTTTTTCTTATCTTTTCCTTTGCACCAGTCAAACGTCTGCTTTGAAACCAGAACAATTAAGAAGGGAGCTTTTTAAGGAATACTCTATCAACTGGAAACTCGTTCGACATCACTACGATTTCAAGGAGCTTGAAAACACGATCGCTGATAATTTCAAAGAAGCCCTGACTTGCCCACTTTGCATGCGTGTATTCAATGCCAAAGCCCTTGACCAAAATAGCGAAATACCATTGACTTTAGAGCACCTCCCTCCAGAAGAATTGGGCGGCAAGCCCCTAATACTTCTTTGTAAACAATGCAACAGCAAAACCGGCCATGATCTCGACGTTAAGCTTCTCGAGTACCTCAAAGTAAAGCCGTTCAATACGCGACAAGCGAATTCGTCGATCAAGCTTAAAAATACGACTCTAAAGTCGAATTCTGTCGACATTAAGGGAACCGCAATATTAAAACGTTTAAACGAGAATATGTTCTCCCTTAATATGGACCTGCAAGATGAATACAGGCTAGAAAGAATGAAGCTAATCGATTATGAAAACGAGCTGCAGATCATATACAAGCCTCATTCAAATCCTTCTATCGATCAAATTCATATTGGTCTATTGAAAATCGGATACTTATCAGCTTTCTACAAATTTGGGCACTCATTTATTTTGAACCCAAATTACGACTTAGTCAGATCTCAAATATTGAATCCCGAAAGACCAATACTTCCATCGAAAGGCGTTCTCACCAACACATCCATTAATCCTGGATTCTATTTAATCACCGATCCCGCCCGCTTGAGGAGCATCTTCGCTGTGTTTGAGATCAAACATAATAATACAACGGAACGCAATGGCGTTTTAATCAATCCACCATATATGCCGGCACTTGACTTTTATCTCCGCCTTAAAGAATACGAAGGCAAACCCTTTCAGGTCCGATTTGACCGATTCCTACATCTGGATTACCACCACAGCAAGATGAGCATCCTGAAGTTTTGGCGCACATTTGAGCCCCCATACTTCAAGCTTGATCGTCTTGGTTTTTAGATATGTATCACTGTTACCCAAACGTGTTAAAGGATTTGTCAATATGAGAAGAGGAAAAAGCACATAGTCAATGGAAACAAATGGTGAGTCGAATTTATAATCAAAGAAAGCAACCCTGGTCCGATGATCTCGGAAGTGGTCAGCTTTGAATTCTTAGCTCGCGAAACGTCTCAACTATTACTACTACAGTTTCGGAAGGTGCTTTATGATTTTGTCGACAACTTCATCAAAGGACGGCTGGCCTTTGTAGTATAGAGTTTTTGTTGAAGCATACCTTTTAGAGAATTCGTCACGCATCTTTTTATCGTCCAAAAGAAAGGCTTCATGCTTTGAGACCTCTACTTCCCGATCCTGAGTTGAGAATCTTAATTCCTTATGCTTGTGATAATCTTCGGTGCCTATAAACTCTAACACTACGGGATGATCCAAAAGGCAAGAAATGTCATAGTATTGACGCATAAAGTTTACACCCTGCTTTGTTCCACTTTTTTCTTGGCGATACTTGCTGACAACTGTCTGCAATTTCTCGACAAATGTGTATCCTGGATGATAACAGACAATATCGGTAGCTCTGTTGTCTGTCACCGCGACATTCTGCGCCTGTGAATGAAGATACGCCCAGGAGTCGATAGTAAGCTTCTCATTGGGATGAACCTGATCAAATCCCGCCTCGAGTAAGATGCCTTCTTTAACGCCGTCAACTTGATCAAAATGGGTCTCATAGAACAGGCGTACGCCCCCACTTCTATAACATTGGATATCGTCAAATTCGATATCCCTTTTGACAGCAACAATGCCATCGATCTTGATTTCATTTGCCAGCCAGTCGTAAAAGTTTTTCCTTGCCTTGACAGTGCTTTCCTTGCAGTTCTTTGGATTCTCGTTGATACCCATACTTTCAGGCGGCGTGATATGGATATCGATATCCTCAGAAAATCGATAAATGATTTTATGGCCCTTCGACAACGAGGTTCCTCCCTTAAGCTCGAAATTGAATCCCTGTTTCCTTAGACCGTAGAGCACATGCATGATCCAAAAGTCCTTTTCGACCAGACCTGCCAATATGCTTTTCTCTTCTGCAACAATATTGAGCAAATCCTTGAATTGGCGATGCTTGTGCAAGTAATCAGGCATGCGTTCGAGTAGCCTTAACTAAAACAGTTTGAAAAACTTTTTTTGCTTTTACACTTCCATAATCCTCTACCGACGAATTAAGCTTACGAAAATCCATACTGGCAGCTCGCGCCAATACCTTAGTCAAGACTTCGTTATGATCTTCGGCAAGATTATCTAAGTTGTTTACCAGATCAACCAATAAAAATTCAGGCGTGGCTTTAGACGGAAAGTGATGTTTGAGTTGAAAATCAAATGTCCTATTCCCCAGCTTAAATTCTCCATGTCTTTTATGATTATACACTACTCTTTTGTTATAGAGCTGCGTAGTTCCAACACCTAAACTGTTATAGGAATTGGGTGTTGTTAAAAGGAAGCGGTCATCCTTCAAAAATCCTCTTACGAGTTCTTTCTCTTCGGGTGGCTTTCTTCCAAAAACAGTCTTTTCGGGATAATAATAAAGTCCTTGAGACAACTTCTCCAGTGTTCCTTCCTTAACCATTTGTCCAAGGTGCCTATCGACAGCATTGGACCACTGTTTCAAGTCATCCCGCCTGTAAACATGCCCTTCCTTAAGATGATTTTTGAGTTTGTTTAACTGTGCCATAATCACACTCCTTTCACCTGACAAAAGTAAATAATAAAATACCAATTTGCATGTTTTTTTATTAAAATTTCATGCAAAATATTGGAATGATAAGCCCCCGAAAATCATCCGAAAAACTAACTACGTTAGCATTAACGCCCAAATTATTTAAAATACGAGCAAATCAATTTTGCGAACGTCAGTACAATTACCATCTTTTTTAGTATATTTGTAGCGCGTCAACCACTACTACAGACGCGGGTTTGTTTTCGGTGCATCTCCCCTCGCAATGGCGAAAAAGATGAACGGTCAATTGAAACTAATACTCGGTGGCAGTTCGGGAAACTGCCGAACGGCGCTTATTCGCGTCGCATCAAGGAGCTGAGTATGATGAGACCAGGGAAAATCTCGGGCAACGGCGACCACTCCGACCCGGCTGTGATGTTCATTCGACACCTGGTACTCCCGTCACAGGAAGCGGACGTTTCATGTTAGGCCAGAGGCCGTTTTTGGTTAGCGAGAGGCTGTTGTTTGTGTGTTAAGCAGCCATTACCCCTCGTTAGGCATTAAGGTCTACTTGTGATCCTTGGAAGGATTATCACAGGAAAGGGTGAGGTGTGTTTGAAAAGAAACATAATGACTGTCCACATGCGTGAAAAAATATGGTATGAGATGGTTGATGCCAAATACGGCGAAATGTATCTCGCATTTTATTTGGCGCGTTGCAGGTCCCACAAGAAATTTTTTAAAATACTAACTCTCATTTTCTCTGCTGGTGGTGTTTTTGGTTGGAGCATATGGGAGCCATTGGCTGTACTAGCCTGCGTACTGGTTGGTGCAGTGCAACTGGTTTCGCTATTGGAGAATCAATTGATCAAATCGGACGATGACCTCCTTAAAATTTGCGAGCTGCGTCAACTGTACACAAAATATGCAGACAAGTTGGAAAGCCTTTGGACGGACTTTGATAATGGCAGCTTAGGCGACGGCGAGGCAGCAAGCAAATTCTTCACCCTTCGAGAGAAAATTAAACAACGAATCGAAGCAAAGGACAACTCCATTCACATCAATGGAACATACCTTCAATTCTGAAAACATGTCACCAAGAACATCTAAACTATTTTAACAATCGATATGGCCAAATCATCTAAAAATCCCACCGTGTTATCAACATCAAAACCTGCTGGCCTGCGCCCAAGTCCACTCGGAGAAGCCTTGGGCCAAGTCCCTACGTCAAAAAACCCTCCCCCACCTCCACCTAAAAAAACTAAATCTTAAAACCATGACAAAACAGCAATTCGATCTTTGGCAATCACGAACGGACACTGTAAAGATCCATGGAGACAAGTATGTTAATTTCTGCGGTCGTGATAGAAATGTTGTCGCCAGCGTTATTTGGTCGCATCGCGGATTCCCCAAAAATCCATCAGAAGATTTCCGCCGTTTCAATGTTGTAATCTTAGAAAAAGGAAATAGCGGAGTTTATGACGAGATGGTGAATTCGTCCTACAGCCTGGAGGAGCACGGGTACCTAATGGTGAACTGCCAAGATCCCAATTATGCTATTGTGTACGCGGTGAGACTCGATGTCTCAGCGAGAAATTTTTCTATTGCATTGAAAGAGGCTCCCCTACTTGGTACTAGCATCATCTCCAAAGAAGAAAGTGCCGGCATCAACATCAATTTCTGATTCTTCCAACTATTGGCAAGAAAAATGAAACCTGAATTCGGTCTCCTACTAAGCTTAATTGCAATTGTCATCGGTGGCATTTTGACGTTATTGGGTGGCGCTGGACAATTCTATTTTGGCCAAATGAAAGACGACCAAAAAGACAGCTTGTATTCTGAATCTCAAAGAAAAATTCAAAGTCAAAATCAACTGATTATCGAATCGCAATCAAAAGTGCAAGCGCAAGTTGCTCAAATCGATTTTCTTAAACATCTAATCGAGGCCCAACAAAAAGATCTTAAGGGCTACACGGCGGGCATCGGTGGTTACCTGGGGTTCGGCTTTCGCTACGAATACACTCCAAACTATTTTGGAATCGACGTGCATAACCCATCAAAATATCCCGTTGTTGGTGCGTACGGGTATTGGGCAGACCTTGACGACAAAACCCAAGTCACGATCGAGAGTCTGAGGTCGAAGCAATTTCCAATTGGCGATGTTCATCCTAACCGCGGCACGGATGGTTTGCTTAGTTTTGACTTATCCAAAACTGAACGATTCCGCACCAATATTTTCCTCGTTTACAACGGTGGTGGTGGGGTATGTTTATTAAGAATAGCTAAAATTGGAGGTAAGCTGTCAGTCGCCTTTAAAATTGAGACTTCACCCACCAACACCGAAAATCGCGTTGTAATCCCTGACGATTTCCCTAAGGACTTTCCTGGATACTCCCTTGAAAATCCTGAAGGTATCTTCAACTAAAGGACATGTTCTGGCGGGTGATCGGATTTGACATCTTACAGAACTTATTGATCATCGGCATTGAGAAGATCCTGTATCTGCAAGTAATAGTACAACGACAATTAAGACATTATAAAGTCAATGGCCAAAAAAGGAGCACTTTTCTCAGAAGATGTGATAAGGGAAGGCTTACAGCACTTTTCCATTACGCAAGTCCCAGACATTGAAACAATTAGGCGACTTGTTACAGAGTGGTCTAATGAAATCAAATCGGGAAGGCTCGCGCGAAAAAAAGAGGAATCCATCAGGCCGAAATTCCTGATTGATTTTTTTTCAAAAATCCTTGGATTTAGTCTAACGGGGGAACATTCTTCAATGGCCATTGAACTAAAGACCTTTGTCGATGGAAAAAAAGCTGATGCCGGCCTTGGTCATTTTGAATATAAACATAAGGGAATCGACCCTGTAAAAGTCTACGCAGTCATTGAGATTAAAGATGCGGCGACCGATTTAGACGACGATTCAAATGGACCTTCAGCCATTAGTCAAGCCTACGAGTATGCTGGCAAGACAGAGGCGAAATGGGTCTTTGTGTCGAATATGAAGGAGATTCGTTTTTATCAGAATGGCTCCCTCGCATCATACGACGAAGTCTTGATTACCGATCTTGGGCAAGAAGATACATTGGCGCGCTTTCTCTTCCTTTATCACTCAACATCTGTATTGGATGGCATTCACAAGAACATCGACTTTATCCTCTCTAAAAGTAAAATAGAATCCGTAAGTGCAAGCATTCTAGTGGATAACTCGTCAGCACACATTATCGATCAACTCGATGAGTTAGTTTCCATCTTTGAAGGTCTTAAAGTCATTGATCCTTACTACCTGGCGAACCAAAAACCATTTAACATTCTTGATCAGGACGTCGATCACTTTGAGCGATGGCATCTGTTCACCTTGAACGCCAAAATATATGCACTCCTCAAGGAAATAGTATTTAACGAAGGTGATTTTGAATTAAGCACCAAGCTCGTAGAGGAATGCACTAAGGCCTCCGTCGATAGGCCCAAGCAAAAGCTTGAGCGAATATTCTCCAGACTAACCAGTGGTGGAATCATATGGATTTCAGCAGTCGCCAACTTCAGGGAAATCGAAAATGAGAGGACGGGACCCAACAAACTTGGGTTCGTTGTTACCAAGATATTTTCATATGATAAAGCGTCGAACCAAGGAATAACAGTAAGACTCCCAATAAAACACCACGATTGCGAATGCGTCACCTGCACATTTAACTCGCTTGAGTTTACCAAGCTTGGCAAAAAACTTCAGAAAGCGCCAAAGACAGTCGATGACTCTGTCGAATATGCCTATGGCCATTATTTACTAGCATCCGACAAATTTCTTTCCAGTTATCGTCTATTAAAGAAGAGTTTGCAAGAAGAGTTTTCGACCAACCGGCCGCCTGTCTTGCAATTTATTATCCATCTAAATTTAAGGAGGCTCAAGGGCCCTTTGTCCTGGTTCGCCAAAGACATAGACGATGAGATTCTGAAGGATGTTAAGACGCTTGATCTAGAGAGAATTATATGGGACAGATTTTACGACTTGAAGAATGAACCACGTCATAAACTGTTGAGGTCAATAAAAGATGAAGACTTCTTTGAACGGATTTCAAACAAAGTAGAGGAAGGACTGACTGAAATGCAAAGTATTTATGACACCTATAAAGGCGGATCATCCTATATCGCCGTACCTGACTACACCAACGATCTAGTATTCAATTTTAGGCTTGCTACGAGTTACTCCACAGCAAACTATTTATTTTATGATCGCAGTTATCAACTCACTAATCTCCTTGAAAAAGCGTTTCGAGGTTTAGTTCTTTCTCATGCATCAAAAGCGTATCCTTACAAATATGCTTCCTTTGATTTCATTGCGCTTCGAACAGCGGTTATTCACATTCCCTCATCGAATTTAGAAGCAGCCCTCTCGCTGATATCAAACATTGAAGTAACGGAAAATGATTTGAGATCATTTGTAGAGCTCATGCAGTCTTATTTTGGTCAAAATCACCAGAAAACCTTCCTTGGCGATACCGAAGCTAACGATGAGATGTCTTCATTATTAATGAATTCCTATTTCGTCGACACTTTTCGAAGGGTCTTTGGAAATCTCTTTGTCATCTCACAAAAAATATCTTGGAATACTGTGGTTTGGAATGCAAGCCTTACTGATAATATCTCAAAATTCCTCGAGGTCGAGGACCATTTGTTCTGGTTTGACCTGAAGAAATTTGGAGTTTTTCTAGACACTCACACCAACCTGTTTTCCTACAATCAACTTGTAACTCTACTGCAAATTTGTCTCGATCGTCACAAAGCCAAAATAAACAAATACCAACACCTTATTGACAGTCTATGCAATTGTCTAAAAAAAGCATTCCCCGACGCTCCAATAGATTCATCCCGCTTCTACCAACAAGCCTTAGCCTCTTCTTACAGAAACGACAAAGATTTAAGCTTCGAAATCCTTATTCACGTCTACCCTATAGTTGCTGAACGTCACCAACATTCAATAATTTCCGAAGCAGAAAAAGTACTCACAACAAACTTTGACCCATACTTCTATGAGAAACTACTCTGGAAAAAAATGTTGGATTGGAAACGCGGTGAGTTTTTCGACAAATTAGTGCAATCCGTCAAAGCAGGACGCCCTGGATCATCCGTGACAGTCAAGTGCGATAAGACGGAAATGAGAGATGTTACTTTCTACAATTTCTGCCTATTGGTTCATTTTCTTGAAGTACCTCTTAACGACCAAAGACTAACATCTTTTTCTGATCTCAACGCATTTGAGCAATGGATCTTGAACCCTCTCGGCTTTGACTATGCTCACTTTGATGCGCTTTGGATCGTCGCAGTTGAAAAAACACAAATTATTCGACTTATTAAAGGTAAGGAAGAAGTCATTCAATGCGTCGAGCAAAAACTTAAAACAGATTTTCACCCCAAACTTGCTGAGATCTATTATCGTTGGATACAGCCCTGATAGAAATCGAACGACCCGCAATATGGAAGCCGCGAAGACCTTACGCAGGCCTGCAAACTGGCAGGCATTTGAAGACCTCTGCAAACGACTGTGGGGTGAGGAATGGAAATGTCCCGAAATCAAAAAACATGGTCGCAGCGGACAACAGCAGAAGGGTGTAGATATTTACGGAATTCCGAGTGGGGAGAAAGAATACTTCGGCATTCAGTGCAAAACCAAAGATGAGAATCTTGCTGTCACACTAAAAGAATCAGAAATTCTTGAGGAAGTTGAAAAGGCTAAAGGATTCATACCGCCACTAAAGAAACTCTATATCGCCACCACGGCTTCGCGAGACGCAGCCATTGAACAATCTGTTAGAATACTTAATCAAAAAAACATCTCAGCAAGTCTTTTTGAAGTTCACATTTTCTTTTGGGAAGACATCGTTGAAAAGATCGACGAAAACAAAGCCACAAAGGAATTTTATCTGAACAACCAAAACTACAAGAGCAACAAAGATGTTCAAGTGAGCTTTATGAACGGAAGTAACGAGATCACAGCGGAACCCACGTTTCAAAAAACAATTCGATTATACAAAGATCCAAGAGGCGATATACCGACAGACCCAATGTATCCTTTCGCCAATTCATTTGACATGTTGCATCGATTTTCAATACCTCAACCAAACCCTGTTATAACCAACCACAGCTTGTCAGAGATATTATTAAAGATTACCAATACAGGCAATTCACCGTTGGAGAACTACAAAGTCACGTTCTCTGTTCAAGGCGACGTAACCAAATTAGCAGATGACAATAAAGCAGGCGGGTTCATGCTTAGGTCAATTCATCACTACAATAACATTTTGCTGTCAAAGGATGCATTCACCGGCACAGTAAATCCTAGAGAAACCACTTTGGTACCGGCAGATACCTTGAAGTGTGACCCATTCTATATCAAGCCGATGCCAAGGGATGGATCAGCACAGATTCACTGGAAACTATTGTCTAATGATTTTCAAACTCAAGGAATTCTTCTCGTCAACTTCAAACCCAAGATCGAAACTCGATACGCTACAGTTCTGATCAGAGATAAAAATTCGGTCCCTCCGTCTGGCAAAGACGTTATAATGGAAGACTTCAAAACCGATGACGATGACAATGATTAAATCATGGAAGTTCGCACTTCCCACCAAATCAAACAAACCCAATCAATGCCAATCCCCGTCGTAAAATTTCAACCTGACCATAAAGACCACCAGGTTTTTTGGAAGATATATGAGGAAGAGAGTCACTTTCATGAAAGCAACATGCCTAGGGGAAGCAAGTTTGAGTCATGGGGTGATGCAAGCCATCGCGTCTGCAGGTTTTGCAAAAAAGATTCATCGTCCACAACATTTAAACAAGATGCACATCTCATTCCCGAAATGATGGGAAACAAGCACCTCTTCTCCAACTATGAGTGCGATGTGTGCAATTCTTCGTTCAGCAAATTTGAAAGTGAATTCAGCAGTTTCAGTGGCATCTGGCATACCATGTCTCAGGTCACAGGAAAGAAAAACAAAGTACCGACTCACATGGATAATAGGAACAACTTCCATGTCATTTCAAAAAACAATCAGGTCATCTTCAGATTAACTCCTCCGCCTAGTGCCGAGAAGAGTGATTGGTTGGAGAATTATGAATCGGTCACTGTGGATCGAGAAAAAGGGACATTCTCCGTTAAAACTTTCAAACCTTCTTTTATTCCTCGTGAAGCGTTGAAATGCTTGGTTAAGATTGGACTGTCGATGCTTAAGCCGGAGAATATGTCAAACTATGAAGACGCCAGAAAGTGGCTTCTCGGCGAAATTCTCGATTCTGAAATTCCAATGCACCCGTATTTCTATATTCTTCGAAACTGGAATTCAAGAAATTTTAAGCACCCTCTTGCCATGTTGCTGAGGAAAAGGACACTCCCACCATCGTTCCCGGTCCCTGTCCCCGTCCCAGAGCATACGCTCCTTCTCTTTTATGGCCGTTTTATCTATCAGGTCTTCCTTCCATTCAATACCAACGACCAGTGGCTATTCTCTAATTCCGAAATCTCTCTCCCCATAGAATATCACCTGGTTGTTAAAGAACTGCCGTCGGACAATCCTTTGGGTGCCGCTGAAATAAATTGCATGAATATGGGTTCTACTCGAAAGCAAAAAAATGCCGAAGACACCTTCACATTTCCGGTAACGGAGACAAAATAGCTGCATTAGTGAGCGATCCCACGATTCCTTTTCCATGAAAACTAAAGTCATTTGTGACACAAATATTTGGTATTATCTAGGCGATGAGTCAATTGATCCACAGAAATTAAATGATTACTGCCTAGTAGCGACATTCAACAACTTTCTTGAGCTAAATACTTCCCCTAAAACAGTTAAGAATTTTCCGAAAGTGCATAAGGCCGCAATTGCAATTAAGAAACACTCTTGCAGCCAAATTCTCGAAAACCCAATCCTGCATTTAACACGACTGCTCGACCCGCATTTTCAAGACAAAAGATATGACTATAACATAGGGATGAGGCATTGGAATGAAATTGTACTCATAAGTGGGTTGCCCGACAATCATGTGCCAAATTCAAAAACTCAATCACTGTACCAACAAAATATAGACCAGCGGCAAGCAGATGGACAAATTCTTGCTAGCCTGGAAAACGAAAGAGCTTTGAATTTCAGAAAAATAGCCAGGAAGCTATGGAGAGCAGGAAAAAATAACTACTGGAATGTCGCAAACAAAATGATCATTAAAGCAATTATGACAGAACTGCAATTATACTCTAACGGTAACCTAGAGATCCAAATTGAAAAAGGTTTCGAGAAGATTGAGCTCTTCATAAGTGCCTTCATCATCTACTATAAGAATCTTGAAATGGGCGGAATGGTTGCCAAACCTAACGATCTTGTCGACTTGTACAATCTGCTCTACGTTCAACCAGGAATGCTCTACTTTACTAGGGAAACCCGTTGGATTGCAATCATCGAAGAAGCGGGGATGGGTCACTATCTACTTAAAATATAAGGATAAAGTCCCCAAGACCGACGAGCGGAACGAATTCAACCAAGTCATAAAATTTGTCAAGAATCAGCAATCCGCCATTGCTTTTATCTTGGCTTGACGCCTCGGATTGACCAGGCCTGGCGACAACCAATTTTCATTTTCTTCACAGCCTCAGGAACGGAGGGATCTCTATTAAATCAGTAACGCATGATCATGCACTGTCCATGCGAGCCGCATAAATGGATTCAAAACAATGGTCGATTTTCAATAAAATATTTTTTAGATTTTCTTAGGGATATTAATACTTTGGGCTTCAAAAATCTGTTACGATATTTCACAACTGGTTGACCATCAACGTTGAGAAGATCTTGTATCGGGAAGTAGACCTATATGACCGCCTATCACGAGTACCTTGCCCCTGATAATCTTCCGGGTACTGAGTTGGATAGCCTCCTTGCCCAAGGCTGGTACCGGATGCACCAATATATCTTTACCACAACGCATCTGACAAGAGATGACATTTACCGTGTGCACTGGCTTCGCTTTCCGCTGAATGAAATCCGGCCCCACAGTTCTCACCGCAGGATACGCGGCCGCAATAAACTATTCACACACGTCATCGAAGACACACATGGCATCAGAGAAGATCATCAGGAACTTTATTCCAGGTACCGTGGGAACATTGATTTTGATGGCGCCCCTACCATCCAGCACTGTCTTTTTGGCGAAGAAGGAATTGATCGCGGAGTCTATAAAACCAAATGTATTTCCGTCTTCGATCAACAAAAGCTCATTGCTGGCGGATATTTTGACCTCGGAACCAATTCAGGGACATCCATTCTGCACTTCTACGACCCACAATATAAAAATCATGGGCTGGGCAAGTATCTCATTTTGATAACGATTGATTATCTGCAATCTCAAGGATTTGCTTTTTATTACCCAGGTTATGTAGTGTCCGGAATTGATAAGATGAACTACAAACTATTTCTTGGCAAAGAGAGCGCCCAGTATTTCGAAACGGAAAGTCAAACGTGGCAGCAGTTCAAGGAAAGTATTCTCGCACCCGAAGATCTCACACATGCGGAGAAAATGGAACTAATGCTGGCTTTTACGCATTAGATCCAGGGAGGGTGGAGCAACTCTTCCACCATTGTCGAATTCACGCAACAATTTTGGCAAGTTGCCTTTGTGACGCTCCCAGAGCAAAAAAAGACCGAATCATCAAATCAATGGACGCTGAAGGATCTCCTGATTCCATTTTCGCAACCCTCGATTGGCTTGATCTAATTTTGCGGGCAAATTCAATCTGAGTAAGTGACTTTGCTTTTCGATAAGCCTGCAACTTCTTACCCAGAGTTATTTTTAGTTCAATTATCTTACTCTCTTCTGGTGACAAATTCAAGAATTCCTGCACGCTTCCTGCTTTAAACCCTTTTGATTCAAGGCGTTTTCTCTTTGCTCTATCCATATCTAAATATTTTAACCATCACAATGCCTCATTCTTTTCTTACTATATCGATCAATGAGGAACGGAGTTAATAGCTTCGAGCCTTTCTTGCTGGCGCCTCGATTCGAGGGACATTGTATAACAAGGATTAGTGCGGCAATTGAAATCTATTTAAGTGAAATTCGCGGAGAAAATAGATATACGCAAACGTGGGTTGCTCACTTTACTATTTGATATTCTTACTCTCCACTTTCCAATTGGCATCTTTTGAAAGCCCCGGGGGATTTCCTGTAAACATTTTGCCAGCCTCTTTATCATGCTTCAGTTGCCATTGGAACCACGCCCTGGCAACTTGAGCAAATGCTCCACCGTGAGGCTGTCCGTAGGTCCCTCCATGCCCAACATCCATGTTTGCGACAAAAACAGGAACATGATTAATGCGATTGAAATCATCCATACCATTTCCGTAAGCGATATCTTTTTCTCCGCCCAGCAGATAAAGTGTTGGTGAATGGATCTTTGACAACTGATCCTTTGCAAGCTGAGGCATACCCGGCATTCCGCTGTTGGGGTTGGGCAGAATTCCACTATTACAGATAACAGCAGTTGTGACACGTGGATCTGGCGCTGTCTCCAGTGCCTGTAGTCCACCACACGACATGCCGCTGACTGCAATTGCTTTGTTATCTAACTTGTCAAAATAAGGACTGCTTTTATCACTATTTTGAGCGACAGCCCAGTTGATACCGGCAGTCATGAGAGACGACGTTGACCCCTCGCGGGTCTTCTCACCTTCTTTCGGCATTGGACCGATTGCTATGACCATAAATCCATACGATGCTATCTCCGACAAAAAGTTTACATGTTCCCACGGAGAGTTGGCGCAAGCACCATTGCCCCAGACAATAATAGGAAGCTTGCTCTTCTTCGTCGCAGCCTTCAAGTCTGACGGCATAAATAAAGTATGGGTTGGAAGAGAACTGTCTGAAGCCATAATGGCTTTGAAAGGGCCAGTTCCCCCGTCCTCAACGACCCTTGACGTGATGTTTGATATAGGGGAAGCATCCTGTCCGCAAGCAACGTTCTTAAAAATAAGTTGTGTGCCTATAAGTATGGCCCACAGCGCGTACGTTCTTTTCATCGCAGATCATTGTTTATAGTGTGAAATTAGCACTTTAAAAGAAATCATCTCTTAATGAAAAATTATTAGGTTTGAACCATCCATTTATAATTACATGATAAATAAATCCAAGGCATCTCTCAGGTTTTCTTGCTTCACCCTCATGTTGGCCGTCTTTTCTTGTACTTCGTCAAAACCTCTTTCCACATTAAATCAAACCGGCGAGAGTCCTGAGAGCGCCCTTGTCGTCGATACCGTTGAAGCAGAGTATCGATGGATCAATGAGCATTACCCGAACGCACGCGTCCTGGTCCAGGAAGTGATTCAACAATCGGAAAAGTCCTATGATGTCGTCACGATCAGAACTGAAGAAGAAGAAAGGAAAACTTTTTATTTCGACATCTCGAAATTTTATCGGAAGAAGTGACTTCGAATTTGATTTACAAAACTTCCAGGTTAGCGAAGAATAAAGTGTGTACAGATCATTGTTTGTAGCTATCAGGCCTGCTTTTTTCAAAAGCTATTGTCATTCCAGGACAATACTAGCGTGAGCCGTTTCCATTATAACAATTATACCTAATTGCCGCTTTAACGATTTGCTTCACAACCTCCAGTTCGCGTTTGTCTCTCGGCGCGTAAATCATCATATATCCCGGGGCCAATGCCCGGCCAGGCGCAAATGTTTGACCTGCCAACCCATGTAATTCGCCCCACCCGCTCGTGATCACAACCTGCGCATCGGACGGGCTCAATATCATGTGCATTGAGCCATCCGTAGGACGTGCGTGACCGATTTCTGCGTGGGTAATTGCCATGATCGTGGGATTGCCGCTCACACTGTCCCGAATAAACAAGGCTTTGTTATGTCTTTCAAAGAAACTTTGTTTGTACGCCAGTGGACATTCGGAACTTTTCAAGAATTCTTCAATCACACCCATCTGCGCCTTTCGTAGCGTCGTATCATTGTGCTGATCGGTCTGTCTGTGCGGAATAGCAAACGGTGCAATGTGGGGCCTGTGGCCTGTCCTCTTCGGAAGTTTTGATAACGTCTTCACATCTCCTGGTTTTCCCGAAAGACTTATTAAGTGTTGAACATCTAAAGGATTACGCATCTTCTCCCCCAATCGCTTCATAGTTACGTATCCATCGAAGGTGTGGGGCAATCCCCCCAAACCCAGCGCAACCCATGCCTGATAATCCTTATAAGCGTCGTCACCGAGATAGTATTGAATGGGAGAAGCCATGATCTGTTTTTGTGACCCTAGATTTTCTATACCTAACTCAACAATGTCTCCGGGTTGAAGCCATCGTGGTCCTTTGAGGCCTATAACACCAGCCGGCGTTCCCGTGGCGATGACGTCACCGGGGAGTAACGTCATATATTTACTCACTTCACTGACCAATCGTTCAGTGCGGAAAATCATATCGCTGGTGTTTGACTGCTGCATGCGCTTACCATTCCATGAAAGCCAGATTGAAAGGTTGTTCGGATCTATCACTTGAGTTGCAGGAACCAACCATGGCCCAAGGGGTGCAAACGTATCTGCGCTCTTTCCTTTGTCCCATTGCGAACCTGGTCGTTGCAGCTGCCACTCGCGCTCACTGTAGTCGTTAATTATCGTATATCCGGCTATGTAATTCCGGGCGCTATCTTCAGAGACCGCAGCCCCCTTCCTGCCGATAACGACAGCAAGCTCAACTTCGTAATCAGTTTTTGTTGAATTGCGCGGTATTACCACCAGATCATTCGGTCCGGACAAAGCCGTCGCTGATTTCATAAAAATAACCGGCTCATTGGGGATGGCAGCACCTGATTCTTTCACATGATCACGATAATTGAGACCAATGGCTACAATCTTTGAAGGGCGCGCAATGCAGGAAGCTATCCGTGATCCGGATGCAATCTCCGGACAACGGGATTTGTTTACGTCAAACCACTTCTTCAAACGCGCGATACCATTCGTGGCGAAGAAATTTTCATTATAGTCTTCACCGAATGCTGTCACATCGAGATAAGTACCTTGTGCCGTAAGCACTCCGGGTTTTTCTGCGTCTGCCGCGCCAAACCTGAAGAGCCGAATGTCAAGAACTTGTTGTGCCAGGCCCATGCACGGAAGCAACACGCAAAGAAAAACGAAAACTACAATTGGGAGTCTGATCATATTGAATCGGCTTGAAAATGATACCGGAATGTAGTCAGAACCGCTATTCAAATGAAGTAATTAAGATATTTATCCGACTTGGATAGTCATTATCCGGTACGCAATCTCTCGCGGTAATTTGAAAGTACGCGGGACTTGGAGACGAATCCAAGGTAACGCCCGCCGTCGAGGACTGGAATATTCCACACACCCGTCCTATCGAACTTCTCAATCACCGAATGCATATCGTCGCCCACCTCGGCCACGGCGACAGGTGGACGCATTAGTTGCTCCACCCTGATAGCATCATGACGTGAGACATCGAACATGATTTCACGAATCTCTTCAAGGGAAATTATGCCTGCCAGTACGCCGGATTTATCCAGCACAGGAAACACATTTCTCTTAGAACGCGCAATTGCTTCCGTCAGCTTCTTCAGTGAATCTCCAAGTTGAACGCTGTTAAAGTCTTTTTCAATACAGCTTTCCAACGTGAGCCCTGAAACAATATGGAGATCCTTACCAAAATAAGTGGTGCCTGCCTCCTGATATAGCTTTGCCTCATCAAGCGATAATGGGTTGAGGTACTTCGAAACCGCCGTGCTCAAAGCTGACACTACCATAAGAGGAATAATAAGACCGTAGCCCCCGGTAATTTCGGCGATAAGAAAAATCGCCGTTAATGGTGCATGAAAAATACCCGTCAGCACGCCTGCCATTGCCACGAGGCAAAAGTTTGCAACCGGCAGATGTGTAATTCCAAATGCATTCCCTGTGAACGCAAACGCAAATCCGACGCAGGCTCCCACGAGCAATGAAGGTGCAAAGTTGCCACCGTTTCCGCCGGCATTCAGCGTAAAAGACACAGCCAATACTTTCACAAGTGCCACGCCAAGCACAGCAATGCCCCACCAACGCGAATTTTCCTTCAAAACCATTTGAATCGGACTTCCTTCGAATAACAACTGGGGAGTTGTTCGTGCCAGCGCAACGACTGAGCCGTAACCTTCTCCGAACAAAGCGGGAACAATTGCAATCAAGATTATCAGCATCAGCGATCCGACGATGAATTTTGAAAAGTTCGATGTGAAGATTCTTTTGAATATCATCTCGGTTCTTGCGAACATGCGCAGATAGTAAGCCGACATCAAACCACACAGAATACCCAGCAGTATATAAAATGGCAGGTTGTGATAGTTGAATGCGGTAACCTCTCTGAAGGAAAGAGGAATATCCTCAGAAAGAATGATCGTGGAGCAAAGTGAACCCGTTGCACCAGCGATCAGTAACGGAATAAAAGCCGATATGTTTACGTCAACCAGCAATACTTCCAGCGCGAAGAGCACACCCGCAATCGGTGCATTAAATGCTGTAGCAATACCCGCTGCAGCACCGCAGGCCAGCAGCAGGGTTCTGTCACGATAGCCGATTGGGAAAAAAGATGAAAATACAGATCCGATCGCTGCTCCGGTCTGGACAATCGGTGATTCAAGCCCTGCAGATCCTCCCATTCCCACGGTAAACGCGCTCGTGGTCAGGTGAGAATACACCTCTTTGCGCGGAAGCAGAGACGCTTTTCGTGCAATCGCAAACATCACATGAGAGGTGCCCTTAACCAATTCTCCTTTGAGTATATATCTAATGAATAATACCGTAAGGAGAATTCCTATTACCGGCGAGATCAAATGAACCCAACCATATGACCTGCCGAGGTTCATAAGCAACACCTGAAGGTAATGCACGATGGATTTAAGCGCTACAGCAGACAGTCCCGCCCAAAGCCCGACGGTCACCGCGCCGAACAACAAGAACTGTCGGTTAGACAATCGTGCGAGGAGCCATGCGGAAGTAACCTCGATATAGTAAGAGATTTTACTCAATTAGCTAAAGGTATCCAGTGGTAATATTGAAATCAACTTTAGCAATCGCAAAATACTTTTTAATACATGATGCGAATTTTGACAATCATCAAATTTTCCGCACACGTTGGGTAATACATTCGCTGCCAAATGAAGGAATTTTTCCAGGCGACGGGGGTTATAAGCGATGAGCTCTTTTCCTTTGTGATACTTCCGTTATTGATCTTCCTCGCACGTATCTGTGAAATGACTGTTAATACCTTGCGCATTATTTACATGCTTGGAAGCAGGCGATACGCAGCTGCCTTGCTCGGTTTCTTTGAGGCGTTCATCTGGCTGGTCGCCATGCGGCAAATCTTTGCCCACCTGGACAACTGGTTGTGTTATATCGCTTATCCCGGCGGATTTGCGGCAGGCATCTTTATCGGTATGAGGATTGAGGAACATATTGCGTATGGGAAGGTCATCATTCGCATCATCACCCGCAAAAACATAGAAGGGCTCGTGGACTTTTTACGGCGCCGCGAGTTCCGTTTCACGAGCGTCGATGCACATGGGCCAGACGGAAATGAAAATCTTGTTTTCACGGTCATCAAGAGAGAACACCTTGATTTACTATTGCATGAGCTTTCTATAATATTACCCACGGCATTCTACACAATTGAAAACGTCAAGGCTGCCGGAGAAAATACAATGGTCGCGGTCACGCGATCACGTTTTAATCTTATCACCTGGCTTCGCGGCATGGTACAACAATAGTTGGCTGATTCATCAACTTGCCAGCTTGTGTTCGCTGGCTTCCTTTTGTGAGCCAGTAAGCGCAGAAAGGAATTTCTTCGCCCAACCCGTCACTGTGTTGCGTTTAAGGTATTCCTGCATTTGCAACATCCTGAACTTCTGATCCTCTTTCGACATCAACATGGCCTCTAGAATCGCATCGGCGATCTCCTGGCGATCATTAGCATTCACTGTAATCGCCTGATGGAGTTCATCAGCGGCCCCGGCTGTCTCACTCAATATTAAAACGCCTTCTTCATCACTTCTGCTTGCTACAAATTCTTTCGCGACCAGATTCATACCGTCGCGCCATGGAACAACAAGCGCGATATCGGCTGCGCCATAAAGGGCGACAAGGTCGCGCAACCCCATGGTTTGATAATAATATATTACTGGCGTCCAGCCTATGGTGCCATAGAGACCATTGATCCTGCTTATGGTACTTTCCACGTTGCCTTTGTTCTCTTTATATTTTTGGATCGACTCACGTGTGGGAACCATTAGCAAAACATAGGATACCTTCTCCCTGAACTCCGGATTCTGCCGGAGCAGCAATTCGAAGCTCTCGAGTCTCGAAAAAATTCCCTTTGTATAGTCCAGGCGATCAACGGAAAGCACCACTCTTTCGACACGCAAATTCTGGCGGATCTTTTTTACCAAACGCCTTGTCTGAGGCAATTGCGCTTCGATGTTAAACTTCTCATAATCGATGCTGATTGGAAATTTGTCAACACTCACTTTGCGGCCGGAGATATTATAGGTATGCCTGGCCGTCGGAAGTATATCGACAGTACGACTCAGGCAGTCAAGGAAGTGACCCGAGAAGTCGTTTGTCTGAAAACCCACGACGTCTGCTCCCACCATTCCTTTCAGTAAACGTGCACGCCAGGCCTTGGGTAAAAGGCGGAATAACTCAAAAGTCGGAAAGGGAATATGGAGAAAAAAGCCAATCCTTGCGTCAGGCAATTGTTCCCTTAACATTGCCGGCAGAAGGATCCAGTGATAGTCATGAATCCAAATCACATCACCTGGTTTATAAATCGCTGCAATCTCGCGGCATAAAGCGAGGTTTGCTTCGACATAAGATTCAAAGTATTCACTTTTAAAAATGACAAACGAAGGAAAGTAAAGAAACAGTGGCCACAATATCGAATTGCAGAAACCGTCATGAAATTTTTCCTTCATCGATGTACTTTGAAACACCGGATGCATGGTAATTCCGTTTTTCTGAAAAGGCATGGAACCTTTGGCGCGGTCAAAAACCTTTTTCGAGATATTTGATATACCCATCCAATGCAACTCAGCGAATTCACTGCTATCCTTTCTTCGCCCTTCAAAAAAAGAAAGTAGCGCTGTCGCCAGGCCGCCAGTACTCTCGGTGACCGAGAGCTGCGACGCAGAGGCCGTAAAACGATAAGGCAACCGGTACGAAACCGTAATTAGTTTTCTGGCACACATCAGGTTAAAGATTATTGCAAAGAACCGCCGGCAAGGCATTGCAAAAATTGACGGTGATCAAATTCAGAACGTCAGGAGTTGTTTTTAAGACCTTTTTAATATCTCGGTATATACTTACTAATCGCGCGTGCGAATTATTGTGTCTTCATCGATCCAACAGCCAACATGGATTTTTTGTCCTGTTGAATAATTCATGAGAAAAATTTCCTCACGTGAAGGAAATGCTTTCTCAGCGAGAACCATTTTTTCCACGTCGCCTGCGCGCTTGTAATAATCATACGCCAACAAGTAGACGAGTCTATCATCGGCGACGCTGTTTTGCCGGGAACATTGCCTGAAGCTGTTGTAATAGAGATCGCCGATCTTATCCAGGGCCTCCTTCTGGGCAGGATCGGCCGCGATTGCACGGCGAAACATCATCCTGGCCTCAGGGCGATGTCCGTCGCGGGACGCCTGGCTGCCCAGGTAGGTATAAATATCAGCAGAATCGGCGGCGTTAGGAGCCAGCCTTAGGCTTTGTAAAAAGTAATACTCAGCTTTCTTCACACTGTCGACTGCATAAAAACGCAAGCCAAGATTCTTTGCAAGTCCAAAGTCATTTTCATGTTTAAACACGACTTCACCACTTGCAAGCCATAGTGGATCATCGAGGCATTTCCCCACTAATAAATAACTAAATATTATTCTCGCCATTTCCAGGTCATCAGGATGCTGAAGGAATTTGGGTCCCATGTGAGTATCGACGAATTCACAGTCAATTTTCACAGCCTTTGTGAGCAACTCTTCGATCTTCAAAAGATCAGTGTTAAGAAGGGTGCGATCCTTCTCGCTGGCGGTCTTTAATTTTTGGACTATGACGTCCCTTAGCATATCGTAACGCTTCATTACATCCTGATCGGTAAGTAGTTTTGTGTTAATTCGTGTCACGACCAGGGATTCCATGTAAGGGACAAGCGTGACATTCATGATCGATGATTTGCTAAGCTCAAAGGCTGAATCAAGGATTGCGAGGACTTTCTCCGGGTGATCACCGTTGATGTTGTATTTGAAATAGGCGATCGCCTTTCGATTGAATACGGACGCGCCGTCACCACAGCGTTTAATTCTCATGTCATAGATCGTCATGAGGGAGTCCACAAGACGGGCCTTACGGTCAGGATCGGCTTCGACCCTCGCGAGGGCATCAAATATTTCAGCACCACGGATATAAATTGAGACATTTAGATCCGGCGCATTCGAAAGGAACCAATTAAGATGTGAAAGGGCCTGCTTGTAAAGCCTGGCGTTTATTGCATCCTGGAAAAGGGCAAACTTTTCCTGCGCCTTCGCCTTTTCGGCAGGCCACTTCCAATCTTTACATTGGGCAAAAGCGGCCTGGCTACCTGCTCGAAAACCTAATACCAAAACAATACAGGCACACAGCAGCACTCGACGCTTCTTGGCACTTTTACCACTCATTATCATACTGGTGAAATTATAGTAGCAGCGATGCCTGGAAATTGACGCATATCAAATTTGACCTGATTTTGAGAGCAATTCGATTGCGAGGCGCGTCTGACGACAGTTCATAAAATCGATCATTAGGTTGAAGGAATTTTTCAATGATCACATGTCGCGCATTTCACGATGAGGCAATAACGCAACGCCCCTCACAGCAAATAGTCATTGAGCCCGACGCTTTGCCTGAGACGCCTGAATTCTTCATTCACGGAAAGAAGATTTTGAAGAAACGGCAGCACATCCCGCTGTGACTCAAGGTGATACCGGGCATGCGAGCGACGGGATTGGCCCACGCGTATCGTAAATCCGTTGGGTTCAAGGGCACAAAACATGTCTTCATCCGTCGCACTGTCTCCGATTGCCATCTTAAAATCATATCTGTCGCGGCACCACCACGAAACGAAAGCACCTTTCTCTATTGATGGTGTGCGGAGCTCCAGCGTATACTGACAGTCATCGATAATAAATCTTCCGTGTTCAGGAAGAGACCGGATTGCTTCGAGGATTTGATTATGTTCCGCGTCGGTCAACGCTGATGTAATTCCCCGATAATGCCAGGTAACGGAGAAGTGCTTTCGCTCCATGATTGACCCCTCATGCTGAAAAGTCAGCGCGCTCACGGACTTTGACACGTTATCCACCCAGTCAGCATTGATCGCAAAGGTCTGCTTCCAACGACCGCGCGGCGTCTTGTAAAACCCCCCATGTTCAGCTACCAGCAAAAAAGGAGGCGAACCAAAAAAATTATCCAACTCTTCCACCGTCCTGCCGCTGATGAGCACCAATTCATTGCGCGGGTCTGCTCCCATTCGGTTGAGGGTCTCTAATTCTTGTGCGCCGAGACGAGCCTGAGCTGGATCATCCTTAAATGGAGTGAGTGTACCATCGTAATCAAGGAAAAGCAGACGCCGGGATGAGACGTTATAACACTCGGCAACTGAAATCGCATCAACTTTTGTCATCCATAGATCGTTTTGCGGCAGCAAGTAACGTCTTGTAAAAAAGTAGAAAATTGACGGCGATCAAATTTGTTAACCGGAACGTTGTTTTTTACACGAACGGCAACGAACATACACTAACGAAAAGACCCTATTGCTCGATCAAATCCTTAAGCTTGTCGGCACACAAAATGAACAGTTTTCTTCCTTTGGTACGTACAAGCTTTTCGGCTTTGAACCGCGTGAGAATACGTGCCAGCGTTTCACTTGTAGTGCCAGCAAATGCGGCCAGGTCAGCACGTGAAAGATTAATTTCCGGCGCGGCATTTTCGGTTTTACGGTAAGTCTCATTTACGATCAGCAGGGCCAATGCAATGCGTTCCTTCGCAGAACGCTGCGAAAAATTTGCGATGCGATTGACAAGCACTGTGAATTCGTGGCAAAGGTTTTTAAGCAGGAGATTAGACAGCACGGAAGATTTGCCAAGCAATTCGAGAAAAGCCCGGTCACTCAAAAAATATATACCGCATTCTTCAATAGTGGTCGCGGTAGCAGGGTGTAAATCATCACTTAGCAAAGGACGGTAGCCAAACATTTCCCCTGACGAATAAATGTACACTATCTGTTGTCCTCCGTCCGGATTTCGCTGGAATATTTTTACGCGTCCCCTTTTTAAAATAAACACGGTACGAGGGTGACTTCCTTCTTCGAATAAGGTACGCCCCTTCGGAATTTTCTTAAGCCTGAGGTGCCGTTCGAACAACACACGATCCCTTGCAGGGAGCGCATCAAGAATAGATTCACTGCTGAAAAAGTAATGCGAAAATTGATTTTCCCTGGCCATGGGCGTTGATGCTTTTGTCAGAAACAAGTCTCAAAGGAATCCGCTTCCGATTCCGCAAACCAACAAATCTATTGGCAGGACTTCAAGACATTTTTGACCGGCATCAAATTCGGAGGTTCTTATGTTGCTACCATTCGTACAGCAGCCTATAGGAGTACCGCGCTTAGTCTTGACTTCTCTTAAACGGCAGGTTATTATAAAGCACCATCTGAAGCTGAGGGCGGCTGCCACTTTCCTGCATCTGACTCATGAATCCAAGCTCGGCTCTGAAGTTGCTATTGAATACATAGCCAATTGCTCCATACAACCTGTTTCTGTCGAACACGGTAGGTTTTGCGTTTAAGAACAATTCATTATAAGCGGACGCATACCAGACTTTCGGCGTCATTGTCTTAGCGGTTATTGGAATGTTGAACGACAAAAAGTACCGGAATCGCATCGCGAAGCCCGCCTCCAGAAACCGTTCCTCGATACGATAGCGGTGCTGAATAAAGACACGGCCGAAATTTTGCTTCGTAATGAATTGCTGATAGATCCTGTGTTCATTCGAACCGATCTTATCGTCCTTGTTTTCTGAATTCGCCGGATACTGCTCGCCGTGAACAAACCCATATCCCACCAGTATGTTATTGTTATTTTCTGAAAGGTTGTATCCTATCCCGGTCCTGATGAGAAGTTGCTGCAAATCTCCGACGAAATTGTAATTGCGGTATTGAACTTCATTCCACCAGTTCCATTTCTTATTGATGGTTTGGTTTCCAAAATAAATGAACCAATTTCCTACATCAGACTTTTGGGTATAGCCATCAAAAGAAGTTACGACAAGGAGAATTGAAAGAAGGGTGGTAGGTAGTATTCGCATGCAGTCTATTTTACTTTCTTATACATCAATAGCCAGAATCTCGTGATCCACGACGTTGACACCGTTCAAGGATATCCAGCCGCTTTCATTTTTGAGTTCCACTTTTTTATCCTGAAATAAAAGCCTCGCCGACTTCACCGAAGAAGGAACTTTCACACGCACATCCACGGCAACAGGGATAAGTTCCCGGAACGGTCCTTTCATCATCATGGGATTCGTCAGGTTCACAAGGTGGACCGTCATCGAATTCTCCTGCTTCCATAATGTGACATCCATCAATCCTTTTCCGGTCACCTGAACTGGCGACTCTTCATTTAACGCCCATCGTATCGCGTTACGAATCAACTTGCCATGATCTTCACTAAGTATCTGCCAGAATGCCCGGTCTATGTCGCCGGGAAAATAAACCACTCTGCCTTTTCCAATTTCACGCAGGTAAATGCCACGCGCGGTGTTATCCGCATCTTTGGTTCGGGGATAAACATCTTCCATCGGAAGATCCGGATAGGTCGGCACAATCATGACCGGACTCACAAAATCCATCGTGGGATTAACTGGCACCTGGTAAGTCGCGTTGATGATGCGGTATGCATCTTCCAATCCCCTTGTGATGGAATGAAAGTTACCGGCATTATCGGCTCTGATCCTCAGGTAACTGTTTTGCAGTGGACCCTGGGTATTTCCATTTAATGATACTCCCAACAAATCCGAGAGACCAAAGTTTGATCTTCGTTTACCATCTTCAGTACACAAGGAGGTTTCATACGTCGCAACAACGCTGCCGCCTTGCTCCACAAACTCCCGAAGCTGTTCACATTGAGTATCTGAAAGCGCAGCGATATTGGGAAGGATCAACAATTTATACTGCTGCAAATGATCGGCATCGAGCATACGATCATTGACCATTTCAAAGGGCATACGATCCTCTACCAGGGCGTGGTACATGCCATATGCATGATCGCGGTGATTTTTCTCCCAATCTTTCTGACCGTAATTCTGATCGGTTGCTTCGGAATACACGAGCCCAACACGTGCCATCGATGCCGTGTTTCTCAAGTATTTTTCATGACGATAATATCGTTCGTACAACGCTGCAACCGTATCCATCCAGCGTTTGTCAAAAATATGCGCGCCGAATTTTACAAATGCGGGACGAAGGCCATTTGCCACTCCTTCGGATGCCCATACGCTGATTTCTGCATTGCTTTGCACAGAGTCTTTCCATCGATAGGGCTCTTCGACACCAACGCTGAAAAGTCCAATCTGCGGCTTCATCCCCATCGTTGCGCGCAGCTCCTTGGCATGCTTCGCATTCGCCCACGGCGGAATCAAGCCACTTCTTCCCTGCTGATCAGCAATGAAGAAATCCGATCGCTGCCCAGTGATCAATCGGTCGGGAAAACCGTTTGGTATAAATCGTGCGCTTGATTTTTTCTTTCTGATCTCACCATCCCACAGGAACCAAAGTTCTTTCAATCTTTCTGTTCGCCACGCTCTGTATTTAACATACGCCGGGTCATTGATATCACCGGCAGGCATGGCTGTGCTCAATGCGTTATGCGTGGACTTCGGCAGATCGAGTCCACCGGAATAGGATTTAAAGTTGTCAACGCAATGCTTACAGTAGCAGATCCCGTGACCACTCCAGCGGTTAGAAAAAATTCCATCGGGCATAAAGCGATCCATGATCTCCGCGTTCACGCGTGTCATAAAATCGAAGTTGAAAGGCCCCAGTGCACAGGTAACCCAGAGATCAGGGTTCGCCCAGTGTCGTCGTGGCTTACCGTCGACGCTCACGGCAATCCAATCAGGCTGCGCATTAAAAACATCTTGTCGCGCTGCGTGTGGATCGGTACGAAGCAATATCGACATCGCCATTTTGCGGCAACCCGTCACAAGATATCCCAATGGATCGCTATTACCCAGGTAGTCACTGCGATGATGTAGCGGGACATTGGTTGGATAAAATGCAACAACACCCCCAGCACTGAGAAGCGCACCATCGGCATGAATCTTTTTGAAATAACTCAGCCAGAAATCGGGATCAAAGTTGCCAGGGTCGTTTTCCACAAAAGCCAACTGCGCCCACCTCATAGACTTATCGTACCACGGCGCATCAGCCAATGACATGAAACCTTCCTGCTGAAACCCAAGGGTATCGATAGTAGCGACAGATCCACCGATCACACCTGCCGCTTTGATAAATTCCCTCCTCTTCATATTAATCTTTCTTGTATTGAAATTGCTTGTCGAAACCTGCTGCCGCAAAGTCGTTATTGTCGGGCAAATAAAAATGAATGTTCGTCTTGCGATCTATTTCGACTTGCAGATCCGTTGAGGATTCAAGTTCCATCACATGACCACCGTACCGTTTATCGTCAGATATAAAATGAAAGTGAAAACCTTTCACGGCCATGTTACCGATGAATTCAGGGCAATAAAAACCCACCATGGTCCCCGCGATGTTTGAGGCTTCGAAAACCGGTCGCGCCGGGATCAACACATCCAGTCCTTCGTTGAACGGTCGCTCCTGCTTATGCAATCCACCAAGTTTGATCTTTTTGAAAGTGCCGTGAACCAACACCACATAGAAAAAGTTGGGCGATGGAAATTTTCTAACGATAAGATTCTTTAATGTATCCAGACCGATGCTTTCCCTCGAAGGAGCAAACGATATTTCCTTTTGAAAGAAGGCTGCGTTGGCATACACGATTGTGTCGGTCGGTGCACCTTCTGAGACCTTCCCATCTTGTGTGATTCGATATGCTATACCGTCGAGCATGACCATTTCTCCATTCAGCATATTGAAAGAACCGAGCCCCGTATCCCCGTTCTTCTTCATATCAGCGACACTGAGATCTGCGTCAAATACTTTGTTGACAAACGCCCACCAGATCGAATAATGAAAATAGGTGTCTGTCTTGGATTGAGCCGATCCGTCTGATTGTACCGCGCCTGGTTTGGTGCATGACATGACAATTACGCAGAAGGCCGATATCCAAAAGAAGCTTTTCTTCATAGGTGGTCGTAATTGAGCAAGATAAATAATGGTGGCCTTTTACAAAATTGATTTATCCGCAACCGAAAGCGAGTGGGCAACTTCTAATGAGTCAAACGACGCCCTTCGAAGGTGCAAGGAGCTCCAATGGATTAAAAATTTCCTTTTTGCATCTAAAATTTCTTTCTTCGATATTCTTCCAGGATTCCTGACAATGAAAGTTTCATTTCCCGCATTATATCAAGTTAATACACGCACCTACCTTACCAGTCTTTCGGAGCGCCTTGGACGAAAAGCTACCCTCGACGACTTCCGTGACGAAGACCTGGATCTATATGTAGCGAATGGTTTCGAATGGATTTGGCTGTTAAGTGTTTGGCGGACCGGAGCAAAGGGCATGGAGATCTCGCGAAGTCGCGAAGAATGGAAACACGAATTCACAGAGACCCTTCCTGATCTCAAAGAACAGGATATTCCAGGGTCAGGATTTGCGATTGCTGGTTATAACGTCCATGAACAAATGGGTGGAGATGATGCGCTGACGAGATTGCGCACGCGCCTGACTGAAAGAGGTCTCAAGTTGATGTTGGATTTCGTGCCTAACCACACCGCCATAGACCATCCATGGGTTGAGCAGCATCCAGATTACTACATAGAAGGAAACGAGGACCTGGTCAGGCTTCAGCCAGACAACTTCACCCGTGTGCATACCAAGAACGGATCTAAAGTGTTCGCTTATGGCCGAGATCCCTATTTCTCAGGATGGCCGGATACACTTCAATTAAATTATGGAAATCCGTCACTTCAAGACGAAATGATCAGGCAGTTGGTGAAAATTTCCAATCAATGTGATGGCGTTCGTTGCGACATGGCAATGCTTGTGTTGCCCGATGTCTTTGAAAGAACATGGGGAAAATCGTGTCAGTTGTTCTGGCCACGGGCAACCGGTGAGGTCCAGCGCAAGCATCCTGGCTTTGTCTTCATGGCAGAAGTTTATTGGGATCTTGAGTGGACGCTCCAGCAGCAAGGCTTTTCTTATACCTATGACAAAAAATTATACGATCGCTTAAAGGAAGGCCGCGCAACCCCGGTCAGGGAGCACTTTTTCGCTGACTCCGAGTACCAAAGAAAGTCCGCGCGATTTCTGGAAAATCATGATGAACTCAGGGCCGCAAAAGCATTTCCCGACGATAAACATAGAGCAGCGGCTACCCTCACTTATTTTTCACAGGGCCTCCGATTTTTTCACGATGGTCAGCTCGAAGGAAAAGTCAAACGTATCTCACCACATCTTTCGCGGGGGCCGGAAGAAAATGTCAATCAAAAGCTGGCTGATTTTTATAAAAGGTTACTGACCGCGTTGAAGAAGCCGATTTTTCAGAGTACGTGGAAACTGTTGAACGCATCGCCCATCAACGGAACGGATGGCAGCTATCAAAACTATATCGCGTTCGCCTGGGAAGGAACGAAAGGCAAAAAAAGCCTGGTGGTAATTAACTATTCCATGGAGCGAAGCCGTTGCTTTTTAAATACTTCCTTTGACGACCTCCGGGGTTCTACATGGAACCTCATCGACCAATTGAGTGACGTCCGGTACCTGCGCGACGGAAACGAATTGGCAACACAAGGCTTGTATTTGGATGAACCCGGGTGGAATGCCTATGTGTTTTTAGTAGAGAAAGTTGCTGATTGAGTTTAATGTCAATCACGATCCCGAATCAAAAAAAGTATCAGCCGTCGCAGTTATTAAGAGAAAAACAAATATTTTGCGCGGGCTTTCTACCGCCCGACCAATATTGAAGATAAACTGTAAAGAATTTTTTGAAATTGGAATAGATTCGAAGGAGGCTTGGTCTAATACGAACAATATCCAACTTACTACCTGAAGAAACCAACTTTATGAAAGAAGCTAACACTCAACGCATGCGGGTTTACCATCGATATCTCGGCTTTTTCCTTGCGGGAATTATGGCGATGTACGCGATCAGTGGCATTACTTTGATTTTCAGGGACACTGATTTTCTCAAGGTCGAAAAGATCAAGGAGAAAATCCTAGCCCCCAACCTGACGAAGGAAGCGGTGGGAAAAGAACTTCGGATACGGGAGCTAAAGGTTGAAACCGAAGATGACAACGTAATGAAGTTCAAACAGGGCACCTACAACAAAATCACAGGAATGGCAGTGTATAGCACAAAGGAACTCCCCTATTTCCTTGACAGGATAACAACCATACACAAAGCTGAAACAAAGGATCCATTGTTCTTTCTGAACATCTTCTTTGGTTTGTCTCTTTTGTTCTTTGTTATTTCTGCATTCTGGATGTTCATGCCCAGCACAAGTGTATTTAAGAAAGGTCTTTATTTTACTTTGGCCGGGCTCTTATTAACCTTGCTTCTGATCTTCATCTAAGAATACTTCTATTCTGCCAGATCCAGGCTTGGTTAGTTAATTGTTAATAGTCCAGGATTCCCAATCCTGTTAACAATTAACTATTAACGATTAACTTTATCACTTTTCCAACATCCCCATGGCCCAGGATAGCAGTCCATTCGTAACTAAAGTATTACTGCGTCAACCCATCACCTCATTCAGGCTGGTGATCGCATTGTTTACAGCAACTGCGGCAGTAACCAAAGTCTTGTATGATCAATTCCTTCCACAGCTCAGTGATTTTGGCGAAATCCGGTGGGCAATTATAGGCTTCGGCGTACTGCTTTTTATTTTGACCTTTGTCAGGTTCCAGCGCCCTGTCATTGTTCCTTACTTCTCACTCGTATTGTACCTGGCGACGTTGTTTTACGTAGTCACTTTCGTTATCATCAATCGTTTCGAGCCGGACGCAGTTATTATCCTGATCCTCGTGTATGGCGCCAGCTCAGTGGTGATTAACAGTCTCCTCTATTATGGAATACAATGTGGCCTGACAATCCTGGCATGCGTTGTGGCCTACGCTGGGTTCGGGCATGGAAACGAAAATCTCGTTGGTTTTCTGGACCTCCTGATAGCCATGGCGGTCTTCGGCGTTGTTATGACAGTACGACTGAAGCTTATTTCAGATGTAAAAAGCTCCTATGCCAACCTCGAAAAACTTAATGTACTCTCCATCGTCGCAAATAAGTCCGGAGAAATTGTATTTATCAGTCCATCAATAAAACCCCTGCTGGGTTACACACCTCATGAATTACTTAAAGACGGATGGTGGAACTCGGAGCTTAAAGAAGGATGGATCAGTCGTGACTACATCGTCAATTATCCAGGCATGATCCCAAACGAAATCGCTTCTATCGAATCCAGTCTGACAACCCGGGACGGCAAAAAGCTCTGGTTCAATTGGGTGAATTCCATATTACCGAATGGGAATTACATGGGGGTTGCGCTTGACATTACTAAATACAAGGGGAGTTAAGGAGTTAAGGAGTCGGTGCGCGCAGAAGATGCTTTAAATCCCTATTTTTAAACATCCTATGAATTACCCGCGAAGAACATTCCTACAAAAAACAGCTGCTGCCGGCGCGCTAAGCATTTTCACGAAATCAATTCAATCTCGCGCCGAGATTATTGCAGGCGCAGATCCACTCGGGGTCAGAAATGATTTCCCGATAGCAACAAAACGAACATACCTGAACGCTGCATACACGGCTGCGATTCCCCGGCAGGTGGTAGAGGCAGCCTGCGCTTTCGCTAGTGGAAAAGCGGAATTGCCCAGCACCGTGGGCGCGATGCTAAAAGACACTGAAAAAGTTCGTCAACAGTATGCCCGACTGATCAACGCAATGCCTGAAGAGATTGCTTTCCTCGCATCCACTTCTGAAGGCGAGAACATCGTCGCGAACGGAATCAACTGGCGTGCGGGTGATAACGTCGTCACCGATGATTTGCATTACGAAACAGGATTCGTCATCTACCGCAACCTTCAAAAGACCAAAGGAATTGAAGTGCGCATCGTGAAAAACAAAGACGGAGCGGTTACACGGGAAGATTATGCAAAGCTCGTTGACAAAAAGACGAAGCTTGTTGCATTGTCCTTCGTTTCAAGCCTGAATGGATTCAGACATGATCTTCGCTCTCTCGCGGATCTTGCGCATGCAAACAATGCCCTCATCTATGTCGATGGCATTCAAGGCGTCGGCGCATTCCCGTTCGACGTACATGCCAGTGGTATTGATTTCATGTGTTCAGGAACTTATAAATGGCTACTGGCAAGCTACGGCGTCGCACCCTTTTATATACGGAAAGAGCTCATCGAGACAATTCCGCTCGACCGCTTCGGATGGAAGCATGTTGAGAAAGAACTGCCCGACGGACAGTTTGAACTGTCTCACCAGGCAAAGCGCTTCGAATATGCCACACTCCCCTTTGGTGTCATTTCCCAACTCGGGGCCGCTCTTTCATACCTTGAAAGAATTGGTGTCGATAAAATCGGCATTCACACGCTTGACCTTGGACGCACGCTGCGCAAAGAGATCGCTGCACAAGGGAAGAAGCTATTCACGCCAATGGAAAATGAATCGTCCGTTGTGACATTTTATATGGATAACCCCGCCGCCGCGCAGGCAGCATTTGCTGCAGCGACGATCGACGTAACCGTTCGGGAAAAAGAAAAGCAGGTGCGTGTTTCGCCAGCTCTTTTCAACACTTCGGAGGAAGTGGGAAAATTTCTGGATGTGTTAAAAAAACTACGCTGACCTGGTGCAAGCCGTTATTACATGCACCAGGCAATTGAACATCCTTAAAATACTTCTTGTATTTTTTGCAGCTATACCAGTGGCCTGGAGTCAGACCGCGGCGCGATCGACAGCATGCATTAACCCCACAGGTGATTTCACTTACACGATCAACGATAAGTCGGTCAGTTTTGCCAACGGCGTCAGCAATGCAACTACCTGGAAATGGGACTTTGGAGATGGACTGACATCGACATCAAAGGATCCCAGTCACAACTATGCTTCTTATGGAAAGTTTAATGTATGCCTCACTGCATTTAGTGATTGTTCACAGGCCCTTTTCTGCAACACGATTACGGTGAGCGAACCCATAGTCACTGCGGTCGAATCGATTCCTGAAAATTTGATTTACGTTTTTCCCAATCCGGTCAATAAGGAATTATTCGCGCACTTTGATAGGGAAATTCCTCACCGCGTATCAGTCGTCACGATTTTGGGTGAAAGAGTCATATCATTGGAATCCACTGAAATCGAAGCCGCGATTCAACTGGATCTTTCCAAGCTCGCAGCGGGCATCTATTTCCTTGTTTGTGAAAGTCCTGGAACGGTTTATTTCAGAAAGATCATTAAAGTAAATTGACCCCACATCGACTAATTAACACTCTGCAATTATGGAATACAGACAACTAGGTGCATCCGGATTAATGGTTCCCGTTCTCAGCTTCGGTACCGCAACATTTGGCGGGGGCAGTGATTTCTTCAAAGCCTGGGGAAGCACGCAAGCGAAAGAAGCAACACAACTGATCGATCGATGCATTGATGCCGGAATCAATTTCTTTGATACGGCAGACGTCTATTCCGGAGGAATATCCGAAGAG
Organism: Cyclobacteriaceae bacterium; assembly: GCA_044223825.1. Classification (GTDB taxonomy): domain Bacteria; phylum Bacteroidota; class Bacteroidia; order Cytophagales; family Cyclobacteriaceae; genus ELB16-189. The sequence goes on along the minus strand of JBGALO010000013.1, from coordinate 46,823 downwards.
GTATTAGGAAAAGCCATCGCCGGTAAGCAGAGAGACAAGCTGCTGATCTCCACAAAAACCACTTTCACATTTGGACAAGGACCCAATAACCAGGGATCATCGAGGCTTAGACTTATCCGACAAGTGGAAGGAAGTCTTAAGCGTCTCGCCACCGACTACATTGATGTTTACTACATGCACGGGTTCGATGGAAACACACCAGTAGAAGAAACTTTAAGGAGTCTGGATGATCTTGTTCAAAGTGGCAAGATTCGATACATCGCTGCATCAAATTTTTCCGGCTGGCATCTTATGAAGTCGTTGGCCGTAAGCGATCGTTACGGTTGGAACCGGTACATCGGTCACCAGGTATACTACTCACTTGCCAATAGAGAATATGAGTGGGAACTTATGCCACTCGCTATCGACCAACGTGTAGGAGCTGTAGTATGGTCGCCACTCGCAGCAGGAATGCTGGGAGGACGATACCGGCGTGATCAGCCATTCCCCGCAGACGGAAGGGTCAAGCAGGGCGGAAGTCCCATACCCGAAGCCGTGATCGACAAAGAAGTCTTATACAACACTGTCGACGTGCTGCAAGCATTGGCAAAGGAAACTGGCAAGTCGGTGGCACAAGTAGCGTTGAACTGGTTGTTGCAAAGACCTACTGTATCCAGCATTTTGTTTGGCGCACGAAACGAAGAGCAGTTAAAGGAAAATCTCGGTGCTGTCGGTTGGAACCTGAACATTGATCAGGTCAGGAGACTCGATGCTGCCAGCGAGGTACACACAATTTATCCCTACTGGCATCAAAGGCAGAATCTCACCCTTAACCCGCCGCCGAAGTTTTATTAGATATCAAAAGTTTTTTCGCAATTCAAGCATCGCGGCGTGTGAGCCCTCGAGATTAATAAATCCGCGCCGGGGCCGGTCGAGGTCAAGGGTGATATAAACTACAACTGAGGTGAGCAGACAGAACCCAACTGCCACCAACCAGTCCAGCTTACTTTCCGGTGAAGTATATCCGAGATAGAATCCGCTGGCGAGCGAGACGACCAACAACATCAGGACGATCGAGTCCGGTACACGTTCGAGCTCTCCCATCTGCCTGACGGTGGCGATATCATACATAGCGTTCAGCGCAGGAACCATTTGCGCAGTTGGGCCGTGAACACCATTGGGAGGAGATAACTTCATTGTTCTATCCCAAAGACGTTTGCCATAGGCATTCGCAGTATCAATCGCCGCAAACACACGTGGTATATCCCTTCCTGCCTCAAAATATTCGATCCGTGCCTCAAGGTATTTTTTTAAGTCCTTCCGGAATTCGGTTCGATCGGAATCCTGATAAAGGTCCGCCCGAAGGATGACTGTCCCGATCGCATTTGCTTCCTCGACGATGTGTCCCCTGCGCGCATCATAGCGATTGCCGCTCATTCCAAATGTGAATGCGAGCAAGAACGCAAGCAATCCAAACATGGCTGAGATAATCGTTTTTGTGGAAGAAGCATCAAAGTGCCTGCCTGCATTAAATCTCTTTAAACCCAATCTCCTCCCATAATAAATACTGAGTGCCATTAAAATGAAAAGCACCAGAGAAAGTATGGCGGCGTCTGTGTCAAAAATCAGGGAATGGTCGACCTTCATAACTTAAAAATATGCCGAGATATTAATTTACCGGCGTCTGAAATTTAAGAAATACGGTCGAATCAACTCCTTTTCAGGCACAATGGAAGAGATTTATCATAAGTAGCTCACCCACCATGATTTTGTCCGGGCTTTGAAGTCGCCGTACCATCTACATGGAAAATAGAGCGCCGCGACGACGGCGACCCAAATCAAATAAGCACGCAGCAAATTCGGATGGTAGGCCTCGGGCCATTCTGTTGGCGAAACAAACGAAAGGTTAACACTCTTGCCAAAGGCCAGATGGGTCCATAGAAAGGATGTCAGGCTGATGACTGCCAGGTGCACGATGAAATAGAAGAACGGCACTCTGCCGTATACTACTAACATCTGCCTGATCGACTTTGGAATCCTATCGGTGAACGCCAACAAGATCAATGCAATGCCCAGCGTCACAGATAAGAACATGAATGAGGGCGGCGCCTTCGTTACTTTTAAAAAAGATAGCATCGTATAAACATTACCCCGCTCCTGCGGCGTCCATGGAAACGAATCACCATAGACATTAAGATATCTCACAACAAAAAATACAACGAGTGCAGCGATGCCCGCACGAACCAAAGAAGTTCTTCGCACCAGCGGATCTCCAATAAACCACGGGCCAATCGCAAATCCCAACAACATCACCCCTACCCACGGAATAATTGTGTAGGCAACGAGGATTGGATGCGTACCAATTACAAAGGGAAAATTATGTAGCAACGCAAGCGCAACATTAGAAGGCGTCACAGTCATAAAAAAAGGCAGCAAGTGATGTCCACCAATCATGGCCAGCGACAAACCAATTTGTAGCCAGCGAGGCATCCAGATTAACAACGCAAGCAGGATCATGGAACACCCAATCGACCAGATAACCTCGAGAACGGTGAGTGCATACCCTTGTGTAAGAATAAAACTAATGACCAATACCTCGACGGCAATCAGCCATAACCCACGACTCACAAGGAATCGGCTCGCCTTTTTCTTGTCTCCAATCTTTGTAAAATACAAGTAGATGCCGACACCTGAGAGGAACACAAATGTCGGCGCACACAAATGCGTAATCCAACGTGTGAAGAAAAGTAAGGGATACGTTTGCGACACGTCGTCAGCGCGAAACGCCGTGTAGCTGAAAAACTCCCTGACGTGGTCGAGGGCCATGATGATCATAATCAATCCACGTACAATGTCAATGGATTCGAGGCGCGTATTGATTCTGGATGATTCGTTTGACAGCATGCGTGAATATAGGGCTTGCCATGTCATTTGCTTCCACCATCCCTTTCCGCTACCTTATCAAAATGAATCCAAAGTTATCCACCAGGCGTGAGTTTCTACAGACGGCCGCCACACTCGCCGCAGGGGCTGCTACTGCCGGCTTCACATTCAAAGACGAGAAGAAATTAGCCTTCTCAACGTTGGGTTGCCCCGAATGGACTCTCAAACAGATTGTGGATTTTGCTGTAAAGCATAACTACAAAGGCATTGAGGTGCGTGGCATTCTCAAACAAATGGACCTCCCCTTGTGTCCGGAATTTAATCAATCAAATCTGTCATCAACGTTGCGGCTGATGCGCGACAACGGACTTGAATTTGTGAACCTGGGCTCTTCCGTAATGCTTCATTTTCCCGAAGGCGCAGAGCGAAAGAAGAATCTCGATGATGCGAGGCGATTCATCGATCTTGCCCAGCAATTGAACTGCCCTTATATCAGGGTATTCCCAAATATCTTTCCAAAAGACCAGGAAAAAGCTGCCACCATGGATCTCATGGCCAAAGGCTTACTTGAGCTTGGCGAATATGCGAAAGGCGGCAAGGTGATTGTGCTCACAGAATCACATGGCGACCTCGTTTACGTCGAGGACCTGGAAAAAGTCATGAAGGCCGCGGCACACCCGCATGTGGGAATGATCTGGGATATCTGCAATATGTGGATCACAACGAAGGAGTCGCCTGCCCTTGCGCATTCAAAACTTAAAAAATACATCCACCACACGCACATTAAGAATGCTATTCTTGATGGCGATAAGATCCACTATAAATTCATTAGTAAGGGCGACGTTCCGGTATTTGAAGCCGTCGATCTACTGAAGAAAGACGGATACAAAGGATATTATTGCTTTGAGTGGGAGAAACTCTGGCACCCCGAGCTTGAAGCACCGGAGCTCGCCTTCGCGGATTATGCAGAGGTGATGGGTAAAAGGCTTTAAATGCAAGCCCCACGCAAAGGCGCAGAGCTCGCAAAGGAGTAACCATTTTTAGCGTACCACAGTCACCTTTAAAAAAGTCGCAGGTATCGATGTTGCACCTTTATCCGCACTTTTGTTTTGACTATTAAAAAGATTCTCGAGTTCTTTTTGAAGTTCCGCTCCCTTTCCATTCTTCTCCGCTGCTTCAAAGGCATTCATGGTCGGACCATAATAAGCCTTGAAATTGCCAACAAGCTTAGCCGGTGGATATAACGCGTTGAATGTAAATGTCTCCTTGCTGAACGAAATGTTCTCTTTTGGTATTCCCGCATTCACAAAGCGTTCGGTCACATTCGCCTCAACGCCCCAAAGCATCGGACTTACAAAACCATCCGGTGGTGGTGGTGTATAGGCCGAGCTGATCTTCAGGATCTGCGCGACCAAAGTTGGGTCACCCGGAATCCAATTCCCCATCACAATTCTTCCACCTTTTTTGGTGACACGAACCATTTCTTTAGCAACATCCATCGGCTTGGGTGCGAACATCGCACCGAATATTGTAACAACGAGATCGAAACTTTGATCTTGAAGTCCTGCAAGGTTTGTCGCATCACCTTCCTGAAAGGTACAGTTCGTGAGTCCGGCAGCCTTTGCTCTTGCATTGCCGGCCTCAACCAGATTCCTGGCGATATCAACACCGAGTACCTGGGCACCCAGTTTCGCTTCGGGGATAGCTGTCGTGCCATCACCGCAACCGAGATCGAGGACTTTCATTCCTTTGGTGACGCCAAGTTTGGAAACAAGTGCAGCACCACTTTCACGCATCGTGTTAGCTATTTGGGTAAAGTCTCCCTTCTCCCAAAGGGCTTTGTTAGGGTTTGTGGATGGCTGAGTTGTTGAGCTCATATTTTTTGATTTGGTTTTTAATGAATTAAGATAGGTCAAAGCTAGGCCATCGAACAGCCGCCGGCTTATCTATAAAGTCCAAAAAATACTCCAAAAGGGTCAGGCAAGAGTCTTTCTTATCGCAGATGGCGTCGCGTGGTAACGATCTTTGAAGGCCCGTGTAAAATGAGATGCGCTTTCGAATCCACTTTCAAAAGCAACTTCGCTCACACTTTTGTCTTTGTTGTTAAGCAATTGCAGCGCATGGTTCAACCGTTTTTCCAGCAACCATTTGCCGGGCGTCGTCCGCATGACTTTCTGAAAATCTCTTTTGAAGGCAGACAGGCTACGGTTACTAAGCTCTGCATATTGCTCAAGTGTGAGATTGAAACAATAGTTTGTCTCCATCACGCGTTGCAATGAAATGGCCGCAGGTTCATGAAGCAGAGAACAGAAATAAGAAAGAAGCTCAGCGTTCTTTGGGTTGTCGGCAAGTGTTAAGATCAGCTCCCGGAATTTCAGCTCTAATAGCCCCCTATCCGGCTCCTTAGTACTTGCAAAATAGGACGACATCGAAAGAAAGAAAGTCTCCAGTGTGTCGGTGGTATCCAGGTGAATCAGCGTACCATAGTCTTGATTGATTTTTCGAATCGGCTGAGATCGTGCCTTCAATGTTTCACAAATGAACTCATCAGGAATGAAAAACAGCACCAGACAAAATCCGATGTCGAAGAACTGTTCGATGATGCTGGCGCCCTTCTGCACAAACACGCAGCTGCCCTTCTTAAGATCATAAGAACCGTGGGCAGTATGCCATACCTTCCGGCCATCAATCACATAAAAGACATAGTTGTTCTGGCTCCAAAGGTCAGTGAAGCGATTTTTCATCAGCCTCGCTTCCAGTGGACAGTTAAAAGCCGTGATAAGACTGTTGCCACATGTGAACTGCCGCGAATAATCCGGATACTTCAGTACACTCTCGATGAAATTGACCATGCGGACGCAGGATGAGCGTTCAAGTTAGGGAATTCTAACTATGTAAGAGAGGTGTTGTCTTATAGTTGCATTAAAATTCATTCCCACGTAACGCCTTGCTCCGCCGAAGCGGCGACGGGAAGGCGAAACGCTAAGGGCAAAGACCATTTACATAACGTCATTGTGCAACCTCGTGTACCTTGTGAACTTTGTGACTGAAGATGGGCTTATTTTTTAACCACAATTTACACGACGTGCACAAAGGAGCACTAACGTGTTGGCTTCATTAATTTTTCACGCGATAATAATCGAAGGCCCATTCCGTGGGTGCTGGCAGCGGCTTGCGCGGAAGTCTTTCGGCACGGCTCGCAGTGAGGTAAACGAATGCTGCCACAATTGCTGCGGACTGTTTCAAATCGTCCATGACGAGATGATCATAGGTATCGACATTCGTATGATGGGTTCGCTGCATATATTCGATTGGATCCTGAACAAACTGGAAACCAGGAATCCCAACAACATCGAATGGCTGATGGTCTGTCGCGCCACAACTGGCTGAGACCACCTTCATTACACCGAAACCCTCAAACGGCTTAAACCAATCAGTAAACAAAGTCCTTAGCTGCTCATTGCCCTGAAGATACAGGCCCCTGATCTTGCCGGTTCCGATATCAATGTTGTAGTAAGCGGAAACATTCTTGTGTTCTGGTTTCAGCGCCATTGTCCTCGAATCTCCAAAATGGTTTCTCACGTAACCCATCGACCCCAAAACTCCCTGCTCCTCGCCACCCCATAAAGCAAGCCGAATGGTACGTGCTGGTTTTATGTTCAATGCTTTCAGGATTCGAACGGCTTCCATCATGATTGTACATCCCGCACCATCATCTGTCGCCCCGGTTCCCGTGTGCCAGGAATCGAGATGGGCTCCTAACATCACTACTTCATTTTTAAGGACAGGATCAGAACCAGGAATTTCTGCGATTACATTATTGCCCGTGACATTGTCGAAAAATTTCGTCGCGACCTCCAACTCTACCTCAACCTTTGCCTTTGCATGAATCATTCGCCTCAGCTTGAGAAACTCTTCAGGAGCCAACACCATTTCAGCAATCGGATCTTTCTCAAACCGATAATAGAATCCATCGACAAACACAGTACCATCACGTCCCATCCCCCCTGTTCTTCGACCTTGGGTCAGCACCGCCACTGCCCCAGCCTTCTTTAGCTCTCTCATGACATCTCTTTTTCGCGTCATCTGGTCACCGGCACCTTTGGCGTATTCTACCGATAGCATTCCAATATCTTTCACTTGACTGAGGTCATCTTCCGAATAGCGTTTTCCCGATGTAGCAAACGGTGAACCAGCGATGAGCGTGTCATTGTCTTCAAGCAAAACAACTTTTCCTTTGAATGAAGCGCTCAGCGAAGCAATTGAATTAACATCCTTGTCTTTCAACGACACAACCGTTGCACGCTTAATTCCATCTGTGCTGCCACACCATCCCTGCGGGTATCCGATGATTGGCTGGTAGTAGGGACTGTATAAGGCAACATGACTTTTCTGAATCTCCCATCCTCTCCCAAACTCTCCGTATGACTCAAGGCGACCATTGTCAATTCCCCATTTCTTTAATTCAGCGATCGACCAATCCGCAGCGCGCTGATACCCTGGTGAGTTTGTGAGCCTTGGACCGGATAATTCCATGAGGCCGTAGGCGATTGAGGGAATTTTGGAATGGTACAGGGCTTCGTATTTGATTTTATTGACGAGTGCCGTGTCGATTTCCTGTGCATTCGCATGTCTGACAAGAATAACGAAGCACAAAATAAAGATGGAAATAGTACGATTCATTACCCCAGGGTTAAGTTGACAAAAAGCAAGAGGTTAGACAGAATGGGCTGTACTAAAGTAAGGATTAATCGTAAACGGAGACTGATTTTCTCACCGCGAAGGCGCTAAGACGCGAAGCGGTCATAGTTAATTTGATGTTAACAAATGTGACACCCATTCGACAAAGGTGAGAAGCACTATCTATTCCGGAACCGAAGCATCAGGCCTACATTCAAATACGGTCCGGAATAATTAAAGATATCTTTGGTTGGCAACGTACTGGTGAACGTAAGATTCGTTGTGGAAAATGGTACACTCACCCTGTTGCTTCGGTTAGCCACCTCTATTTTGTCCGTTTTATCCCATGTGAATCTGTATCCACCGCTTACCGTGAAGGCAAGCACTCGCGTAACCTGCCAATTCAGGTCGAGTTGCAGTTTCGGAAGCACCGCAAATTCATACAGATTGACCGACGTAGAGCTATTATATATGTAGTGAGAGCTCGAACCCGACCGATACTTTGATTTATAAGGAAACGTATTGCCGAATGCGTACAGATCAACATTGTTATTATCGATTTCCTCCTCAAATGGAACATGCAAATAACTGATCCCCAGCAAAGCTGAAGGGCGAATCCATACATTTCTGGCGATGGAAAAGTTATACCCATACCTGAAATCAAATATGTGGTTCGACAAGCCGTTCCTCGCTTCAGGAAGGTTCGTATTGGTAAAAGAAAAATCGAAGCCGTACACACTGCCGGTCCACCGACCTACCTCCAATCCAATAGTAAAAACCTGTGATGGCGATGAAACAGCAGGAACGAGTCGGTTTCCACCATAAAGAGCTGCCTGAGGTTGTACCGAGGACGTGCAAGGAAATCCTGTCTGAAGTGTCGATGCGTGGGATGAAAAACTGTTCAGTCCGGTTGCGATAGAAAAGGCCAGGTATAACTTGGAATTACGAACGGCTGAATTGTTAGGCCGTTGCCCTTTCATAACCCTTTGCGAGTCAGCAGGAAAAGCGCTGTAGGAATCCTGGGCATTGAGCGCGTATCCAAAAAATGCGTTAGTAGTTATAATGCTATTGACAAAAAGCATCCGAAGACTGCTTCTTATTGACATATCGGTGAGCGTTTAAGGCCATTAACAAGACATTGCAACGGGACTTCATTGTTTTGTCCTGACTTTAGAGTACCTGTCGGTCAACCGGTCACGTCGATCGCATTGCTATCCCAATAACTACTTAATGTAAAAGCAAGGCTGTTAGTGGCCTAAGCGGAAACACCAAACAAAGGACGAAGCGCGAAGGTATGACTCACTACCAAAAAATCACCTGCACTCCTGTCAGCAACAGGAGTATTTCAACCATGGGAAGGAATTGTTTGCGATTTAATTTTTCGGTTATTCTTTTCGCTACCCAAATACCGCCAATCATCGCCGGTCTCATTGCCGGTGCACCTAATCAGTAACCCCAACAAATGAATCTCCTATTAACAATTAACTATAACCTATTAACTATTACCAGCACCGGAACGTTGTTGGTGCCCCAACTTCGCCGAGGCGGCTTCGTTTGGCACGCCCGAAGACCCGAACACCAACAACGGCGCTAGTTCTCTCTTCTCTCCGCGCCTCAGCGGTTCAAGTTGCAGATTAATAATCCCCTTCCACCCACGGCGCACCTGCATCTTTCATTGACTTCGAAAGCGCATTCATGCGAGTGATCACAGCTGAGAGTTTTGATTGAATATCTTTTGTCTCTGCATCAACAATCTCAAGCCCTCGCTTTGCTGTGGCTGTCGGACCCGAGGTTGAACGATAGACAGACCTGCTCACAGCAAACAAGCGTTGACCAATCACCGGCCTCGACTTCTGTCCTACTTCCTGTTTCGGTCCATCGCCATTTAGCTGTGTGTTTAAGGTCTTCAGTTCCTGACGGATGCTGTGAAGCTCAGTATCCAGATTGCCAGGTGCGGTCTTCGCCTGAGCGAGTGCTTTCTGCATTGCAGCGGCGCGAGCGTTAGCATTCGCCAGTTGTGAGCTCAGAACAGATGCATTCTTCGAGGCTCTTTCGTATTCACGCCAAAAAGCAGCAACCTCAGCAGGCTTCGCAGCCGGCAGCACTCCGGAACGCAAGGGCTCAACTGTAAATGTGATGGGCTTCGAAAGCTCTGTCACTACGCCATCCACTTGCTTCGAAAGCGATGCGGTGTATGTGCCAGGTGCTGCCATGAATGCGGATGAGTTATCAGACGAAGATCCGTTCAGTCGAATGGTTTCAAATGCGGGGTAACGAAGATCCCATGCGATGCGATGAAATCCTTTGCCTGTCGGACCTTGTATTCTCCTGACAACATTCCCACTTGCATCTTTTATTGTCACCCAGATCATTGGCGCATCCTGACGACGCTCAGCATCCAACGCATCCCATCCGGGGAACGGAATGTTTTTGTTTTGCTTGCGCAAAGGTGCCTCAGCTTCTTTGCGTGCCATTTCTTTAGTCTTCAGTCCGTCTTTTAGATAATATGTGATCACGGCACCGAATGGTGGATTAGGCGCGACATAGTGATCGGTTCCCTGTGTGCCTTTTTCATCATCAAAGCTTAGAACGCCGCGCGGGACATACCACCATGCTTTCCTTGTCGGGAATAGTGTCGCTTCTTGCTGCAGTTGCTGATCCGAAACTTCACGCAAGGCGCTATAATCATCAAGTACAAAAAATCCTCTACCGAATGATGCTCCCACCAAATCATTCTCACGTTTCTGAATCGCCAGGTCACGGAATGAAATTGTCGGAACGCCTCCCGTGAGCTTAATCCATCTCTCACCTTTGTTCACGGTGAAATAAATTCCAAACTCGGTGGCAGCAAACATTAATTCAGGCTCGACATGATCCTGAACGATCCTCCACACCAGGGTCCTGTCAGGAATGTTGCTGCGGATCGATTGCCATGTTTTTCCACGGTCGCCGCTCTTAACCAAGTAAGGATTGAAGTCGCCATACTTATGATTGTCCATAGCAATATACACGGTGTTCGCATCGAACAGATCGGCTTTAATATCATTCACGAACGCCGTCGCGGGGATTCCTGGAATGGACCCGACTTCAATTTTCCTCCAGGACGAACCGCCGTTCTCTGTCACTTGTATCAGTCCATCATCTGTGCCTGCATAAATAAGCCCCTCCTGCTTCGGAGATTCTGCGAGTGACGTGATGGTATTATAGTTCGACATCGCACCTACGTCCCATGCCTCATCCCAGCTTTGTGTTTTCCCCATGATGGGAAGTGTGAACCGATCCTGATTTCTTGTCAGATCGCCAGAGATCGCGGTCCATTTGTCACCGCGGTTCTCCGATTTCCAAACGCGTGCAGATGCAAAGAATATCGTCGAAGGTTTGTGCGGACTTACTAAAATCGGCGCATCCCAATTGAAGCGCTCATAACTTTCATTCGGTTCTGGCTGAGGTTGAATATCAACCACTTCGCCAGTCGATAAGTCAAGTCTTGACAAGGTTCCCTCCTGACGCTCTGCATACATCACATCCGGATTACCAGGCTCGGTCGCAGGCTGATGTCCATCCCAATCCAAAATAACTTTCCAATCAGAGTTCTGGATACCATGGACGTTGTCAGTCCTGGACGGCCCGCCCTCAGAGCTGTTGTCCTGGGTTCCACCATAAACATGATAGAATGGCATGCGGTCATCAAGCGCTACCTTATAAAATTGAGTCACCGGTAGGTTTTCAAAATAGCGCCACGATTTGCCGAGGTCGAAGCTTTCATACAAGCCGCCATCAGTGCCGAGCAGAATGTATTCAGGATCATCTTTACGAAACCCGATCGCATGATTGTCGCCATGACGATCCATGGTATTGAAATCGGTCCAGGTCTTGCCACCGTCTTCTGATACGTGTGCAGTGGCATCCATTAAATACAGTCTCTCATATTGATGTGGAGACGCATACAACTCTTGGTAGTAATGAGGACCTGTTCCACCCGAAACCATGTCCGACATTTTTGTCCAGGTGCTGCCGCGATCGTTCGAGCGCCAGAGCCCTCCCTTTTTCCGATCCAATTCAATATCCGCATACAGCACATCAGGCTTTTGCGGTGAGATAGCAAGACCGATCTTTCCCATATTGGTGGCCGGCAATCCTGCGGTGAGTTTTGTCCATGTCTCACCTCCATCAGAACTTCTGTACAACGCAGAGCCTGGACCACCACCCACATACGCAGCAACGGTACGATGTCTTTGCCACGTGGCGGCGTAAAGTTGATTTGGGTCGCGGGGATCAATCACTAATTCCGTCACACCAACCCATTCATTGTCGCCCAACGTCTTTTTCCATGTCTTACCACCATCGGTTGTTTTATATAAACCACGATCGCCGCCTTTAGTCCACATCGGACCCTGTACTGCTACCCAAACAATATCAGAATTGTTCGGATGGGTAATGATACGTGATATGTGTTCTGAATTCTTAAGCCCCATGTTCTTCCAGTGCATGCCATCGTCATCACTGCGATAGATGCCGTCACCGTATCCCATGTGGCGTCCACCAACATTCTCTCCCGTTCCAACCCACACGATATGCGGATTCTTTGAATCAACCGTGACACAGCCGATCGAATAGGATTTTTGCTCGTCGAACACCGGCGTCCACGTCGTGCCTTCGTTCGTTGTTTTCCACACGCCGCCGGAAGCCACCGCTATGTATAAAGTGTTTTCATTCACCGGATGAATCGCAACGTCTGCGATACGTCCCGACATGAAGGCAGGACCGATATTCCGGAACTTGATTCCTGTGAACATGGAATCATACATGACAGGCGCTGTGGCTGCGGGCGTTTTACTTCCAGACCGTTGCGCAAAGGCGCCGACGACAAGGACAGCAAGAACGATCGAAGTGAGAATGGGTTTTTGGTAGTTCATGGATGTCAATTAAGTTGTTTCTAAATATCTGCACTCCGATCAAATTTGGAAAGCTCAATCGATGGCATTGTTTGAGCGGTTGTCACATCGTGGTGGTCGGTTTGGTCAGATACGCACACTCATCCACTCACTTTCAGATACAGGCCGCTTTTTTTAGGGATGGTAATTAAGAATCGCGCAAAAACACTTAATATTTCGCGAATTTTAGATACCTAATTAACCCTACCATGAAAAGATTTTTACTGGTTATTTTATCATTTGCCTGCAGTGTCGCCCTTGCACAAAACAATACTTTGAAGGGCAGGATTATTGACAAGGCAACTTCTTCCCCGCTGCAGGGTGCTTCAGTTCAGTACGGGCAGGGTTCAGGAACTGTCAGTGATCGCAACGGAGAGTTTTCAATTCCATGCTCAGGGACCTTTGAGCTTACAATTTCATTTGTCGGATATCAATCACAAACGCAGACTGTAAATGACTGCAATGCAAACTTATCGATCGACCTCATCGCTTCTAATGCAACTTTGGATGAAATTGAAATCACCGCAACATCTGAATTGAATCGCTCGATGTTATCCCAGCCTTCGGCAATATCAAAGATGGGAACGCCGGAGATCAAGCGTGGTCAGGGATTATTTCTGGATGACGCGATCAATGCCAACGTTCCTGGGGTATTTATGCAACGCCGCTCAGTATCCGGTGGACAATCATTTAATATCAGGGGTTACGGCGGTGGCGGACCTGGCGTTCGTGGCATCAATAGCAACTTCGATCAGCAAGGGATAAAAGCCTATATCAACGGAATTCCCATCACGGATGCGGAAGGCATTTCAGTTTTTGACGATATCGACTTTGGATCGGTGGGCAATGTGGAGATCACCAAAGGACCCGCAGGAACGCTGTATGGACTTGCAGTAGCGGGCGTCATCAATCTTCAAACCGTGCAACCAAGGAAGGGACAGAATTCCGTTTCGCAAGATGTGTTGGTGGGAAGCTATGGCTTGAACAGAATGAATACGCGTCTGCAGATCGGCGGCGAACGCAGCTCACTGCTCGTGAATTATGGAAAGCAAAACTTCAGCGGGTTTATGAACCACACCAATTCTATTAAAGATTTTGTGAATGTGATCGGAGACTTCCGTCCGAATAACAAACAGTCGGTTAATACCTACTTTGGATATAGCAACAGCTATGACGCCCGCAACGGGGAACTCACTGACGCTCAATACAATGCTTTCGACTACAGCGGGAACCCTGCTTACATTAAAAATGATGCGCACTCGAATCTGATCAGCTTCCGCGCCGGGGTGGGTCATACCTATCGGTTCTCGGACAACATCTCAAACACTACTTCCGTGTTCGGCACAGGCGTCAGCAACAATGCGAGTTCTGCCGGCGGCTGGACAGACAAAGTGTCCATCAACTATGGACTGCGGTCAGTGTTTGATACCAGATTCAATGTTGGCAGCGACATGAAACTTTCCGGGGTCACAGGTATTGAAGCCCAGAAACAAAATGCACAAACCATTGCATACAACATGGTTACGAATGCCGCCGATCCGGGAGGATATAACATTATCGGATCAATCCGGAGCAATCAGACAAACGTGAGCAGCACGTATTCTTTGTTTACACAATGGACACTGTCGATGCCGCATGATTTTTCGGTTACTGCCGGTATTGGAACAAGTTCAATGGATCTGACACTAATTGATAAACTCTACGTGCCTGCGAACAATACACCAACCAACAAAGTCCCGACAACCTATGCCACTTCATATCCTGGCTTGATCTCGCCGCACCTTGCAGTCAACAAGATCATCAACAGAAATGTGTCAGTGTATGCTTCATACAGCGTAGGTTACAAAGCACCGGTTGGATCAAGCATTTATACACCCCTCGCGGGAACAGTCAACACCGGTTTGCGACCAGAAAAAGGTGTTCAATATGAAATCGGAACGAAGGGAAGTTTAATGGACGACAAGCTTCAGTATGAATTTGCCTTATTTGACGCCACCTTCTCCGACAAAATGACACTTGTCGGTGTACCGAATGCGGCGGGTACCGCCACATTGTATAGCTATGTGATCAACAGCGGAGAATACCTGAACAAAGGAATGGAGGCATTATTGAGATACAGAGTTTATCAGTCTGAAGGCGCAGTGCGCGCGGTACGCGTGTTTGGTAACGTCACCTACTCTGACTTCAAATACAGCAACTATACCTTCCAAAATAACATCTCTACACCTCCCGCAGATTATTCGGGGCTTGCAGTTGCCGGCGTACCGAAAGTGGTTGCTAACGGCGGAATTGATTTTACGTTCGCGCCTGGCATCTATGGAGACATTGTTTATATGTTCAGGGATGGCATGCCTTACACCCCCGACGGTCTCAACCGTGCCGGAGCTTATGGATTACTGAATTCAAAAGTCGGATACAAGCATAGCCTCGGTTCGAACTTCGATTTGGATGTCTATTTCGGTGCTAACAACATCACTGGGATACAATACTATCAAATGGTATTTATCAACCAGTCTCCAGACGTTTACCTGCCTGGACCGGCCGAGATCAATTATTTTGGTGGCGCGATGCTGCGGTATAACATCAAATAAGGAACCCACACTTTTATGAAACGATCCCCTAGCAAAAGCCATAGCCTAAGCTTTGGCTTTTGCCTCGTCATGATCCTCACGGTGTTCTCCTGCGGCCGCTTCAGCAACAAGGAAGAATCGCACGAGAGCGAGGCGCGTATCGTCTGCTTGTCCAAGCAATACAATGAAATCATTTACGCGTTGGGAGCCGAGAAAGATCTCGTTGGCGTGGATTTGTCAAGCACTTATCCGCCTGCAATCAAGAAAATACCGACCGTCGGCTATCACCGTGCGCTGAGTACTGAGGGCATACTTGCAACAAAGCCTACGCTTATCATCCATGACAACAACGTGGGGCCCGAGCAAGTGATGGAGCAGTTGACGAATCTGAAAATTCCAATGAAGGTGTTTGAAACGAAAGGCGAAGACATCGCGACCGCCAAGCAACTGGTTACTGAGATGGGCGGCTACTTTCATAAAGAGAAACAAGCAGATTCACTGAACGCAAAGCTTGATGCCGATATGGCGAAGGCCCTCGGCGCTGCGACATCATACAAGCACAAACCAAAAGTCGTTGTGATCCATTTCGGGCGCGCAAACAACGTCTATCTGACACTGACAAAAAACACTACAGGCGGAAAGATGATCGAATGGGCCGGCGGTGAAATTCCGGTTGAGGGTGAACGCGGAATGATGCAGCTGTCAGCCGAAATCATTGCGAAAGCCGATCCCGATGTTATTCTGTTGACGGACTTTGGGTACGACAAACTTGGATCACTCGATCAGATCAAGACATTGCCTGGCATCGCCGAGACAAAAGCGGCAAAAAACAATCAGATTTATCGCGTCGAGGAACACGACATGGTCTACATCGGTCCACGAACCGGCGAAAATGTTTTACTATTGCAAAACCTGATTCACCAAAATGATAAAACCCAGTAGCCGGTACGGAGGAATTTTTCTTTCCCTCCTGCTGCTTCTGTCGATTGTCACATTGCTCTCCATCCGGTTCGGTGCCATCACGATTACGTGGTCTGATATTTACAGCGCTTTCAGTAAACTACTGTCTTCTTCAGGTGAACTGAACCTTACGGAGCGCATATTCCTCGATATCCGCTTGCCGCGTGCGCTGGCTGGTGTCGTTGTAGGTGCCAGCCTTGCCATGTCGGGCGTGCTCATGCAGGCACTGTTCAGAAATCCCATCGTTGAGCCTGGACTAATCGGAACCTCCAGCGGTGCGGCCTTTGGCGCAGCGCTTTACTTCGTACTGGGCGCGACATTCAAATTCAATGCAGGCACATGGACACTTCCCATCGCTGCGGCATTGGGGGGCACACTGGCAACCGTTATAGTATTTTCTCTTTCTCTTAATAAAAGCGAGGGACGAAGCTCGGTAATTTCATTGCTCTTGACCGGTATCGCTGTCAATGCATTGTTCCTGAGTGGCGTTGGATTTCTTTCCTATATCGCGCGGGATCCGCAAGCACGCTCCATTACATTCTGGAATCTCGGCACCTTATCGGGTGCAAACTGGAATTCAGTCATTATCATTTCCATCTCAGTTATTGGGTGTCTTCTGTTGGCATTGAAGCAAACCAAATATCTGAACGCGCTCATGATGGGCGAAGACGAGGCATTGTTGATCGGTGTGAATATCCGTCGACTTCAGCTTGTTATCATGGCGATCAACATCATCCTCGTAGCTGTTGCCACTGCATTCGTCGGTGTCATTAGTTTCGTTGGATTGATCGTTCCCCACGCACTGCGTCTTGCCCGCGGGTCCGACAACAGATACTTATTAATAGGCAGTGCGCTCCTTGGCGGTATACTCCTTGGCCTGGCAGATCTCACGGCGCGCCTTGCGCTCGCACCCGCAGAGCTGCCGATTGGAATTGTCACATCCGTGGTGGGAGTTCCCGTTTTTATTTACCTGCTCAGGCGAAACCAATATTATTTTTAACGATGCTCAGGACAGAGAACATATCGTTAAACATAGGCGCAAAATCACTACTCGAGGGTATTTCAGTTTCATTTGATCCGGGAAAAATAAATCTCATCATCGGGCCGAATGGAGCCGGCAAGTCGACCTTGATAAAGATTCTCTCTGGACAACATAAACCAACGAGCGGAAAAGTGTTTTATGGAAACACCGATCTCGATACTCTTTCAACCGCGCAGCTTTCAAAGAACAGGGCAGTGCTTTCGCAAAATATTTTTCTCGCGTTTCCTTTGAAAGTCTGGGAAGTAGTGATGATGGGGCGTTATCCCCATTTCGCGAATCGTCCCGGTCACGCAGACGAACGCGCCATCGATGAAGCGATGGCAATCTTCGATGTTCATCAACTTCGGGAACGTGATTACACGACGTTAAGTGGCGGTGAGAAGCAGCGCGTTCACTTCGCGCGGGTGCTGGCACAACTGTGGTACCCGGCACCATCCGAATATCGTTATCTGATGCTCGACGAGCCCCTGACGTTCCTGGATGTGCATTATCAATTTGGGTTTATGCACACATTGAAAAAACTTTTGGAGCAGCCAGACCTCGTTATCGTAGGCGTTGTTCATGACCTCAATCTCGCGGCCCGCTTTGGCGATAAGATAGTTTTGCTTCGCGACGGCAAAGCACTTGCCCATGGAACGCGCGAACAAGTATTGACGCCAAATAACATTCGGACAGCATTCCAACTGGAGCCGGTGATCCACAAAAATGAAAATACCGGATCATTTTATTTATTTTTCGAATAAAGAGACACCACAACCCCATGGAAACGATAGAGATATCAGGCATTATCGGAATGATCGCGCTCGCCGCGCTGGCTGCAAATTTCTTTGTCGGGATTACGATATGGTCGAATTCAACACTGCCTTTTGGACTTAAACTTCCCTTCGGCTGGACATTATTGCAGCTTCACAAGTTCACTGGATACTCCGCTGCCATCTCGATACTGGTTCATATTCTTTTGATTCCAATTGATCCTTTGTCAGAATTCACCTGGGGCGATCTTCTCTTACCTGCATGGACCAAACATCAACCGCTTGCGAACACTTTCGGAGCCGTTGCACTTTATCTTTTGGCGCTGGTCGTGATAAGTTCTTACTACAAATCCAGCATTAAACTTTCCACCTGGAGACTGCTGCATTTCCTTTCCTATTTCGCCATTGTCCCGCTAGTGCTGCATAGCATCATCACTGATCCCAAGCTGCAGGACCGCCCGATCGATTGGTTCGATGCGGAGAAGTTGTTTGTGATCTTATGTTGTTTGGTGATCGTGGGGCTGTCGTTTTATCGGTTCTCGATAAAGGGGCCAAAGGGCTGATCGAAAGATACAGAATCACAAAGAGTCCTTTCGGCAATGACCTCAAAATTCGCTGGTGGCTGTTCAGTATTCTCTAAATCACGTTAACTTATTTTTACCACTAAGTACAAAAGGTGCACAAGGTTGCACTATAGTGTTACTTGGTGAACTTAGTGTACCTTGTGGTTAATATTTTTTTTCACACGCATCAGTATCTTTACCACAAAATATCTTTCGACGCCGTTCGGCAATGCCTTCAAAATTCACTGATCACTGTTCACTTTTAGATATTCACTTGAAGGAGTCGCTACGTTCGCAGGATGCACTCAAACGCATAGGCTGATATGAGAAACATAGAAACTTATTTCATGGTTAATCATTGCTCTAAATCACATTAATTTTCTACCACAAGGTGCACAAGGTTGCACTATAGTGTCACTTGGTGAACTTCGTGCACCTAGTGGTGACTCGTTCCCTGAATCGCGGGCAGTATCTTCAAAATTCACTGGTCACTGTTCACTTTTAGATATTCATTTGAGGGAGTCGCTACGCTCGCGGGATGCACTCAAACGCATAGGCTGATATGAGAAACATAGAAAACTACTTCGTGGTTAATCATTGCTCTAAATCACATTAATTTTTTACCACCAAGTGCACAAGGTTGCACTATAGTGTCACTTGGTGAACTTCGTGCACCTAGTGGTGAATCGTTCCCTGAATCGCGGGCAGTATCTTTAAATTCACTGGTCACTGTTCACTAATTGATATTCAATTGAAGGAGTGGCTGGGCCTCCCGGTTCCTTTGCAAGCCCGCGGGCAGGAAGGTAGCCTTGTATTCATTTAAAAGCGCCCACAATTTCTTTTGACCGCATATAAAAGTCCGGGCTCCAGTCCCCTCTTTTGCGGGAATGAAACCATCATTTCAGTTATATTTAAATAGCTAAAACATAACGCCTTTTTATGCTTGTTCACCTACCTAAATTCAAATCTCTTCTGCTTGTGCTAGCAATCGCATTGACGATCCCGGCAGCTGCACAAAAGTTCGATCTCAAACAATTAAAACCGCTTCACTATCGACACATCGGTCCCGTTGGAAACCGGGTTATTACGGTGGTGGGCATTCCAGGCGACCCACTCGTGTACTACGTGGGCGCTGCTTCCGGAGGCTTGTGGAAGACCGTCGATGGCGGTGTAAATTGGAAACCGGTATTTGATGACCAGCCCATTCACTCCATTGGTGCCGTCACACTCGCTCCTTCTGATCCGCAAATAGTCTGGGTCGGAACAGGTGAACCGCATATTCGTTCGAACGTCTCCGTCGGAGCCGGTGTTTTTAAATCAACAGATGGTGGCACGACGTGGCAAAACATGGGACTTGAAAGCACATTTCGCATCAGTCGCATGATTGTTCACCCATCAAACCCTGATATCGTTTATGCAGCGTCTCTCGGACACGCCTATTCTCCGCAAAAAGATCGCGGGATTTTCAGAACAACAGACGGCGGAAAGAACTGGACAAAAGTTCTCTATGTGAATGATAGCACGGGCGCTTCTGATCTCGTCATGGACCCGAACAATCCGCGTATTCTGTTTGCCGGCATGTGGCAACTCGACATCAAGACGTGGGGACGGCAAAGTGGTGGAAAAGGCAGTGGTATCTACATGACCCGCGACGGTGGTGAAACGTGGAAAAGACTTTCAGGTAATGGCTTACCAAGAGATCCGGTTGGCAAGGTCGCATTGACAATTCCTAAAGTTGATTCGAAAAGAATTTATGCTTTAATGGAAACCGCCGACGGCGCACCACTCAATGGAAAAGAAAGAGAAGCAGGTGAACTGTGGCGCTCTGATGATGGCGGAAATAATTGGGCATTGATGACAAAAAATATGAACCTCACCGGGCGCGGTGCATACTATACTCGTTGCCGTGTAACGCCCGACGATCCGGATGAAATTTATTTCTTCGCAGCCTCCTACAGCACATCAAAAGATGGCGGCAAGACTGCGACCATCAATTCACCGGTAACCACTCCTAACTGGGATCACCATGATATGTGGATTGATCCCACGAACGGAAATCGTCAGGCGGTGGCAGGTGACGGTGGCATTTCCATTTCTCACAATCGTGGCAAGAATTGGTTCCGCATACAACTCCCTGTTGCACAGCTCTATCACGTAACAACGGACAATGCAATACCTTATAATGTTTATACAAATCGTCAGGATGGCCCATCATCCCGTGGACCCAGCCGCCTCACGAATGAGGACTTTCTACTGTCGGGTATTCCGCGCGGCGAGTGGCACAGCGTCGGTGGTGGTGAAAGTGGATTTGCAACACCAGATCCAGTCGACCCTAACATTACCTGGTCATCAGCTTCTGGTTCCGGAGCAGGTGGTGGTATTGTGGTGCGGTACAATGAGAAGACACGCCAGTTCCGCGACATCGAGGTTTGGCCAGAGTCTACTTTGGGTTCTGCTGCTAAAGATGTTAAGTATCGTTTTCAATGGACGTTCCCAGTACTGATCTCTCCGCACGACCGGAATACCATCTATGTAACAAGCCAGAACGTCCACAAGACAACCAACGGCGGACAAACTTGGACACTCGCGAGCCCTGACTTAACAACGAACGACAAGAGTAAACAAAACATTTCAGGCGGCCTCACTCCCGACAACATCGGTGTTGAATATTGCTGTGTGATTTATGCGATGGATGAATCTCCAGTACAAAAAGATGTACTGTGGACTGGTACCAATGATGGTCTCGTTCAGGTGAGCGTGGATGGCGGCAAAAACTGGGAGAACGTTACCAAAAATATCAAAGGACTTCCGCCATTGGGAACAGTCCGGAATATTGATGCATCGAAATACAAAGCAGGCAAGGCATACCTAACTGTCGATTTCCACCAGGTTGGGAATTTTGAACCGTGGGTGTACAAGACCGAAGATTTTGGAAAGACATGGATCAAGATCAGCGACGGCATTCCGAAGAGCAACCTCAGCTATGCATGTAACATTCGCGAGGATCCGAAACGCGCTGGATTGCTGTACCTCGGAACAGAAAATGCGTTGTATGCATCATTCGATGACGGTTTGCATTGGCAATCGATCATGACAGACATTCCCGCATCGCCAATGTACTGGCTCCAGGTTCAGGAAACGTTCAATGACCTCGTAGTTGGCACCTATGGAAGAGGTATCTGGATCCTTGATGACATCACGCCGCTTCAACAATTGACCAACGAAGTGACGAGCTCCGAAGCATTCCTGTTCTCGCCGCGCACAACATACAGACTGCAGCCTGTGACAACTCCTTATGCAATGTCTGACGATCAAACTGCTGGTGAAAATCCGCCGCCCGGAGCGCCACTCAGTTTCTGGCTTGGTGCCGATACGCCAGAGAAAGACAGTATTGCGATTGAGATCAAGAACGCATCCGGTGCGATCGCAAGAACACTTTATCATAAAGGAGGCAAAGCAGGTGTGAATCGCATTTGGTGGAATTTGCGCGAAGACCCTTCGACGAAAATTCTCATTCGCAACAAACCTCTTTATTCTGATTGG
Source organism: Cyclobacteriaceae bacterium (assembly GCA_044223825.1). GTDB lineage: Bacteria > Bacteroidota > Bacteroidia > Cytophagales > Cyclobacteriaceae > ELB16-189. Next base: position 24,917 of record JBGALO010000013.1, on the reverse strand, counting down.
GTAAATCTTGGCGACAAACGCGCGATTCCTGCTCCAAGCGCACCAGGTGGATTTGCACCACTGGTGAAGCCGGGAGATTACACGGTGACTTTGAAAGTGAAAGGGAAAGAATATTCGAAACCTATCACGATTCTTAAGGATCCTAACTCGGAAGGAACTGATGCCGACATTGCAGCACAGTATGCACTTGCATCAGAAATCAAGAAGGATTTGAACAAAGGCGCTGACATGGCAAACCAACTTGAAATAATCCGGCGCCAGGCAGCTGATCTCAAAGAGACTTCCAGGGACAACAAAGAAGCCGTGAAGATCATCGAGGGTCTTGAAAATCAGTTGCTGGATATCGAAGGTGAGCTCTTGCAGTTACGTGTGGCACCTGAGGGTCAGAGCAATTTGAGATATCCTTCTCAGACTATCGAGAAGCTTCGCTATCTCAGCAATGGTGTTGAAACGTCAGACTTCCGTCCTTCGGATCAACACGGAGAAGTTCACCAGGTTCTTCAAAAGAGACTGAGCGACTCGGAACGCAAGTTCAATCAATTGATCGAGCACGACCTTCCTGCAATCCAGGAGCAATTGAGAAAAAATAATGTTGCAGGACCCATTGTCATTAAAAACACAACGCGGGCCAATTAAAACATATTAATCCTTTCTAACGAATAGCCCCGATTCCAAAGATCGGGGCTATTTTTACTACAAACACACACAGACATTTATGAAATCCATCCTCTTTTGTCTTGCATTGGTGCTGTCATTTTGCTTTGCAGACGCGCAGACAACATCCGATCAGGTAGATCAAAAATTTTATAACAATCTCAAGTGGCGCAACATCGGTCCAAAACGGGGTGGTCGTTCGCTGGGGGCAACCGGCAGTCCCGGACGTCCCAATGAATACTACTTTGGCGCAACCGGCGGCGGTCTTTGGAAAACTACCGACGGAGGTCAGGAATGGGCGCCTGTCACCGATGGACAAATCAGCAGTTCTTCCATTGGTGCGGTCGCTGTCGCGGAAACCAATCCTGATATAATCTATATAGGCGGCGGGGAAACACAGCTTCGCGGAAGCATTACACAAGGCGATGGCGTTTACAAATCTACAGATGCAGGCAAGACATGGCGTTCTCTCGGACTGAAAGAAACGCAAGCGATATCCAGGATCAGGGTTCACCCCACCAATCCTGATGTCGTTTATGTTGCGGCCCTGGGTCACCCTTACGGCGATAACGAAGAGCGCGGCGTTTTCAGATCTACCGATGGCGGCAATACATGGAAGAAAGTTCTTTATATAAATCCCAAGACGGGAGTCGCCGATCTCATCATCGATCGAACGAATCCTAAAGTTATTTACGCAACAACCTGGAATGTTTATCGCAGAACATGGAAGCTCTGGGATGGCGGCCCGGACTGTAAATTATGGAAGTCGGAGAACGGCGGTGACACGTGGACAGAGTTGACGCGCAATCCAGGAATGCCCGCTCCTCCTTTTGGTAAGATTGGAATTACCGTGTCGCCAGCTGATTCGAAACGTCTCTGGGCAATCGTTGAAGCAAATGATGGAGGTGTTTTCAGATCCGACGACGGCGGAGCTTCCTGGAAGAAAACGAATGACGAAAGGAAGTTGAGACAACGTGCATTCTATTACACACGCATTTATGCAGATCCATTCGATCGTGAAACGGTATACTGTCTCAACGTGGATTTTTTCAAGTCGACTGACGGCGGGACAAAGTTTGATCAAATCCAAACCAAGCATGGCGATCATCATGATCTTTGGATCGATCCAAACAATCCGCAGCGCATGATCCTTGCAGATGACGGTGGCGGCGTTGTGTCGATCAATGGAGGTAAGACGTGGACCGATCAGGATTATATTACTACGCAACTTTACCATGTGACAACTACCAATCACGTGCCTTATCATGTGGCTGGCGCGCAGCAGGATAACACGACGATTGCGATGCCAAGCGAGGGCTGGGATCACATGGATGTCTTAAATGATTGGGCGTACGAAGTTGGCGGTGGAGAAAGCGGTTATATTGTTTCACACCCGAACAACCCGGATGTGTATTACGCAGGCAGTCAGGGTGCTCTGCTAACACGCTATGATCGAAGCAATGGTCAGATTCGCGACATCCAGGTTTATCCAAGATTTTTCTCTGGTGAGCCCGCGAGCGCGCTGCCCGAACGATGGCAGTGGACCTTCCCCATCGTGTTCTCTCCCATCGACCCAAATATTCTCTACACATGTTCGCAACATGTTTGGAAAACCACTGACGATGGGCAAAGCTGGACGCAGATCAGTCCTGACCTAACGTATGCGGACCCGGAAACCCTTGGCCCGACCGGCGGTGAGATAACAAAGGATATGAATGGCCCTGAGATTTATGCAACCGTTTTTGCACTTGCTCCCTCCTTCCACGATGTCAATACCCTTTGGGCCGGCTCCGATGATGGAAAGATCCAGATTACACGCGACGGTGGAAAGAAATGGACGGACATCACACCAAAAGACTTACCAAAAAATTCTGTCGTTGCCATTATCGATGAATCCCGTCACGCGGCGGGAACAGCGTATGTGGCTGCATTCCGTTATCAGGTAGATGATCGTCAACCCTACGTTTTTCGCACAAAAGATTATGGTAAGACCTGGACGAAAATTGTGACGGGCATTAAAGATGGCCACTTCGCAAGAAGCGTTCGTGAGGACAACACCAGGCCAGGGCTTTTGTTCCTGGGAACAGAACATGGTGCATATGTTTCATTCGATGCGGGCGATCACTGGCAGTCATTGCAATTAAACTTGCCGGACACTCCTATACGTGACCTCGTTGTAAAAGATAACGATGTTGTATTGGGTACACATGGCAGAGGCTTCTGGATTTTGGATGACATCCAGCCGCTGAGACAGCTCACCTCCGAACTGATGAAGCAAAACGTAATCTTCTTCAAGCCGGGCGATGCGATACGCGGCATCAGCAACGCTACGTTTCAATACTACATCAGCGGAAAAGTTGATTCAGTGAAGTTGGAGATCCTGGATGAGAAGGGCGCTCTGGTCACTACGTTCAAAGGCGACAAGCCCGAGTACAAAGTCGATCCGAATATCCCCAGATGGGAACGCGAGCCGGCGAAGCCCACAACCGCGACCGGCATCAACGTGTTTAGCTGGAACCTTCGTTATCCCGGAGCAACCACGTTCGACGGAATGATCTTGTGGGGTGCGAATGCAAAGAACGGCCCGATGGCACCTCCAGGCAAGTACCAGGTGAGGTTCACGTCGAAAGGCTACACCATGACGTACCCATTTGAAATCAAAATGAATCCCAACCTGAAGGGTGTGACCGTTGCTGACCTGAAAGAGACCTTCGACCTGGCGATGAAGATCCGCGACAAGGAATCCGCTGCCAATGAAGCCGTCATTCAAATCCGCAAGGTTCGCAAGGACTTTGAAGAAGCTTTGAAACAAACGACAGATCAAAGCGCAATCACGGCTGCAAATGATTTACTGAAAAAAATCACTGCGATCGAAGAAGAGCTCTACCAGGTGAAGAATCGTAGCGGTCAGGATCCGCTTAACTTCCCCATCAAGCTGGGCAACAGAATATCTGCCGTGCGGCGCAGCCTTGAAACAGGCGACAACAAACCCACGGCCGGCGCTTACAAAGTATTTGCAGAGTTATCAAAAGAGCTCGATGCACATCTGGCAAATCTCAATGCGATATTGACTGGTGGATTGCCGCCGTTGAAGGCGACGTTGAAGCTGGAGAGGTAAATGATTGAACCGCGGAGTCCTCGCTCCGCCGTAGCTACGCGAAGGCGATGCGCAGAGACGCGGAGAATGCACTCCTCTGCGCCTTTGCGCCCCTGCGGTTCAATTTCCCTACCTATTATTTTTTTATGTAGAATCCGTCGCGGCCCAGCATTCATTAATTGTATTTCATGAAGCGCACGCCATTGAAGGTTTTTCGTTCCATTACGATCGTGGCTTTTGTATCGCCTTTTTCTGGCAATTCAAATGTCACTTTTGGAAATCCGATACCACCCTCAAACGTATTGCTACCCATGTATTTCATACCCGCGACCAGTTGACCATTCCATTTCGCATACAGTAAATCATCGATGTTTAAGAATTCGACAACACCATCTTCCACATTATACAAGCCGGCAATTTTCTTATACACCTCATTCTCCAATGGAAACTCTTTGCTCATTACCACATCAAATGATACTTCCAATGTTCCCTGACTGTTAGTCTTGACATTCAAAATCCTGTTCACGGCCTGCTTCGATGAAGCCCATCTATCGGTTTCGATGTACTTCCCTCCTTTGAAATATAGCTGCGTGATCAAGTCCTGCTGACCGGGAATAGAAACTCTGAGATGAACGTGTGCCGGGCGCCACGACGACTCATCATCCGGAGTCGCTTTATACGGCACTGGCATGATGGTACGAAAGGCATATTTTCCATTCGCGTCAGACTTTTGCGCTCCCCTGAACAAATAGTCATCCGAATCATTGTCGTAATGCTCGTGATCGTCGCAATGCCAGATTTCTACCAATGCATTACTCACCGGTGTCTTCCCGTCTTCCCTGAAGATTGTTCCGCTTAGATTCAAAGGCTTTCCCGTTGCGTTTGCAGGAATGAGATTACTTCTCATCGGTGCATTAGGGCGATAAAACGGTCCGGGAATGTCGGTCGTGGTGGGCGTGTCACCAACAAAACTACTTCCGTTCCATTGTACGGCTCCGAAGGCACTGATGCTCAATGCGGTGAGGGATGACTTCTTAATGAAGGTTCTTCTTTTCATGATTATGGTTGGTAGAGTGAGCTTTCAAAATCTCTTACCAAAGTAAATTACCGAATTTAAGCGAATACCTTTTTCTATGGAGGTATGTTCCATGTGCGGCGGTCCGAATTCTCACTGGAAATACTATATTACACCTGACCCTAAACCTATGAAACCACTTTACCTCATCTTCTTTGCTTGCATGCTTTTATGCAGCACCGCGACCTTCGGTCAAATGTCTCCCGAACAGCGTGAAGCCCTCCTGGCACGCGGAAAAAAATACCAACTCAATACGCCTTACAAGGCACCTCCCGGCGATCCGCTGTCTCATCACGCTGCGGGCTTCGCAAAAATCATGTGTTCAGCAGTGTTTATCACGGGGCTGAAACCCGAGTTTGCTGCAGAAAATGTAGGATACTTTACAGCTCCCTATGCACAACGCGCCAAGCTTAGCACACCGATCGTCGACTATGAAAAGAAGACTGTATCGGTCAAGCTTCCCAACGGTGTGACAAGAACGGCAATCTATACCGGCGATCAGGGTTGCGTGACGCTCACTGAAGGCAAAACGGAATTGTTCTTCAAGCCGGTGAAAGTTACACGCAACGTTCGCTCGTCCTCAGACCCATGGCCCATGGGCGATGCCCCGTCAAAAACAAAATCTGCGTCAACGATCGATGAAAAGAAAGTGCAGGCAGCCATAGACTCGGCATTCAGTCATAACAATGCCGGAATGACGGCAGCATTTGTTGTAACACATAAAAGCAACATCATCGCAGAAAAATACGACCAGGGAATAACAAAAGATACTCAGCTTGAAAGCTGGTCCATGGGCAAAAGCCTGTCATCGACGATCCTGGGTATTCTCGTGAAGAAGGGAGTTTATAAACTTGACCAGCCTGCACCGATCCCGCAATGGCAGGGCAAAGATGATCCACGTGGGAAGATCAGGATCATGGATATTCTGCACATGTCGAGTGGATTATATTGCCGCGCGCCTCAGGATCCTGATTATGATCCTTCGCTGGGATATCCCGACCATCTTTATTTATACACCGGCGGCGTCAATTCTTTCGAATACGCAGCCAGTCTTCCTCAGCAGTGGCTGCCGAATACCGTGGGTCGTTATAGAAACTGCGATCCTGTGTTGACAAATTATCTCAACCGGCTTGGCATTGAAAAGTTGAAGCAACCGTATCATCAATTTGCTCAGCGCGAACTCTTCGATAAGATCGGTGTGCGAACGATGATCATGGAAACAGATCCTTATGGCAACTTCCTTACGCAAGGATATGAGTTTGCCTGCGCACGTGATTGGGCGCGCCTGGGCAATCTTTATTTGAATGACGGGGTATCGAATGGTGAAAAAATTCTTCCAGATGGTTACGCAAAATTTGTGAGCACGCTGGCTGAGCCATGGGTGGCAGATGGCCGTCCTATTTACGGCGGCTTGTTCTGGATAAATGGAGATGGCAAGCGACCGATACCAAAAGACAGTTACATGATGCTGGGCGCAGGTGGTCAGTACGTGATCATCATTCCGTCGCACGAACTTGTGGTCGTACGACTTGGACACTTCAAAGGTGCCACAGATGCCGATAACGACATAGACGCTGCGCTTGCAGTGCTGATGCAGGCAATTCCGCAAAGCAAAAAATGATCAGCTCCAGACTGCATTCATTTTCCTTTGATGGATTTGCTTAACCACACCGCTCGATACGGAAAGTCCGTTGCGATACTATCGGATGGACGCTCTTATTCCTATGAGCAATTAATCCATGCGTCACGCACGGTGGCTGCCGCATTGCTCAACGGCGCTACCGATTTGAATGAAGCCAGGGTTGCGTTCATGGTAACACCCGGCTTTAATTACGTGGCGGTTATGTGGGGAATATGGCAAGCGGGTGGTGTGGCTGTCCCGTTGTGTCTCTCCCATCCTGCTCCCATGCTCCGATACACGCTCGAAGATTCTGGAAGCAGCATTGTTGTCTGCTCCGACGAGTTTGAATCGCTGATTGAACCTTTAGCTCGCGAGAAATCCTTGCGTTTGGCTAGCGCCGAAAAAATTTCTACCAGCAATGCAACAGCGTCACTTCCTGAAATTACGACCGAAAGACGCGCGTTGATTCTTTATACCAGCGGAACGACCAACCTGCCGAAAGGCGTTGTCACGACACATAAAAACATCCGCGCACAGATTTCATCATTGATTGATGCTTGGCAATGGACACAGAAGGATCACACACTATGTGTCTTGCCTCTGCACCATGTTCATGGTATTATCAATGTAGTGAGCTGTTCGTTGTGGGCAGGCGCTGTGTGCGAGTTTCTGCCGAAGTTCGACGCAAAGCAAGTGTTTGATATTTTTCTCAGGAATCAGGTCAATGTTTTCATGGCAGTGCCCACGATCTACTTCAAGCTTATTACTTATTGGGACGGACTTGCTGACGCTGATCAAAAAAAGATTCTCGACGCGTTGAGAGCTTTCCGCCTCATGGTAAGCGGATCCGCCGCACTCCCCGCTTCTACGATGGAGAAATGGCATGTGATCAGCGGTCATAAACTGCTCGAGCGCTACGGCATGACAGAACTCGGAATGGCGATCAGTAACCCATACCACGGAGAAAGAAGAACCGGTTACGTTGGTCAGCCCTTACCGGGCGTGTCGGTTCGGCTGGCAAATGAAAAAGATGAAACGATTAAGAATGAGCCTGGTGAGATCCAGGTGAAAGGTGACAATGTTTTCATAGAGTACTGGAACAAACCTGCAGAGACCAAAAAGGCATTCACATCAGAAGGTTGGTTCCGCACCGGTGACGTCGCGGTTTTAGAAAACGGCTATTACCGTATCATGGGTCGCAACTCAACAGATATTATAAAAAGTGGCGGTCACAAGATCTCAGCATTGGAAATCGAAGAAGTGTTGCGCTCACATGAAGCGATTGTTGATTGTGCGGTCTTAGGCTTGGAAGACAGTGAATGGGGTGAGATGGTTGCGGCTGCGATTGTTTCGAAAGTGGAGAAAACCGACATCGACGCCTTACAATCCTGGTTGCGCGAGCGGGTTCCCAATTACAGTCTGCCGAGAAAGTTTTTGGTGATGAAAGAACTTCCCCGAAACACAATGGGAAAGGTGACTAAGAATGAACTGAAAAAACTCTTTTAATATGATCTACGGTGTCGCTTTGCTGGCTGCGTGCTATCTCATCGGACAAATTATCGGTGAGCTGCTCGGCCGATGGCTGAACATCAACGCAAATGTTGGTGGCGTTGGTTTCGCTATGTTCCTTTTAATCATCGTCAACCGGTGGATGCATGAAAAGAAACTGCTCACCGAAGAGATGGAAGGCGGCATTCTGTTCTGGAGTAATTTATACATCCCGGTGATCGTGGCGATGTCGGCGGTTCAGGATGTGAAAGCGGCCACGTCCGGCGGCGCAATAGCGATTCTTGCTGGAATCATACCTACTACGTTGGCAGTGTTAACGCTCCCCTTACTCATGCGCATTGGAAACAAATCTGAATCAACATTATGATCGACGCAATTGCTGATCTCTTTATAAAAAATGGATTGGTGGTGGCACTATTGGTCACCGGCGTGATCATGATCGCATCCCAATGGATCTCGCGCGTATTCACGCATGGTAAGATTCCTGGTCCTGCCATCGCCATTATATCCGGATTATTGCTGGCATACTTTGGTGGTGTTTTCACTGGCGGCAAAAAAGGTATCTCCGATATCAGCGTACTTTCAGGCTTTGCATTGCTCGGTGGTTCGATGATGCGGGACTTCACAATCGTATCGACCGCGATGGGCGCGAAGTTTTCTGAAATCAAAAGAGCAGGATTGCCCGGAATTATTTCGCTTGCAGTCGGACTGGCACTTTCATTTTACGCTGGCGCTGTACTCGCCATCTTACTCGGCTATGATGACGTCAAGAGCATAACAACTATCGGCGCTGGTGCCTGCACTTTCATCGTTGGGCCAGTAACCGGTGCGGCATTGGGTGCCAGTTCGGATATCATTGCCATCAGCATCGCAGCCGGTGTTGTGAAGTCGGTGCTGGTGACAATTGGAACACCGGTGATAGCAAAATACATCGGACTTAACAATCCAAAGGCAGCAATGATCTTCGGTGGACTTGCGGGTACTACGAGTGGTGTTGCAGCCGGATTGGCAGCGACTGATCCGAAGCTTGTGCCATATGGAGCGATAACGGCTACGTTTTATACCGGACTTGGATGCTTATTGTGTCCGTCGGTATTTTATGTGGTGCTGCAGTGGGTGATGTAGCCATCTTTGCGTTTCTTGGCGCCTTTGAGTCTTTGAGGTCAATGGCGATACTTCGCTATGAAATTTTACCCGCAGATTGTTGTCCCGGATTTTGCCGCGAAGGCGCTAAGACTCAAAGGTTCGCGAAGCATGTAAATCGTTTTTTTTGCGATTCGTCAGTCTCTGAATCAAAATACTCAGCGCCTCAGCGTCTCCGCGGTTCAAATTATTCCTTATCAATTGCCAAAATCGTATTCAACAATACCTGCGCACCATTAGTCATATCTTCCGGCTTGGTGAACTCATTGGGCGAATGACTGATCCCTCCCACACTCGGCACAAAGATCATCGCCATCGGCGCGATGTGCGACATATTCTGCGAATCGTGAAGAGCGCCACTTTGCATGAACTTTGTAGTCAAGCCCAGCCCTTTTGCAGAAGAATTGATTTTCTCCTGAAGTGATTTATTTGACAAAGCAGACTTCGTCACGAACTGCAGATCAAAAACGATTTTAGTTTTAGTCTCGGCGGAAATCACATCTGCTCGCTTCTGAACTTCTCCAAACAACATCTCGATCTTTTCCATTGAAAGATCACGGATCTCAAGGCTCATTGTCACTTTACCAGGAATGACATTGCTGGCACCCGGATACGCAGCAATCTTGCCTACTGTTCCCACTTGACGACCTTCAACCCCATTGATCACCTCGTTCACTGCGACAACCAACTTCGACGCAGCCAGCAATGCGTCCTTTCTTATCTTCATCGGCGTCGCGCCAGCGTGGTTGGCAAAGCCTTCGATGGTCACGTCCCAGTCCATCATGCCAACAATCCCTTCGACTACGCCAATCTGCAAATTCTCGTTCTCCAAAAACCCTCCCTGTTCGATGTGCAGTTCCACCCATGCATGAAGGTCGCCCTTCGTCATGCGACACGATTGAATGCTGTCAGGATTACCGCCGATGGCTTTGATTCCTTCCGCCATCGTAAGGCCGCTCTGGCTTTTGTTCTTTAGATTTTGTTCCGTCAATAGACCGGCAATTGCCTTACTGCCGACAGTGCCACCCTCTTCGTTGGCAAAAATCATTACTTGCAACGGGTGCTCCGTCACTAACTTGTGTTCATTTAGTATTTCAATGACTTCCAACGCGCCCAGAGAGCCCAGTGTGCCGTCATAGTTTCCGCCGTCGGGCACCATGTCAATATGTGAACCGAAACCGATAGGTTTCAGTGATGCGTTCTTTCCTTTTCGTTTGCCGATAATATTTCCGGCGGTGTCGACACTGACATCCAATGCTGCTTTTTTCATCAAGTCCATGTACCACGCGCGTCCCTCCATGTCTCCCTTCGTGAATGCAACGCGATAGCCATGACCTTTGTCATCCCGGCCGAATTTGGCAAGTTCCATGATGCGGTCTAAGATGCGTTGCCCATTTACTTTTGGCGTCTTATCCGCAGCGCGACGTATTCCGCTCCATTGGAAAGTACCAAGGAGACTAATACCAGTGGCTGTTAAAACTGATTGTTTAATAAAGATTCTTCGGTGCATGGAGTCAGATTTGGGTTGGGACAATTTAACTGAATTGCGGGATTTTTCTCAACTGCCGGGCAAGAGCAACATCTTATAATGTACCCTGCAAAAAATTTCTTGCAATCAATTGATCAACCTGCCTCTTGAATTCATCCTTGTTGTCCACGAACAACGCAAGCGTCCTGAACTTTCTGTTTCTCCCATACAGTCCACTGATCATGCGTTCATTCCTTACAGCAATAACCACATTATGCCCCTCCAATTTTCCAAAAGAAGACAAGCTCCTGGTTGTCTTATCATGTTCTATCGCCGTGTTTGTGATATTGATTGATTCAATGTTTTCAATCTCAATGATGGTTTCGCTGAGAACCCCGTAACGAAGAAAAACCCTGTTGTCCGCAACAATGATTGGTCGCAGTATTATTGACTTCAAAAAACCCTGGATCTGAATGACTGCGTATGCGCTCGCAATTGTCAGCGTCCACGCCAACGCGCTACTCCATTTTGCTACCAGAAGATGCATCACTATTGTCTCAACAATGATCAGAAATATCAACGTTATTAAAAGACTATTCGTACCACTATTCCTGTGATATGTAAATTGGTATTTATTGGGAACTACCTTTCGCCATTGAATAAATCCATAGTAAATCACAGCGATTTCTGATGCCATGATGGTTGCAAGAAAACCAGGGAGAAGCCTGGCGCACACATATTTCAATACCGTGTAGAAATCGCCACCGGCTTGTCCATTCGTGTTGTAATCTTTTATCACTTCCCGAACCTTACGAACCACTAACACAACCACAATCCCTTCGATTGCAGGCAGTATCCATTTTTCTGTGAAATGAAGTAGCTCCTGATGCTCCGGAGGCACAATGAGTGTTGCAACCAGCAAGCCAGCCATCAAAAAAATAAGAATTGTGATCCTGGGCAACGGCGTGCTTCTTGTCAAAAGAAAGTGTATCAACGGTACGCTCAGCAATAAGTCAACGGTTATTCCCATTGACACGGGCCCCGGATTCATTTGAAATAACCTGGACTGAGAAATAAAGATGATTATTCCCATCAGCGCCACAGGAACCGCAAACGAAAAAAAATATCTGATCGTAAGTGTTCGGTTCATATTACATTCTCATACCCAATCACGACAAACTGCTATCCACTCCTTGTTTGACACTGCGCCTCCATTCATCCAACCGTGCCATATCTTTTTTAATAGTTCTGGAAGCAGCAAACAGAACGATTGATAACAGGCCCAGCACAATGGGTAATGAAAACATCGCGGCATGTAAGCCGCTGGCCCTGTGGGCATCACTGATCACATCACTGCCAGCGCCGAGCATGGACTGACGAGCGAAATAGTCACTGAGAACACCCGTAATGACCGGACCAAAACTGCCTCCAAGCAGGTACATCGCGAAGAAATATACCGCCATCGCGGTACCGCGCAGCGATGGCTCGATTACATCCTGAATGGATGCATAGACATTCGCATAGTACGTGTACACAAGCATGCTCGCAGTTCCCATCAACAACATGAACAGGATAATATTATTATCTTCGACCGGCAGCAATAGCGCGGCAAACATGCACGGTGATGCAATACCAATCGCGATCGCCGCCAGCAACATCTTGCCGTTCGCGCGGGTCCGTGTCCAGTAGTCGCCCAGCCAACCACCGGCCAGCATGCCAATGATACCAACTGCCCCAAGGACGATTGAACTGATGTTCGTTGATTCACGAATACCCAAATGATAAACGCGTATGAGGAACGAAGGCAAAAAGACATTGATGGCATACGCATTGAAATTGTGAAGGAGTCCTGAAATGACAATCCATCCCATCGTAGGAATTGCCAGCACGATGAAGAAAGAGTTTCCCGGGCGCCTCGCCGCGTGTGCCATGTTTTCAGTAGCGCCCCTTAGTGGCTCCTTGATTTTGAAAGCCAGGACAGCAAGGATAAACCCGGGTATCGCAGCGAAGTAGAATGCTTCCCGCCAACCATACAGTTGCGCAATCATGCCGCTGATGCTATAGCTGAGAAACAAACCAATGGGCAAGCCCATCATGAACAAGGACAGCGCCAGCGCCCGTCGCTGTGGCGGAAAAAGATCTCCAACAAGCGAGTTGGCTGCCGGCGCACAGCTCGCTTCTCCAACACCTACACCAAGTCTGCTGACGAACAACCACGTATAACCAGGCGCCATTCCTGAAACGGCAGTAAGTGCGCTCCATGCCGCAACGCCATATCCGAGAATTTTCTTTCGCGAGAATCTATCCGCCAAGGCACCAAGGGGCAGACCTACTATCGCATACATGAGTATGAAAGCAGTGGCCAGCGTGCCGAGTTGTGTATCGGTCAGTCCCCACTCCTTTCGGATAGGTTCACCTACCGCGCCGATCACCTGGCGGTCGTAAAAATTCATTGCGTTGATGCCGAATAGGACGGCGAGCGCATACCATGAGGACCTGGGAGTTGACGTCATGTTGATTCAGGTTGGGTAAGTAAGTCGGTCTCGTCACGTCGCTACCGTGATCCCCCAGCGTTCTTCAACGTCTCCTGGATTTTTGATAAGTTGAATGATCCCGGACTCTGCGAAGGAGGATACTCCTTCATTGACATCAGGAATTTCGCAGCAAGTGCCTGGATGGGCACCACTACGAATGGATGATCAAGAAACCAGTCGTTGTATGCGTTCGCGTTATGCTGTGCTTTTTCGAAAGGGTCTCGGCGCAAATTAAAAAGCAACGGTACACGCAATTCAACAAACGGCTCGCGCCAAACACCAAACGCTTCTCCCCTGTTTTCCAGAAAAACCACCTTCCAATCAGTGTATCGTGCTGCTACGATCTGACCATCATCATTAACATACCAAATTCCTGGCGTGGAGAGTCTTTCACTTTCCCGGAAAGGTAGTCGAGCAGGTTATAGCCGTCGATGTGATTGCGATAAGATCGTCCGTTAATGCTTATACCTGTCATCAGTTTTTCTTTTATGTCAGTCGCACCGGCCGCAGCTGCAAACGTTGGTAGCCAGTCTTCATGCGACACAATTCCATTCAGCGTAGTGCCTGCAGGAAACTTTCCCGGCCAACGAACGAAGGTCGGAACACGATACGCACCTTCCCAATTTGAATTCTTTTCTCCCCTGAAAGGTGTGGTGCCTGCATCCGGCCATGTATTGTAATGGGGTCCATTGTCTGTTGAGTACATCACCAACGTATTGTCGGCAATGCCCAGTTCGTCCAGCAGTTTCAGCAGCTCACCAACATGCATATCATGTTCCACCATACCATCGCTGTATTCATCCTGTCCGGAAATTCCAATATGTGACTCTTTCACATGGGTCCTGAAGTGCATGCGCGTGCCGTTCCACCAACAAAAGAATTTCTCGCCTGCCTTCACTTTGCGCGTAATGAAATCCCTGGCGGCCGCGACTGTCTCATCGTCGATGGTTTCCATGCGCTCCTTTGTGAGCGGACCCAGGTTCTCAATAGTTTGTCCGCCCTTGCCATCCGATTTTGTTCTGAGAACGCCACGGGGACCGAACTGTTCCCTGAACGTTTTCCCATTGGCAAGCTTCATATCACCCGGATAATCCCGATGCTCCGGCTCTTCTTCAGCATTCAAATGATAAAGGCTTCCCACAAACTCATCAAATCCATGCATCGTCGGCAGGTGCTCATCAAGATCACCTTGATGGTTCTTCCCAAACTGTCCAGTTGCATATCCCTGCGCTTTCAGAACGGTGGCCATTGTTACATCCGTCTTTTGCCAACCCTCCTTCGCTCCTGGCAGTCCGACCTTCGTCATTCCCGAACGCACAGGAACTGAACCGCTGATGAACGCGGCGCGCCCTGCGGTGCAACTTTGCTGCGCATAATAGTCTGTGAATGAAAGCCCTTCCCTGGCGATGCGGTCGATGTTGGGCGTGCGGTAACCCATCATCCCCCGATTGTTGTAACTAATATTCCAGGTTCCAATGTCATCACCCCATATCACAAGTATGTTGGGGCTGCCTGGAGGCGGAGAAGAGAGATTCGTTTGAACTGGTTCGGCAGCGGCCTTTGCTGCCTTTTTCTTTTGGGCTTCCGCAACAAGGCAAACAGCGACGCCCAGAATCGCGAACAGGTACTTGATTCTCATTTCTATTTAGGTTGGTTTAGGGTAAGTTACAAATTTTATGAACCCGGGTTAATACCTAAAAAGAAATTGTCATTAGTCAAATCATGAAGCTATAGTCATTTGTACATAAACGGCTCATTGCTAACAATTAGCTTCCTGATGTTTTCTACAACCTGCTTCATGTAGATCCTCCAATAGATTTTGGCGAAGAGCCAATTCAGTGGATAGAAAAGTGTAATGTCTGAATGCAAAGTGTAGGTATAGTCCACCAGTATTTTATCCTGATTCAACTCCTTTGTCTCCCATTCGCCAACGAACTTGGAGAAGCCCAACATCCACATCTGAAATTGATTGACCTCGATTTTCCAGTATCGATTTTCAACTCTCTCCACCACATTATCCACTGAAGAAAATCCGCCTTTTAAAAAACGTGACTTTGCCACAAACACTTTTTTACTCGAGCCTATTTTACCCCAGTGTTCATCATCAGTACAATGCGTAACGCGGGGCGTGATCCAATGGCCTGTATGAATTTTTGAAACATCACAGAGAATCGGCGTCTTGAAAGCCCTTTCCAGTGAACAGTTGTAGGTTGTAGAAATACTGACTTTTGTGCGCATCATTCAGATGTTACTCTTTCGCGCGACTTTTGGAAACGTAACTCCAAAGTAGCCGGGTTATCCTGAAAATGATAAAACCCACGAGTGATATAATTAATACAAACACCGTTGGTAAGATCGCACCGAATGTTAACGTCATTGCAAGCACAAAACCCAATATAAACTCAGACAAAAAAATCGGAATCACCAGGCTCAACCCAAGGATGATATAAAGGACGTTGTCCAAAAAAGGTTCATAATTATTGTTGAATGATATCGCGAGGGAAATTCCAAGCGCCAATCCAGTTAAAAAAATCAGAACGGATTTTTGTAGAGAACCCTGAGCAGTTATTCTATTCTGAATTTTACTGAGCGTTATCCAGGCCAGGGCGGGAATTATCACAAGCCCCCACCAGTTGGAAATTTCTGGCAAATCACTCCTTTGCATAATATGATGCGATGGAACCCCGTCATGAAAATATTGCCAGGTTAAAATAGTGGCCATCAAAGCAGCCAGAATGAGTATCCCCCAGATTCTTAGGTTTTTCATGAACTCGCTTAACGTCTCCTAAAATAGGAATTCCCGTGTACTAACATGTCGACTAAATTGGTGCGAGACCAAGCCAATACATGAATCATTCTGAAACTCAGGCACAACACGCCCCGATGCAGGGTATGACTCAAGTTGATCAATTCTTGAAATGAGTTTCTCTACAAATTTGTCCGCGTAGTATTTTGAGTCTCGAGATATGTAAGAATGGACGGAACGAAGATCTTCTATCGCAACTTCCGTCTAGATAATTTTTACCATTTCCGGGCTACTTCTTTCACCTGGTCATGCGCGACAGTCTTTCCTTCGTTCAATTGCTGAAGACCTTTTTCAACCTTCTCCACAAAAACCAGCCTCTCAATAAGATCTTCTAAGTTGAATTCTTGTGGGAATTCTTTGACTGTTTCCAATGCCTTTTCACGCTTCATATACTTTCTTGATATTTCAAATTTAGCTCTTTTTAACTTTTCTAAATAGCACTCATCAATCCAACCCGAGATAAATCATGTCTGGTTTTCATGACTACTTCCCAATGATTTTCGGGATGTAAAAGCTCCAGGTAGCTGAGCCCGAGTTGGGCATTTATTTGCGCCTCGTTGAATGTAAAAACTTCAATTTCCAGGTACCATCAACCTTCCTAAACGTAGCGCTTTCAAGCCATTCAGGTTTTCGTTGAATCGTGTCATTGATCACAAACACACCATGGTTGTAATAAACCATGTCGCCCGAGTTCTCATCAACTTCAACCTTTACAAAGTCAAAGGTCCAATCTCTTTTGATTGAACCGATCTTAGGATTCACCCTGACTAAGCTATCGTTTGTCCAGATCCTCCCATCCTCAAAAAGAACAAAGTCATTCGTTGTTAATGAATTCAGTTTATTCAGGTTTTGTGTCCTTATCCCGTCAAACCAGTCGGCGAGAACTTTTTTCAGAACTTCAGGACTCTCCTTTTCCCGCTTGCAGGATGTTAGCACTGTCAGGAACAACAGGAACACCACGATTTGAATTGATTTCATATTGAAGCCTATTTTTTGGCAGATTTTATCTCCGTCAGCAATATCGTTACCGTCGTCTTGCCAATATTCTCCACGGTGTGTTTGCCCACCTTGTTACTCCACTCCGCGTTTCCTGTTATTTCCTCAACATCAAAAGGCTTTCCCTTTCCGGGATAAACCCTAAGCAGTCCACCTGAAATAACATAAGATGTTTTTGGAGGATGCGTATGGAGGTTGTCCTTGTCTCCCGGCTTGAGAGAATATTCAATTACCCGTACGTATTCATTTTCAAGAAGGACTCTTGTTTTGTCGGGCGTAGATTTGACGAAGTCAATTTCAGTTGTATCAATCCTGGTTAGTTCCATTTGCGCCGAAGAATCCACCGATACAGATGACGCGCTCCCTGGCTCCCGACTTGAATTTTGGCTGCAGGATATGATCAAAAGACTGAGTGCTACGGTAAGAATGGGTCTATTCATATTTTGTGGACAAACTGGTTTGGGTGCACAATACAGGGAAAGCGATTTTAGCAAAAATAGGACGAACGCTAATTTTCTATATCAATATCATATTTGTCCAGAAGTCCCGAAACACCCGAAATAGAAAATCTTGCTTTCTTCACTCGATTGATTTCCAGGTCGATGGAATAACCATAAGAAGTTCGAAAGTCCGTTTTCTCAAGTATGGTATGTTCAAAAATAGCGCGAGTCAAATCACACGCATCAAACACCGCACTGGTCAGATCGGCTTCTGCAAAATCAACTTCCTGCAATTGTGAATTTTTGAAAACCATCTTTCTGATTTTCGTTTTGTAAAACGAAGCATGATTGAGCTGACAGCCTTCAAACGAAAACGATAGCCCAAAATCATTACACACATCGAAGCGAAGTCCCAACATTTTACAGTTCTTGAATTTCACATCCCGAAACGCAGTCTTGTTGAGTTTTGCCAAACTCATATTACAATCATTGAATGTGCAATCGATAAACTTATGTTCAGAAAGGTCAGTCTCAGCCAGGTCGCAACTGTTGAAGACGCAATTTTCGTATTCACCTTTTGTCAGCAAATTGTTTTTGTCGAATGCTGCGTCTTGTATGTATAGTTCTTGCATGTGTCCACCCGGTTACGCGCGATCAGCATTATATCCCATAGTCATTACTATAACGGCCGCCACGTTGCTCGTTACCTGTTTTTAAAACTACTTCTTCTGCCATAGCTTCTTATTGAATGCGATACCAAAAGTCCAGGTATCGTACACCTCATCTTTGTTTTCATAAATGAGATTGGGTGCGATTTCAAAGTCGTCGGAAATTTCAAAGCTGTACTCCCCTCCCAACCTGACTAGAAAGAGGTTTTCATGCTGTTCAAGCTCAACACCGGGACCCGCGTAAAATGAAAGGCGGTTTTTTAGGTGATAATGAATAACACTGGCAAGGACTACTGGATTGTCGCGCTCAAGCACGCGGTCTGCTACTTTTATCTCAAAACTCTGGAGTTTGATGTCTCCCTGAAAAGCCACCGACCAGCGAGGATGAAAAACGTAGTCCAGGTCAACGCCCCATGTTGGGATGACGCTCACTGCCTTGCCACCTTCCGTCGCACGCGGCACATGCGAATTTGCCATCATGATCGCGCCACGGAATTTTGGCTTATGCTCTTCAGGTTCGTGGTCCTGCGCAATGACTGTGGCCACACTCGTAAGTAAAAGCATACACCAGAAAAACGCGTGCAGCCAATACCTCTTCATGATTTGTGATTGATAAATCAAACTTTGTGACGATTACGTATAAATTCTGCTACAATCACGCGTCATCTCTCAACTTAGATGTATCACTAATTGTGGCTCAATATAGTGCCCATCCGTGGTACACGCCAGCAGAAGGTTGCAAACCTTGCTGCTGCATTATGCGCGCGCTGGGTTTTCGAAAAAGAAATGCTAACTTGGATCACACCTATCTACACCCCTAACATGAAAAAAACACCCCTGCTTTACTGCCAACTTGTGGCGGTTCTCTTTTTTGTTACATCTACGCAAACCGTCTTCGGGCAGTGGGAGCCCACTGGAAAATTAGAGCGGAAGGAAAAGGCTGTTGACCCACGCGCAGACGCCGATATCGTCGTAGCAAAACCAACACGGATCACTGCAGACAATACGGGCACCGTCGCCATTACATTTCAAAAGGAAATTTGGAAGAACGCGGGTGCAGGATGGTTCCGGCTGGAAGTACCCCGGTTCCCCTTTTCAGCAATAGATGAATTTGAATTCCAGGATGTGGCAGCCTTTGAAGGTGTCACCTATCTGGTTGCTGGTAGCGGCAAAATCTATAAAGTCGATGAAAAAAATGGCTGGGTCGAAGTAGCCGGAGACGAACGCGCAAGACGCATCGCAACTGACAACCATGGACAACTGTGGATTATAGACAAGAACTACGCCGTCAAGTATTTTGACGCGGGCAACGGCACGTGGACGGTATATCCTGGAAATGCGAAAGCCAACGACATCGCCGCGTTCAATGGTACGCCAGTGATTGTCGCACAGCCTGGCGGCAACATCATGTATGGTACCGGCGCTCGCTGGGAGCGGCTGGGCAACCTCGACTGGAATTGCAACAACATCGGCATTGACCCGACCAATGGAATGGTATGGATGATTACCGGAACGAAGAGCAAAGTATGGGCATACACCGCAACGGGCTGGCTTGAGTATCCGGGAGGCGGAATTGCAGCGGATGTATGTGGGTACAACGCAACGCCATACACACTGACGCCTACCAGTCAAGTAATGAAAGGGAGATCCACAGACGCCGCGTTTGCCAATGCAGGCGCCATTGGTAATACTCCAACTGCCACACCCGCTCCTACTGCGGTAGCAGAAGTCACTGCAGCAGCTGTCGCCGTTGTTCCATCGGCTACCGATCCGTATTTGCGCACAGCTAAAGACACCTACAAGACCAACGAATATTTCGAAGTTGAATTCGGAAACTTTGAAGGCAGCCTTTTTGATTCAATCGTGTTGGTGGAGAAAGGTAAACCCGATGATGAAATGGGTACCTTTAAATATACCGGTGGTGGTGCCAATGGAAAAATATCATTGTCTTACGCATGGACAGGCACCTACGAACTGCGAGGATTCTTTAACAACGGCAAGGAAGTAAAAGCGAGACTTACGATAAAGATTGATTAAAGGCGGGGTTTGGTCTGCCTTACCCGTATAATCGTTTAAGCGGGCGTATCAACATACCGACTTGGAGTATCCTTTCTGTTTCCGTTTAACAGTCAGCGCTTGTATTCTGTTGCGGACAATTGAAACCTGATATTGTCAGGGTCACGGAGGTATATTTGTTTTCCTTCCTCCATGGTTGGGCTGGCAGACGGGTATTCCTTCTTTAATTGCTCCATTACTGTCTCAGCATTAAATGACTCTATACCGATACAAAAATGATCATTTCCAGTCGGGCCATCATCGGCACTATAAATACCCAAAATGCTTTCACCCAGGTTGAATTCGCATAAGTCCTTGGTTTCCCTAAGCACTTGTAAGTTCAGTAGCTTCTTGTAAAAATCTTTTGATTCGCCCACGTCTTTTACAAATAAGGTAATATGATTTAATGTTTTGCCCTGGAAGGCCGTGTGTCTGGTTTGAGCCATTGCCATCGGCGCGGTCGTAATTGCTGCTAAAGACAGAACGAAATCCCTTCTACTGATTCCGCCATTTTCATAGGACTGCAGCATTTTCTCAATAATGTTTTTCATGGGTGTTGTTAGTTTAGGGTTATACAAAGACGGGAGAGCTTAAATAGAAGAGCTTCGTCTTCGCCACTTAGCTCCATTAATATTTCTTTAGCTCCTTCAGTCCGAAGTTCATAAAAAACTTCTAGTTGTTTTATGTATGACTGTCTTTGATGGCTTATTATTTCTTCAAATTCCATTTTCTGTCGGTGACTGCTGGAAGCAATGGCGTTAACGTTGGGTTTGCACAGTTGCCGGTTTAGGAAGCCTTGCTAAATGCGAAGCATAGCAAGGCTGACCATTTGTAAAGTGTCCCTGAGGACACCGAACCCGGCAATTGTGCAAACCTTTTGTTGGCGGTAGTTGCACTTTCACTATTTTTTTCTCAACCACACACATAACTGCATTCCCGTGTTTGTCCACTTCATAAATGGCTTCAATGCATTGTCTATAATTTTTGGCATCCCTGTCGGGCATACATAATATTCATAAAATGCTAATTCGTATTCGTTTTTTTTGGCGTGTTCCTGAAATGACTTTAGTCCAAATTCATAAAGATGAAATGGTTCGTGCATAGGGCTTAGATTTGTAACATAATCTGTACGATTCAGCTTGTAAAATAGGTTTATGAATTTGCCTATTAGCCAATCAGAAGAAGGAACTTCAATATGTATTATGCCGTTTGGTTTCACCCATTTCAAAGCTTTTAATATTGAGGTCGATGGATTGTATAAATGCTCTAGAACTGCACCAAAAGAAATAAAATCAAAATAATTTTCGGGATATTCAATATTTTCAATCATTCCTAATTTTAATTTGTCCTGGTTGATATTCATTTTAGTAATCGCTCTTTCGTGAAATTGTTTTGATGCTTCAAAACCATAAGCGTCAAAGCCGGCTTTCTCTAAAGCAATCATTGCTTTTCCTAATCCTGCTCCAATGTCTAAAGATTTCATTCCCTCTTTGGAGTCAAGTAGTCCTTTTACTTTTTCGATTTCTCCTTTAAAGTAATTGTCGTCTATTATAAAGTAGTCTTCTTTCCAATATTCTTCAGGTGGAACACCGTAATGGTCTTGTAAGTCAAACGGAACGGGTTGTGGATTTGAATAGATAAGTCCGCAGTTAGAACATTTTACAATAGTTGTCGATATTCCAAGTTTATTCCTCGGGTTTTTTCCTTGTGATTGATTAAGTCGCTTCCCCAATATTTTATGTGAGACCGTTGTCGCACCACACATGTTACATTTGTCAATGGTATTGAAATAATACCTTAGTTGTTCCTTCATTCAGTCTTTTGAATTTTACTTGTTTTTCTTTCTCGTCTGCTGTGCAATTACCGCCAACGTTTGTGTTTATGCAGTGCGGGGAATAGGAGGGCAAAAAAATGTAGCACAGCGAAATGTTTTGCCCGACCTGCACGTCTCTGTCCCCCGACACCGACATAAATTAAGAAATACTTTTAATACCTACACTGAACCCCCGCATTGCATAAACATTTTGTTGCATGCCGTTGCCTTCTCCAATCTTTTTATTGGGAGTCCTTCCTAAAATTCGCTATCACAGCCAAAAAGTCTTGCTCAGTTGGAGGAGTTCCATTACTGACATCAGTGTTCATTGTCAATATTTTCTTTGCTTGAGTCACCGCCCTCTTGTTTAGTAATTTCTTATTGTCAGCGTCATTTAAAATGTCCTCCGTTGTGTCGCCTGAAATCTCAATTTTTTTCTTCTCCGCTGTCAACTGTATTGTAAGGTCAAGAGCCGCTGTCAAGCTACCTACGCCTTCAACAAATTTCTTGGATTTATAACTTTTTTCAGCTGATTCAAATAACCCGCGAAGCTTATCTATTTCTTCTAAATAAGTCAGTTTTGGATGCGCCAACAGCGGAGCAGGAATATAGTCCAATAAGATCATTGCGAACTCCTCAGAATAGAACCTTGAGAGAAAGTATAGAGCATTGTCGACATGAAACCTCGTAGTATTCTCGTCTGGTGAAGAAAAGAGATGTTGAATTTGATTTCTTTGCTCATGCAGCAATTCAAGATTGGGCTTTTCAGGAATAATGACACCCAATTCGTCTAGTTGTTTGTAAGCCTCATACAACGAAATCGATTCTTTCCCTTTCATAATTGGTCGACCACCAACTCGGACTCTTTCTTTTAATGACAACTCAATTGATTGGTCTAGATGTAAGACAGTAAGTCTATTGTCCAAAGGGTCTCCATTTGTGAAATGTTGGAGTCCATGTACCAAAAGGTCAAGCGCCATTTGTAAAATGGGAGATAACATTCCTGGAGAGTTATAACCCGACTTGCGACTTTATTGTATGTTCTCCCTTTCGAGTCAATACATATTGTGATGCTCCACCTTGTCCAGTGTTCTTTGCCTTCATTATAAGTCCGCTCTTAATTAAAAGTACCATGTATTGTGCGGAATTACTCTTAGCTTCTTTTACTTCGTCATAGCAATCATTTATTTCTTTCACTCCAAAACTTGCCATTGACCTTACTTTTTCCAAGTAGTATCCAAAAGCAAGAATCTTGTCTTGATGAGTTCGACTTGGGAGTCTTTCAAGAAATTCGGCCAAAGATTCCTCTTTTAAGGATTGGTCATCTGTCAATGGCCTTGACTCTTTTGCCGGTTCTTGGCTTTCTGACCTTGAAGTTGAAGTCGGTGTTACTGCTCCTAAAGTCTTAAGCTTTAATAGAGAGTTTGAAAGTAATTCCTCTGAAAAAGTCTTGATTTCTTTAACAAATTCTTCGGAACCAGTCGCTTCGACTTCAATGTCCCCAAATTTGATTCTGTAATGAAAGTTATCCATAGGTCTAAATTTTTAATGGCAATGGCATGCAACGTGAGTGCATATTTCAGTTTGGCGGATTAGGAGCCTTGTTAAGGTCGATAGGCTGACAAGGCGACCAAGCTGAAATCTGTCCCACGTGACAAATGTAAATATTGAAACCGAAACTTAATGAGGACACTGAACCCGCCAAATTGAATATGCACAGTGTTACCTGCCGTTTTTCTTTCGGCAATCTTCAACTAGGTCACGCATTGTCGGTTCAGTTTTCATGCCGGCTTCGAGGGCTTTGACTCGCTCAAGTTCGGCTTTGAGTTCCGAAATTGTGTCAAGTAAAGTTGTGTCCTTGTTGAAAACGGTAAACTCGGTGTAATGTATAGCCAATGGTGATTCAGTCGATAATGTGCTGTCCGGCATTAATCCTACCTCTTTTCCCCAAAGAGAATTCATTATAATCCCTGGCCTTGTTGTTAGTCTTTGTTGAAAGTTGTCAAGTTCAGTTATTTTTTTTCGCTTGCCCTTGTTATCCACTAAGAAAAAGTTCTTGTCCGTTTTTCCTTCTTTGAATTTGGGTTTTATTATAAGATGTCCATTATTTGGTATTTCAAGAATTCTCCTCCCTTTTTCATTTCTTGGTTCAACACCGCATGTTTCTCCATAAATGATTCTGAATTTACCCTCGAAATTTTCCGGTATCAAATAAGTCTCAGGTTGGAGTCCGCTAGTCTGTCCTGAATTGGAAGTCGAACATGCACAAATCAAAATTGCTAAACCAAGCAGTTCGCTAAGAAAAGTTAACCTATTTGTTAGTTGTCTCGTCATTGAAAAATGGCAGGTAACGTGGGTGCATATTTCAGTTTGGCGGTTTAGGAGCCTTGTTAAGGCCGTGAGGCCGACAAGGCGACCAAGTTGAAATCTGTCCCACGTGACAAATGTAAATATTGAAACCGAGACTTAATGAGGACACTGAACCCGCCAAATTGAATATGCACAGTGTTGTGCGTCCGTTGCTTTCAGTTTGTTTTTATTTTCTCGTTGTCAAATATTATTGAATGAGCCATCCAGCAGTCCGACTTCTCAGTTCCAATTTCATGTCCGTTTACACAGGCTTTATTTAGTCCGTCTAAACCATCTAGCCCACAGCAACCATTTAGTCGTGAAAGGTCAGAATGATTTTTAGAGTTTCTCAAGTCAGCTTTGTTAATGATTATTTGAGCCTCAGTCCCCGAGTAATATTCTCCGTCACTTATGAAAAATTGTCCACGGTCGATGAAATCTTCTCCGTCCACTTCTTTCAATTGTCCTGGTGATTGAACTTCTTTTAAGTCGTCCGTTAAATCAACGTCACAATATTTACATTTTACTCTCATCTGTCCCGAAGCAATGGCGCACAACCTTTAGATTCAAATCGTATTTCAAAACACAATAATAACAATGAATTTTGTGGGTAAGTGGATTACCGTTTCGGTTATCCAGCTTATCCACAAAAAGCAGCCGGAGCACTATGCGCACAACTAAGTGTTGCG
>JBGALO010000023.1:0-26973 GCA_044223825.1 Cyclobacteriaceae bacterium | reverse complement strand
TCTGTTGCGTGCGTGAATTGCGAACGGATTTCTCCTTTTGATTTTATACCTGCGGGCCAATGCACCACCATACCATTGCGTGTGCCTCCAAAGTGAGAAGCCACCTGCTTGGTCCATTGGAAAGGTGTGTTACCTGCCAGAGCCCAGCCAATCGCAAAATGTGGGAATGTGTTGGGGCTACCCCAATCATCTATATGATTCATCATCTGTGACGCCTCACTCAGGATCCCATTCAATGCCATCATTTCGTTGTACGAACCCTGCGGCCCACCCTCGGCACTTGCACCGTTGTCACCCACTATATAAAGGAACAATGTGTTTTCCATCTCACCCATTTCTTCCAGCGACTGAACAAGGCGACCAACTTCGTGATCGGTATGTTCTGCAAAACCCGCAAACACTTCCATCTGGCGCGCGAACAATTTTTTCTGCTCTGGCGATTGTTCATCCCACGCAGGAATTTCTTTTGGTCGCGGTGTGAGCTGTGCATTCTGCGGAATCACACCCAAGGCTTTTTGCCTTGCGAAAGTTTCTTCTCTCAATTTATCCCATCCCTGGTCGAACTTCCCTTTGTATTTAGCAATGTATTCTTTAGGCGCATGATGCGGCGCGTGCGTAGCGCCGGTAGCGAAATAGAGATAGAAAGGCTTGTCAGGTGTGAGCGCTTGCTGTGCACCAATCCATTGAATAGCCTTGTCGGTCATGTCGTTGGTGAAATGATAGTTCGGATCGTGAGGTACTTCCACCCGTGATGTGCCATCATAGATAGCGGGCGCCCACTGGTTGGTCTCCCCGCCGATGAACCCATAAAATTTATCAAAACCTGAACGTGTCGGCCAACGATCGAACGGTCCCGAAACAGATACTTCCCAGGGAGGTGTTTCGTGATACTTTCCAAATGCAGCGGTGCTGTATCCATTGAGTCTCAGCATCTCAGCAAGCGGTGCAATGCCATTAGGTCGAATGCCCGTGTTGCCAGGGAACGCGGTTGCCAGCTCCATGATAGCGCCCGCATTGTTCAAATGGTGGTTACGACCTGTGAGCAATGATACTCGCGTAGGCGAGCAGAGCGCTGTTGTATGAAATCGGTTATACTTTAAGCCGTTTGCAGCGAGCTTTTCGAGTGTCGGTTCGCTCACCGGGCCGCCAAAGGCGCTCGAATGCCCAAATCCCTGATCGTCGATCAGTACAATCACTACGTTAGGTGCTTTTGCCGGTGCCTTGACCTCAAAGCGGGCCGGCGCCTTCCCGTTGCGGGCATCAAATATTGTGTCCTCAACAACCTTCGGTTCTTTTATTGGAAGAACAGTGCGATCAAGATCGCCCGATGCGGTGGAATTCGCGTTTGTTTCCGGCTTGGGTTGTTGGCAGGCCGCGAGCATAGCAACCACGCAAATGAGATAAAATGATTTCATACGTAGGGTAGTAATCCGGCAAAGCTATTCGGATGCCCGGTTAGTGTCTAGACGGCGGCGTCCAATCATTCACCGGCATGACCTCATAGTACGTTACCCAACCTTTATTTAATCGACACAACTATTTTGTTGATCTTACCATCAAACTTGTTATCGCCCTGTTTGTAGTCGTTGGAAACATTGGTTTCGTTATCCATACCAACATCCACACCTTCATCAGCTGAATATAGAAAAGGCACAGTCTTGGGGATGCGGCCTTCAGCGACTTGTTGCCCATCGATATACAGCACGCACTTTCCACCTGTGGCAGGTTTGAGTTCGTCGGCAACAAACTCATATTTTATCTCATGCTTACCCGGCCCAAGTGATTTCGGCGCCGCGATGTTTGTCCTCTCGACACCAAAGAAATTGTATTCATGATGTACTTTTCCTCCTTTCATGTAAAGCGTCCAACCTCCAAAACGACTTGCTTGCGCAATGATCACTCCATTAGTTGATGCGTCTTTTAGTTCAACCTGTGCATTGATCGAGTAAGTCTTTGCTTTGATGTTGAGGAATGCGTTCTCGGTGATACCGGTCATTCCTTCGTACAACGTCAACGACGTCCTGTTGCCGATGAGATCAGGGCGGCCTGCAATTTCTGCATTGAAACGCTCGGCACGACGGTCATCGATGGGATATACATGATTCTTGATTGCTTCCGTGCGGAACACCTCCTGTAGCTCTTTCAGCTTGGCAGGATTTGATTCCGCGAGGTTGTTTGCCTCGCTAAAGTCTTCATTGACATTATATAATTCCCAAACATCATCTTTCAATGGCCCTGAGAATGCAACGAGCCATGGAATTGAGTGTCGGGTACAAGCTACCCAGCCATTGTCATAAATGCCTCTGTTACCAAACATTTCAAAATATTGAGTGGTATGGCGGTCCGGCGCCTTGGCATCATCAAAAGAAAATGCAAACGACGTTCCGCTGAAAGGAATTTGTTCCGTTCCGTTAACTGTCTTCGGAAAAGGAAGTCCCGCAGCCTCCAGCACCGTAGGTGCAATGTCTGTTGCGTGCGTGAATTGCGAACGGATTTCTCCTTTTGATTTTATACCTGCGGGCCAATGCACCACCATACCATTGCGTGTGCCTCCAAAGTGAGAAGCCACCTGCTTGGTCCATTGGAAAGGTGTGTTACCTGCCAGGGCCCAGCCAATCGCAAAATGTGGAAACGTATTTGGGCTACCCCAATCATCTATGTGGTTCATCATCTGTGACGCCTCACTCGGTATCCCATTCAATGCCATCATTTCGTTGTAGGAACCCTGTGGCCCACCCTCAGCGCTTGCGCCGTTGTCGCCTGCTATGTACAGGAACAATGTGTTGTCCATCTCACCCATTTCTTCCAGCGACTGAACAAGTCGGCCAATTTCGTGATCGGTGTGTTCAGCAAAACCCGCAAACACTTCCATCTGGCGCGCGAACAATTTCTTCTGCTCTGGCGATTGTTCATCCCACGCAGGAATTTCTTTTGGTCGCGGTGTGAGCTGTGCATTCTGCGGAATCACACCCAAGGCTTTTTGCCTTGCGAAAGTTTCTTCTCTCAACTTATCCCATCCCTGGTCGAACTTCCCTTTGTATTTAGCAATGTATTCTTTAGGCGCATGATGCGGCGCGTGCGTAGCGCCGGTAGCGAAATAGAGATAGAAAGGCTTGTCAGGTGTGAGCGCTTGCTGTGCGCCAATCCATTGGATGGCCTTGTCGGTCATGTCGTTGGTGAAATGGTAGTTCGGATCATGCGGTAACTCCACCCGCGACGTACCATCATAGATAGCGGGCGCCCATTGGTTTGTCTCCCCGCCGATGAAACCATAAAATTTATCAAAGCCTGAACGCGTAGGCCAACGATCGAATGGCCCTGAAACAGATACCTCCCAGGGAGGCGTTTCATGATACTTGCCGAATGCGGCAGTGCTGTATCCGTTGAGCCTCAGCATTTCTGCAAGGGGTGCAATTCCGTTCGGGCGTATTCCCGTGTTACCTGGAAAAGCAGTTGCCAATTCCATGACAGCTCCGGCATTGTTCAAATGGTGGTTACGACCCGTGAGCAATGACACGCGCGTTGGTGAGCAGAGGGCAGTTGTATGAAATCGGTTATACTTTAAGCCGTTTGCAGCGAGCTTTTCGAGTGTCGGTTCGCTCACCGGGCCGCCAAAGGCGCTCGAATGCCCAAATCCCTGATCGTCGATCAGTACAATCACTACGTTAGGTGCTTTTGCTGCGGTGGAACTCGCGTTTGTTTCCTGCTTGAGTTGTTGGCAGCCCACGAGCACGGCAAACAAACAAATAGAGTAAAATGATTTCATGGGTAGGGTGAGGTAAAATCTATTGGATCGAAAAATCAGTCTTTACACCGAGATGTCCAATATGATTTTTGTCAGCTACCGTACCTTAATTTCCTCAACAAATTTCTTTCTCCGCACATCGTAAACGGAAATTCCGTCAACGTACTGATAATCTGTGTATGCGTAATCAGTATTGATAATGACACCGGTGATAATGACAATAAATTTCACATGCTGCAGGTCGACGTCCAACACGTGAGCACGGATTTGATTTTCCGCAACCCTAGATGTTATGCGCGTCAGCTCGATGATTGGATTCGGTGAACTGATTATTGATTCCTTATTCTCAAGCGCATACTCGGCGATCTTACCGCCCTGGTAATCTTCTTCCGAAATATCTGCCCTCAATGTATTCGCTTTAAGCTTTCCAAGTGTTCCCATCAATGCACCACAACAAGTGCTTGCTTCGTGTTGATCATGGCGTAGAACATATCCCCAACCCTTTTGTTCAGAGTAACCAATGTGCGGCTCAACCAAAAGAATCATTGCTCCACTGTCAGGAATATGGTGTGCAAAGGCATCAAGGCCGGAGATACCGGTGAATGGCAAACCGGCGAGCCCTCCAAGATGAAATGGTCCCTTGATTTCCGGATGCCGGTGGAAGTTTTTTGTATAGATAATGTCATCGACACAAGTAGATACTCCCAGAAGCATTTTGTCTGAGGCGATCCCGTACCTGGAATTCAAATAATAAATCACTGAGTCGCTGAGCGAATGAGCCGGTCGCGCTCCGGGAAACATCTCCTTGATACTGCGTTCTGCGTCTGCCGGCGCATTTGGCAATATCGCCTGATCGACGACTTCCACTTTCTCTTGCTGGTTCGAACAGGCCACCAACATTGAGAGTATTAATAAAGCGCCTATCCTGCGTATCGTCATAACTAAGTACCTGTTTCGGGTTTGAGAAAACGAAACTAATCTTTTTAGCGTTACGCCAGGTAGACGCACTCGTCTATGTTCGGCAACCCCTCAACTTGTTTGCTTCTAACCGACGGATAGTTGTCCTTTGTATAAAATATCCAAGACACGATTTGTGATCCTTCAACACCCCTTGTATCACCTTGAGGCACTGCTGTCGAAACGGACTCGGTCTGCGTGGTGGCTGATGTTCTTTCTCTTGTCGGGCTGTTTGTCTCCTTCCCGGGAATCCAACAAAGAGAAAACCGTTGATCGCGATGGACCCCAAGGGATGGTTCTTCTTCCGGAAGGAGAGTTTATTATGGGATCATTGGAAGAAAATCCTGATCCCAATGCAATGGTACCACACCCGGTAAAAGTAAATGCATTCTGGATTGATGAGACAGAAGTCACCAATGCTCAGTTCAAGAAATTCGTCGACGAAACTCACTACGTCACGGTGGCGGAGAGGAAAATTGATTGGGAAGAATTGAAAAAGCAGGTGCCACCGGGCACGCCGAAACCACCGGATGAAATGCTACAACCGGGTTCGATGGTGTTCACGCCACCGAAAGAAACGGTGATGCTCAATGACTACACACAGTGGTGGAGTTGGGTTAGCGGTGCAGACTGGAAACATCCGCAAGGACCCGGCAGCTCGATTGAAGGCAAGGATAATTACCCGGTTGTACAGATAGCTTTTGAAGACGCGATGGCGTTTGCCAAATGGGCCGGGAAACGGCTTCCCACAGAAGCGGAGTTTGAGTACGCGGCTCGCGGCGGACTCAATGGCAAGTGTTATGCATGGGGCGATGAACTAAGTCCGGATGGCAAGTACCTCGCAAACTATTTTCAGGGATCCTTTCCCAACAACAACTCTGGCGAAGATGGATATAAAGGTGCGGCGCCGGTAAGGTCTTTTCCACCGAACGGATACATGCTTTATGACATGATTGGAAATGTCTGGGAGCTTTGCTCCGATTGGTATGGTGTTGATCCAATGAAGGCGAAGATATCGACGCTTCAAATTAATCCACGTGGCCCTTCCGCAACAATGGATCCTACCGATCCGCTCGCCATCAAGCATGTCACGAAGGGTGGATCGTTCCTGTGCAGTGATCAATATTGCTCGAATTACAAGCCAAGCGGCCGACAAGGCACAGCCTATGATTCAGGCATGGATCATACAGGATTCAGGTGTGCTAAGTCCGCCGAATAGGTATTATTTATTTTGCTGGTCAGATTTCTCAGCGGCCCGCTTCTCAGCCTTGCCTTTACCAATGGGAATGCCAACGGAAAAATAAAGAGAGCGATTGTATTGCGCAGGACCGTTGTTGTTTTTTAACACATCCACCAGACCGAAGTAATAACGCACCGACAAGTTCATGCCGTGTCCACCCATCAACCTGTACCCTATCCCGCCCATCATTCCAGCATCGAAAGTATGATAGAGTGAACGAACATCATTGGTATAAGTCAAATCGTCCTTATTCACCACTTTCTTCGTGAACACATCGTTTGCATTATTCATCAGGCCAAGCATAGGCCCCGCTTCCGCGAAAAAATTATTTCTGAACTGACGCTTAATCAAGATAGGAACATTGAAATAACTCAGGCGTCTGTCGATAGATCCACCGGCAAACGAGGCGTCGAGCGCAGCGTCGTCGAGACTGTAAACCGGAATATCCCTGGACCCCATAGTGGACTTGACAATTACACCTGTGTGGAACATCCATGACGGATCTTTCATCTTGAAATCAAAATAGAATCCGATGTTAAAACGGCTTGCAAGGTTGCCATCCACATTGCTGAGGTTCGACAGGTTTAAGCCTCCGTCGAGTCCGAATTCAAGTTTGTCCGAGTTTATTTTGTCGCCCAGCAGAAGAGACATGATTACCTGGGACCGTACCGGCAGCGAAACAGCAACGAGGGCTAGGACGACGAGCAGACGTTTCATCGCCGAAAATTACAAACGTAAAGGCTTATCGTCCATCGGTGGGAAAATTTTACAAAAGCAAAGGCGTCTTCGGGAAAAGCACGTGATCGCCAGCCAAAAAATGACGAAAACCACCACCAGAAATGCCTGAACGATATCGTTTAGCAAACACTCCAAATCTTAGGGAAAACATTTGATAACCTGTCTGAATACCGGCTATTTTTGGAGTGCCGAACGTAAAACTCCGGCGTAAAAATCCAAACCCAAAGTTCATGAAACATGTCTACTTCGTTTGCTTTCTCGCGGCGATCCTTGTCTCGTGCGCCGGTAATCAGGCGGCCCTGGAAAAAGAGAACATCGCAGTTGTTGAAAAATACATCAAGGCTGTTGAAAATAAGGACGTTCAGGCGATGACCGACCTTCTCGCCGACAATTACATTGGTTATGGACCCTCGGTCGCTGACACGGTAAACAAGGCACAAGCCATGGAGAATTGGCGTTATGTTGCCGAGAACCTATACGATAAGATTCAATATGAGCGCACGGTGAATATTGCGGCGAAGATCACCGAAGGACCAAACCCCGGAAATTTTGTTTCGGACTGGGCACGCCTGAAGATCACTTATAAAGACGGCTCCGGACCAGTCTACCTCCACATGAACGCGATCTATCGAATTGAAAATGGAAAGATTACCAACAGCCGGACATTCTACAACGAAGCAGATGTATTGCGGCAGCTTGGATATGATTTCGTTCCATTCAATTAGACCTTAACTTCTACCGACATGAAAAAAATAATATTCATACTCCTGCTCTGTTCATATATCGGATATGGACAAACAGCTACCACGACAACCACTTCGACAACATCAACTTCTTTTGCCAAAAGCATGGGTTTATATGTTTTTCCGGCCAAGAATCAAACCAAGGAAATGCAGGCAGCTGATGATACCGAATGTTACAAATGGGCAGTTGAGCAATCAGGTGTTGATCCTTTGAATCCTCCTAAAGTGGAAGCGGCTAAAGCCGATACAAATCCTGATGGCACTGCGGTTCGCGGCGCTGCAAAAGGTGCAGCTGCAGGCGTTGCCATCGGCGCAATCGCAGGCGATGCAGGAAAAGGCGCAGCCATCGGAGCGGTAGCCGGCGGTCTTGCAGGCCGGCGTGCAAAAAAGTATGGCGATGCCGTTGAGCAACAAAAAAATAATCAGGAGGCTGCCAAGCAGCAAGCGGCCCTGACAGAAAGTTTCAAGAAAGCATTTTCGGTTTGTCTCGAAGGCAAGGGGTACACCGTAAAATAAGTGCAATTGAAATGACAGGCGGTGGTTTACCGGCCGATTGCCACGATCATCGACCTGATTGCGTCCACTTTTTGATTGAGCGCTCTCCTTGGATCATTCTGTGCTCCGGATTCAATTGCCTTATAGGTATCTAGCAATTCCAGCAAGGCATTTGCGTAATAAGGATAATTTGGATTGCTATTCGCATTGAGCGGGTCACTGTAAATCCTGAGGAAATTGTAAATCGTTTCAACATTCTGTCGCTGACTCATTATCATGTTAGCAACACGTAGCGGTAAATCTCCTTTTTTTTCAGAAGGCAATTGTTGTATTGCCAGTGCGAGATGTAAGTTCTCAATTTGGTATGCTGCCATCGCGATACCCGCCAGGCGTTCCCGTTGCGTACCCTGCAAGCCGCGTGTAGATTTTGCAAGCAAGTCGTTGACCACCGAACGCACCGAATCATTTTTTGAAAGATTCTCGTGGTACCGCGCGCTCAGAAACTCGAGCACGCTTTTTTCAATTCCTGCCGCTCTGCTCAACTCATACGCCGCCTCAAAATACTCTTTAGAAAGATCAGTTTGAGCGTACGCTATGGCATAGTTAAGATCAGCAACGTAGATGCCCAGATTCGCCGACGCCTTCACTTCATTGGATGTGTAATGCGAATACATTTTCGGGTCCGACATGAATTCCGGATGGAAGTCCGGAGCAGCAGCCTTCAATTCGCTGGCCAGATCAGCGGGCTTAACAAGGTTATTGAAAAAGTTGCTTTTTGCCGCTTCGAAGGTCTTCGCCTGCCGGTCATCTGCTTTCTGTGTCCCGCGCTGACAAGAAGTAAAAAAACATAGCAGTAGAATCGGAATGATCAGTCTCAATGTTACTAAGGTTATTTTTCAATCATTCAAAGATAAAAAAGATAACCTGAGACGTAACGCAAGGATACGAACCTGCCGGATGTGCCGAGCACTAGACTTGATGACGCCTTTGCGTATTGACATCAGTTTTTGTCAGCACACCTCCGTTTTCCGAGGCCATTCGCGTGACGATATCTCTCACTTCTTCAGCAAGGGAATTCAAATAGTCAACCGTAAAATTTTCCCAGGTGATACGTGTATAAAAGACATCACGCAGCAACGCGTGAAAGTCAGACGCAAGATCAAGCTTATCGTTGAGGTTGAGATACTCTACCCACATCTCACGCGTCTCACGAACGACGCGTTCGTCGGCTTCTCTATGCGCACCTAAGAACATTGGATGATCCTTATTTCGGGCGAGTTGCATCTGCCCCATCGCCATTACTCTGTGTTTATAAATTACTTCGTGGTAGTCAGGATGCACGCATTTGCACTTCGCCACGTCGTTCATGAACAGATCGAACTCCCTGTAGTGATATTTGATGAGACGGGCTGTATAATTTTCCATGTCGCCGAAATAGTGGTAGAAGCCGGACTTGTTGAGCCCTAGAATCCGCGCCAGTCTTTCGACCTGCAAACCGTCGGGGCCTTCCTTCACAAAGAGATTATAGCCTGCTTCGACCCATCGTTCGGACGCATTGATGTCACTCATTTACAGGGGGATTTTGTTTGACAATATATGCAATTTCCTAAACGGTTCCGTTCAGCAGAAACCGCTATTTTAAGTCAAAAAACAGCCTTCTGTGTGAAAAAGTGCCAAAATGCCGGCTCGCGAATCCAGTTCCAGGCCTGCCGGTCAAAAAAATGTGAATCCCGGATAGTTGCCTGGATCCCGATGCAAGCGGATCAAAAAATGTTGAACGATGACGTTTAAAGATAACCGTATCAGGTAATGGTATTTTTCCAGGATGGGTCGGAGCGTAGCTATCTTTACGCGCCAAATTCAGTGAGGATATTTATTAGCAACATGATCACGAGGAAAACGATTCAAGTCACGCAGATAGTTCTGATCAGTATGGCGTTTTGCCTCAATTCTCCCGCACAAGCACAAACGAATCAACAAGCATGGTTTGAATACATGCTTAACTACCCGTTCGCCAACTCATGGAACATTGAGAACGCTTTTACCTACAGTACTGCTTTGTCTGCCCCCAAATGGCGCGCCTATGACTATTCTGCTACACTGGAGCGCGATATAACACAGCATGTTCAAATCATCGCGCAGGGAGTTCTGTCTTACACAAACCAGACCGAGACATATAATACCCTTGAGATTCGCCCCGTGCTTGGAACGCGTTTGTTTCTGACGCCTTCGAAACGCATTCAAACCAGGCTCCTTTTCCGTCTTGAACAAAGGAACATGCAAGACCTTGAGACGAATCAATGGACACAGACCTGGCGACCAAGAGCGCGGGCCGAAGCAATAATACCCATCAACCGGGATTCCTATTACAAGGATAACCAGTGGTATGGTATGATAGACGTTGAATGGTTATTTGCCAACACCCATACAGACTTGCAAGAGCGTTTTGCAAATCGCTTTCGCCTGCGAACTGGCGTGGGTTACAGGCTTAACTATTCGATGCGATTTGAGTTTCTCTTCATGTACCAGGCTTCCCGCAACGGAATAGACGAAGCATTCAGTTCATCAGACAATGTTTTTCGCTTCCGGTTCAAACACTATCTTCGGAAGACAAAACCCTCTGATTCTGCACAGGGAGCAAACTAATTCTCCTACACAATACAAATTCTTTCAACATGAATGTATCGACCCCATCACTTCTCCTTGCGTGTGTATTATTGATTTCCTCATGCTCGTCGATCAAGGTTTCGACAGACTACGATCGCGATGCGGACTTTAGTAAGTATAAGACGTACACGATGACGGAGGAAGCGATTGGCTTGCCGATCAGTGAGCTTGACCGGCGGCGCCTGATCGACGCGCTCGAATCGGGATTGGCAGCCAAAGGATTCAGTCCATCGCCGAATGGCGATCTACTTGTTGATCTCAAATTAATGACGGAGCAAAAAGAAACCGCCACCGCAACCTCAAACGGACCTTACGGATCGGCCTATCGCTATCGCTGGGGCAGCGGATTTTCCACAACTGACATCGACATAGAAACCTACATCGAGGGAACCCTATTTATCGACTTCATTGACGCGGCAAAAAAGCAACTCGTATGGCAAGGCAGAGGTGTAAAAACCCTCGATCCTTACGCAACCCCGCAGGAAAAGGAGCAAAGAATAAAATCTGCAGTAAACTCCATCCTAGCAAAATATCCACCTGCGGTCAAAAAGAAATGACATTGACTCAATCGAAATCATTCCTACCGTAGAATTTCTTCCTCAGCAATTCGTTTTATGATAATTTAGAGGGAAAGTGCACGTTAGATAGTACAGCATGCTATTTTTCTCAATTGGCAAGAATGAACATTAAGTTGTTAGCCGCGATCTTGTTTGCCATTGCCTTTGTGCTCATGGTGATTACACTTGCTGAAGTGGGACTCAGAAATTTCAAAACGGAATCAAGATGAGACCCACATCAGACATTTCCTTCAACACTATCACCCATAAAAAGAAATCTGCTCGTTAAATCAAACTAATGTGTGTCAAATATGAGAATGTCGTTCACATTTCTGGTTATGTTGCTAGGCAGCATCAGTTGCTTCTCGCAAAATACAGAACGCCTTCAGGCAGGCGATTCGGCGCGCATCGAATCGGAACGAACCGCACTTATCAAAGAACTCACTGACCTCCGCGACTCAATTAATCAATCGCTGAACGTATTCAGCCGGTCAATCAGGAAGACGACACCTAAAAAAGAAAAGCAAATGAAAAACGCGAGTCAGGACCTCGCACATTATCGTGACCGATTGAAGCTTGATATCCAGCAGGTTCAGCTTACTGCAAAAAATGGCTGGAGTGTTAACAATATCAAACAAATAAGAAATGATGCGGCCGACATCCGCAAAGAGCATAAGCGACTCCTTGCTTTTTATGAGAACCCCTGAGTAAATAAAAAATTACCACTACGCATCCCACCCTGCGGTAACATACTGGAGGGTGATTTTTTTATTGGCGCTCTCCCCGTTAACTTTCTTTGAATAACACAATTCATGCAAGCCATTGTCTGCACCGAATACGGTACACCCGAAGCACTACAGCTTCGGGAAATGCCAACACCCACTGCCGGTCCTGATGAAGTAATTATTTCCGTGAAGGCCTGCGGTGTCAATTTCCCTGACGTGCTGATGATACAGAACAAGTACCAGATCAAGCCACCACTCCCTTTCTCTCCCGGGGGAGAAGTTTCGGGTGAGGTGCTGGCAACGGGAGATCGCGTCAAGCACTTGAAAGTCGGGCAACGCGTGATTGCTTTGTGCGGCTGGGGTGGATTCGCTGAACAAGTAGCTGTCAATTCGAAGCGCGTGTTCCCATTGCCTGATGAAATGAGTTTCGTCGATGCGTCGTGCACCCTCTATACTTACGGCACTTCGTATCATGCCTTAACAGACAGGGCACAGCTCAAATCTGGCGAAACATTATTGGTGCTGGGTGCGGGTGGCGGAGTGGGGCTTGCAGCCGTAGAACTGGGAAAGGTCATGGACGCTACGGTGATCGCTGCAGCCTCCTCTCCCGGTAAGCTGGCAGCATGCAAAGAAAAAGGCGCTGATTACCTGATCGACTATTCGAAAGAAGATTTACGTGTTCGCATCAAAGAAATAACGGGTGATCGCGGTGTCGATGTGGTTTATGATCCTGTAGGTGGAGCACTTGCTGAACCGGCCCTTCGATCAATGGCATGGAAAGGTCGCTATCTCGTCGTCGGCTTTGCTTCAGGAACAATCCCCCAATTTCCTGCCAACCTTCCCTTGTTGAAAGGGTGTTCCATCGTAGGTGTCATTTGGGGCAACTTCGCAGAAAAAGAGCGGCAAAAGAATCTTCAAAATTTCGGCGAACTCCTGAAACTGATGCAGGTCGGCAAAATCCGTCAACACATTCACAAGATCTATTCGTTGGCAGAGAGCCCACAGGCGTTGAGAGATCTGATGGATCGCAACATAACAGGTAAGGCGGTAGTGAAAATCGGAAGCTGGGTTGAACAGCCAATAAAACGCGTCGAGGCAGCGCCGCCGGTCGGTGTTGTCGGGAAAACAAAAAAAATTATTCAATTAAAAGATATCCGGAATTATGTTGGTCAAGCGCTCGGTGTGAGTGATTGGTTTGTCGTTTCACAGGACATAGTCAATGATTTCGCAAAAGCAACGCAGGATTATCAATGGCTTCACGTCGATATCGAGAGAGCAAAGCATGAGATGCCGGACGGAAAAACTATCGCGCATGGTTATCTAACGTTGTCGCTTGCCGCAAAATTCTTTTTCGAATTGATTTCGATCGAAGGAGCCAAAACATCCATTAACTATGGATTGGAAAAAGTGCGTTTCCCAACGGCCGTCAAGACTGGCAGCCGGATCAGGATGCACGGTAAGCTCGCACGTGTCGAAGATATGCCGGGCGGCGTCAAGTTATTTCTTGAATGCATGATGGAGATCGAAGGTGAAAGCAAGCCTGCGTGCGTGGCTGAATTAATAACGGCTGTATATTAAGAGGTAGTCAGAGTAATACCGCATATTCTATCGCGCCCTTTCAGGGCTAAGGTATGACGCCCTTTCAGGGCTTTCGTTGATTCCCTGGTGTCGGATGCCCTTGTATACACCCTTTAGGGATACTCAATTCTAACCGAGCGAATGCCATCAGCTCATTGGTGCTTTCTGAAATTCAAGGCCATGGTGAGTGAGTTTTTGTTTCAAATAATCTCCAGCCCTGAAAGGGCGTTAGCTCTTCGGGTATCAGTTGGGAAACATTGGAAGCCCTGAAGGGGCGCAATATTCCATGATCAAAAATCCATCATTGGTTATATTGCACTAAATGAAAATCGGTTATGAGACTAAAAAACAAAATCGCAATTGTCACCGGCGGCGCAGCCGGCATTGGCCTGGCAACGGTGAAAGCATTCGTCCGCGAAGGTGCCACGGTTATCATGTGGGACATGTCAGACAAAGGCTCGGCAGTCGCGGCGGAGATGACAAAAGCAGGGAATAAAGTTTCTTTTGCTAAGATATCGACAGCAGACAAAGCAGCGGTGCTCAAGGCCACTGACGACGTGAAGAAGCAATTCGGTCGGATCGATATTCTTATCAATAACGCAGGTATCACCAAAGACCGCACATTATTAAAAATGTCACAGGAGGAATGGGATGGTGTCATCGCGGTAAATCTCACCGGTGTATTCAATTGTACTCAAGCGGTTGCGCCGATCATGAAAGAACAGATGTATGGAAGAATCGTGTCTGCGTCTTCCAACGTCGCAATTCGCGGTAACTACGGTCAGACAAACTATGTTGCGGCAAAAGCTGCCATCATTGGGATGGTGAAAGTGTGGGCGCTGGAGCTGGGAAAGTTTGGCATCACAGCCAACTGCATTGCGCCAGGATTTATCAAGACTGCGATGACGGATGCAATACCCGAAGACGTGCGCAAGCAAATGATCTCACACATTCCCGCTGGGCGCTGGGGAGAACCTGATGATATTGCAAACGGTTATGTATTCCTCGCCTCCGACGAGGCTTCATTCATCAATGGGATTTGTCTGACGATTGATGGGGGCGCGGCGAGATAATTTGAAAGTGTGCTGATTTGAAAATTTGAAGATTGGCTTGCCGTTATTTTGATTTTCGGATTGTCACAACAAATTTGTTCCCGTTCTCAAGATAATAGTCGGCGGCATCCGTTTTCCTATCTACTGTCTGACCATTGACACTGATGACCTTCCAGAATTTTCCGGAGTTCAGGTCCCTCCAGGGAAGAATTATTTTCCAGTCAGCTTTGGTTTGCTTAATTGTGTAAGTCTCTTCATTGCCATTGGCAGCAATCGCAATGGAAATGTTGTTTCCTCCAACTTTTAAGTTTTCTATGCTCCCATGTTTCCACTGAGAAGGAAATTCGGGCTGCAACCTTATTTGCTTATTTCCGGCGTCGGGAGTAATACCAAAAAAA
Organism: Cyclobacteriaceae bacterium; assembly: GCA_044223825.1. GTDB lineage: Bacteria > Bacteroidota > Bacteroidia > Cytophagales > Cyclobacteriaceae > ELB16-189. The sequence goes on along the minus strand of JBGALO010000023.1, from coordinate 12,078 downwards.
TGTGAAATGACTGGCGTTTCCACGGCGTAGATATTCCACGCCTGCGCCATCATCCCGAAGTCCGGAGAAACTTCATACATCGACCCAGGTAATGCATAACTGAACGTGTGGCTCAAGCGCTGAAGATATTCAAGCGCCTCATCGCTGTTACCATAGCGTGCTTCGGCAATTGCTAACACCCCCGTAGGCAATGTCATCACGGCACCTGTATAGTTGAAAGTTTTTTTCCTTGCCTTTGCCACCACAGAGTCCACATCATCGGACCTGTCGATGCCAGTGACATATGCACCAAAGTAATTGCGGTATTGACGCGCAGTCTCAAGTGCACGCCTTGCTTTTTCCGGATCGGCAATTCCAACTTCCATCGGCGAATTCACAACGGCATTGTGAAAAACGACATAACCTTTGGACGATTTGTCATTAGAAGATTCAAGTCTGTTGAGTCGGGCTTTCAGTTCATTGACAGCAGCGGTTTTCTTCAATGTATCAGCACGAACGATGGCCGCTTTGACAAGAGCAATTGCTTTGTCACGGGTAGAGATGAAGTCAGCAAATGAATTGTCGGCATCAACCCACCAAAGCTCATTGATCTTCTTTTTCAGTATGGAAGCTTTGTCTTCAAGTTCTTTTTCACTTTTCTCCTCACCCAACGCCTTTGAAATCCTTGCTGCCGCTTCAAGCGCTTGTTGTGTATAAACAGAAACGTCGATCATCTCGGAATCAAGCCCCTGGATCTCTGTCATACCCGCACCGTTTGGGAACATGTTTCCATCCGGATCTTTTTCTTTCAACAACCAGTCTAATCCCTTGATCACATCAGGGTATGATTCTTTTATAAATTCCTTGTCGCCAGTCCATTGATAATAGGTCCAGAGTAACATGACGAACTGCGCCGTTTCATTGGTATTCCCGGGATTGTACACAGCTCCGTTCGTTGAGGCTTCATGAATGATGCGACCATTACCGTTTGTCTTGTCAGATATTTTTTTCAATAACAAGATTGTTGACTTGGCAAGATCATGTCTGCCGGTTGCCAACACTCCTTGCAGCGAATATTCGTTATCACATCCAAACCACCATGGATAGTCAGGTGTTCCTGCCGAAAGGCCTCTCCCCTGTTCGGGCACATCGCGCACGAGCCAGTCCGTGGTGTACTTTGTCCATTCAAGCATTTCCTGAATTTTCGGATCAGGCACATAGATCTTTGCAGTGTTCCGTATCGAGTCGAATCGTTGGATTTTCTTCTGTAGCAATGCGACGGCATTTGACTTCAGTTTTGAAAAAGTCGTCATCGCATCCTCCTCCGATCGGTATGAACCGGAAACAAAAAATGGAACAACCGCCGAAGAATTAGCTCCAACTTCAATTTCATAGCGAAGGGTCGCGGCCACGCTTTCCTTGCCAACGCGCTCATCGCAACCAACGAATTCATATGAGCTCCCCTTTGGGGTAAGCGTTGAGCCAACAATTGAGAACCACGGATTGCTCCTGTCTTTTCCCAGGAATATTTTCTCTTTTTCGACGAAACGAACTTCGTCCGTGTCATTTTTCATTCCTGTCCGGTCGCCAAGCCAGGTTGGGCGTAGATCAAAATTGCAGCGTACTGCTAATGACAATACTTTCTTATCTGAGCTTTTATTGTGAACCAAAAATTCAATGGCAACACCTTCTATGCCGTCGGGTACAAACTGAAAGCGTTCTACCTCAATGCCTTGCTCAGGCCAATTGAAATGATGCAAATTCCCAAAAGGGTAGTTTAAAAAGCTGTCAGCCTTTTGAAGACAACGGGTTTCCCCACCAGTTGACAATGACACATCGAAACCATCCATCAGCTTGATCGGATGATCCCAGATGCCACCCATTTCCCCATTGATATGCCAGCCCAAATCAGGAAAACTTCCATCCTGGTGGCCAACCACATATACTCGATCACCAGCGGTAACAAAAGGCGAGTTGAGGTATTCCTTTTTTCCCGGAAGGTGGGGCTGACCCGAAAGAAATTTTTGAAGGCTTTCCGATTCGGTCCCCCCGGTTCTCTCGCCGCAATTGGAAAGCAATACGACAATCAAAACGGCAACCAACGGGTTTCTTATTTCACGGCGCATTTTGCGGACTTGAGCCCTAATCTATCCTGATGCCTTCGTTAAATCAATTCTAAGCCATTTTGTCTGTTTTGTATCATTATTTCAGCCATTTCAAGACATAATGGCTTAATTATTGCCTTAAAAACCCGTCGGCACGGAATTGACTATAGGGTATGCGTGTTTAAAAAAACCAATTGTTCAACCAAAACTTTAAAAAATATGAGCATCATCAGATATAGGGCAAACGATTTTGTCCCCACCTCTTTCAGCAGCCTTTTGGATGGCTTCTTCAACGACGCAATTACGCGTTCAGGTGGTAGCACGTTCGTTCCGAAAGTGGACATTCTTGAGAACGACAATTCCTACGAGTTGCATGTCGCGGCTCCTGGATTGAGCAAAGAAGACTTTAACGTGGAAGTGAAAGACAACTATCTCACAGTAAGTGGCGATCGTAAATTCACTAATGAGAAGAATGAAAAAAACTATCACACGATTGAGACCCAGTATGGTTCTTTCGTACGGTCGTTTGCCCTTCCGGAAAACGTCGATGGTTCAAAGATCAATGCCAAATACAACAATGGCATCCTTGAACTGACCATTCCGAAAGACGAAAAGAAAGCGTTAAAGACGACCATCAAGGTCAACTAAGTTTGGGTTGGGGTTAGGTGAGGGCGTTCCGGAAACGGGCGCCCTTTTTTTTGTTGCCTCAGAACCTGGAATCCAGTACCCAGCAACCACATTCTCAGAATCCCCGACTACGCAGAGGCTGCTTATCGTGGCAAGCCAGAATCCCCGACTACGCAGAGACTTCGTCGGGCAAGCCAGAATCTAGAATCCAGAATCCCCTACTAATACAAACTGTTTCGTCCAGGTAAAACCAGGATCCGTCCACAACATCTCATCTTTTCCCCTTGTTTTGTCGCCCAGTCAGCGGAATAGCGTAATTTTAACTTCCAACCTTAAAAAGGCATGAGGCGGTTTCTGATAATCCTGGTGGTAGTGGTTGCATCTTTCATTGGCGCGGTGACGGGCGCTGTTCTTACACTCCGCTATCTGGAAGGTATTCCAAACTACAGTTCAATAGAGACGAGGCAAAATTTGTCGTTTGCGAAAATGACACCGGATTCGTCCAGGATGGCTGCCATACTTCCGAATTTCGAGTACGCGGCAAAGATGATAACACCGGCTGTCGTACATATAAGTACTACCTACGGTCCCGGAGATTTTAGTTTGAATCCGTTGGATCTTGCTTATGGAAGGGAATTTCACTCCTCAGGTTCCGGCGCTATTATTTCCGATGATGGTTACATCGTAACAAATTTCCATGTGATCGAATCTGCGACAAGCATCGAAGTGACATTGAATGACAATCAGCGCTTCTACGCAAAAGTGATTGGCAGAGACCCAAGCACGGACCTCGCACTGCTAAAAATAAAGGCCAAAAATCTGCCCTTTGTTGCTTATGGCAATTCTGATGCGGTGATGCCCGGTCAATGGGTTCTTGCCATCGGCAATCCATTCGATCTCAACTCCACTGTTACCGCCGGGATCGTGAGTGCAAAAGCGAGAAACATTCATATCCTTCAGGATAAAAGCAATCTCCAGGTGGAATCATTTATTCAAACTGACGCTGCGGTGAATCCAGGAAATAGTGGTGGGGCGCTTGTCAACCTCAAAGGTGAGCTGGTCGGAATTAACTCTGCCATCGCGACGTCGACCGGATCGTATGCCGGCTATTCTTTTGCGATCCCCGTAAATCTTGTGAAGAAAGTCATGGATGATCTCCTTGAATTTGGCGCGGTGCAACGAGGCCTTCTCGGTGTTAATATCGAAGATGTCGCAGTAGCCAGACAAAGGGGAAAGAATCTTGATGTAATGCAGGGCGTGTACGTAGTCCGTGTAAATGAAGGCAGCGCAGCTGAGCAGGTTGGCATTGAACAAAATGACGTCATCACGGCAATCGACGGACATACCGTAGCCACAGTTTCCGAATTGCAGGAACTTGTTGCCCGTCACAGACCTGGTCATACCGTCAACGTGACGTATCGCAGGCAAGGCAAAGAAAAGTCAGTGAAGACGACCCTTAAGAATTATGAAGGCCGCGAGTCAGTATCGAAGCCAGAGGTAAATTATCTTATCGACGGCGCCACGTTTGAAGACATGACCTATTCGGAACTTACCAAGCGGGATCTTGACGGAGGCGCTTGGGTCAGGATCATGGAGACAGGAAAATGGAAAAGATCAGGAATGAAGGAAGATTTCATCATCACGCACATCGACAAAGTTCCTGTTGACAACGTTGCGGACCTCAATCGGATATTGTCATATAAGACTGGAGGCATTCTCATTGAAGGTGTTTATAAATCGGGCGAAAAGGGTGTTTACGCTGTTGAGTGGTAGCCTTTTTGAGAATCCAAACATTCAGACGCAATTCATCCCCTAGTCAATTTTTTCTGGGAAGCACTTTCGTGCATTTAATTAGCTTTGCCTTCGAAATTTTTTAAGAAGGCCCCAAAAACACATTTACATATGGAAAAATCGGATTTGAAAGCAGTTTTGAATTCGCTCGGAATCAAGCCCGTCAATGCTGGCGTTTCTACAGGAACAAAATGGATCAAGACAAACGGACCTGTTCTCTCCTCCTACTCGCCGGTGGACGGAGCCCTTATCGCAAAGGTCCAAACTGCAAATCAGAAATCGTTCGACAAAGTGGTGGAGACATCACGAAAAGCTTTCCACGAATGGCGTCTGATTCCCGCACCACGTCGCGGCGAAATTGTTCGGCAAATCGGTGAGGCACTTCGGAAATACAAAGAGCCGCTGGGAAAACTGGTTTCATATGAAATGGGCAAGTCTTATCAGGAGGGCTTGGGCGAAGTGCAGGAAATGATCGACATCTGTGACTTTGCTGTCGGGCTCTCACGTCAACTTTATGGACTCACGATGCCATCCGAAAGACCATCTCACCGCATGTATGAACAATATCATCCATTGGGTGTTGTGGGGATTATCTCAGCATTCAATTTTCCAGTTGCAGTATGGTCGTGGAACTCCATGCTCGCCTGGGTCTGCGGCGACACTTGTATCTGGAAGCCGTCGGAAAAAACACCTTTGTGTAGCGTAGCTTGCCAGCAAATCGTTGCGCGCGTATTTGCAGAGAATAAAGTTCCCGAAGGTGTATCATGTCTTGTAAACGGTGACTATCGCATCGGCCAATGGCTCGCAGCGTCGGAAAATATTCCGCTTGTGTCGGCGACTGGATCAACCCGGATGGGAAAAGCCGTTGCCCGAACAGTCAGTGAAAGATTAGGAAGACCGTTGCTTGAACTTGGGGGAAACAACGCCATTATTATTTCAGAACATGCGGACCTCGACATTGCGATCAGGGGTGCAGTGTTCGGAGCGGTTGGCACCGCAGGTCAACGGTGTACCACAACTCGCCGTTTGATCGTCCACGAAAAAGTTTATGATAAAATAAAGAACAAGCTGAAGAAAGCGTACGCGCAGTTGAACATCGGCAATCCCCTGGACGCGAAGAATCATGTTGGACCGCTCATTGATGAACTCGCTGTGAAATCATATCTGAAAGCCCTCAAAGAAATTGAAAAAGAGGGAGGTAAGTTCGTCGTGGAAGGTGGCGTATTAAAAGGTGCAGGGTTTGAATCAGGGTGCTATGTCAAGCCCGCGATCGCCGAAGTCAAGAATACATTTTCGATCGTTCAGCAAGAAACGTTTGCACCGATCCTGTACCTGATCAAGTACAAAAAAATTGAAGAAGCGATCGCTTATCAAAACGGTGTGCGCCAGGGATTGTCCTCATCAATCATGACTACACACATGCAGGAGATGGAACGATTTCTTTCGCAAAGTGGAAGTGATTGCGGTATCGCAAACGTCAACATTGGCACATCGGGTGCTGAGATCGGCGGAGCGTTCGGTGGTGAAAAAGAAACCGGAGGAGGACGAGAATCCGGATCTGACGCATGGAAAGTTTACATGCGCCGGCAGACAAATACCATCAACTACGGTAACAATTTGCCTCTCGCGCAGGGAATCAAGTTTGACATCTGATTAAATTATTAGATTTTATAACGATGCCGGGATAAGCGGCAAATAATAAATTTGCGCTGTTTGTAATTCACAGGCAAGAACTTACTTTAGGGCACCAAAAGAGGCGTATGCAAGCAAAAAAATACCGTTCTGTCATGCTGATTGATGATAACGAGATCGACAATCTCATCAATCAGAAAATGATTGAATCGGCATCAATGACCGAGCATATTTACGTCCACACCGGCGCCAAAAGTGCGATCGAATTTCTCCGCAACATGGAGAAGCTGGATCTCGCTGACAAGGTGCTGCCGGACGTGATTTTCCTGGATATCGACATGCCGCTGATGGATGGCTTTCAGTTCCTCGATGAATTTGAAAAACTTTCGGGCTCTACGAAAAAGAAGTGTAAGATCGTGATGCTCACTTCCTCAATCAACCCACAGGATTTTAACCGCTCGAAGAAATACCTGAACGTTAAGCTGTACTTAAACAAGCCGCTTACACATGAGAGCTTGTTGAGCTTGTCAATTTAATGAATAGTCGTTGGCTATTGGCACTTGGCCTTTGGCAGGTTTGGCAACAGTGACTATTGTGTAATTCTCGTTCGAAGCGCACTTCAAAATTCGCTACTCAACATTCATCAGTCTTAATTGATTTCGAAGGTTGTTAGCGAAAACCAATCCACAAATTTCTAAATTGATCACTCGTCTGCATCCGGATTTCCGCCTTGTATCTCAAGTGCGATAAGCCGCTCGACAAACTTATCATCCATGCGAATGAAGTAGGTCGGTGCGAAGTAGTTCACAGACATAGACTTGAATTTGGGGATCAGGGCGGAGATTTTCTTATGCTTTTCTTTTTTTGCCTCACTCACCGCGATCTTCAGAATCTTCAGGAATGTGAGCACGTTTTCACAGGCATCCTTGCCGATCATCCTGATGTTACGCTGCACACTGTTGGATAACTGGTTGTATAGTTCAATGTCTTTCAACAAACAATATTGCAGGCAGAGCAATGCTTTGATCTCCATTTGTGCCTGGGGATATTTCTTCAGGCTCACATCATTAATAAGTGTGTTGAGCAATTTCGCAGTCTCATCATAGCGACCGGTATAGTAACTGCACAGTGCCCTGTACACAGTATAAATAACGTGTTGCGGAACGTTGTTTGGATCCGGTTCAAAATCAGCAAACAATTCTTCTTGCTCGGCATATAACTCACCCTCTGTACCGAGGCGCAAAGCCCTTTCGAACTTCGAAATCAGGAATTGCACCGCGAACGTATAATAAGGATAGTTGATCAACAGGTTTGATGCAGCATCGTTCACCTCTTCAAAATATCGCTCCGCCTGCTTGTACACCTTATAGTGATTGTAGTATTCAAGCTTTAGAAATTCGAAAAGCAGGTTGAGATGATAGTAAACGGGATCTAGCGTGTAGGTTTCAAAAATCTCTTGTACGCGCTTGAAAATGTCCTCAATGGATTCCTCGTCCTGTTGCAAGTTCTCCTCCTTATCAACAAACAATCGATGAAAAATAACCGCGCAACATTTGTACACATACAACCGATGGGATTCATACAAGTTGGCAATGTTATACATCTCCTTTGTAAGGAGGTCAAGGCTTAATTTTTCTGTTTCGTCGCCGGTCAGAAAATAATTGCCGTACTTCTTGAAATAATCCGCCAGTACATCCTCAGCCTTATCAACTGCGAGCATGTACGCAACATGTTTGTTGTATTGCTGTGAAAACTGAAAGAAATCCGGGGAATTTATATGCAACTTCTTCAGAAGTTTATAGATCGTGGGCAGTTCTCCCACAAGGTCTGCATCAATCAGCTCCTTCTCGAGTTTCCGGAGCATAGCGATCGCAATGGTTTTCTTCTTTGTGAAGAACACCTCGTTGATGTTGGCGACCTTCCGAAGCAAGTCCGTCCGCGGACTTTCCATTTGTTGCACAAGGTATTCCTCAATTTTCTGACTCAACCTCGATCGCATTGTATAATATGCGTTCGCGTTGATCTCCAGCTCAACCATGACTTTGTTTTCGGAGAGCTGCCTTTCACGCATAGCCTTCAGCAGGTATGCTGACTTTTCGGCATTTCCGTTAATTAACGAGTCATAAATGGCATTATAATCCTTCTCAGAAAGCTGTTTGATTATATTCTTCAGTTTTGCCATGCGCAGCCAATTAATCGCGTGAAAAATTACAAAAATTAAGACTTTATACAACCCGAATAGCAACCGCCGGTGTTGAATTCAAGCCAATTTTTCATGTTCGACGTTTTGGAAAGGATTTTGACAATGTGGACAAAACTTTCAAAATGGATGCTTTTTCACAAATGATCATCTCTGCGGTAAACTCGGTAAAAAATGCAGTGGTCAAAATCGATGTTTACAAAACCGTAAGTGGAAAATTAAAGCCTGCAGGCTCAGGTTCGGGATTTATCTTCTCCTCCGACGGCTTGATCTTTACAAACAACCATGTCGTGCAGAGCGCTGAGAAGATCATGGTATCACTTCTTAATGAGAATGAGATCGAGGCAACACTTGTGGGGAGAGATCCCGACACCGATCTGGCAATTCTAAAAATTTATGCAGACGGATACTCTGTCGCTCGTTTGGGAGATAGTACCGCGTTGCAAATCGGGCAGTTCGTCATTGCTATTGGAAATCCGTTGGGATACCAACATACGGTAACGACAGGTGTCGTGAGCGCCCTTGGCCGCTCCATGCGCACGCAATCAGGAATGATTGTCGATAATGTCATTCAATCGGACGCGGCATTAAATCCCGGCAACTCTGGGGGCCCAATGATCACGACCGACGCCGAAGTTGTTGGCGTCAATACGGCCATTATCAGTGGCGCGCAGGCCATCAGCTTCTCCGTTGACATCAATACAGCTAAGGAAATTGCAAATCAACTCATCACCACGGGCAAGGTATTCAAAGCGTGGCTTGGATTCATGTTGCAGGAAGTGGCGGTCAACCCTAAAATCATCCGCCACTATCACCTGCCTAACCAGAAAGGATTATTTGTAACGCACATCGAGCCGGATTCGCCTGCGGGTCGATCTCAAATTAAGGAGGGAGATATTATTGTAAGTTTCAACAAGAAGCCCGTCAATAGCCTACACGAACTTTTTAAAGAGCTTACGCGAAAAGATATTCTGACCCTTGTTGATATTGATATCATCCGTCACACTGAGATGCTGAGCTTTGGGATATTTCCGACTGAGCGGAGGAGTGTTAATAGAGTTAATGGTTAATAGTTATCAGTTAATTGTTATCGGTTAATAGTTATCAGTTATCCGTTTTGGGATGCACTTACTATTAACTATTCTCTATTAACGACCAACAAACTACTTCCTCCTCCTGAAGCGGTCGTTTTTCCTGTCACCACCAAACTTCTTGTGTTCGTAGGGTTTCTTTCCGAAACCTCTGCCACCGTCATGCTTGCGGCTATTGCGGTCGCGATCTCCACTGCGTGAATCAGGCCTGCGGTTTTCACCTTCATCGCGATCCCTACCTTTTTTCGCTGCAGGTTTTGATTCAGTGATCTCGACGCGAACCTGGCGTCCCTGGTATTCAGCACCGACAAAGCCCTTGAGAACTTTGTCTATGAGCGCTTTGTCTACCTCAAAAAAGGAATAGGCACCCTTCAAATCGATGTGACCAATGTCTTTCTTCTCGAGGCCGGTAAATTCATCGATCAGTTCGAGCATCTTCGACTTGTCGATGTTGTCCATCTTACCAAGATTAATAAAGAATCGAGTTCCGCCATAACCCCTGCCCTCGCTTTCACCACGCTTTCCGTCCACATTGAGATCAGGTGCGTTGCGATAATAATCCAGGAAGCGATTGAATTCAATTGAGACAAATCGTTTAATCAGATCTTGCTTGGTCAGTTCATTCAATTCTTCATATACAGCAGGAAGGAATTCGGAGATCTCAGCATCATTTACTTTTACCTCGCGGACTTTATGCATAAATCCCAGCAACTGCTTCTGACAAACTTCTGCACCCGTCGGCACATGCATTTTCTTGATAGACGTCTTCATGGTCTTCTCGATTTGCCTGAGTCTGCCCATCTCATTCCGGCTCACAAGTGCTATCGAAATACCCTTCTTGCCTGCCCTGGCGGTACGGCCACTGCGGTGAGTATAGAATTCCATTTCGTCCGGCATGTTGAGGTGAATGACATGTGTAATATCCTCAACATCGATACCCCTCGCGGCAACGTCGGTAGCAACAAGTATTTGAAGCGTCCTTTGTCTGAACTTCATCATCACGCGATCCCGCTGTTGCTGTGTAAGGTCGCCGTGAAGTGAATCAGCATTGTAGCCATCCTTCATCAGCATTTCAGCAATGCGTTGTGTGTCGATCCTCGTGCGGCAAAAAATCAATCCAAATATGTCTGGAGTAAAATCCAGGATTCTCTTTAAAACCAAATACTTATCACGCTCCTGGACTGTCACGTAGCAATGTTCAATATTGACATTTCCGACGTGCTGCTCACCGACCGTTAGCTCGAACGGGTCTTCCATATAATTCTTCATGATCGCACGTACCTCGCGCGGCATGGTGGCGGAAAACAGCCATGTCTTCTTTTCCTGCGGCGTATACGATAGGATCTTATCAAGATCTTCCTTGAAACCCATGTTCAGCATTTCGTCGGCTTCATCAAGAACGACGTATCTAACCGTACTGAGGTTGATCGCCCTTCTGTCAATAAGATCGATGAGTCGACCCGGCGTGGCCACAATAATTTGTGCACCCTTCTTAACCTTTCTGATTTGCTCACTGATGCTTGCTCCTCCGTACACCGCTACAATGTTGAAGGATTTGTATTTTTCGGTGAATGTTTCCAGGTCGTTGGTGATCTGAAGGCCCAACTCCCGGGTGGGCGCAAGCACAAGCGCTTGGGTATCTCGGCTCTTTTCATCAATCAGGCCCAATAGCGGGAGGCCAAATGCCGCGGTTTTTCCTGTACCAGTTTGCGCTAATCCGACAAAATCGCGACCGCCATTCAAAAGAACAGGAATGGCTTTTTCCTGAATGGGTGTGGGGGTTTCAAAGCCGAGTAATTGTACCGACTGGACCAATCCTGAGGACAAGCCCAGGGACTCAAAAGATTTCATTAAAGATTTTTAAATAGTCGGCAAAGGTACGGTTAATAGTTCACATGGCCCCTGTGCGCTAAAATCTCAAGCACAATGGTAACTTTGAGACTCCAACACCAAATTTTCTAACGGCATGGTCTACCTAAGCAAAAGAAAACACGCGTCATTATTGTTCATTTTTACATTCACTGCCTTGTTTGCCGGTGCCCAGGCAATCAAATGGTCTCCTGACGGCAATTCCTATTATCGGCTGGAAGACAACGAGGTTATTCAATACACCCTTCCCGGAAACACCAAATCGACATTCATTTCCAAAACGGACCTTACGCCCAAAGGCAAGAACGGGCCGTTAGCAGTACGCAATTTCTTTTTCTCCGGTGATCAACAGAAAGTATTGATTTATACAAACACCAAAAGGGTGTGGCGCCTGGATTCGCGAGGCGACTACTGGGCCCTTGATTTGAAATCCAAAACACTAAGACAGTTGGGCGCTACCCTTCCTGAATCATCACTTATGTTCGCAAAATTCTCACCCGATGGAACGCGTGTTGCCTATGTCAGCAATCAAAACCTGTACGTGGAAAATCTGGTATCAGGAGAAATGAAAGCGTTAACGACTGATGGCAATCGCAAGCTGATCAACGGCACATTCGATTGGGTCTATGAAGAAGAACTGAACTGCCGTGACGGATTCCAATGGAGCCCTGACGGAAAAAATATTTCCTATTGGCAGATCGATGCAACGGGGATCCGGGACTATAATATGTTAAACATGACCGAGTCGACTTATTCTGAAATTGTTCCGGTCGAATATCCAACC
>JBGALO010000012.1:0-190845 GCA_044223825.1 Cyclobacteriaceae bacterium | reverse complement strand
CGCAAGGAATATGGAGTCCGTCAGGAGGACCTTGTGGGTCTGATGGTGTCGCGTTCGGAGAAGATGATCGTATGCATCCTGGGGATACTGAAAGCCGGGGCTGCCTATGTACCCATTGACCCGGAATATCCCAGGGCACGTAAGGAACTGATCATGTCGGACACGGAAATCGGGGTGTTAATAACGGAGTCACATCGCATTTTCGATCTCGATTATTACAACGGGAAGATAATCGCAGTGGATATCCAGTTAAATGATCTCTCCGGATATGTTGAGGATAGTAAAATCAAAATAGGACCAACCGATCTGGCCTATGTGATGTATACATCCGGTTCGATGGGCGTTCCAAAAGGAGTGATGATCGATCATCGAGGGATAGTCCGACTTGTGCAGTCTTCAGACTATGTACCGATGAAGACGGGTATGACCTTGTTGTCAACCGGTTCGGTATCTTTTGATGCGACAACGTTTGAGTACTGGAGCATGTTGCTGAACGGGGGGCGGCTAGCACTATGTTCAAGGGAAGTCTTACTGGACACGGTTCTTCTCGGCAAAGAGATCCAAAAGAGGAAAGTAGATATGATGTGGTTTACCAGCGGTTGGCTCAACCAGTTGGTAGACTCCGACATAAACTTGTTTACGGACTTGAAGATTTTGATAGCGGGGGGTGACAGGCTTTCGCCCCAGCACATGAGACGATTGAAGAAACATCATCCGGAATTGAAGGTGGTTAACGGGTATGGCCCGACGGAAAACACCACTTTTTCGGCGACCCATTCCCTTGAAGAAATTGAAGGCGAAATCCCTTTGGGGCGGCCGATCAATAACAGCACCATATATATAATGAGTAGGGACGGTCAAATGACCCCAAAAGGGGCTGTTGGAGAGATTTGCGTGGGGGGTGCAGGCCTGTCGAGAGGTTATTTGAACAACGTTGAGCTTACAGATCGAAATTTTGTGAGCCACCCCCTTATCGAAGAGAGAATTTACAAGACGGGCGACCTAGGCCGATGGGATGAAGAAGGCAAGCTTGTGTTTGAGGGACGGAGCGACAATCAGGTGAAGATACGTGGATACCGCGTAGAACTTGGGGAGATAGAGAACATATTACAGGAGCATGACGCGATAACAACGGCAGCCGTGGTGGCGGAGGCGGATGGCAGTTCAGATAAGGTGTTGACAGCTTACCTTCTGGGAGAGAAGGCACTGGAGGGAACAACGCTAAGGGCTTACCTGAGCGAGCGTGTTCCTGAATATATGATCCCATCGCGCTATATTCAGCTAGTAGATATGCCACTGACGAGCTCAGGAAAGATGGACCGGAGCCGCCTTGCCGAGATGAAAGGGACGGTACTGGGACATGAGCGTGGGTACGTTCCGCCGCGGAACGATATCGAACGGCGTCTGGCCCTCATATGGCAAGAAGTCTTGGGCATAGATAACGTAGGCGCCACCGATAACTTCTTCGACCTCGGCGGTCATAGCCTTAAGATTACCAGACTTGCCAGTCACGTGCATCGTGAATTTGGCGTGAAGCTTGGGATAGAGCAGCTATTTCATGAGCCGATTCTTGGAAACCTTGCCACGAAAATAGCCAACGACATCTGGATATATCAAAGCGACCTAAAGGAGAATGACAAAGACCTCGAGACTTTGAAACTATAAACACGATTCTGATGCAGGCATTACTGTCCGAGTTAAGAAATCACCGAATTCATTTGAGTGTGAATGATGGTGAACTAATTGTAAAGTTCCCCAAAGGGAAAATCGAACCTGAACTCCTTGGACGGATAAAAAGTAACAAGGAGTTACTGATTCAGTATTTAAAAGGAAACCCGGTTTTGACCTACGATGAGATTCCCAGGGCCCCAAAGCAATCCGGTTACGTTCTCTCATCAGCTCAACGACGGCTGTGGATATTGAGCCAGTTTGAGGGCGGAAACGCTGCATACAACATACCTGTGTGTTATGTTTTTACTGGTCGATTGGATACAAAGGCACTAAGTAGTTCCTTTAATAGATTAATTCATCGCCATGAGATACTCCGGACTGTTTTCAATGAAAATGAACGTGGCGATGTCAAACAGTTCATACGGAGCCCACAGGAGTCTGAATTCCAAATCGAATTTCGGGATTTAAGAAATAAGCCTAACCAAGATGAACTAGTTCGAAAATCCGTTCAAGAAGAAGGCGGTAAGGAATTTGATCTAAAGAAAGGTCCATTGATGCGGGCTACTCTCTTTCAAATTGAGGAACGACGTTGGGTCTTTTTATTTGTAATTCACCATATCATTAGCGATGGCTGGTCGATGGAGATACTTATCTCCGAGTTACTGAAGTTCTATCATTTTTCCATCAGTGGTACGAATGATGACATCGAACCCCTGAGAGTGCATTATAAAGATTACGCCGCTTGGCAACAAGGGCAATTGAATAGCGAGTGGATAGCGAATCACAAAGCATATTGGTTGAAGCAATTTCAGGGCGAATTGCCAGTTTTGGAAATGCCTACCGAAAACCGTCGGCCATTGATTAAGACATACAACGGAAGGTTGCACGTCAAGACTATCGATTCTGACCTGACGGAAAAATTGAAAACTTTTACCAAGCAAGCGGGGGCCACTTTGTTCATGGGGCTACTTGCCTTGGTGAAAGCTCTTTTATACAAACATACGAGCCAGGTCGATATTACAGTCGGCAGTCCAATAGCAGGGAGAGAACATGCGGACTTGGACGGTCAGATAGGGTTTTACGTTAACACACTTGCTCTAAGAACCCGATTTGACGAGAATGACACATTCGCACAACTTCTTGAACGTGTGAAAGTCGTTACCATGGAAGCCTATGACCACCAGGCGTTTCCATTTGATGAATTGGTTGAATCGTTGAATCCACGCTGGGACCGGAGCCGTCAGGTCCTGTTCAATATAATGGTGGTATTGCAAAACGCGGATTTGGGTGCGACGTTCTCTCCAAGATTCGACGATCTGACAGTAGAACCGTATCGGGAAATTCAACGACTTGTCAGCCTCTTTGATTACAGATTCGAATTTCAGGAGGCTGGTAACCAAATTCTGGCCACAGTTGAATATAACTCGGACATCGTGACGAAGTCGGCAGCCGAGTTGTTGGCAGATCATCTTGTGGAGCTATTGCGGTCTCTTCTCGACAATGGCAAGACCTCACTTAAGGATATACAGTACATGTTGCCGGCAGAACGGGATTTGATCCTCCGTCGCTTCAATGACACCGCTCATGTTTTCCGCTCACATGATACACTGGTTGACCTGTTTGATGAGCAAGTGACACTGAAGCCGAACTCCATCGCCGTTGTTGATAGCACTTCCAAGACAACCTTTGCGTCTCTTTCAAAGGAGTCCAATCGGCTTGCTAACTTCTTGATAAACAAATTGCAAGTAAGTCGTGAAATGAGAGTGGGGCTTCTGTTGAGTCCAAGCGTGAACCTTTCGATTGCTATTCTTGCTGTGATGAAAGCGGGGTGTGCGTATGTTCCGTTGGACAGTGAATTCCCGGAGTCGCGCATTAAATACATGCTCGATGATGCTGCGATTGATGTCCTTATCACTGAAAGAAGTTTCATGTATTTAGCCAATCGCCTTCAATGGCAGGTTGTGGGGGTCCGCCATCTGATATGTATTGACAGTAATGACGTTTATAGTGAAAAAGGGGAAGGTGAAAATCAATTAATGCGCCGTGAAGTCTGGGAATACGTGGGTAACACAGCGGCGGACATAATCGAGGGTGGCGGCTGGAAGAGTAGTTACACAGGATCGGCGCTGACAGAGGATGAGATGGCAGAATATCGGCACAATACCCTATTTAAATTGAAACCCGTTCTTCGGCCGGGTATGAAAGTGCTTGAGATTGGGTGTTCATCGGGCCTGACAATCCTTGAAATTGCTCCTCATGTCGGAAAATATGTTGGGATCGACTTTTCAGAATCAATATTGCAGGGAACGCGAGAGAGGTTGTTTCAAAATGGCATAAGAAATGTCACTTTGATCTGTGCGTCCGCCGACAAGGTTGATGAAATTGCCGAACAGGATTTCGATCTGGTAATTTTCAACAGTGTGGTCCATTGCTTTGAGGGTCACAATTACTTTCGCGATTCTCTGAAGAAATCGATCGATAAGCTTAAGAATACCGGATTGGTGTTCTTGGGCGATTTGCTGGACGAGGACAAACGTGAGTTCCTCGTGTCGAGTTTGGCTGAATTCAAACGGAACAATTCAAACGGGAGTTTTCGCACGAAGACGGATTGGTCCCAAGAACTTTTCATTTCAAAATCGTATTTGACTGACTTGATCGGAGAAGCCGGAATTGTCGACGTTACGTGCAGCGACAAAATCCATTCAATTGAAAACGAACTTACGCGATTTAGATTCGACGCTTTGCTGACGATCAATAAATCCAAATTGACACTTGATAGACAGTATAAGTCGAAGCGTCAATTTGACTATCGTGCAATAGCAACTCAGCCGCCTGATCCGATTGCCTCACTCGCTATGCCTGAAAGTTTGGCATGCATAATTTACACGTCGGGCTCGACAGGAAACCCAAAAGGATGCATGCTTGAGCACCGTGGTCTAGTGAATCGGCTTGAATGGATGTGGCACGCGTATCAATTCGGTCCCGACGACGTCATCCTCCAAAAGACAAATTACACCTTTGATGTCTCCATTTGGGAATTACTGATGCCTCTGTGCTGGGGGGCAAAGGAGGTTTATTGCCCCAAACAGGAGGTTGCACGACCGGATCGCCTGATGGAATTAATACGCTTGGAGCGCATAACGTGCGTCCACTTTGTGCCGAGCATGCTGAAGGCCTTTCTAACTTTTTTTAATGATTCCCCTGCAGAATTTGAGAAACTTCAATCATTGAAGCGCCTAATTTGTAGCGGGGAACAGCTTGCTGACGACGTTGCCGATCGTTGGTTTATGGCTACCAAGGTTCCCATTTTTAATCTCTATGGTCCAACGGAAGCCTCCATTGATGTAACCCATTGTCGAGTTCACCCTGGCGATAAAGTGTCAATAGGGACACCTATTTGGAATACGGGAATTTATATTCTCGGGGATGGTGACCGGATAGAGCCAGTCAACGCGCCGGGCGAGATTTGTATTTCCGGAGGGATCGCGCGTGGCTATTTGAACTTGCCCGAGCTGACGGCAACCAGGTTTGTGAATAACCCTTTTGTTGATAATGCCAAAATGTACAAAACAGGCGATTTGGGGAGATGGATGGCCAATGGAACGATTGAGTACTTGGGAAGGATCGATGATCAGGTAAAGATCCGTGGATTTAGAATTGAACTTAAGGAGGTTGAATCCTCCATTCGGGAATATCCTGGTGTTCATGACGTGGTCGTCACAGGTACTGTGGTAGCTGATGGGGACCGGGATCTCGTTGCCTATTATGTCACGGATGCGAGGATTGTCTCATCCGAGTTGAGTGAATTCTTGCGTGAGCGCCTGCCCCAATATATGATACCGAGTCATTTTATCCCGATGGAAAGGCTGCCACTGACAACAAGCGGTAAGGTCGACAAAAAGCGTTTGCCAAATCCAGCCACATCAACCGCTGACTATTCTACTCGATATGCTGAGGCTAGCGACGATCTTGAAAGGCAGCTTGTTTCAATATGGAGGAAGGTGCTCGGAAAGGAAAAGGTTGGGGTCACTGACAATTTCTTTGAACTGGGGGGAAATTCTATTAAAATAATTCGACTGGCAAAAGAACTAAGCAACACATTGGCAAAAGAGATTACGGTTCCGATGCTCTTTCAATATCCTACTATCAGGGACCTAATGATTTTCGTTAGTGGAGTTGGACGCGACACGGACGATGAAGTTCACCCTAATGAAGTGATGGCTGTTTTGAAAAAATTTAATGACGACTAATACGATGTCCGCAGAAGACAACAATACAGGGCTGGAGATTGCAATTGTCGGAATTTCGTGCGAATTCCCGGGATGCACCGACTATCGGGAGTTTTGGCAGAACCTGGCTGCAGGCAAGGAATTAATCAGGACTTACTCACAAGGGGAGTTGGTCGAATCTGGAGTGTCCCCGGAGGATGCTATGAGACCAACTTATATTAAACGGATGGGCATTCTGGAGGGAAAGGAGTTCTTTGATAATTCTTTCTTCGGATACACACCGGAAGAAGCGTCATTGATGGACCCACAGACGCGCCTTATGCACCAACATTGCTGGGCCGCAATGGAGGATGCAGGGTGTGCCTCACAGGCCGATTCAAAAAAGATCGGCCTGTTCGTCGGGTCATCTGAAAATAACTCTTGGAAAATCTATGTCCATGAGAGGGTACATAAATCGACATTAGATCCGTTTTATGCCAGTCAGCTCGCAAGCCAAATTTTTTGCAATACTTTAGTTTCATACAAGCTTAATTTAAGGGGACCTTCCTATTTCGTTGATACGGCCTGTTCAACGTCTTTGGCTGCGGTCCATCTTGCGTGCAAGAGTTTATTGACTCACGAATGTTCAATTGCGCTGGCAGGGGGTGTTTTTGTCAGCAGTATGAGACAGAGGGGTTACTTTTATCAGGAGGGGATGGTGTTGTCTCGTGATGGATATTGCCGACCCTTTGATTCCGAAGCGACGGGTACCGCAAAAGGGGAAGGAATAGGTATTGTGGCCCTTAAGCGCCTTTCAAGTGCCGTTAAGGACAGGGATCATATTTACGCTGTTATAAAATCCTCCGCAGTTAATAATGATGGAAATTCTAAAATTGGATTCACCGCACCGAGCGTAAGGGGTCAATCGGACTGTGTCCGGATGGCATATAAACTGGCAGACATATCACCGGCTTCGGTAAGCTATGTAGAAGCGCACGGTACTGGAACTAGACTTGGAGATCCTGTAGAAATCCGGGCGCTGAATGAAGCGTTCGGAGTGAAAGGGAGCAAATCCTGTGCAATTGGATCAGTCAAATCCAACTTGGGTCACGCGAACGTGGCTGCCGGCATAGCCGGTTTGATAAAAACAGCCTTATGTCTCAAGTATAAAATTCTTTTGCCCAGCCTACATTTCAAGAAACCAAACCCTGAAATTGATTTTGACGGAGGGCCGTTTTTTGTGAACACGGAAACCCGTTCATGGCAAAGGACGAAGGGTCACCTGTTACGGGCTGGCGTTAATTCCTTGGGAATTGGCGGAACAAATGTGCATGCTGTCCTTGAGGAATCTATTACGCCCACTCTTGGCGCAGGCCCAAGAAGTCATTCGTTGTTGCTCTTGTCGGCAAAGAGCGAAGCAGCATTGCGTCGATTCAAAAATGACTTCAAAAGGTTTGCAATGGAAAATACAGAACTAAATCCTGCAGATATCGCCTATACAATGCAGGTTGGTCGACAATTCTTTCCAGTTCGGGATTTCATTGTGTTTGATTCCATTGAGAACCTATGCGACCGGCTGACTGCATCAGAAGTCTCGAGTCGTTCGAAAACATTTGACTCTAGCCCTCAGGTTGTCTTTATGTTTCCAGGTCAAGGTTCCCAGTTTGTCAATATGGGAAAAACTTTGTACGAGACTGAGCCTGTGTTTCGTGCCGAGATGAACAGAGGCCTTTCGATCATTGAGAGAAGCTTCCCGGCGATTAGGAACGTTTTGTTCGGAGACCATGTGGATCAGAGCCAACTAAACCAAACAAAGTTTACCCAGCCATTGGTATTTCTCTTCGAATGGTGTCTGGCTCAGCTGTTAAGGTCGATCGGCATTCAGCCCTCGGTACTCATTGGCCACAGCTTGGGGGAATATGTTGCAGCCTGCATAGGGGGGGCATTAAGCTTCGAAGAGGGCCTAAGGCTTGTTTTGCGGCGTGCAGAACTTATGGACCAAATGGAGTCTGGCGAAATGATGGCAGTGGCTGTGAATGAAAACGCCGCGCGTGGGTTCCTGTCCTCGAAAGTATCATTGGCTGCAATGAACAGTCCCGGGCAAGTCGTCCTTTCGGGTGAGGCGCAAGCAATGGCCTCTCTGCGCTCCACTCTCAAGACTCTAAATATCGCCTGCACTTTACTTCCTACATCGAAAGCTTTCCATTCCAGCATGGTGAATGGCATTGCCACCGAATTCTATGAAGAGGTTCGGAAGATTAAGTTCAAGCCGCTGGAGATTCCGATTGTATCAAATTTAACGGGCAGATTTATCCAGAATAGTCGATTCGATGCAAACTATTGGATTGAACATATGAAGAGTCCCGTTCGATTTTCTGACGGAATCGAATGCTTGTTGAAAAATGGAAAGCAATATATATTCATCGAGGTTGGTCCAGGAGGTTCACTCGCGGCCTTGGTGAAGCAGCACCGGAGGCCGGGAACGTCAAAGGTCTTTACGTTGGTGAAGAACAGTTCTATCGAATCGCAAGAACCCCACTACCTCCAAAGCATCGGCGAGTTGTGGTCTCATGGTGTGCCGATCGATTGGGAGACATTCAATTTCGATGGTGGCAGACAGAAGATTTCTTTACCGACATACTCATTTGAGCGTTCCAAATTTCCTGGTGAAGTTGACATTGCATTGAATAGCACAAGGCCAGCGTCCGAGGTCGATACGTACGCCTACACTCCCTTGAAGGACGAGAGGCCAGCATTAGCAAATGATTTCATGCCGCCGCAAACAGAGACAGAAAAAAAATTGGTATCAATCGCTGAAGATGTTCTGGGGTTCACACCGATTGGGTTGGAGGATAGTTTTTTTGAACTGGGTGGTGACTCTCTAAAAGCGATGGCCATTTTGAGGCGAATTTCTAAGGAATTTCTCGTGGAGATGCAGCTTGCCGATTTTTTTGAATGTAATAATCTAAAAAAGGTTGCATTGCAGGTTGAAGCCATTTCCTGGCTGAAAAATGACATTCATACGAACAATGAGATTAAGATATAGATGGTCAAAGATTTAGTGAACCGATTGCGAAGTCTGGGCGTGCACCTTTCAGTTGTTGAGGGGGATTTACGCCTGAAATTTGATCAAGCAAGCTTGCCCGAAGAGCTGCTGACCCAAGTAAGGGAAAACAAGGCAGAGTTATTAAACCTTCTGAGTCAAGTTCACAAGGGGGACCAATTGCACGGGATCCCGAATGTTCAAGCGGCGGAAAGCTATCCTTTATCGTCCGCGCAAAGACGCCTTTGGCTGTTGAGTCAAATCGAGTATGGGAACACGGCATATAATATGACTGGTTCGTACTTATTTCAAGGTAAGTTGGATATTAAGAAACTCGAGTCTGCCTTCAAAATCCTGATCGCTAGACACGAAATTTTGAGGACTGTTTTTCGTCAGGATGAAAATGGCGACCCAATACAGTGCGTCCGGCACCCCGAAACTTGTCAATTCAAGCTGGTTGTTCGCGACTTGCGGGATAAAGGCCTTGATTTGGCAAAACGAATGGTCTCGAAGGAATTCATTGAGCCGTTCGATTTAGTGCGCGGCCCGCTCCTGCGGGCGAGTGTAAACCACGTAAGTGATAACGAGTGGCTGCTTGGCTACGTGATGCATCACATTGTTAGCGACGGATGGTCGATGACGGTGCTGGTAAGAGAATTAATGGTTATTTACAATTGTGAAGTCAGCGGAACGGAGCCGAGGCTCGGGGAACTCAGAATTCAATACAAAGATTTTTCGGCTTGGCAGCAGCGTCAGCTTCAGTTGTCCAGCATGGCGTTTCACAGAGACTACTGGCACAGACAATTTTCAGGCGAAAATTCTGTCATAAATATACCCACAGACTTCCCGCGGCCAGCTGTCAAGACATATGGGGGACAGTTCATATTAATGAACATTGACACCAAATTCACAATCAAGTTCGATAAGTTGATGAAGGGAACTGACTCAACCCTTTTCATGGGCCTTCTTTCAGTGGTTTATGTGCTTCTTTATAGATACAGTGGACAACATCAAATTACAGTAGGTACACCCGTAGCGGGCCGCGAGCATTGGGAACTTGAAAACCAGATTGGTTTCTATGTAAATACTTTGCCGTTCAAAGTGACCATCGAACAGGAAGATACATTCATTAGTATTCTTGCCAAAGTCAAGAAATTAACCTTGGATGGGTTCAGTCATCAGGCCTATCCTTTTGATGTGTTGGTTGAAGAATTAAAGTTAGATCAAGACGTTAGCAGAAGCCCTTTGTTTGACATTTTGGTCGTTCTTCAAAACATTGGCTCAGGTATGCAGTCACTTACCAGTTTCGCTGACATTAGCGTGGCGGAGACGGAGGTTGCGCGCGTTACAAGCAAGTATGATCTAACCTTTGAGTTTTATCGGAACCAAGATGGTATTACCGCCCGGATAGAATTCAATGATCAGTTGTACCAGCGACAAACGATTGAGCGGATGGGTTTGCATTTGAAGAATATTTTGGAAGCCTTTGTCAATGGTTCGCGCGATCGTGTCTCGTTGATTAATTTCTTAACAGATTCTGAACGAACCCTCCTAAAAAATTTCAGTGATGGACCGACCCTAACAGTGCCAGATGTTTCCATTATTAGTCTGATTGAGGATCAGGCTAACAGGACGCCGAACTCTACCGCATTGATTTTTGAAGGTACCGAGCTTACCTATTTTGAACTTACCCGGCGGTCGGATTCCCTGGCAGCCTACATCGTTAATCAGCACAAGGTAGCGCACAGCGACTTGGTCGGCGTTTACCTGACCCGTTCCGATTGGATGATCGTAGCAATCCTTGCCGTGTTGAAAGCCGGCGCTGCCTACGTCCCGCTTGACCGGAAATATCCGATCGAACGCATTGAATTTATTACTAGTGATGCGTCAATTACCTTGATTATTGATGACTCGCTGCTTGCAAGGTTCCAATCGACTCCTTACGAAAGTGCCTCTTTCGCCTCATCCGCACGTCCGGACGCGTTGTTGTATGTGATGTACACGTCGGGGACTACAGGTAACCCAAAGGGAGTCATGATTGAGAATCCGGGCGTTGTAAACCGGGTCTCGTGGGCGAAAAACTTTTATGGCTTAGATTCCACTGATGTAGTCCTCCATAAGGCCTCAATTGGTTTTGACGCTTCGATTGCTGAAATATTCTCCACCTTGATTTCTGGATCAAAACTCGTCATAACAAAAGAAGACGGGGTGAAGGATCCGGACTACCTTATTACTTTGATCCGCAAGCACAAGATTACAACTATAATGCTTGCCCCGTCGCTTCTTGAAATATTGACTGCAACAGGAACAGTAAAGGATTTTGAAAGCATAAAACGCATCGTATGCGGGGGTGAACAGTTAACGGAGGCCCACGTCGCAGCCGCTAGACATCTATTTCCATTAAGTAGTTTTCACAATCTTTATGGTCCCACGGAAACGACCATTGATGTTGCCTGCTGGACTGCTTCCCACGACGGCGAACAAGTGTCGCTCGGGCGACCAGGTACAAATTGTCGGATCTATATTTTGTCACCTGAAATGATCCCTTGTCATACTGGGGTGCTCGGAGAAATCTGTATTGGAGGAATTCAATTAGCGAGAGGCTACTTAAATAATCCAGTCCTGACCCAATCCAGTTTTGTGCCGGACCCATTTCTGCATAAGCAAAAAATTTACCGTACCGGTGACTATGGAAAATGGCTTAAAGACGGCAACATTTTTTTTGTCGGTCGAAATGACGACCAAATAAAAATTCGCGGACACAGAATTGAGTTGGGTGAAATTCAAAAAGCGCTGCTAAGTCAATCTGGAGTCGAATCCGCTTCGGTGGTCGTTCACAGCAGTCCCAATGGACAAAATAAACTTGTCGCATACCTGGTAACTAGAAAGGCCCTTGATGACATTCGAAAGTCACTTACGCGGACCCTACCTTCTTACATGATCCCGGATCATTTTGAATGCCTGGATTCAATGCCATTGACAGTGAACGGTAAAGTCGACAAGGATTATTTGCCGGTTCCGTTGCAATCGACTTCAGGAGTCGTTGCGGTTCTGCCGCGCAATGACACTGAAAGGAATCTTGCTATGGCTTGGACTACCGTGCTGGAAAGACAGTCAATCGATGTGAATGACAACTTCTTTGCGATTGGAGGCAACAGCATTAGAGCAATCAGACTTCAAGCTCTGCTCAGGCGCGAGTATAAAATGCCGTTCAGCGTTCCGGACATTTATAATCTTCAAACCATTGCGAGGATGGCTCTTAAATCGAAGGCGCAAAATGTTGTAATACTGAATGAAGATCGATCCAATGCGGGAAGGAACATTTACTTCTTACCGCCGATTTTTGGGAGTCCAATTCTGTTTCAGCCTCTTTCTCAGCGTTTGTGCAGAGCATTTAATTCCTACGGTTTTGCGTACCCCGGACTTTTTGATGACCAAACTGCTTTCGATTCAATAGCCTCAATGGCAAAGCATTTTGCGGAATGGATTCTTTCGAACCAAAGAGGCGAAACTGAATTTTTGGTTATCGGATATTCGATGGGGGCCAAGGTTGCATTTGAAATTGTAAAACTTCTGGAGCTGGAATTGCGACCCGAGCTTATAATTGTTGATGGGAGTCCGGAGGCGTTGATTTCTGATGAGTCATCGATTGAATTTGAATTGGACGATCTGGTGGAGAAACACTCGCAGTTGATCAGGGACGCGGACCTCGAGGGTCCAGTGTTAAGAAATTATCTAAGGCACAACCTAAAGCTAAGTGACCGGCACAAACCGAATTCCCGGATAAGCACTCATATTCACTATATGGAAGCGACTAGAGAACGTCCCCGACGGAAGAGTCTTTGGGACGCGCTTACCTCAGGTGGTGTAACGGTAACCGAATGCCCGACGAACCACTGGGAAATGTTTTCCGAATCCAATTTAAAGTGTCATTGTGACCTTGTGGCGTCAATTTTTTCAAAGGAGGTGAATATTGAGGTCAGTTGAACGAGTAAAAAATGAACTTTCAAGAGTCTTATTTCAAGGATAGTTTAACGCAGTTTATGATAGATGAAAAAATTCCCGCTTTGGAAGGGGGGCCTCAGTTGAGGTCGAAGCCATTCCCCCGATGGCCAATGTCCGATGACAATGAGTTACGGCTTATCACTGACGTCGTCAGGAGTTGCAATTGGTGGAGGGCAACAGGTAACAAGGTTACCACCTTTGAAACCCTCTTCGCAGACTATCATGACGCTCATCATGCCCTTGGTGTCACGAACGGTACACATGCAATCGAATTAGCGCTGTCTGGCTTGGATATTGCACCCGGCAGCGAGGTCATTGTTCCGGCATTCACGTTTGTTTCCACCGCAACCGCCGTACTTTGCAGTAACCTCGTTCCGGTTTTTGCCGACTGCGATCCGAATACATTTTGCATTGACCCATCTTCGATCCGCCGACTGATAAACAGGAAGACAAGGGCAATCATCCCTGTCCACATTGGAGGACATGTTTGTGACATGGATGAGATCTCAGTGATAGCCAAGCGTTTCAACCTACGGATAATTGAAGATGCCGCACATGCCCATGGCGCGGAATGGAAGGGTCAAAAAGTCGGTACGTTCGGCGACATTGGTGTCTTCAGTTTCCAAAATCGAAAAATAATGACGTGCGGTGAAGGGGGTGCCCTTGTCACCAATGACACGAAATTGTTTGATAAACTGTACTTATTGCACAGCGTGGGGCGGCCGAGAAATGACGTCGATTACCAGCATTTAGCCTTAGGCAGCAATTACCGCATGAATGAATTTCAGGCGGCAGTCCTCATCGCACAACTTGGTCGTCTCGAGGAGGCTAATAGGCGACGCCAAATGAATGCCAAATTGCTTGACTCGTTCTTGAGTTCAATCGAAGGTATCAAAATTAGGAAATCAGATACGAGGGTTACTGTTAATCCAAATTACATGTACATGTTTTACTACAATCCCGAATCTTTTGGTGGGCTAGCAAGACAGGACTTTATTAGTGCATTGAATGCAGAAGGAATTCCTGCCCATAAAGCATATCCATTGGTATATGACACAAGATTTTACCGGGAAAGAGAATTCGGCATGTATCCGTTGCCTCAAATTGAAACTCCGCATTGCCCCAATGCAACGGCCGTTTCAGGCAATGTTGTTTGGGTTCCCCACAATGTATTGCTTGGATCTGAAGATGATTTGCGCGACATCGGCTTGGCGATTAGTAAAATCCAGCGATATTACGCTCTACACCGGGACTTGAAGAAAGTTGAGAATAGTTTGATCGTCGATGCCTACGCTCGTCCTCGAACACAATAGTTAACCAGAAATTTCTTTTTGCCCGTTGAATACATGATGCCATTCTTCTCGCTAACTCAACCTTCTTTCTTGCTAGAATGAATAGTTGACGTCCCGGGTGCCTTTCAGGCGCATTTGTGAATTCATACCAGCCTTATTACTAATTCGAGCTCCATTGACCTGCATCCGAGGAGGCTGGGTTGATTGCATCAACCGATAGTCTTCCCATGTTGAACGCTTGACCACCCCAACTCGTATTTGAAGGCAGGTGGACCAATTTGGGTGTGACCCCGCTGGGACTCGAACCTTGTCTGTAACTAGCTCAAATACAATTTTTTATAACGCCTCAAAACCATAGGTAACCGAATTGGTCACTGAGGTTATACATGATCTGCCTTGCAGTCGCTTAAAGAACGCGTTCTTATAATAAAGATAATTATTTGCGACGGATGCTGAAACTAAGTCAATTCTATCGGACGCAGCTACAGAAGTCCTTCATCTGCAAATGAAAAGTATTTTTCTGTTGTGAGAATGATATGGTCGAGCAGTTGAATTTCTAGCAACCGACCCCTTCCTTTAATTTCCTCGTCAAATCAATGTCTGCCTGGCTGGTGGTAAGATTTCCAGAACGGTGATTATGGCAGACGAATATTCCGCTGGCACAGGCTTTCAATGCTCCTGCAAAAATAATCTTTGAGTATGCCACAGTTCCTGATACTCCGCCGGTAAATGGTTCAAGTATCCCCAGCACTTTATTGGCACGGTTCAGGTACATGACTTTAAATTGTTCCTGGAATTCGAGTTTCGATTTGTCTCAGTTAACCATCAGCAATTCATAGGAATCTCGTGAGCTGCTGACTTTCGGTCGTAAAGAGGGTTTAACATTGGTGTTGTAGGTGAGCTTGATTTCCGCAACCTGAAAATCAATTAAAAGAATGTTTTCCAGAATCATTGGTTTAATTGTGGTGAGCCATTGCTCAAGGCGATGACGACCTCCAAAAGGAAACGGAATAAATGGAGGTACCTGCAAGGAATGACAATGACGGCAGCAGGACGCCGCTTTATGCCGAACGCTTTTGGAGACGAAGCGCCTGAGCGATTTTTACCAGAATTATGCCGATGATGGGGCAGCACTATTGATGACGGGATGAAAACGATCGCTGATTGAATGGACGGAACGAAATGATTTTTACATTCTGTCTTGGCCAAATTTCAACGCTTTCTTTGAGTCCGTTTCACTATCTCTTGAGTTGCCGAATCGCATTGCGATCCGTATTTTTTAAACTGGCGAATGAAACTGAAGATTGCCTGTTACGTCTCTCCAATGAGGATATTATTGAACAAATTCAGGACACCACAAATGAGTTAGTGAGAAAACTTATGCAAAGGATTTTATGAAAACCTTTCTGAAAGAACATTTCAATTCAGAAGTTACTTCAAGAATCAAGGTAGGGTTCATCCATCGTTCTCTGAAGGAATTTGCCCGTTCTCCGGTAGACTTGTCTCATTATAGCCGTTTGATCCTGGAAATCCGTAAGTCCGGTTCCATGATCGTTTTGAAATCGAGTGAGCAATATTTCATAGATGATATTGAGCGCACGATCAAGGGATATTTATAGAATCTAAAACCTCTTTCGTTTTTTCCGTTTCTTTTTATACTGAATTATGCCTGCATCCATATTATCAGGTTGGTGAGAAGGCTCGACAAAATCCCGGAAAGAATAGCCATCCAGTAATGCTGCCAGATCGAGGCCTTGTGGGTTTTCGTTCTTTCCTGTATAAGCTTTATCATCTGGTCGGTTATCTGAAGGGTGAGAAGATTTATCTGATGAATATTTCCCTGCAACTCTTTTATATAAAGAGAGGTGATCTTTTCCACCCTTTTGGTCTGGTGGATATTTTCGGTTGTCAACCGATGAATTTCC
Organism: Cyclobacteriaceae bacterium; assembly: GCA_044223825.1. GTDB lineage: Bacteria > Bacteroidota > Bacteroidia > Cytophagales > Cyclobacteriaceae > ELB16-189. The sequence continues at coordinate 174,701 of JBGALO010000012.1, read as the reverse complement.
CCCAGTCCGTCGATTGTCTTTTGTACTAACTCCAGCAGCGGCTCCTGCGGCACGGGCTCGGATGTTTGTTTCGTGAATTCTTTGGCGATCTCGTTCTTGTTCATAGTCGATTCGGTTTTGAATAGATGTCCACTTAAAGTCATTACCTAGTTTTCGTCCTGTTGTGATCAAACCATTCAGTTGATAGGAGATCCCGCTGACATAGCCGGTCGAGGCCTGGTTAAAAAGAACAGATATTCCCTGACCTTCCAGCTGCCCAACGAACTGCTGAAGGGTCGGTCTGGACTGCAGTGCTCTTTTTATTGCCAACTGTAATTTCATTTTTGCACTCGGCGAGTTGGTGCGTTTCATCATTTCCAGTTCATCTTTCGTAACCGGACGTTCGCCGGTTTGCCGACTGGAATGCACCTGTCGCAGGTGGTATTTTATTTCCAGGTTTCGCAGGATTCTTTCGGTCTGTTGATAATCGTTGCTGTCGGATCTTACGGTGCCGTCATAATCGATGCGATTCACGAGGATATGAATGTGGGGGTGATCAGCGTCAAAGTGACGGAACATAATGAACTGATTATTGACTAGACCCATGGCGTCAAGGTAGTCCAGCCCGATTCTCTTCATGATGTCGCTGGAGAGGTTTTCCTCTGGGGGAAAATTGATGGAGGTGTGATAAAAGTATTTTTCCAGTCTGGGTCGCAGGGACCTTACCATCTGAACTTCTTTCAGAACTGCATGCTCACTGGACCTTGCAAAGGTGCTTTCCAGCACCTCGGCAACTTTTTGCTCGACCTTTTCGAGATTGTACCGCAGCGCGCCACGGAAGCTTTTACCTTTCACCAGCTTTCCGGTCATCGATCAGCACCTTATAAATGTTGTTGAGGATTTTAAGAAGCGACAACTGTAGCTCGGTATAGTGGGCGGGAAATTCCCCCTGGTTCAGCTTGTGAGTGCCCTGATTGAGATTGACGCCGATTCGCTTTAATTCCTGATAAAGATGGACCTCAATGGGTGACACCTTCAAGGAAGGGAACTTTCCCGTGAATATTTTTCTGCGAATCCAGGCAGAGGGATGTAGTGCACTAGCAGCTGCCTGATGGAGAATTTTATTCTTTTCCTCCACCGTCAGGTGAAGCTTTAACTGCTTCACGCGGAGTTCGCTATCAATTTTTCGAGGCCGTGCCATACCGATGAGCCGTTATTACAGGAACGAAGTGATGAAGAGGAGCAAGCAGTTTTCCGGGACGGAAAACATTGCTTGCTCCTTTCAAGATGACGTATATGATTCTCATGCTCACCTGCATTTAATGGGGTGTATGTTCTCTCATACTTAAGATTGCCGGGAATTCTGAAAAGACGAGTTTGAGCTGTCTGTAGACGGTGATAACACTGATTTGTTTTTTCCTTTATGCGCCCGCGATTTATGCCCCTCCAGTCCGCGCTTGTTAACGAAGGGACCAGCTTCGCATTCGTTGCACCAATATTCGACGATGTTCTCCCGGTCTTCCTGTAGACGTTTGAAAAAGAGTTCGCTCAGTTGCCATACAGCAAGGGAGTGAGTAAGGCAAATGAACAGGCTGATAATGGTCGTTTTTATGTTTTCGTCGGATGGATTTTTGAGAGCCGTGAACCAGTAGTTGTAATAGAAAACGTTCAGGAAGAAGCTTACCACTGCGTAGAATTTGCCTGTGGATCGGTATCCGTTGATGATAAAAACAAGGATAAGGAACTCAATAGCACCTGCCAAGCAAACGCCGTAGATCCAGTTGAGGAACGTAAAACCTGCAAAGGTCATGTCGAGGTGCTCCAGTTGCATGAAAAGGTTTCCTGCATGAGGCACGTATAAGAGAATGAGGACGAGCGCTCCATGAAAGATCGCGTCTTTGCTTTCAAGATAGGAGATAAGGTTGTGCATAATGGTACTTTTTATTCGTTTCGACTCGCAAGTAAAAATCAGACCTTGCTTACAGGCGCATTCACAACTTTGGGCATCGGTGGGGGTTCTTGGTTGAATTCTGAAAAACGAATCATTAACTTGGTGAATGATCAAGCCAATTATATATTCTGACATCCGTGAAAAGAATGTGATCGAACGCGAGATGTTTTCAAAGCTCAGCCCTGCTGAAAAGCGCAGAATGAAGAAGAGCTGGATGGCATTGATGGACGTGCTCGGAGAAGCAAGGAGCGTACGGAAACGTAAGGAATCGAGAAAACCAGCAAGCCGGAGAAAGCCGAATAAAAAAGGGGCCTAAAGCCCCTTTGTGTCAGTAAACTGATTTCAGTTCTCTTATTGAAGTCCTGGCTGCAATCATTTTATCCCATTCTTCCTGAGTTCCAAAACTCTCCACAAACTCTGCTTGTTCGGCGGTCGTTCCACTGCGGTAATTGGCCATGTAGAAAACACTGACCCCAACGCTGGCTTCGGCGGTAATACCCTGGATGTTACCACCTTCCACATATATGTATAGTGAGGGTACAAAAGCTTCAAAGGCGTCAATAGCTTGTTCAGCTTTTGCAATCCGTTTGAGGCGCCATCGGTTGTGAGTTTTATCATACAAACCGTCTTGGATACCCGTTTCGATGTCCTCTTTTAAGGCAACCAAGAGTTCCCGGGTAATTCGGATGATCTGCTCTTTGAGCCGGTCACTTTTCGTTTTTGTTGCTTTCATGGGTGATTCAGTTTTGGTTAGCGGTATCCTTTCCAAGGGCTTGCTTTGCCAGGTATTCTGCCTGCGGTGATAGATGCCTTTGCCATGCGCCTTCGCGTGGAGACCACCTGAATCCATAGTGTTTGAGAGTTTTGCGAATTTCTTCGGATGGCTTTCCGGGAAAGAACATTTGCAAGCGATTTGCTTCGACATTGGAGACAATCCTAACCCCATTGATTTCTTCTTCCTTGGATTCCATCTTTTCGGTTCGCTTGAGCTGCTCAATACGTTCACGGACACGTTTCGTATTGGCATTATTGTTCTGGAGGACGTAAGCGGCGTATCCGATCCTTCCTGCAAAGTCAGGGTGCAATAACTTGCGGGCCGAACCTTCCGATAGGGAGAGCTTCATCAGATCGATGACTTTTTGCTCATCTGAAAGTTTCTGGTTCCTGATGATTTTGTTCGCCGCTTTGTAGTGTACCTGTGCCTCCTCTAGCTCCTTAAGCTTTTGCTCGAGTTTCGAAATTGCCTCTGGATCATCGGAGCTGATCGCGGAGTTGCTTTCGATAGCTTCAGCCTTCCTTTCATAGTACTTTGCCTTGTGGCCGGCTTCTACACCTTTATCCATCAGGTCGTGGATCTTTTTCAGGTGCGCCCGATGACCTCGTTCTGAGTGATGCCCGACAAGTATGGGTTGTCCCAAGGGAATCGCACTTGCGAGCTCGTCGGAACGACGGAAATAGTCCGCCTGATCGTTGACGTTCTTTTCTGAAAGTCTCTTTGCGTTCTTAAGCCTGGCTTGCTTACGCGCATGGTAATCTGTTTTCATGCAGTTCATTTTTAATTTGCCGAACTGCACCGGGCTTTTCACTGAAAGCGACTTTAGTAACAAATAGACAATACCGCGTTAGGCCAAGAGGAAACGGAATTAATGGAGGTTCCTGAAAGGAGTCCCGCGTGTGCGGGACGACTGCAAGGGGGTGCCGTTCATCCGTAGTCTCTTGGCCGCAGTCAGGGAAGAAGCCCGAACTTTGCGCGGAGAAAAATGAAGGAGAGAAACTTCACACGGCTTATATTGAAACGAATAAAAAAGGGGCATAAACCCCTTATTCAAGCTGCCTTTGATTTGATGGCGAGGACCCGAACCAACTTTGTATAACCGTTGGCAAACAGTTCGCTTTTGGCTTCTTCATCCCAGTGACTCGGACCGCATTCGAGTTTTTCGAGATATTTCATATGCTCCTGGATTTGGTTGTCATAATAAAAACGTATGTCCAGATAGTCGCCAAAATCGTGGTGGCACCTAATGGTCTTGAACCTGGTCCCGTCCGGATTGGTTCCGAACATCCTCATTAGCTGGCAAACATATGCCTTGATTTCGAGTCTTGCGTTTGGGAGATAATTTTCTTCTCCCACTTGGGCGCATTTCTCCTCTGTCGGCGTTGTCATACAGAGGTCGTAGTAGTCTTCGGTTGTAGTCATATATCTTGGTTTGATGATCTATTAAAGAAAGAAGGGGCATTGGCCCCTTCTTTAAGAGAACTTAATTCAGCGTCTTAGTTCCTTAATGCGTTCCTTTGCCCGCTCTTCACGTTTAGAACAAATCTCGGACTGATCCTTTTCGAATCCGGCTATGTCGATGTCACCGTACGCAGCTGCGATCTTATATATGATATAACCGTAGGGGGAGTCTGGATAGTTGCCGCCGTACTGATCCATCATAACTTTCCGAAGGAGAAAGGCTTTGCCTTCCGGTTTGAGAGCCCTGAGTGCTGCGTAGATTTTTTCAGGTTCCCTTTTCTCTGAAACACCCAGGAACCTGGCGAGCTCACGGGTAGTATTGAATCCGGCCTTGTCGAAAATGATAAACCAAAGGAGTATCTCTTCATCTGGCATCATCCTTCTGTCAAATCCCTTCTTTTGCGAAGCATGGTTGTGAAGCGCCTCAAGGATTTTTGCGTATACTTTTTCCCGATCGAGTTCCTTACCTCGGCTGATGCGGGTTTTGATCTTTTCGACTTGTTCCCTGCGTGCCTCCTTTTCATTTGTGGGCTTCGGTTTGCTTTGTTTCGGAAGGAAGACGGTAGCCATATGACCGGTACGCGGGCCTGAGATCCAAAGTCCTTTTACTTTCGATCCACCGGTATCGCTTTTGTAAAAGTCGCCGTGCTCGCGAAGGGGAGTTAATCTATGCTCTGACAACATTGTGAGGATTTCGTCTTCAGGCTGAGTCCAATCTGTAAGAAATACCACGTCGGGCTGTGTATCGATGATTTCACGAGTCTTTCTGGCTAGGAACTTCCGACACTTTGTAAAAAAGCAGCCGCGATCTGCGCATGTGTCTTTGTCTTTTATATCTGCAAACAGGAGGGGAGATGCGCCCGATCGCTTCGGACAGGTCACACATGGACCTGCTTTCGGAACGAGCGTTGAATCTGCCTTATCAAAAGGGGCTGACCCAAGGCTGTTCATAATATTGGAGTCCACAAATTCCTGCAGGTCTTTAACAGTCCCTAATACCTCGTCTCTTCTGGAAAGACGCTCACGGGCTTCGCGCTGATCTGCTGGAGTGAGACGAGCCAGAATAGTAGCGTGTCCAAGCAATATTCTGTCTTCGTAAAAATCCTTTTTAAACTCACGCACCAGGTCATGAAGCTTAAGGCGTTGCAGAATGTAGGTTTCGGACTTTGAAAATCGCTGGGCGAGATCTGCCACTGTGAGGTTTTTGTTGTTTTCCAGCATTATGCGGTAGCCTTTGCACTCATTGAGCGGATGGATGTTCTCCCGTTCGATGTTCTCGATGGCCTGCATTTCAACTGCTTTCTCGTCGGTAGCCTCGGTCACCTGCGCTGGTATTGTAGCGCGTCCTGCAAGTAAACTTGCACGGTAACGACGTTCGCCACAGATCAGTTGATAGTGGCCTTCCTTTTCGGGATGCGGTCGTACGAGTATTGACTGAATTACACCATACTGCTCGATCGATGAAGCGAGTTCGCGCAGCGCTTCGTCGGTGATTTCCGCAGGCCTTCGAAAGATTCCGTTGGTGGGACTTGTTTCGATCTTGTCGAGGGCAATGTCCAAGGATTTTCTTTCCGTTATTGTGATCGTTTCCATAATGGATTGTTTAGAGTGAAACATTATTTTTAATGCTTCACCCCACCGGGCTTTTCGCTGACAGCGACCATTATGAATAATCAAACAATCTCGCACTAGGCCAAGAGGAAACGGAATTAATGGGGGTTCCTGTAAGAAGTCCCGCGTGCGGGACGACTGAAAGGGGGCACCGTTCATCCGTAGTCTATTGGCCGCAGTCAGCGAAGACGCCCGAACTTTGCGCTAAAAAAATGAGAGATAATTATAATGCCATGAGAATGGCTATGTTTTTGATTGACGAAGCTCAAGTTTGTAAATCAGGAGGAAATTCTACTAAACTCACCCCTCACTATGCGAAGCTTTTCGCTATGAAGGCGAGACTCGCAGTCGGGAAATAGGTTTATGAGATCTAATATAGCGGCAAGGAGATATTTTGTAACCAGGTCAATGCACAAGCAGATGTAATCAACTTCTACCTCGTTTTGAACGCCCCGGCCTCGCTCGTTTGATTGGGAAAAAAATGCTAAAGGGGTTGCGTGCGTATGATTGGAAAGCAAACGATACATTGGAGTCGTCTCATCTGTTTTGAATGGAAGTCGTTCGGATATTTCCTCGCGTGACAGATACATGAATTCGTTTCCTTTCAGGATAGATTTTTGCAGCCCATGATCAAATGCCTTAAATAGTGGATTGTCCTTGATTCTTTCTTTGGCAACGGATAGATTATCTGTGAGACCCTTTAAGTTATCAGGCGATTCTCCAAATTCGGTGTAGAGTTTCAATTTTTCGTAATGCATGTGGTACTGAAATATTTCAAGTCGGAAATCCGATTCCGGCTTCGAGACCTGCTCGACACCGATGTAGAAGAAGACCTGACAGTTTTCGAGTATGTTTCTCGCAAGGGAGGCGATGGAAAAGAAGTCCCAAAATTCCCAGCTTGTCTTGAAGGGCCGGTTCATCGGTAACAAGTGAACAAAACTCATACACGAAACCGTCATTCGGTTGTAGAGCTGATGGGCTCTTACCAGTCGCCATGGAACGTTTTGGCGTCCCATGGTCTGATCGGTGACGTCGATAGCAAAATCCAGGTAGTTCTCCAGACTCCGCAGCTTTGAAAGATATTCATTCAGATCAGGCATGGTATTTCAATATTTTAAGCAGGACGAATATTATGTGAAGCGTTTTGAACCATGGTGCCAATGAGCGCGCCTGGAAGTTAAACTGATTATGCGGTATATGCGGAGGACTTTAGCGGTCTCGTCGCTGGAGTCCTCAGGTAATCAGGTGTGGTCTGTTGCAGAGTTTTGGATATCTATCTCACTCAAAAAATCATCAAGTTTTAGACCCTTTTTTGATAGCTCCCGATTTAAGGATCTCTCGAGCTGCTTTGTATCGCGCAAAGCGGCCTCTCGCATTAATCGTATCATCGATAAGTCTCCGGATATCAGAAGAGACTGTAGATCTTTCGGACAGTCCGCTATTTCGGTTAGCAATGACTTGCCTAGTTCGCTCGCATATTCCTTCTCCCAATTTTCTTTCTCTCTGGCAATGACTTGCGTGATCTCCTCTAATTCCAGCTTCAATTTGACTATACTTTTCCGGTAAGGCTTCTCCTTCTCTTCTAATTTCCTCAATTCGTCTGTTTGCCGCTGCAATGTCTCGCTGAGTGCGTTGGATTGCATCTTCAAGCGTTCCTGCTGTTCCTGTAGCGACGGTTCCTGTTCCTTTTTCTTCCGTTCTTTCTCCTTGAGCGCGTTTTCTAAGTTCGGCTTCCTCGCGTTCCAATTCTGACGTTTGCTTTTGATATCGGATCGCAACTTGTTTATGAAGTCGATCAATTCTTTTCTCTTCTTCTGCAATGCTATTTTCCTCAGCTTCAAGTTCTCTATGTGCTGCGTCTGCTGCGTGGCTTTCGATTTCTGAAAGTAGTTTTCGTCGGGTTGCGATGTCGCCGCTAACTCGTTCAATTTCCGTTCTAACTCTTCGTTCAGAATTGAGATACGGTTCTGATTCCAGGTAGAGGACAACCTGTCGTATAAGTCTTGTAATTTGAGCGCGTCGGCATAGGAAATTTTCTTCAAAAAGCTCTCTTTGGAACTCATCAATAATTGGAACTTGCTCCGAAGCTGATCCGGATACTGAATTGCAGACTGTTCGTTCATAGGCGTCGTTGTATAACCATCGTGAATATTCAGCTTTTAGGAATGCATTTCGAATCCCTGCTTCGGCGTCGTTTGGAATTCTGATTTGAATTGTATCGAAGCCCAATGCACGGAACTTTATCTTAGTTGGATCGGAAATCTTCTTGTGGCGATCAACAAATTGGAGAAGCAGAATTGGCTTGTCCGTTTGGTCCAGGAATACCGCATCTGCCTTTGCCAGCAGTGTCAGGTCGGGCGAGTCTGTTTTTTTTTGACCCCAGTGGATGTCATGATTCTTATCTTCGTAAAAATGACATTCAATCAATACCTCATGTGCCTTGATGATTTTTGAGTCAAAGACTTTAGTTGGCAATAGACCTTCTGCGTCGCCCGGATCCTTGGTGAGCCCAGGCACTTTTACCTGTTTAAGTTGCTGCAAGATTTCTTTGGCGACCTTATTTCTTTCTACTGCGTCGGAGTAGTGGCACTTCTTGCGTTTGCTTCTGTCTTTTGGATCATGCCGGAAATAGGACTTGTGAGGTGGCTTGAACTTTACGGCTTGCATTTCATTGTCGCAGTCGCGGCAAAAGTATCCCTTCCGACCGCTAGCGGCCTCGCTAATGTGAACTCTGGAGCCGTCTGGCCCTTTCGCCCAAGAAGTATCGATGTTTTGCAGCTCCATTTTATCAATATAATACCTTGATAATTAGCGTTTTATGATATATCGGAATATTTCACTCGTAAATTGAAGCATTTTTTTTGGAATATTTTACAACGAAATGGAAAAAAATCTTACTTTTGGTCTATGCCTCGAATTTTAAAAAGAGACGATGCTTTGGAGATCGCAGGACAGTATCTGCCAAGAATCGCAAATGCCATTGGGTTAGCCTTTGATGACTATAAAACCTCCGTTGCCGCAGTGGCGGCTGCCGGGGTCATGCCGGACTATAATGACCGCACTTCAGCATGCCTGGTGCATGATTACATTAAGAATCAAATCCGAAAGGAATTTGCTGAGGCGCCGGATATCAAGATCGACCATTATAATGGAATCTTTGGTATGCTCATTTCAAACAAAGTATTTATCCGTTTTAAAAAATTGAACCCTGATCTGTCAGCCAACAACGTAAAGACGGACCAGGCAGAAAATTTTGATAAACAGCAATTGCTACTGGATGGTATCTCTGATCTCACCTTGCTGACGGCGGGTTATATTCCTGATGCAACATGGTCGTCAATCCAAAGCATTTGCCTGACCTGTAGGCACCGCGACCGGACTCTTTGGTACCGTGATCTAACCTCGGAGGTGACACAGGTGAGTTTGTTTGGAGAACAGGCTCCCGAACCGGCAGAGGAGATGCCGAAGATTCGCATCAAGGCTATTCCTGGAAAGACCAAGCGTGCTAACGACAAGGGCTAATGCCAAAAATTAATTCTGAGATGATACGACTCGCGAGGGAATCTCGCGGGTTGAGTCAGTCTGAACTTTGCGAGAAATTGAGCATTGCGCAAGGGACTGTGTCCAAAGTCGAAAATAGATTGATCGAGTGTTCTGAGGACTTGGGTTTGCGTGTTGCGAACTTGCTTGACTACCCGATGAGTTTCTTTTATCGTCAGGCTGCCATCTTTCCCTCCAGCATATTGTACTATCGCCGCAAGATAACCGCCAGTAAGAAGGGACTTAGTAAAGCTGAGGCGCGAATGAATATCATCAGGATGGGTATCGAAACCTTGCTTGAAAATGTCGAGGTTGCCGAACATACGCTGGGACAATGGAATGTTGAAACGATGGGCACTCCTGAATTGGCGGCGAAATTTCTTAGAGAAAAATGGAGAGTTTCAAAAGGTCGCATTGAGAACCTCACGGCGTTGTTAGAGAAGAATGGAATTTTTGTTTTTCATTTTGATTTTGAGTCTGAGAAACTGGAGGGGTTGAGTTTTTTCACCGAAAAGTCGCAACCGATAATATTCGTAAATCGGACGCTTCCAGGGGATAGGTTGCGCCTCACGTTGGCCCATGAGCTTGGGCATTTGTTCATGCACATCGGACAGCCCATGACGCTTGAGAGGGATGTGGAGAAAGAAGCTTTCGCGTTCGCCAGTGAATTCCTTGTACCCCTTGCGGAATTCAAAACTAATGCAAGGTATATCGATCTAAAGTTTCTGGCGGCTCAAAAAATGTACTGGATGGTATCGATGTCATCTCTGGTTTATAAGGCGAGTGATCAGGGGCTGTTATCCCCAAATCAGGCCAAATATCTCTTTTCGCAGTTATCGGCATTGGGCTATCGGAAAGCGGAACCATCTGACCTCAATGTAAAGAGAGAGATGCCCACTTTGATCAAAACCATCGTTGATATGCATAAAAAAGACCTGGGGTTTACCTCAGAGGAAATAGCGGGAATGCTCCACCTTTCTTTTAGAGAATTCGAGACAGAATTTAATGTCGAGCCTTTTGGGCTGCGCGTAATCAGGAGAAATCGGTAATGCTCATTCATGCGCGCCATTGCATAATCTTTTCGAGATGATCGGGTAGGGGACGCTTTAAAAGAAAACCTTCTAAATAATGGAGGAAAGGTAATTACAGACGTTTTGAGTCATTTGACTTGGTTGCTCAATTAGATTCGCACGCTTGTCAACACAAATCCCGATATGACCGCGTTTGTTGACGGTGGTCCCCGACATTTGACTCACGTAGATGAAGGCCACCCCGATGTCTGGGTGGAGGCCCTCTTCCCAGGGCATCGAGAAGATCCTATTTATGCCAGTGGATTTTCCCTGACGGAGCAATAAGTTCGGCGTTGTTAATTGCCGACCGTCATCTTCTATGATTATTATTAGATATGTTTGACAGAAGCCCATTGACTGATATGCTTTCGCCTGGACGACAGCTTTTTGAATCTTTTCTGCATTATTGATCTTGGCGTTTCCGTCGGTGGAAATAATCTTAACGCGTTTGCACTCGCAGGCAATTGCGAATTGAGGGAACAAGGAATGGATCATCAGTAAGTCAATGTCGCCGGGTTTTTCATTTGCCTTCGTGAAAGGTTCAGTCACTTGTAGAAATATATTAGTATTTAGAGGATCGCCAGTGAATTCACTGATGAGAAAATTTCTTGTCCTATCCCTGGTGAAAAGCCATTTTACTATTCTGGCTTCTTCCATTTGAGTTACACTTTCGTCTTGAACACTACTTTCTGCGAAGAATGAGGTTACGGAACCTGTTACCGGTTGCACATCGTAAATCATCGTTTTAAAGAGAAGAGATTGGAGCATTAGGTTGGTGTCCCGGATTAGTATGACGCACCACGATGGCATGAATATAAGAATTTCGGTTTGCCCTAATAAATGCGTTGGTGTTCGTATTTAATCTCTCCCACCTTCCTAAAACCCTGTGAACGCTCACTTGGGTGGGTCTCCACTTTTGCTTTCGCAATCGGGCAAACAAAGCCTGGCAAAAACGAAAGCTATGTTTCAATCAATTTCCTGGAGCGAATTTCTGACAACGGCGGGTGTCGGCCTTGCTCTGTATTATGGTGTTTCATCTATTCTTCTCTACAGCGAAGAGATAAAATATTTTTTCTCGAACGGCTTCAAACAGTTTCCCGTCTCAAACGCTGCTGATCAGCAGAATGGCGGCATGCAGCATAGTGTTGTAGGACCTGCAAAAAATGGGCGGGCGGAAAAAGGTGAATCGATTCTTCTAGCAGGGCCTGAAGAATCTCAATTGCCATCCGAAAAATCGAGCGCTGAGATCGAAAATACGCCAAAAACCGACAGTCTTCTCGTCGGCTCAGTTGCGGACCTGGGTCAGGAGATAAAAACGCTATGCGCCAGGCTCGCGCAGTACGATCGAAACGCGTCGATCAGAGAATTCAAATCGCTGCTTAACAAGTACTCAAAGATTGCTTCGACCTCTTACCGGTCGACTATCAATCTATTGATTTCGGAGACGGTGAAGGAGCTGACGCCTCACAGGTTCGGTCTTAAAGAAATCGACCTGTGGTGGGAGAGTAGGTAAGGGACAAAAAAGACGACTATAAATCAAAAAGATAAATCATCAAAACTCTGACCATGAAAAACTCAACCAAGGCATCTAAAACACTTTCAAAAAAGATCGCGCTCACTGTCCTCGTTTGCGCGTTTGCTGTTACGGCAAGTTACTCTCAAGATGGTAACGCCGGCATCAACGAGGCTGCTATGCGGGTGCGAAGCTATTTCACGACCGGCACCAGCCTCATGTATGCGATCGGTTCGATCCTCGGCCTGGTAGGCGCGGTGAAAGTCTATCAGAAGTGGAACTCTGGCGACCCGGACACGGGGAAAGTCGCTGCCTCCTGGTTTGGGAGCTGTGTGTTCCTCGTGGTTGTAGCAACTGTGCTAAAGTCTTTTTTTGGGATATAACACTGTTCGAGTGGCTCTTTAAAACAATAACGGATTGGTAAGAACGAGTTGTAGCGATCATGAGCAGTGTTTACAAAATCAACAAGGGGATAAACAAGCCCATCGAGTTCAAAGGCCTCAAGGCGCAATACATTGGGTATCTCGCAGTAGGGCTTGTTTCCCTTCTTGTCGTGTTCGCGGTGATGTATGTGATAGGAGTGAACATGTTCTTCTGCCTGGCTCTTGTGATGCTATCCGGCACGGGGCTTTTTATGACCGTTTACCGGATGAGCGATAAGTATGGCCAATACGGCCTATTGAAGAAGCTCGCCAAGTCCAATCTACCCGATTCGGTAATCGGGAACACAAGGAAGATTTTCACACGTCTGAGATCAAACAAATAATCGAAAAATCATCAACGCAGCTAACCCGAACGCGATGTCTCAACCCGTTTCCCTCGAGAAAGTTTTCCCGATCTACAAAGTCGAGCAGGATTGCATCCTTTCCAGGCAGGGAGATATAACGCTAGCCTTCGAGGTGACCTTACCGGAAATATTTACGCTGTCGGATCAGGAGTATGAGGCATTTCACCAGATTCTCATCAAGGCAATCAAAGTGCTTCCAAGCAATTCAGTGTTTCACAAACAGGACTGGTTTTTTTCAAGGAAGCACGTAGGTGAATTTGAGGCGGGCAATCAGCCGAAAGATCTTTCATTCTTATCGCGCGCGAGCGAGCGGTTCTTCAACGAAAGGAAATACCTGGATCATTGCTGCTATATCATGCTTACGCGCAAGCCCGTGAAGCGTAAGCCTTCCAGTTCAGTGTTTTCGACGTTGATCCGTCGGACTCTTGTTCCGGAAGATACACTCAATCCTCAGCGTATGCAGGAGTTTCTCGATGCGGCAGGGCAGTTCGAGAAAATACTTTCTGATAGCGGCTTCATGAAGCTGCAAAGGTTGAAAGATGCCGATCTGACCGGCGCTGGCGACAAGTCTGGCCTTTTGGAACGCTACTGCTTTCTCCTGTCGGAGAGCGAAACTCCGGTCATCAAGGACATTCATTTGAAGGATGATATGAGGATTGGTGGTGACCATTTGCAGTTGTATTCACTCTCCGATGTGGAGGATCTTCCTTCGCTGTGCGGATCGCGGATCAATTATGACAAGTATTCCACCGACAAAACCAAATTTAGCGTCGGATTCACATCACCGCTCGGGCAGCTGCTTCCCTGCAACCATATTTTCAATCAGTTCATATTTATAGAAGACTCCCATAAGACGATCAAGCTGCTTGAAAGCAAGCGCCTTCGCCTACAATCGCTCTCCACCTATTCAAGAGAAAATGCGATCAGCCGGGACGCTACGAATGATTTCCTCAATGAGGCAATCTCTTCGCAGCGAATGCCGGTAAAGGCTCATTTCAATGTCATGATCTGGACCGAAGATGCGACGGCATTGAAAGAACTCAAGACGCAGGTTGCTTCAGCTCTGGCGCAGATGGATTCGGTAGCCAGACAGGAAACGGATGGGGCTCCGCAGATCTTTTGGGCCGGACTTCCCGGCAACGAAGCGGACTTCCCGATGAATGATACCTTCGATACGTTTGCGGAACAGGCAACCTGTTTCCTCAATCTTGAAACAAACTATCAGTCATCCATTTCACCAGTGGGCTTGCGTATGGGTGATCGCCTTACGGGGCGTCCTATCCATGTTGATATCTCCGATGAGCCCGTCAAGAGGGGCATCTGCACGAACCGGAATAAATTTATTCTAGGGCCGTCGGGAAGTGGAAAATCTTTCTTCACCAATCACATGGTGCGGACGTACTACGAGCAAGGTACGCACATCGTGCTGGTCGACGTCGGTCATTCTTATAAGGGGCTCTGCGACCTGGTCGATGGATACTACTTCACTTATGATGAGGCTAGTCCGATAAAATTCAATCCTTTCTATATCGGCGAAGGTGATTCTTTGGACACGGAAAAGAAAGAGAGCATCAAGACGCTGCTCTTGGCGCTCTGGAAAAAGGACGACGAGACATTCAATCGCTCGGAGTACGTGGCTCTTTCGATCGCCCTTGCGATGTATTACAAAACGCTTGAGGAGAACAAAAAGCTGTTTCCGTGTTTTGACACGTTCTATGAATTTCTGAGGGACGTGTTCGTAGGCACGCTCAAGGAAGATAAGGTTAAGGAAAAAGACTTCGATGTCGAGAATTTCCTCTATGTCCTGAGGCCCTACTATAGAGGAGGGGAGTTTGACTACTTGCTGAATGCGACTGAGAATCTAGAGCTACTGAAGGAGCGGTTCATCGTGTTCGAGCTGGACAATATCAAAGACCACCCGATCCTTTTCCCGGTGGTAACGATCATCATAATGGAGGTTTTTATTTCCAAGATGCGCAAGCTGAAGGGCGTACGGAAAATGATATTGATCGAGGAGGCATGGAAAGCCATTGCCAAGGAAGGTATGGCCGAGTATATCAAGTATTTGTTCAAAACTGTACGCAAGTTTTACGGTGAGGCGATTGTGGTGACCCAGGAAGTGGAAGACATCATTTCAAGTCCGATCGTAAAGCAAGCGATCATCAACAATTCCGACTGCAAGATCCTGCTGGATCAGAGTAAGTACCAGAATAAGTTCGACCTGATCCAGCAGCTTCTCGGATTGACCGAAAAAGAGAAAGCACTGATTCTGTCCATCAACAAAAGCAACGATCCGTCACGTCGCTATAAGGAAGTATTTATAAGCCTGGGTGGCATGCTGTCGAAAGTGTATGCAACGGAGGTATCGCTTGAAGAATATCTCGCTTACACGACTGAGCAAAGTGAGAAAGTCAAGGTGCACGAGTACGCAAAGAGGTGGGGAGGTGACATCAGAAAAGGGATACAGGAGCTTGCCAATGAGATGAGGGCTGGGAGAGTCAATAGTTAAACGTGAGCAATTCATAAGAAAGACCGTCTGCTATATGAGATACTTTAAAAGGACATTCTTTATCGCGCTCCTTGCATTTCTGCTCGTTGGAGCGCCAGTACGTGAAGCCAAGGCTGTTCCTGTGATCGCCGAGGTTATCCGTCAGGGAGTTATCTGGGTGATAAAGGCCGTAAACCTGATGGTGCAGCGGCTGCAAAACGAGACGCTGTGGCTTCAGAATGCTGCCAAGTTTGTCGAGAACAAGCTGCACGACCTTAAGCTTACCGAGATCGCGGACTGGACCGAAAAGCATCGGGCGCTCTATCAAAAGTATTACGATGAGCTTTGGAAAATCCGTTCGACTCTTGCGACCTATCATAGGATTTCTCTTATCGTTCAGCGCCAGCAGCAGATCGTCCAGCAGTACACTTTCACCTGGAACATGGTGAGCCAGGACGGCCACTTCACTTCTTCGGAGATCGACTATATGTACCGGGTCTACACCGGCATTCTTCGGGAGAGTGTTTACAACGTTGACCAGGTGTTGATGGTGATCAATTCGTATCGGACCCAGATGTCCGATGCCAAGCGGCTGGAAATCATCAACAATGCTGCAGAAGGGATCGAAAAAAACTACACCGACCTGCAGCAATTCAACAATCAGAATATTCAGCTATCGATCAACCGGGCCAAGGACAAGAATGAAGTAGATGCTATCAAAAGACTTTATGGAATCTATTAACAAAGCAAAGGTTGCCCAAGAATGGTTTATGCTAGTGCTGCTAGTTACTGTTGCGTTAGCGATAATCCCCGCACGCGGTGCGTGCCAAACGTGGGATGAGTTCTTCAGCCAGGGTGCTAAGCAAAAGGAGTATGACAAGGATCAATTGATGGCGCTTAATTATGGCTGGACACGTGTGGTGAATACGATGATCGCGGTTGGAGAAGGGTTAAAAACTGTTGGTAACGTGATGGATGGGGACTTCAATCTCTCCAGGGATTTCTTCGGTCATCTGAATGGTGTGAGTCCTGAGATATCAAACTCAGCCAAGGTGGTGGACATCATTATGTTTCAGTTTTACCTGACGCGCGACATGGGCAAGGTGCTCAACTTCTGTTCTGCCAACCGGAATTTCACTGCACAGGAAATCCGCTACATCGAAAGGGTGCACGCGAATTTTCTCGTGCTGACTGACATGAACATCACAGAGCTGATCAAGATAATTGCTCCTGGTCAAAAGACGATGACGGATGCAGAGCGGATGCAGGCGATCGATAAGATCTACGAAGAACAGCTCGATCAACAGGCATTTGTTAACGCCTTTGGAGATGATGTTTATTTTTTATCCAGAGAGCGTCAGAGAGAAGCCAGTACGCTGGCGTATAGCGGGCAATTTTATACGAGTTATTAGTACTAATTAATTGTCACATGAAAAATGTCATGAAGAAAACATCAGGAAGCGTCTCATTATTGATTATACTTTTCTTAACACTCGGCTTCTTCGGTGCCAAGGCACAGGAAGAGGAGATAGGTCAGCTCATTCTCAACACGGAGAAACTCCAGTTGATGGAGGAGACACTTGACCAGATTTATAATACCTACAAGATCCTTGAGTTCGGCTACAACACGATTGTGAAAATATCGGAGGGTAACTATACGCTGCAAGAAGCATTCATCGATGGGCTGATGATGGTCAACCCCTCGATACGGAACTACAAAAGAATCCCCTATATCATAGACTATCAGAAACTGCTTTTGTCTGAGTATTCACGGGCATACGACCGTTTCAAAGCTGATCCCCATTTCACGGCGCAGGAGCTGCAATATCTGGGTAATGTGTATAGCTACCTCTTTCAAGCAAGCGTGAAGAATATCGACGACTTACTTATGGTGATCACCTCGACGCAGCTCAGCATGAGTGACGATGAAAGGCTGCGCGCTATCGACAGGATTTACTATGAGATGGAGAGTAAGGTACGCTTCGTCAGAACATTCAACAATTCTACACAGCTGCTGGCGATCCAGCGGGCAAGGTCCGCCAATGACGTAAGGACTATTCAAAGCCTTTACGGAGTAACTCAACCCTACTAGCACATGAAACGAGTATCGATATTTTTCCTCCTGCTTTTTTGCCCTTTGCTTTTGCCAGCACAGGGTTTCACAGGGGAGATCCACAGCCTGCAAAGTGTCCTGGACCAGTTGTACAGTGAGATGCTGCCTTTGTGCAGCCAGCTGACGGGAGTCGGGAGGGGACTGGCCGGCTTTGCAGCGCTGTGGTATATCGGTTCCCGGGTGTGGCGACACCTTGCCAATGCTGAGCCCATCGACTTTTACCCGCTACTGAGACCTTTTGGGATCGGCATCGCCATTTTGCTTTTTCCATGGGTGCTCGCCCTCATCAATGGTATCATGCAACCGACGGTAGCAGGAACTGCCGCAATGGTATCGGGTTCAAACAATGCCATCGCTTACCTGATGAATCTCAAAGAAGAAGCGATCAGGAAAACGCCCGCATGGCAGATGTATGTCGGGCCGGACGGAAGCCGTGATCGTGACAAATGGTATCGCTACACGCATCCAGATGGAAGTGATGAGGGAACTCTTGAGGGGCTGAGTAACGACATTCAGTTCTCAATGGCGAAGGCGTCATACAACTTTCGCAATTCGGTCAAGCAGTGGCTCTCTGAGATACTTCAGATTGTATTCGAGGCGGCCGCATTGTGTATCAATACAATCAGAACGTTTTATCTGATCGTTTTGGGAATACTGGGACCGATCGTGTTTGGCATTTCGGTATTTGACGGCTTTCAGCACACGCTGACTTCGTGGATTGCAAGGTATATCAATGTGTATCTATGGTTGCCGGTGGCCAATATTTTCGGAGCCATCATCGCAAAGATCCAGGAGAACATGTTGAGGATAGATTTGGAGCAGATCGCCCGATACGGGGATACTTTTTTTAGTTCGACTGACACCGCTTACCTCATATTTCTCATGATGGGCATCGTGGGATACTTCACGGTGCCGAGCGTTTGCAACTACATCGTGCAGGCAGCGGGTGGCAATGTTTTGCTGCATAAGGCGACGACCTTCTTTGCCGGCGGAGCCAGTGCGGCCATTGCCGGGGGCATGTCTGGCTCTTCAGCAGCGATCAGTACAGCCGACAAATACTTGGGTCCTTTTCCCGGATTGGATGAAAGGAGTAGTAGCGAAGGGGCTGGGGGAAGACCTTCATCCGGAGATAACGACGCTTATATGCGCAGTAAACTTTCTGGAAACGCATGATCAATAAACAGCTAATTGTTTTGGGTAGTTAATCGGAAAAAGAAAAAATGTTTCAGCAACTAAAGAATATCGACACAGCCGTCAGGCATATCAAGCTGTTCAGTTTTGTGATCACGGCGGCGTCAGTGGCTATCTGCATCTACACAATCTATAAGAGTTTTGAAATGGTCACGCAGGAACGCGAGCGGATATACATCCTTGCGAACGGAAAAGCGCTCGAAGCCTGGTCCGCGGAAAGAAAAGACAACATTCCTGTAGAGGCGAGAGACCATGTGAAGATGTTTCATTATTACTTCTTCACACTTCATCCCGATGACAGGGTGATCGACGCCAACATTGCCAAGGCTCTCTATTTGGCAGATGTATCGGCCAAGCACCAATATGACAATCTGAAGGAGAAGCGATATTACTCCAATATCATCTCGGGAAACATCAGCCAGGAGATTTCCGCCGACAGCATTCGCATCGACGTGGACTCCTATCCTTTCTACTTCCGCTACTATTCCAAACAGAAGCTCATGCGAACGACTTCAGTTGTGACCAGAAGTTTAATCACAGAGGGATTTCTGAGACACGTGGCGAGATCGGACAATAATCCTCACGGGTTTTTGATCGAAAGGTGGAGGACGCTGGAGAATATGGATCTGAAAACTGAGAATCGTTGAATATCGATAGTTAACGGTATGATCGAGCGAATTATTAAGATCGTCAATGACCGCTTCAATGGCTATCCATTGGGATTGAGAAAACTTATTGCGGCCCTCATCGGCTGCGGATTTGCGACTGTGTGTCTGGTGATCATTATAAAATCATTTGGCCTAAAGTAAAAGTTTATGGAGCAGATTCATGACAAGTCGGCTAAACTACTACCGGTCGGTAAAATGAAGGGGGAAATTGATTCAAGATACGAAGCCTTCTACCTGGCGGTCGATACCGATGGCAAGCTATACCTCAATCGTGATATGGACTACGGACGAAATGCGTACAGGAAGTCGGAACGGTGGGAGGAGATAACACCAGATCAACTTCAAACATATGAGAGCCGACTGCACTTTTTACCTCATCGTGCGAAGGGTCAGAAGGCAAAATAACCAAGGAGTAAAACAGAATTTAAATGCAAACGATATGAGACGTTCACAAAAATTTCTGGAACAACGAAAGTTCCTGATGGTGGCGCCGATTCTGGTGTTACCATTTCTGACTGCAACATTTTGGGCTTTGGGGGGAGGAAGCGGTACGCCGGCGGAGACACAACAAGAAGCGCTGCACGGGCTAAACCTCGACCTTCCCCCGGCTCATTTTTCTGAAGAGCAATTTGATAAGTTCTCCTTGTATGAGACGGCGAGAAAGGATTCGATGAAGTTCAAGGAAGCGCGCGACAACGATCCATATTTCAAGTTCGACAACATCACAATGCCTGACGGCAAAGAAAATCTTGGTGCCCAGATGCATGAGGCTGATCCAAACGAGACGCTTGTAAATAGTAAGCTGGCTGAGCTGTACAGGGTGCTGAACAAAAAGCCGGATCCATCCGCTTCACTTTCAAAGGGTTTTGACTTGCCAGCCCAGGGACTGGGAAGTCGATCGGGCCGAGAAGGCAACAATACTTATACTAATGCTGGCCAATCAGACGATGTCAAAGAGCTGAATGCAATGATGGAGATGATGCAATCCAAACGAAAAGCCGAGGTGGACCCCGAGGAAACTCGCATCAACACGATGCTCGATAAGATTCTGGACATACAGCATCCTGAACGAGTAAGGGATAAGTTGAAGGAGAAAAGTTATCAAAAGAAGGGACAGGTTTTCCCAGTTGTTTCGGCCACGGGTGATGATGCTGGGAATTTGTTTTACAGCATGGAAGACAATGCCGAATCTGACACGGTGGGTGCAAACGCAATCGAAGCGGTTATCCATCATACCCAGGAGCTCGTTGCCGGAGCAACTGTTAAAATGCGCCTCCTGAGTGATGTTTATATCGATGGGAGGCATATTCCAAAAGATCAGTTTGTGTTCGGCATAGCCGGAATCAATGGAGAACGGCTGACGATCGCAATTGCTTCAATAAGGTATGATAATTCGCTTTTCCCTGTGTCACTTGATGCCTATGATCTTGATGGCCTTGAAGGAATTTATGTGCCTGGTGCAATCACGCGCGATGCAGCCAAACAGTCCAGCGATCAGGCCATGCAGAGTATGCAATTCATGAGCATGGACCAGAGCCTTGGGGCGCAGGCCGGAGCCGCAGGCATTCAGGCAGCGAAAGGACTGTTTTCAAAGAAGGTAAAGCTGATTAAGGTGACGGTGAAAGCCGGATACCGGATTTTGTTGCGTGATAGTAACGCGCAATAGCGTATGCAATTTGTAGAATCTAAAAGACATTAATATGAAACTGAAGATTGGAATAATAGCTCTGATTTTGTGCGCCGCGACTCTGATCAGTCAGGCCCAATGGAATCTGCAAGCCAGTCTGGCGGAGCAAGAGATCATCTCTACGCATCCCCTGGAGATAACCATGAATAAAACCACAACGATAATATTTCCAGCCCTGATTAAGAGTGTCGACCGGGGGAGTAAAGATGTGTTAGTACAGAAAGCCAAAGAGGTGGGTAACGTGCTTCAGGTCAAGGCGGGTAAAGAAAACTTTTCTGAGACGAACCTGACTGTGATCACCGCAGACGGAACGCTTCATCATTTTACTGTCAATTATGTTGGAGAGCCAGGCTGCCTGACCTTCGACATGGGCGAGATGGAGGTCTCAGGTGGCGCTCTCGCACAAAATTCGAAGCTCATTTTTGATTC
The DNA here is from genome assembly GCA_044223825.1 of Cyclobacteriaceae bacterium. Lineage (GTDB taxonomy): Bacteria > Bacteroidota > Bacteroidia > Cytophagales > Cyclobacteriaceae > ELB16-189. Next base: position 153,438 of record JBGALO010000012.1, on the reverse strand, counting down.
GGATATCACGGAATCACAGATTGAAGATTACTGCTCTGGGATTGTATCCTCGAAACGGATTAATCATTTCAAAAAATCCAGCAAGTACAAAGTCGGCCTGTCACTACTGGGTATCTATATCAAGGGCAATGTGATCTTTTACCGAATGCGAATCGCCAACCGTTCGAACATTAATTACGATTTCGATTTCTTAAAGTTCTTTATCCGCGATAATGCCAGGATCAAGAGGACGGCTTCGCAAGAGGTAGAGGCAAAAGCAATTTACAAATATGGGGATGTCGTGACGGTGGCAGCTAGATCTGAAAAGGAGATTGTCTTCGCGCTTGAGAAGTTCACTATTCCGGATTCCAAGCATCTGGCTGTCGAGCTGTTTGAGAAAAAGGGAGGACGGCATTATGCATTAAGAATAAAAAACAGAGCGATCGTGAAGGCGAAGCTTCTCTAAAAGAAAAAATGAAAAAACACTAAAACAATATTTTTATGGATGTTGAAAACTTAGAGTACCTGAAAAAAGGCCTGGAAATCACGGGCTTCGGTAACACGATGAATGGCGAGCTGGAAGCAAAAATCAAAGATCAGCCGAAAGAATTCCAGCTAAGCATGCGAGGCGAGTATACCCGGGAAGGGAAGGAGCCTGAGAAAGTCGATTACAAGCTCGACTTCCGCAAGAGTGATATGAATGAGCGTTATTTCTTCAATCGCTATGAAGCGAAGCTCCTGAATGAAGATCCTGCAAAGGAGAAAAGCCACACTTTTTACATCAACAAAGATTGGCGTGTCACAGCAAAGGAGGCGTTCAATTTACTAAGTGGACGTGCTGTCCACAAGAACATGACGACCAAGGACGGTGATCCCTACAGTGCGTGGATCAAACTTGATTTTTCTGCAGCAAAAGACAAGCACAACAATTTCGAGATCAAGCAGTATACGCAAGGGTATGGTTATGACCTGCTTGCGACTTTGAAAAAATATCCGATCAGGGAGATGGAAGACAGCCGCAGCATGACGAGCCTTATCGAAAAGCTCGAGCGCGGAAATCTTCAGGCGGTCACTTTTGTGCGTGAAGGCGGTAAAGAGGAAAAAATGCATATCGAGGCCAACCCTCAATTCAAAACGCTCAACCTGTACGATGAGAATTTGAAGAAGTACTACCAGGCAAATGAGAAGAAGGAAGGGCAGGCCGGTCAGGAGAAAGGTCCTGATAATATTGTCGGTAAGAGTGTGGAGCAGGGAGCCGAAAAAGCCAACGAAAAGAAGACTGAGAAGAAAGAATCGGCCAAGCAGGAAAAAGCCGTTGAAGAGGGAACTCAAAAAAAAAGTAAGCGCAAGGGAGTAAGCGTTTAGTGAGGCTCGATTTTCTATTGTGGTCTAATAACACCAAAAAAATAAGCCATCCGTTTGCAGCGGATGGCTATTTCTCTTCCTTTCGGAAAAGTTTCATAGTATTCCTATGAAAGCTAAACTAAGCGCGTCGAAGGTATGAATTTTTTGCTTTTAGATCGCTTCTTGCTCTTTTTCGAGCCTTTGGCAGGGGAGGGAAAGAATTGATCAAGGCGCGAAAATTGGGTCAGTTCTGCTTTCTTCTAAATGATCCTTTAGATTGATGACTTGCGAAGTTTGGGGGATTATTAACTTTCATATGAATCCATCCCCCGGTTATGATTGTTTTCCTTTCTTCAACTTGTTACGACTTGAAAGATGCTCGCGCTGAAGTGGAAGAATTTCTCAAGCAAAAAGGTCATACAGCCCTCCTGAGTGATCGAGCAGGTTTTCCTGTTAATCCAGGGCGGCACCGCCATGATGTTTGCATAGACAATATCAAACAATGTGACCTTTACATTGTTGTAATCGATTCCCGCTATGGCGCCGACTACTATAAGGATAAGAATATTTCGATTACATGGGCAGAATTCCGTGAGGCAATCAGGCAAAAAAAACTCATCATGGCGTTCGTTAGAAAAGAAATCTTTACCGAGAGGTTGACATTCAGGAATACGAAAAAGAAGTTCATTGAAGACCTGAAGAAATATAAGGTTAATGAGTCGTCGCTATCCAGCACGGAGATTGAAAGACTGTCTGAGATGCTGCGACCTCACCTTGTGGATAATCCGAAAACTTTTAAACTGATCGATGAAATCCAAGCGGCTGGGCAGGGGATTTGGATTCAGGATTTTGATAATTCGACCCAAATCAAAGCTCACCTGAAAAACATGTACGAGACGGAGCATTCGCTTCTTAACATCTCAAAGCCTGGACTTCAGGCCTCATCCGGCGAAGTTCCTCTTAGTGCGTTGAGCGGATCGAGTGCTACTTTTATTGCCGGTAACTTTGAGATTTCAGGTTCTAAGACCTTAAGTGAAGAGGTTATACGAACGGCGATCAGTAAAATACCAGGTCCTCTTGACAAATACCGAAACGTTTTAGGTTCAGGGTCGGTACCGCAAGCGTCAAATGGGTTGTTCTATTTCGTGCCGTTAGATAATTCAGGTGTAAAGGAGGATGAAAAGTTGGGTATTGCACCGACGGCTCTGGGAAGATCAGTACGCGGTGAACTTGAAGGACTTGTGGAGAAAATGCAGGATCAAAAGGCAGCTGTTACACGTTTTGTTGATACTGTTAAGCGCAACCCAATTTTTTGCAAATCCTTTGAATGGAAGGAGAAGGCCTACATTGTGGGAACCTATGAAAAGAAGGAATTTCATGGAACGACGCAGCATTTTTGCGTGCTTGATCAATTTGCATTCAAATGGCGGGTGTTAATTGATCGGCAACTTGATGAGGAGCCACGTTCTTCGAGGCTAGGTGATAATTATCAACTGATTGTTCATAATGATGAGTTATACTTTTATTTTGAACGAATGCTCCAGCAGATCGGGACTATGTTTCAGGGAATGGGCATAGCGGAATTTGCAATCCTCGATTTCAAAAATAAATCCATTAGCCGCCTGTTGTGCAGCGGACAGTATCGTGAGGGTGGAATAGAGGGCACATTCAAGTTCGACTTGGCGCCAGGAAGCGAGAATGCGAAACACTACGAAATGTTACTGGAACGAGAGGCATCGAAATCGCCCTTCATATACAGAACGCCATCTGATTATGACATTAATGACCCGAAAAACTTTATAGAAAAATGGATCATTGAGAACCCTGATTTTTACAGAAACGAAATCGGTAAAGTGACGATCCTTACCTATGATGTTAATATACTGTGGGATTTCGACACATATGGTAGCCTGGAAGGCTATAAGAATGAGTTTGATCATGTTGAGAATGATAACTATGTGGTCTTCTACTACTTTGCTGGACCAATTCTCGCTCTTAGAAAAAGCGATAACAAGTATTTAGTCATACTTGTGCCACAGGGCTATGGAGCGGGTGGTACATGGGGATTACGATCGATCAATAGCGTTTCCTTCGTAGAGACAACCCTCTTGTTTGCAAAGAATGACTATGAATCATATGAAATTGATTTACAAGCTTGTGAATACAAGCGAAATTATTTTGGTGCCGCACTATCTAATTAGCTCGGGGGCTTAATGAGCTCGTTAAGCATTGGGTATTGGGTGCGTTATTGGCAAGTAGCAAGTGCGGTTGCACCGGGAATGCTAGATGCCGTCAAAGAAGAGCCTTGCCTACAGATGATTTTCTGCGCTCGAGATCTTCTGCGAGAGAAATAAAGTTCAGTTTCTGATCGCCGGGATTTACCCAGGCAACTTTCGAATCCAGAATCGCGATTTGATTGCCTTCTTTAGCAACGGTGCATTGCATCACGCCTTCAAGTCGCATTTTATCAGCTGCATCAGGAATTATTGCGACATTCATTCCCTTTTCTTCAGATCGGACACTGGGAAAGATTACCCCATGATAACCCTTGGCAACAATGTGTTCTGTAAACATTGCTGAAATTAAATAGTCATAATCTCCGCGGATATCCCTTTTTGCAAACTCGGAGGCGATAAAATCCATCAATAATTTTCCCGCTTCTGACTTCTCTGGAGCAGAAGCTAGTAATTCGAGAACGGTGCGAGCTCTGTTCCTGGCGTAAGGAGTCACATTTCGGTCGACATCGCTAAAAACAATGGTTCCAAGCTGTATCGTATCCACCAATCTCCATTTGCCGAAGGAAACTATTTCTACACCGTCGGGAGCGTCTTTATCACGAATTAGTTTACTGGCTTCAGTAGCAGCAATGACGCGTGCCAGATCAATCTCTGAGTCGAGATTGTCCTGAGGAACGATCGAACCATAAAACATTGTTCTGTTCGGGGAGCTGGCGCGTTGGAAAGTGCTATTGTATTTCTGGGGTTTATAGCTGAGGTCAGCAGGTAACTCAAATGGCACACCTTTTTCATTCGGTCGGATTCTATATATTACATTACCTACGTGGAATTCCGTGATGCAGATAGGGTAGACGCGCATTGAACGGATCAGACCTTCAACCTGATCGACTGGATATGCCTGCAAGTCTAGGATTTTAAACTCGTCCAATAGTTTCTTGGCTTGTTCTTCATTCATAAGATATATTCAGTCTAGAATTTGTGCGAATGTCAGTATGAGGCGAAACATTGTTATGCATATAGGTTTCTTCCTTGTTGGCTCAGTGCTTCTACGATGCCCGAATGCGAATCAGCTACCTTTTTTCTTATGCCGGTTATGATTCTTACGCGCAGGCGCTGCACAAGGCGAGGCAAGCTGCCAGTTATCTGAATAATTGACTTGTCGTGAACCACTCCTGAATGAAGCATTGAGTTGCGCTGTGCATATGCTTCTTTAAGTATTCTGACACAAAAGGCCCTGGCCTCGAGTAAATCTCTTCTATCAAAAGGTTTAAAATACTGGTCTAGCAGGTGGTTGAGGAACTGGTGGCTGCTTCTCTTTCTAAGTGTCTTTAATTCATTCTTTTTTATCCCTCGTTCAATGACGCCCGCGAATAAGGAGCGATGGTATTCGCTGTCCAAGCCGAGATGATCCGGCGTTCCCTGTATGATTGTATTGAGTATTTGGTTTAGTTCGGTTCGTTTCCGACGCTTTTCGGAATCAAGTATAATGATATCGGCTGCTGTCTCAATCTTCTTAGAACCTGGGATAATGGTCTCGATGTAGTGCCAATACGTGGAAATGTTTTGTGTTGTGGAGGCTTCAATAAAAAGATGTTCATACCTCAATATGAAAACCTTTCGTTCTCTTGAACTCTTTCGCAGAGTTTGATACGGATTGTCTTTAAGCAGCTCGGGTGAGCTTTCATTAATTTTGTAGGGATGAGCTTTTGCGTTGAGTGACCAGCCGAAATCCTTAAAATCCGCAGTATACAAGTAAACAAACCGTTCGATTCTACAATTGGCATTAAGGGCGTTGTTTACAAACAGGATAGCACGTCGCATGGATTCATGCGCCTTGTTCACTGAAATGTCGATGCTGTGGCTTTCGGCTTTTACGACCGCGACAACTGGCGAATCCTTAGTAAGATAGTCACTCAGGGGTAATGTTGCCTTGACCTGTTTGAAGATGGCATCGAGTTTTTTATGGGACGGGCTATACAGTTCAACGTTATCATATTTAAAAAAGAATGTGTCGGGTGCCTTAAGTCCATAGACGCGAAATAACAGAAAGGTTTTATCAAGGGGTGCCTTGAGTTGGTTATAAATTCCGTCGAACTGTTGGGTGAAGGTCCGATTCTTTATGTAGGCCTCCTTTTCATCAGCACCTTTGTCAATTAAGGATTTTGGAAATGGAAATTCATCTATTTTTCGGGACAGGATTTTCTGAAAGACATTGTCAAGATCTGCTTTTGACCTATCGTTCAATATAAATTCACTCACGATGGAATTTGTCTGTGCAATCAAGTCATTCTTATGTTTTTCAATGGGGTGCACGCATAGGAGATAACTGACGATGTTTTTAAGTGATTCTTTAAAACTCTTACGTTGCAAGCTTCTTTTAATCGTCAACAGCAAGAGCCGAAATTGGCCATTTGAATAAATCCATTCTTTTCGCTCGCCTGGTTTTTTGGAAAGAAATTCTGTCGCCAGCTCGCTTAGCTTTTTTAGGCGTTTGTCTTTACTTTCAGAAAAAAGCTTCTTCATCATATGGTGAGTGAGATAAGCTTCTATATACTGCGAATTGTTCTTAGGATTGGTATCAATTTGAAAGAGAATTTTTTCAATAAGCGCAAGTTCATTTTCTATGTCAATCGTCTCCAAGCGACCACAATTTTCTGCAGCGTAGTCAAAATAATCGGCAAAGAAATTGACCTTACCTCTGATGAAGGCATTGTCATGACTGATTTGGTGGATTTTAGACATATCTTAATTAAACGCGGATAGGAATTGAGGTTTTATTGGCTGGGTGAGTATCAAGCTTACAAATCAGGGCTCTAATAAAAGCTTGCGTATTCTGCCTTCCGAATTAAACTAATAAAATTGAAATAGCGATGCAAGCGAATTACGCTAAGCTGAAGTCAGTCAAAAGAGAAGGTCTGGTGTAATGAGATATTCATAAAATTACCATAGCGTCTCCTCATTCTTGTGTGCCTTAATCTCTTTGACGGCTTTCAAAGTGTTTCTGTCAATATTGACGAGGAGTAAATCATGTTCCTCGGTGAGGGGGTCGTACCAGTCTGCCTTTGCGTTTGCCCATTTGAGCCAAATAGGATCGGCGCTGGGTAAAGTTGTTGCCTGCTGGAGATATTGTTTGAGTGTTCGGGCCTTTTGCCACCGCTAGGCCTGCCGAAGTAATTGTTTGAAACTTCGCAGTTCATTTTTTATTATGGTTTGTTGCTCTTCCAGAGCGCGACGTTTCTCTTCCTCCTTTTCCCGTTCTATTCTCATTTGCTCCCAACCAGCGTGAAGGCTTTCGACAGCGGCTTCGAACTTGAGGAACATGTTCGGAATTTGTTCAATTAGCGTGAGTCCATTAGTGCCTTCTTTCCACTCAACGTGCCAGTGATTTTTGAAGGTCAGTACTCCGGTTGGTTCATACTGTCTGGAGGAGAATCCATTTTTTTCTTTGGTTGGATCTTTGGGTATCACTCGTGTTCGTTCCCTGAATGATACTTTGTCTTCGTGGCCTTTTATGATTACTCTGGTTTCGCTGTATTTCACGATGACATCGTGGCCTCGGAGTAATGCATAATCAATAAACGACTCCATAAACTCGAGCGCGGGCTTGATATTTTTCGGCGAAACCCTGACGTCGAGAGCTTCACTATCATGTCTGGGTTCCTTGAGTCCTTTGAATTTCCAACTCCACGCGTCTTTATCCTGCAAGGCGCGGCGGGTAGTGTCCAGTAAGAACTGTGTGGATAACTCTCGCGCGGACAGGTAGTCCTTTTTCGTTGCCATAGTAATTTTGATTGTGTAGGCCAGAAAGTTTTGTAACCAATACGAATTATATGAAAGTGAAATTAACACGGCAAGACCTTTATGAATTGGTGTGGTCAGATTCCTTATTATCACTATCAAAGAAATATAAGATTTCTGATGTGGGATTGAGAAAAATGTGCAGGCGTATGGAGGTACCGGTGCCAAAGATCGGCTACTGGGCAAAGATTCAGGCCGGGAGAAGTCTTGCGAGAAAACCGTTACCGGCGAAGTACAGTGGACAAAATGAAGTGGCTCTCGAACTGAGGGAGCCGGGTTCTGGCGGAACTACTGGATTTCACTCGGCTCTTACTGTGCTGCACCAGGAGATTCTTGCCAATACTTCTTTGCCCTTGATATTATCCAACCGACTGTCGACCAAAGAGGATTTAATTGCAAAGGCGAAAGAAAACCTGACAGAAAAACGTTATCGTCCGAGTGGAGGACTGATATCGTCGTCTAGCAATATCCTGGACATCACTGTAGCGCCCAGGAACCTGATGCGAGCGTTGCGGATCATGGCTGGGCTTATTCGCCTGTTAAAGGCCAGAGGTCATCAAGTGGTTGTCGATCACACCAGAACATACTGTCTTGTACAAGGCCAACAGATACAGTTGATATTTCGAGAGAGGCTTGAAAAAGACTTACAGGAAACGGGAGTTGAACCTGTATATAAACCGTCGGGAGTTCTTTCCATTCAGATTAAATGTGATGGTAAGACGTCGGAGGCGCGCGATGGTAAGGTGCTGCTTGAAGAACAGCTTTCTAAAATACTGGCAAAGATAGAACTCCGAGGAATCGAAGCCCGGATTGAAGAGGAACGGCGGGAACGCATCAGAATGGAGTATGAAACCCAGGAGAGGTTGCGGCGTGAACGAAGAGAAAAGGAGGATAAGGAGCTCGCCGAATTTAAGGCCCTTGTTCTAAAAGCAAGCAGATGGAAGAAGGCAACAGTTGTCCGGGAATTCATAGCCGCTGTTGGTGAATCGGGTCCTGCCTCTGAAAACCTAAAAAATTGGATTCAATGGGCTGAAGCGAAATGCGACTGGTACGACCCGAGGGTTGAGGCTGTGGATGAGTTGCTTTCTAATGTCGATCGTGACACATTAGAGCGACGACGAGTTTACTCGTGGTGATCTTTGGGAATCAAGCAATTTTTTTGACCCGTTAAACTGATCCCAAGATGATATGAACTTGCATGGATTTCCTGCTGGGGTCTGGTTTATTGCCTTTTTATCATATGAAAGCGCGATACATAGGTCAAATGGACCGAGATGAGTTTAAGTCCTTCCTTAGTGACGTCCTTCAAGATTTGCTTTTGTCTCAAGGAATCATAAAAACAGAGAAAGACTTAATGAATGTTAAAGAGGCGTCCGCGTTCTTGAATCTGGCTGTGACTACTCTTTATGAAAAAACGTCTGAAAGAACTATTCCCCATTATAAAAACGGAAAGAAAATTACTTTTAGACGTTCTGAACTCATCGAGTGGGTGCAATCCAAGAAAGTGAAGACTGCTGACGATTTCGAACAGGAGGCAGTGAATTACTCAATAAAAAGAGGATCATAGGTGCAGTTCAGGCAACTTTGCGATCGCCTCATTCTTTTTCATATTAGTTACACGAGTATAGATCTCAGTCGTCTGAAGGTGCTTATGGCCGAGCATTTTGGAAACAGTGTATATATCTACGCCACTTGAAAGCAGGAGTGTAGCATGGGTGTGACGCGCGCAGTGGAAGGTGATGTAGCGGTGGATTCCAGCGGCCATCATCCATTGATTAAGTACGACATTGGTGTAGGCGCTGTACTTGAGACCCTTGAAGACGCGGTCTCCCGGCTCGCCCTGGTCACCTAGCAATTTACGGGCTTCAGCGTTGATTGGGAGCGTTTCAAACTGTTTTGTCTTTTGCTGCTGGAATCGGAGATGCCATCCTTCCTTGTTACTCCCGCGTACCTCCATCCAGGTAAGGTGCATAATATCGCTCCAACGCAGGCCAGTAAGGACGCTAAAAAGGAATGCCTCCTTTAGTTTTTTGACGCGGCAGTTCTTTTTTGATATTGCTTTCACTTCTTCCAGGGACAAAATTTCGCGATTGGTCTCGCCTTGTTTTATACCTCGGACACGTGAGGCAGGATTTTCATTTATGTAACGCTGTTCGTAGGCCTCGCGCAATGCCGCCCTTACCTTGTTGTAATACGAATAGCAGGAATTTTGACTCAGTTTAGTATCTCCCCGGTTGAGCTTCTCAGTCAAAAGAAAGTTCTTGAATCGAACCAACCAATCTTCGTCGATATCGACAAATCTTACGTCTTTCCCTTTTGTGAAGCGTTGTATGTGCTTGAGTGCACCTTTCCAATTTCCCCAGTTGCCATAACTATTCAGGCGGTCTTCAATGAGTTGTTCAAAGAACTTGATAAAGCTGGCTTGCGATTTGGTTTGCTCGATTTTATATTTCCCTGACTGAAGGTCGATCAGGCGTTGAGCCCTGATCTGGTCAGCGAGTATCATCGTCTCCCTGTTAACTTTCTCAGTCGCGCGACTTTTCTCACTGCTCAGGAACAGGTTTAAGTGCTCATAGGTCCGCTCACCTTTCCAATAGATATCAAGGTAAAGGGAAGCATTGCCGTTGGAGAGCTCTCTTTTCCTGATTTTTACAGCACTTTTTGAAATGGTCAATTCTTCCATATTTGTTTGAGTTTATTGGATTGCAAAAAATAAGTAGATGTCGGCTTTTAGAATGACAGTTCGGCTCATGACTTTTTTGGATTTCAGTTTCCCGTCGGCAATCAATCTAAAGAGAGTCCGTTTGCTGACCCGCATGACGGACGCTGCCTCGTTGAGTGCGAAATATTCCTGATTCACATTTGAAAGGACCCGTACGGGGTTGCTGATATCGATCTCATGTTTATTGTTAACCAGCTGCTTGGCTTCTCTGAGTTGATCTTTGTAGTTGCGGCCTGCGCATCTGGTAGAGCAGAAGCGGGTAGTCATTTTTTTTGCTGCGAACTGTTGACGACAGACTTCGCAGGTTTTCTGAATGGATATTTTTGAACTCATAATCTATGCCTGTCTTCAAGTGCCTATTAATGCCAAGGAGTGACTATGTGTGCCAACTCGTGCCACGCACTGCCGTTATTTCTCCTCCGGCCTCGATTTTTGTTACGCGTAACAAAATCCCGGAAGCGCGTAACAAAATCGTAACAGAAAGTACCTAAAAATGCTGCTAAAGTGCCTAAACATGGCGAAGCAACATTTTCAGAACGAATTGAAAATCAGATAGTTGATTAGATATAGATCGGCTTTTTTAGGTGGGCTACTTCCCAATACAAAACTTACTAAAGATATTCTCCAGCAGATCCTCCGTTGAAATCTGCCCCGTAATTAGTCCTAAGTGATAAAGAGCATTCCTCACATCCATGGCGAGGAAGTCTCCGGTAACGCTTTTGTCCATGCCGGCGAGCACACGGTCGAGTGCATCGTGGGTGTCTTGCAGACTTTGGTAATGGCGCAGGTTGGTAACAATCACATCACCTTGCTTCACATGGTTGATGTGAAAGTTGGAAAGGATGCGATCATGAAGTTGCTGCAGGTTGGTCTTGTTAGTCGCGGAAATGAAAATAAAGTTGAGGGCCTCGAGTTCTTTTAGCAGGGCAGGGGCGGCCTTGTCCATTTTGTTCCCGATGCGGATGACGGGAACCGTGAGCGATTCCAGCTCTTTCAACTCCGATTGCACTTGTTGCATGTTTGTGTTGGCGAGGTCAACGAGATACAATACCAACGACGCTTTTTTTAGCTGCGCTTTCGTCCGCTCCACGCCAATGGCTTCAATGGTGTCAGTGGTGTCTCTCAATCCTGCGGTGTCGATGAAGCGAAAATTGATCCCATCCAACACCATTTCGTCTTCAATGACGTCGCGGGTGGTGCCGGCGATCTCGGAGACGATAGCTTTCTCTTCTTTTAATAAAACGTTGAGAAGTGTTGACTTGCCAGCGTTTGGTTTTCCTGCGATCACGGTAGGAACACCATTTTTGATCACGTTGCCTTGTCTGAATGACTCAATCAATGAACGGAGATAGGATTGAATTTTCTGGATGAGCTTCTTCAGGTCATCACGCTTGGCGAACTCCACATCTTCTTCGCCAAAGTCCAGTTCCAGTTCGATAAGGGAAGCAAAGTGAATTAGCTCTTCGCGCAGCTTCTGAATCTCCTTTGAAAACCCACCGCGCATTTGATTAAGAGCAGCAAGCCTCGCATTGTCCGTTTCAGAAGCGATGAGATCGGCCACGGCTTCCGCCTGCGCCAGATCAAAGCGGCCGTTGAGGAACGCGCGCTTCGTGAACTCTCCAGGTCCGGCTAATGTCGCGCCGTGTTTGATCAAAACAGAAATGATCCGTTGCACGATGACTTGCGAACCGTGGCAAGAGATCTCAACTGAATTTTCCTTCGTGAACGAATTGGGCTCACGAAAAACAGAAACCATCACTTCATCAATCGGCTCTTCACCATCTTTGATCAACCCAAAATGTAAAGTGTGGGTGGGCTGTTCTTCGAGATTTTTTCCGGCAAATACCTTCTGAACAACTTTAATAGAGTCCTTTCCTGACAAACGGATGATTGCCAACGCGCTCACTCCAGGCGGAGTGGCGGGCGCTACGATCACACTTTCGGACGACGACGGGAATTTCACGGCGCAAAGGTAATTAATGAGTGGAATTGTCAGATTTCATTAAATTGAATTCGTCCAATCAGCGTGGTATGAGAGACTTATAGTTCAGTATGTTAGACAACAGCGCAAGAGAATTTGATGTTATTATTTGTGGCGCAGGTCCCGCAGGAACTACCTGTGCGCTTGCACTTGCAGATTCGGGTTTGCGTATTGCTGTGATTGAAAAAAATAGCTTTCCGCGCGACAAGATTTGTGGTGATGCGGTCGCGGCCTACGTTCCAAAGGTGCTGGCTACTATCAATGAATCGTTGAGAGAAAGCTTCGACGACTTTACTGAAAAAGTTGAGGTCGATACTTGTCGGCTTGTCGCACCTAACAAGAAAGCTTTCGACCTCGAGTATGCACAAACCGGATATATCTCGAGGAGGGTGGACCTGGACAATTTCCTTTATGAAAAGGCTGCAGAGCAAAAGAATACCGTCTTTTTTTTGAACCGTGTCGTGAGTGATGTCGCAGTCGATGGAGATGGTGTCATTGTCACTGCAGGTGGAGAGGAATTCAAAGGAAAAGTTGTCATCGGATGCGATGGCGCCCACTCGGTAGTGCAAAAGAAACTCACCGGGACGAAACTTGATCCTTTGCACCACAGCGGCGCGGTTCGCGCGTATTATAAAAACGTGTCGGATATTCCTGAACGTACGTTCGAGATTCACCTTATAAAAGATTTTCTGCCAGGATACTTCTGGATTTTCCCCATCAAAGACAACATAGCAAACGTCGGTCTGGGTGTCTTGTCTGCGGAGATTTCGAAGCGAAAAATGGACTTGCGGGCTTCCCTGCAAAAGGTCGTCAGCGAGGTTCCTTATATCAGCGATCGTTTCAAAAACGCAGAGCGCATTGGGAAGATCGAAGGGTTTGGTTTGCCTTTAGGATCGAGAAAAGTACGCATGAGCGGCAATCGTTTTATGCTTTGCGGTGACGCGGCATCACTCATCGATCCGCTGTCTGGCGAGGGTATCGGTCAAGCTATCGTATCGGGGCGCTATGCCGGATGGCAGGCAAAAAAGTGTTTCGAGATAAATGATTTCTCAGCTGCTCATATGAATTTGTATGATGACCAGGTTTACGGGAAGTTCTGGTCGCGGCACCGTAAGAATCATTTGATTCAGCGAATTATGAACAATGAGTGGCTGCTGAATAGTGTTTTTAATGTGGCCGTGAAAAGCCAGGGCATCAGGAGAATCATTTCAAAGAGTTTGGATTAGAACACGGAGAGCCTTCGACCTACCGCGGCTCTCTTACGATGAGCACTGGTATCTTCACCCTGTGTCTCACAGTATCCAGCGTCGTTCCGAAAATAAGATCTTTTACAAGTCTGTGACCATGAGCACCCATCACTAACAGGTCTGCGCCGAATTCGTCCACCATCTCAGGAATTCTTCGCTTGGGATTTCCATACCCAACTTTTATTTCCACGGTGTAACCCAATTCTTTAAGTTGTGAATGGTATTTCTCCAATGCCTCCTGGTCTTCTTTTGATTCGTGGTCGGCGATCTCGCTTCCATAAACCATCGCGCCAGCCGTTTCAACGACGTGTATCAAAACATAGGTTGCGTCTTTACCACCTTGGGCCGCAGCACTTCGGATCACCAATTCGTCAACAGAGGAAAAGTCAACGGTCACCGCAATCTTATTATAGATTGGTTTCTCCAGGCCGGTCAACTGAACAGCTGTTCCATGCGGCATCTTCGTTTCTTTCTCTTTAGAGCGGATCTCCATGAATGGCTTTCCTATGATGTATAACAACAATCCGGCGGCGGCAACGCAAACGGGAACGGCAGTGACCCAAACGACCCACGCATAATCACCCGCAACTTCGATCCAGCCGATGACTTCCGCGATCACAAGTTTCACGTTGAGACTAATGATAATTGCAGCAATGGTCCACGCAGCGACTTTTACCCATGTTTGAATGGCAAAAGCGCCCATTTTTTCTTTATCACTGGTGAAGTGTATTAATGGAACGATCGCAAATCCAAGCTGAAGGCTTAATACGACCTGACTGAATACGAGCAATGCGCCGGTTTCACTTTCGCCATATAAAATGATGACGAGGTAAGCGGGTATAATTGCTATGACACGGGTGATCAGGCGTCGCAGCCACGCCGCAATTCTTAGATTCAGATATCCTTCCATTACAATCTGGCCCGCAAGCGTTCCGGTGATGGTTGAACTTTGGCCCGCTGCTACGAGCGCGACGCCGAACAGGATGGAAGCCCAGTCGTTGCCAAGGAGGGGAGATAGGAACTTATAGGCGTCTTCAATGTCGGATACTTCATACATTCCGGCCTTGAAGAATGTCGATGCTGCGAGGACAAGGATAGCCGCATTTACAAAGAAGGCCGCGTTCAACGCAACGAATGAGTCGATAAAATTGTATTTGAGCGCTGACCATATGCCTTTGTCTGACCTGTCGATGCGTCGTGTCTGAACCAGTGATGAATGCAAATACAAATTATGTGGCATGACCGTCGCGCCAATGATACCAATTGCGATATAGAGCGCTTCATCATTCGGTATGCTCGGCACAAACCCCGTGACGAGATCACTCCAGGCTGGCTTCGCAAAGATTACTTCCAGCAAAAATGAACCGCCTATCACTGCAACGAGACTGATGATGAACAGCTCAATCTTCCGCATGCCATAGCTCTGAAGAACGAGTAATAGCAAGGTATCGAGTACAGTAATTGACACGCCCCAGATCAATGGCAATCCGAACAACAGTTTTAATCCAATCGCCATGCCAAGCACCTCGGCGAGATCGCACGCTGCAATGGCAATCTCTGCAAGGATCCACAAAATAAAATTTACTGTCGGAGAGTAGGTCCGTCTTGATGCCTGAGCCAGATCCAATTGCCGCACGACACCAAGTCGCGCGCTGAGGCTTTGTAACAGCAAGGCCATGATGTTTGACATGAGCAACACCCAGATCAACGTGTAGCCGAACTTGCTTCCACCAGCGATGTCGGTCGCCCAATTGCCCGGATCCATGTATCCAACGCTCACCAGATAAGCGGGCCCAAGAAAAGCAATAATCTTCCGCCAGCCTTTGACACTGCTCGCTTCTATGGAGGCGTTGACCTCGCTGAGGGACTTATGTTGCGTGGTTTGGCTCATACTTTCAACGACACCATGATATTCTGGGAAACCTCACGGGACACGAACATTTTCTTCTTCTCGATAATGACTTCCAGCGAAGCATCATAGTCTTCTCTTCCGATGACTTCTATTTTTTTACCGGGCGTGGCGCCGATCTTGTCGAGGTACTTCAACAAATTCGGATCGCTGTCCCGAACGGAAGAAATGGTCCCGCGAGCGCCTGCTTTTAGTTTGTCCAGTGGCACTTGAGGCTCCGACTTTAGTTTGCCGTGCTGATCGGGGATAGGATCTCCGTGCGGATCAACTTTTGGGAAACCAAGGTATTCATCAAGTTTGTCAATGAGGTGTTGTGATTGAATGTGTTCAAGCTGTTCGGCCACTTCATGCACTTCATCCCAGGTAAAAGATAATTTCTGAACAAGGAACGTTTCCCACAAGCGATGTTTGCGAATCACCTGGAGAGCACGTGTCTTTCCTTTTGAAGTGATGTTGACTCCATAATAACGCTCGTGCTTCACCAGGTCTTTGGCCGAAAGCTTTTTGATCATGTCGGTGACCGATGCTGCCTTCGTCTTCATTTCCTCAGCTAATTGATTGGTGGTCACGGAATTAGTGCCGCCCAGGGAGAGGTGGTAGACTGCTTTCAAATAGTTTTCTTCGGTGAGGCTCAGCATAAACGCTACAAAGATAACAGATTTTTAGATTAGTCTAAAAAATAATTTAGGGGCTATCGATAATAGGAGGCACCGAATTCACATGCGAAGAAATGCAGAAACCGCGGAGAACCGCAAAGAGATCGCTGCAAGTATGTTTCAGGTCTTCAATGTTTTTTCTATCGCCGCAATCAACTTTGGCGCTTCGGTTTCCCAAGTGACGTCATCAGGCACAGTATACTGTCGACCGAGCTTCAACTCGGTAAGTAGCTTTGAATAGTCGATGTTAGCAAAATCAACGAATACGAAAGGATTAATTGCTTCGTATCGCTTGATCCACGGCCATCGCTGATCGACAATCATGGGCAATGCAGCTCCAAGATATTCGAACAACTTTGTTGGTACCGAATTCATGGTATGCCGGGAAGGTGGGTATGCTATGATCCCGAAGTCAGCTTCATGTATTGCCTTGATGATTTCATCGTGTGGAACCAATTCGTCACCGCCGATTAACCGGATACAAAAATGTGGGTTGACCTCTTTCAGGATTCGATCACGCACTTCTTTCAGTGCTGCATGTCCTATGATTGTAAGACTGACAGACGGATCAAGGCGATGCAGTTCCTTTACCATGGCAATCGCATTGAAAACGCCCGTACTTTCTGCGAGCGTCCCGGAAAAAAGCAACCGGATTTTTCCTGGCGCGCGAACCCTTTCGTTCGGCGCATGTGCTACGTTCTTGTTTTCGATGACGGTCCACGATGACCGGTGGAACCTTAACTCAGTTTCATAACCCCGCTCTGCGAGAAAAAAATGATCTACGGCCGGCGCAAGCAACTTTTCTTTCCATCGAACCAAAATTGCCAACGGCAGACGTATCGGCGCAATGAAGCTTCCGGAGTACAAGATGTTGCGGTAATAGTTTTCGCGTATATCGTAAATGACTTTGACCGGCAACAAAATCTTTAACCACAGGGCCGGTCCCAACAGCTCGTGAGTCGTGAACAAAAATATTTCTGGCTGGAGTTTCAATACGATGAATAAAACCCGCCACTTTGCGAGAACGCGCTGCATACTCAGGCGCGCAAATTTGTTGAGGGGATGCAGGGTAACATTTTCTAATGTCGATTCCTTTGTCGCGCGATAACCAATTATGTGTACGTCGAATCCTGCCTTCGCAAACGTTCGCGCCATTTTTTCAAACATGCGGGTATCATCCACCGGTTTTAGGATGGACGCAATGACAATTCTTCTTTTTTTTCGTTCTTGCACCAAGGTTTAAAATGTTTCAGTCTAAGTTGTATGGCCCGAAAATTTACCTCGCGCAAAGGCGCAAAGCTCGCCAAGATGTGTATGGTTCTCTTTGCGGGCTTTGCGCCTTAGCGTGGGGCATTACGGCTCTTCCCAAGATTTAAAAATAGAATTATAAATGGAACTCCGCGAACAGATTGAGAACGCCTGGAACAATCGGGACTTGCTTAGGGATCCCGGAACACAACAAGCCATCCGGGATGTCGTGGCACAACTGGACAAAGGCCTGCTTCGCGTCGCTGAACCATCAGGTGATACCTGGATCGTGAACGAATGGATTAAGAAGGCCGTGATCCTCTATTTTCCGATCCAACAAATGGAAACTTTTGAGGTCGGACCCCTTGAATTTCACGATAAGATACCACTGAAGAAGAATTATCATGCGTTGGGGGTTCGGGTAGTCCCCCATGCAGTTGCCAGACATGGCTCATTCATCAGCAAAGGTGTGATTCTCATGCCGTCATATGTCAATATTGGCGCGTATGTCGATGAAGGAACGATGGTTGATACCTGGGCGACTGTGGGCAGTTGCGCGCAGATCGGGAAAAACGTGCACCTCAGTGGAGGGGTAGGCGTAGGTGGCGTCCTGGAACCTGTTCAGGCTGCGCCAGTGATCATTGAAGACAATGCATTCATTGGTTCGCGCTGCATTATCGTGGAAGGTGTACGCGTTGGTAAAGAAGCTGTCCTCGGAGCAAATGTCGTGTTGACAGGCAGTTCAAAGATCATTGATGTCACGGGCCCGAAACCGATTGAATACAAGAGCTATGTTCCACCGAGATCCGTGGTGATTCCAGGCTCAATTCCAAAATCATTTCCGGCTGGCGAATACCACGTTCCCTGTGCTTTGATCATTGGCAAACGAAAGGAGAGCACTGACAAAAAAACCTCCCTGAATGATGCATTGCGGGAAAATCAGATGTCGGTCTAAGATGGCATGGGCTTTGAAGTCCTGAAGCGAATGGCTTAATTTTGTAATTGTGAGAAAACTGATTCCTGGCCTGATTGCACTTATTGCCTTGACCAGCTTCCTGCTAGGTGGAAAGAAGGCAGTGCCCACTACAAAGAATAATAGTTTCACTACGGGAGAAGAGCTCGAGTACCGCGTCAACCTGGCGTTTTTTACCGTGGGCAAGGCGAGCACACGCGTTGATAAAAAGCTCCATAAAATCGGAGACCGCACTTGTTACAAAGTGGATGGTTATGGCGAAACCAGTGACTGGATTTCCTGGGTTTCAAAGGTGGATGATAATTGGGGTGCCTATATCGATACAACCACGATGCTTGCCCATGTGTCGTACAGAAAGCTGAAGGAAGGTCGCTACCGTCGTGATGAAACAGTGACGTTCGATCACGAAAAGGACAAAGCAGAAGTAAAAGTAAAAAACAACGACACGGGCAAAGACGAAGTTAAAGTCTATGATGTGCCTCACAACACGAAAGATCTCGTGGCTGGGTTCCTCCATCTACGCGTTGTCGATTTTAAGAAACTGACAAAGGGAGACACTATCGTCCTTTCAGGATTTCTCGAAGACAAGGCCTATAACCTTAAGATAATTTATGTTGGAAAGGAAGTTGTTTCGACCCGTGTTGGGAAGATCCAATGCCTTAAACTTCGTCCCGTCATGCCAGCCAACTCATTGTTCGACGGTGAAGATTCAATTTTTTGCTGGATCTCCGACGATTTAAACCGTATTCCTGTTAAGCTTCAGGCAAAGATGTTTATCGGAACGACAGGACTGGAACTGATTAGTTTCCGCGGACTGAGAAATCAGTTGAAGATGGTTTTTTAAGCTAATTGACAATTGACAAATCCGTGGTGCGCGCGGCAGTTGACAACTCGTAATCTAACAATGCCATTGCGGTAAGCTAGTTTCACTTTCGCCCACGTTAGCCGGCACCTATTGTCAATTGACTTTTGTCAACTGTCAATTCATTTGAATCCTCCCAACAACTCCGCGAACTTCGTCATACTAATGGGCTTCTCCACATAATCACTGACTTCCGTATTCGCTCTTGCACGATTCAAGTCTCTGGGATCGATAGAGGAGCTCACCATATAAATGCGCATTTCCTTTGCGAACTCTGCCTTAAGTTTTTTGAATTCGTCCAGGAACATCCATCCGTCTGTGACAGGCATATTGATATCAAGGAAGATAATGTCCGGAAGCTTCGTGGCATCACCGGAATTGTTTGTCAGGAATTTCAATGCCTCCTGGCCATTGGGAAACTGAAGTATCTGATCGGTAAGCTTGGCCGCCTTAAGGGTTCGGGACGCTGTAAACTGATACACCGTGTCATCATCCACTACTGCAATCACGGGTTGGGGGCTATTTTCCATCATGGTGTGAGTTTAACGTAGAAGGTGGTCCCAGTGTTCACTTCGCTTTTAACAGAGATTTCTCCTCCCATGGATTCAATTTGGTTCTTGATTAGGAAAAGTCCTAATCCCCGGCTTTCGGGATGTTCATGGAAGGTCTTCCTCATCTTGAAAATCTGGTGACCATATTTACTGAGGTTAATGCCGAGACCATTGTCGCTGACCTCGAGCATTGTCTTTGTCCCGTCGAAGTAGGTTCTTACTTCGATAATTGACTTTCGTTCACGGGAATGATATTTCAAAGCATTGCTTAACAAGTTGAGCAATATGCTTTCAAGATAAATGTTGGGATAATGTACTACCGGCGCCCTGAAATCAGTCTTAAGGTCCGCGCCGAGTTCAGCGATCCTGGTGCTGAGCATCTGGCACACTTTCTCGAAGACGGCGTTGAATTCCAGTTCCTGTTTGTCGATGTTTTTACTCTGTTTGATCTTAAGGACATCATTAAGCTCATGAAGTGTAGCGAGCAAGAGCTTGCTGGAATTCTTCAGATGTTGAAGGTACTCTGTCTTTTCTTCAGGTGTGGCACTTTCGTAAAGCGCCAGGAGCGAGTCGATGTTTCCTGCAGGTGCCCGCAGGTTGTGCGACACGATTTGCGTGAACTCTTCCAGTTGCTCGTTCTTCCTCGTCAGGCTATCGGCAATATCTCCCAACCTGACGTTCTGCTCGCGTATCGCTTCCTCAATTTGTTTGCGCTCGGTGATATCCCTGAACTCGGTGACGCGTAACGCCTGCTGCGCTATGTGTATGTTCTTGCCTTTGACTTCCAGGTTGAATCGGGTTCCATCTTTTTTCATTCCGATTACATCGTAAGGCAACTCGTACCCCATCCGAATCTTTTGCGTTACGTGTTCGCGAAACTCCGGAGCAATGAGCAGGAGTCCATCCATGCCAATAACCTCATTCAGACTGTATCCTGTAATATTTGCGAGGCCCTGGTTGGCATCGATAATTTTTCCCTGGTCGTGTACCGCAATTCCCCCAAAGGATGCTTCCTGGAGTCTCTTGAATCGCTCTTCGCTCTGTCTGAGTTTGATTTCCGCTTCTTTATTTTCAGTGCGATCGCGCGCGGTGCCTATCACCTGCGTGACTTTGCCATGATTGTCCCTGCGGAACACGGTGTCCCGGGCACCAAACCAGCGCCATTTACCCTGTCGATCTTTCAGGCGAAACTCTGATTCGAGCACTTCATTGTCATCTGTCACGTGTTCCCACCGGGACAATAGCCTGACCAGGTTTGTAAAGTCGTCAGGATGAAAAAGTACTTTGAGGATACCGTCTCCCATCGCGGCAATCTCGTCGTCCGAATAACCCAGCGCAGCAGCGATGTGATGGTTCGAATAAATATTGGTTCTGCGCGCGATGTCAAATACATAGATGAGATCGGGAGATGAGGCTGTAATGCTTTCGATAAATTTTTCACGCTCCAGTGCCGCCGCGATGATCTCTTTTCGCTCCGTGATATCGCGGTTAACGGACATTGTGTGCTTCTTGCCGTTGATCGTCATCAGGCCAATCGCAACATCGAGCGAAAACATCGTTCCATCCTTTTTTCTGTGTATGACTTCGAACGCAAGATTTTTTCCCTCCAGGACTTTCTCAAGCCGAAGATTAAACTTCGACGTGTCCTCGGGCGAATCCAGGTCCGCGACATTGAGTTTCAGGAATTCTTCGTGGGTGTAGCCATGCATGGCTGCGGCGGTATGATTTGCGGCAACGATTCGTCCCGTGTTAGGACCCTCGGCTTCCATTACAAAAATGGCGTCATTCGTATTCTGAAAGAGAATGTTGTAGGCTGTCTCGATTTCAGATCTTTGTATGGCCGCCTGTTGCTGTTCGTGAATGTCCAGCATGTAGCCGACTACACCTGAAATTTTTCCATCGGCCTCACGCAGCGGGTTGTACCGGACCTCAAAAGAGAAGATCTCCTTATCGGGATTGATGTGCTCGTGAATGATAATGAATGATTCTCCCCGTAAAGCTTTATCCAAAGAATTTTTTGTTGCGGCTTTGTCAGCGATCGGTGCGTCAAAAATGTAATCCCCACCTTTCAGTTGAAAGCCAGTGATCCGTGCAACGGCGTTGGCATACGATCGGGTAAACCAGATGAAGCGATAGCGGGAGTCCAGGGCGAAAACCATCGGCCCATTTTCCAGTTCTTTAACAACAGCTAAAAAGTGATCTGATCCCTCCACTAACTTTCGATAAACCGCTAAAATTGCAGGAAAGGATTGTAATCCACTCAACGATGTAATATTTTAGTACAATCTCAATTAAACCAATCTTCCCATGTTAAAGGAATTCAAAGCTTTTGCAATCCGTGGCAACGTTATCGACCTTGCGATAGGTGTCGTGATAGGAGCGGCATTTGGTAAAATCGTCAGCTCACTGATCGACTATGTAATTACTCCGCTGCTCCTGAAGCCCGCAATGGATGCCGCAGAACTTAAGAACCTTGATGATCTTACCGTATTGGGCTCGGTGAAATATGGGATGTTCCTCGCCGCCGTAATCAACTTTCTGATTGTTGCGATCGTTTTGTTTATCATCGTCAAGGGCATCAACTCAATGAAGAAGAAGGAGGAGGCTGCACCGTCAGCGCCGCCTCAGGATATTGTGCTGTTGACAGAAATCAGGGATCTGCTGAAGAAATAATCGCGCCTAATAGCCCGGACCTTAAGGTCCGGGCTAGGGGATGCAACTACTTCTTAAACCGTTCAGCCACTATAATCTCCTTGCTTCCGGGCGTATACCGATAGAATCCGGATCCGCTTTTCACTCCTTTGTGACCGGCCTGCACCATGTTCACCAAGAGGGGACAGGGCGCGTACTTCCCATTTCCAAAACCATCATATAAAACATTGAGTATCGAGAGGCATACATCCAGGCCAATGAAGTCAGCGAGTTGAAGCGGCCCCATCGGATGCGCCATCCCCAGCTTCATTACTGTGTCGATCTCTTCAACTCCGGCGACGCCTTCATACAGGGTATAAATTGCCTCATTGATCATCGGCATCAGTATCCGGTTGGCCACGAATCCGGGATAGTCATTTACTTCAACTGGCACTTTTCCAAGATTCCTTGACAGTTCCATTACGGTGTTCGTCACGGTATCGCTCGTACTGTAACCTCTGATGACTTCCACCAACTTCATGATCGGAACGGGATTCATGAAATGCATTCCGATTACTTTGTCGGGACTCTTTGTTACCGACGCTATTCGCGTGATGGAAATCGAAGAAGTGTTTGATGCGAGGATTGTTTCGGGTCGTGTATTTTCATCGATCTCACGAAAGATCTTCAGCTTAAGGTCAACGTTTTCAGTTGCAGCTTCTACCACCAGCTCCGCATCTTTCACGCCTTCTTTCAAAAACATGGTTGTCGTTATGTTCGCCATGGCCTTCGCTTTAGCATCTGAAGTCAAGGAACCTTTCTCGACTTGCCTGCCGAGATTTTTGTCAATCGTAGCTACCGCTTTTTTCAGAGCGTCTTCGGATATGTCTACGAGTGAAACTTTGTAACCATACTGCGCGAAGGTGTGTGCGATCCCGTTGCCCATCGTTCCAGATCCAATGACTGCTATGTTCTTCATAAGAGTAGTTATAGAGTAAATTATTATAGAATTCTTCTGAAAATCAAATCTTGTCTATCGACACCAGTTGGGCATAACCCATTGCATTGAATCGGAGTACGAGACGGTGTGTAACGGAGTCATGGACGGCACAGCCGGGGCCAGGCGAAAGGAAGTAGTAGTAGAATTTCTGGTTCCGTTTATAGAGCTCGTTCGCATCAGGTCTGCCAAGGAGAGAAACAATATCCATTTCCTTCAGTCCCTTCAACTTCAGCATCTCTGATTGCATGGCGACCTCCATTTTCGTACGATCACCGATGCAGGCGTTCTTATCAGACTTCCATTTTTCGATGTCGATCCCTTCGAGTCTTGGCAGCGCTTTGCCGCAGCTGCAAAGCATCAGGAAAAGTAATCCGCTAACCCGCAGTGACATGACTTCTTCTTAGAAAATAAAACCAGGTGGTGGAGATGACCAGGTAAACGACCGCCACCATGATGTACACAAAGCTCCACCCACTGATGAGGGAAAGTGTGATCAACAGTGCAGGGTAAAGTATGATCCGGATCCATTCAGCCGTAGCAACCCAGGACTTGCTTTCAAACAATACGCCACAGTTGACCACGACAAAAGAAATGAGAATGGCAATGAATGCCTTTTCACTTAAGGAGAACTTCCCTTGATTAAAAAGAAACAGCGATGTGCCGACTAAACAAATAACATATTGAAACAGCACGTAATAGTTCAATCCAATGGCGGAAGGCGTTTGGTACTTTTTGTATGTTGAAGGGTCTACCGCAGGGGCAGCCTGATATCCGCCCAGGTATTCAGGTAACCAACCCGGTTTCATGAAAAGGAACTTCACTTTGTCTTTCAGGCTACGCATCCGTTTCATATCGTGGGCCATCGAAGCGTAGTGATCAAAGTTTGCCCACACGGCGTTCCAGCTGTTGATCGGCTTTGTGATCCCATAGGTTGGTCGTTCCTCTTCCGCTTGAAAAGTTCCGAACATTTTATCCCAGATAATCAATGATCCTGCGTGGTTCTTGTCGATATATTTTGGATTGCGACCGTGATGAACGCGATGGTGGGAGGGAGTATTGAAGACATATTCAAACCATCCCATCTTGTTGATTGTTTCTGTATGGATCCAAAACTGGTAGAGCGTGTTCAGTGCTGAGATCAGGACGAAGTCAGTCGTTTCAAATCCGAGCACAGCAATGGGCAAGCTGAACGCAAATGTCCATACGACTTGAAAGCTGCTCTGGCGCAGGGCAACAGACAAATTGTATTCTTCGCTTTGGTGGTGAACCACATGACCGCCCCAGAATAAATTGATTTCATGACTCATGCGGTGGGCCCAATAATAGGCGAGGTCCGTCAGAAGGAACAACGCAAGCCAGTAAAGCCATGTTTTTTCAAAGGTGAACAGTGCAAAATTAGCCGACACGATTTCGTAGACCCCAACCGCCAGTACGCGCATGAAAAGCCCCGATAGTTGAGAGGTGATACCACAGCTGAGGTTCGCAATAGAATCAGGAAAGCTGTAAAGGTTTTTGTGCGAGAACCGCTCAACCACTAGCTCCACCCCAATGAGGATGAAAAAGATAGGAATGGAGAGAACAATGGGATTGAGATTCATTGCAGCAAAACTACGTCTTCCGGGTTCAAAGTTCAAGGTTCAATGTTCAAAGTGGGTTCCCTGCTTTGACCTTCAACTTTAAACCTTGAATCTTGATCGGTTATCTTTGAACCCGATGAACCGCTTGCCTTGCACCCTTGCTCTGCTACTGGCGGGTCTTGCCTCCTGCGCCCAGACGCCCAATCTCAAGGACTTCCCGAAGAAAGGAAGCTACCTATATTACAATCAGCCCGCGTTCGAGGACAATTCGTTTCTGTTAAATGAGGCGTTTAATCAGGAAAAAGGCGTCTTGCAATATGCTTCGAACTTCTATTTCGATGATCTGAGAGGTGGTAACTTCCTCTATAATTTTACAAACGAGATACCGCTCGGTGGTGAACGACACCAGATCGGTTATTCGTTGTCATACTATCTTCAAAACAAAGAAACGTCGACGGATGGGGTAGGAGGATTCGGAGATATTAATGTCAGTTACCAGTATTTGCTAAGTGGAAAGAAATCCTGGGCTATGGTTGTCCCCAGCGTTACGCTTATCATCCCTACTGCCAAAAACGGATATGGGTCAGGAGGTTTGGGAGCAGAGGCCGATTTATTCGTAACGAAAAGAATCTCAAGACGTGTTGTCACGCACTACAACTTTGGCTACAGCTACATATCGAGTGCAGATTTTTATATCTCCACGTCGACAGGCGGCAGGACAGTCGGATACGAGCGGGATCTCCAATTCAAAAAAATTGCTGCAAGCGCGATTTGGTACCCGACCCGGAAATTCAACCTGATGCTGGAGTATGTTTCGAATTTCCTGTCAGAGATCACGCCCACAGGTTCAATAGCTGACAGCCATCACATCACTGTCAATCCAGGCTTCCGATTTGCAATTGATCACAACCGCGTCCAGATTGTCCCTGGGGTCAGCGCGCCGATCATCTTTACCGATGGCAAGTACAGTCAAACCGGTCTGTTTTTTTACCTGTCTTTCGAGCCGGAGTATTTACCGTTTACGAAGATGAAAGGGAGATAGGTAGTGAGTGAGGAGTTGATAGGGTATATGTGTTACTGGTTACTGGTTGCTGGTTGCCTGTTACCGGTTGCCTGTTGCACGTCGGTGGCTGGGTCGAAGCTACCGGCAATACGGACGGGTAACCTCCAACTATTTGCCGCGTGCCCAACAACTACTAACTTGCCTCCTTTCTTTTAAAGAATGATTATTAAGATATCGAAAGGCATTTGGTTTTTCTCTTTGCTGGCTACGCTGGGCATTTTCTTGTACGTCTATGCAGCGCTTCCGGAAACGGTTTCATTGGATGGCGGGGGAGTGGGTTACTCAGTATCGCGCAATAACCTGTTTTATGCGACTGTACTTTTGCTGGCCCTCCTCAACGCACTGGTCTTTCTTGTAGCGAAAGTCTTCAATCGCGGGAGTGAGTACTTCATTGCCTGGGTGTATGGCCTCGTCACTTTTTGCAACCTTTTTTTCGTTGTCGCGCTCGAGTTCATCAACGTCTCAAACAGTCAGGAACGCTTCGACTATCAGCGCATCGGATACATCATTTATGCGAGCATCGCGCTGGTCGTGATATGGTCAACGGTGTGGCCACTGCATCGGCTTATCCAAAGATTTTCTGGTAAACAAGCCGTTTGAAATAGAACTCATTGATTGCTGAAAATCAATGAATTACACCATAATTCCTATTATAAATTTGTAAACAGACTTTTCATGTATTCCATTGAAATGCATTTAAAAATTTCGTTCTTAAGCACAGGTTATGATAGACTTGATTTTTTGAACTGATCGTATAGCGTGCGCTTACGGCGATTTTTTGATCTGAGCTCATAACTGTAATGTATTTTTCTAACCACTGAAGTTGAATGGCGAAGGACCTATTTGAGTACAACGAGTCGAGCATCAAATCGCTCGACTGGAGAGAACATATCCGGCTGAGGCCCGGGATGTACATTGGTAAACTGGGAGACGGCTCCGCGAAGGATGACGGCATCTACGTGCTCGTGAAAGAGGTGATGGATAACTGTATCGATGAGCACATGATGGGCTACGGGAAATCCATCGATATCAAGATCACCGACCAGAAAGTTATTGTCCGGGACTATGGCCGCGGTATTCCACTCGGTAAAGTCGTGGATGTTGTGTCAAAGATCAACACCGGTGCAAAGTATGACTCCGGCGCATTCCAGAAATCTGTAGGGTTGAATGGAGTCGGTACAAAAGCGGTTAACGCGCTTTCGAATTATTTCAAGGTACAGGCTTTCCGCGAAGGGCACACCAAGCTGGCAGAATTCAAGAAAGGTGTCTTGGTCAATGACCCGAAGCAATCGAAGAGCAGCGAGCGGAACGGTACCCTCGTTGAATTTGAACCGGATGGAACTATGTTCAAGAATTATCATTTCATCCCGGAATACCTGGATGATCTGATGTGGAACTATGCCTTCCTCAACGCAGGCCTGACCATCAATTACAATGGCAGGAAATTCTACTCAAAGGATGGATTGTTGGATCTCTTGAAGCAGAAATCCGATCCAGAGGATATCAACTATCCGCCTTTCCACCTGAAGGGAGAAGATATTGAAGTTGCCATGACGCATGGTAATCAGTATGGCGAGGAGTATTACTCATTTGTCAACGGACAGAACACAACGCAGGGTGGTACACACCTGGCGGCATTCCGTGAAGGATTGATTCGCGGTGTGCGTTCGTATTTCAAAAAAGATTATGATGCGGCAGATATTCGCGCCAGCATCATCGCCGCGATCGCCGTGCGGGTTCAAGAACCTGTGTTCGAATCACAAACGAAAACCAAGCTTGGTTCCGTGAACATGGCACCGGATGGTCCACCGGTCAAGACGTATGTTGGCGATTTCGTCGCTAAGGAAATCGAAATTTACCTGAACCAGAACAAGAAAGTCGCGGAAGCTCTTGAGAAACGTGTACTTCAATCTGAGCGGGAAAGGAAAGACATAGCAGGTATTAAAAAGCTTGCGAATGAGCGCGCAAAAAAGGCGAACCTCCACAACAAGAAGCTGCGCGATTGCAGGTTCCATTTTGATGATGAAAAAGGAGAGAAGGGCCCTGATTCGATGATCTTCATTACGGAAGGGGACTCTGCCAGTGGGTCCATCACAAAGTCACGGGACGTCGAGACCCAGGCGGTATTTAGCCTTCGCGGAAAGCCACTCAACTGTTTCGGACTGACAAAGAAAGTGGTCTACGAGAATGAAGAGTTCAACCTGCTTCAACATGCGCTCAATATCGAAGACGGAATGGATGGTCTTCGGTACAACAAAGTCATCATCGCGACCGACGCCGATGTTGACGGGATGCACATCAGGCTGTTATTGCTGACATTCTTCCTTCAGTTCTTTCCTGACCTGGTGAAGGCCGGGCATGTGTACATCCTCGAGACTCCTCTGTTTCGTGTCCGGAATAAGAAGGAGACTATTTATTGCTATAGCGACGAAGAGCGGCAGGACGCGATAAAGAAGCTGGGAAATAAGCCGGAGATCACGCGTTTCAAAGGATTAGGAGAGATATCTCCTGATGAGTTCGGGAATTTTATCGGTGATGATATCCGTCTGCAGCCGGTGCGAATTGACAAAGAAAAGCACCTGATCAAAACGCTGGAGTTTTATATGGGCAAGAATACCCCTGATCGCCAGGATTTTATCATCGAGAATCTCAGGATCGAAATCGACGAGGTCGAGACTGATCCGGAAGCGGCCCTTGCGGACCAAACCCTGAGCCAGGATGCATAAATCTGCAACAATGAACGAATTGCATTTTTTATGCAATAATCAGTATATTGCATTTTTTATGCAATGATATGATTGTGTTGATGGCTGATATTGTGGACAGTTCCAGGAAGAGCGGAAACAAGCTGATGAACGACTTCAAAGAGGTAGTAAGGCAGGCAAACAAGAGGCACTCGAAGTACATCGCCTCGCCGCTGACGATCACGCTGGGCGATGAGTTCCAGGGTGTTTTGAAGACGGTAGAAGGGGCGATAGCGGTAATATTTGACCTCGACCGCCAGTTGATGCAGCTCAAGACACCTTTCAGGTTGCGGTATGTGATTAACGAGGGCGCCATCGAAACTCCCATCAACAAGAAGATCGCCTACGGGATGATGGGGCCGGGACTGACACAGGCAAGAGAACGATTAACGTCAATGAAAACCTCGAAGTCCAGGATATCGATCACGCTGAACGATAAGCATCTGGCAGCGCAAATGTCGTTGGCAATGTCAGTTTACCAGGGAATATCCGATAGCTGGACACTTGCGCAGCGCAAGGTGGTTTCAGTGTTCTGGGAGGAAGCGTCGGACTACCGTAAGGCTGCCACGAAGCTGAAAAAAGATCCGACCGTAATGTGGCGACGCAAGAAATCGTTGATGATCGAAGAAATTGATAATCTGAAGAAACTGGTGTTTTTAATGATTAATCCGGCATGGGAAGCATGATCCTTCAGGCGGCTGGTTTTCTGATTGCAGGAGAGGTGATCATTCATGTCTTGTTTTTTGCGATCGCTAAAATGATAGGAAAATCCAGCAAAGACAGGGTAAGTACGGTAAGCATATTAAAAGGAATGCTTGAAAGAATATTCGTTGTTGTGTCCTTGCGGTTTGGGATGACGCAGTCGCTTACGCTGCTGGGTGCTTTGAAGATCGCGACGAGAATAAAGGACAGCGAGGATAAGGTGTCAAATGACTTCTTCGTCATTGGCAACCTCATATCGGTTTTGTTTGGAATAAGTTATTACGAGATTTTAAAATACATAGTCGGATAGCAAGTATATGAGCAAGAAGAAAGCAACGAAATCAGGCAAAGCAAAAGATGAAAGCGGTGAGGTGCATGAGCTGGTTTCCATTGACGGGTTATATGAAAACTGGTTCCTCGATTACGCATCCTATGTGATCCTGGAGCGTGCCGTGCCCCGCATTGAAGATGGTTTGAAGCCGGTGCAGCGGCGCATTGCACACGCGTAGCGCGATGCAATATCACCCGCACGGTGATGCCGCTATTGGGGAGGCAATCGTCAACATCGGTCAAAAAGATCTTTTGCTCGATACCCAGGGAAACTGGGGTGATGTCCGTACAGGGGATGGCGCTGCAGCACCTCGTTACATTGAGACCCGGCCATCCAAATTCGCAAATGAAGTTGTCTATAATCCTCAAACAACCGAGTGGCAGCTTTCCTATGATGGCCGAAAGAAGGAGCCGGTCACGTTGCCAGTCAAATTCCCTTTACTGCTGGCGCAGGGAGTGGAGGGTATTGCAGTCGGACTTTCTACCAAGATCCTTCCGCACAACTTTTGTGAGCTTATCAAAGCGTCGATCGATGTATTGAAAGGAAAGAATCCCAAGATCTATCCGGATTTTCTCACGGGTGGTATTGCAGACTTTTCTGAATACGATCAGGGATATCGCGGAGGCAAAATCAAGGTTCGTGCAAAAATCGAAATAGTTGATAAGAAATCTCTGGTAATCAGAGAGATACCATTTGGAACAACGACCACTTCACTGATGGAATCCATCGTGAAGGCAAGCGAAAAAGGCAAGATCAAAGTAAAGCAGGTTGTTGACAACACGGCGAAGAACGTCGAGATCATGATCTATCTGCAGCCTGGGATTTCGCCGGAGATCGCGATTGACGCACTGTATGCTTTCACCGATTGCGAAGTTTCTATTTCACCCAATGCCTGCGTGATCGTCGAGGACAAGCCGAAGTTCATGAAGGTGAACGAGATCCTGAAGTACAACACAGACCACACGGTCAAGTTGCTCAAGCAGGAGCTCGAGATACGCAAAGGCGAGCTCATGGAGAAGATCCTGTTCTCGTCCCTTGAAAAGATATTCATTGAAAACAGGATTTACCGTCAGATTGAAGAGTGCGAAACCTTTGAGTTGGTTATCAGCACGGTAGACAAAGGACTGAAGCCTTACAAGAAACAGTTCTACCGCGAGATCACACGCGATGATATTCTCCGATTGCTCGAGATCAGGATCAAGCGTATTTCGAAATACGATGCCTTCAAGGCTGATGAGATGCTGAAGGACCTCGAAAAGGAACTGAAGGAAACGCTTCACAACCTGAAGCACCTTACCGAATACGCCATCGGGTACTACCAAAACCTGCTTGATAAGTTCGGCAAAGGCCGTGAGCGCCGGACCGAGATCAAGAGCTTCCAGTCGGTGACCGCCACCGAGGTGATCGCGAACAACCAGAAGCTCTATGTCAACCGGGCTGACGGCTTCATAGGGTGGGGTTTGAAGAAGGATGAGTTCATTTGCGACTGCTCAGAGCTCGACGACATCATCGCCATTCGCAGCGACGGCAAGGCTGTTGTGAAAAGGATTTCGGAGAAAGTGTACATGGGTAAAGACATTTTGTACGTGGGAGTCTGGAAAAAGGGCGACGAACGGATGGTCTATAACATGATCTATAGCGACGGCAAGAGCGGAAAGTCTTTTGCCAAGCGGTTTGCGATGCCGGCCATCATCCGCGATAAAGAGTACAGCCTCGACCAGGGTAATCCCAACAGTAAGGTTCATTACCTGAAAGCTAATCCCAACGGTGAAGCGCAGGTCGTGGAAGTCAAGCTTACCCAGAGTAGTACTGCCAGGAAGAAGGTTTTCGAGTTTGACTTTTCAGAATTGGAGATCAAGGGAAGGGGTGCGCGAGGAAATACCATTACCAAATATCCCATCCGCAGGGTGGACGTGCTGGAAGAAAAGGGAACAACCTTGAGCGGGCTCGACCTCTGGTTTGATCAGGCATCCGGTCGGTTGAATAAAGACAAGCGTGGCAAGCACGTTGGAAAGTTTGACGGAGACGATCAAATATTAGCCATCACAAAAGGTGGAAGCTACAAGATCACTTCATATGATCTTAACAATCGCTATGAGCCGGAGAAGACGATACTGGTGGAGAAGTTCAATCCCAAAAAAGCGATCTCCGCGGTCTACATCGATGGAGAGAGCAAGCAGTATTTTGTGAAGCGCTTCAAGGTTGAGACCAACACCAACGATAAGGAGTTTGGGTTCATCTCAGAAGCCATTGGCTCACGTCTCGAATTCGTCACGACGTCGGATACACCGGAGGTAGAAGTGGAACTTGTGAAGGGAAAGAGCAAGGAGAAAGAAACCGAAGTTGTCAACCTCGAAGATATCATTGATGTGAAAGGATGGAAGGCGTTAGGAAACCGGCTTTCACAGCATAAAGTCACCAGAGTCAAGGCCGTTGAAGAGCCGGAAGATTCGGGGCTTGAAGAAGGCGATGAGGGCGAGTCACTTGTCGAGGCTACGGAAACCACAAAAGGTTCTCCGTCGCCAAAAAAAAAATCGGAAACAAGTCCGGACGAGCAGCAAAACAGTCAAAAAAACCAGCGGGAGGAAAACAGAAGGTCGGACCAAAATCAAAAGCAAAAAGCGGAGCAAGTAAGCCTGTTCGGCGAAAGTCAGCCGGCAAAAGAAAATAAGCCGCGATCGAAGCCTGCCGCCGAAAAGCCCGCCCAGACTCCTAAAAGTGCCGATAAGAAGGCTACGGCGACGGGCTCGAAGGGCGTTTATACTCCGGGGCAGACGATCGAGTTGGAGCTTTGATTCTTAACTTGAGTTTTGATCTGCACCTTTGACCTAAACCCTTGATCATGCGCATTTTCTTCGCTGCGTTCGCTATTCATTGCACCTTGATTGCTTTTTCCCAATCGGGTGAGATTACTGCTGAGGGGAAGGTCATTGACGCCGTGACACACAAGGGTGTGAAGGCAAAAATATTTTATAAGAGTTACCCCACAGGCAGTATCACCGGCCGGTTCAACGACAGCACATTTTCATTCCCGATCTTCGGGTCTTCCAAATACCAGATCACCGCTGATGCTGAAGGCTATATCACAGGCAACGCGCTGATCGATCCGAAGGACATCGACGCCAATCGCAAAGTGATTCGTGATATCATGATGACGCGTAAGGGAGAGACAATCGTTCTGGATCATTTGATCTTCGAGCAGGGCAAGGCCGTCATCAGCAAGGAGTCGTTTGCCAGCCTCGATGAATTGGTGGCGATGATGAAAGACAATACTAAACTTGTTATCCAGCTCGAAGGTCACACCGACAACCAGGGCAATCCATCCAAGAACATGGACCTTTCACAGGACCGCGTTGACAACGTCAAAAAATACATGGTCTCTAAAGGCATTGATAAAGACCGCGTGAAGACGAAAGCGTTTGGAGGTACGAAGCCGCTGTTGAATGCGAACACGCCCGAGGCGAGAGCGAAGAATCGGAGGGTGGAGATGCGGATCTTGAAGGATAGTTGAATCGTTGCTTGTTGCCTGTCACCTGTGGTGCACCCACCTGCAACAGGAAACAGGCGACAGGTGACAGGCAACCGGCAACCGGTAACAGGTGACCGCCAACTGTTCGCTACCAATACACAATCCCCAGCAACCTCGCCAACTCCACCTTTCCCAGCGTCAGCTGATGCGCATATTGCAGCTTGAACAGATATGCTTGCTGAAGATTCGTTTGTGAATTCAACAGCTCGATATACGTGATCGCCCCATTCCGGAATCGGGAATTAGCCAATTCCAATGCCCGCTTGGCCTGGGTGATCTGACTTTCGATGTTGCGTAAGCGTTCAGAACTTGCCTGCACGTCAGACAGGGCCTGATCGATATCACGCTTGACGGTGATTTCCGCAGTTGATGCTGCGTAACGGCTCGCCATCAATGAACTTTGCGATATTTTGATTTGATCACGGGTCCGGCTTCCACTGTAAATCGGGATCACAAGACCTGCACCAATGAGATAATTGAAACGTGTTTGAAAAATGTCTGGCTGATAACCATTTCTAAATCCGACCGCGCCGTTGAGGTTCAGCGTGGGCAGCAGGTTGTTTTTGCTCAACGCAACATCTGCTTCCTGGGAAAGAATCCGCTTCTTGCTTAGCTGCAATTCTTTGTTGTTAACCTTCGCGATTGACATCAGCGAATCGGCGTGAAGATTGTCCATAGGAAAATCAAGCATCTGCTTTCCTGTGAAGCGTGTCAGATTTTCACCAAGCGCAAAATTCAGGATGTTGTATTGGCGCTGAAGCTGATTTTGAAGATCGACCTTTCTGTTCATCGCCTGATCGATGTTGCTCTGGGCAGTCAATGCGTCGAACTCAAGGGCATCACCGCGCAATACCCTGCTGTCGATGAGCTTTTTGTATTTTGAAAAGTAGGAGATCACAGAATCCTGAACGACGATCGATTGTTCGAAGTAAATGATCGTGAAATAGGTGCTTGCAATCTGCGATGCCAGCGTCACTTTGTTGAGCTCAAGATTATCTTGGGCAATCAGGATATCATATTTTGATTTTTCGATTGCCTGTTTCGTTCTTCCGAAGTCGTACAGTGTCTGGCTCAAAGCAATGTTAACATTCTGATTACTATAGGGTTGCGTCTGAATTTCATTGACCGTCGTGGGTCCGGTGGGGATCGTAATGATCGAGACCGGATTCAGATATGAATAATTCGCATTGCCTGCGATTGTGGGCCGGTAGCCGGCACGCGCAACATCCTCACGTAACGTACTGATGTCAATCTGCTGCTGCAACTCTTTCAGCCTTGGAAAATAGGCGAATGACTTTTGGATGATCGCCTTGAGATCCGGGTCAACACCCTGAGCAAAGATGAATTGAGGCAACAGGATGGCAATGGCGATAAGTACTTTGATATTTTTCATACGCATAAGATCAGTGTGCCGATTCTGCTACTTTCTTCATCGTGGCAGCGTCGGTTTTTTTTGTTTTTAACATGAGAATAAAGGGTGATGCAGCGACAAAGAATACGCTGATCAAAAGGAATCCGTCGAGATAGCTCTGAAGGTAGCCCTGGCGGGTGACCGCACCGTCTATAGCACGAAGGGCTGCTTCGTTTGCCTGCAGCGGATTGAGCCCAGCGGCAATCATTCCTTGAGTCGTTTGTGTAAGTCGCTGTGCAAACTCGGGATCAGTGGCATCGAGGTTTGATACAAGGTCTGTTCGGTGCACCCAATAACGGTTGTTCACGAACGTATTCATGATCGCAATGCCAAATGCACCGCCTACCTGCCGGATCATGTTTGTAAGTGACACGGCATAAGGAATTTGTTGCGGAGCCAGGCCCACCACAGATTGGTTAATGAGAGGAACCGTAAGCATCGCCGTTCCCAGGCCGCGAAAAATCTGCGGGATGATAAAGAATGCATTGCCTACATCAGGCGTTGCTTGTGCAGCGGTGTATCCGTGGAGGATGAAGAAAACAAATCCCAGGACAATGAAGACCAGCGGAGGTACACCGCCCTGAATCGATCTTCCGATAATTGGCATTACGAAAATGGCAATCAATGCGCCTGGCACCAATCCCATGCCCGCGTCAGTAGGTGTATATCCCATCACGCGTTGCACCAGTACTGGGAAGATGAATACAGAGCCAAAGAGACCAAACCCGACGACAAACGTGAGGATGTTACTCGCGGCCAGGTTTCTTTCTTTCAGGATCCGCAGATCAATAACAGGAGTGGAGGTGATGAACTCCCATACGATGAATCCAACTAGTCCAACAACTGCGATCGCAGTGCATATGATGATGACATTTGAATCAAACCAATCCTCACTCGTTCCTTTCTCCAGTACGTATTGAAGCGCCCCAACGCCTGCGGCCAATAACAAGATGCCGAGGTAATCGATCTTGATCGCCTTTCTGTCGATGTTGATCTCGTCGGGTTTCTTTTCCACGAAAGTGTAGCAAAGAAAACCTGCAAGCAGACCGATCGGTATGTTGATCGTGAAAATGAGCGGCCATGAATAGTTGTCGATAATATGCCCTCCGAGGATCGGACCGATGGTCGGTCCAACCACGATGCCCATACCGAACAAGGCAGAAGCCATCGGTCGCTTGGGAGGATCGAATGTGTCAAACAAGATTGCTTGAGATGTCGACAACAATGCGCCGCCGCCGATGCCCTGAATAAAACGTGCGACAATCAACGTCGTAAGATCAGGAGCGTTGCCGCACATCCAGGATGCAAAAGTGAAAATGCCGATGGAGGTGAGGTAATAGTTCTTCCGTCCGAAATACCGTGCTAGAAAGCCCGTCATCGGAATGATGATGACGTTTGCAATCGCATAGGCTGTGATAACCCAGGCCGTGTCCTCAATCGTTGCGCCGAGGTTGCCACTTATTTGCGCAAGCCCGACATTGACGATCGACACGTCAATGAGTTCCATAATGGCCGCGGTGATAACCGTGACGATGATAATCGCTTTGCGAAAATCCATGTTCAGTTAACTTTAACTTCAGCGGTAAGGCTTAGACCGCCGCGCAGGAAGGACTTGTATTTGTCGAGGTCCTGAATTTCAATTTTTACCGGCACGCGTTGCGTGATCTTCACAAAATTTCCCGTTGAATTATCAGGAGGGAGGAGCGCGAATTTTGAGCCTGTTGCATCGCTCATGCTGGCAACTTTTCCTTTGATCTCCTGGTCGGGAAATCCGTCGAGCTCGATGTTTACTTCCTGACCTTCCTTCATTTTCTGGAGCTGCGTTTCTTTGAAGTTTGCGATCACCCAGAAATTATCATTATTCAGAATTGTGAAGAGTGTCTGACCGGGCTGCACATATTGTCCTTTATCAATAGCCTTTCGGCCGATCTTGCCGGATGAAGGCGCGTATATGCGCGTAAACGATAGATCTGTGCCCGGGCGGTGCTGATCTGCGCCTGCGCGGTGCCAACCTGGTCGGCGCTCGAGTTGTATAACCTTTGATTGATGAGCTGAGTGGATCTTGTGTCATCCAGTTGTTTCCTGGTGATGGAAGCGTCGGTGAACAGTGCCTCGTCGCGTTTAAGATCTGCTTGAGATTTATCGAGTCGCGCCCGCTGCACTTCGAGGTTTGATTTGGCGAGGAGAAGACTTTTTTCAGCATTGGTCAACCCAGCTTTCGCGTTCTCGAGGTCGGCCATTGCCGATTGTTGATCAGCGAGCGCCTGTTGAAGCGCAATCTTGTATTCGCGATCATCGATCACGAGCAACAATTCACCCGCCTTGACTTCATCGTAATCCTTTATCGCAAGAGAATCTATATATCCTGCCACCCGCGCAAGCACAGGAAGGTTTGATGCTTCGATGCTCGCGTTGTCGGTGCTTTCATAGTTGCGGCTGTGTATCCAACTGCGAATGCCGACAAAAAGAATGACGCCGATCACGATCGGCGCTATAAAAATGGCGGGATTCCGCTTCTTCGTGGGGTTCTGGTTTTCCATAATTTTCTTTTAACGGGTCAAAAGTAAACCGGGTTGACTATCTTGTCAACTTAATTGACTAAATTAATTTTTTGTTATACATTTGTTGCATGAAACCCATAGATCAGGAACTCCAGGACTTTAAGGAGTTTCGCAAACGCAGTTGGGCCAAAGTGATCAAGCGGCTCAGAAAACAGCTCGACGAGTATGTTGAGGATGAGTTATTCCGTGGCGGATACGGCGATATGAAAATCGGCTATCTGCCTTTATTGATGAATATCGATCCAGAGGGTGTGACGAATGCGGAGGTGTCAAAACGAGCAGAGATCACAAAGCAGGCGATGAGTAAGATCGTGAACGACCTTGTTGCGCTTAAGTATATAGTCACCGAGGAGCACAGCAATGACGGCAGGAGTCAAATCCTCCGCTTAACTGAAAAGGGCAAAACCTTTATTGTCAAAGGCAAGCAATGTATCGGCGGCTTGATGGACGAATACCGCGCCCTCGTCGGAAAGAAGAATTTTGATAATACGATGGAGACGTTGCTCCGGATCATGGAGTATAATGAGCAGAAGAAAGCAAAGCTTCAATCAGCTTCGAAATATAAGTGATAGTGCTTTGCACAGGCCGGGTTGAAAGATGCATGACAATGATGGCACTTGTTTGCGCTTGTGAGGTACTCATTGATGCTAAGTTCAATTCCGCAGGATCCACACAACACGCCCTTGGCGTCCCACTCGGTCCTGGGCCATCGAATTGCAGAATGCCCCGCAGTCTCCTCGTGACAACTGAAGCAGGGATAGTACCGGTTACAGCACCTGAATCGTATCGCTATGATATCGAGTGATGAATGATAATGGATGCAGCGTGTCTGGTCGTCGATCGCCGGTCCATAGACCTTGGGAATGCCCGACTTGCCGGACGATTTTGGACCTCCCCGACGCCCTGATTTATCACTGTTAGAAACCATTATTTACTTATCTTTGCAGCCTTAAATATCGAAATTATGCCCGGAAGTGAGCTTTTTGGAGCGGAAGAGAAGAAAGAAATAAACGAAGTGCTGGAAACGGGAATCCTGTTCCGGTACAATCACGAAGCACAGCGCAAAGACCTCTGGAAAGCACGTGACTTTGAAGCAGAAGTAAAGAAAATAACGGGCGCCAAATACGCCCACGCCGTGTCGAGCGGTTCGACTGCGGTATCATGTGCACTTGCGGCAGCCGGCGTTGGAGCGGGTGATGAAGTAATTGTACCGCCATTCACATACATCGCTTCAGTTGAGGCCGTGATTTTCACCGGCGGAATTCCAGTCTTCGCAGAAATAGATGAGACACTTTGTCTCAGCGCCGAAGGCATCCGCAAGGCAATCACTCCGAAAACAAAAGCAGTTTTGTTGGTTCACATGTGCGGCCAAATGGCCGAGATGGATTCCATTCTTAAGGTGGTGAAAGAACACAACCTGACGCTCGTCGAGGATGCGGGCCAGGCATTCAGTGCTTCGTTCAAAGGAATGCAGGTGGGAACGATCGGTAAGACAGGTTGCTACTCTTTCGACTTTTTCAAAATTGCAACAGCAGGTGAGGGCGGCGTCTTCGTAACGAACGACGAAAAGTGCTACAAACTTGCGGATTCCTACAGCGATCATGGACATGATCATATTGGCAATGTCCGTGGCATGGAGCAACATCCCATCTTAGGTTTCAACTATCGCATCAGCGAAATACACGCGGCTATCGGTGCTGCCCAAACGCGACGCGTACCGCACATCCGTGAAGTGAATCGAAAATACAAAGCGTTGATGATGGGTATTTTGAAAGATATCCCAGGTGTTAGCTTTACTAGTATTCCCGATGCTTCAGGTGATTCAGCAACATTCCTGAATCTGATGCTCGCCGACGGTGCAGCCGCAAAGAAAGTTGTTGATGCGCTGAATGCCGATGGCGTGGGCGGTTTCAACTACTGGTTTACAAACATGTACCACTTCATTAACCAGTGGGAACATCTCAAAGAGCTTAAGTCTGCAGCACCGCTTCCTATTCATCATTATCAGCGTTCACAGAACTATAAAGCACTCAACCTGCCAAAATCACAGGAGGTAGTAAGCCGGTTGATCTCATTTGGAATCCGTTGCACGTGGAAAGAAGAAGAGGTGATCGCGCTCTCTGAAAAAATCAAATCATCTATTGTTAAAGCCCTCGCACTGAAAGCGTATGCATAAGAACTTTAAGGGTATTGAGAAAACGGTTTTCGGAAGGGGATCCTTTGCTCAGTTAGGAGACATTGTTGAAGAAAGAAGAAATGAGAACGACCGCTTCATGCTGTATGTGGTCGACAATTATTTCAAAGGCAAAGACCTCGAAAAGAAAATCCCGGCCAAAACTTCCGACGTCGTTGTCTTTATCGACGTCGATCCTGAAGAACCAACCACAAAACAAATTGACTCCCTTCGCGACAGCGTAAAGAATTCAAAAGGCATTCCCGCGGCTGTTATCGGAATTGGTGGTGGCAGCATCATGGACATCGCGAAAGCAGTTTCGCTGATGTTCACCAATGAGGGCTCTAGCGTTCTTTATCAGGGACTTAACCTCATCAAAAAGCCGGGCGTTTACCATATCGGTGTCCCGACCGTTTCCGGTACCGGTGCTGAGTGTTCGATGACCGCGGTACTGACAGGTCCGGAGAAGAAGCTTGGCTTGAAGTGTGAGTGGACCGTGTTCAACCAGGTTGTACTCGATCCGGATCTCATCGCATCAGTGCCGCGTGATAAGTGGTTTTACACGGGTATGGATACATACATCCATTGCATTGAATCACGCGAAGGTATATTGAACAACGCATACAGCACGGCCTTTGGTGAACAATCACTTGCTCTGTGCCGCGACATCTATCTCGGCGAGAAGTCTGGACAAACAAAAGAGAACGACGATAAGCTGATGGTTGCGTCACTGATGGGCGGACTCAGCCTTACTTATTCAGAAGTGGGGATTGTGCACGCAATGTCTTATGGTCTTTCCAAAATATTGGGAGCGAAACATTGTATTGCTAATTGCATTGCATTTCAACACCTGGGAGATTATTACCCTGAGGGATTGAAAGAATTTAATGAGAAGCTCGAGCATATGTGGAATCATGCCATCGGCACAGATTGGAAGTCGAAGATCACGCTCGACACCGTAAAAGATTTATTCCGGAGATTATAAAACAGAATTATGAAGAAGAAGATAGTAAAGGTGGGCAACATTTCATGCGGGACAGATGACCTGTTCCTGATATCAGGCCCTTGTGTTATTGAAGAGGAATCAATTATGATGAAGACAGCCGAGAAACTCAAAGAAGTTTCTTCACGGCTGAATATTCCGATCATTTATAAGTCATCATTTCAGAAGGACAACAGGAGCTCCGTTAAATATTATGACGGCCCCGGACTCGACAAAGGAGTGAAGATGCTGGCGAAGGTGAAAGAGCAATTTGGTTTTCCATTGTTGACTGACATTCATTATCCTGATCAGGCAAAAGCTGCTGGTGAAGTTGTGGATGTGCTCCAGATTCCTGCCTATCTCTGTATGCAGACAACGTTGGTGGTGGCTGCGGCAAAGACCGGACGCGTTGTGAACGTGAAGCATGGACAATTCCTCGCGCCCGACAACATGAAGCACCCGGTGAAGAAAATCGAAGAAGCAGGTAACGACAAGATCATCCTTACAGAACGTGGTTATACCTTTGGATACAACGACTTAGTGGTGGATCCGAGAAGCTTCTACCACATGAACAACATCGGTTATCCCGTTGTATTTGATATTACACACAGCATCAGGAAATATGGTATTCCAAGTGCAGACGCGACTGGCGGTGCGCGCGAATTCCTTCCCGTATTATCACGGGCTGGCGTCGCTGCGGGCGTTGACGGAGTGTTTATTGAGACACATCCTGAGCCTTCGAAGGCCCTTTGCGATGCTGCGAGCCAATTGTGCGTTTACGACCTTGAAGAATTCTTGAAACCAATCCTCGAGCTTCACGCTGTAGAAGTGAAGTACCGGGAGAAATCACTTGTTTTAGCTTAACCAAAACCCAATCATGGAATTATACTTAGACTCAGCCGATCTTAAAGAAATCGAAGAAGCGTTCAAGCTTGGTTTCCTCGACGGCCTTACCACAACACCGACCTTCATGCACCGTGGAGGCGTTACCGATGTGGATGCACTGATCGTGAAGCTTAGCAAGATGGTGCCTGTGCTCCAGATCGAAGCGTTGGGAAATACTGCAGAGGAAGTTGTTAAAGAGGCACACCGTCAGCTGAAGTTGGGTCTGGATCCCAAGAAGACAGTTTTCAAAATACCCGTTTCATTGGAAGGCGTTCGCGCCTGCCGCATGCTGCGCGCAGAGAACCTGTTGGTTAACGTTCACCTCATTTATACACTTCAGCAGGCCTACATGGCAATGAAAGCCGGTGCATCGTACGTTTGCCCGCTCGTTGGGCGCCTGCAGGATCAGGGTCATGATGCCCTTGACCTGGTTGGACAATGCGTATTTGCTGTTGACCATTATGGATATGATACAAAGATCATGTTCTCATCTGTGAGAAATGCTGAGCACATCCGCAATGCAATCAACGTTGGTGTGCACACGATCACTGTGCCTTGGAAAATCATGAAAGGCCTCACAGACAATAACCTCACAACACTCGGCACTGAGCAATTCATTGAGCACACACGCCTCGTAACGATGCGCGTGCGTGATGTGATCAGTCCGGTCAATCCAGTTGTCAATGTGAATACCACGATGACTGATGCCCTTGTGAAGATGACCGAGTTCGGCTTCGGCGCGATTACGCTTACTGATAATGACGGCAACGTGAAAGGAATTTTCACCGATGGCGATATGCGTCGTGCGTTGCAGAAAGATGGTCAGGATGTGTTGAAGAAGAGAATGTCTGATTTCACATACGGCACGCCGCTTTCCGTTCAGCAGGATGATGCGTTGACGGTTGCGAATGATATCTTCAAGCAGAAGCACATTGATACCATTCTTGTGCTCGACGGCAAGAAGCCTGTTGGGATGATCGACATCCAGGACCTCGCGCAATGAGCGATAAAGTCATAAAACTATTTGAAAAGGGAGGAGGGGAGTTTGTTTCTCCTCCTCTTTCTTTTGTTGAAAAGCTAAAGAAAGTTAAAGCCATACTCTTCGATTGGGATGGCGTGTTTAATGACGGCTCGAAGAAAGCAGGAGAGGGAAGCCCTTTTTCGGAAGTCGACGCCATGGGAAGCAATCTCTTGCGTTACGCGTACCGCAGACTGAACGGACAACTTCCGATCGTTGCCATTGTTACCGGCGAGAACAATCCGCCAGCACAGGCGCTTGCGCAGCGAGAGCATTTTCATGAACTGTACTTCTTGGCAAAGAATAAGAGCATTACCCTTGATAGCTTTTGTGCAAAGTATTCCATCAAGCCTGCTGAAGTACTGTTCTTCTTCGACGACGTACTCGATTTGGGTGTTGCTTCCCAGTGCGGTGCGCGCATTATGATCCGGAGAAATGCGAATCCCATGCTGAACGAATATGCAAAACAGAACGGCCTCGTCGACTATCTGACCGCCAGCGAAGGCGGCCGCGCGGGACTTCGTGAAGGGTGTGAGTTGGTGATGGGGTTGTTGGGTGTGTATGATGATGTGGTGCGTTCGCGGAGTATTTTTTCGCAGGATTATAAGGATTATGTGGCGGAGCGGTCGAAGGTAGAGACGACGATTACGCAGCAACGGGAGAACTAAGAACGGGTTATTCAATCAGTTCACACGACCGTGATGCAATGAGAAGCTGGGCTATGATAATCAGGAGTCTATCCAAGCATATATTTCCTGCATTCGGAGTAAATTCGTCAAAAGAGCGCCTGGAATGGAGATATATAGGCCATAAATGGCTTATATCCGGACGATATCTATGACTTAAACAAAGAACCTTACGAAGATTTTTTCATTGAGATTTCGTAGGGCGTTCCACGTTTAATGACGGCCACGATTCGATGGAGTAGTTTGTTCCTTACGGCGTTAATGACCGACATTTTATTTTTGCCCTGCTCGACCTTTCGTTTGTAGTACTGGTGTAGCTCTGGATTGTGCTGTACGCTGCTCACCGCAGCCATGTGCAACACGCGTTTCAAGTCATTGTTGGCGAACTTTGAAACGCCTGTCTTTCCCCGTATAGATGTTCCACTTTCGTAAACAAATGGAGCCACACCACTGTAACAGGCAAGCTTGCGGCTATCCATGAGGCGATTGAAGCCATGCGTGTAGACTAACAGCAGGGCCGCTAACACTTTACCAACACCCTTTACACTAAGCATTAAATCATACTTCTGTTTGAGTGATTCATCCTGGTTGATGTAGGCCAGGATCTGTTCGTCCACCTTGTCCAGACTTTTCTCCAGTCCGCGGATGGCTTCCCGATTTACTTTGTCGATTACCTTGCCGGCGGTCGGGTCGAACTGCTCAAGCTCCTGGGCGCTGACTTTTAAGCTTTGCAATGCTTTCATGAGCCGCTTGCGGTTAGCCTGCAGGTCCTTGAGTTTCTCAAGTGTTAACACTCTCATTTGTATCACCTGGGCCGTTTTCTGATACAAATGCGCATAGCGTGCAATACGTTGCGCATCGATTTGATCGGACTTACCACGGACCAATCCCT
Source organism: Cyclobacteriaceae bacterium (assembly GCA_044223825.1). Classification (GTDB taxonomy): domain Bacteria; phylum Bacteroidota; class Bacteroidia; order Cytophagales; family Cyclobacteriaceae; genus ELB16-189. The sequence continues at coordinate 109,746 of JBGALO010000012.1, read as the reverse complement.
GGCTGCGTTTGATTTGCAGCGAGCTCTCGAGCCATACGTGGACATCGCGGCTTAATAAGTAATGCACGAGCTGCCGGGTGTATATACCTGTGTGCTCCATGCAGCAAAGTGTTCGTGCATCGCACTCGCACTGCTTGTCTTTGCACCAGGCTTTCAGATGACGAAAGCCCGACAGGTTGTTGTGAAATTTCTGTTCGAACAGCTGGCCATCCGACTGGCGGATGAGGCAGGCGTCAATGCTGTCTTTGGAGACATCGATGCCCAGTACCCATTGGTAGGGTTGAATTTGCTCTGGCATTTCCATAACTTTTGGTTTAAGTATTTAAAACAAGTGAGTATTGGATCGAAACCTTAATAATAGGCCACAAGCCTTGAATATCTATTTGATCCCTTCTCACACCTTAATGAAGCAACCGGACTGAATCGTCTGATAAGTCGCAACACTTAGTTGTGCGCATAGTGCTCCGGCTGCTTTTTGTGGATAAGCTGGATAACCGAAACGGTAATCCACTTACCCACAAAATTCATTGTTATTATTGTGTTTTGAAATACGATTTGAATCTAAAGGTTGTGCGCAATGGAGCAATTTTCAGAAAGACATGTTTAGAACAACACGATATTCTTCATCCTTTGTGTTAGTTATTAGTCTATCATTCGGAATGATTTCATGTTCTGAAAGAGATAAAGAACCCGCTGGTTTTGAGCAGACGGAATTAGCCGATATCCCAGATGGTGCCAACAAGATACGAAGTGAAGTTGTAGTTGACGGGGCTACGCAATACTTCTTTCTAACCTTTTGCGCGGACAAAAAAAGCATTGATTCATGGCTTAAAGCAAATCATAAACTCAAATCAGCCTCAGTTGAGACGGTCTTTGAAGAAAATCTTTTGATCCATCCTGGCAAGGTCCCAGGTTGGTTTGAGGTAACCTCAAGCAAAGTGGATGCATCAGGAAGGGAAATGTATTATCACTTAACAGAAAATCAATGGCTATTTACTCTCTTAATAGTTGATAGGAAAAATAAAAGAGTATTGATCGAATCGCGACAAAAAGCGAAAAGCACCACAGCGCACAACAAAACCTATATGAAATAACGGAATGGTTCCTCATATAGCGCGCGTGTTCAGTTACGGTTATGGCGGTTATGGCGCGACGTCCCGATAGCGATCGGGACCAACGCGTGCCGGTGCGAACGAAGATCGAAGGAATTGATTCCATGTCCCTTGGGTTTCAAAGCCTGAAAACCTCAAAGGGCCTTTGTGGTTCGGCTCGCGATTATGCAACTAACGAGAAAGGTTATTGGGATATTGAACGACGTCGCAGAGTCCCCTGACGGGAGACTCTGCTCGGAATCCATCCGGATTGCAAATCCTGCCCACCGTCTGCGGCGGAGGAAGCGCTCCTAAAAGAGCAACACGGACGTCTTTCGAAAACGCAACATTGATCCTACGCGCAGACGGTTTACGGCTTACTGCTTACGACTTACTGCTTACGACTTACTGCTTACGACTTACAATCGTAAAAGAGAATAAGAATTAAAAACAAGCGACCGATTATCGGACCTAATACTCTAGTTACTACCCATCACTCGTTCCTCAAACTCTCAGCTGGATTCCCCATCGCCGCCCTGACGGATTGGTAGCTTACGGTGAGCAGCGCAATTAACATTGTGGCACATCCCGCGAAAGCTGCCACCGCCAAACTGAAGTCAATTCGATACGCAAACGTGTTAAGCCACTGGTTCATGCTGTAGTATCCTACGGGGATAGCAATAACAAAGGCGATCGCAATATGCCTGATGAAATCTTTAGAGAGTAACATTACAATTTGCTGCGCGGAAGCACCCATCACTTTTCTGATGCCGATTTCTTTGGTGCGCTGACTTGCCATGTAGGCTACAAGGCCCAGCAGGCCAAGACAGGCTATGAAGATGGAGAGTCCTGTGAAAACGAGAGCGAGCTTTCCAAGGACATTTTCAGCTTTATATTGAGCATTTAAATTTTCATCAAGGAAAGAGTATTCGAAGGGTGCACTGGTGTATTTTTTCCATGTGCCTTCGACGATTTTTATTTTCCCTGGCATATCTCCAGGCGTAAGTCGAATGGAAATTCTGGTCGAGCCTCCGGGATAAATGACCAGTGGGTTGATGTCGGATCTGAGAGATTCAAAATTGAAATTTTCGACTATGCCCAATACTTGATTTGTACCGATGCCATTATCGCTTCCGTATTCTATAAACTCCTCCTGATCGAGGCTGGAAATCCCCAGCATTTTGGCTGCCGCCCGATTGATCACGACTCCATTTTGGTCAGCATGAGAATCTTTTGAAAAAAAGCGACCATTCAGAACTTTCAGCCCAATTGTTTCAGCAAAATCTGGATCGGCGCTAAAGGCTTGCACGGTGTGCCAGTCCTGAGAACCTTTTCTTCTTCGTCCACCATTCCCACTGATTGTCTCTGAAAGCAAGCGGCTCGAGTAGCTCACCTTGACTATATTTGCTGAAGACATCAAGTCATTCTTAAAAGCATCGTGGTTGTTCTGAAGGGCTGATGCATTGGTAAGGCAGATGATGTTTTCTTTTTCGAATCCCAGATCTTTGTTCTGGATAAAATTCAATTGTTGGTAGATAACTACGGAAGAAATTATCAACGTGGTGGAAATCACAAACTGAAAAATAACCAGTGGACTTCTAAGGCCACTTATGACAGTTCCACGATGCCATATTCCTTTCAGTGCCTGCGAAGGACTATAGGATGATAACACGAACGCAGGATAAATACCAGAAAGGAGTGTAATGAGAACTAGTACAACGGCCACACCAGCGATAAATGTTAGTTCCATGAATTTGCTTGGCGAAAAATTCTTTTCTAACAGCAAATTGAAAGGATTGAAGAAAATAAAAATTAAGATCAACGCAAGGATCAAACCGGACATCACATACATAAATGATTCCAATACAAATTGACCGATTAATTTGCTCCTCGCAGCGCCGATCGTTTTCCGGATACCGACCTCTTTTATTCTGATGGCTGCCCGCGCCGTGGATAGATTGATAAAATTTATGCAAACCATGAGTAAGATGAAGGCGCCGATGACAGCAAGCAGGTAAACGTAGTTGCGATTGCCGTTAGGCTCCAATTCCGAAAGTTGATTTGAGTCTAGATGAATGTCGGTTAACGGCATAAAACGAAAATTGATATCATCGCCTCTCTTTTTGAAATCTTCGAAGGTTGTGGTACTGCCCAGCTCCTGGTTATAGTATTTCTTAACAAATGCAGGAATGGAGGCATTCACTTGGCTTATAGAAGTTTTCGGAGCCAGTTTCACGTACGTGTAAACATCGGGTGTCCAATGATTCGTAGACGAGGCTGCGCGGAGATCAGTGTCTAAAGATATTATATGATCAAACTTGAAATGAGAATTTAAAGGTGGATCCATTGCTACGCCTGTTATCTCCATCGCAGTGTTCTTCCAGCCAACCAGCACGGTTTTGCCAATAATTTTCTGAAGGTCGCTCAGGTTGCGCGGGTCGAACATGGACCGGGCAATCGACTCGGTGATGACAACCTTATTAGGTCCTTTCAAAGAATTCCTGTCACCGCACAAAAGCTTAAAATCGAAAAAGTCAAAAAAATTGGAATCGGCATAGATCAGTTTCGTCATTGTGAACGACCTGGTATCAACTTGCAATGGGCTATTCGACCTACTGGCGATTCTTAAAGTCGACTCAATTCCCGGAATTTCTTTTTTTAAAGTCTCTGCAGTTCCAAATCCAGATACTGCGTAGGGATTATCTACACCGGTAAGCCTAACAAAAATACTTGCCCTGTATATCCTACTCGCATCCTTATGAAATTCATCATAGCTCAACTCATCGGTTATGTAAAGAACGATGAGCATGCTGGCAGCAAAGCCAACAGCCAATCCCAAAATATTAATTGCTGAATAGGTCTTTTGTCTTACGAGAATGCGGACGAAAGTGATGAGGTAATTGGTAAGCATAAATCGATTTGGTTTTAAATCACCGATTACCGATCACGGATATTCACCCACGGCATGCCCTTTATCCTTAAAGGGACCCGCCCGCGCCCTTCGAAGGCTTTACTCTTGATATTGTTGCGCCCTACGGTTTACAGATTACCGATCACCAACTCACCATCGCACCCCTGATAACTATTAACCATTAACAGTTAACTACTTAATAATCACAATCACCGGAGAGCCCGAACTCTGGTCATCAAACTTACTCACCCCATTCGCTTTCACATGCGAGCAATGGCTGGAGTGTGGCTTCTTTTCGATGGTGGATTCAATTACGTCCTCATCATTCTGACGCCATTGAATGGCTGTAGTTGCGACGTTACCCTTCTTGGGACATCCTTCGGCGTTGAATGTTAATGAGCCGCCTTTTTCTGTTGATACCTTGTGGTTGTTGAGCATCTCCGTCCTTACGCCATCCTGAATGGAAAAGATCCGTATTGCATTTGGATCGTAGGAGCCCGTCGTCGCTGGATTCAAGAGGTTGTTTCCCGCCTTGTCCTGAACAACCACCGTTACGGTCGTGTTCGACATTTCGCCGAATTTATCCTGGCATGAGTTGAGGAGAAGAACGCCACCTAACAGGATTGCAAGCGTAAAGATGGATTTCATAGGAGGGATGGGTTGGGTTTAGGGTGTAACGAAGATACTTGGTTTGTTAAGAAGCGCAAGAAATGTGTAGACCGGTGGGAACGGCTTTGATTGCGCAACTTAGAACTACGGAATTTCTAAGCCACGCCTGCCTGCGCGTAGCCGCTTCGGCGAAGGCAGGGAGGACACGGATAGACACGGATTAATGCATTTTTTGTCCGTGAAAATCCGTGTCATCCGTGGCTAAAAGATTATCAAAAAGTGAAGTGATACGCAATGAAGTGGGTATAAATGAGCGATTGATCAATTTGTTGTCACAAGCTCAGGTATGATGCCCGTATGTGCCAATTCCGAGTAAATCCCCGCACTGGCTCTCGGGATTCGATCCATTGTCTTCGGATCCACAGCATACAAACCGAATTTTTTAGATGGCCCCAGGTGCCATTCAAAATTATCCCAAGTGCTCCACCAATAGTATCCTTTTATATCGATGCCATCTGCGATTGCCTGTGCAATCATCTTCGCATAGACGACAATGGCTTGCTGTCGCAGTGTGTCGCTTTCATCGCACACGCCATTCTCAGTGATGATGATCGGCTTTTTGTATTTGTTCCAATAGCGGTCCAGACATGTGCGCAATCCTTCAGGATGATATTCCCAGATGTCATCATGCGCCATGGAATACTTGTGGATCTTATGCGGCGTATCGAGATAGGTGATGGGCAAAGGATCATGTGAGACCCGTGCATAATAACTCATCCCAAAAAAGTCGGTCTTCTCAAAAAATCCAGGAACATAGTCCATGAACCACCAGTCAGAAATGCGTTTAGGAAAATGACCCAGCATGTTCTCCGCATCAAAGACCACTGCATTATGGGAAATCCCCACCGGGTGGTGCGGATAATGTTCTTTGATGATATCATACATGCGCTCGTGTGCTCGCCCAAGATTCCTTACTACGCTGAATGCGCGAATAGGATTTGTTTTGAAAGGAGGGAAGAAGCCTGTGATCCAACCATAGCTCGCATAGACATTCGGCTCGTTGAAAGTATTCCAATGACTTACATATTCCCCAAACGTCTGCACCACGCGCCGTCCGAAGTCCAGCCAATGTTCGATGTTTTGCTCTTTCTCCCAGCTACCCAAATCTGCAAACCACCTGGGGTTGGTAAAATGATGAAGCACCATCATTACTTTCACGCCCCGTTGTTTAAGATCGTTGAGAAAAGCTTTGTATTCCTCAACGGTTTCACGATGTAATTCCTGTCCTGGGCCACGCTGCAGTCTGCTCCACGACAACCCCATTCGGTAGGCGGGCGCAAGCGACGCAATAATCGCAGCATCTTCCTTCAGACGAAGCTCGTGATCAGTAGTACGCTCGAAAATTTTTCCGTCTCTGGCTTTGAATCCCTGCCAGTCGTGCTCGAACGCTGTCTCTATCTGTGTAGCAGCAGTGCTAGTTCCGAAAAGAAAGTCTTTTGGAAAAGGAGATGTCATCTCACTATTCGCTCCCGGCGCGATGCGCCAGCTTGGCTGAGGCGGGTCCGGATTCTTTGCGGACCATTGAAGCTTGCTCTGCTTCCCAAGCTTTCCAGTGACGCTTTAATTCTTTGAGATCGTCCGCAATGCAAGGATAGAGGGAAGGTTTTGGAACAGGAGGAAAGTTACCTTGTACAAGGTGGTAGGTGCCAGCACCGCCAGTCCATTCGAAGTGGGCCGGATCAAACGGTCTGCGCCAGCGTCCGCCCCAGCGCAGTCCAAGCCGTTCGCCCATGGCGCCAATCTTCCGCCACAGCGCAATGTTATTCCATTGAGGAACTGAATCTTTCAGCGCCACGATATCTACTGCAAGTCCGTATTGGTGTTTGGAATGTCCGGCTTTGGCCCGTGTATACTTTCGACCCATCGAAGTATATTCATTCTGTTTCGCGTGGGTCCTGTATGTCTCCACGACGGCTATCTCAATTCCTTTTTGTCTGCATTGACTGATGAGTTGCAACACTTTGTCGCGGAAGTACGGATGCAGTGACTGTAAATCTGCAATCATCGGAATCATGCCGCGGTTTTTCCCGAAGGAGTAATTCTCTACCAGCGCCCATTTCTTCCATTGATCAAGCGTGTCATCGGCAAATTCCCATGCGTGAACAGGTGCAGGGGCGGAAAAACTTTGCAATAGCTCTTTACGCACCTGGATCTCATCCGAAGCGACGGGAATGAACAGAGTCTGGCCCTTTGCGGTGATTGAAAAGAGGCAAACGATTAAAAAAAACGAGATTCTTGCCATCAGCCTAAAAAATCCGGTGCAAAAATACAAAATCCACTTGAACTGGAGCTCCCGAAATCAGAGCCAGTTTGTAACCTCTTGAAGATTTAACATTTAGATAACCAGACCAATACAATCACATTAAAAAAATCGGGCCCAATTTCCTGGACGGCCCTCGGCGCCAAAAATTAATCGCCGCTGCTATCGTTCTTGGCAGTCAAAGTTTTTGTCACAGTGCCGGCAGTAGCGGTGTATGTGTTATCACACTCACCATTTCCGTAGTTGATCGTCAATGACTTTGTCTTGCCATTGGCAGAGTTACACGTGATAACTTTTTCTCCTGAGATCGGAATAAAAACTTTGCTTGCGCGTGCGCATGAACCCAGGTACACAAGGGGTGTTGTAATAAAGATTTTGTAAGACTTTCCATGCCTGTTAGTGCCTTCGGCGCAAGTAATATCAGAAGGGGCGTTGGTGACCGTAAACACATCGTCCGTTGCCGTGTGCTCCCATTTTCTTTGTCTGTGAACTGACCTTGTTGCTGTTGTGCCGTCAGGCCAAACCGCTGTATGTTTCGCTGTAATTGACCAGGTCACTGTAAGCGGGGTTGCTTGATAATTGATGCAAGACACAGTTTGACTTCCTGTGATATTTATGTCGTTAATGCTGTATCCATCAAGTTTGATAGTATAAGTCGAGCCTGGCTTGAACCAACGACCGCCGGTCCAATTGATAATCATGGTTCCCTTTCTGATGTTGCCTTTCTTATCCGGGCATCCGCTCGCAGGAAAAGTGATCGTGGCAACACCGGATGTCTTATCCGCACTCACATCAGAAAACACCACACTGGCGCAAGAGAATCTGTCATCCATCATTGTCATTCTGCCACCGGCTGAACCAGAAGCAGTGCTGCTGTTGAGAACTGTAGTAGCCATGTCGTCCAGTTCATTCACAGTAGATTCCTGGGCCGACTCATTGTCAGAGACTTCTTTGTCCTCTGTTGAGAACAGGTCACTGAGCTTATTACATGAAAGAAGCGTGAAGCAGAGCACGAGGAGCGCAAAAAAGAAGGGCGCCCGGATTTGGCCAAATTTCATAGTTCAGGTCTAGGGTTGTACTTTCTAAGTCGCTGAAAACTAGGCAATAATAATATTTTTCAATGAATTTTCCATGTGCGTCTTTTGACTTGAATGGCAGATGGGTTTTGCTCTAATTATCAGGCATTTACGAACGCCTCAGATTTCATACCACATACTACGTCATATCGGGAGGTGTCAATTTGTTCCGTTTTCATGCTTTACTTTGAACGGTCATTATGATTCCTCCTCCGACCGAAGTTCCGCAGCAAACCAATCTTCTTACAACCTATTTCAGTCAATTTATCTCAGACGCACGGAAAGATTTCATGGAACGTGTGCTTGAGAATCGAACACGATTCCTCACGCTTGTACTGGAGGACATCTATCAATCGCAGAACGCCAGCGCTGCCATCCGCACATGCGAATGCATGGGAATTCAGGATGTACATGTGATTGAATCCGCCAGTGCGTGGTCAACCAACAAGCAGGTACTGAAGGGTTCTAACAAATGGTTGAACATTGTGCGTTATCGAAAAAAAAATTTCAATAATGCTGAAGAATGCTATAGTCAACTTCGGAAAGACGGCTATCGAATAGCGGTGGCGGATCCATCACCCGACGGTGTCTCAGTTCATTCACTTGATATTGATAAGCCCATTGCGCTGGTGATGGGAAACGAACGTCATGGATCTTCAGACTATGCGATTGATCATGCCGATATCAAAGTCAGAATACCGATGGTTGGATTTACTGAAAGCCTGAATATTTCTGTGAGCGCTGCTATTTGTATCAATTCGATCCTTACCCGACTCCGCGACTCTTCGGTGTCCTGGCAATTGAGTGAGGCAGAGAAAGACCTCCTCCGATTGCAATGGTATAAAAAGTCCGTAAAAAGATCTGAGCTCATGGAGCGCGAGTATCTACGGTCTATTCAGTAAATTTGAGAGCTTTAATCTGCGTGGAATGTCAGTACTGGGAAAGGTTTGGCGAGTTGGTTTGTTTACGCTGCTCATCGTGTCAGCGCTCTTGATCTTTTGCAATTTGTGGGTGGTTAACAGCACAAGGGCTAACATCTTTTCTGATTATAATCTTGTCCCGGCCAATCCTGTGGGCCTTGTGCTCGGTACGAGCAGCAGGTTGTCGAATGGTATGCCAAATGGCTTTTTCGATCACCGAATGCAGACCGCCGCGGATCTATACCGATTAGGAAAGATTAATCACATTATTGTGAGCGGCGATAACCGCACCCGGTTTTACAATGAGCCGATGGAAATGAAGCGGGCACTGGTGAAGTTAGGTGTCCCGGATTCAGTCATCACCCTTGACTACGCCGGCCTTCGTACGCTGGACTCGGTAATACGAAGCAAAGAGATATTCGGGCAGGATCACATTACGATTATTACCCAGCCGTTTCATTCGTATCGGGCGCTTTTCATCAGTCATTATTTTGATATTGATGCCGTTGCACTTGTCGCACCGTCGCCTGAGCAGCAGCCTTCGATCAAGGTTTACCTGCGCGAATATCTGGCGAGGGCCAAAGCAATACTTGACTTGTACATACTCAAGACTGCGCCCCGGCACTTGGGTGACAAGGAGCCTATCGCCATATAACACCGCTGTAGGCATTCAAATGGTTAAATTTGAGGCGCTGAATCTTTTGTAGGGTCCATTGAGAATTTCCCAGTCCGTTTTATTATCACTCTCACTTCTTGTTGCGGCGCAAACGGCCATGGCACAGGAAACAATTGTCCAGGGAAAGGTGATCGATGCCAACTCCGGGGATGCAATTCCTTTTGTCAACGTGGTATTCAAAGGAACGTCAATCGGCGCAACAACGGACTTTGATGGGAAATTTGTTATTCGCACAACGAGTGCTTCGGATTCATTGCACGCCAGCTACATCGGTTATAAGTCGAGAACAAAACCAGTGAAGAAGGGGGTCAGACAAACGATCAATTTTCAGCTTGAAGAAGAATCCACCAGTCTTGAGGCCGTTGTTGTGAAAGCAGGGGAGAATCCTGCGTGGGATGTTCTTCGGAATGTAGTTCGAAACAAAAATGAGAATGATAAGCGACGCCTTGCGGCTTATGAATATGACACCTATACGAAAATTGAAGTCGATGTAGATCAGATCTCCGAGGAAATGCGAAAAACGAAGCTGATGAAAAGTATTTCGCAGGTGCTCGACAGTGTTGAAAGCATTGCTGGCGAAGACGGTAAACCTATACTTCCTCTTTTCATTACGGAAAGTGTTTCGAAGCTTTACTATCGTGACAGCCCTCCGTTAAAGAAGGAAAACATCCTCAAGACAAAGATAAGTGGAGTAGGCGTCGACGATGGTACCCTGGTCACGCAGCTGATCGGATCGTCGTTTCAGGAGTACAACTTCTATCAGAATTGGCTTAACATTCTTAATAAGGATTTTGTCTCACCGATCGCCGACGGATGGAGGATTTACTACGAGTATGATCTTACGGACAGCCTCTTTATCGGTGAGGACTTTTGCTATAAAATCGATTTCTTTCCAAAAAGTGAACAGGATCTGGCCTTTGCAGGAACGATCTGGATTACGAAAAAGGAATGGGCATTGCGCCAAATCGATGCGTCGGTAGGAAAGCAGGCAAACATCAACTTCATCGAACGGATCAAGATTCAGCAGGAGCTGCTCAGAACTGATGCAGGACCATGGCTTCCTGTAAAAAACCGCGTGCTTATCGATGTCGGTGAGATCACCAAGAAATCAATTGGCATGCTCGCGAAATTTTACACGAGCAATAGAAATATTGTAATCAATGATCCAAAACCTTCATCATTTTATGCCCAATCAATTGAAGTGCGCGAAGACGCAACATTAAATCGCGATGAAAAATATTGGGACACGCTTCGTCATGAACCTTTGACGCCCACGGAGAAGAATGTGTACAAGATGATCGATACGCTGAAGAACATCCCTGTTGTTAAAACTTATACTGACATTCTCAAGATCCTCGTTGCTGGTTACTATGATGCCGGCAAGATCGACATCGGGCCCTACGCAGGTGTGATGGCGTACAACAATATTGAGGGGCTCAGGCTTCAGGCGGGATTCAGGACCAACGACAAATTCAGTCTTCATTGGATGACAGGGGCACAGTTGGCGTATGGATTTACTGACCACCGCGTCAAATACTCAGCATTCATTCAAAACATACTCTCGCGACGACGATGGACAACGCTTACATTCAGGGTGCGCAGTGACATAGCGCGTATCGGCATCGATGATGAAAATCTGGCTGACAATCCGATCTTTCTTGCAGCCGCCCGGTGGGGCGTTTTCCGAAGGGGGTACTATTTCGATGAGACACGACTGAGTGTTTCGCGCGAGCTATTCAAGGGATTTTCTCAGCAGGTGTCGTTCAGACATTGGACGTTCAATCCAACCTATCCCTTTGGATACTATGAGCAGCCTAATGACGTTAACTCTGCTATCCTCGATACATTTAATACCTCGGAGGTTTCGTTCGAAACGAGATATGCAAGGGATGAAATGTTCATTCAAAATGGTAATCAGCGGGTTAGTCTTGGGGCAATCAGGTGGCCTGTAATTACACTTCGATACACGCGTGGGATGAAGGGTGTATTCGGCAGTGACTTTGACTATGATAAAATAAGAATAAACCTCACCAAGCGCATTAAGCTCGGACCGTTGGGTTATGGCAAAGTAACGGCAACGGGAGAGTATGTCTTTAACACACTTCCATATCCGCTGCTTGCATTGCACCTGGGTAATCAGACTCCGGTATATGCTGCTGTCACCTACAACCTCATGAACTATGGTGAATTCATCAGCGATCATTTCGCATCGATCCAGTACCGACAGTACTTTGAAGGGTTTTTGTTGAACAGAATTCCATTAATGAATAAACTGAAATGGCGACTGATCGGAACAGCAAACGTTATCACAGGAGGACTGCGTGACGACAATCGCAGTTTGATCGCCTCACAGACCCCTGATGGCGAAGAGGCATTAGTGCCAGGCTATTTTACAGGAACGCCTTATGTCGAGCTTGGCTATGGCGTGGAGAATATCTTCAAGTTTCTGCGGATTGATTTCATACACAGGTTGACCTATCTGAATAATCCGGGAGCAAGATCGTTTGGGGTGTTCTTTACCGCGCAGTTCCAGTTGTAGGTGGGGGATAGTTAATAGAGAATAGTTAATGGAGAATAGTTAATAGAGAATAGTTAATAGGAGTTCTCACCTCAATCGTGAGTTGTACCTCCTGATAACTGATAACCATTAACTATTAACTATTAACAATTACCAATCTACCCCCGTCCCGGTCAAAATGATTCCGACAACACGATATAATAATTCATCGCTTCATTTCCGTGCGCAACATCAAAACGCAGATTGAGATTTTCTTTTGGCAGCACTGAATAACGGATGCCAACGCCGCCCGCAGGCTTGATGCCTGTGAGATCGAAGTCGGAGAACTCACTTCCAACTTTCCCGAAGCTTGCGAATGTTACACCCGACAGACGTTTGTAAACGGGAAACCGGTATTCGACCTGAGCACCCATGAATTTCTTATCGCGATAGCGACCGGCATAGTATCCTCGCATGATGGAGTTACCACCCAGCACTGCCAGGTTTCGATAGGGGGTATCTCCAAATGTGAAAATGCCAAGGCCTTGAATGGCCAGGACCTGTTTTGATTTGAGTGAAATGAATTTTCGGTAGTCCACTTCGAGACCCTGGAAATTGTAATCACTCGCGAGATTCTTGTTGAAGTTTGCAAACTTGATCCTTAGCAGATAGCCCCTGTCGGGTGTGTAGGCGTGATTGCGCGAGTCATGTGTAAGCAGCAAGCTCCAACCAAGTACGTGATAGTTTGTCCTGCCGTAGATGCCGGTGACCTGTTGCTTTTCAAAATTTCCGCCAGAGTCATATTTGATGTTGAACACATCTTGATACTCGATCCCAATTCCTGCGAAATTGTTCTTATGAATTTTTCTGCTCAGCTGCGGATTGATGTAGAACTGTGTGAAAGTATAGTCTTCTTTGTCGCTTTCGAGCGAATTGTTGCCGATGCCCCAGAACTTATCGGGAAACTTGCTGAAAGAATTTTCAAACCTGATAATGTACCGCTCTTTGGGGAGGAAGATGTTTGCCCCGACGGCGATCAGGATTTGTTTGTTCAGCGTGTACAGAAATCCGGAAGGCATCGTCGAAGTGCGCAAGTTGGGATCTTTCTTTGAAGTCTTGAATATGTAGGCGTTGGCAACCCCGAAGACCCAACTTGTTTCGGTCGATAACGCAACTAAGGGGAACACCAACAGCTTGTTTTTGTAAACCGGTTCGACGTGTGTGCTGTCGACACGCTGCGGGAACGCGCCGGCCTCGCGGTTTTCTACCTGCGCCACTGTTTCCTGCCAAAAAAAGAATGAAATAATTGATAGAAAAACTACAAACGATCTCTGGTTCACTGCGTCAGCAATTCTTATGTGCGGGGAAGTCAAATTTTGATTCAATTCTAAAGAGCCTTATTGCAATTTTGGAATATTCATATCATTATTACCCTCCAATAAGATCAAAAAGCTTATTATTTGAAAGTTTTTACGAACTTCTTCATATCGCTGGTGCTCTTGTTTTTTGCAACATTTGTTGCAATCGCACAGGAGACAGTTGTCCGCGGAAAAGTGACAGACGCCGGCTCCGGCGATCCGATTCCGTTTGTTAATGTCATCTTCAAAGGGACAGGAACCGGTGCTACCACAGATTTCGACGGCAACTTTAACATCCGCACGACGAAGCCAACCGACTCAGTACTTGCAACCTACATAGGATACCGGCCACGCGCGAAGGCCATTAAGAAAGGCGTCAATCAGGTGATAAATTTCCAGTTGGAAGAGGAGGTCACGCACCTGCAGGAAGTCGTTGTCAAAGCTGGGGAAAACCCCGCTTTCAAGGTATTGAGAGGGGTTGTGGACAACAAGGGCAAGAACGACAAGAAGTACCTGACGGCCTACGAGTATGACGCCTACACGAAGTCAGAGGTCGACATTGACCACATCACAGATAAGTTCCGCGAAAAGAAACTGATGAAGAAGATCGCGGCTGTACTGGACAGCGTCGACCGCGTAGTGGGAGAGGATGGTAAACCGATCCTGCCGTTGTTTATCACGGAAAGTGTCTCAAAGGTCTATTATCGCGACAATCCACAGCTTAGAACTGAGCAGATCTTAAAAACCAAAATTAATGGTGTCGGTCTTGACGACGGTTCCATGGTGACCCAGTTGGTCGGATCGACTTTTCAGGAATACAATTTCTATCAGAACTGGCTGACGATTATTAACAAAAATTTTGTTTCACCAATCGCCGACGGCTGGCGCCTGTACTACGACTATGACTTACTCGACAGCGTCATGGTGGGAGACGATTTTTGCTACTACCTGGATTTCTATCCAAAAAATCCCCATGAGCTTGCCTTTACGGGATCAATGTGGATTACGAAAGAGAACTATGCTTTGAAACGAATCGATGTTACGGTGGGCAACCAGGCAAACATCAACTTCATTGAGAAAATCAAAATTCAACAAGAACTCACTGCAACTGATCAGGGGCCATGGATTCCCTTGAAGAACCGCGTGTTGATTAATGTGAGTGAGATCACAAAGAATTCCGTCGGTCTTCTGGCCAAGTTTTACACGAGCAACAAGAACATCGTTATCAACCAGCCAAAGCCAACGAAGTTTTATGAAAAACGGATCGAAGTGGCAGAAGAAGCCCAGGTCGAAGAGGACAACAAGTACTGGGATTCGTTGCGTCATGAACCGCTGTCACAAACAGAGAAGAATGTTTATTCAATGATCGACACATTGAAGAATATTCCTATCGTGAAGAGTTATACCGAATTGTTTAAAGCCTTGGTGGATGGCTATTACGATTTGGGCAAGGTAGAAGTAGGTCCCTATCTGCGCACCATTGCCTGGAACAACATCGAAGGGATACGGGTGCAGGGAGGTTTCAAGACAAACCGGCATTACAGTAAGAAGATGATTTACAGCGGGTTCCTGGCGTATGGATTCAACGATGCGCGCTTCAAGTTCTCCGCCCAGGCCCAACGAATACTTGAGCGACGACGATGGACAACCGCGACGTTACGCATCGGCACGGACATGATTCGTCTCGGGATTGATGAAGAAGCGCTTAATGCAACGCCGTTGTTCCTTACTGCAGCACGTTGGGGAAATTTCAGACGAGCCTATTATTTCGATGAAGCCTATACCAACATTCAGCGTGAGTTGTTCAAAGGCTTCACGGGAAAAGCCTCATTCCGCTACTGGACATTCGATCCGACTTTTAATTTCGGATACCTGTCGGATCCAAGTGACATCAATTCTCCTGTTCTCAAAACGGTGACGGCCACGGAACTCGCGTTTGAGGGGCGTTACGTGCGTGATGAGACTTTTATCCAAAATGGGAATGAGCGCGTAAGCCTCGGGTTGAAAAAATGGCCCGCAATAACGTTACGCTACACAAGAGGTATTCCTGGACTTTTTGGCAGCGATTATGGATACAACAAGCTGAGGCTTAACATCGACAAGCGTATTCGACTGGGTCCCTTGGGCGTTGGATTTGTCACACTAACCGGCGAAAAGATTTTTGAAACACTACCGTATCCATTGCTGGCGGTGCACCTGGGTAATCAATCGCCGATCTATTCGCAGTTCACTTATAACCTGATGAACTTCGGAGAATTCACCAGCGATACCTATACGTCGTTGCGCTATCGCCAATACTTCGAAGGGTTCCTGGTTAACAAGATACCGTTGCTGAACCGATTGGACCTCCGTCTCGTCGGAACGGCGAACATCATCTACGGAAGTCTGTCGGAATCCAACCGGGACCTTATCTATGGTGTCACTCCTGATGGCAGACCAACAGCCCGTACCGGCTATTTTACGGGTACACCTTATGTCGAGCTGGGTTATGGCGTGGAGAACATTCTCAAGCTATTCAGGGTGGACTTCGTCCACAGGTTGACATACCTGGATCCAGCGCCGAATTATACGCCGCGGCGATTCGGGATATTATTTACCGTTCAATTCAAGCTCTAGCATTACGCTTGCGCGAAAGCGCTTTCTGCCCGAATTCTTCCCACTCTCGGCTTTTTCGCCCATATTTGCAGCCTTAAAATTGTTTCTCTAATGAGTGAAGTTAAGATTACCCTGCCGGACGGATCGTCCCGGAATTATCCGGATGGGGTAACAGGTCTGGCAATCGCGCAGAGCATCAGCGAAGGTCTCGCGCGCAACGCATTGAGCATCGAGGTCAATGGCGAAATTTGGGACCTCAGTCGCCCTATTCATGGTGACGCGTCTATCAGGATATTTACCTGGAATGATAAGGGTGGAAAGTATGCGTTCTGGCACTCATCAGCTCACTTGCTGGCTGAAGCGCTCGAAGCACTTTATCCAGGTGTAAAGTTCGGCATCGGGCCACCGATCGAAAATGGTTTTTACTATGATGTCGATCTTGGAGACAAAGCTTTCGGCGAGGATGACCTTGCAAAAGTGGAAGCGAAAATGATCGAGCTCGCGAGAAAGAACAATGTCTTTACGCGTAAAGATGTTTCAAAGGCCGACGCGGTCAACTACTTTAAGAATAAGGGCGATCAGTATAAGATTGAGTTGTTGGAAGGTCTGCAGGATGGATCGATCACTTTCTATCAGCAAGGCGATTTTACTGACTTGTGCCGCGGACCTCATATTCCGAACACCGGCTTTATCAAGGCAGTCAAACTGTTGAATGTCGCCGGTGCTTATTGGCGTGGTGATGAAAAGAACAAAATGCTCACCCGCATTTATGGTATCACGTTCCCGAAGCAAAAGGAATTGGAAGAATACCTCCATATGCTCGAGGAGGCAAAGAAACGTGATCACCGAAAGCTTGGCAAAGAACTAGAGTTATTTGCGTTCTCTGAAAAAGTTGGTCTTGGGCTTCCGCTGTGGCTTCCAAAAGGTACCGTGTTGCGTGAGCGCCTGGAGCAGTTCATGAGGAAGGCACAGATCAAAGCGGGATACGATCCGGTTGTGACACCACACATTGGAGGTAAGGAACTGTATGTTACTTCCGGTCACTACGAGAAATATGGTAAGGACTCCTTTCAGCCTATCCACACGCCAGATGAGAAGGAGGAGTTTTTGCTGAAGCCAATGAATTGCCCGCATCATTGCGAGATCTATAAAGTTAAACCTCGGTCTTACAAAGACTTGCCGATCCGGTTGGCAGAGTTCGGGACCGTTTACCGATACGAGCAAAGCGGAGAGCTGCATGGTCTTACGAGGGTAAGAGGATTTACCCAGGACGACGCGCATATCTTCTGTAGGCCCGACCAGGTGAAAGAGGAGTTCATTAAGGTGATTGACCTCGTCCTTCACGTATTCAACTCACTGGGTTTTCAGAACTATACTGCACAGCTCTCGCTGCGCGATCCTGCCAACAAGCAGAAGTACATTGGTGAAGATGCGCTTTGGGATCGCGCTGAGCGCGAGATTCAGGAAGCGGCGGATGAACGAGGACTTAAGACTGTGGCAGTGAAGGGAGAGGCCGCGTTTTATGGACCGAAGCTGGACTTTATGGTGAAAGATGCTTTGGGCCGGAGTTGGCAATTAGGTACGATCCAGGTGGATTATCAGTTACCACAAAGGTTTGCTTTGGAGTACGTAGGCTCTGATAATCAGAAACATACACCCGTAATGATCCATCGTGCTCCTTTTGGTTCGATGGAGCGCTTCATCGCAGTCTTGATCGAGCATTGCGCCGGTAATTTCCCGGTATGGTTGTCGCCAGAGCAGGTGGCTGTATTGCCGATTTCCGAGCGGTTCAATGAATACGCTGAAAAAGTCATTATTCAGCTAAAAGATCATGATATCCGGGGCTTCCTGGATGACCGTGATGAGAAAATTGGTCGTAAAATTCGGGACGCAGAGGTCAAGAAGGTGCCCTACATGCTGATCGTGGGTGAAAAAGAAGCTGCTGACAACAAGGTTGCTGTCAGGAAGCACGGTTCAGGCGATCAGGGTTCGGTGCTTTTGGAGGACTTTGTTAAGCAGTTTTTGACGGAATTTTCGATGCCAACAGGGGCCTAAAACACCAAATTTTTCAGATTTTTCACGTGGAAAGACTGAAAATATGGTGATATTTGCGCCCTGTTTGCAAAAAGAGGCAATTGTTAAACTTAAACCCAACGAGTGGCATTTATACCTGGAAGTAATCGTCCCCGCCCTGTAAACAAGGGCTTTAGGCGAGTTGTAGAAGAACCTTATCGAGTGAACGAGCGCATTACAGCGCCGCGAGTAAGGGTGGTTGGAGAAAACATCAAAGTCGATGTGTATCCCATTCACGTTGCAATAAAATTGGCACAGGATCAGGGACTGGATCTGGTAGAGATTTCTCCGAATGCTGATCCTCCTGTTTGCAAGGTCATTGATTATTCCAAGTTTAAATACGAGCAGAAAAAGAAGCAGAAGGAGATCAAATCGAACGCTCAGAAGACAGTCGTTAAAGAAATCAGATTCGGCCCTAACACCGACGATCATGATTTCAACTTTAAGGTTAAACATGCTGTAAACTTTCTGAAGGAAGGAGCAAAAGTGAAGGCATACGTTCACTTCGCAGGCCGATCGATTGTGTATAAAGAGCGCGGTGAGATATTGTTGCTAAAGTTTGCACAGGCGCTCGAGGATGTAGGCAAGGTGGAACAGCTGCCAAAGCTTGAAGGAAAGAGGATGTATATGATGGTGGCGCCGAAGCCTGGAACAGGAGGAGGAAAGAAGTAGTCAGAACTATATATATTAATTACAATGCCCAAATTAAAAACGAAGTCAGGAGCGAAGAAGCGCTTCAAGGTTACAGGAAGCGGAAAGATTAAGCGCAAGCGTGCTTATAAGAGACACATCCTGACCAAAAAAGAAACAAAGCAAAAGAGAAGACTTGGCAACGCGGCAATCGTCAGCAAGGTTGACGAAAGCAACATCAGACCAATGCTTCCTTACGCTCTGTAATCCCGACGGTACCGTCAGGATGGTTTTATGTTTAACCCGGTTTTTGGCTTAAGATCATGACTGCAAACGTCATGACGCCACCAACCAAAAAATTTAAAAAATGCCACGTTCAGTGAATCACGTAGCATCCCGCGCAAAGCGCAAGAGGGTGCTGAAACTCGCCAAAGGATTTTTTGGGAGAAAGAAGAATGTATGGACCGTCGCTAAAAACGCGGTCGAAAAAGGACTCGTTTACGCGTACCGCGATCGTAAAGCCAAGAAGCGCGACTTCCGTGCGTTGTGGATCCAGCGTATCAATGCCGGCGCAAGACTCCATGGAATGTCATACTCCGAGCTTATGGGAAAATTGAAGAAAGCAGGAATCGATCTCAACAGAAAAGTGTTGGCAGATCTTGCTATGAATCATCCCGAAGCATTTGCGGATGTGGTGAAGAAATGCAAGTAATACAACCCACGCCTGCCTGCGCGTAGCCGCTTGCGCCACCGCTAAAGCTTTAGCGACACGCGGTCGGCGAAGGCAGGCAAAGGCGCGAAGCCCGCAAAGAAAATCGAAATTGACTTAGCGAACTTTGCGTCTTTGCGTGGAACAAGAAAAAGGGGCGTAAGCCCCTTCTTCATTTAAGATAATCCTATGACCCGCTCAAAAAAGATATTCTTCATCTGCCTCCTCATATTCGTCGCATTCCTGCTCTTTATCATATATGATATAAGCCGCCGGACGACCTTTCCTGGTCCGAAACCAAGCGCATCACCCGCCCAACAAACCAAATAAGGTCCACGCAAGCAGCTCATCGCCGAAATCGGCTACTCACCAGCTTTAAATTCACTCGAACGGCTTTGCATTTGGTGCCGCGGATGGTCCCTCTATCTTCGATTCAGATTAAAGCCAACTATAGACAAGAATTTCCCCCGGGGTCAAGGACTTTGGGGGATTTTCTTTTTCTGCCAGTCCATTAATAGCCCATTTTCATTAATTTCAAGAGATTCCCACCCTGTGTATTGTGGGATCTGATGAAGATGCACGCACGATGGCCCGCTTGTTTTTATGCAATTCTGGTGGCTTTCTTAATCCTGTCATCATGCGTCTACCGTGAGCTTCCTACCGGGGTGGATTGCTCCACCTCTGATCTTTCCATTTCACTCGTCTCAAAGAAGAATGCAACCAGCTGCAAGTCGATCGATGGTGAAATTGTAGTGTCTGCGAAAGGGGGAGTGGGCGCATACGATTTTAGTCTCGGCGATGGTGTGTACCAGACGAATCCTGTTTTCGAGCGATTGGCGCCTGGATCCTATTCGGTCACAGTAAAAGATATCAATGGATGCAAGCAGTCTGTCCGTGTTGATCTGGATGCAGATAATTCAACACTGACTGCCGTCTCCAGCGCTGTTCCGGACAGTCAATGCTTTTCAGACAACGGATCGATTACGGTCAATGTCTCCGGCGGCACAGCGCCCTATCAAATCAAGATTGACAATGGGACTTTCGGTTCCGCAAGCACTTTTAACAGTCTTGCCAACGGCAATCACACCGTCATCATAAAAGACGCGAGCGATTGTGAGCGAACAATGATTGTCGCCGTTCCACGAGCAAGCACTGGCGTCAGTTATACAAAAGACATTGTTCCGATCTTCAACCGCAGCTGCAACTTCAGCGGTTGTCATGGAGCCGGCACATCTGGCCGTGACTGGACAAAATATTCCGACGTTAAAGTGAAGGCAAGCGATATTAAAACAAGAACCAGCAACCGTAGTATGCCCATCGGCTCCGGACCTCTTTTATCAACAATGACTCTTACATCATTGGCGCAAAAGTACACCGTGGAAAAATCGATGGTTGTATTTTTTTCTGATGCATCCATTGAAGATATCACGGCGAAGAATTCCAAATCATCGAGCATCTTCAATGTGGAGACCGGTGAGATTGCGTTTTCGATACCCATCCAGGAATTTGAATTTGCAAAGTCGCTGATGAAAGAACACTTCAACGAAAAATATATGGACACGGAGAAATTTCCCAAGTCGACATTTCAGGGAAAGATCACGGGTTACGATGCAACTAAAACGGGGAGCCAACCGGCGACCGCGACCGGCAAGCTTACCATCCATGGCGTAACAAAAGATGTTGAGATTCCAGGCACGTTGGAAATTTCACCTGAAAAAGTACTGATGCATTCCAAGTTCATCGTGAAGCTTGATGACTATGGTGTGAAGCGGCCGCAGCTGTTGTGGAAGAATATTGCAGAACAAGTGGAAGTGACCGTTGACTTTACCTACAAACCCCATGACAATAAATAGAATTCTGTTGCTGTCTGCAATATTTTTGCCTTTGCTGGTCTCGGCACAGGACGATTTGCTCAAAGAACTTGAACAAGAGTCGAAAGAAACAACGACCTACACAAGCTCAACATTCAAGGGTACGCGGTTGATCAATGGCCAAACCGTGGAGACAAAAGGAGAGGGGGAGTTGGAGTTCATTTTTTCGCACCGTTTTGGAGCCATCTCGAGTGGTGCATATGAGCTATATGGACTCGATCAGGCCTACGTGCGGCTTGGATTGGAGTATGGGCTCACAGACCGTCTCGGCGTAGGCATTGGCCGCAACTCCTCTGACAAAACCATGGATGGGTATCTTCGATATAAAGTGGCAAGGCAAAGTACAGGAGCCAGAAATCTGCCCGTGACCATCACGGCATTTGGTATTGCGGCAGCAAAATTATCCCCGAAAAAGGAAGACGCGGGATATGATATTCAGCTTGCAGATCGGATGTCGTACACTGGGCAACTACTTATTGCCAGAAAGTTTAATAGCATGCTGTCCCTTCAATTGATGCCGACCATCGTTCACAAAAACACAGTCGACAAATCAGTTGAAAACAACGATACCTATGCAATGGGAATAGGAGGGCGGCTTAAAGTGACGCGCAGTGTTGCCTTGACCACGGAATACTATTATCGTATGAACGTTCCCGACGGAAATACCTTTTACAACCCTGTTGGCTTTGGTGTTGATATTGAAACCGGTGGCCATGTGTTTCAGCTGATGATGACCAACTCACAGGGGCTTACTGAAAGGGCGTTTCTTACAGAGACCACAGGGAATTTCTTTAACGGAGATATTCACCTGGGATTTAATGTGACGAGAACATTTCAGTTGAAGAAGCAAAAATGAGATTGACTCAGCCCCAACCAACTCACTTCATAATTCATAAGTCTCCCGATAGCCATCGGGATCATCATTCGTCATTCTGTATTTTAGTACAGATCTTCGATTGCTGAATGATGAATAGCGAATTCAGAAGTTTTGACTCGAAGCCCTTACTCACTTCAAAATTCACAACTCATCAGTCAACTTTCACACTTCTGTATTTTAGTTCAGATTCTTGATTGCTGATTGCTGAATTGTGATTTTGGAAGTTTTGACTCGACGCTTCCGCTCACTTCAAATTTCATCATTCATCATTCAGCATTCACCTTTCTGTATTTTAGCACAGATTTTCGATTGTTGATTGCTGAATTGTGATTTTAGAAGTTTTGACCCGAAGCCTCCGCTCACTTCAAATTTCACCACTCATCATTCAGCATTCACGTTTCTGAATTTTAGGTTATAATGCAGGGTTTCATAATGTCGGTTTTCTGGTATTCAACGGTTGGGTAGGTGTTCGGTTTGTATCCAGTAGCCTTGACTCGACGCCCCATTCACTTCTCAATTCACAAATCATCATTCAGCATTCATACTTCTGTATTTTAGCACAGATTTTCGATGTTGATTGGTGAATTGTGATTTGGAAGTTTTGACTCGACGCCTCCGCTCACTTCAAATTTCATCATTCATCATTCAGCATTCACCTTTCTGAATTTTAGTGCAGATTTTTGATTGCTGATTGCTGAATTGTGATTTTGGAAGTTTTGACCCGAAGCCTCCGCTCACTTCAAATTTCACCAATCATCATTCAGCATTCACCTTTCTGGATTTTAGTACAGATTTTTGATTGTTGATTGCTGAATTGTGATTTTGGAAGTTTTGACCCGAAGCCTCCGCTCACTTCAAATTTCACCAATCATCATTCAGCATTCACCTTTCTAGATTTTAGCACAGATTTTCGATTGTTGATTGCTGAATTGTGATTTTAGAAGTTTTGACCCGAAGCCTCCGCTCACTTCAAATTTCACCAATCATCATTCAGCATTCACCTTTCTGGATTTTAGTGCAGATTTTTGATTGCTGTTTGCTGAATTGTGATTTTGGAAGTTTTGACTCGACGCTTCCGCTCACTTCAAATTTCGCCACTCATCATTCAGCATTCACCTTTCTGTATTTTTAGCACAGATTTTCGATTGCTGAATGACGATTAGTGATTTTAGAAGTTTTGTCACAAGTTGGTCGGTATCACACTTCAATCCATTATTTTTGCCCGATACCATGCTGCCATACCCCACTTGTTAACGCCCCTCTAGTTGCTCCTCGCGTCCATCATCGTCTACCTCGTACTCACCGTCGTTATCGGTTACTGGGCTGCCCGCAAGGTCAAAACCTCTGGCGATTTTATGCTCGCGGGTAGAAGCCTTCCAATATTATTAAGCTCATCAGCACTTTTTGCGACCTGGTTTGGTTCGGAGACCGTCTTCGGCGCCTCGTCTGAATTTATGCGTGGCGGATTGTACGCCGTCATTGAAGATCCTTTTGGCGCGGCTCTCTGTCTTCTTCTTTTCGGATTGTTTTTTGCGCGCAAGCTCTACAACATGAATCTCCTTACGTTGGGAGATTTCTTTGAAGTTCGTTATGGCAAACGAACGGAACTGATTGCCAGCGTATTTCTTGCCCCGCCGTACGTAGGCTATATCGCAGCCCAGCTTGTTGCAATGGGATTGATCCTCAATGTGGTCACCGGCATTGCAATCTGGCAGGGAGTGGTTATTAGCGCTCTGGTAGTCACATTCTACACATACATCGGTGGGATGTGGGCAATATCAATCACGGACTTCATTCAAAGCATCATTATCATCGTCGGTCTGATTGCGTTGGCCTTTGTGCTAAACGAAAAGGCAGGTGGTTTCGCTGTGGTGATGGAAGAAGTGAAGTCCGAAAATTTCCGATTGCTACCGAAGATGGAGATGGGAGAGATCATCGCCTATATCGCTGCATGGTCTGTGCTTGGCCTCGGATCACTGCCGTCGCAAGATGTATTTCAGCGCTCGATGTCATCGGGTTCGGCTGACATTGCCGTGAAGTCATGCTATTATGCGGCAGCCATGTACCTCACGATTGCCATGCTTCCCTTATTTATCAGTCTTTGCACAAAGCACCTGTATCCCGAACAACTGGAAGGAGACACACAGCTCGCATTACCCTACATGGTGCTTCAACACACCGCGTTGCCAATCCAGATTCTTTTCTTCGGCTCTTTACTTTCGGCAATCATGAGTACCACAAGTTCTGCGATCCTTGCGCCGGCCGCAATCTTTTCGGAGAACCTTGTGCGGCCTTTACTGGGTGAGAAGCTTACTGATAAGCAAATGCTGCTGCTCACCAGAGCGTCTGTCTTACTTTTCAGCATCGTTGCCACGGTGATGGCTTGCCTTCGTTCAAACATTTATGAGCTTGTGGGAGAGTCATCTATCCTGAGTCTTGTGACGTTATTTGCCGCGTTGGTCTTCGGCCTTTATTGGAAGCGTGCAACAAGCTCAGGGGCAATGGTATCGATGACTACAGGATTTGGGGCATGGGTAGTGTTTGAATTTGTTATCGACAGCGAAGTTCATAGTCTGATACCTGCAACGATCGTTAGTGTGGCTTCACTCGTGATCGTGAGCCTGCTCTTCCCACATAAAAATGTTACACAAAATGCAGCAACTGTACCCGCGACCGGTCTGAAATAACCTCGGGAACCGTTAGATTTGCGCCTCATTTCTCGATATTTAGAAAGTGTGTCACTATGAGTGATTATTCCAATTTTGAAACGAATGCGGTCCGTTCCCAACATGAGCGATCACAGCATCGAGAACATTCAGTACCTCTTTATTTGACTTCAAGTTTTGTTTTTGAAGACGCGGAACAAGCACGCGCGTTGTTTGCAGATGAAGTTCCTGGTAATATTTATACGCGGTTTTCAAATCCTAATACCACAGAATTTATCACTAAGCTCTGTCAGCTCGAAGGGACGGAAGATGGCATTGCTACTGCATCGGGTATGGCGGCGATGTACATAAGCATGGCGGGTATTCTCAGGGCCGGCGACCATGTGCTGGCATCACGTTCTGTGTTTGGATCCACGCATCAGATATTGACAACGATCTTCCCCCGTTTCAATATTTCTCACAGCTACGCTGACATCACTGAGTCAAAAGAGAGTTGGGAACAAAAGATTCAGCCCAATACACGGATGATCTTCGTTGAGACGCCGTCGAACCCTGCTTTGGATATCATCGACCTTGAATGGCTGGGCGCATTGGCTAAGCGCAAAGGAGTGATCCTCAATGTCGACAATTGCTTTGCGACGCCTTATCTGCAGAATCCAGCCAAATGGGGCGCTCACCTGGTTACACATTCAGCGACGAAATTTATGGATGGACAGGGGCGTGTTATCGGTGGTGCAGTGCTCGGCACGAAGGAACTCATCAAAGAAATAAGATTTTTCGCGAGGCATACAGGGCCTTCAATGTCACCGTTCAACGCATGGATCTTATCGAAGAGTCTTGAAACACTCGCCGTGCGCATGGACCGCCATTGCGACAACGCGTTGAAACTCGCTCAGCATCTGGAGAAATCTTCTGACGTGGCATACGTCAAATACCCATTCTTGCCTTCGCATCCACAGCACGCGCTTGCCAAAAAACAGATGCGTCTTGGTGGGGGCGTGGTGACATTTGAGTTGAAAGGCGGCATTGCTGCGGGTAGAAATTTCCTGAACGCTTTGAAGATGATATCTCACTCGGCAAACCTCGGCGACACGCGAACGATCGCCACACATCCGGCATCAACGACTCATTCGAAGTTGAGCGATGCGGAAAGAGCCGCAGTCGGTATTACTCCTGGACTTATTCGAGTTTCTGTTGGTCTGGAAAACATTGCTGATGTCATCGCAGATATCGATCAGGCGATGAAAGTAAATTAACAGCGCCCTGCCAACAGCCAATAGCCAACAGCCTTTTCAGTACTTCGGCATACTCGGATCAATCTGATCCGCCCACGCCAGGATCCCGCCTTTGAGGTTGTATAGATTTGTGAAGCCGTGATTCTTTTCTAACCAGTTCACCATGTTGCCGCTGCGTGCACCACTCCTGCAATGGATGACGACTTGTTTGTCACGGGAAATTTTGTCCACGTTCGATGGAATTTCCGCTTGAGGGATAAGCTCGCCGCCCAGATTGCAGACATCATATTCGTGCGGTTCGCGCACGTCGATCAATTGAAAATCAGCTTTTGAATCTTTCAGTTGCTTCAGTTCCTGGACGGTGATTTCTTTCATACGAAAGACTTTAATTGGTTAATTTGAGAACGTACAAAATTGATCATTATTAATTAAAATACTTGTTATGCCACAAAGAAAAAATATTTCATCAGGGGCCAAGTGGGAAGATATTATTGGCTATAGCCGCGCTGTCCAAATGGGAAACGTAATGGAGATATCAGGGACCGTCTCGCTGGATGAAAATGGTGCAATCGTTGGAAAAGGAGACTTTTATGCGCAAGCAAAATTCATCCTTCAAAAAGTAGAAAAGATCCTTGCACAAGGAGGTTTCGCTTTGACGGATGTGATACGCACCAGGATGTTTGTTACGGACATCAGTCACTGGGAAGAAGTGGGGCGGGCACATGGTGAGTTCTTTCGCACCATCAAACCCGTAACGTCAATGATCCAGGTGAGCGGCTTCATCGAGCCTGACTACCTCGTTGAGATAGAAGTTACCGCAATGAAGTAAAAATGTCCGTTTGAACCCGTCTGCGAGACGCTTCGTCGGGAAGACCTTAAACTTTGAACCTTGAACTTTGAACTATTAAGGTTTAGCTTGCGGTTTTAAGTTTAAGCATGGCCGATAGCAACGACCTCATTCTCAGGAATATCTGGTATCTCGCTCTCCCGGGTGAAAATCTCAAAACAGGAAAATTGGTAGCACGCCAGGTCGCAGGCGAACGGATCGTCTTCGGCCGGGACGCGCAAGGCAAAGTGTTCGCCCTAAAAGATAACTGCCCGCACCGCGGTGTTCCGCTGTCGGATGGTCATGTATTGGAAAACGGAAACATTCAATGCTGCTATCATGGATGGGAATTTGATGCTCAGGGGGTCTGTAAAAAGATTCCGGCTCTTCCCCCAGGCACGAAAGCAGACATCAGCAAAATAAGGGCTTGGCAGTATCCTGCAGAGGAAGTCAACGGGACCGTTTGGGTTTATCTTCCTGAAAAACTCACACCCAATGTCCAGCCAAAGCAGCCAGTCCCTGATCTTCGTCTTGAGGCTGGCAAAAAATTCCTTCACGTAGAGTCAATCATACTTCCCACAAATATCGATCATTCGGTTATTGGCTTAATTGATCCGGCACACGTGACATTTGTGCATCAGTCATGGTTTTGGCGATCTGCAAAATCATTGAAACTGAAGACGAAGAAT
This sequence comes from Cyclobacteriaceae bacterium, assembly GCA_044223825.1. Taxonomy (GTDB): domain Bacteria; phylum Bacteroidota; class Bacteroidia; order Cytophagales; family Cyclobacteriaceae; genus ELB16-189. Next base: position 82,117 of record JBGALO010000012.1, on the reverse strand, counting down.
TTTGAGCCAACGCCATTAGGTTTCAAGATGGTGAAACATGCGCCTTCAGCGAACTCAAAAGGATATAAAGTCCTTCAGGGAGATGTGTCTACCGAGATATTTTTTGAAATTCCCGGCAATAGACTGGAATTCATTTCCGTTGGTAAGAAGCACAGGGTCATTTCAATAACAACGCTCACACCGATCGATGATAACTCGACGGAGCTTAATCAGTTCTTTTACTCATCGCTTGCGGTCACGCGCTGGCTCTGGTGGCCATTGAAGAGCCTTGGAAAGACTTTCATCGGTCAGGACGTTGGCGTATTCCGCAAACTGGCAAAGGGATTGGAAACAAATCCAACGCTTATGTTGGTGGGTGAGCCAGACGCGCAGGCGCGATGGTACTATGAGTTGAAGAAACAATGGAAGGCGTCGCAGGAGCAGGGGACAGAATTCAGGAACCCGCTTCAACCTGAAGTACTTCAATGGGTTACTTAGTAACCGTTGCTTAGAGTTTGACTGTCAGTTACCGGCTTTAATCTTCATTTAGTAGTTCAACCAACCCCCTTCCTGGACTCCATGAAGATAATTGCTTTTGCCTTTTTTAGCCTGGTCATCATCTCGTGCACGCCACTAGGCTATCCTGTTAACGAAGGTCGCGAATATGGGAATCCCCGCATGCCGATTTTGGTAACACATGCTTCAGAGCGTGGCCAACTTCTTTTAAGTAAAGCAGGGACACCCAGGCACAATGTCTTCACGCGGACGCTGTGCTTTAAGAAATCCTGCCGGGCAAAAATGGGGCGACAAAAAGCCTTGCACCCTATAAGCTATGAGAAATTCAAGAAGAAGATCGCAAAGAATGCGAAGAAAGGCGAATACAATTATAGGCGGGACTCGTCGGCAAAGCCAGTCAGGAAGCCTGTGATTAAGAAAGATACGTCACGTGTTATCGCCACGAAGCCGCCGATTGCCCAGTTGCCCGCGGTGGAAGCTCCGGCTCTAAAAGCCGACAGTCTGATAATGTTGAGTGATGTGTTATTCGGAACAAATAGTTCAACGCTGAAGAGCGAACATTTCCAGGATCTCGCGTCTGTAATTGATTTTATGGTTGCCCATCCATCCGTTGTAATAAAAGTGTCGGGACATACGGACAACACAGGTAGTGAAGCCCACAATAAGACGCTTTCTTATAAAAGAGCAGAAGTAGTTGCTGAATACCTGATCGATAATGGCGTTCCCATTGACCGAGTCACGTTCGAGGGACTTGGAAGCTCAAAGCCCTTGATGCCGAACGGTACTGAGGCGGGGAGAAGGAAGAACCGAAGAGTTGAATTGTTACTTCACGACAAGAATAAAAAGTAGGGCTGACCATCTTTTCAAGAGTGACCCCGACGTTTTGTGTTCTTTATGAACCTGACTTAAATGTTACAATCGCTTAAGCGCCAGCCCTGCCACTGTTTCGCCAATTGCCAATGATGACGTAGCCGCCGGTGAAGGGGCATTGCATACATTAATTGCTGTCTTGGATTCGAGAATCATAAAGTCATCCACGAGCCCTCCTTCACGATCGCATGCCTGAGCCCGCACACCAGCACCGCCTTCAACGAGATCGGCTTCCTGAATTTCGGGGATAAGTTTTTGAAGGGCTTTTGTGAATGCCGCCTTCGAGAAGGAGCGGTACATTTCTCCAAAACCGGTACGCCAATATTTCTTGGCAACTTTCTGGAAACCAGGCCACAACAGCGATTCCATAAGCTCCTTAACATCGATATCCGATTTTTTGTATCCCTCACGCTTGAAAGCCAGTACGGCATTAGGTCCTGCCTCGACGCCACCCTTTGCCATCCTTGTGAAATGCACACCCAGGAAGGGAAAGTTTGGATCGGGGACTGGATAAATGAGATTCTTTACGAGATATTCCTTTTCCTTCCTGATCTTATAATACTCTCCCCTGAAAGGAATGATGCGCACGTTCAGCGGATTCACAGACATTGCTGCGACTTTATCGGAATAGAGTCCAGCGCAGTTGATAATCAGTCTCGCTGAATAACTGGCTTTATCAGTTATGACTTCGCTGTCTTTAATTCCAATTACTTTTTCGGACAAGTGTATGGTTGCTCCATTCTTTCGTAGCACTTCACCGTACTTCTCTGCGACAAGGCGATAGTCGACGATACCGGTTTGTGGCACAAATATTCCTTCAATGCCATTCACATGCGGCTCATACTCTCTGAGTTGCTCTTGGGTGAGTTTCTTCAGATTCTCCAACCCATTTTGCTGCCCACGTTTGTAAAGATTTTCTAACAAAGGACGTTCGGCCTCTTCAGTGGCCACAACTATTTTGCCGCACAGTTCGAAAGGAATTTCGTGTTGTCGGCAGAAGTCAATGACAAGATTATAGCCACGAGTGCAGTTAGTTGCCTTGAGGCTGCCGGGCTTATAATACAGGCCCGAATGAATCACACCGCTATTGTTTCCCGTCTGGTGTTTTGCCAGCGAACTTTCTTTTTCGATCAGAACTATTTTGGTGCCTGGTTTTGCCTTTTGAATCTGAAGTGCGGTAGCGAGGCCTACAATTCCGCCACCGATAACAATTACATCGAACATAGAATTATAAAAAATTTCTTAATCACGCTTGGATGGGTCGAACCCGAACGTTGAGGTTTTGCTCGACGATCACGAAATGGTTGTTCGGAATCAATGTCCACTCGGGGCCGTCGGTTAATTTCTCAGAGACTACGAGCACAGCATGATCATCGTCTTCGGGCGCCTCGAGTTTTGTTACGCCGTCTTCAACGACATACCGGCTGCCCTCTGAATGATAGAGCGTCAGGCCGTCTGTTCCGTCGCTCACCCAACGCGTTGCCACGATGAAAAGTCCGTTCGTGACGGCCATGTTAAGGTATGCCGGTTCGACAATGCCGGCGTCTTTCATCAGCTTCTTAACAAACGTGAATGTATGCTCAAACGCGTCCGCGACTGCGTCAGTATTAATCGTTTTATTGTGCTTAAAGAGGTAGTCGAGTAGATAAGCAAAAATATGCTCCGAGTCGGTTTGCCCTTTGATCCAGTTATACATTTCATCGGACAATGGCTCACGGATCTTTCGCTTCACCAATCCAAAATTCTCGATGCCACCGTTATGAGCCATTAGCAAATTCTTGTATTGAAAAGGATGGCAGTTGGATTCAGATACCTCACCTACGCTCGCGGCGCGCACGTGCGCGATCATGCAATCCGTCCGTGTTTTCGGCGCGAGATTTCGAAGGTTGCGGTTGCTCCAGGCAGGATTCACGGATACAAAAGTTACCGGCTCGAAATTGAGATCAGGAACATACCAACCGATGCCGAAGCCATCGCCATTTAATGGCTCTTCAATCTCGCGCGCGTGAAGACTTTGGTTTATCAATGAATTCTTTGGCTTGTAAAGGAGATTGTCGATTACAATAGGAGTGCCCTTGTAGGCCATGAGTCGGCACATAAAAATGGATTAGGTTGGGAGACAAAGATATGGCAGCCGGGTGACGCGGTAAAATATATTTGCCTAAGTGTCGTCTGTCTCCAGTTTCCTGCTTTGCTCCCTGGTTGACAAGTATATCACCTTGATTGGGATGACAGGCGACATGCAACACTCTCAAAAACAAAATACCCCGGCCGCCTGCCAGGGTATTTTTGTACCTAAACCTAAACCTTTGAGAGAACTTAGTCTGCTCTGATATGAGTTTTAACGGATTACCATGGTCTGGGTTACAAGACGGCTTTCAAAGAGTCTTAAAAATTTGTTAAAAACCATTATTTCAACTTGGCGGCAAACTGCTTTTTGAACTTCTCGACCTTCGGCCTGATCACATACTGACAATATCCAGCCTGCTGATTAAGGGCGAAATAATTCTGATGATAGTCCTCGGCGATGTAGAAATTATTGATCGGAGTTATCTCCGTTACGATCGGGTCTTTATAAATGTGCGCAGCAGAGAGTTGCTTTTTATACTGCTCGGCTATCCTTTTCTGTTCGTCGTTGTGATAAAAGACTACAGAACGGTATTGTGTACCCTCGTCAGCACCTTGTTTGTTTAGAGTAGTCGGGTCATGGGTGTTCCAGAAGACTTCCAGCAATTCTTCGTAAGAGACTTGTGCAGGATCATAGGTGATCTGGATAACTTCCGCGTGGCCCGTGGTGCCGGTGCATACCTGCCTGTAGGTAGGATTCTTCACGGTGCCGCCCGCATAACCTGATTGAACTTTGGATACGCCCTTTAGTCCCAGGAAAATTGCTTCTGTACACCAAAAGCATCCTCCGCCAAACGTGGCCAGCTGTGGGCCAGATGAAGTAGTTGTCATGTTTTGTCCATTTGCTTGCATGCCCGCTACCAGTACGGATAACGCGCACACGATTGTTAATAGGAAAATTTTCATTCTCGTTTCGATGTCTTTACAACCTACGAAGCGTGAAAATGGTTTGGATTATCTGATGGAAATGTCAGCCAGGAAACAACTACTAATACTTGCTGTAAAATGACCTTAGTTGGCTTGTCAGGTTTGTTTGAAGATTGCTCATCGCCTGATTATATAAATATTGGTCATTCGGACTTGTTTCTCGAAGCTTGCACAAATTGGCCTGGCTTGAACTGAGGGCGCGGGGATCTCCGCTGTACGTAGCCCAGTCATACTGCCAGGAAGAATTTCCGTTGACATTTTGATTTTGGAGCACCGCATTGGACGCAACATCGGTCACGGTGAAAAAGCCGAATGCCGACCCATTTTTAGTTTTGCGGAAATAGGTTACCCGGGCTGACACGGTTTCCATCACATCCTGATCTTTGCCATCAGGTCCTTTCTTAGTTCCAGTCTTGATTTCTTTTTTCACGTCTTCCGTGCTTGTGGTGATGTTGGCGCGACTGTCTTCCTGGTAGCCGTTAAAAACGATTCGAAGATACTGGTGAGGGGGCACGGTATCTTTCTGCGACATCGGTTTGAACGAGAGGAATTGGCGCTCCACAGATCGGATGGAAGGTTGCAGGCTTCCGTAATTAATACGAGATGCATTGATCTCTTCATAAGCGACTCTCAGCGTTGCATTGAATTCCGCTTGGGTCATCATTTCAATGCACTCTTTATAACCGGGCTCGTAGGTATTTGCATCTTTGAAGCTGAAGTATGCCTGCTTGGAATCTTCACGCGTGTTCTTCATCATTGCCGCTATACCTGCCTGATAACTTTCCTCAGCTGCTTTGCCTTTGGCATCAGCAAGCTCTTTGAACCTTGTCGTCGGATTGGGAATTACTTTTTTGGCACCGGGTGAAGTTTTGATCTGGTCCGCCAAGTAGTTGATAGACTCATATCCTTTCACAGCATTGCGCCACTTGGCAGGGTCATCAGCAGTAATTGCGTTCTGAATGTCAGTGTCGATATAGTCGACTGCAAGTGAATATCCCTGCGCCAAGACAGCCTTTGCTTTTTTGTTGTCGGGGCTGGACCGGAGACGGTGCACCGATTCAATGACGGCTTCGTAGTAGTTGCCCTTTTTAAGCGCGGCTTTGCCGGAGCTACAGGCATCTGCGATAACGACAATCAGGAGAAAGGCGAGGGTTTTTTGCATAAGGGGGTATAATCGCAAAAATAGGACCGTAAAATAGGAACTTGTCGAGAGCCGACCAAAGCACTACCGGATTATTGCTTCCCAAAGAGATCTAAAAGCACATCATCGAGGGAATTTCTCCAATTGCCCCACGATGAGCCCTCATTTGTTTCCCTGTAATGATAAACGCAGGAATTATTCTGCAGAATATCTCTCATTCTCCTCGATCCTTCACTTGCATCATTGACGAGTCCGCTGGTAATTGAGATCTTGATCCTGGGGAGACTTGCGCTATCGCACAGCGAATAGATCTGTGGTCGTGACCAGAAGGCGGGTGACTGCATCCCTGCCATGCTGAAAAGGTCTGGTCGTGAAAAAATAAAGTACGCCGATGTAAGGCCTCCGATTGAAGAGCCCAATATCGCCCGGTGTGCTGCCTGGCCACTGATCGGATATTTTTTCTCAATCGCGGGCATAAACTCGTTGGTAAAAAAGTTGAGATACTTATCACTCATGTTCAACTCTTCCATTCTTCGGTTGTTGGATCGGTTAGCAGGCTCCCGGTGATCAACAAGTACAACAATGATCGGCTCAATTTTCTTTTCTCCAATAAGATTGTCCAGGATCGTCGTGATATTTCCCAACTCGGGCAATAAGTATTCATGTCCGTCGGTGACATAAAGTACAGGAAGTTTCTTACCGTGCTCAACGCCGGCAGGTTGGTAAACGCTGTAGGTAATTTGATATCCGAGTATCTTGCTCGAAAACAATATATCTTTCTTAAGGTTGCCATGAGGCACGCCAGCGATAGGTTTCAAGATCGGGTCTTCATGCCACGCAGGCATTCTCAATTCAGAATTTGGGCTTCCGCCGCCCAGCCCTGACCATTGTTGAAATGGATTTTCCGGATCCAATATCCTTTCTGTATTGTTGAGCACGATCTTATAATCTAGCCGTGCGTCCTTGGGAAAGGAGGCTTTGTAGACCCAAACATCGGTGCCCTGTATCCTGACGCCGGCAGTCTTATAATTTCGAACATAGCCCCACGCATTAAAGTCTCCGGTCCACGCAACGGTTCTCGCTTCACCACGATAGAAAAAGATCGCTGAATCTTCGACGGCAAGCGGAATATTTTTCTGCTCGATGAGATTGTTCCACCACTTATCGAGCTCCTTTTTTCGCGCCGTCGTGTCCTGTATTTTGCTGATCGCGAAAAGATCATTCTGCACTTTGTGAAGTAGAGAATAATCTTGCGAAAGCGCGCTGATCGCAAAAAGCAAGAGGATCGCAGGAAGAGCTACTTTCATGATTTGTTTCCTTTGACGGAGATCGCAGCCGGATCGTAGACATAGACTACGCTCACCGATGCACAGAGCAAGAATATTCCTGCCAATACGACGGCGTAGACTGGTTGATTGTTGTAAACATTCTTCACCATTGGACCACCGATAATTCCGTTAATGATTTGCGGGATCGTAATAAAGAAATTGAAGATGCCCATGTAGATACCCATCTTTCCCGCCGGTATCGAGCTTGACAAAATTACATAAGGCATGGCAAGCATGCTACCCCACGCAATGCCAACGCATGCCATCGAGAAGATCAGGAACTCTTTGTTCGGCGCAAAGAAGAATGAGATAAGTCCCACGCCGCCGATGAATAGTGAAAGTGCATGCGTGCGTTTTCTTCCGATCCGCTGTGCAATTGCCGGCAGGCATAGGGCATACACCGCAGAAACAAAATTGTAAACACCAAAGATAATTCCGGTCCATTCTTGCGCGGCGCGATAACTTCCTGAAGTCTTGTCCGTGATGGGAAGATTAAATATGTGAGTCGCAATGGCGTCGGTAGTGAAAACCCACATGCCAAACAGCGCAAACCACGAGAAGAACTGGACGAGTCCAAGCTGCTTCATTGTGCGCGGCATGTTTGCAAAGTCCTTGAAAATGGAGCCAAGACCAGCCTGCGCTTCAGTGTTCTTGCCGTGGTATTTCTCATATTCGGCAGGTGGATACTCCCGGGTTTTCAATACCGTCCAGATGATGCTCGCCAGGAACACCAGGGCGCCTATGTAAAATGAGATGCGGATGTTAAGTCCCACCACGCCATCAACGGCATCATGAGGAACGCCAAACCAGTTGTACAATGTCCATGGAAGCCACGACCCAATGACGGCGCCGATTCCGATAAGGAAAGTTTGTACGGAAAATCCCTGCGTCCTTTGCGCATCCGATAAGTTATCCGCGACCAGCGCGCGGAACGGCTCCATCGAAAGATTGAAACATGCATCCATCATCATCAGAAAAAATGCTCCAACAAATAGCAAAGGAGCGATCCCGCCAAGGATGCCGGCATTGGGCATCAGTGCGAGCGCGCTCGCTGAGAGAATGGCGCCGGTCAGGAAATAAGGCTTTCGCCGGCCGAACCTGTTCCACGTTTTGTCACTCGCGTGCCCGACAATTGGCTGAACGATCATTCCGATCAGCGGTGCTGCGATCCAGAACCACGACAGCTGTTCGACTTCTGCACCATAGTTTCTCAGTATGCCGCTGGCATTCGCATTTTGCAACGCAAAACCGAACTGGATACCGAGGAATCCGAAGCTCATGTTCCAGATCTGTGCAGACGTCAATTTTGGTTTCGCGATGGTTGTCATGTTCAAAAGCTAGGTTGGCTTACCATGAAATATCGATGGATGAATTTGAATAATCAAAATGGCAGATAAGGACCTGCTCTTCTCCCATTGAATCCGGATCGTTAATCGGATCATACTTTTCAAGAGGCGTGAAAAACGAATGGGTTGCCGGTTCACAGCCCTTCGTTTGACCATTGACACGAATGCTGCCGACATCACTGAAGCCGTGCAGTACAAGCTTCACATGTTGAAGATCGGTTTTATATTCTCCCGACTGTGCAGAAATCTTAATCATTCGATTGGCTGGAATAAATTCCAGCGAACGTTTTGCATAAACACCGGTTTCAAACTGATAGGTGGCACCGTCGTCCTCATAAAATTCGAAGCTCGTCGTCTGTTCACCGTGATAGACATGGAGGATAAGCTCATTGACTGTTTCCTTCGTGTTATTGACGGCACGCTGCATTGGGATAACTGCCCCGCCTTTCACATAGACGGGAAGTCGGTGTATCGGTGTTTCAATAATTAGCTCCTGATCTCCGTTGATGACGGAACCATCAAATATCGAGTACCATTTTCCTGCAGGGAAAAATACTTTCGCGAAGTCTTTATTACTCTCAACCGGTGCGACGAGTATCGACGGACCAAAAAAGTATTGGTGGTGGTACTGGCCGTTGTAAACTCTTGAATCGTGTGGATATTCAATCGCCAACGATCGTTGTACAGGCATGCCTGATTGGCTGGCTTCATAAAATAATGAATACAGGTAGGGTAGAAGCTGATACCGGAGTTTGATATAGTTCCTTGATATCTGTTCAACTTCTTCTCCAAACGACCATGGTTCCGAGTCTTTTGTATTGATCATCGTATGCCCTCGGAAGAAGGGCGACAAAGCACCAATTGAAATCCAGCGCGCAAAAAGTTTTGTGCTTGCTTCGCCGACGAACCCACCTACATCATAACCACAGAACGCGACACCGGTAAGTCCCAGACTATTGACTAGCCGTACTCCCAACATCATGTGTTCGTCATAAGATACGTTATCACCGGTCCAAACCGCAGAATAACGCTGCACGCCGGAGAACCCGGAACGTGTGAGGTTGAAGGGACGTTTTCCTTTCAGTAATTCTTTGACGGCTTCAAAAGTCGCCCGCGCCATCTGAAACCCATATAGGTTTCTCGCTTTGCGCGTAGTGCCTTTCCTGCCATCGAGGTCGAATTCGATGTTTTCAGGCAACATGTGTCCCCACGTTGCAATCTCGTTCATATCATTCCAGAATCCCTCAACGCCCAGCGATGAATAACTCGCAAGCTTGCCGGCCCACCATTGTCTTGTTTTCGGATTTGTGAAGTCAGGGAAGTGACACCATCCGGGCCATACTTGTCCCGAATAGTTTTCACCGTCTGGATATTTAATAAATACATCATTCTTTAAACCATCATCGTACGGTTCATAGCCTTGTTCGATCTTGATACCAGGATCACACATGAGTACAACCTCCAGGCCTTTCGCCTTAAGTGAGTTGATCAGCGCGGATGGATTCGAAAAATTTTTCTTATCCCATGTGAAGATCTTGTACTTGTCCATGTAGTGGATGTCGAGGACGACCGCATCTACAGGAATGTCTTTATCGCGAAATGTTTGTGCCGTCGTGAGAACTTCTTTGTCGGGATAATAACTATAGCGGCACTGCTGATATCCGATGCTCCATTTCGGTGGCATCTGTATTCGCCCCGTTAACCACGTATAGTTTTTAATTATTTCGGCAATGGAGTTCCCGTAAATAAAATAGTAAGTCATTTCACCAGCATCCGCTGAAAAACTGGAGAACCGGTTATTCGAGGCGCCGAAGTTGAAGAAAGACTTATGTGAATTGTCGAGGTATATTCCATACTGTACTCCGTGATGAAGCCCGATATAGAATGGCATGCTGCAATACAGCGGGTCAGATCCTCCGTGATATGCATAAGCATCTGAATTCCAATTCTGATAACCGGATCCTTTTCGGTCCAGGGGTCCGGTTTTTTCACCTAGTCCGATAAATCGTTCACCATCCTGGAGTTTTTTATAAGTCGTTACCTGTTCACCAATCCATGATGTTCCAAGTCCGGGCTCATCTTCATTAAGTATCTGGCCGGCATTGTTACTGAATGAAAATCTCAGCGCCTTTCTTTCTATGCGGACGACAACGTCGCCTGTGCTCAGCGTCAGATGCGTTGGCGACTCCTCGAAAGCCACATCAACAGGAACGGGCTGTGCTTCAACTGCATAAGAAAAATCTTCGAAGTGGGCGAGGGGAGAGATTGAAATTTGAAAAACCTGGGTTGAAAAAGCCCTCAGTCTAAAGTTAAACTCACTGCTTCTCCCTGTTAGGCCATCTTCTGTTTTGTCAAAAGATACAAGGCTTCCAAGGCGCCGGCTGGTTGATGAATGCATATTTTGTGGATATTCTGGGGCTCAAGTACGTGCCGTGAAGCCACATAACTCACAAATCCCCTCCTTAAAATTCAGAAAACGATTGCGACAACTACCTCTTCTTCAGCCTGGTCTTTGTCACCGACTTCAATTTGACGGATCAGCAGGCGAGCTGCTTCCTGGCCCATTTCAAACCCTGGCTGGTCGACGGTGGTGAGCGCGGGGTCAATCAAGGAGCCATAAGACCAGTTGCTGAAGCCCACTAATCCTACATCCTCAGGGATACGGAGCCCTTTTTCCTTAATCGCCATCATGGCGCCCATCGCAATAGGGTCGGAGTGCGCAAAGATTGCATCCGGCGGATTTGCCATGGAAAGCAGCTTCTTTGTGGTCCTTTTGCCATCTTCCTGACTTCCCGCAGGGCATTCCTGAATCAGCGATTCCTTGATTTCCATTTTGTGCTCCTTCAGAGCATCCAGGTATCCGCGCTTTCGGTCTTCGGTGATGAGCAACCCAGGCGCGCCTTCAAGATGCGCGATGCGTTTGTAACCTTGCTCTATGAGGTGTTCGACGGCTTCCTTTGCCCCGATGTAGTCGTCAACAACTACTTTACTCGTGTTCGGATTGTTGTACATCCTGTCATAAAACACAACGGGTACACCCTTGGAAATAATAGATTCTATATGATCGAAGTTCTTTGTTTCACGTGACAACGAAATCAGCATACCGTCCACACGGCTATTAAAAAGGGCCTTTATGTCTGTTTTTTCGCGTTCGAACGACTCATTCGACTGAGCGAGGATCACGCTATAACCTGCCTGGTAGGCGACATCTTCAATCCCGCTGATGACAGTAGAGAAGAAGAAATGAACCAATTCGGGGATGATCACACCGATCGTGTTGGTCTTCTTTTGACGCAAACTTAACGCGACGATATTGGGTTGATAGTTAAGCTTATCTGCAAGCGCATGAACAGCCTTTTTTGTTTCGGAACTGATGTCAGGATGGTCTTTCAAAGCACGTGAAACAGTGGATGGCGAAATGCCAAGTTCGCGTGCAATATCCTTGATGGTAACTTGATTAAATCTCATGCTGGTTGGGTCCTTTTGATTGAATTGAGCCGGTTTGTTTCACTTTGAAATTATCGCAAACGATTGCGATTTCGATTCCATTAAAATTCTGTGAATTTATTGGCCGAAACGCGTTGCATAATGTTAATTTCAAGGTAATATTGGTTCAATTATGTCCGTAAAATAGTTCTTTAAACACGTTAAACCCAATTAGTAAACCCAAACAAAAGCCTGTATGACCAAATTTTACTTAATCGTCAAAAGGTTTCTGCCGGTACTGTTTCTAGCGTCATGTTGCACCATGGCGTTTGCGCAGGGCAGGACTGTTTCCGGGAAGGTGACATCGTCCGACGATGGAGCCGGAATCCCGGGAGTCAACATCCTCGAAAAAGGAACCAGCAATGGTACCGTTTCCGATGCAGATGGTAATTACAGAATCAGTGTAGGAGACAACGCTACTCTTGTATTCTCATTCGTGGGATATGCAACTCAGGAAGCGGCGGTAGGATCACAGTCGACCGTGAACGTTACGATGGCATCGGATGTTCAGGCTTTGGCGGAAGTGGTGGTTATTGGTTATGGAACGCAGGAAGCCAAAGACGTAACAGGTACTTTGGTGTCACTGAAGTCAGAGAGCTTCAACCCTGGCGTTATCATTTCACCTGAGCAATTAATGCAAGGAAAAGTTGCTGGTGTGCAGATCACATCCAACAGCGGTGAACCGGGTGCGATCAACACGATTCGTATCCGTGGTACCAGCTCTGTTATTGGGGGTAACCAGCCTTTGTATGTCGTTGACGGTGTGCCGATTACAAACGACGACATTGGAAACGGTAGTGCCGGTGGTGCAGGTAACACACCCGCTCGTAACCCACTGAACTTCTTGAACCCAAGTGATATCGCCAGTATGGATGTTTTGAAAGACGCTTCTGCAACGGCGATCTACGGATCACGCGGTGCAAACGGCGTTGTGATCATTACAACCAAGCGTGGTAAATCAGGTGCTCCTAAGTTGGACTTCACCTTCCAGGGTAGCATTTCAAACATCTCGAAGAAATATGACCTGATGAATCGTCAGGAGTTCTTGACCGCTTATGATAAATACAACGGCGCTGGTTCTTCAAAGACCATTGATAATGGTGGCAATACGGACTGGCAGGACGCTGTAACACGCCAGGCTTACACCACGCAGTATGGTTTGTCATACGGCGCTGGAGACAAAACCGGCAGCTACCTTTTCTCTGCTGGATACCTCAATCAGGAAGGTATTGTTAAAAACTCTGGTCTCAAGAGATTCAGCCTCCGCTTCAATGGAGACAAAAAGTTCATGGATGACAAATTGACTTTGACAACTTCATTCACGATCGCTCAGACTCATGACGACCAGGTTCCGATCACGGTTAACTCCGGATTTGAAGGCGACCTTTGGGGTAATGCTCTGAAGCAAGCTCCTTCAAACCCGATCTATAATAATGGCGGTGTAGTTGATGGAAACGGAGTAGCGAAACCTGCAGATCCTAGCGGATACTTCCAGTTGGCAAACACGGAGCCAAATCCTGTGGCGATGCTTAACCTTAGCCGACTCTATAATGATGGCTTGCGTACTCTTGGTTCTATCGGTGCAGAATACGAATTCTTCAAAGGGTTCAAATTCAAGACAGTATACGGTCTCGATGCTCAAATCAACCAGCGCAGACAGGCGTACTCTAAGCTGCTGAATGTAACAGGCATTTATAATGTTGGCCGTGCTTACATGCTTGACAACACGCAGTACAATAATCTTTGGGAGAACTATTTTACTTACGACAAGAAGTTTGGTAACGTGAGCTTCAATGGCTTGTTGGGATATTCTTATCAGAACTTCCACACAACAACAAACAGCTTCGAAATCAGCCGCTTCCGCACCAATAGCCTCGATGACATGTTGAACAACGTTGCGTCGTCAGACCAATCTAAAATCGGTGGTGTTGTGGCAACGAACTCGTCAAACATTACAGATGAGCTTCAGTCATATTATGGTCGCTTCAACTTCGGTATCGGTGAGAAGTATTTGATCACAGCTACTGTTCGTGCTGACGGATCGACTCGCTTTGGTGGAGATAACAAATACGGTATCTTCCCTAGCGGCGCATTTAAGTGGAGAATGAGCGAAGAAAGCTTCGTTCCTGAAGCATTCAGCGACCTGAACTTCCGTATCAGCTACGGCGTAACAGGTAACCAGCAATTCGGTCACAACTTGTATGACACAAGAAGCCGCTACGGCGACTGGACGATTAATACTGGTGCTGACGCTACAAACGGTGGCGGATTTGGTCCGGTATCATTCAACAACCCTGCACTGAAGTGGGAATCAACAGCACAGTTTAACGCTGGGTTTGACTTTGGTATCTTGAATAACCGACTGAGGGGTTCTATCGACTTCTATAACAAGAATACGACGAACCTGCTGACAATCACTTACTCAGCACAGCCTGCACCGAACCCGTTCGTATATCAGAACCTCCCTGCAAACATCATCAATCAGGGTGTTGAACTCGGAGTTTTCTATGATATCATTCAGAAGTCTGACTTCAAGTGGAATTTGGCGCTCAACTTTGCGTACAACCACAACGAGGTTAAGAATCTGGGTACATTCTATAACGCCGGTGAGATCAACGGTCAGGGTTTGTCAGGTGCCTACTCACAGCGTATTGCTGATGGCCAGCCATTGTATGCATTCTACGTTCGCGAGTTCGCGGGCTTCGATGCGACAACTGGTATCGCGAAATATGCTGGTGGTGATGTGCAGAAATTCGTTGGTAAGTCACCGCTTCCTAAAGTGAACGCCGGTTTGACCAACACATTCAATTACAAGAATTGGGACTTGAACATCTTCTTCACAGGTCAGTTCGGCCAATACGTTTACAGCAACACAGCTAATGCGTTCTTCTCTGCTGGTTCAGTTGCCAACGGACGAAATGCTACAAGGGACGTAGCGCAGACAAACGAGAACAAGTTGAATGCACCGGATGTGTCAACACGTTTCTTGTACGACGCGTCATTTGTCAGACTTCAGAACATTACGCTTGGATACAACTTCAAGCCGAAGACTGGGCCGTTCCAAAATCTGCGTGTATACATGACAGGAGCAAACCTGGCGGTATTCACCAGCTATCCTTTCCAGGATCCTGAAGTTAGCGTCCCCAAGCCTGTAACACTGGGATCAACTCCTCCTGTGGCAGTTGCTGGTATCGACTACACCACTTATCCACGTGCGAGAACGTTCTCGCTCGGTCTTAATGCAACCTTTTAACTGAAACACACTACTTTTTAATACTTATATGAACAAGATGACACGAACAATAGCAGCTCTCGCGGCCATAGGCCTAGTGACTGCTTGTACGGATCTCGTGACCAAGGAGGTTGACTCCAAGGTGATTGTTACTGATGCCAGTGGGACGACCAACGTCGTTCCCAAGGAAGCGCTGGATAAGGCGTATGTCGACTTACAAGCATTTACTGACCAGGCCAGCATTTATTCACTGACTGAACACGTAACTGATGAATTGATCCCGCCAACCCGCGGTGTAGACTGGAGTGATAATGGTGTGTGGCGTTCATTGTATACTCACACATGGGACCCGGCACATTCGAACATCAACAACGCTTGGAATACGTTGAATCAGAATGCGTACAACACGCAGTTTATTATGGAAGCGGCAGGTGTAACGCCTCAGCAAGTTGCAGAAGCGAAATTCATCCGTGCTTTCAATCGCTACTACGTGATCGATTTCTGGGGTATTCTTCCTGATAGGAAAACTTCGGAAGGTGTTTCTGTAAACCCTAAAGTTTATACACGCTCTGAAGGTTTTGCACTCGTGGAGAAAGACTTGTTGGATGCTCTTGCGGCATTACCAACGATTCCCGGTGGTTCTGTTCCACAACCGGTTGCTTCCAAAGCAGCAGCAAATGCGATGCTTTCCCGTTTATATCTCAATAAGGCTGTATTTACTGCGGCAGCCCCTGAAGGTCCGTATACTTTCGCGCCTGCTGATATGGATAAGGTCATTCAATATGCACAGGCTGTTATTGCGGACGGCTACGTTTTGAACGACAATTACTTTGATAATTTCAAAGGAACTGGCCCGAGCAAGGAAGTCATTCTTACAAGTGTTCAGGGCTCGCCCCAGAACCGCGTGTATATGACGCTTCACTATAACCAAAATCCGAGTGGATGGAATGGATTTGCTACACTTGCGGATTTTTATGGCAAGTTTGACAATGCAGATAAGAGAAAAGGTATCCCGGCTGGATCTATCCCGGGACTTTCCTTCGGAACTGGAGCGGCCAATAAGTTTGCTGGTATCGGCCTTGGATTCCTCGCTGGGCAGCAGAAGAACGACGACGGTACGAATATCACCGATACACGCACTGGTCTTCCGTTGCAATTCACACCCGATGTGCCGCTTTCAGGTGCTGCAACTAACAAAGGTATCCGTGTAATGAAGTATCACCCTGCGTTTTATGACAAGTATGTGCTTCTTCGTTTCGGAGAAGTGTGGATGAACATGGCCGAAGCGAAATTCCGTAAAGGTGATGTGGCTGGCGCTTTGGCGGACATTAATACTTTGCGTGCAAAACGTGGCGCACCTGCGTTGGCTACTGTAACACTTCAGGATGTATTGGATGAGCGTGGCCGTGAACTCTATTGGGAAGGCCTTCGCAGAGATGACCTGATCAGATTTGGTAAGTTCAATGATCCTTGGGCAGAGAAAGGTTCCAATACCGATGCATTCCGGGTATTGTATACTATCCCTCAGCTTGCAGTCGATTCAAATCCGAACATCAAGCAGAACCCTGGTTACGGCGGCAAATAGTATTCAATAGTTTGATCTATACAAAAAGGCAGGTTAATTTTACCTGCCTTTTTTTATTTATTCCCTTCGAACCCTGATGAAGATAGTAGTGTGTTTTTTGGCGCTTCTCCTGGCTTTTTCCTGCACGAAACCAGTCGAAAAGAAAGCAAGTGAGTCCGTGTTTACAAAACTGGACGGAGGAGAGACGGGCATCGCGTTCCAAAACACAATTACCCTTCAGGAAGATTTTGATGTATTTAGATATCGAAACTTCTACAATGGCGGAGGTGTGGCGCTGGGTGACATTAATAATGATGGTTTGACGGATGTGTTCTTCACCTCCAATATGGAGAACAACAGGCTCTACCTTAACAAAGGAAACTGGAAGTTCGAGGACATTACTGAAAAGGCCGGAATCAATGGCAGCAAAGTCTGGTCTACTGGGGTCAGCATGGCAGATGTTAACGGCGACGGTTTACTCGACATCTACGTCTGTAATTCCGGTGATCCCAATGGAGACAATCGTGAGAATGAATTGTTCATCAATAACGGCGACCTCACTTTTACCGACAAGGCTGCTGAAATGGGCCTGGCAGACAAAGGGTTTTCTACACATTCAGTTTTCTTTGACTACGATAACGACGGCGACCTCGACTGCTACATACTGAATAATTCATTCAAGCCGATAAGCACATTAGGATACCGGAACTTAAGAGATGTCCGTGACGAGCTTGGGGGCGACAAACTCATGCGCAATGACAATGGCGTCTTCACCGACGTGAGCGAAGCTGCCGGTATCTATGGCAGCGTCATTGGGTTTGGCCTCGGTGTCACGGTGGGCGATATCAACGATGACAACTGGATGGATATCTATGTATCCAACGACTTCTATGAGAGAGACTACCTCTACATCAATAACAGGGACGGCACGTTCTCAGAAAAGATAACTGACCTGATGGGCCACATCAGCATGTTTTCAATGGGCGCCGATATGGCGGATGTGAACAATGATGGATATCCTGATATTTTTTCGACGGACATGCTGCCGGAGGACGATGAACGTCTCAAGAAATTGACGGCATTTGAAACTTACGACGTTTATCAGTTACGGCTTAGAAATAGTTATTACCACCAATTCATGCGCAACATGTTACAACTCAATCGCGGGGATGGAACATTCGCTGAAGTCGGGCAGATGGCAGGGGTCGCCGCAACAGATTGGAGTTGGGGCGCATTGATGGCAGATTTTGATAATGACGGAAATAAGGAGCTGTTTGTGTGTAACGGCATCAATCGTGATGTAACAGACCAGGATTTCATTGAATACATGGGCAGTAGCGAAACCATTCGTGAGGCTTTCCTTGGCAAGAAAATAGACTTCACCAAGTTTGTCGAAGGAATGACTTCGACCAAACTGAGTAACTATCTTTTTAAAAGAAATAATTCCTGGCAATTTCAAAATGTTTCGGCGCAGTGGGGACTGAATGAACCCAGTTTTTCGAATGGCGCTGCCTATGGTGATCTTGACAATGACGGAGACCTGGATCTCGTCGTCAACAATTTGAACATGCCGGCTTTTGTCTACAGAAATGAAACGCTCGAGCATTCGAAAACCGGTGACCATTGGTTGGGCATTTCATTCAAAGGAAATGAGAAAAACACCTTCGGTATCGGTGCTAAAGTGAAAGCATACTCCGGATCGAATATTTTTTATTACGAGAATATGCCCATGCGAGGCTTCCAATCCTCCATGGATTACAAGATGGTAATCGGTACAGGGTCGGCAGATAAGATCGACAGTGTGTCCATTACCTGGCCGGACGGCAAAGTTGAATGGATGAAGGCGGTAACAACAAATCAGGTTGTAAAGGCAGATTACGCCAACGCGTCAAAAGCTGTGTCGCACACCAATCCTTCAGAGCAGGGACTGCTGGTTGAATTACCAGACGCACCCGCTAATCACCGTGAGAATGAATACAGTGAGTTTAACCGCGAGCGGTTGATATTCCACATGTTGTCATCGCAGGGTCCCGCATTCGCAGTTGGAGATGTCAATGGAGATGGGTTGGATGATATGTTTCAGGGTGGCGCAATGGGTCAGTCAGGAACGCTATTGATTCAGGATGCGAGCGGAAAATTCAAGAACCTTAGAACCCCATTGTTTGATGTCGACTCCACAGCAGAAGATGTTGACGCTTTATTTTTTGATGCGGATGGTGACAAAGATCTCGATCTGTATGTCGTGACAGGAGGGACTGAGTTTGCAAATCAGGCTGCAAGTTTGAAAGACCGTCTGTATTTAAATCAATCCAAAGGCGGAGCAATAGCATGGACTAAATCAGATGGACTGCCCGATATCTTCCAGACAGGAAGTTGTGTTACGGCTGCTGATATTGATCACGATGGCGATCAGGATTTATTTGTTGGAACGCGTGTGATTCCAGGGTATTATGGAGACCCTCCCGGTCAATATATTCTACTCAATGATGGCAAGGGCAAATTTTCTGACGCGACGGCGAGTTGGGCACCGGCTTTGTCAAGATTGGGGATGGTGACGGACGCTGAATGGGCTGATGTTGACGGCGACGGATGGCATGACCTTGTGGTTGTCGGAGAATGGATGCCGGTTACTGTCTTTAAGAATGACGGGAAAGGGCTGACCTTGACGGATCATGTATCAAATGGCTTTGATAAGTCCGATGGATGGTGGAACGAAGTGAAAGTCCAGGATATAAACGGGGATAAAAAACCAGATCTTATTCTGGGGAACCTGGGATGGAATTCACGTTTCAGGCCGAGCAAAGAGGAGCCAGTATCTCTTTACATCGCCGACTTCGACAATAACGGGTCTATTGATCCGATTTATACCTATCAGCGTGGCGGTAAGACGTATCCTTATGCATTGCGTCAGGATCTTTTGAAGCAGATTCCATCGCTGAAAAAGAAGTTTCTGTATTATAAGGACTATGCCGGTAAGACAATTGAAGAAGTGTTTAGTCCGGAACAACTTCAAAAAGCTAAAATATTAAGGTTCTATGAGCCTTCTAACTCCATCGCCTTGAATCAAGGGGGAGTGAAATTTGAAATGAAGCAACTCCCGCCGGAAGCACAGGTAGCACCGGTGTATGCCATCTTACCGATGGATCTTAATGGAGATGATAATCAGGATCTGGTGATCGCTGGAAATTTCTTCCCGGTCAAGCCGGAAATTGGAAGGTATGATGACATGAGAGGGCTTGTGCTCACTGGTGATGGTAAAGGAAACTTCAAGCCATTGTCGGCTGCCGCTTCGGGCCTTAAAGTCGGTGGTGAGGTAAAAGATATCGAAATCGTGCGGACCAGGAAAGGTGTGGATCTGGCGGTTGCACGCAATAATGAAAGCTTAAAACTATACGGAGTGAGAAAACAAAAATGAGAGCCGCATTTTATTCAGCAGTATTGATCGTTTTCATCGGCATTGTATCCTGTCAACCTGAAAAGGATAAACAGGAAAAGAAATTCCGTTTGGTGAAAAGCAGTGAGTCTAATATCAAATTCAGAAATGATGTAGCGCCGTCGGTTGAGTTTAACATCTTCAACTACATGTATTTCTACAATGGCGCTGGTGTTGCAACAGGTGATGTGAATGGTGATGGTCTCGTTGATGTCTATTTTACAGGTAATCAGCAGCCGAACAAACTCTATATCAACAAAGGCTCATTCAAGTTTGAAGATGTAACACAGGCTGCCAATGCTGCTGGATTGAGCGGTTGGGCTACAGGTGTTACGATGGCAGACGTAAACAGCGACGGTAAGCTCGATATCTATATCAGTTACCTTGGAAACTATCTGATGTATGAGTCACGCAACCAGCTTTTGATCAATGAAGGCAACGATGCGAATGGGATTCCGAAATTTTCCGACCGTGCAGTGGCCTATGGATTGGACCTTGTTGGATTCTCCACGCAAGCCGCATTCTTCGATTACGACCTGGATGGCGACCTTGACATGTACATGTTGAATCATTCTCTTCACCAAAATGGTACGTTTGGAAAATCTTCGTTGCGGAGTGAGTCACATCCGTTTGCCGGTGATAAGCTGATGCGCAACGACGGAAATCATTATACGGACGTCACTAAGCAAGCCGGCATTTACAACAGTGTGATCGGTTATGGTCTCGGGCTGGTAGTCAGTGATGTCAACCTCGACGGGTATCCTGATATTTATGTTGGCAATGATTTTCATGAAAACGATTACCTCTACATCAATCAAAAAGATGGCACCTTCAAGGAAAGCCTTGAGGCACAAATGATGCACACAAGCCATTTTTCTATGGGGTGTGATTTCGGAGACTTCAATAATGATGCGTTTCCGGATCTGATTTCGATGGACATGCTTCCCCAAGATCCAAAGATTCTGAAGGCTTCGGCGGCTGAAGATACCTACGATCTTTACTCGTTTAAAATTGGATATGGATACAATTATCAATACGCCCGGAATACCCTGCAGCTAAACCAGCGCAACAACTCATTCAGTGAGATTGGATTAATGGCGGGCGTATACGCAACCGATTGGAGTTGGTCGGCGTTGTGGGCGGATTTTGATCTTGATGGCTTCAAAGACATTTTTATTTCAAATGGCATCGAGCGGCGCTCAAATGACCTTGACTATATAAACTTTATTGGAGAGGATTCAATCCAGGAAAGGCTAAAGAATGACCTGCGCGAAAGGGAAATGAACTACTTCAAGAGAATGCCGCAGATTAAAATACCAAACTGTCTGTATATCAATAATCACGATTCCACCTTCACAAACAAGTCGATCGACTGGGGGTTGGATCAACCTTCATACTCTCACGGCGCCGCCTATGCGGACCTCGACAACGATGGTGACCTGGACCTCGTGACGAACAATGCCGCGGATGAGGCTTTCCTTTATGAAAATTTGACCAGAAGTAAGAAGGAGGGACCACAGAATGGATTCTTGCAGTTCACGCTCAAAGGCAAGGGCGGCAATACGAGGGGCATCGGTGCAAAAGTATTTCTCTACGCTGGAAAGAATTTGCAAATGCAGGAATGCATGGCGACTCGTGGTTTCCAAAGTTCGGTGGATACGAAATTGACTTTTGGATTGGGCGCTGCCGGGCAAGTTGATTCAGTCGTTGTGGTGTGGCAGGATGGGTCAACTGAGACCATTCGGGACGTTAAGAAAGACCAACTTTTAGAACTTGATCAGAATAATGCGAAGGGTAAATTTTCCTACGCAAGATTTCATCGCGAAACTCCGCTTTTTGAAGATGTCACTAAGCGTCTGAAGATTGATTTCGATCATGCCGAGAATAGATTTGTAGAGTTTAACCGGGAAGGATTAATTCCGCATATGGTTTCTGCAGAAGGACCGGCTGTTGCAATAGGCGATGCCAATGGTGATGGGCTTGATGATGTTTATCTCGGAAATGCAAAATGGGCGATATCCGCACTTTGGATACAACAGAAATCGGGAGAATTCAAAAGTCAGCATAGCCCTCTTTTCAAGTCTGACAGTACGTATGAAGAAGTGAGCGCAGAGTTTTTTGATGCGGACAAAGACGGTGACAACGATCTGTTTGTTGTCAGCGGGGGGAATGAATGGTCGAATAACGAAGAGTTTACCCAACCGCGATTACTCATTAATGATGGCAAAGGGAACTTCATATCAAAAAAACAAGTACCCATAAATCTTACAGGATCAGTGATTGCGACCACCGACTTCGACCTCGATGGTGACATTGACGTTTTCGTGGGTGCGCGTGCAGTGCCATGGAAGTACGGGATCAAACCCGATAGCTACCTGCTGCTGAACGATGGAAAAGGAAATTTCTCAGTGTCCGAGGCATCGTCGGCGCTGAAAGAGCTTGGATTCGTGAAGGAAGCGCGTTGGGTCGATGTGGATAACGACAAGGATATGGATCTCGTCGTGGCGTCGGAATGGAGTCCCGTAACGATATTGTTTAATGAGGGTGGCAAGCTTTCAAGCCTCCCAATTACCGGAAGTGGCCTGGAAAATACAGAAGGTCTTTGGAACAACGTAGAGGTAGCGGACTTTGATGGCGATGGTGACGTAGATTTTATTTTCGGTAATCTTGGCTTGAACTCAAAGCTTCGTGCGACGAATGAGAAACCTGTGAAACTCTACGTATGCGATTTTGACAAGAACGGTAGCGTCGATCAGGTGTTGACGCATTACATAGGGGATAAGGAATATCCCTTTTATACGCGGGATGAAATGACCAAGCAGCTTCCTTACCTCAAGAAGAAATTTCTTTCATATCACAAATTTGCGGAATCGTCGCTTAAAGACATTTTCAGCGAACAGGAGCTTGCTGCATGTTCACTTCTCATGGCGAAGACATTTGAGCATAGTTATGTTGAGAATTTAGGTAATCGGAAGTTCAAAGTAACTCCGTTGCCTAAGGCATCTCAATTTTCTACAGTCAATGCCGCCCTATCAGGGGATTTCGATTCAGACGGCACACTGGATGCGATTGTCGCGGGAAATTTCTACGGCGTGAATGTGCAAATGGGAAGATATGATGCTAGCTATGGGCTGCTGCTAAAAGGAAAAGGAAAGAACGGATTCACCGCCATACCGCCTGTTGCATCGGGAATTTCAATTCCGGGAGAGACCCGCCGCTTAAGAAAAATACACGTGGGTAAGGGGGAATATATTCTTGCGCTTAGAAATAACAACACGCCGGTAGCCATCGGACTCAAGAATGCCGCAAAATGAGAACGCTGCTCTTTTCAATTCTTTTTTTTGTTTCCATTGCTGCAGCAGCGCAGTCCGTTGACGGGTGGAAAATTGAGGCATCCGACTTTGATCGCAAGAACTATTTCGGTGTCACTTTAGGAAATGGCATGGTGGGCCTTGTGTCTTCGCCTGAGCCCATGAAGGTCAAAGACGTTGTATTGAATGGTGTTTACGATTATTACCAGCGTGGCAGGGTATCAAATATTCTGAAGTCTTTTAATCACGTCAATCTCGACCTGGAGGTTGATGGTGTCCGTGTGCTTCCGAACAACGTTCAGAACTATCGACAGACCCTCGACATGAAGTCGGCCAGTTTCGAAACTACTTTTCAGGTCGGAGATAAGTTGGTTGTCAAGCATACTATGATGTCGTTGCGTCATCTGCCCTTCAGCGCGATGTCGATAGTGGAAATCAAGGCGACCAAAGACGTTGTCATCACGCCAATGAGCGTCATTGAAGCGCCCGACCACCTTGCTGATGTCAGAAACCTATTCAGTGAGATCGATCGTCCGCATGTGCGTATCCCACTGCTAACTTCAGTTGGGAAAAGCCCGTCAGGGAAACATACGGTCGCCGCCAGCAACAGTTTCATTTTTTCTGAGGCACATGGTCAGGAGCCTCGTGTGATTCATGAGGATTGGGATTACAATCGTCACCTGATGAAATTCAGCAAAAAACTGCAGGCTGGAGAGACTTATACTTTTAGTGTGGTTTCATCTTCGACTTCGACGGCGCATTTTGGCGATCCGATGAATGAGGCCGAGCGTCTCACAATCTTCGCAAGACTCGAAGGCGCTCAGAGATTATTACAAAGACATAAGGAAGAATGGGATCGACTTTGGCAAGGCGATATAGTTGTTTCGGGTGATGTGAATGTTCAGCGAGACATTCGTTTTGCACTTTATAATTTATACTCTTTTGTTCGTGAAGGAACTGGCTATAGCCTTTCACCCATGGGCCTTTCAGGGTTGGGTTACAATGGTCACGTTTTTTGGGACACCGAACTTTGGATGTATCCGCCGTTGCTTATGCTTCAACCGCAAATCGCAAAGTCAATTCTCGACTATCGGTTCAACAGACTTGAGGCGGCGAAGAAGAATGCTTTTTCGCATGGCTACAAAGGCGCAATGTTCCCTTGGGAATCTTCGGACGAAGGAACTGAAGACACTCCTGTGTGGGCGCTGACAGGACCTTTTCAGCATCACATTACAGGTTGTGTTGGGTGGGCGTTCTGGAAATATTATCAAGTTACCAAAGACAAACAGTGGCTGAAAGAGAAAGGCTATCCTGTTCTGAAAGAGGTTGCGGACTTCTGGGCCAGCAGGGTTGAGCGCAAGGGCCCTGGACGATACGAAATCAATAACGTCATCGGTGCCAATGAGTGGCAGGAGAACATCGACAACAACGCGTTTACAAACGGAATGGCTATCACGGCGCTGCGGTATGCGACACTTGCCAGTAAGGAGCTCGCGATTGCACCGGATCCCGACTGGGAATTGGTCGCCAATAATATTCCGATCTTAAAATTTGAAGATGGTACTACGCGTGAGAACAGAACCTATGACGGCGTTAACGTCAAACAGGCAGACGTAAACCTTCTTGCTTTTCCATTGGACATCATTTCTGACAAGACTCAAATCGAGAAAGATCTTCGTTACTACGAACCGAGGTTCGGCGCTGACGGGCCTGCGATGGGTAGCTCAGTTTTATCGGTGCTTTATTCGAGACTTGGAAACACCGAAAAGGCTACTGATCTGTTTGTGAAATCATATAAACCGAATGAAGTGCCTCCCTTTGGTGTGTTAGCAGAAACGGCAGGAGGGTCGAATCCATATTTTGCGACTGGTGCCGGCGGGTTCCTACAAGCAGTGCTCAATGGCTTTGGCGGATTGCAGATCACAGACGCAGGAATCACCCAAATTAAATCCCAAATTCCCCGAACCTGGAAATCGTTGGAGATTAAAGGGGTGGGAATCAATAGAAAAGCTTATACTGTCAGGTAATTTTATCCCCTATGAATCGCAGTCTAATCGCCATTTGCGTTCTTTCTTTTTTACTCGGTTGCAGTTCCGAAAAGAAGGACTATCATACCCGACTTAATAACCCGGAATACATTCATCGTTCGGTCAAGGCGATCACTGATCGCATTGTTCATGATATTTTCTCG
Source organism: Cyclobacteriaceae bacterium (assembly GCA_044223825.1). GTDB lineage: Bacteria > Bacteroidota > Bacteroidia > Cytophagales > Cyclobacteriaceae > ELB16-189. Next base: position 56,666 of record JBGALO010000012.1, on the reverse strand, counting down.
CCGCCGGTTGCGAGCAGAATTTATGCTTACACAAGTGTAGCAGCGTATGAATCGGCGCGACACATGGATCCTAATTTCATGTCGCTGTCGGGTCAGTTGCACGGCCTGGATTCAATACCGATGCCGTTGCCCAACGTCGAGTACTCATACCCGGTTGCTTCTGTGCATGCTGTCCTCAAAGTTGGCAAAGCGCTCGTGTTTTCCGAAGATCAGGTGGATGCTTATTACAAAACCATCATGGGGGAGATCAGGGCAACTGGTATTCCGGACGACGTTTTCGAAAGATCTGTAGAATTCGGAGATAAGGTAGCAGCGCGTGTGCTTCAATGGTCTTCAAAGGATAATTATAAACAGTCGCGTTCGTTTCCCAAATATTCAATACAAAGTGATGCAGCATCCTGGAAGCCGACACCGCCTGCATATATGGATGCCGTGGAGCCTCACTGGAGCAAGATCAGGCCGTTCGTAATTGATTCGGCATCTCAATTTCGTCCTGTTCCCGCGATTGCATTCTCGATTAATAAGACGAGCCCCTTTTATAAAGAAGCAGCAGAAGTTTATGATATCGGACTTCACCTTACGGAAGAGCAGAAGCAAATTGCAAGCTTTTGGGATTGTAACCCATTCGTGATGAATGTTAAGGGACACGTAATGTTCGCGACAAAAAAGATTTCGCCGGGTGGCCATTGGATGAATATAACACGTGTCGCATGCACGCAGCAAAACGTCGGGTATCTTCAGGCAGCTGAGGCATATGTCCGTGTCGCGCTTTCACTTGCCGATGGATTCATCAGCTGTTGGGATGAGAAATACCGCAGCAAAGTGATCAGGCCAGAGACCTACATCAATCAATATATCAGTGAAGAGTGGGTGCCTTTGTTGCAAACGCCTCCGTTCCCCGAATATACTTCCGGCCATAGCGTGATTTCAAGCTCTGCTGCTGTAGCATTGACTGGTTTGTTTGGAGACAACTTTGCCTATGTTGATTCCACAGAAACGGAATTTGGTCTTACCGCCAGAAAATTCAATTCGTTTTATGAAGCTTCGGGGGAGGCAGCGATCAGTAGAATTTACGGGGGCATCCATTACCGTGCTGCAGTTGATAATGGCGTGACACAGGGAAAGGCAATTGGCAACTTTATTTTAGATAAAGTCAGAACCCGTAAGGAATCGGTGGCTAAATAGTAAACAACTGTTGGGCACACGATTGGATAATTTTTTCTCCTATATTAGAGGGGAGGCCTAACTTCCGCCTAAACAGCTTATGAGCTCATTCGTTGCTGAATTCTTTGGGACTATGGTCCTCATTGTTCTTGGAGACGGTGTGGTGGCAGCTGTCGTGCTTAAGCGAACTAAATCGGAAAACGCCGGATGGTTGTCAATTGTCATCGGATGGGGTCTGGCTGTTACATTAGGTATTTATGCCGCAGGCAAAGTCAGCGGCGCTCATCTTAACCCCGCTGTCACCATCGCATTTGCGTTGAAAGGTAATTTTCCCTGGGCAGACGTCGGACCCTATATCCTCGCTCAGCTGCTTGGCGCTTTTGCGGGTGCAGTCATTGTCTGGCTGCACTATTTGCCGCACTGGAAAGTGACAGAGGCTCAAGACCTCAAACTTGCTGTATTTGCCACCGGTCCCGCAATTCGAAATACATTTTCAAATTTGGTCAGTGAAATCATTGCAACTGCAATGCTAATACTCGCCCTTCTTTTCATTGGAACAAACGAATTCACCGAGGGTCTCAATCCGATTGCGGTGGGCCTTTTGATCGTTGCCATCGGCCTCGGGCTTGGTGGAACAACCGGCTTTGCAATTAACCCAGCACGCGATCTGGGGCCACGCATCGCGCATGCACTGTTGCCAATTCATGGGAAGGGGTCCTCAGATTGGGGATATGCATGGATACCGGTGGTTGGGCCGATATTGGGTGGCATTCTTGGCGTCGTCGTTTATCAACTCCTCTATTGACAAATGGCATCTAAATTTGTCATAGCACTCGATCAGGGAACAACCAGCTCACGCGCAGTGCTCTTCGATGAGGAAGGTCAGGTACGAGGTATAGCACAACAGGAGTTTCGCCAAATTTTTCCGAAATCAGGTTGGGTCGAACATGATCCAAATGAGATATGGAAAACGCAGCATGACGTGCTGGTCCGCGTCATTCAGGAGAATAAAGTCACTGCATCCTCAGTTGTAGCGATCGGTATTACTAACCAACGCGAGACTACGGTTGTCTGGGATCGGAAGACAGGCGAACCGGTCTACAATGCAATTGTTTGGCAGGATAAACGCACGGCGCCAATCTGTGAAGAACTTATAAGCAAAGGACTGAAAGATCACGTTCGCAATACGACAGGTCTTGTCATTGATTCTTATTTCTCGGCTACAAAGATCAAATGGATTCTCGATAACGTGGATGGCGTTCGCGAGCGCGCAAACAGAGGTGAGCTTGCGTTTGGGACGATAGACTCGTGGCTTATTTGGAAACTTACCAACGGCAAGTCACACGTAACAGATTTTTCAAATGCGTCGAGAACAATGTTGTACGACATTGCGAAATTGTCGTGGGACAAAACATTGTTAGAGGAGCTTGGCGTTCCCATGTCGATGCTGCCCGAAGTTCGGCCATCGTCAGGTGAATTTGGAGCATTTGCATTTGCGGGCGCAACAATCCCGATATGCGGCGTTGCCGGCGACCAGCAAGCTGCGCTATTCGGACAAGCATGCTTTGAGCCTGGAATGGCAAAGAATACTTATGGCACCGGCTGCTTCATGTTAATGAATACAGGCACAAAGATTCAGCATTCGAAGAATGGGCTCATCACGACCATTGCCTGGGGGCTGGACGGTAAAGTTGAATATGCCCTCGAGGGAAGTGTTTTTATTGCTGGCGCGGCTGTTCAATGGCTTCGCGACAGCATGCATCTGATAGATCAGTCAAAAGACTCCGAATATTTTGCAACGAAAGCGCTGGGCTCAAATGACGTTTATGTCGTTCCTGCATTCGCCGGACTTGGGGCGCCATACTGGGATATGTATGCAAGGGGTGCCATTTTTGGGCTTACGCGTGATACAGGAAAAGACCATCTCATCAAGGCCACATTGGAATCGCTTGCCTATCAGACCAAAGATATTCTTAATGCGATGGAGGAAGATGCTGGCTTGAAACTGGCAAGCCTTAAAGTCGATGGAGGCGCTTGCGCGAATAATGTGTTGATGCAATTCCAGGCGGACATCCTTGGCACCGCGGTTGAACGGCCAGAGGTTATCGAGTCTACTGCCCTGGGAGCGGCATACCTGGCCGGGATTCACATTGGTGTTTGGAAAAAGGATAACATAATTCGCAATCGTCGTATTCAACGGCTGTTCAATCCGGCAATGGAAATTGACACCCGGGAACGACTTTACAAAGGATGGCAGAAAGCGGTGTCGAGAACAATGCATTGGCTGGATTGATACGAAGATGGCACTGACACGATTTTCAACCCTCGATCGTGCTGAAAAGCTTAAGCAGCTTGCGACTGAATCATTCGATTTATTAGTAATCGGTGGTGGAATCACAGGCGCCGGGATCGCGCTGGATGCTGCGTCACGTGGATTGAAGACTGCCCTTGTAGAGAAAAATGATTTTGCATACGGCACCAGCAGTCGCTCTACCAAACTAATTCATGGCGGCCTGCGATATCTGAAGCAACTCGAATTTGCACTTGTCAAAGAGGTTGGGAGTGAACGTGCAATCGTTCATAAACTGGCACCGCACCTGGTTGTGCCTGAAAAGATGCTGTTGCCATTGTATGAAAAGCGCGGTCTTGGGTACTGGCTTACATCGATTGGGCTTCGTATTTATGATCTGCTTGCAGGCGTTAAGTCAGAAGATCAACGAAAGATGCTCACTAAACTCCAGACAACGCAATACGAACCGTTGCTGAAAGTTGATGAAATCAAAGGTGGCGCGATCTATGCCGAATATCGAACCGACGACGCTAGACTTACAATAGAGATCGCGAAAGTCGCCAATGAAAAAGGTGCTGTGATGCTAAATTACCTGCGCGTCAGGGACTTTGAGTATGTGGAAGGTAGAGTACAAGGTGCGATGGTTTCGGATGAACTGACTGGTAGTACTTTTTCAATAAAGGCACAAAGTGTGGTAAATGCCGCTGGTCCTTGGGTAGACGAGTTGAGGGAGATAAACCATTCGAAGGAAAATAAACACCTTCATCTCACAAAAGGCGTTCATATAGTCGTGCCGTATCACAGATTGCCTGTGAGGCAGGCAATATATTTTGATGTTCCTGATGGCAGAATGATTTTTGCAATTCCACGGGGGCGGATCACTTACATTGGTACGACAGATACTGACTATAACGGGGAGAAAGATGAGGTCTTTACATCTTCGGAGGATGCCCGTTATTTATTAAACGCCGTAAACATAACGTTTCCTTCAAGTCATCTTACACTTGCTGACGTTGAATCTTGCTGGGCTGGATTACGTCCGTTGATCCATGAAGAGGGAAAATCTGCCTCCGAGCTATCGAGAAAGGACGAGATTTTTGAATCGGATTCGGGACTAATATCCATTGCAGGCGGGAAGCTCACTGGCTACAGGAAGATGTCAGAACGTGTTGTTGATCTCATTATTAAATTAAGATTTGGAGATCGGGAATTATCGCCATGTACAACCAGTTCAACCTTGCTGGCGGGTGGCGGTCTCAAGACTGTTGATGATGTGAAGACATTTCAGCGTGAAGTTGCGGAACAGGTGGCGGCTTTAGGTTTGAAAGGTGATCACGCCACATATTTGGTGCACCTGTATGGGAAACAAGCACAAACTATTATTGCAGACGCGCGCGAAATGAAATTGCCCGATCCGGAAATTGCACTCGCTCTCGCGGAACTGGATTTTTCAATTGAAAACGAGGCCATCGCCACTGCCGAAGATTTTCTGGTGAGAAGGACTGGCCTTCTTTACTTCAATATTCATCGCTTTCACAAAGTCATGGAGCCAGTTCTTGGAGCGCTGCAACACAAGCTCAACTGGGATGATAAGCGCCTCACAGACGAGCGTAATAGACTGCGGAATTTGATTTCCAACACACTCCGTTTTAAGAACCAATGAAGTTGATTCTGCTCATTGCCGGATTTGCACTGCTTGTATTGGTTGAGATATTGCGGGTGTATTACATCATGCCATTTCCCGGCAGTCAGGAAGAGAATACGATTGATATCGCATATTTTCTTCATAACAACATTGCCTATTTCAGAATTCTAGGCTTCCTGTTGGTGGCTTGGCCATTTATCCATTATGTGAAGAGTGAAAAATGGGTCCCCAAAACGCTGTCATGGGTTTTGGCTGGATTCTATTTTTTAATTTTTTACATGTTTAACTATCGTTATCAGGCGGATGAGATGTTTTTACCTATAAGGCGTCAGCAGTTCATGACTGCCACAGACAACAAGGCGGTGCAAGGCAAGCAACTCGTGATCGGAGTTGAGAGGAATGGAGAAAGCAAAGCATACCCGGTAGAAGTGATCGGATATCATCACCAGATTCGCGATTCAATCGGTGGTGAGCCAGTGATGGTGACGTATTGCACTGTATGTCGGACAGGCCGGGTATTTAGCCCGATCGTAGATGGTAAGGTTGAAAAGTTCAGGCTTGTTGGAATGGATCATTATAACGCCATGTTTGAGGATGCTGATACGAAGAGTTGGTGGCGCCAGGTTTCAGGTGAAGCAATTATAGGTCCGTTGAAAGGGAGAACCTTGTCTGAAATCCCATCTTCACAAATGACCTTGACGCAGTGGGTCTATCAATATCCTGACACGAAGATCCTGCAGCCTGATACGATTTTCAATGAAGCGTATAAAGGTCTAAAGGATTATGATGAAGGAAAGGTAAAAGGCAGACTCGAAAGGAAAGACTCACTTTCCTGGAAAGACAAGTCATGGATTGTAGGCGTGCAGATAGGAACGGAATCGAAAGCCTATGATTGGATCGAACTTCAGTCACAACGTGTCATTAACGATGTCGTGGGTCAAACACCAATCGTGGTGCTGGCCAACCCTGATTCAATGTCTTTCCATGTGTATGAAAGAATTGTAGAGAGTGATACGCTTGCTTTTGCATTGATATCGGGCAAAGCAAGATTTGCTGATTCAAAAACCGATTCATATTGGAACTGGGAGGGACGCTGTGAGGACGGTGTTCTTAAGGGCAGACTGCTGAAACCTATTCAGGCGTATCAGGAATATTGGCACTCCTGGCAAACGTTCCATCCACAGACGAAGAGATACCAAGCGGAATAGCCGTCAATCTGCTGTCGCGATCGCCACTACGCCGGCACAATGACTCCAATAGTGCTCCTGGTATTCAATGAGTGACCCGAGATGATGGTAGGATTGGCGGCGCTGTGTTAACTATGTTGCGCACCTCATCGGTCTCTGTTTGTTAGCAAGCGTTCTCAAGCGCCAGTAATTTCCTCTCATCTCTGATAAGAATAATGATCTTGGGCGTGCATCCGTGATCTTTACATTCTCGGCGGGCATTGATCGGCGGGATTCTGTTTAATGTTGAATAAACAATTGATAAACAGATAGATATGAGGCCTTTAGGAAGGCTGTGCTGGTTGAAAAAAGATCGAAAGGCAAGATGATATTGAAAAAGAGAAGCTTAACTTTCACTCGAGGCAATTTATCATATGGGCGAAAGTAAAAATGAACTTTGGGGTATTGACCTGGGTGGTACCAAGGCCGAAGGGGTTGTCCTGGGCGCACGTGGATCAAAGGATATTTTGTTTCGTGATCGCGTTCCGACGGGTGCAGAGAATGGTTATCAGCATATTCTTGGTCAGATCGACACCCTCGTGAAAATGATGGAGTCGAGTATGGGGTATCGCCCCAAGAAGCTGGGCATTGCTACGCCAGGAACCCTGGATCCCAGAACTGGGACGATGAAAGGTTGTAACTCCGAGTGCATGAATGGGATGGCAATGAAAAACGACCTCACAAGGATTCTGGGTATGGAGATATTCATTGCGAATGACGCGAATTGTTTTGCATTGGCAGAAGCACGAATGGGTGTCGTGAAAGAAAACTTTCCAAAAGCGAACGTGGTGTTTGGCGTTATCATGGGAACAGGTGTTGGCGGAGGACTTGTAGTAGATGGAAAAGTGATCAACGGACTCCAGGGAATCGGCGGAGAATGGGGGCATAATTTTCTGGATGAGTCGGGAGGGCCCTGCTACTGCGGCAAAAGTGGCTGCGTGGAAAAAGTGCTTGCCGGACCCGCACTGGAAAGACATTATCACTCGGTAACAGGACAGTCGAAACGCTTGAAAGAGATTTACTCGCTTTATAAAGGGGGCGATAAAGCTGCAACCGAGACAATCAATCGCCTGACGTTTTTTTTCGGAAAGGCCATAAGTGTGATCATCAATATTATTGACCCGGATGTAATCGTCATCGGGGGTGGCGTTGGGAACATCGACGAGATCTATACTGACGGCGTTGAGTCATTGAAAAATTTTATTTTTAATAATAGGGTAGTGGAAACGCCGATTGTGAAACCGATGCTCGGTGACAGTGCTGGCGTTTTCGGCGCAGCCTATCTTACGGTCTAAACCTTAAGCTCGTATGAAACGAATTGCCATTCTGGGACCGATTCCCCGCGATCATATTGTCACACACAACGGTGACCTCATTCAGAAGTGGGGCTGTGTAACGCACCCTGTTATCGCATTATCCGTTCTTGGCGAAAAGATTGAGATTGTCCCTGTTACGCATTTACGAACCGTTGATCTTGACAATGTCAAGGAGGTGTTCAAAGGCTACAACAATATCAATCTAAAACACCTCACCACCCATAACGATCAGGGGGACATTATCAGCCTGAAGTTCGTGGACATGAATAACCGCCTCGAGCGGCAGACTGGCTTTATGGATCCTATCATGCCCGAAGATGTAAAGGCACTGCTTGACTGTAAAGTGTTTGTGTTCATTCCGATTAGCGACTACGAAATCTCTATCGATACCCTTAAGTTTCTTAAAAAGAAAAGCAAGGGCACTATCATCTTCGATGCGCACGGCCCGACGACAGCGTGTCTTGTGACGGGAGAGCGTCAGCGCAAGTTTTGGGTAGATCGCGACCAGTGGCTTCCTTATATCGACGTACTCAAGATGAATCTTGAAGAGGCTCAGGCCTCATGGTTCAAGAAGGAATATGAATCATCAGATTTTGCAAGTTCTGAAGAGCCCGACCGGGCCACGTTGCGCCAGTTTGCGGACCATTGCCTTGACAAGGGAGTGAAGTGTGTGTACATCACCGTTGATTCCAGAGGATGCCTTGTGTATTATAGAGAGCGGGGTAAAACGGTTGAGGAGATGGTACCGGCAATCAAGGTGAAGAATGTAATTGATACTACTGGTTGCGGAGACTCTTTTGCGGGAGGGGCAGGCTTTGCTCTTATGCAAAAGCCGAAAGACTACCAGGGTGCTGCTCGTTTCGGAAATGCCCTCGGTGCATTGCGAACACAAGGGAAGACATTCTCTGTTTTCAGGAATCTGGCGGAAACAAAAAAGATCATCGAACAAGGGTATATTCGCGCGAATTAAAAAATAGCCTGTGATCAAAGCCTGTATTTTCGATCTGGATGGAGTTATCGTAGACACCGCTCATTATCATTTTCTCGCGTGGCAAAAACTAGCGACGGAGCTTGGTGTGAAATTCACGCTCGAAGACAACGAGAGATTGAAAGGCGTAAGCCGCATGGAATCGCTTGCGATCATCCTCAGTCTCGGTAATCTTACCGTGAGCGACCACGAGCGCAATGCACTTGCTGAAAAGAAGAATAATTGGTTTGTGGACTATATCAATACCATGAAACCTGAAGAGATATTTCCCGGCGTGCGAGATCTTATCAAAGAAATGAAAGTGGCTGGTCAAAAGATAGCACTTGCCTCCAGTAGCAAGAACGCCCGCACGGTCATCAAGAAAATACGAATTGAAAATGATTTTGATGCGATTGTGGATGGTACGATGATCCACAATACAAAGCCTGACCCCGAGATTTTCGTGCTTGCTGCGTCCATGCTGAAGATCGCGCCGCGCGAGTGTCTTGTTTTTGAAGATGCGGAAGCAGGAGTTGAAGCGGCCCTTGCTGCAAAAATGAAATGTATTGGGATAGGCTCGGCTAAACAGTTGGGAAAGGCGAATGTGGTGATTCCCCGCACCGCCGATTTTAAAATGGAACTTTTACATACCCTGTAGTATGAAGAATTACATCAGGCACCACGAATGGCAAATTGTTGAAGAGGGATTCGATCCTCACCTTAACCGGATTTCCGAAAGCCTTTTCAGTCTTGGCAATGGAAAAATGGGACAACGGGCAAATTTCGAAGAAGATTACTCGGGCGAAACGCACCAGGGAAGTTATGTTGCGGGAGTTTACTATCCGGATAAGACCCGGGTAGGCTGGTGGAAGAATGGATATCCGGAATATTTCGCGAAGGTACTCAATGCTCCAAGCTGGATTGGCATTAAGATACGCATTGGAAAAATCACGCTTGACCTCGCAAAATGTAAAGTGAAAGGGTTTCGACGCGTGCTGGATATGAAGTCCGGTGTCTTGCATCGTTCGGCGACTGTTACGTTGAGCGATGGAAGAAAGGTAAAGATCGAAACACAAAGATTTTGCTCTATGGCGGATGGAGAAGTTGGCGCAATACGCTATTCCATAACGCCACTGAATTTTTCTTCCGCCGCGACCATCACACTGCCCATCGATGCAGATGTCGTCAATAAGGACTCCAACTATGATGAGAAATTCTGGGAGGAGGTCGGTAAGGAATCCAAGAATGGATACGCGATTGTAACCGCGCAAACAAAGAAGACCTTTTTTCATGTGTGCACCGGGATGAGATACGCGATCACTTCCGGTGGCAAACCCGTGAAGGGAAATGTCAAGGCTACCAAACGCGAGAAATATGCCGACAATGTTGTCTCCATCAATCTGAAAAAAGACATCGAGACAACGATTTATAAATATGCTGTCGTTCTGTCTTCGGAAAATCATTCGAAGAAAAAGATTTCCCTGAATGCAAAGAAGAAGCTGAAGGAAATCCATGCCGTTGGCTATGATAAGCTCTTGGCAAATCACTTGGCCGTCTGGTCACACAAGTGGAACGAGTGTGATATTACCATTGACGGTGACGTTGCAGCACAACAGGGTATTCGGTTCAACATCTTTCAATTGATGCAAACCTACACGGGTGAGGATGAGCGTCTGAACATAGGGCCTAAAGGATTTACGGGAGAAAAATACGGTGGCAGTACTTATTGGGATACAGAGGCCTATTGCCTCCCGTTTTTTCTTGGCACCTCGGATCCAAAAGTGCCTCGTAACTTGTTGATTTATAGATACAAACATCTTCAACGAGCAATTGAGAATGCCGCCAAACTTGGCTTCACTGATGGTGCAGCGCTGTATCCAATGGTGACAATGAATGGTGAAGAGTGTCACAACGAATGGGAGATAACATTTGAAGAAATTCACCGCAATGGCGCTATCGCTTTTGCGATCTACGACTACATTCGCTATACGGGCGACGAGAATTATCTGGCAGAATTCGGCCTTGAAGTCCTGATCGGCATTTCACGTTTCTGGTCGCAGCGCATTACGTTTTCAAATGACAAAGGGAAGTATGTGATGCTGGGCGTGACGGGCCCGAACGAATATGAAAATAACTCCAACAACAATTGGTACACCAATTACATCGCGCGTTGGACGCTGGAGTACACCCAGTATGCGCTTGATTTTGTTAAGAGAAAGAACTCATTGAAATATGATCAGCTCCTTAAGCGAATAGAATTTTTAGAAAAAAAGGAAGTGGCCAGATGGGCTGATATTTGCGAACGAATGTATTTCCCGTATGATAAGGGGAGGGGAATTTTTCTTCAGCAGGACGGTTTCTTAGACAAGGAACTGATTCCTGTCGTGGACCTTCCTGCAGAGGACCGGCCGCTGAACCAAAAGTGGTCCTGGGATCGCATCTTAAGGTCTTGTTTCATCAAGCAGGCCGACGTCTTGCAGGGCATTTATCTGTTTGAGGATGATTTTCCGCTGGAAGTAATAAAAAGCAACTTTGATTTCTACGAGCCGATGACGGTACATGAATCGTCGCTGTCGCCTTGCGTGCACGTCATCCTCGCCTCACGCTTGGGCTATAAAGAAAAGGCGTATGAGATGTATCTCCGTACCGCCCGGCTCGACCTCGACGACTACAATAACGATACTGAAGATGGTTGCCACATTACGTCGATGGCAGGAACGTGGATGAGTCTCATCAAAGGTTTTGGGGGCATGCGTGTTCGCGATGGCAAACTCTTTTTCACGCCTTTCATACCGGATCAATGGAAATCTTATTCGTTCAGAATTGAATTCCGTGGAAGAGTGGTCAAAGTAAGAGTGACCAAAGAGCGTGTGGATATTTCGTTGGAGTCTGGAGAGCCATTGGAGGTGATGCTCAACGATAAGCCCTTGGCGCTGCAGTAGCTGCGATTTTTTCTGGAACAAAACTATGTCAGACACCTAAGGTGTCTGACATAATTGAAAGATATCTGGAAAACCGTACAAGCTCCGGTTTGGAGTTTACAGCGAAGGTTGCCCTTAATCTAGATAGTCTGTGGCTTTCTTCCCCGCATGTACATTACGAGTCCGCCGAATGCGACGATAAGAATGATTGGGATCATGAGTGTGAGGTCCAGGATCTCAGGACCGGCAGCTCTTCTTGCGTCGACAAGCGCCATCGCCATTTCAGTGCCGGGAGCGGCAGAGTAGTATTCCATCAGGTTTGAGCCTGCAGGAAGGTGCGATGCCAATAGTTGGTCGTATTTGCCACCCATGATGATTGTGTAAATTGAAACAGCAAACATGCCTGCGCCACCCATGAGGTTGAGCCCCACGGCACCTGATTTAGGGATATTTTCCGCGACAAATCCGAGCATCGTAGGCCAGAAGTAACATACTCCCATGCCAAACACCAGCGCTCCAACAAAAATCATCGCGCCGGAGCTGTGTCCAAGGAGGTAAATTCCCGCCGCTGCAAGAACGGCAGATATCAATAATACACCCTGTGGAGCGAAGCGATGCACAACAGGCTCTGCAAATGCGCGACCTACAACCATAACACCTGTTGTGATCGTCAGGATTAAAAGTGCATTGTTTGTAACGCTGCGCAGCAGGACATCGATCCATTGTCCGGTGAACAGCTCCGTGATGGCCGTTCCAAACATGCAGATAAACATGAAGATGAACAGTGGCGTAGCAACTGCTTTATACATGTCGGCGGTGGAGACGCCGGACGCAACGCGCTCCGTGACAGGAAAGTCTAGCTTAAAGAAAAGGTATCCGTATGCAAAAGTGGGGATGAGCATTGTTGCCACCTGGATTTGCCATCCAATACCGGCCATATCAAGAAGCACGACGAGTAGCGTGCCGATGACGATGCCCCCTGGAAACCAAAGGTGAAAGTGGTTCAGTTTTGTGGTTTTGTTTTCAGTATACAGCGCAGTTACAAGCGGATTACACGCCGCCTCGACCGTACCGTTTGCAATTCCGATAAGAAGCGTCGACAAGAACAGCGTCCAATAGCCTCCGGCAAAGATGGTCAGAATGATTCCGAGCAGGTGGAAAATGAAAGCCATTACAAGGAGCTTTTTCATTCCGATGATGTCAACCACAAATCCGCCGATCACGATTGCCAAAGGGAATCCCCAAAAGGCCGTTGCGGCGATCGTTCCAAGTTCCGATGCCGTGAGATTGAACTCTGTGCCGAGCCGTCCAAGGATACCAGCGCGGATACCAAATGAAAGGGACGTTACCAGCAACGCCATGCAACTTGCCCAGAATAGCGAGTTTTTGTTGATTGATTGACTCATCGTCGTTAGGTTTTAAGTTGGTAAAATATCCAAGTTTATTTCCTGTAATGCAAGCACCTGTTTATCGAACGAATTTGTTGCCGTCTCGCTGCTGGTGAAAGTTGATGTTATTGCTATCTTTCCGCTCCATGAAAAGTGATGGTTATTTGTTGGGCATCGATGTAGGCAGCTCGTCTGTCAAGGCATCACTTGTTGACATCACGACTGGCACGACAAAGGCATCCGGCCAATCGCCAGCAGAAGAAATGCCCATGCTTGCCGTCCAACCCGGATGGGCCGAGCAAGAACCCGAGATGTGGTGGGAACACGCTATTAAAAGTGTCCGCGCAGCCATGCAGAAAGGCGGGGTCACAGCCTCCCAAGTGTTAGGTATCGGAATATCGTACCAGATGCACGGCTTGGTAGTGGTCGGGAAGGACATGAAGCCCCTGCGGCCCTCGATAATCTGGTGCGACAGCCGCGCAGTGCAAACGGGCGAAGCAGCATTCAATTCTCTCGGCGAGAATTTTTGTCTCAACCACTATCTGAATTCGCCGGGTAACTTCACTGCCTCCAAATTGCGTTGGGTCAGAGACAATGAGCCGGCCCTTTTTAACAAGATTCATAAGGCCATGTTGCCCGGGGATTATATCGGCATGAAGATGACCGGGGAGATCGTCACAACAGATACAGGGTTATCAGAAGGTATCTTTTGGGATTTCAAGGAAGGTGATGTTGCGAAAGACCTGCTCACGAAGTACGATCTCAACGAAAACCTTTTGCCATCGAGGGTATCCGTGTTTTCAATCCAGGGCAGCCTCACTGACGCGGCAGCTGCGTCGCTTGAGTTGAAGAAAGGGACGCCGGTAGCTTACCGCGCCGGGGACCAACCCAACAACGCTTTTTCATTGAATGTCCTTAACCCAGGCGAGACGGCGGCAACTGCAGGCACGTCGGGTGTGATATACAGTGTCACAGATAAAAATGCTTTCGACCTGCATTCGCGAGTAAACACATTTATTCATGTGAGCAACACGGCTGCCGCGAAACGTAATGGTGTTTTGCTGTGTGTCAATGGCACAGGCATCCTCAACAGCTGGCTTCGCAAGAACTTGAAAGCGGATGGAAATCCTTACGACTATACGCACATGAACGCCCTTGCGGAAAAAGCCCCTATAGGCTCAGCTGGTTTGAGCGTTTTGCCTTTTGGCAATGGTGCTGAGAGAATTCTCCAGAACAAAACGATACAGTCATCATTCCATGGACTTGATTTCAACCACCATGGACAGGCGCATATTTTCAGGGCTGCTCAGGAAGGAATTGTGTTTGCATTAAAATATGGATTTGATATCCTCCGTGAGATGGGAATAAAGTCGACCGTGATCAGGGCAGGATATGCGAACATGTTTCTTAGCCCATTGTTCAGAGAAGCATTCACTAATACCATCGGTGCGAAGTTAGAGTTATATGATACTGACGGGGCAAAGGGAGCAGCGTTGGGCGCCGGGCTTGGTACTGGAATTTACGCGTCGCCAGCAGAAGCATTCCGCGGGCTGCATGTCATCGAGACGCGACATCCTGATACCGCACTTTCAGAAAAATATTTACAGGCTTATAATCATTGGAAACAAATATTAAATAATCGTTTATGAAATTGACCCTGGGACACAAAGAGTTTTTTAAAGGAATAGGAGAGATCAAGTTTGAAGGCAAAGCATCCGACAATCCATTGGCGTTTAAATATTACGACGCTAAAAAGAAGATCGGCAAGAAGACGATGGAGGAACATTTCCGGTTTGCCATCGCTTATTGGCATACCTTCTGCGGAACGGGCGGTGATCCTTTTGGCCTGCCGACGAAAAACTTTCCCTGGCTGAAGAATGCCGATCCGATCATTCGGGCAAAGGATAAGATGGATGCTGCATTTGAATTCATCACCAAAATCGGCGCGCCGTTCTATTGTTTCCATGACTACGATCTTGTAGATGAAGCGTCTTCGTTAGGTGAATCACAAAAGCGTTTGGAGACAATCGTGGAATATGCAAAGCAGAAACAAAAAGCATCCGGTGTAAAATTGTTATGGGGAACATCCACGCTGTTCACCAACCCCCGCTACATGAACGGTGGTGCAACCAATCCTGATTTCAATGTTGTGTGCCATGCAGGGGCCCAGGTAAAGAATGCAATTGACGCAACCGTAGAGTTAGGCGGAGCGAACTACGTATTCTGGGGCGGCCGAGAAGGGTATATGTCATTGTTGAATACCAACATGAAACGTGAACAAGATCACATGGCCCAATTCCTGCACGTTGCAAAGGACTACGGTAGGAAAAATGGATTCAAAGGAAAATTCCTCATTGAGCCAAAGCCCATGGAGCCGAGCAAGCACCAATATGATTTTGACGCTGCAACAGTAATTTCATTCCTGCGCCAATACGATCTTATGGATGATTTTGCGCTCAACCTTGAGGTGAACCACGCGACCCTTGCACAACACACATTTCAACATGAGCTGCAGGTCGCGGCGGATGCCGGAATGCTTGGAAGCATGGACGCTAACCGCGGTGACTATCAAAATGGTTGGGATACCGACCAATTTCCTAACAACGTGTACGAGTTGACTGAATGTATGCTCGTTATACTCGAAGCGGGCGGCTTCAAAGCCGGCGGTGTGAATTTCGACGCGAAGACGCGCCGCAATTCTACGGACCTCGTTGATATTTTCTACGCACACATCGGAGGGATGGACACTTTTGCGAGAGCGTTGATCGCAGCCCAGGCTATTCTGGACGATGGAGAATATTCAAAGCTCAGGAAGCAACGTTACGCATCATTTGATTCAGGCAAAGGCAAGGCGTTTGAGCAGGGTAAGGTTACGCTTGAAGAATTAAGCAGTCTTGCCCATAAGAATGGGGAGCCTGAGCAGACAAGCGGTCGTCAGGAATACTACGAGAATCTGATTTCAAGATTTGTTTAGGAACCCGCTGGAAATTATCAACGGCTTTGAAAAGCCTTGAAGTTGATTTTTCCTCCCGATGATATCGCCGATCTCGCAGATTTTTTTTCAATTCAAATGAATACATGGATCTGCGAGGTTGCCGTGCCTTCGCGCAGGAAGGTGCGATTCTGCCTGAACGACATTGGCGTCAATCAGGCGGTCGTCAGGCGGTCGAACGAATAGGTAAGGCGCGCTATTCCTAGCGGTGTAGGATGTCAGCATACTGACGATTTCTCCTTGCATGGATCAGCCCTGAAAGGGCGTAAGACCAGAGTCTCGACGATGAGTTAGTCAACTACAGCCCCGAAGGGGCGTAATATCATTCATGTAATAATCTTTCTCTAAGTTTCATATTTCCTGAATTTTAGACACTTTAGATGCGCGTTTTAGCATTGAACGTGGGTCAGTTTTGCTTTGAAATGAACTTCAATTTTTTGCCGTCCCGACGAGTCGCGACGGGCCTATATATTTATTAACACATGACTATGAAAAGAAAACTTCGCATGGGTATGATCGGTGGTGGCCTTGATGCCTTCATCGGTAGTGTGCATCGTAAAGCAGCCGCCCTTGATGGTGAAATCGAACTCGTCTGCGGTGCCTTCAGCAGCAGCCCTGAAAAATCGAAGGCAACGGGCGAAGCCCTTTATCTGCCACCTCACCGCGTGTACAAGAGCTTTGAGGAAATGATCAAGAAAGAAAAAGATCTTCCGGGCGACCAGCGGATGGATTTCGTATCGATTGTTACACCCAATCACATGCATTTCGCGCCAGCCAAGCTGGCCCTTGAAAATGGTTTTCATGTGATCATCGATAAACCCCTTGCATTTAACTTAAAAGAAGCCAAGGCGCTGAAGGCGGTTGTCGAGAAGACTGGACTTGTCTTCGCCCTCACGCATACGTACACCGGTTATCCAATGGTTAAAGAAGCGCGCAGTCTTGTGACTACTGGTGAGCTAGGAAAAATCAGGAAAGTGTATGTTGAATATCCGCAAGGATGGTTATCTACTTTCCTGGAGGGAACGGGTCAAAAGCAGGCGGCCTGGCGTACAGATCCGTCAAAGTCAGGAGCCGGTGGCGCCATCGGCGATATCGGAACGCATGCTGCCAATCTTGCGGAGTACATTACTGATTCGAGTATCACAGAGATCTGTGCTTTGCTCAACACAGTCGTGAAAGGACGCAAGCTCGACGATGATAGTTCGATGTTGTTGAAGTTCGATAATGAAGCGACTGGGATTCTGCTGGCTACACAGGTGGCGGCTGGCGATGAGAACAATGTTAACATCAGAGTGTATGGTGAAAAGGGTGGACTCGAATGGCACCAGGAGGAACCGAACACACTCGTTTTGAAATGGCTCGACAAACCAAAGGAAATTTATCGTGCAGGCTGGGGCTATCTTTCAGAGTCGGCTAAGAAAAACACCCGTACGCCAAACGGTCATCCTGAAGGTTATCTTGAAGCGTTTGCCAACATATACATGAATTTTGCGAAGGCAGTTCGCGATTACAAGCCGGGTAGAAAAATCGATCCTGCTAAGTACGACTTTCCAGATGTCGAGGATGGTGTGAGAGGCATCGCGTTCGTAGACACGGTTATCAAGTCTTCTGAGTCGACGCAGAAGTGGACTAAACTTAAAGTATAAAACCTAAGCCTTCATCAGCATGAAAAACATAAAAGGACCAGCTATTTTCCTCGCTCAGTTCATGGGCGACAAGGCACCTTTCAACAGTCTGAAATCAATTTGTAAATGGGCTGCATCACTCGGTTACGTAGGTGTCCAAATACCGACGTGGGACCCGCGGTGCATTGACCTTAAGAAAGCGGCCGAAAGCAAAACTTATTGTGATGAGTTGAAAGCAACCGTGAAGTCGTGCGGTGTTGAAATCACTGAATTGTCGACACACCTGCAAGGACAGCTCGTCGCGGTACATCCAGCATATAATGAGATGTTCGATGGCTTTGCGCCGAAGGAAGTGCATGGCAACGCAGCGGCCCGCACCGAATGGGCGATCCAGCAGTTGCTATATGCGGCAAAGGCGAGCAAGAATCTGGGTTTGAAAGCGCACGTGACATTTTCAGGGGCCCTTATGTGGCAAACTGTTTACCCGTGGCCGCAGCGTCCTGCCGGGCTTGTTGAAGACGGATTCAAAGAGCTTGCGAAAAGATGGGTGCCTATCCTTGACACTTTTGATAAGAACGGCGTGGACCTTTGCTATGAGATCCATCCCGGTGAAGACCTTCATGACGGCATAACTTTTGAAAGATTTTGGGAGGCTACTAAAAAGCATAAGCGCTGCAACATCCTTTACGATCCAAGCCACTTTGTTTT
The DNA here is from genome assembly GCA_044223825.1 of Cyclobacteriaceae bacterium. GTDB lineage: Bacteria > Bacteroidota > Bacteroidia > Cytophagales > Cyclobacteriaceae > ELB16-189. The sequence continues at coordinate 38,424 of JBGALO010000012.1, read as the reverse complement.
ACAGCAATTGGATTATCTGCAATACATCGACTACTATCATGATTTCATTAAGATGTTTCATGTTAAGGATGCTGAGTTCAATCCCTCGGGAAAAAGCGGAGTATATGGCGGCTACCAGGGATGGGTGGAAAGACCCGGCCGTTTCCGCTCGTTGGGCGATGGACAAGTTGACTTTAAGGGCATCTTTTCGAAGCTTGCACAATATGACTATGACGGATGGGCCGTGTTGGAATGGGAGTGTTGTATCAAGCACCCGGAGCAGGGTGCCGCCGAAGGAGCGCCCTTCATAAAAGATCATATGATCCGTGTGACAGAAAAGGCATTTGATGATTTTGCAGCGACAGGCAAAGACACCAAGCTCAACAAGAAAATTCTGGGTATATAAAACAAAATAAAAATGAGAAAATTACTTTTTGGATTGGGTGTTCTTGCTGTGATCATCTTCGCGGCTGCGTGCGGTGGTAAAAAGGAGAACACTTCGGGTGAGGAATATGTAGCGAATGAGAGCAAGGAGGAAGCCCAGGCTGGTGTTGATGTTATCGCGCAGGGTGAGGCACTGGTAAAAGCCAACGACTGCAAGACCTGCCACCATCCAACTAATAAGATTATTGGCCCGGCTCACACGGACGTTGCAAAGAAGTATGATTTCACAGAGGCTAATGTGAAGATGCTGGCCACTAAAATCATTCAGGGCGGCGTTGGCGTCTGGGGCGAAGTTCCCATGAACGCACACCCCGATGTCACGCAAGCCGACGCTGAGAAAATGGCGCGCTACGTGTTGTCACTTGACGGAGAAAAGGAACATTGATACTTAACCATTGAACACATGAAAAGGAGTGAATTTATTCAGAGGGGAGCGTTAGCAGCGGTGGGATTGATGGCATTGCCTTCGATTTCAATGGCCGCAAACCGCAAGGTCGGTGTCCAGCTTTACACGATCCGCGACATGATCGGGAAAGACAAAGACACGAAAGGAGTCCTTAAGCAGGTTGCAGATCTTGGTTATAAGGAAATTGAGACGTTTGGTTATAATGACGGCATGCTCTTCGGCATCAAAGCGAAAGAGTTCGGAGATTACGTGAAAAGCCTTGGAATGCAAATCACAAGTGGTCATTACCAATTGGGTAAAAACGAAAGGACAGCTGCGATGAAGGGAACCATCCTCCATGACTGGGAGCGTGCAGTGGCGGATGCAAAAGCGATGGGCCAGGAATTCATGGCGATTGCGTACCTGAGCGAGGATGAACGAAAAACACTGGATGATTATAAGTTCGTTTGTGAGAAGATGAATTCTGCTGCTGAAGTCTGTAAGAAATACGGCATCAGGCTCCAGTACCATAACCATGACTTCGAACTTGAAAAAATTGATGATCAGATCCCATATGACCTCATGCTCGCACAGTTGGATCCGAAACTAATCAGTATGGAGTTGGATCTGTTTTGGATGATCTATGCTGGCTATCAACCTGTCGACTATTTCAAGAAATATCCTGGACGCTTTGAGCAATGGCATGTGAAGGACATGGACAAGTCCGACAAAAAGAAGAATGCCAACGTCGGAACCGGAGCGATAGACTTTAAACCAATTTTTGCCCAGGCAAAGCTTGCTGGCATGAAGCATTTCTACGTCGAGCACGACAACGTGCCGAAGAGCTCGATGGAGAGTATTGCGGAAGGAATTAAGTACGCTCGTACTCTTTGATGTCGTTTAATCGTAAGTCGTAAGCGGTAAGCTGTTAGTAGTTGCGTTGGTGTAAATTTCTGCCTGGACTTTTAAGACAGGTGTCACTGAGGAAATCAATCTCCTCGCTTGGGCGAACCACTGCCCCCACTGCTTACCGCTTACTGCTCACTTTTGATTAGTACAATGATAAGGTTTAGCAACCCCAAATATCCATTAAGGAGAACGATGCACTATACAGCCGGCTCCTGCTGACTTAGGCAGTGAAAGCTCCCCAAACCCCAGATAATATCAACCGAATCGATCCCGATAATCTCATGTTTCGGGAAAGCTTTTGAAAGGATCATCAGTGCCTCGTTATCATTCTTACATCTGAAAGTTGGAACCACCACCAATTCATTGCAGATGTAGAAGTTGGCATAAGATGCCGGCAGTCGCTGGCCTTCGTACACAACAGGAGAGGGCATGGGTAACTCGATGATATTGAGTTGTTTGCCGTTTGCCAATCTCATCCTTTTCAAACCCTTGAGGTTCTCCTTTAGCAAGTGATAATTTTCGTCGGTCTTACTTTTCTCGACGACAGTGACCACGGTGTCGGCATTTACAAACCGTGTGATATCGTCGATATGTCCGTCGGTATCATCACCTACGATGCCATCTCCAAGCCATAGAACCTGGTCCATCCCGTAGTAGTTGATGAGATACTCTTCAATCTGGGCCTGCTTTAACTTCGGATTGCGATTCTTGTTGAGCAGGCAAGCCGTGGTTGTTAACACTGTCCCGGAGCCATTGAATTCCACGGAGCCTCCTTCCATTACAATCCCTGGATTAAATACAGTCAACCCCATCGTTTTTCCAATTCGGGTAGGGATGACGTCGTCGAGATCAAATGGAGGATATTTCCCACCCCAGGCGTTGTAGCCCCAGTCGACAATCGCTTTCTTTTTTTCTTTTCGATTTACCAGGAATGCGGGACCATGGTCGCGGCACCATGCATCGTTGGTTGGATTGAAATGAAATTGAATATTGGAAAGGTTCACTCCGGCTTTTTGCAGATGCTGCGATGCCTGCTCTTTCATCTTCTCATCCGCAACGTTGATGTTGACGCGTTCCTGCTTCGCGACGCATCGTACAAACGTGGAATAAGCGGGGTATATCGATTCGATTTTTCCAGGCCAGGAAGCTTCTTTATGCGGCCAACTCAGCCACGTTGAATCATGTTTCTCAAACTCAGCGGGAAAGTGGAAACCAAGCTCTTTCGGTGTAGGTGTCATTCAAGGATTTGGAAGCCTTTTGTCAACTGCTTTTTTGTCAACTGTCAATTTAATCTATATAGCGTGATGTAATCGGTTGATACGAATCAATCCTCCTGTCTCTCAAAAACGGCCAGTGCGTTCTATACCGATCGCTCTTTTCAAGATCAAGCTCTTCAACATGATTGACTTCCTGGTCGTGCGGTGCTTTATACAGCAGTTTGCCAAAGGGACTGGAAATAAATGAACCACCCCAGAACTTCATCGGGCCTTCCATACCAACACGATTTACCGACACCACATACACGCCATTCGCGACAGAATGTGAACGTTGAATCGTCTGCCACGCATTGTATTGCTCTTCGTTGGTCGCTTCGTCCTGGCTTGTTGCCCAACCGATTGCAGTAGGGTAGAAGAGTATCTCGGCGCCCATCAGCGACGTGATGCGTGCTGCTTCAGGGTACCACTGATCCCAGCATATCAGTATGCCAAATGTTGCAAACTTTGTTTTGAACACTTTATAGCCGAGGTCGCCCGGGGTGAAGTAAAACTTTTCGTAGTAACCGGGGTCGTCAGGAATGTGCATCTTTCTGTATTTGCCCATATAACTGCCATCGGCATCGATTACCGCAGTAGTGTTATGATAAATGCCTTCAGCCCTTTTTTCGAACAGAGATGCGATAATGACTACGCCATACTCTTTTGCTATCGGACTTAGAAAATCTGTTGATCTTCCGGGAATGGACTCGGCAAGCTTGAAGTTGTCATACTTCTCTTCGTCACAAAAATATAGCGACGTGAAAAGCTCCTGGAGACAAATGATCTGAGCGCCTTTTTTTGCCAACTCGATGATACGGGGTTTCACTTTATCCAGGTTCTCCTGCGGCACCGCAGAACAACTCATTTGGATCATTCCAACTTTGACTTTTCTATTCACGTTGTCGAAATTTTTTGCAAATATAGAGAAAGCACTTGTGTCGACCTCAAAGGAAGGTGTAGCAGCGTAGTGGACGTCCACCTGCATCGTCCTCGCCCACGAATGTGCAACCTCGTGAAGCTTGTGTACTTAGTGGCAAAGAATTCCTCGCCACAAGGTTCACTAGGTACACAAGGTGACACAATAGAGCAGGAACAGGATCTTATAATTTCCCGGGACAATACCTGACAAAAATCTCCCTGTTTTCGTCAATGCAATCGATTGAACTATTTTATTTTAAGCTTTTCAGTGGCTACTTTGCGGTTTGTTCAGACTACAAAAGACCTATAATTATATGACAGAGCAGATTTCGAAGAGCACGTACCAGATCAAGCACCGGGAAATGATCGATTGGGTGAAGCAGATGGCGGACATTTGCAAACCGGACGAGATAAGATGGTGCGATGGCTCGAAAAATGAATATGACGAGCTGTGCAACAAGCTTGTTCAGAAGGGAACCTTCATCCGTCTCGACCCAAAGAAAAGACCGAACAGCTACGCTTGTTTTTCAGACCCCAGTGACGTAGCACGCGTCGAAGACCGTACGTTTATCTGCAGCCGCCGCAAAGAAGATGCAGGTCCAACCAACAATTGGGTTGAGCCGAAAGAGATGAAGGCGCGACTGAAGAAACTTTTTGAAGGATGTATGCGCGGACGCACGCTGTATGTCATCCCATTTAGCATGGGACCTGTTGGATCCGACCTCTCACATATCGGCGTTGAGATTACCGACTCTGAATACGTAGTGGTAAACATGCACATCATGACCAGGGTAGGCAAGAAGGTGATGGACGTACTCGGTCCGGATGGTGAGTATGTGAAGTGCTTGCACTCGGTAGGAGCACCGCTCGAACCCGGGCAGCAAGATTCAAAGTGGCCGACGAACCCTACTGTAAAATACATTGTCCACTATCCAGAAGACCGTTCGATCGTTTCCTATGGTTCAGGTTACGGTGGAAATGCCTTGCTTGGAAAGAAGTGCTTTGCATTGAGGATAGCCTCTTCAATGGCGCGTGAAGAAGGATGGCTTGCGGAGCATATGCTCATCTTGGGAGTTCAGGATCCGAATGGTGAGAAGACCTATGTCACAGCGGCGTTTCCAAGTGCTTGCGGTAAAACAAACTTTGCCATGCTTATTCCGCCGAAGGAATTCGATGGTTGGAAAATCACAACAGTCGGCGACGACATCGCTTGGATTAAGCCAGGCAAGGATGGTAAGCTTTATGCAATCAATCCCGAAGCAGGATACTTTGGTGTGGCACCGGGCACCAATACAAAATCCAATCCCAATGCGATGGCATCCATTGCACGTGACACGATCTTCACGAACGTGGGTGTGACGCCCGACGGAGATGTGTGGTGGGAAGGGATGACAAAGGAGCCGCCCAAGGACCTTATAGACTGGCGCGGACAAAAGTGGGATCCGTCAAGCGGAAAGACTTGTGCTCATCCCAATGCGAGGTTCACATCTCCTGCGATCAATAACCCGGTTCTTGATGAATCATGGGAAGATCCTAATGGAGTGCCTGTGGGTGCATTCATTTTCGGAGGAAGACGAAGCACTACGATTCCATTGATCTATCAGGCGCACAACTGGAACTCCGGTGTTTACCTCGCGGCTACAATGGGTTCTGAAACGACAGCTGCAGCTTTTGGAGAAGTTGGTAAAGTGAGGAGAGATCCTTTTGCTATGTTACCATTCTGCGGCTATCACATGGGTGAATACTTTAATCACTGGCTCCAGTTTGGGCGAGACATTCCTAATCCGCCGAGGATTTTTGGGGTTAACTGGTTCAGAAAAGATGAGAAGGGGAATTTCCTCTGGCCGGGATTCTCCGAGAACACGAGGATTTTGAAATGGATCGTTGAGAAAATTAAGGGCAGATCAAACGCAGTGGAAAGTCCGATCGGATGGATGCCGCATTACGACGATATTGACTGGACAGGTTCTGATTTTACGAAGCAGCAATTCGATGCTATCATGAACGTCGATCGCGAAGCATGGAAGGCGGAGTTGCTTGGTCACGCTGAACTATTTGAACGCATGTATGACAAGCTGCCAAAGGAATTCATCTTCATGCGTGAGCTGTTGTTGTCGAGTCTGTGGCGCTCACCGGAGAAGTGGAGGCTCGAGCCTGAGACAGAAGACGAGCATGAGTGAAAAATCTTAACACATAGGCACATAGAAGGTCATCAACACTAAGCTCTATGTGCCTATGCTATTAAATTATCGATTTCATAGTATTATTTTATCATAGGCACATAAGGGATCAACAACGAGTCCCTATGTGCCTATGTGTTTAATTAGGAATAATGATTTCATAGGACAAAACGTTGTGTCGGAGGTAACTTTTAAATTTTACATTTAGTATTTTACATTTTACATTTCATGACCTAAACTTTAAGAATGACCTTCTCCGACCGCCTTACGGCCCTTCGTACCGGTTTTTCTCCCACATTCTGGATAGCCAACACACTCGAACTTTTTGAACGCCTTGCATTTTACGGTGCCAAGGCCGTGCTGGCATATTTTCTTGCCAAGCGCGTGGGACTTGATGAAGAGGCAGGTACGCTCACGGGGCTCTTTTCCGGTTTAGTTTATTCACTTCCCATTATCGCTGGCGTATTCGTCGACAAGTATGGCTATCGTCGTACGCTGATGTCGTGCTTCGCCATTTTCAGCGTGGGATATTTCCTTATCGGGATGGCCGGAATGGAATGGAGCCAGGAGATCGTTGCAATTTTTGGTAAGCGTACTTATGTGCTTATTGTTTTGATTCTGACCGCGATCGGAGGGTCATTGATAAAGCCTTGCATCGTGGGTGTGGTTGCGAATACGTCAAAAGAAGGATCAAAAGCATTGGGATTCTCGATATACTATTCGCTGGTGAATTTTGGCGGAGCCATTGGTCCGATGCTAGCACTGGTTGTCAGAGAAGACTGGGGAATCGAGTATGTGCTGGTGATGTCATCAGTGACTTGTCTGTTACTGTTTTTTGGAACGATGTTTTTCTTCCCGGAACCAGAGTCACAGTCGAAGGACGAGAGCCGCACCTTCGGAAAGGTTTTCGCTGACATGTTGCTGGTGTTCAGCAACTTCAGGTTCATGCTGTTCCTGATCGTCTTCTCTGGTTTCTGGATCATGTTCTGGCAAATCTTTTATCTCATTCCTTTTTATTCAACAGAGGTGCTTCACTTCGAGAAATTTGAGATTCTCGAAACAGTGGATGCGTGGTGTATCATTTTCTTTAGCCTCTTCATGTCGTCGGTGTTCAGTAACTGGAAGCCATTTACAGCGATGACTACCGGACTTTTGATTGCTAGCTTTTCGTGGATTGTGATTGCTATGTTTGGGACCACTGGCGCTGTGATTTTTGCAGTAGGATTATATGCGATGGGTGAGGGAACACTCGCGCCAAGGTTCTATGAATATGTCGGTTCGCTGGCACCAAAGGAGCAGGTCGGCACCTACATGGGCTTCGCGTTTTTACCGGTTGCAATCGGATCATTCGGCGCTGGTGCCGTAGCCGATTGGCTTCGGCTTTCGTACCTGGCGACCAATCCAACGATGATGTGGTACATCCTCGCAGCAATCGGGATTGTCACATCCGTCCTGATTATTCTGTACAACATGTTCTTAACCAAGAAGTAGCGCTACATGGAAAAATTCAAACCCTACGTTGCACCTGAAGAGAACGTTGCCGAGTTCACGCTGAAAGCGATTTTACTCGGCGTTTTTTTTGGCATCGTGTTCGGATGCTCGACGGTCTACCTCGCCTTGCGTGCTGGCCTTACGGTTACCGCGTCAATACCGATCGCTGTCATCGCAATTACGTTGGGTCGCAAATTATTTAAGACCACAATTCTTGAAAACAACATTATCCAAACGACGGGCTCAGCAGGTGAGACGATCGCTGCGGGCGTTGCATTCACACTGCCTGGATTCATGTTTCTGTCAATCGGAGAAGATGGTAAGAGTGTAGGGGCATCATATTTCAATTATGTGACCATCCTCGTGCTCGCAGCCTTCGGCGGAATGCTCGGCACCATGATGATGATTCCATTGCGCCGTTCGCTCATTGTTAAGGAGCATGAGAACCTTCCTTATCCGGAAGGGACTGCATGTGCATCCGTCCTGCAGGCCGGAGAAAAAGGCGGAGTATTTGCGCAGACGGCCTTTATAGGAATGGGTGTCGCGTTCGTGTATGCCATGCTCCAAAAGGTGTTTCACGTCATTGCAGAGCTTCCTGCGTACATCACCAGCCAGACAAACAAGTTCTGGCCTGCAGCAACCGTTAATGGCGAGATCACTCCTGAATATCTTGGTATTGGCTACATTATCGGACCACGGATCTCGGGTGTACTCGTAGCGGGTTCAGTGCTCGCCTGGTGGGCTGTAATTCCGTTGTTGCATACTTTGGTCGACCCGGAAGTCATCGCGACCCAACTGACAAAGGTTGGCTATCTGGTGAGCCTTTCAACTGCCGGTGGTCGCGGTGGGTGGGATCCTGTGACAAAAACATTCGCGAACCCTGCATCAGCTATCTACTTCGCTTACATCCGGCAGATCGGAGCAGGCGCCGTAGCTGCTGGTGGATTTATAACACTGATCAAAACTCTTCCAACCATCGTCGGGTCGTTCCGCGATAGCATGGCATCACTGAAAGAGAAGGGTGAAAAGGGAGTGCTTCGGACCGAAAGAGATCTTTCATTTAATGTTGTGATCATCGGCAGCATTGCACTTGTTCTTGTGGTAATTCTGCTACCATCGAATTTTATTCCCGGCGATAGCCTCGTGCAGAAATTATTGATTGGAATTCTCATCGTGGTGTTCGGATTCTTTTTCGTGACGGTCGCGAGTCGCATTGTTGGTCTCGTTGGTACAAGCAACAGTCCGGTATCAGGTATGACGATTGCAACGCTGATGGGAACGTGTTTGATCTTCACATCGGTAGGATGGACCGGCAAATTGTTTGAACCGCTTGCGCTCGTAGTAGGAGGTATGATATGCATCGCAGCATCGAACGCGGGCGGAACATCGCAAGATCTTAAAACCGGATTCCTGATCGGCGCTACACCGCGCTATCAACAGCTTGCCTTGTTCATCGGAGCTATTGTTTCGTCATTCGCGATCGGCATAATCGTTCAGGTGCTCGATACACCCACGCCCGAAATGCTCAGCAACAACATACACCATGCAATCGGCACGGAGAAGTTCCCCGCGCCACAGGCGACGCTCATGGCGACGCTCACACGCGGTATCCTTTCGCAGAACCTCGACTGGCAGTATATCATGGTAGGAATATTTATTGCCGTGATGGTTGAGTTGTGCGGCATCAAAGCTTTAGCGTTTGCCATCGGCTTGTATCTCCCGCTGTCGACAACGCTTCCGATATTCGTTGGTGGCATGGTTAAAGGCTATATGGACATGCGCAAGGAGAAAGCCAATGTCGTGGTTGAAGACAATGACCTCAGCAGAGGTAATCTTTATGCGACAGGACTTGTTGCGGGAGGTGCCATCATGGGCGTCCTCATCGCTGTGCTGAATGTCTTCTTTGCGGATGCGATGGAAGCCGTGAATGCCGAGCACGCGCTTGCAGGTGTGTTCGGGCAAGGCGGATATTATCTCCTTGCAGTCGCGTTTTTTGTTGGAATGATGTGGTTGCTTTACAGGCAGGCAACGAAAGATTAAATACAGGTTCTCACGGATGAAACGGATCGAATACACACGGATAAACACAGATCCGTGCTAATCTGTGATACTCAATCCGTGTTATCCGTGGGAAATGTATTTGTATTCTCTTCGAGTCTGCGCCTCCGCGGTTTTGAATTTATGAATGTAGCGACCTACCCCATCAACCACTTCCGAAAAACCCCCAACGTCTTTGTCTCGTGCGTGTCCACCCTTCCATTCGCATTGATGATATCGAAGAGCGCGGCAAAGATTTGTTTCTTAGTCTCGGCCGTCGTCGCAGCAAACCGGGTCAGGCTTGAAAGCAGTAGTTCTTCCACGCGCTCACTACCGAGCTTTCTATATGCTTCCTCCATCGACTTGATTCGTTCTTCAGTAGGATAGGAAGGAAACATGTCCAGCATCCGTTCGCAGATCGTCTCCCGTTCATTCGGGTGCAGCGAGCCATCTACTTGTCCCATGTGCAGGAGCAACAGCAGGCTAAAGTCTTCAATTGTTTCGAGTTCGGTCATTAAAGCCGGATCTATGGAGGCAAGATAAGAATCCAGTTTTAAACTGCATAGACCCACGGCGACACAGCGTCTTTGTACTAGAACACAACACGCGACTATCCCTTTAACTTTGAAGTCCCAACATCTATCGTTGGTTGCTAAGTGCTGATCACCTCGATCCCAAAATCGGACAGGTTATGTCACGATCGACCGACTATTGATTAGTGATAACCTGTTTTTAATAGGGAACGTCCATGGCATTATTGTTGATAAATTAGCCGGTCGACTAGCTGTTGCATCTTATCTATAAGCTCATGCTGAAAAATTACTTTCTTGTTGCACTCCGGCACGTGATGCGACACAAGCTATTTTCCATCCTCAACATCTTTGGACTGGCAATAGGTATTACCCTTACTATGCTTGTCAGTGCCTACGTTATCAAGGAGTACAATGTAAACTCCACACTCACGAATGTTGGTAACCAGTACCGCCTCCAGAGTGTTTGGAAAGACCCGAATATGGGAATGGAAATCACGACATTCAGTCCGCTCGCCAAAACTTTAAAAGAAGAATATCCTCACCTGATTGAAAACTATTATCGCTACGGCACTGCCCGGGCAATTGCCTCAGTTGACGACAAGCATTTTCACACAGGCGTAGCAATCGGGGACACCACTTTTATTTCTATGTATGGCTTTGACGTTCTTCATGGAAATAAAAATCATGTTTTCGTCAACGAACAGTCTGCGGCAGTAACGGAGGGGTTTGCAAAGAAATTCTTTGGCAAGACGGAAGTGATAAATGAGCGCTTTTCTGTCCAGTCTCCGCGCGATGGAAGGACCCTGGAGTTCATTGTTTCTGCTGTATTGAATGAACTCCCGTACAATAATTCAATCACCAACCTGACGGGCCGTCCCTACGATGTCTTTGTGCCAATGTACAACAACCAATATTTCCAGCCCGATGGCGATAAAGGTGACATGTGGACCAATATGAACATGTTGAGTTTGATTGAATTGAAAAAGGGCACGCCACCGGCAGACGTTGAAGCTGCTATCGTGCAGATCCTGAACAAATATCAGCCTGCCCGCATCCAAGGAAACGTGCAGGTCCGCCTTGATCCAATCAAAGACTATTACCTGAAAAAGAACAACGGTTCCGTTTCTAAAATGATCGTGACACTTCTTTTTATCGCTGGATTCATTTTGTTGATGACCATCATCAACTTTGTCAACATTCACATCGGGACATCGTCCTATCGTTTGAAGGAGATCGGCTTGCGCAAAGTTTTCGGTGGGGCAAAAGGTCAATTGATTATACAGCATCTGATCGAATCATTCTTACTCACCTGCCTGAGCCTCGCATTTTCACTTGTGCTGTATGAATTACTCAACCCACTCTTCAGTCAGTTATTGGGTACAAAGATTGTTTCCGCATGGATATTTGGGTACGACAACTTGTTGTTCCTGGTGTTGCTTGTCGTCTCCGTCTCCATTGTTTCGGGAGTGTATCCTGCCTTCGCACTGAGCTCGATAGATGTTATTCAGTCTATAAAAGGAAAGATCACCTTGATCCGTGGCAAAGTCTCGCTACGAAAGGGACTTCTAGTGACGCAATTCTCCCTGTCTATTATCACGTTCATCAGTGCGCTGACCATCTCTAGTCAGGTAGATTTCTTTTTCAGCAAGGACCTCGGTTATTCCAAGGACCAAATAGTGATCGTTCAATCGCTCCCGCGTCAATGGGATTCCACCGGCGTTGTGAAAATGGAAGGCATGAAAACTGAGATATTGAGAACGCCAGGCGTAAGATATGCATCACTTTCCTATCACATTCCCGACGGAACCTTTCCCGGCTATGCGCAACTGTACCCTGACGGCAGTGACATTCCGACGAGCACGATCATGATGACGACGGATTATGATTTTGCAGACGTCTTTGGACTTACATTGGTGGAAGGAACATTCATCAAGCATCCTGGTAGCAGCAACGTGCAAGGCCATGTCGTATTGAATGAATCGTCGATGATTGCGCTGGGCTGGAAATCTGCGGTGGGCAAGACACTGCGGCTTCATTATGGAGGGGTTGACTATCCTGTGACCGTTGCCGGAGTGGTAAAAGACTTTCATTACGGGTCGATGCAGTCGCCTGTGCAACCCCTCGTATTTTCCTATGTGAACGATCCATTCGGCAGAGTCTTCCGCTATTACGCGATCAAGATCGATCCATCTGACGTCACTGCCACAATCGAAGGACTGAAAGAAAAGTGGGGGGCTTTGTTGCCCGAATCCGGTTTTGAGTATACGTTCATGGATGACCGTTTCCAGCTGATGTATAACTCCGAGCTGCAATTAAAGAAAGCGAGCACCCTCGCCACTGTGCTTATGCTTGTGATCATGTTACTCGGGATATTTGGCATCGTCGCGTTCACGTTGTCGAGTCGCACGAAAGAAATTGCCATTCGAAAAGTGCTAGGAGCGAAAGCAGTAAATATTATTGTACTGTTCATCAGGGACTATGCCCCTCAGATTTTGCTGGCCAACATTTTTGCTTGGCCAGTTGCGTTTTTCATCACCAATTATTGGCTACAGGGTTATGCTTACAGGGTTCCTCAAAGAATCTTTCCCTTCGCCTTGGCGGCGGTGACCATGCTTGTCACAGCCGTTGTTCTGATCGCCGCGCAATGCTTGCGTGCTGCTGTGGCGAATCCGGTTAAGGATTTGAAGAGTGAGTGACTTGCTCCACGTGATCTTCAGCCACACAGGCAAATAGAAGCATAGCCTGCCTACGGGGCGCGGTCGCCATACCTAAAAGTCTTTACGACCTTTGCCTGCCTTCGCAGAAGCGGCTACGCGCAGGCAGGCGTGCATTCCCTTTGCGCCTTTGCGTGAAATGTATTTTAAAAGGAGCGCTAGCGACCTATGTTTCCTATGTCCCCTATGTTTCTATGTGTTTAATGCACTTGGGAGCGTAGCGACCTTAATTGCGTCTGAATACAAAAACCGCAAAGACCGCCGAGAGCCGCAGAGGACTCCTACGCGAAACGCATTCCTGGAGCGCTAGCGACCTATGCTTTCTATGTCCCTATGTTTCTATGTGTTTAATGCATTCGGGAGCGTAGCGACCTTTATTGCGTCTGAATACAAAAACCGCAAAGACCGCCGAGAGCCGCAGAGGACTCTTACGCGAAACGCATTCCCGGACCGCTAGCGATCTATATTTTCTATGTCCCTATGTTCTATGTGGTTGATGCATTCGGGAGCGTAGCGACCTTTATTGCGTGTGAATACAAAAACCGCAAAGACAGCCGAGAGCCGCAGAGGACTCTTACGCGAAACGCATTCCCGGACCGCTAGCGATCTATATTTTCTATGTCCCTATGTTCTATGTGGTTGATGCATTCGGGAGCGTGGCGACCTTTATTGCGTGTGAATACAAAAACCGCAAAGACCGCCGAGAGCCGCAGAGGACTCTTACGCGAAACGCATTCCTGGAGCGCTAGCGACCTATGCTTTCTATGTCCCTATGTTCTATGTGGTTAAAACATTTGGGAGCGTAGCGACCATTATTGCGTCTGAATGCAAAAACCGCAAAGACCGCCGAGAGCCGCAGAGGACTCCTACGCGAAACGCATTCCTGGAGCGCTAGCGACCTATGTTTCCTATGTCTCTATGTGCCTATGTGTTTAATGCATTGGGAGCGTAGCGACCCGTCCGCTTCAAAAATAATCCCTCTCCAAAACGGTAACGAAGTAGCCAATGCCCGGTTTTCTTCCAATATGTTCCGCCTATGACCAAGATCCTTTTCTGGCTATCATCTGTTCTGCTCCTCGTACATGCGACCGGACTTTGCCAAACCAAAGAGCAAACTGCCAAATTCGAACAATACCTCAAACCCTACGTCGACAGTCGCAGCTTCAGCGGACAAATCCTTATCTCCCAAAAAGGTAAGATCCTGTTCAGCAAAGCGTATGGATTTGCCAACCTCGAATTCAATGTTCCCAATGATGTGAATACGGAGTTCCACATCATGTCCGTTACAAAATCTTTCACCGCGGCGTCAATTCTTATTCTTGAACAGCGAGGCTTACTGACCACCGAAGACCCTGTGTCGAAGTTTATTCCTGACTATCCCTTCGGAAACAAAATAACCCTCCATCATCTTTTGTCACACACTTCCGGAATTCCCGATATCAACGACCTCCCGGAATACAAAATCGCGAAGCTCCAGCATCAAACACCGGCGACGCTCATTGAATTGTACAAGAACAAGCCACTTGAATTTCAGCCAGGTGAAGATTATCACTACAGCAACTCGAACTACAGCCTGCTGGCTTTCATCATCGAGCTGCTCTCGAAGAAAACATTCGGAGAATTTCTTAAGGAAAATATCTTCATACCGCTACAGATGACGCACACACTTCATCATGATGATATGTCCCAGGTGATTCCAAAATTGGCTGAAGGCTATGTTCCTGATGGAAACTTCGGTTTGATAAAAACGCCATACCTCGACTGGACTTCGAAGGCTGGAGGCGGCAATGTGATCTCCACAGCTGAAGATCTCAACAAATGGAATGTCGCTCTTCTCGGTACTTCTATTTTATCAGAGAAAAGCAAGAAGAAGATGTTTACCGAATATAAACAGGCCGGCTACGGCTGGTACCTGGGAAAACAAAATGACCGCGACTATATCTTCATGAACGGACTGACTTCCGGCTTTTCCGCGCACATCGGACGCTACCCGGAAGATGAAGTTTGCGTCATTGTCCTTTCAAACTACTTCGTCTACATCTCGAAACAAATGGCGATAGATCTCGCCGCCATTGTATTCAACAAACCTGTTGAGGTGCCCGCATATAACCGCAGACTCACCGACGAAGAATCCAGCCAGATCGTTGGGCGCTACAAATTCGGAAAAGACTTCTACAAGCCTGATTATGTTCTGGAGGTAAAAGTTGAAGACGGCAACCTCGTTGCCAATTACGGCGAACTGATCCCCAACAAACCCTTTGAATTTCTCGAGCGGCCTTATGGGGGAAAAGTCAAATTCATTAAAGATGCGTCAGGCAAAGTGAATGCAGTGATGATTGATGGGAAGAAAGCTGACAAACTCGAATAGGACACAGTCCACACTACCTAATGGACTTTGATCGAACACTTGTCGTAGCTACTCACTAAGCACTTTGCTCGGGTTTATAAGCGCTGACTTCACAGTCTGGTAGCTGACGGTCAATAGGGCTATTGTTAGTATTGCCAATATCGGCCCCACAAAAATCCAGATGCTGAGAACTACGCGCACTGAATATCCTGACAGCCAATTCGACACTGCGAAATAGGCAATGGGCGTCGCAAGCGCAGACGCAATAAGAACGATTCTGACGAAGTCGAGCGACAGTAGTTGAACGATTTGCGAAACGGACGCACCAAGAACTTTCCGGATGCCGATTTCTTTTGTGCGCTGCATGACCGTGTAGGATGCCAATCCAAACAGTCCGAGGCAGGCAATTAAAGTTGCCAATAAGCAAAATGCTGCGATCACATTGCCGAACCTGATATCGCTTTCATATTGGCGGTTATAGCTTTCGTCGAGAAAGAAGTAATCGAATAGCGCGCCTGGGAATGCTTTCTCCCACGATGCTCTCACCGATGCAATGACGTCTGCAGGCTTGTTGGCGTCGACATGCACCAGGAAGTAGCGAGCCCAGCTTGAATACCCGAAGAACATCGGGAAAGGAGCTTCTTTTGGAGAGCGGAATGAAAAGTTCTTAACCACGCCAACAATTTCAAACGGGCGATCAAGCTGGTAGCGTGTGGTTGTAATTTTTCCTCCAATCGCAGCTTCATTATTTTCAAATCCAAAGGATTTTACCGCTTCTTCGTTTACTATAATCTCATGGAATTGCGCCGTTGCGGGGTCGAAATTCTTGCCGGCCACAATGGTCAATCCCATCAGAGGAATGAATTCGGCGTCGACACCAAAGTTGTGGTAGTAATAGCGTCCGCGTTTTTCATCATCACCGACCCGTGAAAACCAGGTTGACGGAACTTCGGCTAAATTGGTCCCGACAATAGCCTGCGTTTTTGCGATGCCCACTATGTGGCTTTGGGAAAGCAGGTCGTTCCGGAATCCACTGTAAAGATCTCTGTAAGTAGAGTCGGGAACGTTGATTTGCGGTGCCCGAACAACCAATGTTTGGTCGATCTTCATTCCCAGGTTGTAGTTTCGGAGATAGCTGATCTGGGTGTAAATGACGCCCATACACACGATCATAATTAGCGTCGCCGAAAACTGAAATACCACCAATCCCTGTCGCAGCATTCGACCACCGCCCGTTGATTGAAGTTTACCTTTCAAGACTGCAACAGGTTCGAATGACGATAGCACCAACGCCGGATAAATTCCTGACAACACAGTTCCACCAACGATTACGCCGGTGAATAAGTACCAAAACATCGGGTCAGTTATGAAATACGCCGGCAATGGCTGACCTGAAAGATTTCTTAAGGACGGGAAAGCAAGCCAAAGCATGAACAAGGAGAGCATGCCCGCTAATAAATTAAGCGCGAATGATTCAGTGAAGAATTGTGATATCAGTTGTGTTCTCAACGAACCCAATACTTTCCTTACACCAACCTCACGGGCGCGGTTCATTGCCTTCGCCGTCGAAAGGTTTATGTAATTGACCCACGCGATAACGAGAATAAATCCGCCGACCAGGAGCATGATCCAGACCAGCGTAGCACTGCCATTAACATCCGGTTCAAACCCTTTGTTGGAATACAGATGAATGCCTTTGATGGGCTCGGCGGCATAGACGGCGTTGTTCAGAATTTCTTTCATCGACGCCGACAGGTCTGTAATCTTTCTGTTGAAATCTGAAAGGTTGGCGCCCGGCTTCATGAGCAAGTAAGTGTATTCATTGTTGCCAATCCATGAAGTCTCTTTGTAGTTCGAAAAAGGCGTTGCGGCCAGCGTCGAATGAGAGATGAACATGCTGACCTTCATGTGTGAGTTAGGGGGCAGGTCTTCCGTTACCCCGCTGATCGTATAGTTATTGTGATCGATGGCCATTGATCGGCCCAGCAATCCGCGACTCTTGCCGAAATATTTTTCAGCGATGGATTTCGTGAGGATGGCATGCATGGGTTTGATCAAGGAATTATGCGGATCACCTTCAATAAACTGGATTGTAAATACGGACGCGAGCGATGAATCCGTTGCATAGATATTTTCTTCAAGAAATTTGTTGGTGCCAATCTCAACCTCCGTTTCTCCATCGAACTTGGCCATCCTTACATAGTTCAACACTTCCGGATATTTATCTTTTACCGTGGGGCCAAATGGCGCATGTGTTTCGCAGTCGGTACCGACGAACTCAGAACCTTTGTGAAGATTAATGTAGATCCGGTAGATGTTGTCTTTATTGACATGAAAATCTTCGTAGCTTCTTTCAAACCGCACATACTGCGTGATGAAGAAAAAGGCAGTGAGTCCCAGTGCGAGGCCAAATACGTTGATAAACGTGTAGGCTTTGTTTTTCAGGAGATTCCTGAGGGTGACCAGGAAGTAGTTTTTGAGCATGGGAGTGGAGTTAGTATCGGTTGTGCAGAGCGACCAGGTCGAAGATAAGAAAATTGTGTGTGGCGGGGTTTGAGGGCCAGACGATCCCGAACAAACTATCGAATTTCTCGGGCGGCCTTATGGGGAAAAAGTAAAAATTCATTAAAGGTGCTTCAGGGAACGTGAATGTATGATGATTGATGGGATGGGGGCAGAAGGTGGAGTATGTTTTGATGAAATCTAAAAATGGAAGTTCTGGCACTTTAGATGATGACTTAGTTGATCGTTTCCGCGCGTATTGAGGCATATTTATTGATTGCACCCAACAGCAAGTCATCAATCTTAATGTCATCCAATTTGTCTGAATCCTTCGAAATATTGGCAAATAACACACGTGTTCCACGAGGATTTCTGGATTCTATAACATCGTATATAATCGTGAGGTTATTCAATTTGTATTTGTTGTTTTGACTTTCGTTAAACAAGTTATTTTCGCAATCGATCATTAGTAAAAGGTCAACAACAAATCTGTCGAATTCTGCATGTTTTAATCGTGAAAAATTAGTGTGTCTTATTGCTCTGATTAAAGCAGATTTGCTTGCAAATAATTTGAACAGAAATTCAAGGAAAGAAGCAATGTAGATTTCGTGACTTGTGCGAGTATTTCGCGTTGGTAATATTAATGAGAGTTTCCTCTCTCTGAAAGTAGAATTTCTTAAAGCAAGTAGTTGTCGGAGATTGAAAGAATTGGACTCAATCAGGCAATACAAAATGCTGCGGATGTACCCATATCCCACAGTTTCCGTAGGGTTCTCATGGGGATTCCATAGGATATTGTTTGCTAAAGTTAGCGTTTGGAGAATTCTGTCAATTTCAGATTTTACTGCAAGTCTATTATCAAAGTGAAATATTTCAGTGCTGCAGAACTTATCGATGTAACCGCTAAAATCGACGTCTTGACCAAATCTGTTGTTGAATATCTGGTGAATGTTATCAACGTCGCAGCACACAATGATCTTATCAAAGTCAAATTTGTTATTCGTGTCATCGTTTGTGTCAAAATGAGCGGAAAAAATATTTAGTATTCGAAATATTTGATCTGGGTCTATTCGATCAAGGTCATCTACTACAAGAACGACTTCTTGTCCCGTTTCTTTAAATCTTTTCACTAGAGCAATAATTAATTGAGTATAAAAATCTCTTTCGTACGCGTGACCTTTTTTTGAGAACATTTCTTTCGCAAACTGTGCAATCTTTAGTCCTTCATCTGAATTGTCCTGTATTTCCTTGACCTTTTCTTTAATGACACTATTCAAATCAAATAGCATCTTAATGATCTTTTCCATGGACTTTCCTACTTTGGGCACTAAGTCAGAAACCAACTCATTAGTTTTCTCGACAAGATCGTTTGCTGCGAATGGTACCGCCTCGAGATATTTTACATCTAATCTTTCTAAATTCGGCTTGTGCCTAAGTAACTCGTAAAAGATATCAAACTTGATGAGTTCAAAAATATCTTCGTTGTTGGACACGATGTAGTTAGTTGGAAATAGGTGTAAGGTGATGTATTTGTCTTGCTTTTCTTTGAAAAAGTGGCGTAAGAAATAAGTTTTGCCTGAGCCAAAGATTCCAGAAAAGACTATTCTTTTATTATTCCCCGATCCAAGGAAGGTTTCAAACTGATTTAAAGGAGTCTGGATGTTAATTTGTTTGGTCATATAACAAAATCGTTGTCGTTTGCCTTTATATTATTTTGAGGAGGAGGGAATACGCAAGTTAACTCATGAAAAGCATCTGTTTTTAGATCACCCTGTATTAAAGTACCGAGGCTTATTGGTTCCTGAATTAACGCGTCACATTGCCAACACCAGTATGTGATGTGTGATTGCTGCTGGCTCTCGGTGATCCTTCGTTTCGCGTTTACGAGGATCTATAACAAAAAATAGCCCCGACGTTCCACCGAGGCTTTTATCCATATTAAAAGATACTATTACCTCATTCCGCCCATTCCGCCGCCGGGAGGCTTGCGGGGGCTTCTTTGGTCGCTACGCTCCTCGATGATCAGCTCGACACGCAGTACAAATCTGATCAGCGATTGTTCGGCGTGTTCAAAATATTCGCATGCCTGGCTGTATTGATTTCATGTATTGGTTTGTGGGGCTTGCTGTCGCATGCATGCAGGCAACGGGTAAAAGAGATTGGTATTCGGAAGGTGCTTGGCGCCTCCGTGTACCATATAGTTGCGATCCTCACAAAAGAGTTTGTTTTAATAATATTCGTGGCCCTGGTAATTGCATTTCCAGTAAGTTCCTACTTCCTGAATGACTGGCTCCAGACTTTTGCGTTTCACATGAACATGAATTGGAGCATCTTTTTCTTGGCTGCCGCGATCTCGATTCTTCTCGCAGGTTTAACCGTCAGTCGTCTGGCGCTTCACGCTGCGAGTGAAAACCCGGTGAAGGCTTTACGGAATGAATAGTCGAAAAATTTCTTTTCCCGCAGGGTTGGCTGCGAAGACAGTTTTCGTACTTGTTATCTGCCGGTGTTGCTATTTCTTACGTCTTAACCTTGTGAAATCTTCATATGCATTTAGTTGTGGCCGGAGTGTCCCCGTATTTGCCTACTTGAGGGCACCCAGCAAAAAAGCCCCGGCGTTTCCACCGAGGCTTTCATCCATATTAAAAGATACTATTACATCATTCCGCCCATTCCGCCGCCGGGAGGCATTGCGGGAGCTTCTTTCTCTTCTGCGATCTCAGAGACAACGGCTTCTGTCGTCAGGAGCAAGCCTGCGATCGATGCTGCGTTCTCAAGGGCAAGACGAGATACTTTCGTAGGATCGATGATACCCGCTGCGAAGAAGTCTTCGTACTTGTTATCACGTGCGTTGTATCCGAAGTCTTTCTTGCCGTCGCGAACTTTGTTCACAACAACAGAACCTTCTTGGCCTGCGTTCTCTGCGATGGTACGCAAAGGAGACTCAAGCGCCAGGCGAACGATGTTCACACCAGTTGCCTGATCTTCATTATCACCTGTCAGTGACTTCAACGCCTCGATTGCACGGATGTACGCTACGCCACCGCCAGGGATGATACCTTCCTGAACAGCTGCGCGTGTAGCATGCAATGCATCGTCAACGCGGTCTTTCTTCTCTTTCATTTCAACTTCAGTAGCTGCTCCGATGTAGAGGATAGCAACACCACCGGAAAGTTTTGCAAGACGCTCCTGCAGTTTCTCGCGGTCGTAGTCTGAAGTCGTAGTTTCGATCTGAGCCTTGATCTGGTTAACACGGCCTGTGATCTCGCTCTTTTTGCCAGCGCCGTTCACGATCGTCGTGTTGTCTTTGTCGATGTTGATCTTCTCAGCGCGGCCGAGTGAATCGAGCTTCGCATCTTCCAGCTTCATGCCTGTCTCTTCAGAGATCACGCGTCCGCCAGTGAGGATTGCGATATCTTCGAGCATAGCCTTCCTTCTGTCGCCGAAGCCAGGTGCCTTCACAGCAGCTACGCGGAGCGCGCCACGGATCTTGTTCACCACGAGTGTAGCAAGTGCTTCGCCTTCAACTTCCTCAGCGATGATCAAGAGGGGCTTGCCAGTTTGTGCAGTTGCCTCGAGGATCGGGAGAAGCTCTTTCATTGAAGAGATCTTCTTGTCGTAGATGAGGATGAAAGGATTGTCGAGGTCAGCTTCCATCTTCTCTGTGTTCGTCACAAAGTAAGGGGAGAGGTAACCGCGGTCGAACTGCATACCTTCTACGGTCTTCACTTCGGTCTCAGTTCCTTTTGCTTCTTCTACCGTGATGACGCCGTCCTTACCGACTTTGTCCATCGCAGTAGCGATCATCTTACCGATTTCTTCGTCGTTGTTTGAAGAGATCGTAGCGACCTGCGTGATTTCGTTTGAACCTTTGATGTTCTTTGATTGCTTCCGGAGGTTTTCAACAACGGCTTCAACAGCCTTGTCGATTCCGCGCTTCAGGTCCATCGGGTTTGCACCTGCTGCCACGTTCTTGATACCGTGTGCATAGATAGATTGCGCGAGTACCGTTGCAGTAGTCGTACCGTCACCGGCAGCATCTGCAGTCTTGGAAGCAACTTCCTTCACGAGCTGTGCGCCCATGTTCTCGATCGCATCTTTCAATTCGATCTCTTTCGCTACGGACACACCGTCTTTTGTTACGGTAGGTGCACCGAACTTCTTGTCGAGGATGACGTTGCGGCCTTTCGGACCGAGCGTTACCTTCACCGCATTAGCCAACTTGTCGACGCCCTTCTTGATCCTGTCGCGGGCGCCAGTATCGAATGTAATTTCCTTTGCCATGGTTATTTGTAGTTGATATTGAGTTTGAAATTTGGATTAGATGGTTCCGAAGATGTCGGAATTGCGCATGATGAGATAATCTTTTCCGTCGATTGTGATCTCTGTGCCGGCGTATTTGCCATACAGAATGTTCTCACCGACTTTCACCGTTACAGGCTTGTCTTTCACGCCTTCACCAACGGCAATTACTTTTCCTTTCTGGGGTTTTTCTTTTGCCGTGTCCGGGATGATGATGCCGGATGCGGTCTTCTCTTCCGCTGCTGCAGGTTCTACCAGCACGCGGTCTTCATTGGGTTTGAAATTGATCTTCGCCATATGGATTTAGTGTTTAAAATTTTAAAACAAACTGCCCGCGAACGTCGATTTTCGTGCCAATTGGGCTTTTTCTGACATTTTTTGCGGAATTAGGGTGCAATACTAAGGTTTTTTGCTGCCAAACAGGCAAAAATGGCAGATTCGTGAGGACAGTAATTACCGCAGAGGCGCGGAGGCGCAGAGAAATGCAGAAGAACAGGCGTGCCCTTTGTCCAGGCGCTGCGTCTCTGAGCCTCCGCGGTTTTGCCCTTATGTCGAGGGTCTGCGTCTTTGCGCCTTTGCGGTTTAATGCTGGCATTCTTTTTTCGTATAATAGCATAGCATTTTTTCAGCTGTTATGGACAACCTCAAGGACAACTGGCTGACAGACGGTCTCATCGACCTGGAATACAAGAAGTATGTGCTGCTGGCCTATCTCAAAACTGTAAAAGAGTCATTCGGTCGTGTGGAACTATATCCCTACATGGCGGACCTCATCTTTCACTACCGGAATATTCTCACGCTCAAAGAGAACAAGTCGCTCATCTTTGAATCTTTTCCAAAGGAGCTCTCTCTTGACAACCTCAAAGCGCTGGAGCTGAACTATCGAAAGATGATCGAAGACGACGCGGTGATGCAGGAGATCGAGTCGATCATGGAATTCGCACTGCCGCAATTCAAAGACTCCATGGACGAAGGGTCAACGATCTACGAGTTTGTTGAATCGAAGTGTGAGCTCACGCCGGTAGGAGTGGTTCCCCTGTATGCGAATGAGGGGTACATGTTTATCACACAGCCACCGGAGAACGAGACCAATGTCTATCGCTATCAAGTAACTGTTTATCAAAACAGCTCGGAGCCTATGCGTGGACTTCAAACACAGTTTGTGCACACGACGCGTTACAACTTTATCAACACCTACGAGCACATGAAGCTTTCGCTCATACGGCAATACACCGATCTTCCGAACCCTGCTGCTTTCCTGGTGTTATCCAAGATCAGGGTTCCGTATCAGCAGACGCTTGTGCCGGTGGCGAAGAGGTTGCTGGTGAAGCATTTGAGTAAGACAGAATAGGGTCGCTGGCGCTCCTGGAATGCATTTTCACGTCTGCCTGCGCGTAGCCGCTTCGGCGAAGGCAGGCAAAGAACGCAAAGGTCTTTGAGGGAGAACAAGCCATCCTTAAAACGTCCTCTGCGGATCTTTGCGGTCTTTGCGGTTTTTGTATTCAGTTACGGAATAGATGCCGCAACGCTCCCGAATTCATTAAACACATTGGGACGTAGAGAACATGGGTCGCTAATGCCACTTTGATTCGTTGCAACAACAAGGAAGTTTGGGTGCGCCACCAGAGACCTAGCAGCCAGCACCCAGAATCAAATTTGAATTACTTCGGCGTAGTCGCCGTGGAATCAGGCTTCGTCAGATTCTGCGAAGGCAACACCTGCTGCTCTTTAGCTCTCTCCAAAAGCTCGTCAGAAGCTGTGGCAGGATTGGGTTGAACGAGGTTTGTAGCCAGGGTAAAAACCATTAGCGTAATAGCCAATCCCCAAGTCAAACGCTCCAGTAAATCGCCTGTTTTCTTCACGCCAATCAGGTTGCTGGCTGTGCTGCCCCCGAACTGGCTTGATAATCCACCGCCTTTAGAGTTTTGTGCCAACACCACCAGAACCAACAACACACCTGCTACCAGGGCCAGGATTACATATAAATTGTACATAAGTTAACTTTTCAGCTTGTCAATTTGAGCCGCAAAGTAAGCCTTTTTCTGTGGAAACTTCCAAATGAGCTTCTTGAGAACCTCTACCGCCTTGTCCTTTTTGCCCTGTTTCAGCAGAATATCTACCAGGGTTTCCGACACGACGTTGTCGCTGAACATCCCTGAATCCTCAGACAGGTCCGTGGCAGACGCCTGAGCCTTCGGACGTGGCATGGCAGGCTTCGTCTTAATGAACTGCTCTATGATCTCGTTTTGCTCCTTTTGCTTTGGATTGTCGGTCTTGAGCTTTTTATGAGAAGCTTTGATCTCTTCGATGAGAGGCTCTGCCGCAGGTTCCTTTTCGGCCTGACCATCCTCATAATAGCTGCCTGAACCATTGGGCTTGGTACTCTGGAATTCATCAAAGCTGATTTCAAAATTATGCTTGAGCTTCTGGAGTTTCTTCAGCTCAGCGTAAAGGTCCTCTCGCAATTCATCGCCTGTCAATGCAAGGGAATTGTCTGACTGACTTATTACCACTTTCTGTGCTGGCGTTGCTTCAACAACTGCGGCAACCTCTTTAACAACAACGACTGTCTCTTGCTTCGCAACAACGGGTACTTCTTCGTGCTTCACCACTACTGTTTCCGGCATCAAGATCGTGTCGGATTGCTTTGGACTTACGGTCGGTCTGGAAGTCTTCGGCGCCGTCATCACCCATTTAAGAACTTGTCTGTCGGTAGAATAGACCGCCGACTGATGCAGCACTGTTTCCTGATCATTATGCTTAAGATCACGGGCCGCGCGCGCCATCAAAAGATGCAGCAATTGACTGTAAGGATATTGATCGGAGAGTTTCTTAAGCTCTGTATAGTCCTCGTCTCTGAGGTCGGTAAAGTTCTGAACGAGCGAGGGAAACCCGGGCGAATCCATGGGGGGAAACTTGGTAGTAGGTAGGTAAATCTAGTTGAAATTGGGACAGCTTACAAGCGAGTGACAATGGCAATGGGTGGGGCACTTTTGAAATGGGAGGGGATTCTAGATTCTGGATTCTAGATTCTAGATTCTTGCAGCCCGAAAGACTACCAGTTAGCCACCGTCGCATTGAAGATATCGATCAGGATCTGATCAAGGATCTTCTTTTCAAGTGATTCCTGGACGGTGGTAAAATTCAGGTTGTTGTCGAAGTCAGCGTAAAAGGAAAACGACCGGTCCTTAAAGCTGTTTTTAGGCTCTATCGTGTCCTCATAAGTGACTTTAAGGGCAATGGTGAGACGCGACAGGGCCGCTACCTGCGGTACGTTCGGATCTGCATTGGCAACTGGTGCAATCGGGTTGATCCTGTATTCAGAAACAACGCCTTCGATATGCAATTCTCCATTTTCTGGAACTACACGAAGGCTCGAGTTCTGTTGATAATAATCTTTTACTCTGTTGGTGACGGACTGACCAATGTTTGCTGGTGCGAGATCTGTGTTGTTAAAAAACGGATCGATGGCGATTGTTTTCGCGGTGGTCGCTGCTCCTGAGAACGAATAAACACCGCAGCCCTGGAGGGCGACAGCAAGCGCTGCGAACAGAATGGGAATGCTAATCTTCAAGATCGTATTCTTTGATTTTCCTGTAGAGAGTTCTTTCGGATATTCCCAAATCACGTGCCGCATATTTGCGCTTGTTATTGTTCTTGCGCAAAGCGCGCATGATCAGTTCTTTCTCTTTCTTTTCGATTGACAACGATTCGTCCTCCGATTCGTGGCTGATATCCTGAACTTCGTCGTGCTCTGCGTTGCCCTGGTTGCTAGCGCCATTGATGTTCAGAAGAACGGGCGCATCTGATGGCTCTTGCGCAGGCTGCACTTCAGAGAACAGGCCTGGGTTGTCTTTAATGATCTGCGCTGCGTTCGCAGGATTACCGACGCTCTCAAGGACAATGCGCTTCAACTCATTCATATCCTTGCGCATGTCAAACAACACCTTGTAAAGTATTTCCCTCTCCGAAATGTCTTGTGTGGTTTCGTCACGATACAAGGCTGGTAAACTGGTTTGTCGTGGCAGGTATTGTTGCAACATATCAGATGTTATCTCCTTGCTTTCAGTTGACAGCACGGACATCTGATCCACGAGGTTCTTCAACTGGCGGATGTTTCCGGGAAACCGGTATTTCAGCAATACTTCTTTCGCGTCATCCGTCAACGAAATTGGTTTCACTTTGTAACGCTCAGCAAAGTCTGAGGCAAATTTTCTAAACAGCAACTCAATGTCGCGACCGCGCTCTCGAAGGGGAGGGACGAATATTGGAACGCTGTTGAGTCGGTAGTACAAGTCTTCACGGAATTTTCCGTTTTCGACTTTGTTCATCAGGTTGACGTTTGTTGCGGCAACCACACGAACGTCTGTCTTCAGCACTTTCGACGAACCCACTTTTATGAACTCACCATTCTCCAATACGCGGAGCAAACGAGCCTGTGTTCCCAGCGGCATTTCGCCGATCTCATCCAGGAAAATGGTACCGCCATCAGTCACTTCGAAGTAGCCTTTTCGCGATTCGTGCGCACCGGTAAACGATCCTTTTTCATGTCCGAATAGCTCAGAATCAATCGTGCCTTCGGGGATCGATCCACAGTTGATCGCAATGAATTGTCCGTGCTTACGGGGACTTAATGAGTGGATGATCTTGGAAAAAGATTCCTTTCCACTTCCACTTTCTCCGGTGATCAACACCGTCATCTCCGTTGGTGCAACCTGCATTGCCACGCGCAGGGCATTATTCAGCATCGGTGCGTTTCCAATGATGCCGAACCTTTGCTTTACACTTTGTATTTCGTTTTCAGTGATTGCCATTACTATCAAACCAGTTTACCAAACAACGTCGCCCTCGAGCAGCCCTCTACAAGTACATCGACGTATTCACCCTTTCTTTTATTTTCTTTCGGAAACACGATCACCTTGTTCGCTGAATTTCTGCCCTGCAGGAATTCGTCAGACCGTTTTGAATAACCTTCAACGAGTACCCGGAATGTTTTTCCGATATCGCGCTGGTACCGCTCAAGCGAATGTGATCCTTGTCTGTCAATAATTTCTTCAAGACGCTTCTTCTTTACATCTTCATGAATATCGTCTTTGAACTTCTTTTCAGCGAGTGTGCCAGGCCTTTCGGAATATGCGAACATGTATGCAAAGTCGTATTTCACCTGATCCATCACTGACAACGTATCGCGATGTTCCTCTTCTGACTCAGTGCAGAAGCCGGTAATCATATCTGATGAAATGCCGCAATCCTCCCCAAGTATCTCCCGAATGCGCGCGACCTTGTTCAAATACCATTCCTGTGAATATCCTCTGTTCATCATTTCTAGAATCCTGGAATTTCCACTTTGAAGAGGCAGGTGGATATACTTGCAAATGTTCTCGTACCGTGCCATGGTATGCAGCACGTCATCAGTGATGTCCTTCGGATGCGATGTTGAAAAACGAATGCGTAGGTCTTTGTCAACCAGCGCAACTCTTTCCAACAGTTGCGCGAAATTTACAATTCCGCCAACTTCCTTTTTTTCAAGACGTGCTTTGTTGTTTTCTTCAGCGCTCCACTTATATGAATCTACATTCTGACCCAGGAGCGTGACTTCGCGATAGCCTCTTGCAAACAAGTCGCGCGCTTCGGCTACGATTGATTCCGGATCTCGACTGCGTTCGCGTCCGCGCGTGAAGGGGACCACGCAAAAACTGCACATGTTGTCACAGCCGCGCATGATCGAAATGAAAGCAGTGACACCATTCGAGTTTAGTCTTACCGGCGTAATATCACCGTAAGTCTCTTCGCGCGAAAGGAAAGTGTTTACGGCTTTATCACCTTCGTCAACTTGCGATATGAGTTGGGGTAGGTCACGGTATGCGTCCGGACCAGCGACCAGATCAACGATCTTTTCTTCTTCCAGGAATTTAGACTTCAGTCGTTCGGCCATGCATCCCAACACGCCGACCATCAATTGCGGATTATTTTTCTTGAACCCGTTGATATGTGTGAGACGATTTCTCACCGTTTGTTCTGCCTTTTCGCGAATCGAACAAGTGTTCAGGAAGATAACGTCAGCTTCACCAATTTCCGTCGTGGTTTGAAAACCGGATTTCTTTAGAATAGATGCGACGATCTCACTGTCAGAAAAATTCATCTGGCAGCCATAGCTTTCGATGTAAAGCTTTCGTCCGGCGTTGGCTGCCTGAGATACCTCTGAAGTGTTTTCCTTGTGAGCACCATCGCTGTCTGCAGAGACGGAGATCGGTCCTCCTTCTTGAATAATGTCCAAATCCGCTATCAATTCCTTCATTTCACCAAATCAAGGCCACAAATTTACGACTTTTGGAAATTCTGTGACAACTTGTCAGTCGACAAATTGAAGTAGCTTTGTTCATTATCTATTATGGCAATTATTAAATCGCTGCGCGGGCACACACCCAGGTTTGGAAAAGATTGTTTTCTGGCTGATACAGCCGTTGTTGTTGGAGAGGTAGTGATGGGAGACAACTGCACGGTCTGGTTCAACGCTGTCGTGCGGGGAGATGTGCACGCTATTACAATTGGAAATAATACCAATATCCAGGATGGTGCGGTGATACATTGCACATATCAGAAGGCTCCCACTAACATTGGAAGTGATGTCTCAATTGCGCACTGTGCGATTGTTCACGGCTGTACCATCCATGATCGCGTCTTGATCGGCATGGGTGCGATTGTTATGGATGGCGCTGTTGTCGGATCAGATTCGGTGATAGCGGCAGGCGCAGTGGTTTTGCCCGGCACCATCATTGAACCCGGCAGCACTTACGCCGGCACTCCGGCAAAGAGAATTAAAGATACCAGTCCTGAGATGCGTGAAGTCATTACCCGGACTGCGCGCAATTACCCGATGTACGCTACGTGGTATAAGGAGTGAGGCGTAGGCTAATGCTTAAGCTAAGGCTATGGCATAAGCTAAGGAGTGATTCATAATCTTTGGAGCCTTTGCGCCTTTGGAAGCAATTCGCATATATTTGCGGCCCTAATTAACAACTATGAAAAACCTTTCCCTGATCCTGAATGCGGTATTGCTCGTTGCGGTGGCGGTGCTGTTTTACCTGCATTTTGCCGGACCCAACACGCAAAAGCATCAATCCGCTGGCTTGCCCAAGGATTTAAAGATTGCTTTTATTTATTCCGATTCTGTGCTTCAGAATTATGATTACTTCAAAGTGAACAGGGACAAATTGGAAGCGAAGGGCAAAAAGCTCGACCAGGATCTTCAGACCCGTGCTCAGAGTCTGCAAGGTGAGTTTGAGCAGTACCAGCGTAGCGCCAGCACACTGACGATCGGACAAGCCCGGGCTGTCGAAGAAGATCTTACCAAGAAACGCCAAAACCTGGAGATGTATCAGCAAACCCTTTCACAGGAAATGCTGGCTGACCAGGAAAAAGTCAATCAGGAAATCTACCGTCGTGTTACCGAGTTCTTGAAGACCTACGGTGAGCAAAATGGTCTTCAGGTTGTCCTGAAATATAATCAGCAGAGCGATTTGCTCTTTGCAAATAAAGCAATGGACATCAGCAAAGAAGTGACGGCCGGACTCAATGATGCATTCAAGCAGGAGCAAGCCGGCGGTGGTGTGAAGAAAGACTCGACCGCGGCCAAGAAGAAATAACATCAGCGTCATAGCATAGAGAAAAGACCGGCAGCGATGCTGGTCTTTTTTGTTTGTGGATGCGAACTCGTAACTTTCTCCAATGATTGAACGGCTGCTAAGCTTTTTGAATGTCCGCCCGGAAGAGCGTGTACAAGTATTGCTCATGCTTGGAGCCGGGTTCTTTATGGGGATATTCCTGGCTACATACAGTGTTGTGGCTGAGTCACTTTTCCTGAGCACGCTCGGAGGTGAGTTGAACAAGGCGTTCCTTATGTCGGGTGTGCTTGGCATTGTAGCAACCCTTGTGTTTTCCTATGCACAGAACATCATCAAATTTTCAAACCTCACGACTTCGACCATTTTGTCGGTAGTGGTGATAACAGCATTTTTCTATGTAGGATATCACTACGGTCCGGCGGAATATCAGCAGCCGATCATATTTTTTATGTTCTGTATGACGGGTCCGCTGACCGCGATCCTGCTTTTGAGCTACTGGGGTATCTTCGGCCGTCTCTTCAACTTCAAGCAATCCAAGCGGATTATCGGTTGGATCGATACGGGTCAGTTGATAGCAGTTATCCTCGCGAACGTCCTCATTCCGATCACAGCAGTATTCTTTCCTGCGACAGATAACTATCTGATAATTTGCATTTTAGCCATCATTGCTTCAGCCGTTCATTTTATCATTATTTCGGTAAAATTCCCTTTGATAAAGAACGACCCGAGGGAGTTTGACACGACGGTGAGGAAAGAAACCGGAATGATCAAGGTTCTGACGGATCCATACACGAAACTGCTTTCCGTATTCCTGATCATATCAATGGTCGTCTTGATCTTCGGTCAATTCACTTTTCAAGAGTTGATCAAGGTCCAGTATCCAAATCAAAGAGAGCTCACCAACTTCCTTGCGTATTTCAACGCGACGATCTATGGCTTGAGCTTCGTGATGCAGACATTCGTCAACGACCGAATTGTGAGCAATTATGGTATTCGGGTAGCGCTTATATTATTGCCCTTGGTAGTAGGGGTGTTCGCGATCAGCGCAAGCCTTACCGGCGTTGGATTCGGCTACACACCAGAGATGGCGCCCCGCGCGTTTATCTACTTCTTCTTGTTTGTGGCGCTCATCCGCTTGTTCAATAACATGATCCGGGACTCATTGGAGAACCCGATGTTCAAATTGTTATTCATCCCACTTGATAGCCGATATCGCTTTGGTATACAGTCGAAAGTAGAAGGTGTCGTAAACGAAAGCGGGAGGTTTATCGCCGGTATTCTCATCTTCACTTTTGCATCTTTGCCATTCTTCAAGATTGTATGGATGCCGATCCTCATCAGCATTCTTGCCGGGTTGTACTTTGTGGTAATCCGGAAATTGTACGCTGGATACAAGGCAAAAATTCGTTCGAAGCTCGAGACCGTTCAGTCCTCCTCGGACAAACTGGAAATCGGATATGAACAAATCACGCGAAAGCTTGAATCACGACTTCTCCATGGCGCTCCCGGAACTGCAGTATTTGCCTACAAACTGCTGGAGAAAATTAACCCGTCAAACATGGGCGTGTGGGTAAATAATCTCATAAGAAACGACCAGGAGGAGACACGTGAATATGCACAGCGGAGAATGAACGAAATCAAAGGGTTATCGGTCTCGGACAAATATGTCATCCGCTTCGATTCGACAAAGGCCGATGTCTCGAGTAAGAACCTTTTATCGAAGAATGACCTCGAGCTGATTATTAATAGTGGAGGTGATATCACCAAGTCGCGTATCATGCGGCTTGCGAGGTCTGGAGATCCGGGCGACCGGCAATATGCGGCAGAATTGCTGCTACACACATCAACGGACGAATACACTTCATTTCTGATTGAACTTCTGAACGATCCTGAGTCAAAGGTTCGCAGCACTGCTATCAAGACAGCGATTAAAAAGAACAGTCCAGAGGTGATTCTGGCATTGATTGAAAACCTTTCCAACCCCCAATACAGCAATCAGGCGATGAGCGCGCTTGTGCTGATCGGAGGTAAGGCGTTGAATCAATTGGACAGCGCTTTCTACAGGTCCGGCCAATCGACTCATACCCTGATACTTATCATACAAATCATAGGCAGGATAGGAGGGCAGCGTGCCAAGGATTTACTGTGGAACAAGATTGATTATCCTGATAAGGTTATCCTTTCGCGACTGTTGCTGGCGATGGGTGAATCAGGTTTCAAGGCAGGGATCGCTCAAATCTCCCGGATCAAGTATGCGATCGAGAGCGACATCGGAGATATCAGTTGGAATCTGAGCGCCATCAATGAGCTCGGAAATGAAGGATTTGCCAAGCATGTGAAAGACGCGGTGCGTGCCGAGATTGCCAACGATATCGAGCACGTGTATATGCTTATGGCCATGCTATACGATACACGTTCTATTCAGCTTGTTAAAGAGAACATTGAGAGCGGTACAGTAGAGGGAACTGCGTTCGCTATCGAGCTTCTTGATGTTTTCCTTTCGGAACAGTTGAAGCAGCGTGTTATCCCCGTGCTTGACGAGCTTTCGGAGCAGGATCGCATCAAACGACTCGAAGTCTTTTATCCCCGGATAGATCTCGATGAGAAATTGGTGCTTAAGTTTTTGATAAACAGGGACTTCACCCAAACGAATAGGTGGACAAAGACCTGTGTTTTGCGCCAGATTGGCCTGTT
The DNA here is from genome assembly GCA_044223825.1 of Cyclobacteriaceae bacterium. Taxonomy (GTDB): domain Bacteria; phylum Bacteroidota; class Bacteroidia; order Cytophagales; family Cyclobacteriaceae; genus ELB16-189. Next base: position 6,111 of record JBGALO010000012.1, on the reverse strand, counting down.
GAAGGTCCCGGAATTTACACTTGATCTCATTGCGCAGTTGTTTAATCCAGATCCCCTCATTCGCGAGATGGCTGCATGGGCGCTGAACGAAGTTGACAGCGATGGCTATTCGGTCAATGTCGCGAGACTCGGAGAAGATCTGGAGCGAGATCTCAATGAGATCATTGTACTGAAGGAGAAATCAATGCTATTTGATAAAGTAATGTTCCTTTCTGAAATGGAGATATTCAAGGGAACATCCGGGTTGAGCCTCTCTTTCCTTGCCGACATCGCCGAGGAGCAGACCGTCCTTCCAAATCAGCCAATGACGTTGGATGAGCGCTCTAACAATCACTTTTATATCGTATTCCAGGGTACAGTCAATTATTACCTCAATGGGGAGCAAAAAGGGGCATACTCGCCTGGGCAATTTCTTGGTGAAATGCTGGCTTTGCCCGGTTTTGCCCAATCCAACATCCTACAGGCGACTGAAAAATGCGTCCTTTTGAAGATCAACAAGGATTTGCTGTATGAGCTTCTGGCCGAAAATGTGAAGCTTGCCGACCGCGTTTTGGAATATGTCTAAATTCTTCTAAATTTCAAGGATTTTTTAAACTGAACCGTTCACAGGCTCACATTTGACGTGATTTTTTAAACTATGAAGTTTACTGTAAAGGGTTCGAGGTTAATTTGTTAATTTTCTGATTCTAGAATGCCCCAATGCTGAATTATTCCGTACAGGCGGGAGAGTTAATGGATGATAGCAGCCACCCCGAAGAGGGACTGGATATCATCGGCGTTAACCCGTTTCCCGGCCTCCGTCCGTTCAGCATAGAAGAATCGCAACTGTTCTTCGGACGCGAAGGGCAGGTCGATGAAATACTTCAAAAGCTATCGCGCAACAGGTCAGTAACCATCATGGGTTACTCGGGCAGCGGTAAATCCAGTTTGATGTTCTGCGGTCTTGTGCCCGTGCTCTATGGCGGGTTTATGACCGACGTCAGTCCGAACTGGCAGGTAATTACAACTCGTCCGGGAGGTTCACCGATTCAAAATCTCACAGATTCGATCGTCAATCACCTTGAGTCTTCGGGAAAGGTCAAGCCGGAAGATAAAGCAATACAAGCTGCCGTAATCAAGTCGGTGCTGCTAAGCGGTCCAACAGGACTTTGCGAAGTCGCGCAGTATTTGCAGCGCTTTGAGAACGAGAACATCTTTATCCTTGTCGATCAGTTTGAAGAGCTGCTGCGCTATCGGGAACAGGCGGAAGAATCTTCCAATGAATCTTCCCAATACGTTAATCTGATCCTGAATGCAGTGCACCAACGTGAGGTGCCGGTATATATCGCGTTGACAATGCGTTCTGATTTCATCGGTGAGTGTACTGTATTTCCAGGCCTCACGGGGATGATTAACGAAAGCAATTACCTCGTGCCTCAGATGAACCGCGCTGAGCGGAAGCTTGCCATTGAGGGCCCGGTTGCGGTGGGAGGCGGTAAGATTACATCTCGTTTGGTGAAAAGGATCCTGAGCGATATCAGCGATCACCAGGATCAGTTGCCAATCATGCAGCATGCGTTGATGCGCACCTGGGACTATTGGGTTGCCAACCGGGAACCCGGCGAACCGATGGATCTGCGGCATTACAATGCGATCGGTCGAATAAGTCAGGCGTTATCGCTTCACGCAAACGAAGCGTATGAAGAACTCTCTACTGAGCAAAAAGAGATTGCAGAAGTTCTGTTTAAAAGCATTACCGAAAAGAACGAAGAGAACCAGGGCCTAAGAAGGCCTTCGAAGATAAAATTGGTGTCGGAGCTGGCAGGCGTCAGCGAAGATGAAGTCATAAAAGTCGTTGACAATTTCAGGAGAACGGGGCGATCGTTCCTAATGCCCGGCGTTCACGTTACGTTGACCGGAAGCACAACCGTCGAGCTTTCGCACGAAAGCTTGATGCGTATTTGGAATCGCTTGGCCAACTGGGTTGAAGAAGAATACGAATCTGCTGGCTTGTACAAGCGGATATCGAATGCAGCTGCGCTTTATCAAACTGGAAAAGCCGGACTCTGGCGGCCACCAGACCTGCAGCTCGCACTTAACTGGCAGAAAAAGCAAAAGCCTACACGCGTATGGGCGCAGCGCTATGACGTTGCCTTCGAACGCGCGATTGTGTTCCTCGATACGAGCCGCATTACGTACGAGGCTGAGTTGAAGAATCAGGAGATGTTGCAGCGGCGATTGCTCCGGCGCGCACGCGTTACATCAATCGTCCTGGGAACTGCCACCGTTATTGCTGTGCTTTTCATGTTGTACGGATTGATTCAGTCCATCGAAGCTGGAGCACAGCGTGACCTTGCGATTAAAAACGAGCAAGAGGCGATCGTTGCAAAACTTGAGGCTGATAAGCAACGCGACATCGCCAATCAGCAGACCAAAATCGCGCTTGAGCGTCAGAAGCAAGTAGAGGAAGCCAACATAAAAGTTGAAGAAGCTTTGCGTGCAGCAAAGATCGCCCTCGCTGAAGCCGAGACGCAATACCGCAATGCGTTACTGCAGGAGCAGAAAGCAATTGCATCACAAAAACTTGAAACCGCTGCGAAAGAAGAGGCCATCAAACAAACTGAGATCGCCCAAAAAGCCAGAGACGATGCTAACAGGCTTTTATACCTTTCTGTTGCGCAGTCTATGGAAGCAAAGTCAGTTACCATGGATGACAAGGATCTCGCGGGTTTGCTCGCGATGCAGGGATATTTGTACCATACCAAGTACGATGGTCATAAGTATGACCCGTACGTTTTCAAAGGACTGTATTATTCGATTGCGAAGCTGTCAGAGAACTTCAATTATAACCAGGTTAAGATACCCGGCAATCTTAAGAATAAGATGTTTGCCCTTGCCGTGTCTAAGTCCGGAACTTCGTTCTATACAACCGGAAATGACGGACGCATTTTCCGCGGAGACTATCAAAAACTTACGGCAGATAATCTGGTCGATTTCAACCCATATCCTAACCAGGTGCTTGCGTTGAGCCAGGATGAGAAGTTCCTGGTGGTAGGAAGCGATTCTGCGACTATTCAGATCTTTCACCTCGACAAGCCGGGCGAAAAACCTGGCCTGGTAACAGGGCATAAGGGCTATGTCAAGGATATCAAGTTTCTCCCGGACAATTCTGGGTTTCTCTCCGTGGGCGCTGACAGAACGGTGCGTTTTACCAACCACGTGACGGGACAAGGTCGTGTGCTCGCAACCCTTCCTTATGAGATCAAGACAATTGATATCAGTCCGGATGGAAACTGGATGGCGGGCGCTGCTGCGACTGGTCAGCTCATCATGATGAATCTTCAGACCAACGCGTTCGAACTCAAGTTCGACGAGTCGGTGAATCAAGTGCGTGTACTATCAGTGGCATTCCACCCGCATAAACCGATACTCGCTTATGGCACCGAATTCATGGACAAAGACTCAAAGTGGAAAGGGTCAGTAAAGTTGTTCAATTATGAAACCCAGGAGATTGAGAAAGAATTAAGGGGCCACAATGCAGGAGTTTCAGATGTTGAGTTCAGCCCTGATGGATTGTTGTTGGCGAGCGCAGGATACGATAAGAAGTTGCAAATGTGGGTTGTCGATCACGAAGAGGAGGATCTTCCTGTTGTGATGGATATTAACAACAGCAATATTTGGAGACTCGCCTTCACCAAAGGATCAGACTATCTGCTTGCATCATGTAATAATGGTGAGGTGAGGGTATGGCAGACGGATCCAAAGTCACTTGCCGAGCAGATCTGTCCAAAGTTGAAGCGTAACATGACAAAGGAGGAATGGGAAATATATGTAGGCAACGGAATTGGATACGAGTCGACATGTAAGAGTCTATTGATAAGTGATTTTTGATGAGCAAAGCCACCCCATTTCTTATTGCGGGACTCCTTATTTTTTCCTGCACGCACCTGTTGCGTGCCCAGGGTAGTGATTGTGATCTTGCACTAACGCATGCAGAGTCCGAATTCAGTGCCGGACATTTTTATTCGATCCCTTCCATCCTCGGACGGTGTCCCGAGGAGGGACTTTCAAAAGAGAACACCGTGCGTGCCTATTTGTTATTGTGCCAGGCCTATCTGATCCTGGATAATCCTATTGCAGCGGATGACTCGTACCTCAAGCTGCTCAAAGTGGACCCCGAATACGTGGCGACTGAAGATAAAGATCCCATCGATGTGGTTTACCTGAGTAAAAAATTCACTGCTACGCCTATATTTACGCCTCATTTCCGGCTTGGGCTGAACACTTCATTTTATCGACCCATCTACACGGTAAGTACCGAGCCCTACAATCTGCAGTCTCAGAATACCCTGAAAATCGGGTTTCAGGGAGGCGCAGGTCTCGACTGGAACATTGACGATAACTTCAGTGTGGGAGTTGAACTAAACTTCGCAACCCGTGGGTTCACGCGAACAAGAGTCGATGTGATCGCCGATGGAGATCGTTCAGAGATTACATCAAGTCAGAACTGGATTGATGCACCCCTCTATTTGAAGTACGCTCATGATAAAGGAAACATTCGGCCATTCGGATATGCTGGTGTTGCGTTGAATTATCTTGTCTCAGCTAATAACCTGATGCTTTTCACCGATGTGAAAACCACGGGATCGCAGCTTCTTGCAGAGGGCCCGAGTGAAACAGTAACATATCAGCGCAATCAGTGGAATCGGTCTTTTGTTATCGGCGGTGGAGTCAAGTACAAGTGGGGGAAAGATTTTCTTTATGTTGACCTGCGATACATGGGTGGTCTTTCCAACATGGCAAATGAAAGCATGATCTATTACCAGGATCCTTCGAAGGCCAACGCAGCACAGATCGGAAATCCCAATTACTTCATGTCTGGAAATGTCACGAAGTATCGTTACGCATCAGATTTGTTCCGCCTGGACAATGTTTCACTTTCGTTCGGATTCATCCGACCGATTTATGATCCACGCAAAGTGAAAAAGGCCAAGACTAAAAGCCTTTCGAGGAAGATTGAAAGAGAAGAAAGGAGGATGGCGAAATGAAGAGAATTCTACCGATTTGTTTTGCCATTTTTATTTCGAATCTGCTGATGTGGGGATGTGACAGCAGCGCAACGCTGAATGACCCAAATCAGAGTTATTTTGTCAAGTTCTATGGTGGTGACGGGGATCAGACTGGCGATGACATTGTCGCGTTGCCGGATGGTACATTCATATTATTTGGAACTACTAAACCCAGCGGCGCTGAAAAAACAAGTCAGTGGTATCTTGTGAAAGCCGATGCCAAAGGCAATATCATCTGGGAAAGGAAATTTGGTGGCGCGAACAACGAAGAAGCGCGTGACATCGAACTCGCGTTCGGAGGTAACTCCCTGGTCGCGGTTGGCAATACGTACACGACGCCAACAGACAGAGACATCATGTTGATGACGTTTACACTTGACGGAATTAAGATCGATAGCACGACTGTTACACTCGGCACCCCGGGTACTGATGAGGATGCTTCAACCGTATCGGTAATTTCGAATGGGTATATCGTGGCGGGCTCCAGCAGCAACACGACTTTGAAGGCAGGTTCGCTCGCAAACGATCAGCGCGATGCAGTGCATTTGCGGTTCACATCAACGCTGGTACAATATCCAAGCTCATGGGCGCGTGCATACGGTCCCGGTACCTATGATGCAGCTGTTAAGGTCATTGAAATCAGCCCGACCCAGTATTATGTTTTTGGCTATTCCAACAAAAATGTTGCGGGCCAGCCGACGCCAAACCAAAATTTTTGGGTGTATGGCATTGGGCAGTTCGGCAGTCCGAATTCCAATGAATATACCATTGGAGATCCGAATTCTGACGAATTTCTGAGCTCGGTTTCGGTGAAAGTGTCTTCGGGGGCTACGGATTATTTTATTAGCGGAATGACGTACAGCCTTACCTCGGCAAAGCAGTCAGATGTGTACATCACTAAGCTTAGGGATCCTCTTTTTCCCTCGATTACCACATTACCACCGCCACTTTTTCAGAAGCCACTTTCGCTCAAGTTGGGGAATAGTCTCCCGGACAACACGTCCATTTTTACCACAAACGATGGTGGGTTCCTGTTGCTGACCAATGAAAAGAGTTTTAATGA